>NZ_LQIN01000005.1 GCF_001500065.1 Mycobacterium sp. IS-3022
AGTCCCACCCTGGCGCGGACCCCTCGGCGAACGCGCCGACTGGTGGTGGTACAACCCCTTCGAACCCCAACCCCCACAACCGCCCAACTGAGTCGGCCACCGGCCAACACCGCGCCAACGCTGAACCAGTTGAGGATCAACAGAATTCGACCTGGGTCAGTGCATGGCCAGATCACCGCAGCATGTAAGTCGCTGCGCGCCCGACAGCCAGCTAGATCGCCGTTCGCCAGACCGTCGCGCGCTGGACCGCCGTTCGCTCGATCGCGCGGTGTCCGCGGGCACCGTTCGAAGCGACAGCCAGCCTCCGTCTGACACCTCCGGACCCGCAGGGTTAGACACCCTCCGCAGCGGGCACGCCTCCTCCAGACAATCAGGAGGGCCCCATGCGAGCAGTGACGTGGCAGGGTCGGCGGAAGGTGTCCGTCGACGACGTGCCCGATCCGGCGATCAAGGAACCGACCGACGCGATCATCCGGGTCACCAGCACCAACATCTGCGGCTCGGACTTGCACCTCTACGAAGTGCTCGGCGCCTTCATGACTCCCGGCGACATCCTCGGCCACGAAGCGATGGGCATCGTGGAAGAGGTCGGCCGCGAGGTCAACGGCCTCCAACCCGGCGATCGCGTCGTGATCCCGTTCAACATCTCCTGTGGGCACTGCTTCATGTGCGACCACGGCCTGCAGAGCCAGTGCGAGACCACGCAGAACCGCGATCAAGGCACCGGCGCCGCACTGTTCGGCTACTCCAAGCTCTACGGCGAAGTCGCCGGCGGACAGGCGGAGTATCTGCGGGTCCCGCAGGCTCAGTACACCCACATCAAGGTGCCCGAGGACGGGCCCGACGACCGCTACGTCTACCTCTCCGACGTGCTTCCCACCGCATGGCAGGCCGTTGAGTACGCCGCCGTGCCCGACGCCGGCACCCTCGTCGTCCTCGGCCTCGGGCCGATCGGCTCGATGGCCTGCCGTATCGCGGCGCATCGCAAGGGCTGCAAGGTGATCGGCGTCGATCTGGTCGACGAACGGATTTCACGCGCCCGCGCCTACTGCGACGAGATCATCGACCTCCGCACCGACAACGCCGAAGAGGTCGTCAAGAGCCAGACCGACGGTCGCGGCGCCGACTCCGTCATCGACGCCGTCGGAATGGAAGCGCACGGTTCGCCCGTCGCCGAAACCATGCAGACCGCCAGCGGGTTCCTGCCCTCGCCGATCGGCCGCGTGGTCATGAAGAATGCCGGCGTCGACCGGCTCGCCGCGTTGAACTCCGCCATCTCCCTGGTCCGCCGCGGCGGCACCATCTCTCTGTCCGGGGTCTACGGCGGCGCCGCCGATCCGATCAACATGATGACGTTGTTCGACAAGCAGATTCAGCTGCGGATGGGCCAGGCCAACGTCAAGAAGTGGGTGCCCGACATCATGCCGCTGCTGACCGCCGAGGACCCCCTGCGCCTCGAGCAGTTCGCCACCCACCGGCTTCCGCTGGACGCAGCACCCGAGGCTTATGCAAGCTTCCAGAAGAAGGAGGACGGCATGGTCAAGGTGATCCTCAAGCCGTGAGCCACATGGATCAATCAGAAGCGCCGCTGCTAAACGCGCTGGTCGACTACCGAAACCGGAACCGCTATGGCTTCACCCCGCCGGGCCACCGGCAGGGGCGCGGCACCGACGCCCGCGTTCTCGAGGTCCTCGGCCGTGAAGCTTTCGCCGACGACCTGCTCGCCAACGGCGGGCTCGACGACCGTCGCAGCAGCAACAAATACCTTCAGCACGCCGAGGACCTGATGGCCGAAGCAGTCGGCGCCGAGGTCGCCTGGTTCTCCACCTGCGGTAGTTCACTCTCGGTGAAGGCCGCGATGATGGCCGTCGCCGGCGGGGACGGCGGGCTGCTCGTCCCCCGCGACAGCCACAAGTCCATCGTCGCCGGCCTCATCTTCTCCGGTGTCCAGCCGCGATGGGTCACCCCGCGCTGGGATGCCGAGCGCCACTTCAGCCATCCGCCGTCGGCGCAGGACTTCCGCGACGCCTGGGACCGTCATCCCGACGCCGCCGGAGCCCTCGTCGTCAGCCCCAGCGCGTACGGCACCTGCACCGACCTGTCCGAAATCGCCGAGGTCTGCCACGAACGCGGCAAGCCGCTGATCGTCGACGAGGCCTGGGGCGCACACCTGCCGTTCCACGAAGACCTGCCGACCTGGGCGATGGACGCCGGGGCCGACGTCTGCGTGGTGAGCGTGCACAAGATGGGCGCCGGTTTCGAGCAGGGTTCGGTCTTTCATCTGCAGGGCGACCTCGTCGACCAGGACCGTCTCTCCGCGTGCGCGGACCTGCTGATGACGACCAGCCCGAACGTGTTGATCTATGCCGCGATGGACGGCTGGCGCCGTCAGATGGTCGAGTGCGGCCACGAATTGCTCGGCGACGCATTGGGACTCGCGCGACAGCTACGCCAGGACATCGGCCTCATCCCCGACGTCGCGGTGATGGAGGATGAACTGCTCGGCAATGAGGCATCCCACGACCTCGACCGCCTGCAGATCCTCATCGACGTCTCCGCCACCGGCACGTCCGGCTATCAGGCGCACGACTGGCTGCGTGAACACAAGCAGCTCGACCTCGGCATGAGCGATCACCGGCGCATCCTGGCGACCATGTCGTTCGCCGACAACAAGGCCAGCGCCGAACGGTTGCTCGACGCGCTGTGGGCGTGGCGCAAGCAGGCCAACCACTTCGATCCGCCCCCACCGATGCACCTGCCGTCGCCCGAGGAGATCGAACTGGAGACCGTCGAACTGCCTCGTGATGCGTTCTTCGGGCCGGTCGAGGAGGTGCCGATCGAGAAGGCGAGCGGGCGCGTCTGCGCCGAGCAGATCACCCCGTATCCACCGGGTATCCCGGCGGTCGTCCCCGGCGAACTGCTGAACGAAGCGGTCCTCGACTATCTACGAACCGGACTGAAAGCGGGTATGAACATTCCCGATGCGGCAGACACCTCGCTTGAGACAATTCGCGTCGTCGCCACCTGATACCTCTGGTTTCGGGTCGGCGGCTTCTGGCAACATTACCGACGAGTAAGAAGTTTCCTCCGACAGTCAGCAGGTGGGCAGATGACGGGAACTGCGGAAATTTCGTTCGTCGCGCAGGACGAGGGCGGTGGTGCCGCACTCAACGAAGTGATCGGCCTCTCGGTCGCCGGCGCGGTGGTCGCGGCGTTGTTGTTGTGGATCGGCTGGATGCACCGCAACCACAAGATCACCTGGTTGGCTAGCCTCGGCGATTGGTCCGGGCGGCGGTTCAAGCGGCCGTCGTGGGTGGCCCTGCCGATCGCGTTGTTCATCGCGTCGATCATCTGCGCCCTGTTCGGCTTCATCTGGGACGTCAGTCTGCACATCGGCAACGGCCGTGATGACGGCGCGCTGGCCAATCCGGCGCACTACTTCATCCTGATCGGTCTGTTCGGCATCTTCGTCGCGGGCTGCACCGCGATGGTGCTGCCCTATGACCGGCCCGGTCCGTCCGCCGTGCGCATCACCGACGACTGGTACGCACCGGTCGGCGGGATCGTGATGGCCGGCTGCGGGCTCTACGCGCTGATGGGTTTCCCGCTCGACGACATCTGGCACCGCATCTTCGGCCAGGACGTCACGCTGTGGGGACCCACCCACCTGATGATGATCGGTGGCGCGGGCTTCTCCACGCTGGCCGCCGCGTACCTGGAGAAGGAAGGTCAGCGCGTCCGGACGGCGGACACCCCACCCGACGGCATCGGACTCAAGTTCGTGCAGTACCTGGCGTTCGCCGGCGTGCTCATCGGCGCGTCCGTCTACCAGATCGAATTCGACTTCGGCGTGCCGCAGTTCCGGCAGGTGTTCCAGCCCATGCTGATCGCGGCCGCCGCGGCGCTGGCGCTGGTGGCAGCCCGCATCTACATGGGCCGAGGCGCGGCCCTGCTCGCTGCGATCATCGCGATCGGGCTGCGCGGCCTGGTCGCGCTGGCGGTCGGTCCCGTCCTCGATGCGCCGATCAACTGGTTCCCGCTCTACCTCGGGCCGGCAGTGGTCGTCGAACTCCTGGCACTGACCCCTCTGTTGAAGCGGCCCATCGTGTTCGGTCTGGTCGCCGGCCTCGGTATCGGCACCGTGGGGCTGTGGCTGGAATCGCTTTGGATCAACGCCGTCTATCACTTGCCGTGGCCCACCAGCATCTGGCCGGAAGCATTGGCCATGGCGGTGCCGGTGGCGGTGCTCGTCGGCGCGTGCGGCGCGATGGTCGGCATGGTGTTGACCTCACAGCGGCTACCCCGCCGGGCCGTCGGGGTCGGCCTCGTCGTGCTGACGGTGTTGGCGATCGGCGGTGCAACGGCAAACGGGCTCCGCTATGACGTCCCCGAAAGTGCTTCGGCGGCAATCACTCTCACCGAAGCCCCGAACGCCGAGGGTGAGCGGTACGTGACCGCGGACGTCCAGATCACGCCCGCGAACCTGCTGAGTGACGATCCGAACTGGGTTTCCGTGCTCGGCTGGCAGGGTGAACTGCCCAACGACCGCGGCATCTTCATCGACCACCTCCAACAGGTGGGACCGGGCCACTACCGCTCCACGGAACCGATGCCGGTGTCCGGTACGTGGAAGACGTTGCTGCGCGTGCACGACGGGCGCACGCTCGCCGCGGTGCCGATCTATCTTGCGGGCGATCCGGGGATCGGCGCCGAAGAGGTGCCCGCCGAGGCGTCGATGACACGCCCCTTCGTCGCCGAGATCACGATCCTGCAGCGTGAGCGCAGCCCGGACATCCCCCAGTCGCTGTGGCTGATCGGCTGCCTGATCGTGCTGATCTGCAGCCTCGCGATGGTCGCGGGCGTCACCTGGGGCGGCGGCCGGATCAACAACAGCGAACCCTCCGGCAGCGAAGCGGAACTACAACCGACCGCCCAAGCATGATCGGCGCAGCGGACGGCCCAGATGTTCTGATTCTGGCCGACCACCCGGTGTGGCTTGCGGTGCCCGCTTTCGCACCGGCGATCGTCGTCGCCGGGGTGGTGGTGTACATCGCGGTGAAGAACCGGCGCAAACGTGAAACCCGACCGACCGACGAAGGGACACCGTGACACCGACACTGCGCCGACGATCCGTAATCGGCATCGTGACCGCCCTGACACTCCTGGCCGCCGGATGCGGCGGCTCGCAGAACACCGACACCGATGCAGGCAGTCCGGCGCAGGCGACGGTGAGCCCGTCGGACATGCCCGACCAGCAGCGGCCACCGGATCGGCTCACCATCGACATCACCATCGAGGGCGGCAACGTCACTCCCACCAACGCGCAGGTACAAGGCAAGGTGAACGAGCCGATTGTGCTGCGGGTCAACAGCGACGCGGCCGACGAGCTTCACGTGCACTCGGTGCCTGAGCACACGTTCAAGGTGGCGCCGAAGCCCGGACAACAGTTCCAGTTCACCGTGGAAGTGCCGGGCAACGTCGAGATCGAACTGCATGAGCTGAACCGCGTCGTCGCCACCGTCCAAGTTCAGCAGTGATGCCGGGGCCGTCGGTTTCCGTACTGGCCCACGGTCTCGGCGGTTCGACCGATCTGCCGATCCCCTTCACCTACGCGCTGATCGGTGCGGCGTGGGCGTTGACGTTCACGTTCGCGGTGGTCGCGCTCGCTTGGCGGAAGCCACGGTTCGATCCGACCAATTCCGTTCGGCCCCTTCCCCGTTGGGTGTCGACGGTGGTGGACGCGCCGCTGACCCGGTGGATCGTCGCGCTGGCCGGCTTGGCGTTCGCGGTGTGGGTGGGCATCGCCGCGGTCGCGGGTCCCCAGGACGAGAGAAACCCGCTACCCGGGGTGTTCTACGTCTTGCTGTGGGTGGGCCTGGTGGCGGTGTCGCTGGTCATCGGGCCCGTGTGGCGGGCGATATCGCCGGTGCGGTCGGTTCTTCGGCTGGTGGGCAGTCGTTCACTGGGCCTGACCTACCCCGCGCGGCTGGGATACTGGCCGGCCGTCTTCGGCCTGTTCGCGTTCGTCTGGCTGGAACTGGCCAGCCCCGAACCGGGTTCGCTTACCGCCATTCGGATCTGGCTGCTGATCTACCTCGGAGTCACCCTCGCCGGTGCGCTCTGCTGCGGTGAGCGGTGGTGCGCGCGGGCCGATCCGTTCGAGGTGTACAGCGTGGTGGCATCACGGCTGTCGCCGTTTCGGCGCGACCCCGACACCGGCCGGATCGCGATCGGCAACCCGTTCGACCACCTTCCGTCGCTACCGGTGCGCCCAGGCACCGTCGCGGTCGTCGCCGTGCTACTGGGATCGACTGCGTTCGACAGCTTCTCGGCGATGCCGGCGTGGCGAAACTTCGTCGACGACAACTCCTCGTCCGAGTTCACGGCAACCCTCATCAGAACCGCCGGCCTGTTCTCGTTCGCCGCGATCGTCGCCTGCACGTTCTGGCTCGCGTCGATCGCCACCGGCGGTGTCGACCGCGACCGCCGCCGCCAGTTGCCCGGCCTGATGGCGCATTCGCTGATCCCGATCGTCATCGGATATGTGTTCGCCCACTACCTGACGTACCTGATCGAGCGTGGACAGCAGACCATCATCCTGTTGGCCGATCCGCTGGGCCGCGGCTGGAACCTCCTCGGACTCGGCAACGCCGAGGTCAGCTACTTCCTGTCCCAACATCCCGCGGTGCTCTCGAGCCTCAAGGTCGGGTTCGTCGTCGCCGGCCACATCGCGGGGGTGGTCGCGGCGCACGACCGCGCGCTGCGGATCCTGCCGTCCGGCTATCAACTCACCGGACAGCTCGCGATGATGCTGGTCATGGTGGGCTACACGTTCACCGGGCTGTACCTGCTGTTCGGCGGGTAGCGTCGGAAGGATGAAGGCGCTCATCATCGTCGACGTCCAGAACGACTTCTGCGAGGGCGGTTCGCTGGCTGTCACCGGAGGCAGCGACGTCGCAGCGGCCATCAGCGACTTGCTCGCCGGTCGGACCGACTACGCACATGTGGTGGCCACCAAGGACTTTCACGTCGATCCCGGCGACCATTTCTCCGACAACCCGGATTTCGTCACGTCCTGGCCGCGGCACTGCGTGGTCGGCACCGCCGGCGCCGACTTCCATCCGCACTTTCAATTCAACGCGGTCGAGGCCGTCTTCACCAAGGGTGAGTACTCGGCCGCTTACAGCGGGTTCGAAGGCACCGACGACGACGGCACGTCGCTGGCCGACTGGCTGCGCCAGCGCGGGGTCGACGAGGTGGACGTCGTCGGCATCGCTACCGACCACTGCGTCAAGGCGACCGCCTCCGACGCCGCGGCCAACGGCTTCTCCACCCGGGTGCTGCTCGAACTGACGGCAGGTGTCGCGCCCGAGTCGACCGAGCGGGCCGTCGCCGACCTCCGCGAGGCCGGCGTCGAAATCGCCTAGCCGGCCGTTACCGCAGTGCGCTGCCGCGGCCGGTTGAGCGTGACAGTTGCCACACCATCGTCGACGTCGGCCCACAACGTCCGAAAAGTGGGCAGGTCGGGACGGCTGGCCACATGATCTCCCTGCGCTGGCGGGCTTCGGTGCGATTTGGTTGTGATGTTGCCTCACCGGGCACACCCGTATGGTTCCGTTGGTCTGTTCGTTCGTCGTCTGGAGTGTGCATTGACCCAAGCCGCCACCGCCCAAGCCGCGCCCGTGGAGATCTGGCCGGGCAAGGCCTACCCGCTGGGCGCCACCTATGACGGCTTCGGCACCAACTTCGCGGTGTTCAGCGAAGCCGCCGAAAAGGTCGAGCTGTGCCTGTTCGACGCCCAGGGCACCGAGACCCGGATCACGCTGCCCGAGGTCGACGCGTTCGTGTGGCATGGCTTCATCCCGAACATCGAGCCCGGCCAGCGCTACGGGTACCGGGTACACGGCCCGTATGAGCCGGCGGCAGGGCACAGGTGCAACCCGAACAAGCTGCTGATCGACCCGTACGCGAAGGCCATCGACGGCCAATTCGACTGGGGCCAGTCGCTGTTCAGCTACAACTTCGGTGATCCCGACAGCCGCAACGACGACGACTCGGCGCCGAACATGCCGAAGTGCGTCGTGATCAACCCGTACTTCGACTGGGGTGTGGACCGGCCGCCGGGCCACGAGTACGCCGATTCGATCATCTACGAGGCGCACGTAAAGGGCCTGACGCAAACGCATCCCGACATCCCCGAACAGATCCGCGGCACCTACGCCGCGGTGGGCCATCCGGTCATCATCGAGCACCTCAAGTCGCTGGGCGTGACCGCGATCGAGTTGATGCCGGTGCACCACTTCGCCAACGACTCCACCCTGGTCGACAAGGGCCTGTCCAACTACTGGGGCTACAACACCATCGCCTTCCTCGCACCGGATTCCAAGTACAGCTCCAACCCCAATCCGGGTGGTCAGGTGCAGGAGTTCAAGGCGATGGTGCGCGCGCTGCACGAAGCCGACATCGAGGTGATCCTCGACGTGGTCTACAACCACACCGCCGAGGGCAATCACCTGGGCCCCACCCTGTCGTTCCGCGGTATCGACAACTCCGCGTACTACCGGCTCGTCGACGACGACAAGCGCTACTACATGGATTACACCGGCACGGGCAACAGCCTCAACGTCGGCCACCCGCATGCACTGCAGCTGATCATGGATTCGCTGCGGTACTGGGTCACCGAGATGCACGTCGACGGGTTCCGGTTCGACCTGGCCTCGACGCTGGCCCGGGAGTTCTACGACGTCGACCGGCTGGCTACGTTCTTCGAACTCGTGCAACAGGATCCGACCGTCAGCCAGGTCAAGCTGATCGCCGAGCCGTGGGACGTCGGCCCCGGCGGCTATCAGGTCGGCGGCTTCCCGCCGCAGTGGACGGAGTGGAACGGCAAGTACCGCGACACCGTTCGCGACTACTGGCGCGGCGAGTCGGCGACCATCGACGAGTTCGCGTCCCGGCTCACCGGTTCGTCGGACCTCTACGAGCAGACCGGCCGACGTCCGGTCGCCTCCATCAACTTCGTCGTCGCCCACGACGGCTTCACGCTGCGGGACCTGGTGTCCTACAACGAGAAACACAACGAGGCCAACGGCGAGGACAACCGCGACGGCGAGAGCCACAACCGGTCCTGGAACTGCGGCGTCGAAGGGCCCACCGACGACCCGGAGGTCAACGCCCTGCGAGCCCGGCAGCAACGCAATTTCCTCACCACGCTGCTGCTGTCGCAGGGCGTGCCGATGATTGCGCACGGCGACGAACTCGGCCGCACGCAGCAGGGCAACAACAACGTCTACTGCCAGGACAACGAGCTGTCCTGGATCGACTGGGCCTCCGCCGACGCCGACCTGATGGACTTCACCCGCACGGTGTCCGCCCTGCGCTCGGGGCACCCGATATTCCGTCGGCGCCGGTTCTTCTCCGGCCGTCCCGTGCGGCAACGCGGCGGCGAGCGACTGCCCGACATCGCCTGGTTCGCACCCGACGGTTCGGAGATGAGCGACGAGGACTGGGAGAGCGGCTTCGCCAAGACGATCGCGGTCTACCTCAACGGCAACGGGATCCCCGACCGAGACGTCCGCGGTCAGCGGGTGGTCGACGACTCGTTCGTGCTGTGCTTCAACGCCCACCACGAGGCCATCGAATTCACTCTGCCCGGCGAACAATTCGGGCCGGCGTGGACGCCGGTGGTCAACACCGGGAAGGATTCGGCCGACGAGTCGGAGCCAAAGCCGCTCAACGCCGGCCACGCCATCACCGTCGAAGCCCGTTCAGTGGTGGTGCTGCAGGCACCGATGGCCTAGAGGGCTATTCGACGACGGGGAAGAACGAATCGCCGTCTTCGGGCGTCCCACTGATCTGGCCCTCGTCGGTGCCATGGTCGTCCGGATTGACGCGGTCCATCTGCACGCCCTCGTCGGTCGGCCGCTCGGCCACGTCGGGTTCCTCGGCGGCGAGTTTCTCGTCGAGGGTCTCGTCGATTTCGCCGTCGGCATTGACCTTGTCGGCCTCGCGCCAATGATCTGGCGGATCGACGGTTTCGTCGCCGTCGTCGTTGCGCACGTCGTCGGAGTCGAACGCCTCCGTCGGGCGCAGCGTGTCGCCGACGCCGCCGCCGTCGTTGGGTGAATTACCTGGGTCCGGATTCGCGTTCACACCTGTTCGGTTGCCCGCCTGCCCTGACGCTAAACGCCAGCCGGCGCCGGCGCGTCAGCCGACGATCCGGGCGATCGACTTCAGCGGGATCGGCAACCAACTCGGCCGGAAGCGCGCCTCGTATGCGGCCTCGTAGACCGCTTTGTCCAGTTCGTAGGCCGCCAGCAGCTGCCCGGAATCGCGCGGATCCGCGCCGGACACCTCGGCATAGCCGTCGCAGAACGACGCGGCGTTGCGGTCCACCCACTCGCGCGCCCGCGCCCCGAGCTGACGGTCGTGGTCCTCGTCGGAAGACTGTTCCATCAGGCGCTGGTAGGCGGCGTACTCGTAGGACCGCAGCAGCCCGGCCACATCGCGCAACGGCGAGTCGGGGCGGCGGCGTTCCTCGAGCGGCTGGCCCGGCTCGCCTTCGAAGTCGATCAGCAGCCAGCCCTCGGGGATGCGCAGCACCTGGCCGAGATGCAGGTCGCCGTGGATGCGTTGAACCCTGATGGTCTCCTCGGAGAGCTTGCGGTAACGCTCCTCGATCAGCGGCGCGTACTGCTCGAGGGCCGGTACCGCCTTGGCGGCCGATGCCAACCGCTCCAACGCCGTGTCGGCCGGGAACAGCGCGGTCTCCGTGCCCAGTTCGTCGGCCAGCGTCGCATGCACCGACGCGACCGCCTCGCCGAGCCGGTAGGACTCCCCGGCGAAGTCGCCGCCCACCTCGTCGGCGTACAGGTCACCTTCGGCGAACAGGTCGCGGGTGCTGGCGGTCGCCATGTCCCAGCCCTCGGCCGAGGTCGCGGCGAACTCCGTGACCATGCCCAGCGCGCACGGCTCGCCGTGCCCGTCCACCGTCCAAGTCGTCTCGAAAGCGCCGAGCAGCCGCGCCACATGCGGGTTACCGGCGCGCGCCAGCACGCGGTTCAACTCGATGTCGGGGTTGGTCCCGGGCGTGATGCGGCGGAACAGCTTGAGGATCGCCTCCTCCTCGAACACCACGCTGGTGTTGCTCTGTTCGGCTGCGGACACCCGCGGTGCGGCGTCCAGCGGTAACTCGACGTCGGGCTCCTTGACGAAGCGCACGGTGTTCTCGCCGGAGCCCACGGTCGCCGACGAGTCGATGAGCGACAGCAGGTACTGCGCGGCGTCGGGCTCGTAGAGCGCGTCGTAGGCGGTGCGGTCGCCGTCCGCACCGATGGTCGCGACCTCGGCGTACTCCTCGATTGGCCCGGTGTTCCAGCGCACGAGCACCTGATAGCGCTCACGCGACCCGTCGGTGTAGGACACGTCGAGCAGCATGAGGTCCAGATCGTCGCGCAACGCGATGCGCGCGGCCTCCTCGACGGAGGCCAACTCACGGCTGCGGCCGGCGTACCACCGCTGGTGGGGTAGCCATTCGTCGAACGGCAGGGTCATCACTGTTCTCCAAGCTCCGGGCTGGGCGCCTTCAGCGAGAACCAGTAGAACCCGTGACCGGGCAGGGTCAGCAGGTAGGGCAACTGGCCGATGCGGGGGAACTCAACGTACCCGGTCATCTCGACCGGCGTGTACCCGTTGTAGGCCTGCAAATTCAACTCGATGGGTTGTGGGAAACGGGACAGGTTGTTGACGCACAACACGGTGTCCTTCTCGCCGCTGTCCTTCTCGATTTCGCGGACATACGTGAGCACGGACGGGTTCGAGCCCCCCAACTCGTGGAAGCTGCCGATCGCGAACGCGTCGTGGCGGCTGCGCACGGTGAGCATGGTGCGGGTCCAGTTCAACAGCGAGTTGGAGATGTCGCGCTGAGCTTCGACGTTGACCGCTTGATAGCCGTAGATCGCATCCTGGTTCGGCGGCAGATACACCCGGCCGGGCGTCGCGGTCGAGAAACCGGCGTTGCGGTCCGGCGTCCACTGCATCGGGGTGCGCACGGCATCGCGGTCGCCGAGCCAGATGATGTCGCCCATGCCGATCTCGTCGCCGTAGTACAGCACCGGCGAACCGGGCAGCGACAACAGCAGCGCGGTGAACAACTCCATCTGATTGCGGTCGTTGTCCAGTAGCGGCGCCAGCCGTCGCCGGATCCCGACGTTGGCCTTCATCCGCGGATCCTTGGCGTACTCGGCGTACATGTAGTCGCGCTCTTCGTCGGTGACCATCTCCAACGTCAACTCGTCGTGGTTGCGAAGAAAGATGCCCCACTGCGCCATCTCCGGGATGTCGGGCGTCTGCGCCAGAATTTCGGAGATCGGAAACCGCGATTCGCGGCGGACCGCCATGAAGATGCGCGGCATCAACGGGAAGTGGAACGCCATGTGGCATTCGTCGCCGCCGGTGTCGGGGTCGCCGAAGTACTCGACCACGTCGGCCGGCCACTGATTCGCCTCGGCCAACAGCACGCGGCCCGGGTACTCGTCGTCGATCACCTTGCGGCAGTGCTTGAGAAACGCGTGCGTCTCGGGCAGGTTCTCGCAGTTGGTGCCCTCTCGCTCGAACAGGTACGGCACCGCGTCCAGCCGGAAGCCGTCGATGCCGATGTCGAGCCAGAACCGCAGGACGTCGAGCATCGCCTCCTGCACGGCAGGGTTGTCGTAGTTGAGGTCGGGCTGATGGCTGAAGAACCGGTGCCAGTAGAACTGCCGTCGCACCGGGTCGAAGGTCCAGTTCGACTCCTCGGTGTCGACGAAGATGATCCGGGCGTCTTTGTACTTGTCGCTGGTGTCGCTCCACACGTAGAAGTCGCCGTACGGCCCGTCCGGGTCCCTGCGTGACTCCTGAAACCATGCATGCGAGTCGGACGTGTGGTTCATGACGAGATCGGTGATGACCCGGATACCCCGGCGGTGCGCTGCGTCGAGCAGATCGACGAAGTCGTCGACGGTGCCGAACTCAGGCAGCACCTTGTAGAAGTCCCGGATGTCGTAGCCGCCGTCGCGCAGCGGCGAATCGTAAAACGGGGGCAGCCAAAGACAGTCCACCCCAAGCCACTTCACGTAGTCGAGTTGTTCGGTCAGCCCACAGAGGTCGCCGATGCCGTCGGAGTTCGAGTCGTAGAACGCGCGCACCAGCACTTCGTAGAAAACGGCCCGCTTGAACCACGTGCGGTCCTCGGGCAGCACCCGGGCGTGACCGAAGTCTTCGGCGGTGGGGTGTTCGACGACACCATCCTCGACGTGACTGCCCTCCGCCGGGTCGTGGTCGGCGGATGCGTCGGAAGCTCGGACACCGCTGCGTTGATCCATACGGTCTCCAACCTACCCACGTCGCGAAGAATCGAATCGCCGTAGCTCCGTGCGCTGGGCGCGGCGGAACTGTTGAATCGGCGTCGGAGACAGGCTACGGTTCTCGACGTCTTGTGATCTTGATCTCCGAACGAAGTGGGTGCTGTGGCTGATTCGACGCCGAACGAAGGTGAAGCTCCGGTAATTGTCGGCATGGCCGATGCGGCCATGCACATGTACGACGCCGCCATCGAAGCGCTTCCCGGCCACAGCGACCCGGAGTTCTCCGAGCGGGCCGGCGTCATCCTCGCGGGCCTGCGCAAGTTGCAGGGCTCGCTGACGGACGCCGCGGGCCGCAGCCGCCCGACGCCGTCGGTCATCGTCGCGCTCAGCGGTGTCCGCAAGCGCTACGACGAGTTGATGGAGAACGCCGCGTCGGGACCGAACGCCACGCTCGGCCAGCGGCTCTACGTCGCGCGGGTGCACGCGAAGCTGTCGAGCAAAGAGGCGGCCAACGGCGTCGGACTGCGCAAGGACCTGATCGAAGCCGTGGAGGCGGAGGAACCCGCCACCGAGGAAGAAACCACCCGGATCAAGGACCTGATCGCCGCGCTCGGCGGCTGAGGCTCGAGGCGGTCACGGGCGATCGCTTCGGTATCGTTCCGGCGTGGCAACACGTGATCACGGCGACCCCGGCGACGCACCGTCCGTTCCTCCGCCGCTGACGGAGGTGGTCAATGCGGTCCGGCCGTCGGCGGCCGAGGAAGCCCGCACGATCGCCGCGTCCACCAACACCGGAACACTCGCGACGCTGACCTCCGACGGCGACCCATGGGCGTCGTTCGTGACGTACGGGCTGCTCGACGGCGCCCCGGTGCTGTGCGTATCCAACCTCGCCGAGCACGGCCGCAACCTTCTGAACGATCCGCGGGCCAGCATCGCGATCGTCGCGCCGGATTCGGAGACCGACCCGCTGGCCAGCGGTCGGATCACGCTCGCGGGCGTGGCGGAGCGACCCGTCGGCGACGAGTCGGCCGCCGCGCGGGAGGCGCACCTGTCGGCCGTCGCGGCGGCGAAGTACTACATCGACTACAGCGACTTCACGCTGTGGGTGCTGCGGGTGCACCGCGTGCGCTGGGTCGGCGGGTACGGCCGCATGGACTCGACGACGGGTGAGGCCTACGCCGCGGCGCAGCCCGATCCGGTGCAGCCATTGGCGGCCGGCGCCATCGAACACCTCAACGCCGACCACGCCGACGCGCTGGTCGCGATGGCCAAAGTCCTGGGCGGCTACCCGGACACCACGGCGGCGACCTGCACGAGCGTCGACCGCTACGGGCTGGACCTGCGTCTGACGACCGATCGTGGGATGGCCTACACCCGGATCGGCTACCGCGCGCCGATCGACTCCATCGGCGAATTGCGTTCGGCCGCCGTGGAGCTGACGCGGCTGGCGCGTCGGGCCTGAAATACGATCGCGGGTATGTCTGCAGCCGCCGGGCGACCGGCCTCCTGGCAAGCGGCGTTCGACCTGATCGCCACCCGCGGTCACGAACGTCGCGAGGAGCCGTTCAAGTTGGCCAGCGGCCAGCTGTCCCACGACTACATCGACGGCAAATACGCGATCGACACCGGTGAGCGGTTGACGATCGTCAGCCGCGCGGTCGCGGAGCTGGCCGACAGCCGCGGCATCGAGTTCGACGCGGTCGGCGGCCTCACCATGGGCGCGGACCCGTTGGCGCACGGCGTCGCGATGGTGACGGGCAAGGCCTGGTTCTCGGTCCGCAAGGAACAGAAGCAGCGGGGCCGCGAGCAGTGGATCGAGGGCACGCGGTTGCAGGCGGGCACCCGGGTACTGCTCGTCGACGACGTGATCAGCACGGGCGGCTCGACCGAGATCGCGTTCGACCGGGTGACCGCGGCGGGGGCTGTCGTCACGGGCGTGATCCCGATGGTGGACCGCGGCGACATCGCGGCCAAGCGCTTCGCCGACCGCAACGTGCCGTTCGCCGCGCTGGTGACCTACCGCGACCTGGGAATCGAGCCGGTCAAGGACGTCTAGCGTCGTGAGTCATTAGTTCGGGCGCAGAATTTAGGGTGCTTGTGCGCACGCACGGGGCCGGGGGTGCTGGTCTGCGAAATGGTCCTAGCGCCGAGATTGCATCCAGGGTTGTGCTGATCTGAGAAAACGACCACAGCCGTGTGTGCAATCTCGAGCATAGGAAGCCGAAAACGGACCACACCGAACGCGCGAACCTCGAATTCTCACTGACGACAAGTAACGACTCTGGACACTAGCCCGGTACCACCAGCACGCCGTCGGCCTGGACACCGACCGTCACGGTGTCCCCCGGCGCGAAGGTGCGGGCCGCCGAACTGGCCATCTGCGCGCTGACCGTCCCGCCGTCGGGCAGCGTCAGGTGGACGCGCGACGTCGGACCGAGGAACACCACCGAGCTGACCGTCGACGTGCCGGCCGGGTCGGCGGTCACCGTGACCGATTCCGGCCGCACCATCGCCAGCCCCGACCCAGAGCTCAATGACCCCGGCAGCATGGGCACCGAGGTGTCGAGCAGCTGCGCGCGACCGCCGGAGATCACCGCAGGCACTTTGTTGTTCAGCCCGACGAAGTCCGCGACGAACGGCGTCGCCGGGTTGGCGTAGAGGTCCGCGGGCGCGGCCACCTGTTCGAGCTTGCCCTGGCTCATCACCGCGACGCGGTCGGCGACGGCGAGCGCCTCCTCCTGGTCGTGGGTGACGAACAGCGTCGTCGTGCCGACTTCGGACTGCACGCGGCGGATCTCGTCACGCAACTGTGAGCGGACCTTGGCATCCAACGCCGAGAGCGGTTCGTCGAGCAGCAGCACGCGCGGCTGGACGGCCAGGGCGCGGGCCAGCGCGACGCGCTGCTGCTGACCACCCGACAACTCGCTGGCGAACTTGTGTGTGTGCGCGGACAACCCGACCAAGTCGATCATGTCGGCCGCTCGAGACAGCCGCTCGCGCTTGGACATTCGACGCATCTTCAGCCCGAACGCGATGTTGTCGAGCACCGTGAGGTGCGGGAAGAGGCTGTAGGCCTGAAACACCATGCCCATGTCGCGCTTGTTCGCCGGAATCCCGCTCAGGTCCCGGCCGTCGACGGACACCGTCCCCGCGGTGGCTTTGTCGAGGCCGGCGAGGATGCGCAGCGCGGTGGTCTTGCCGCAGCCGGACGGTCCGAGCAACGCGACCAGTTCACCCGGTTCGATGTGCAGGGTCAGCCCGTCGAGCGCCTTCACCGAACCGTACAACCGCGTGAGATCGTTGAGTTCGACGGCGACTCCGGCGGTCATGACGTCACTCCTCGCACGCCGCGGCGCCCTCGGGTGACCAGCGAAAGCGCAAGGAGCAGAACGAAGCCAAGCAACAGCACGGCCAACGAGGCCGCCACCGAGGTCGGGCCGTCGGACTTGCCGATCGCCACGATCTGCACCGGAAGTGTCTGGTACCCGCTGAGCGACGCGATCGTGTACTCGCCGAGCACCACGGCGATCGAGATGAACGCCGCGGACAGGATGCCCGACCAGATGTTGGGCACCACGACCCGCAGGATCGTCGTCGTCCAGCCGGCGCCGAGCGACCGCGCGGCCTCGGTGAGGGTCGGCAGGTCGATCGACGACAGCGCCGCGTCCAGCGCTCGGTAGGCGAACGGGAACACCAACACGAGGTAGACGAACGTCAGCGTCAACGCGGATTCCCCGAACAGGTACGTGACCCAGAGGTACACGTTGCGCAGGCCGACGACGATGACCAACGCCGGAATCGTCAACGGCAGCAGGCACAAAAACTCCACCACGCCGTTGGCCCACCGCGCACGCAGGCGCACCCAGATCATCGTCGGCAGCAGGATCACCAACACCGCGAGCACCGTGAACACCGCAAGCAGCAGCGAGACCACGATGGCCTGATACAGCGCGTCGTCGGCCAGCAGGTTGGTCCACGCCCGAAGTGTGCGTCCGCCGGTAATCAGGTTGCGCGTGGAGAAGTCGGCCATCGCATACAGCGGGAACAGGAAGAACAATCCGAACAACACCCACAGCGTGCCTCGAAACAGCTTGGCACCGAAGCTCACCGGAGCCACCGCGCGGTGCGTCGCACCAACCTGGTGTAGGCCACCATCACCACGGCCACGACGACGATCATCTCCAGCGCCAGGGCGTAGGCGAAGCCGGACTGGCCCAACACCACCTCGCTGGTGAGCGCCGCCCGGATCAGCAGCGGCACGATCGGACTGCCCTGGCTGACCAACGCCGCGGCCGTCGCGTATGCCGCAAAAGCGTTGGCGAA
This sequence comes from Mycobacterium sp. IS-3022, assembly GCF_001500065.1. Classification (GTDB taxonomy): domain Bacteria; phylum Actinomycetota; class Actinomycetes; order Mycobacteriales; family Mycobacteriaceae; genus Mycobacterium. The sequence continues at coordinate 17,670 of NZ_LQIN01000005.1, forward strand.
CAACAGCAGCGCGGAGCCCAGGAACGCCGGCGCCAACAACGGCACGACCACTTCGCGAAAGTACTGGCCGCGCGAGGCCCCCAGGCTCACCGCGGCTTCCCGCCACTGCTCGCGCAGCCCCTCCAGCGCCGGCACGAACACGATCACCATCAGCGGGATCTGAAAGTAGGCGTAGACGACGATCAATCCGGGGAGATCGTAGAGCCAGCCCGACGCCGCGAGATTCCATCCGAGCATCTGCTGGATCCACAGCGTCAGGACACCGTTCAGCCCGATCGTCGCGAGGAACGCGAAAGCCAGTGCCACACCGCCGAACTGCGCGAGCACGCTGCACAGCGCGATCACCGCGCGGCGCACCATCGAATTGGTCGGGCTGGACACGATCAACCACGAGAGAACGGCACCCAGCAGGGCGCCGATGAGAGCGGTGCTGGCCGACAACACCAGGCTCTTCGTCAGCGCCGAGAGCGCCGGGCCGGAGAACAACGCGTCGATGCGGGCCAGCGTGAAAACTCCGTCGGCGAAGAACGCGTTGACGATCACCGTGACGGTCGGGACGACCAGGAACGTCGCCACCACGGCCAGAAACGGCACCAGGGGCACGGCATCCCGCAGTTTCTTCAGCGTCGCTCCTCAGCCGATCGCGGCGGCCCAGTGCTCGGACAGGTACTTGGTGGCCGCCTTGGTCTGCTGCGGGGACGGCACGGTGACGGGCCCGTCGATGATCGGGACGGTCGCCGCGGCGTCCAATTTGCCTTCGGCGGCCATGATGTCGGCGCGGACCGGTCGCACACCGCCGAGCGCGAACAGGTTCTGTCCCTCGTCGCTGTAGAGGAATTCCTGCCACAACCGCGCGGCGGCCGGATGCGGTGCGTCCTTGTTGATCGCCTGGTAGTAGTAACCGGCGACCGCGTGTGCCGGCGGCACCAGCACCTGCCACGACGGCAACCTCTTGGTTTCGGCGGCGTTGGTGAAGTTCCAGTCGATGACCACCGGCGTCTGCCCGGACTCGATGGTGGCCGGCGTCGGGTCGACGGGCAGGAAGTTGCCCGCGTCGGCGAGCTTTCGGAAGAACTCGACCCCCGGAGCGATGTCGTCGACCGAACCGCCTTGGGAGAGCGCGACCATCAGCACACCGGAGAACGCGGCACCAGCCTGGGTGGGATCGCCGTTGAGCGCGACTTTGCCGCGGTAGTCCGGTTTGAGCAGATCGTCGACAGCCGTCACCGGCGGCACCTTGGCCGAGTCGTATCCGATCGACATGTAGCCGCCGTAATCGTTGACCCAGGTGCCGTTCGGGTCCTTGAACGCCGCGGGGATGTCGTCGAAGTTGGCCACCTTGTACGGCGCGAACATCGCGGTGTTGGCCAGCGCAACGGACTGGCCGAGATCGAAGACGTCGGGCGCGGTGCTCTTACCCTTCTGCTGGGTGGCCGCGTTGATCTCATCCTGGCTCGACGCGTCGGGATGCGCGGAGTTCACCTTGATGCCGTACTTGTCCGAGAAAGCCTTGGTGATCGCGCCGTAGTTCGCCCAATCCGGCGGCAGCGCAATGACATTGAGCTCGCCTTCCTTCTTGGCTGCCGCCACCAGCGCGTCGATTCCGCCGAAATCCTCGGCGGAGGTGGCCTCGGCGGCTTTCACGCCGGACTCCGTCTGTTCGCCGTCGCCGCTCTTCTGCGGCGGTGCGCACGCGGTCGAACCGGCCAGCAGGAGAACGGATGCGGCTGATGCGGCCACCAGGCCTGTGAAGTTCATTGCCGAACCTTCCGATGGTCTGGCGAAACGGCGCAGTGACGCAGCAGTTACCGCATCCGATCGCCGCGGTGAATCAATCTGTGCGGGGCGCTCGAACCCTATCGCGGCCGGACAGAGGACGGGAAACTCGCTTGTCTTCAGTTTGTCCGACCGGACATTTGTGCAGGTCTGTCGGCGTTAACATTCCTGTGTGGCGGAACGCGAAGCCTCGGGGGACTTCGACTACCTGTCCGACGACATCGTCGATGTCGCGGACGCCGATGAGAGCGGCGACGATGAACTGCCCCAACCGAACATGGCGTTCGACGCCTTCGACGAGCGCACCTGGTACTTCGAACCCGCCCCGCCGCCCTGGTATCGAACCAAGCCCACGCTGACCGTGCTGGTCGCCGCGTCGGTCGCGGCCGTCGCGCTCGTCGTCTCCGGTGTCCTGCTCATGTTCCGCGGACCCGGCGAGCCCGGAAGCGAGGAGGCCACCCCGGTCAGCCCGACCGCGCTGACCACGGCCGCACCCGCGCGCAGCGCATCGCCGCCCAGGAAATCACCGCCGCCGCCTGCACCACCGCCGCCGGTCGCGAGGTCGGCGGCACCCGCCGCCCCGCCCCCTGCCGCGACCAACCGGCCGCGTCCCCCGGAGACGAGGGCCACCCGCGATCCGGAGTTCGGCGTGACGCGTACCCCGGTCACGCGATCGCCGATCAGCGTCGCACCGCAGCGGCCGGGGCAGGCTCAGCGGTGACGCCAACCCGGGTGGGAACCGGAATACGCTGAACGTATGGCCGAATTCGATGCCGAGGCCACCTTCGCCGAGTCGCCGGTAGCGATGCTGGCCACCGTGGGGCCGGAGTCGACGCCGCACGTCGTGCCGGTGGTGTTCGCCGTGCACCGCAACGTCGTCTACACCGCGGTGGACGCCAAGCGGAAGTCGACACACCGGCTGCGCAGGCTGGCCAACATCGAGGCCAACCCGCAGGTGAGCATGCTGGTCCATCACTACGACGACGACTGGGCCAAATTGTGGTGGGTGCGCGCCGACGGCCGCGCCGAAATTCATTACAGCGGCGAGGAAATGGCGGCCGGTTACGCGCTGCTGCGCCGCAAGTACCCGCAGTACCAGCGGCTCGAGCTGGCCGGGCCGGTGGTGACCGTCGACATCGAGCGATTGTCGTCATGGCAGGCGTGAACGGCTTCGCGCAGCCCTTGTGCTCGCTGACGGTTAGAGGAATTGTGGTCTAACACACACTGCGGCGGCTGGGCGGCCGCCATCGGACGGGCGGTGGGAAGGGAACGTCATGGCCGACAAGACGACACATGCCCAGGGCGCCGGAGCCGCTCCAACCGCGGACAGTCCGGCCGCCATCCGAAACGTGGTGCTGGTGGGCCCATCGGGTGGCGGCAAAACCACACTCGTCGAGGCGCTTCTGGTGGCCTCGGGTGTGCTGACCAGAGCCGGATCCGTGCAGGACGGCAGCACGGTCTGCGACAGCGACGAGGCGGAGATCTCCCAGCAGCGTTCGGTGGGCCTCGCGCTCGCGTCGCTGCAACACGACGGCATCAAGGTCAACCTGATCGACACGCCCGGCTACGCCGACTTCGTCGGCGAACTGCGCGCCGGGCTGCGGGCCGCCGACTGCGCGCTGTTCGTCATCGCCGCCAACGAAGGCATCGACGGACCCACCAGATCGCTGTGGATGGAGTGCAGCCAGGTCGGCATGCCGCGCGCGGTGGTGATCACCAAACTCGACCACGCCCGCGCGAACTACGACAACGCGTTGGCCGCCGCGCAGCAGACGTTCGGCGACAAGGTGCTTCCGCTGTACCTGCCCGCCAACTCCCCGTGCACTGGGCTGATCGGGCTGCTGTCGACGACGCACTACGAGTACGCCGACGGAAAACGCACCGCCACCCACGACCCCGATGACGCTTACGCCGAGGCGATCGAGGAGCACCGCGGCGCCCTGATCGAGGGGATCATCGAGGAGTCCGAGGATGAGACCCTGATGGAGCGCTACCTCGGCGGTGAGCAGATCGATCAGTCGGTGCTCATCGACGATCTGGAGAAGGCCGTCGCGAGGGCGTCGTTCTTCCCGGTCATCCCGGTGTGCAGCAGCACCGGGGTGGGCACCACCGAACTCCTCGAGATCATCACCGCGGGATTTCCCTCGCCGCCGGAGCATCAGGTCCCGGAGGTCTTCACACCGCAGGGCAAGGAACGCGACCGGCTGCCGTGCGACCCGGCCGGCCCGCTGCTGGCCGAGGTCGTCAAGACCACCTCCGATCCCTACGTCGGGCGGGTCAGCCTGGTCCGGGTGTTCTCCGGGACCATCTCGCCCGATGCGACCGTGCATGTGTCCGGCCACTTCTCGTCGTTCTTCGGCGGCAACGGGTCCCTGACCGGTTCGCCTGCCGGCTCACTGGCCGGGCATGAGGACCACGACGAGGACGAGCGCATCGGCACGCTGTCCTTCCCGCTCGGCAAGCAGCAGCGGCCCGCACCGTCGGTGATCGCCGGTGATATCTGCGCGATCGGCCGGCTCAGCCGCGCCGAGACCGGAGACACGCTGTCGGACAAGTCCGATCCGCTGGTGTTGCGGCCGTGGACCATGCCGGAACCACTGTTACCCATTGCGGTGCAACCCCGGGCGAAGACCGACGAAGACAAGCTCTCCGTGGGGTTGCAGCGGTTGGCCGCCGAAGACCCCACCCTGCGCATCGAACAGAATCCCGAAACACACCAGATCGTGCTGTGGACCATGGGCGAGGCGCACGCCAGCGTCGTGCTCGACGCACTCTCCAGGCGTTACGGTGTCGCCGTCGACACCGTCGAGTTGCGGGTGCCGCTGCGAGAAACGTTCGCGGGCAAGGCCAAAGGTCACGGCAGGCACGTCAAACAGTCGGGCGGACACGGTCAGTACGCGGTGTGTGACATCGAGGTCGAACCGCTACCCGAGGGCTCGGGTTTCGAATTCGTCGACAAGGTCGTCGGCGGCGCGGTGCCCCGACAGTTCATTCCGAGCGTCGAGAAGGGCGTGCGGGCGCAGATGGAGAAGGGGGTCGGGCCGGGCTATCCGGTCGTCGACATCCGCGTCACGCTGTTCGACGGCAAGGCCCACAGCGTGGACTCGTCGGACTTCGCGTTCCAGATGGCGGGCGGACTGGCGCTGCGCGAGGCGGCCGCGGCGACGAAGGTGAACCTGCTCGAACCCGTCGACGACGTGTCGATCCTGGTTCCGGACGACTTCGTCGGTGCGATCATGGGCGATCTGGCCGGGCGGCGGGGCCGGGTACTCGGGACCGACAAGGTCGGTGAGGACCGCACGTTGGTGAAGGCCGAGATCCCTGAGGTCGAGCTGACCCGCTATGCCGTCGATCTGCGTTCGCTGGCGCACGGCGCCGGTACCTTCACCCGCTCGTTCGCCCGATATGAACCGATGCCCGAGCACGCGGCCGCGAAGGTCAAGGCCTCGGCCTGACTCAACCGGACTTCAGCGCGTCGAGGGCCTCGTCCAACGTCGAAAACAGCGAGAACACCTGATCGAGTCCGGTCAACTGGATCGGCCGACTGGTCGCCGGGCCGTCGGCCACCACCGCGAAGCGAGCGGCCTTGCTGACACTCTCGTGCGTCGCGACCAGCGCCTGTAGCCCCGCGGATGCGAGGAAGTCCACCGCCGACAAATCCACCACCAGTGCCGACGGCTCCTGTGTGAGTGCCTCGGTGATCGCCGCCTGGAACGCGGGGACGGTGGCGAGGTCGACGTCGCCGCCGACCTTCAGCACCGCGATGCCGCCCTCGTGCGAGATCGAGGTGGAAATCGGGTCATTACGTGACAAGGCCGTCCTCCGGTCAGCGCCGCCACCACGACGGCAATGGGCCGAGCTTAACCCGTGGCGTGCGGGCGGATATCAAAGCTTCAGCTGATCGCGCTGCGATACGCAGGCTACTGTCGAATCGACAGACCTGCGGTGCTCGGGGATTCCGGTGCGCGCGAGCTGGGAGGGACCAACTGCGTCGAACATGACCGACCCCGGAGACTTGTATCACCGCTATGAGCGGGAGCGGGCGCGCGCCGACGATCTGGCCGATCGCGATGAGTTCCGCGGCGCATTGGTCAATTCGTTGCAGGAAGGTTTCTTCGTCGCCGACGACCACGGGTGCGTGGTCGAGATCAACGACGCCTTCGCCGAGATCACCGGGTACGGCCAGGACGGCATGCCCTACCCCATGCCGCATCCGTGGGTGATCGACGACGCAACGGCGCATGACCGGAACAAGGCGCTCGTCCGCAACGGCAGGGTCACCGCCGAGATCAGGATCCGGCACCGCGACGGGCGCCTGCGGTGGGTGGCGGTCAGCATCAATGCCGTCCCGGATCATCACTCCCGCCGAGGTCTGTACGTGGGCACGATCCGCGACGTCACCGGACCCCGCGCCGCTGCAGAGCGCGACCGCGCGGTAGCCCGGCTGGCCACCGCCGTCAGCGTCGCGAAGAATGTCGACGAGGTGCTGGCGATCACGCTGGCCCAGTGCCGGGTACCGCTGGATGCGCAGCGGCTGATGGCGGTCATATGGCCGAAGACCGAGGGCGAGCAGCCGACGGTACGGGTCGCGGGCGAACCCGAGTTGGCCGGCTGGGAGGACCTGGACGAGGACTGGCGCCGCACCTTCGAGGACGCCCGCAGGTGGATACCGCTGACCGTGACGCCCGTCGGCGGGGCGCCCAGCGCCGGCACCACCCGCGGCTTCGTCGCCGTCCTCTCCGGCGCGCGCGACGTCGTGTTGTGCCTCGAGCACCGGGAGCCGCGGGTTGTCAGCGCAGAGGACCGGCGGTTGATCGGGGCGCTGGTCGGCCACCTCAGCCTGGCCATGCAACACGTCCGGCAATTCGAAAGCGCCCGGGAGACGTCGCTGACGCTGCAGCGGTCGCTGCTGGCGCCGACCGACCTGCCGCCGGGGTTCGCCGTTCGCTACGAGCCCGCGGTGCATCCGCTGGAGATCGGCGGGGACTTCTACGACGTGCTTCCCGTCGGTGACCACCGGATCGGGCTGGTCGTCGGCGACTGTGTGGGCCGCGGCCTGGCGGCGGCCGCGGTGATGGGCCAGTTGCGCGCGTCGACGCGCGCGTTGCTACTGACCGGTGCGCAGCCCTCGACCGTGCTCGAACACCTCGACTCGGTCGCCGAATTCATCCCGGATGCCTTCTGCACCACCGTGTTCGTCGCGATCATCGACACCGAATCCGCGACCGTGCAGTACAGCAGCGCCGGCCATGTGCCGCCGGTGCTGGTGTCCGAAGCGGCGTCACCGCAGTTGCTGGACGCGGCGTCCTCGGTCCCGTTGGCCGTCAAGCACACTCAACCGCGCCCGCAGGCAACGCATCACTTGGCACCGCTCTCGACGCTGATGCTCTACACCGACGGTCTGGTCGAACGCCGCAGCCGACCGATCGACGCCCAGATCGAGCAGGTGGCCACCGTGGTGGCCGACACCGCGGATCTGCCGATCGAAGAAGTCGCCGACGCGGTGCTGGCCAGAATGTCACCCGAGGGCGGCTACGACGACGACGTGGCGATCGTGCTCTATCGGTCCACCCGCGCTGCGCTTGTCATCGACGACACCGCGACCGCCCCGAAGCTGACGGAGGTGCGGCATCGGTTGGCGGCGTGGCTCGCGGCGAACGGTATCTCCGATGCGTCGGCGGCCGATCTCGTCCTCGTCGTGAACGAGGCGTGCTCCAACAGCGTCGAGCACGCCTACCGAGGACGTACGCCAGGGCGCATGCGCGTGGAAGCCGAGATTCACGACGATGCCGTGCATGTGCAGGTCACCGACTTCGGATCGTGGAAGGCACCGCCCGCCGATCCCGGCACACGTGGCCGCGGGCTGTTGTTGATGCGCGCGGTCAGCGATCACGTCGATCTCGACGGCACTCCGGCGGGGACAACCGTGGCTATGACGTTTCAATTACCGCAGATTCGACTTTGACGAAGTTCTACGCGGCGTCAACCCCGTCCGCGTGGTATTACATCTATCGGCAAGGACGTCTGTCGAGGAGAGGCAGCGGTGCGGACTTTTTGGTATGCACGGAGGCTGTCGCGCCTCTAGGACACGGAGGTGCTGTGACTGGAACCGCTCACGTTGCCGTCGACAGGTGCGCCCCACTGACGGTGGGGATCTGAAAGCCATGGGTCGCAACCAGTTCCGGTTCATCGCCGGAAGCGCCGAAGCACGTCCGGTCATCACCGCGGTCGGTGAGATCGACTTGGCGAACGTCGACGAGTTCAGCGAGGTCTTGTCGCGCGCTGCGGCGGACAACTCGTCGGTGACTGTCGATCTCACGCGGGTGACGTACTGCGACAGCGCCGCGCTGCGCGCGCTGTTCTCCGTCGCGGCGAGCGCCAAGCTGCACTTGATCGTGCCCGCCAAGGGACCGATCACCACCCTGCTCACCATTTCCGGCCTCGACAAGGTCGCCACGGTCACCGTCGTCGACTGATCGGATCGCCTGACGGCTACGACCCGCGCTTCGCGGCCGCCTCGAGTTCCTCTTCCAGCGCGCCCTCGTCCCGGCCGAGCGCGATCGTCGCCGCCGTCATCGCGGCGATCGCGATCGTGATCGCGATGGCCTTTCCGCCGTCGACGGTCAGATCCTCGCCGAGCACCACCGCCCCAAGCACGACGGCGATCACGGGTTCGAGCACCAACATGGTGGGCACGGAGGTCTGCAAGGAGCCGGCGTGAAATGCGGACTGCTGCAAGAACACCGCGACGACGCCCAGCACGAGAAGCAGATACAGTCCCGGCGCGGTGAGCACGGCGCGCACGCCCTCGTGCGTGAGCAGGTGCATCACGATCTTGGTCAGCACCGCGACGACGCCGAACAACACACCGACCGCTACCGCCAGCAGCACCGCCCGCTTCCATCCCCCGTTGCGGACGGCGACGGTGACACACACCATCACCGCCCCGGTACAGACGACAGCGACGAGCGCCGACAGCGGGGCAGACGCCTCGTAGTCGCCGGGCCGCGTCTTGGCCAGCAGCACGAAAACAGCCAGCGCCGCGGTGAGCACCAACGCCCACATCCACTCTCCGCGGGTGACCCGGCGGTTGGCCAGCCGTGCACTCATCGGCAGCGCGAACAGCAGAGCGGACACCAGGATCGGTTGCACCAGCAGCAACGATCCATTGGCCAAGGCGAGAGCCTGAAAGACGTAGCCCGCCACGGCCGCGGCCGTGCCCGCCCACCACAGCCGCCTACGCAGCAGCGTCATCACCATCACGGTGCTGACACCGTGCTCCTCGGGCACGTCAATGGTCGCGCGTTGTCGAACCACGATGCCGATCGCCAAGAAGACCGCGGCGAGCAGGGCAAGCACGACGACCAGGCCCTGGCCTACCACGACGGGCCTACCAAAGCGGGCCTACCAAAGCATTCCGCCCCTTTCCGGCCACGGCGAGCACATCGGACAAGCACAACATACGGCCGGCCCGCCCGCCCAACCGGCGACGGCCCGCGAGGTTTGGTGCCCCAACTATCGGGGCATCAAACCGATCATGAACTTGCGACGTTTGATCCTGCTGGTCGGCGCAGTCGTACTCGTGGTGGGGGTCATCGGGCTGCTGATGCCCGTGTCGATCTCGGGACCCGACAACCAGGAGATCGGATGTGGCAACGCCGTCGCCGCGGACGACTCCGCGGCCCGCGAGGCCAACACCAACGATCCGAACCAGCTGAAGAACCTGCCGGTAATCGACGAGCTGACGGAGGATCCCCCCGACTACGTCGCGCAGTGCCACTCGGCGGTCTCCGACCGTCGCATGTGGTCGATTCCCGTGGCCGTCATCGGTTTGGTGGTGCTCATCGGCGGCTTCCTGGTCGGCGGACGCACGACGCGCGCGGGCTAACTGGCCTCGCGACCTCCTGCGACGACCCGCAGGGCCGGGGGCGTGCTGTCGGGCGCGATCCTGTCGTTGACGTTGGCGACGACCGAGTCGACGCGATGGACCGCCCGGTCGCACAGACCGCGCACCTTGTCGCTGGCCGTGTCCACGTCGTCGGCCGCGCTCAGCAGATAGGCCCGCACGTTGAGGCGCAGTCGTTCGCCGGCGGAGCGCACGCGGCGGCGCAGCCGATCGTCGATCTCGACCGTGACGTAGGGCATCACGTGAAGCTTCATAGGCCCACCTTAGCCGCGGGGACCTGCTGGTCGCTGGTTTGGACGAGCGGTCGGCCCGCGGACTCCCGCAGGGTGAGGATCGCCGCGAGCGAGACGACGGCGGCGACGATCAGGTACCACGCGGGCGCCAGGTCGTTGCCGGTCTCGGCGGCCAGCCAGGTGACGACGTAGGGCGTCGTACCGCCGAACCCGGCGACGCAGATGTTGTAGCCGATCGAGAACCCGCTGTAGCGCACGGTGGTGGCGAACAGTTCGACGCCCGCCGATACCGCGGCCGAGACGTAGATCGACTCGATGACCGCGAGCCCGCAGTGCGCAGCGATCGCGGCGGCCAGCGATCCCGAATTCAACAGCAGGAACAGCGGATAGCCGAGCACCGCGAACGCCACCGAGCCGGCGATCAGCATCGGCCGGCGGCCGATCCGGTCGGACAGCGCGGCCAGCGGAAGAATGAGTATCAGCGCGACGAGGCTGGCCAGGCTGATCGAGACGAAGGCGTCGGCCTTGCTGAACCCGAGCGTCTTGATGAAATAGGTCGGCAGGAACGTGAACACCACGTAGTAGCCGATGTTGAAGACGATGAACAGCCCGATCACCTGCAGGATGCGCCGCCACGACGTCGTCACCGCTTCGCGTAGCGGCGACTTGGCGACCCGGTCGCTTCTGCTGAGCTCAGCGAACTGCGGCGTGTCGTCGAGGCGAAGCCGGATGTAGAGGCCGACGAGGCCCAGCGGCCCGGCGATGAGGAATGGAATGCGCCAGCCGTAGCTCTCCATCGCCGCGGCGGGCAACAGCGCCTGCAGCAGCGTCACGGTCACCGAGCCGAGAAGGAAACCCAGGACACCGGACCATGCCATGAACGTGATCGTCAGGCCGCGACGCCAGTCGGAGGCGAACTCGGCGAGATAGACTGCGCCGCCGCCATATTCGCCACCGGCCGAGAATCCCTGCAAGCAGCGCAGGAACAGCAGCAGCAGCGGGGCGGCCACACCGATCGACGCGTAGGTGGGCAACAGGCCGATCAATACCGTTGCGCCGCTCATCAGCAGGATTACCAGTGCCAGCACCCGCTGCCTGCCCAGCTTGTCACCGAGCGGGCCGAAGACGAACCCGCCCAGCGGCCGCATGAAGAAGGCCGCCGCGAAGATCGCGAAGGTGTTGAGCAGCGCCGCCGTCTCGTTGCCCGCCGGGAAGAAGTTGGCCGCAATGAACGTCGCCAGGAAGCCGTAGATCGCGAAGTCGAACCACTCCACCGCGTTGCCGATCGATGCGCCGGTGATCGCCTTGCGCACCTCGCTTCGCATGCCGACCTCCCGAAAGTAGCCGTCGCGCCCGCCACGAGCGACCTCTTTTGTACAGCCTCCCCCGCCGTGTCGTTGTACAGACACGGTCGCTCGCGATGCCGGCATCTACCGTCGCCCGCCCACCCAGAATGGCCGCGTCGCCAACACCACGGCCGTCAGTACTGCAAGCGGCGCCAGCAACGGCACCCACGGCAGCTCCAGCGGTAGCGCCACCGCCGCCAGCCCGATGGCCGCGAAGCCGAGCGCACCGATGACTGTCGGGGCGGTGACGTCCGCGGTGTGCCGCAACACCAGATACGCGGCGCCCGACAGTCCACACAACGCCGCCACGGCGGGAGTCGCCGAAGCAAGGACGATCGCCGCGGCGGTCGACACGACCGCCAATGTCGCTGCTGCGCGAAACGCGTTGCCCACCATGATGAGAACTACCGCCGCGCCACACGCGGCCAACGCCGCACCCTCGGACTGCAACGTGGCCGCGGCCACCATGACCAAGCCGAAGGCCGTCGACAATGCGCGGTTCACCGTCGCCCCCGCACCGGTCGCCGGCGATGAGGCACGAGTTGCATGGCCTGGTCGAGGGTGTCCTCGTCGCGCCATGCCACGATGTCGACGCCGACGGTGCCCATGTCTCGATACATGAAAGACCGTTGCAGCGACCACATCCGGGCCACCAGCCCGTCGCACTCGCCCTCGAACGGAGCGCCCTGCAACACGTCGACCGCGATGACGGTGTGGCCACGCTTGCGGAGATCGATCAGCGCCAGCGCGAACTCGGTGTCGAGCAGCGTGGAGAACGCGACGACGATGGCGCCCGGCGGAACCGCGGCACGCGGGGCCAGCGTGCCCGAAGTTGTGTCGTATCCGCCGCTGACCCCGAGCATCGCGTCGAGCACCCGGTAGAACTGCCTGCGGCCGATGTCGGCGCTCAGCCACCGCGGATGCCGGTCCCCGAGTGCGACGACGCCCGCCCGGTCACCACTGCGCAACGCGCTTTGCACCACCTGCACGGCGCCGCGTGCGGTGCGTTCGGTGGCTTCGGTTGCGGGACCCGCCGGTTGCGCGTAGTTGTCGATGAGCACGACAACGTCGACGGCGCGATCGGTCAGTCGCTCGGTGACGTGCAGGCTGCCCCGGCGCGCGCTAACGGCCCAGTTGACCGTCCGGAGCTGATCGCCCGGCACATACCGCCGTACGTCGGCGTACTCCACACCGGGGCCGATGTGCCGGGTCAGGTGGGTGCCGAGGCGGTCGAGCAGTTCCGTGCGGGGCATCGCCGTCGACTGCGGCGGGGCCATCGGAAACACGTAGACGTCCGCGGCGTCGACCACTGCGGTGCCCTCGAGGAGACCGCCGCGCGCAGAGACGGTCAGTTGCGCGCGCAGCGGATACCGGCCCCACCGTTGCGCGGCCGCCACCACGGTCTGCCGGCTTGCGCTCTCCCGCTCGGCGACCTCCAGTGTCATCCCTTCTATCGCAGCGGCTTTCATCGCCACCGCATCGTTCTCGGCCTCGGCCCACAGCGTGATACGCGCCGGCTCATCTTCGAAGCACCGGTGGATGCCGGGGTCTGCGTGCACGTGCACCTTCGGCACCGGCCGCTGCCAGCCCACCGAACACAGCACTCCGATCAGCGGCGCGGCGAACACGACGAGTTCCCAGCGCGAGCCGACGACCGCGGCGGCCATCGACGCCACCGCGCAGGTCAACAGCGCTCGCGCGAGTGGCGAAGCGCGCCAGTCCAATTCGGCCTCGCTGCAGCGGGTTTCGATCACGGGTCGGTCCGCGGCACTGGCAGCCGTCGCAATAGCTCCTCGACCACGTCGCTGCCACGAACCCGCCGCACCCACATCTCCGGGCGCAGTGTGATACGATGCGCAATCGCCGGTACGGCAAGGCTTTTCACATCCTCCGGGACGACGTAGTCCCGCCCGAGCAGTAGTGCGCGGGCGCGGGCCAGCGCAACGAGGTCGAGTTCGGCCCGCGGGCTGGCACCCACCGCGATCTGCGGGTGCTGGCGGGTGGCGGCGGCCAACGACACAACGTAGCGCAGCACGTCGTCGTGAACGGTGACCTGCTCCACCGATTCGCGCATCGCGACGAGTTCGTGCGCGTCGACGACCTGCCCGACCGTGGGCTCCGCCGATCCGCGGTCGATGCGGCGACGCAACATCGATGCTTCCTCCTGCTCGGACAGATATCGCAGTTCGAGCCGGATGGTGAAGCGGTCGAGTTGTGCCTCGGGCAGTGGATAGGTGCCCTCGTACTCGATCGGATTGTCGGTCGCCAGCACGATGAACGGCGACGGAAGCTTGTGTGTGGCACCGTCGATGCTCACCTGGCTTTCGGCCATCGCCTCGAGCAGTGCAGCCTGTGTCTTGGGAGGGGTGCGGTTGATCTCGTCGGCGAGCAACAGGTTCGTGAAGATCGGACCGGGCCGGAATTCGAAGCGACCCGACTGCATGTCGTACACGGTCGAGCCGAGCAGGTCGGCCGGCAGCAGGTCCGGGGTGAACTGAACGCGCTTGAACTCCAGGCCGAGCGCCGCCGCGAACGATCGGGCGATCAGCGTCTTTCCGAGGCCGGGCAGGTCCTCGATGAGCACGTGGCCGCCGGCCAGCACGGTGGTGAGGATCAGGGTCAGCGCCCCGCGTTTGCCGACCACGACCCGCCCGATCTCGTCGAGCACGGTTTCGCAGTTCGCGGTGGTGGTCGCCGCAGGCAGTCCTGCCGTCATACCCGCTCCAACCGTTGCAGGATCTCGTCTAGCGTCGCCCGGCCCGGACCGGGTTGGTCCGCAACGCTTTTCACGACGTTCTCAGGGTTGACCCACTCCCACAGTTCCGGGCCGAACAGCATCTCACCGGTGGCGTGATAGGCGGTGCGGTTCCGGTTGCGCCGTTGGCCCGTCGCCAACTCGAACTGCCGGGCGAGCATCGGCCGCAGGTGCCGGTCCCAATCCTTGCGGGTGGCCTCCGCGCGGCTGATCAGCGTCTCTGTGCGTGACCGCCAGCGGCGCAGCTGCTCCGCAGCATCGTCGGAAGGCGTTGCCTCATAACTGGTCTCGTCCTCCCGTGTGAGCTGCCACCGCACGCCGAGCAGCGCCAACGCCAGCGCGCCACCCGAGACAATGAGGATCAGTTGGCGGTCGCGGGTTGCGACAGCGATCAGTTCGGTCCCCGCCACCAACAGAAATGCCGCTGCGACAAGCTTTCTCATGACAGAGCCCCCGCGGTGCGCTGAGGCAGTTCGGCCAGCACCCGGTTCATGACGTGCACGGCGGCGTTGCGATGCGACTCACTCATCACATGTGGCGAGAACCGGGCTTCCTCGAACAGATCGACCAGTTCTGTTGCACTGTCGGAGCGCAACGCGCCACTGGCGACCGCTCGGGCGAGTACTTCGGTGGGGGTGTCGCAGGCTTGGGGTACGGCACCGGGGACTCGGGTGAGCTCGCGTTCCATCGCGGCGTAGCACGCGATGATCGCCTCTCGTGGTTCGCGGCTGAGATCGCCGATCTCGGCGAGCCCGATCTCGGCGGCCCGGGCAAGCGACGTCGTGGCCGCCGGCCTCGCCGGTTCGTCGACGGCGTCGAGGACGGCGGTCGGAACAGGGGGGCGAGTCCGCCGTCGGGAGGCGACCGCCATGCTGACGACGATCAGCGCCATCAAGATCAATATCGGCGGGATGAGGTAACTGATCACATTCGGGCCGGCGGCGTCGTCCTCGGCGGACGGGCGCGGAGCAGCCGGATCAGCAGGAACCCGATCTTCGGGGGCCGATGCGTCCGGCGGGTCGCTCGGCGGCGGTTCGATCGGCCCCGGATCGGGCAGCCATGACAGCAGCATGATCAGCAGAAGCAACGCGATCACGGCCGCGAGCGCGACGATTGCGAAGCGCCACGTCGGCCGCTCGGAAGTCCCCCTGCTGCGCGGCAGCTCGCCCATCGGCATGCGGCGTGGTCGTGGGTCCCGCATCCGCACGACGATCGCGAAACCGATGATCGCCACCGCCGCACAGAGCAACACGACGACGGCGGCCAGCGCCGCCGGATTGTTGCGCTGCGGTTCCGCCCGGTCGACTGTCCGCTCGACGCCGGGGACGTAGCCGCGCAGCGCCCATGCGGCAAGCACCATGAGCGTGATCACCGCAATCACGCGTCGCGTCGACGTGCCGGAAGCGCCCATGGCCCTGTCGCCATCCTGGCACGGAAGGGTATCGGCCATTTCAGTTCGGCCCGATACGTTGGACGTCATGGGCATTTCACTGCACGACCCCGAAGTCGCCTCGACGCTCGACCGGATGTACGCCGAAGCCGGTGACCAGATGGCGGCCCTGCGCGACCGGGGCGCCGACTTCGCCCGCCTGTCGGAGGCAAGCCCGCAGGAGCGCGCCGATGCGCTCAGCGACTTCTACCTGCCGGTCACCCCTGAGGCGGGTCGCCTGCTATATGCGCTGGTGCGAGCGAGCAGACCCGCGACCGTCGTCGAGTTCGGGATGTCGCTGGGGATCTCGGCCATCCACTTGGCCGCCGCCGTACGGGACAACGGCAGCGGTCGCGTCGTCACCACTGAGCTGAGCGAGACCAAGGTCGCCGCCGCGACGCAGACCTTCGCCGACATCGGGCTCGACGATGTCATCACGGTGCTGGCCGGTGACGCGCTCGCCACCCTCCAGACGCTGGAGGGCCCAGTCGATTTCGTCCTGCTCGACGGCTGGAAGGAGCTCTACCTACCGGTACTCGAGCTGCTGGCACCCCGACTGTCGCCGGGCGCACTCGTCGTAGCCGACAACACGTCGATGGCCGACCTCGCGCCGTACCTCGAGCACGTCCGCGACCCCCGCAACGGCTATGTCAGCGTCCCGTTCCCCGCGAGGGAGAGCGACAGCATGGAAATCAGCTGTCGCGCAGTCACTTGAGGCGCCGCAGTCGGGTCTTGGCCTCCTTCACCACGGCGGCGGCGTCGCGGCTGGCCTGCTTGGCCTTGTCGTAGGCCTCCTCGGCGCCGGTCAGGGCGCGTTCGGCTTCCTGCAACCGCCGCTTCGCATCCTGGTGTCGCAGGCGCGCGGCCGCCAGATCCGATTGCAGCTCGGACAGCGCATCGTCGGCCTCGGCCTTGGCGTGCTCGGCGGCGGCCAGCGCGGCGCGCGCCTGTTGCCGTTCCCGGCGGGCCGCCGCATCTTTGTCGTCGCGTGGCTCATCCTTCGCCGCCGGTTCTGGTTCGGGTTTGCGCTCCGGTTTACGTCTGGCCGTCGGACTGACAACGATTGCGGTGTCGCCGAACTCGCCGAAGCCGGACCACTCCTCGGCCTTGGTCAATCGGCCCAGCCGGTCGGCGACGTCCGGGTCGGCGACCGCGGCCTGCAGCGTGCCGGTGACGTCGTCCCGTAACGCCCCGGCCGGGCTCTTGAGCTCGGCCTCCTCGAACGCGGTGCGAATCAGGTCGTTGACCAGCCGGCGCTGCTCGGCGGACAGCTCGCGGATACGTTCGCCGTCCATCGCGGCGTGGGCGTCGCGCAGCCGCTCGCCAAGATCTTTCAGGCGCCGCTTGACGTCCTCGTCGCCGAGAGCCAGCCGGTTGACCACCCAGGCCGCGGTCGTCGGCTTGCGCGCGGCCGAAATCCGCTTGGCCGCATCGGTGTCGCCCCGCTTCTTCGCCTCACCGGCGAGCTTGGTGCGCAACGCGGTGAAGTCCTCGGGCTTCGCGGTGTACAGCTCGTCGAGCGCATCGTCGGCCATCGGCTCATCCTCAGGCCATGCCGAACGGTGCCAGCAGAACGGCCGTGCGCCACCACACCAGCAGGGCGAACACCACCAGTGTGGCCGCGGTGGCTCCGGCCTGAACCAGGTTGCGGGAGCCGCGCGGAGCGTAGGCGTACGCCGTCGCGATCACCGCGCCGGTGACCAGCCCGCCGATGTGGCCCTGCCAGCTGATGTTCTGCGAGCTGACCAGCGGTATGACGAACGTGAATGCCAGGTTGATCGCGATGAGCGCGACCACCCACCGCACATCCATGTTCAGCCGTTTGCCGACGACGAACACCGCGCCGAACAACCCGAACACCGCGCCCGACGCCCCCGCGGTCTGCGCGACCGGCGACGACAGCAGGTACACCAGCACCGAGCCGCCCAGCGCGCTGAGCAGGTAGAGACTCGAGTACCGCAGCCGGCCCAGCGCCGCCTCCAGCGGCGGGCCCACCACGTACAGGGCCCACATGTTGAACAGGATGTGCGCCGGACCGTAGTGCAGGAACGCCGACGTCACCATGCGGTACAGCTCGCCGTCGGCCACTGCGTACGACTGAAGCACCAACTCGCGCTGCAGGCCCGGAACCAGGATCTGCAGCGCGAACATCACCACGTTCACGCCGATCAGCACGTAGGTGACCGTCGGCTTGCCGGTCGGCACCCCACCGAACTGGGTGCGCACTTGGCGGACCTGTCTTGCGCCCGAGTTCACGCAGTCCACGCACTGATGGCCGACCGCCGCGTCGCGCATGCATTCCGCACAGATGTAGCGGTTACACCGGGCGCAGCGGACATACGTCACCCGGTCGGGGTGCCAGTAGCACGTCGGCGTCACGGGCGGGGTCGACATGGACACCACCTTAGGTTCAGCCCCACAGAACCATCTGGATAGCAAGCTCGATGACAAGTGCCGATAACAATTCGGTCACCATCTGCATCACGATCAATTAAGGGCGGTCGGCGAATTCTGAGAGTTTTCAAGATCTGCGCGTCACTCTGCCCGCGCGCTTATCGAATTCGACCGGAATTGCGGCGCAGATCACCGCGTTCCGGTGTAACGCCTGCTGGTGAGCAGTTTTCGGGCCCCGCGGCCACGTTTGCATCCGTTTGCCTTGGGTACCTTGGATTTCGCGGACGGGGGATCCGCGACCATCCCAATTCGAAGGAAAGAAACGCTATGAAAATCCGTGGAATCGCCGCGCGTCGGCGAATCGCAGGCGCCTGTGCTGCCAGCCTGCTAGGGGGTCTGGCCGCAGCAACCATCGCCGCACCGTCGGCGGCGGCCGCGCCGGACTGCAGCGCCAGCGCCGTGTCCGGCACCGTCAGTTCGGTGACCGGTTCGGCCCGGTCCTATCTGGACAGCCATCCGGGTGCCAACCAGGCCGTGACCACCGCGTTCAGCCAGCCTCGTGCTGAGGCGGCGGCCACGCTTCGCGGCTACTTCACCGCGAACCCGCAGGAGTACTACGACCTGCGCGGCATCCTCGCGCCGATCGGTGACGTGCAGCGCACGTGCAACATCCAGGCGCTGCCGCCGGACTTGGCATCGGCCTATGACGAGTTCATGGCCGGCTGATTCCGGGTCGAGACCGGTTGAATCCGTCTGAAGAGACCCGCCGCCGCAGCTCGCGCTGTGGCGGCGGGTTTTTGATTGCCATCGACAACTTGCGCTTAGACTGGCTCCCTATGAAGCTGACGCGACCCGCAACCGTCGCCGCGACGGTGCTTCTCGCCCTGGGTGGGGCGGGTGCCGCGCAGGCCCAGCCGGATGAACCTCACCACCCGGATCCGGCCGCCCCGGGGCCCTCTGCCGCGCCCGGGCCGCCGCCGGCACCGGGACCGGGACCGGCACCGCAAGCTGCGCCCGCGACGCGCATCGACCGCGACGGCACCTACAAGGTCGGCACCGACATCCTGCCGGGTACCTACTCGACGGCTGGTCCGATCGCCGAGGGCGCCTGCTACTGGAAGCGCGTCAACAACGACGAGATGCCGGACAACGCGCTCACCAAGAAGCCTCAGGTGGTACGCATCGAGGCGACCGACACGGCGTTCACCACAAGCGACTGCCAGCCGTGGCAGCAGACCAACGCGGCACCCCCGCCGCAGGCCGCGCCCAGCGACCTGCTCGGACAACTCGGCGCCTTCATCGGCAAGGGAATCCTGAACGGCGGCCCCGGCTAGCCTGGCGGCGTGGCTGATCTTCGCGCCGAGGGCCGGATCCGCGTGCCCGCCGATCTCGACGCAGTGACCGCGGTCGGCGACGAGGACCATTCCGGGGTCGACGCCGCCTCGATCGAGCGCATCTGGGACGCCGCCCGGCACTGGTATCGAGCCGGTATGCAGCCAGCGATCCAGTTGTGCCTACGCCGCAACGGCAGAGTCGTGCTGAACCGGGCGATCGGGCACGGTTGGGGCAACGGTCCCGCCGATCCGCCCGACGCGGAGAAGGTGCCCGTCACGACCGAAACACCGTTCTGCGCGTACTCGGCGGCCAAGGCGATCACGTCGACGGTGGTGCACATGCTCGTCGAGCGCGGGTGCTTCTCGCTCGACGACCGCGTCTGCGAGTATCTGCCCAGCTACACCAGCCACGGCAAGCACCGCACCACGATCCGGCATGTGATGACCCACAGCGCGGGGATACCGATCCACACCGGCCCGCGTCCAGACCTGCGCCGCATGGACGACAGCGAGTACACCCGCGAGAAGCTGGGCGAACTCAAACCGCTGTATCGACCCGGCCTCGTGCACATCTACCACGGGTTGACCTGGGGTCCGCTGATCCGCGAGATCGTCGGCGCCGCAGCGGGTCGCAACATCCGAGATGTCCTGGCCTCCGAGATCCTCGAGCCGCTCGGATTCCGGTGGACCAATTATGGTGTTGCGGCACAAGATGTTCCGCTGGTCGCGCCGAGCCACGCGACCGGCAAGGAGCTCCCCCAACCGGCCGCCACCGTGTTCCGGTTGGCGGTCGGCGGCTCGCTGTACAAGATCATCCCGTTTTCCAACAGCCCGCAGTACCTCACCAGCGTGCTGCCGTCGTCGAACACCGTGTCCACCGCTTTCGAGCTGTCGCGCTTCGCCGAATTGTTGCGTCGCGGCGGCGAACTCGACGGTGTGAGGGTCTTGGCACCCGAGACACTGCGAGCGGCGACCGCCGAATGCCGAAGGCTACGGCCGGATGTCGCGGTCGGGTTGGCGCCGCTGCGCTGGGGCACCGGCTACATGCTGGGGTCCAAGCGGTTCGGGCCGTTCGGGCGCAATGCACCCTCGGCGTTCGGGCACACCGGCCTGACGAACATCGCCGTGTGGGCCGACCCGCAACGCGGGCTCGCCGCGGGTTTGATCAGCAGCGGCAAGCCAGGACCACATCGCGAGGCCAACCGGTACACCGCGCTGCTGGACTGCATCACCTCGGAGCTCCAGCCGAACTGACGCCCTGCCAGAGCTCCTGCGGCGCTTCAGCTTCGACGGACGCCGCGGTAGATGCCGCGCCAGACGATCCAGGGCATCAGCACCCGATCGATCGACCAGCCGGGAAAACCGAACGCCTGACCGCTGGGCGTGAACACCTCGAGCCCGTCGGGTTGCGGTCCGAGCACCGACCCCCAGCGACGGCTCGCCGGCCGATAGGACCGCAACGGCTTTCCGGCGAATTCGGCCCGAATGTTGTGGGCCAGCAGGCCGTCGGCGCGGTTGCGGGCCGACGTGCGCAGCGGATCGGTCGCGGCGACGTCACCGATCGCGTACACACCGCGCTGCCCCGGAACCCGAAGCTCCGGTGTCACCCTCACGAAGCCGTGCTCGTCGAGCATCTCCGGCGGCAACCACTGCGTGTTGGGGCGGACCCGGCCGATCGCCCACAGCACCGCATCCGCGGCGGTTTCGGGTTGGCCGGTGCTCCACTGCACCGGCCCGGTGGTGAGATCGTCGCACTCGAAGCCGTCCGGCACGACTGCCCGGTGACCGGCGTGCACTTCGACCCCGAAGTCGTTCAACCGGCGGCTGACCCGGTCCCAGACGCGGGCGTGGTGGTGCACCAGGGCGCGCTCACCTGGAAAGTACAGCCCGATGCGCTTGCCGGGGTAGGTGCGCGCCAGGTTGGCGGCGCTGCTCACCGCCGCGGCGCCACCGCCGATGACGACGACCGAGCAGGCTGCCGCCAGGCGCTGATGCGCCTCGAGGAGGTCGGCGGCGATCTCGTGGGCGGACTGCAGGCGTGGTTGGCGCCAGAACCCGTTGGTGACGCCGGTCGAAATGACCAGTGCGTCATAAGGTTCGGCGGTCGCGCTGCCGTCACCCTGCTGTACGAACACCTTTCGCGCGACCAGGTCGACTCCGGTCAGCGTGCCGTGAAGAGTCCGAACGCGATCGAGGCCGCGATACCGGTCGAAGGTGATCCAGTTGTAGCGGGCCCAGTCGTTCGGCCGACTCAGCCGCATCCCGAGTTCCTGGCCGCTGAGCAGACCCGGCTTGGCGGAGATGCCGACGACGTCGGCGTGCCGCGCGAGCTTGATCGCGGTCAGCACACCGCTGTCACCGAGGCCCGCGATGACCACCCGCGCGCGGCTCGTCGACCGCCGATTCTTCAGGTGTCGCACCCGGTCACCCTAGCCAGTCGGCAGGCTGCCGACCTCCAGACCGGCGATTTCGGACTCTCCGTCGAAGATCAC
Source organism: Mycobacterium sp. IS-3022 (assembly GCF_001500065.1). Lineage (GTDB taxonomy): Bacteria > Actinomycetota > Actinomycetes > Mycobacteriales > Mycobacteriaceae > Mycobacterium. Next base: position 39,335 of record NZ_LQIN01000005.1, read on the forward strand.
CCGTCCGAAATCTTTGATCACGCAGCGCAACCGGCCGCCGAGATGCTCGAAGTCGGCCGCGCGCAAACCCTTCTACGCCGGCGCTGGCAACCGCACCCGGTACATCGACGGCCAGAACTTGCCGGTCAGTAGGTATTCGTCGCCGTCGACGTGGGCGATGCCGTTGAGCACCTTTTCGCGGCCGGCGTCCTGCTCGGGCCACAGCCCGGCGGCATCGACCACGGTGTCGACCCTGCCCGTGGCCGGATCGATGCGCACGATCATGTCGGTCTGCCAGACGTTGGCCCAGACCCGGCCGTCGACGCACTCCAACTCGTTGAGGTTCCGCAGCGGCTGGTCGTCGCGGGTGACGGCGACGGAGCCGGTCTCGGCGAACGTCGACGGGTCGTGGAACCGCAACCGGTCGGTGCCGTCGCTGCGGACCAGCCGGTCACCGTCTCGGCACAAACCCCAGCCTTCCCCGTCGACCGGAACCTCACGCAGCGGGGTGAGGGAGCTCTTGTCCCATTCGACCGCAACCCCGTTCTGCCAGGTCAGCTCCCAGATCCGGTCGTCGACGACCGTGATGCCCTCGCCGTAGTAGTTGTTCGGGGCGGGCGCCGCGCGGTGCAGCGCGCCGGTGGTCGGGTCGAGTTCGCGGAGTTGCGATTCTCCGGCGATGCCGGTGCCCTCGTACAACGTCGACCCGTCGAGCTCGAGTCCCTGGGTCCACGCCGTGCTGTCGTGGGAAATCTGCGCCAGCACAACGGGTTTGATCACCGGCGCCGGTCCGGCCTGCGCCGACGGGTCACTCTGCGCGGTCGGCGACGAGCCGCCACACGCCACGGGGACGACGGCGAGCAGCGCGATCGCCGCGCGGCGGGCAACCCAGGAATACATAGGCTCTATGCCTACCGGATGCACCGGCGTCGCGCGCGGTTGCGACGAACTACGCGTTATCGGCCCAGGCCGGTCCGCAGTTGCGCCGTCAGGGGCGGACGGCGTCGATCGCCCGGTAGATGCGCTGTTCGCTGACCGGCCGCGGGGTGCCGAGTTGTTGCGCCCACAAACTGACCCGCAGTTCCTCGATCTGCCGGCCGATGTCGCGGACGTCGGCGGCCGCCGCGCGCACGGGCGACAACGCGTGCACCAGTTCGTCGTAAGCGTCCTGCACCGCGTGCACCCGCTGCATCCTGTCACGGTCGGCGCCGGGCGCGTGCGGCAGCCGATCCAGCCGCCTGCCGATCGCGAGAAGGTATCGGCGCAGGTCGGCCAGATGCGTGGCGCCGGTCGCCGTGACGAAGCCTCTGGGCAACAACCGGTCGAGCTGGGCTCGGATGTCAGCGATCGCGTCGGCCTGGGCTGCCGACGGCGCCGCCGGCAGCGCCACTTCCACGTCGTGCGCCGCCGCGAGCACCTGCTCGACGCGCGTGACGATTTCGACCGTGGTGCGCACCAGGTCGGTGGCGACGCGATCGCGCAGCGCGGCGAACTCGTCGCGGGTCCACGCCGGTGTGGGTGCCAGCAGGTCGGTCGCCGCGTCGGCACAGTCTTCGAGCAACGCCTGCAGCGAGCCGGCCGGGTTGGCGCCGAGAACCAGCCGGGTCCGCGGCTGTAGCCGGCGTTCGACGGCTTTCACCGGAGAGGACACGGCGAGGCGCAGCAGCCTGCGGGTACCCGGCCCCATCGACGCCTGTTGTTCGGCAGCTGTCGGGAACACGTGCACGTCGACCGTGGCGCCCGCGTCGACCAAAGCCGGATATCCCCGCACGGTATGGCCGCCGACGACACGTTCGACGCTGCGCGGCAATACATCCAGATCCTCGGGCCACGAACGCATACCTTTCCGGTCCAGGTCACCGGCGACCGCGTCGGCTACCGCACGTCGCACCGGGGCGGCGAGCCGCTGTTGGAGGGCATCGAGGTCCTTGCCACGTGCCAACTCGGTGCCGTCGGCGTTCTCGACGGCGAATGTGACGCGCAGGTGCGACGGCAGCTTGTCGAAGTCGAACACGTCGATCGGCACCAGAACGCCGGTGCGCTTGTGAAGTTCGCGCTGCACGGCCTCGAGTAGCGGCTCACCGCCGGGTGTGATTCCGGCCAGCACCGCACGCGCTGTGTCCGGAGCGGGAACGAAGTTGCGGCGCAGGTTCTTCGGCAGCGACCGGATCAGCGCGGTGACCAGTTCCTCGCGCAGCGCGGGCACCTGCCAGGCGAACTCGTCGCCGCCGAGCCGGGCGAGCACCTCGACCGGCACGTGCACCGTGACACCGTCGTCCGCGGCGCCCGGCTCGAATCGGTAGCTCAACGGCAGCGACAGCTCGCCGGCCCGCCACGCATCCGGCTGACCGTCGGCCGCGTCGTCAGTTCGCAGGAGGTCGTCGCGGGTTAAGGTCAGCAGGTTCGGCGACACGTGGCGCTGCTTCTTCCACCACGCGTCAAAGTGCCGCGCCGACATCACTTCCGCCGGAATGCGGGTGTTGTAGAACGCGAAGATCTCGTCATCGCCGACGAGCAGGTCGCGTCGACGCGCCTTCTCCTCGAGCTCCTCGAGTTCCGCCCGCAGCCGGGCGTTGTCCCGGAAGAAGTGGTGGCGGGTCTGCCAGTCGCCCTCGACCAGGGCATGCCGAATGAACAACTCGCGCGCCAGATCCGGTTCGATCTGCGAGTAGTTCACGCGGCGACGCGGCACCAGCGGCAGCCCGTAGAGCGTCACCCGCTCGTAGCCCATCACGGCGCCGCGCTGGGCGTCCCAGTGCGGCTCGCTGTAGGTGCGCTGAACGAGATGCGCGCCAACCCTTTCGATGACTTCGGGTTGGATGCGCGCGCCGATTCTTCCGTAGAGCCTGCTGGTTTCGACGAGGTCGGCGACGACGATCCAGCGCGGCGGGCGTTTCGTGAGCACGGAACCCGGCGCGAGGATGAACTTCGCGTTGCGCGCGCCTTGATACTCGCGGCCGTCCCCGTCGCGCAATCCGATGTGCGACAACAGGCCGGCGAGCAGCGCTGCGTGCACCCGCGCCGGATCGGCGGGCTCCCGGTCATCGCTGGGCTCCCTGATTCCCATGTCCCTGGCGATGCTGCGCAGCTGCCCGGTGAGGTCCTGCCATTCGCGGATGCGTAGGTAGTGCAGGAATTCCTCGCGGCACATGCGTCGAAATGCATTGCCGGACAGTTCCTGTCGCTGCTCGCGCAGATAGCGCCACAGGTTTAGGTACGAGACAAAATCCGAGTGGTCGTCGGCGAAGCGTGCGTGCTTCTGCCTGGCGGCCTCCTCGCGGTCGGCGGGCCGTTCCCGCGGATCGGGGATCGACAGCGCCGCGGCCAACACCAGGATCTCCCGCACGCAGCCCTCGGTGTCGGCCTGCAGAATCATCCGGCCCAGCCGGGGGTCGACCGGCAGCTGCGCGAGCCGTCGGCCGACGTCGGTGATTGCGCCGTCGGCGTCGAACGCGCCTAGTTCTTGCAGCAGCTGCACACCGTCGCGGATGCTGCGCCGATCGGGCGGGTCGAGAAACGGAAAGGTCGTGATGTCACCGAGATTCAACGCCGCCATCTGCAGGATCACGGCGGCCAGGTTGGTGCGCAGGATCTCGGGGTCGGTGTAGCGCGGCCGCGCCGCGAAGTCTTCTTCGGAGTAGAGGCGGATGCACACACCGGGCGCCGTGCGGCCCGAGCGGCCGGCCCGCTGTGCGGCGGACGCCTGTGAGATCGGCTCGATCGGCAGCCGCTGCACTTTGGTCCTGCGGCTGTAGCGGGAGATGCGGGCGGTGCCCGGGTCGACGACGTACCGGATGCCGGGCACCGTCAACGACGTCTCGGCGACATTGGTGGCCAGCACGATGCGACGCAACGCGTGGCTGGGCTGAAACACCTTCTGCTGCTCGGCCGTTGGCAGCCGGGCGTACAGCGGCAGCACTTCGGTGCGGTCATCGACGATGCCGCTCAAGACCTGACTGGTGTCGCGGATCTCGCGCTCACCCGACAGGAAGACCAGCACGTCGCCCGGCGGCTCGCTCTCCAGCTCAACGATCGCGTCGACGATCGCTTCGGTCTGGTCGCGCATTTGGGTCCGTACCACTTCGTGGTCGGGATCGTCGGGGTCCGCCGCGTCGGGGTCGTCGACCGGCGCGACGGCGACTTCTAAAGGCCGGTAACGAATCTCGACGGGATAGGTGCGCCCCGACACCTCGACGATCGGTGCGCCCGCGAAGTGGGCGGCGAAGCGTTGCGGCTCGATCGTCGCCGAGGTGACGATGACCTTGAGGTCCGGCCGCCGAGGCAGCAGTTCGCGCAGGTATCCGAGCAGGAAGTCGATGTTGAGGCTGCGCTCGTGAGCCTCGTCGAGGATCAGCGTGTCGTAGCGCAGCAGGCGCCGGTCGCGTTGGATCTCGGCGAGCAGGATGCCGTCGGTCATCAGCTTGACCAGCGTGCGGTCGCTCGCTTGGTCGGTGAAGCGCACGGTGTAGCCGATCGCTTCACCGAGCGGGCTGCCGAGTTCGTCGGCGATGCGCGTAGCGACGGTTCGGGCGGCAAGGCGCCGCGGCTGGGTGTGCCCGATGGTGCCGCGCACACCGCGGCCGAGTTCGAGGCAGATCTTCGGCAGCTGCGTCGTCTTGCCCGAACCGGTTTCGCCGGCGACGACCACCACTTGATGCGCGTTGATCGCCTCGGCGATGTCGTCGCGGCGTTCGCTGACCGGCAGGTCAGGATAGGTGATCTGGGGCATCGCGGCCGTCCGGGTCGCCACGAGCGCTTCCGCGGCGGCGATCTGTTCGGCGATCCGGCGCAGGTTCTCCGGTCGCTTGTCGCGGAGGTTCTTCAGGCGGCGGCCGAAGCGGGCCGCGTCGCGGATCGTCAGTGCGTCCAGACGCGCGCGCAACTCAGCGACTGACAGCCCGGACACTCGGGTCAGAATAGGCGTCGCGTGCGGAGTCAACCTCCTCGCAGAGGCGCTGGGCGTCGGTGTAGAGCCCGCCGTAGATGGCCCACTGCGTCGGCCGGTCGAGCTCGCGGTTTCGGACATGCACCGTCAGTTCGTCGAACGCCGACGTGCATCTGCGGGCCTCCTCGGCCAGAGGTTCGTCGCCGAAGTCCGCGACGGTGTACATCGCTCCTGCGGCCGCCACGGCGTCGCGCACGGCCGCGAGCAGGGTGCCGTAGTCGCGCAGGAACTCATCGTGTTGCGTGCCCGACTCGTCGCGCTCGACGGCGCGGGTCAAACCGGTGGTCACCCAGCGCAGCTCTTCGCCGATCCGCTCGAGCGCGTGGATAGTCACCCGGTGGCCCGCTACCCCGGTGTCGGCGCGGACCAGGAGTCGGCGCAGGTTCAGTTTTGTGGTGCGCACGGCGTGGTCGAGGGTGTGGCGGGCCTGTGCCGCCTTGTTCGGCAGGGCGTCGGCGCGCCAACGCCAATCCCGCGCCGCCTCGATGCTGACGTCGCCGTCCACCAGTTCATCGGCCATGTCCGACAGCAGTTCAACCATCGACCCGCTGACCGATTCGACGGCGTACCGGGCACTGCGGTACCGCAACGGCGGAGCGATGACCAACGTCACCACAAGCGCCACCGCGGCGCCCAGCAGCACCATGCCCGCAATGGACGGCAGAGGGCTGCCGGCCGAGGCGTTGCCGGACGGCTGCGCGAAGGCGCCGTACGCGAAGATCGCCGCCACCGCGACGTTTATCCCCTGGCTACCGAGCCGGCGCCAACGCCCGATCACCAGCGCGACGATGAGCATCACCGGAAACAGCCACACCGCGACTCCCCACAGCCACACCCCCGCACCGGCCAGGCCGATGCCGGCGAGCATGGCCGCCGTGTATCGAAAAGCCTTGGCGACCGAGTCGGCGATCGTGATGTCGACCAGCATCAGCGCGGAGAACGCAGCGAAGGTCGCGTACGAGGCGTCGAACACCTGGGCGGCCAGCACCCAGGCGATGGTGCACGCAATGACGGACTTCACCAACGCGAGTGCCGTTTCGCGGTCGGGGCTCAGCTGTGAGAAGCCATGCCCGGCGCGCGCTACGAGATTGCCCACCACCTCATCTGGCCTTCCCGCTCCCGCAGGACTTAACCGTCAGGCCTTGTCAGGTGCCCAGTACTCGAGCATTTCGGCGAAGGTCTCGAACGCGGGCGTGGACACGCCGTACGTCGCCTCGAGGTGGATGCTCAGCGGAAAGCCGAGGTCGGCGACGCCGTCGATGACGCGCTTGTACAGGTCGAGCATCAGCTTGCGCTTTTCCCCCGGCTCCGTGGCGGCCAGCCGCTTGACGAACTCCTGCTCCTCGGCGACCGCGGCGTTGCCCGGATCCTGGATCAGCCAGTCGATCAACCCGACTTTGCTCTCCATCTTCGGAACGAAGCCGAACGACAGCAGGATCTCCGGCCGGTGATCGGTGTTCGCGGCGAAGTCGCGCATGAAGCCCACGATCGCATCCGAGTAGAGCAACTGGGTCATGCCGTAGGTGGCGCCCCGCTCGCACTTGAAGGTGAACCGGCCCTGCTCCCCGTCGCGGGTCGGAATGAGGATCGCCCCGCGGTTCGGCACGAGATCGTCGTAAATCGACAGCGCGTCCACCGGTGCGACGCCGGAGCCTTCGCCGTCGTTCATCGTGCGCGGCACCCCGACGAACGCGATGCCGTCGAACCCGGCACGGGACAGGTCCGTCAGTCGGCGACGCAGCGTCGGTTCGTCCATGAACGCGGTGACCTGAGTGCACAAGCCGTTCACCCCGGCAAGCTCGGGCGTGATGATCGACCAGAAGTCCAGCACATCGAGTTTCGGCTTCATCTCGATGGGCCGGTCGGCATCCTCTTCGATCATGCCGGGGATCATCACGTGCCTGATGCGGCCCTCGAGACCGGTCTCGGCGGAGCATCGCAGCACCTTGTGCGCATCCGCCAGCGCCTGCTCGCGGCCGCGCTCGACGTTCGGCGGCACGAGCTCGAGCGCGATGGTGTTCAGCGTCACCGGGCTGCTCCTCATCAGACGATTACTTCCCGCGGCGCGGCAGGTCCACGATGACCACTGTTCGCGAATTCGCGCTGCTGCCCCGGGAGCATCACCATACAGCCCCGCGCGTTTGTGAATCTGACGACGCAAACGTGCCTCAAACCGTCGCCGGATTCACAAATGAAGACCCGGCGGATCCGCTCGTACTGTGGAAGGGGTGAGCATCGCACCCTCGACTGTCGCCTTCGCCGACCACTACGCCAGCGAGCTGCCGGAGTTGGCGGTCCGCTGGCAGGCGGAGGCGGCGCCCGACCCGCAGCTGCTTGTGCTCAACGAGTCGTTGGCCACCGAACTGGGAATCGACGCTGAGTGGTTGCGCGGGCACGAGGGACTGCGGCTGCTGGTCGGCACGCTGGTGCCGCGCGGCGCCACACCGGTCGCGCAGGCATACGCCGGGCATCAGTTTGGCGGTTACGTCCCGCGGTTGGGCGACGGGCGGGCGCTGCTGCTCGGCGAGCTCACGACGACCTCCGGAGAGCTGCGCGACCTGCACCTGAAGGGATCCGGCGCGACGCCGTTCGCCCGCGGCGGCGACGGACTGGCGGCGGTGGGCCCGATGCTGCGCGAGTACATCGTCAGCGAGGCGATGCACGCGATGGGGATACCGACCACGCGCTCGCTGGCCGTCGTCGCGACCGGCCGCCAGGTGCAGCGCGAGACGCTCCTGCCGGGCGCGGTGCTGGCGCGGGTCGCCCGCAGCCACCTGCGGGTCGGCACGTTCCAGTACGCCGCGAACACCGGCGACGTCGACGTGTTGCGGCGCCTCGCCGACCACGCGATCGAACGGCACCACCCGGCGGCCGCCGACGCGGGCAACCGTTATGTCGCGCTGTTCGAATCGGTGGTGGCCGTGCAGGCGGCGCTGGTCGCCAAGTGGATGCTCGTCGGTTTCGTGCACGGCGTGATGAACACCGACAACATGACGATCTCGGGCGAGACCATCGACTACGGGCCGTGCGCGTTCATGGAGGCCTATGACCCCGAAACGGTGTTCAGCTCGATCGACTCGTGGGGTCGCTATGCCTACGGCAACCAACCCGCCATCGCGGTGTGGAACCTGGCCCGGTTCGCCGAAGCGCTGCTGCCGCTGTTCGCCGACGATCAACAGCAGGCGATCGCGATCGCCGAAGGCGGTCTCACCGGCTTCACGCCCCGCTTCCAGGAGGCGCTCTCGACGGGCATGTGCGCCAAGCTCGGCCTCGCGGACACCACACCGGACGAGATCGCGGTGCCGCTGATGAACGACCTGATCGCGCAACTGCATCAGAGCCACGTCGACTTCACGTCGTTCTTCCGCCGTCTCGGTCAGGCCGCCCGCGGAGACCACGAACCCGCCCGCGGCCTGTTCCTCGATCTCGCCGCGTTCGACGACTGGCTGGCCCGGTGGCAGGCGTTGAAGCCCGGCCCCACGGTGATGGACCGCGCCAACCCGGTTTACATTCCGCGCAATCATCTCGTCGAGGAGGCGCTGATCGCCGCGACAGGACCAATTGGCGGCACCGCCGCCGAAGGCGACCTCGAGCCGCTGCACCGGTTGCTGGACGCCGTGACCGCGCCCTACGACGAGCGCCCGGGGCTCGAGCGTTACGCCCAGCCGGCGCCGGAGGACTTCGGGAAGTACCGAACCTTCTGTGGGACCTGAGCCTTTTGCGCCGGCGCAGCGAAGGTTAGCCCGACGGCGTCACGGGCAATATCAAGATCTATGGCCACCGACGAGGCGCTGCACCTCGACCTGCTTCAGGAATTGCTCCACGCGTACGGGCCGTGCGGCCAGGAAGACGCCGTGCGGGAGATCTGCCGCCGCGAGTTGGGCCCGCACGTCGACGAAATGTGGGTCGATGAGGCCGGCAACCTTGTCGGCCTCATCCGCGGTGCCGACAGCGAGGCGCCTGCCACCCGTGTGATGGCGCACATGGACGAGTTGTCGATGCTCGTCAAACGCATCGGCTCGGACGGCATCCTGCACATGACGCCGCTGGGCACGATGTATCCGGGCAACTTCGGCCTCGGGCCGGTCGCTCTGCTCGGGGACAAGGAGACCGTCTGCGGCGTGTTGACGCTCGGCTCCGAGCACACCACCAAGGAGAGCGAGCAGATCTGGGAGACCAAACCCGATCAGGGCGACAAGGCGCTGGACTGGATGCACGTCTACGTCTTCACCGGCCACAGTCCCGACGATCTCGCCGCCGCGGGCATCAGGCCCGGCATCCGGGCGTGCGTGCACCGAAGCAAGCGCACGCTGATCGACGTCGGCGCGGAGTATCTCGGGTGCTATTTCATGGACGACCGCGCCGCGGTGACCGCACTGCTCGATGTGGCGCACCGGTTGGGGGAAAGCGAGCGGCGCCCCGCGCGTGACACCTACCTGGTGTTCACCACGAACGAGGAGGTCGGTGGTGTCGGCGGCTCGTACGCCAGTCGGACGCTGCCCGGTGATCTGACGCTGGCGTTGGAGGTTGGTCCGACGGAAGTCGAGTACGGCACCACCTGCACGGGCGGCCCGATCGTCGCGTATCGCGACGCCGAGTGCGTGTACGACAAGGTGGTGGCCGACACATTGCTCGAAATCGCCACCGACCTCGGACTGTCCCCTCAGCCGGCGGTGCTGGGCGCGTTCGAATCCGACGCGTCGCACGCTAAGGCCGGCGGGCTCACGCCGCGCGCGGGCCTGTTGTGCCTGCCGACGCTCAGCACCCACGGCTACGAAGTGATTGCCCGACAAGCGATCCCGGATATGGCCGCGGTGCTTGGCGACTTCCTGCGGCGCGGCGTGTAACCGCGCGGTCAGCCGTCGAGTTCGCCGGCGATACCCCGCTCGATGGCGGCGCGGGCACGCTCGGGCAGCACGATCAACCCGTCGAGTTCGCGACGCGCCAGCGCGTAGCCGCGTTCGCGCTCCTGCGCTGTCGCCGCGGTGTCGGTGGCGACGCGCAGCATGTTCTGGGCGCGGGCGAGGCGCTGCTGCTCCTGCGCCGAGAAATCGCTGCGCCGACGCCGGAGCGCCTCGTTCTCCGCGGCGTCGAAGGCGGTGACGTACTCAGTGACCGCGTCGACGTACTCGCGAACCGCCTGGCCGTCGTCGACGAGGTCCTCGGCCTTCGCCGGCCGCAGCAGGTCGGCGCGCAGCTTGGTGCGGTGGAACCGCTCGGTCAGCGGGTCGCGCATGTCGGTCATCAGCGGGAAGTCGAGCAGCTTGGCGAGATCCAGCTCGTACTCCAGCCAGCGGGTGTCCGTGCGGTCGTGCTCCTTGACCGCCCGGGCGATCGCTTGCCAGTGGACTGCGGGCGACGTCGTCGGCCGGTCGGCCGGTTCGGAGTTCGGGAGGCGTCGCTGCGGATCCTGGCGGGCGCGTGCGGCCGAGAACGCCCGCCACCCCCCGTACAGCACACCGGCCAGCGGCACCAGAAGGATCAGCAGCTCGACCAGTCGGAAAATCAGGCCCATACCGGCTCCATGGAGCCAGGATGCCACCGCAGCGGCGACGCCCGGTCGGTGCCGGTCCGCGGACCTACGCGCGAGATTGCACTCAGGGTTGCGGATGCGCGCTTGAATCGAAGGCGGCGAGCACGACCCTGACCGCAATCTCGGCTGTGGCTTCGCCGCGGCAGCTAGCAGTCGGCGCCGGGGCCGTACGCGCGCGCGATGTCGGGCGAGTCGAGCCAGCCCGAGTACGTCGGCCGCTGCGGCCAGCCCTCGGGCGAATCCTGCCACTCCTCCTGGCGACCCCAGGGCAGCACGTCGATGAGCGCGAACGAATGGCTGAGTTGTTCGGTGCCGCGGCCGTTGGTGTGCCACGTCCGGTACACGGTGTCGCCGTCTCTCAGGAACACGTTGACCGCGAAGCCTTCACCGGGTGCGGCATCGACGTCGGCGCCGAACGAACTCTCCGACGACGAGTACCAGGTCATCTTGTTGCCGACCTTGGTGCGGTAAGCCAGCGCCTCTTCGATCGGGCCGTTGGTGACGATCACGAACCGGGCGTCGTAATTGTCGAGGAACTCCAGCCGGGTGAACTGGGAGGTGAAACCGGTGCAGCCGCCGCACTGCCACTCCGCGCCGTCGGTCCACATGTGGTTGTAGACGATCAGCTGGGATCGCCCCTCGAACACGTCGGCAAGCCTGACCGGACCGTGCTCGCCGATCAGCGTGTAGTCAGGCATCCGGACCATGGGCAGCCGCCGACGCTGGGCGGCGATGGCGTCCAGTTCGCGTGTCGCCGCCTTCTCGCGCCTTCGCAGGTCGTCGAGCGCGGCGCGCCAGGTCGCCACATCGACGACGGGCGGTAGGGCGGCCGGTTGAGTCGTGACGGGGTTCGTCATCTTCAATCCTCCTGCGGGAGATGGTGCACTCGCAGGTAATGACCGACTCAGCGACCGAAAGTCATCGTCAGCTCTTCTTGGATCCGCCGGACTTCTTGCCGCCCTTCTTCGACGCGTTGGGCGTGTTCGCGATCGCCGCCGCGCGCGACTTGCTCATCCCCTTCTTGCGCAGGCCCTCGTACTGTTTGTCGTTCTTGACGCTGGAACCGTGATCCTTCGCCATGGTGGCCTCCTCCATCGTGGTGCGTTGGGGGATACCCGCTAATGACGGCCCCCACACGGCAGCGCGCAGCCGCAGCAAGCGGGTACCTGCGGCGACTACGGCAGTCGCCTACTAGACAGCGGCCGCGGCCTCGCCCTGAAGCTGCCGGTCGCGGAGGTCGGTCAGGAAGCCGCTCACCTCGACGGCGAGCCGCCGCGCATGCGACGAGTCGACGAGGTCGAAGGCGTGTCCGGCGCGCGGTATCTCGCTGTACTCCACCGTATTACGGGATACCGCACGCAATCTCTCACCGAACTCGCGCGCCTCGCGGACCGGGATGATGGTGTCCTGTTCACCGTGAACGAGCAAGAACGGCGGCGCATCCTTGTGAATGCGCGCCAACGGAGAAGCGGCAGTGAAGATGTCGGGATGGCGAGACTGCCTGCGCCCCACGACAACCCGCTCCAGGAAGTTCTGGAAGTTTCGACGGGCCGGGGTCGACCGGTCCTGCCAGTCGTAGCGACCGTAGATGCCGACGACCGCGTCGACGGAGGTGTCGGCGTCCCCGGTGAGCTCACCGCGGAACGCCGGGTCACCCGGTGTGAGGCCCGCGAGCGAGGCGAGGTGCCCACCCGCCGAGCAGCCCGCCACCGCGACGAAGTTCCGGTCTCCGCCGTACTTGTCGACGTTGGCGCGCGCCCACGCGATCGCTGCGTTGACGTCGGCGATCTGACGCGGCCAGCGGTGCAGCGGTGACACCCGGTAGTCCATCGTCAGGCACACCCAGCCCTGCTTGACCAGGTGATGCAGCATCGTGTGGCCCTGCATGACGCGGGAGCCCTGCACCCAGGCGCCCCCGGGCACGAACAGCAGCACCGGTGCGTCGGGCGGCAGGTCGGGCTGCCGCCAGACGTCGAGCAGCTGGGCGGGGTGGTCGCCGTAGCGCACCGACCTGAGGTAAAGGCACTTCTGCCGCTGCGCACGGAAGCGCAGGTACGGCGGTAGCCGGCTGGCGCGCTGCGACGCGATCGACGCGTCGGCGGCGTCTGCGGCCTCCGGAGCTGGACCGAAGCGGCGGGTGACCATCCCCCGCACCGCAGCGGGCGCGTAATGGTGGCCGTACATCGCCATCGCGGTCAGGCCGGCGAACGGCTCGAGGTGCTTGCCCACCACCGGCAGCGACGAGTACAGCCGCGTCGACGCCATGACCAGGTCGAACGGGTGAAGTGAGCGGGACAGCGACATCGTCATCCGGCCATCGCCAGGTCGGCGTCGCCGAATCGACCGCTGCAGGAGTCACAAGCGACTTCTTCGAGGCTGAAGTGCCCGCACGTGGGGCAGATGAACTCGAGCATGCGATACGCCTTTCGCGGCTGGTGTAAACGCCGATTTTCTGCAGCCCGCCTCACATACCCCGGCCCTCGGGCTGCAAAACCCGTCCGGTCTGTCAGTACCGTGGACACGGTGAAGTACTTGGACGTCGACGGAGTGGGCCGGGTCAGCCGTATTGGGCTTGGTACCTGGCAATTCGGCTCCCGCGAATGGGGTTATGGCGACACGTATGCAGCCGGCGCCGCCCGCGAGATCGTGCAGCGCTCGCTCGCCCTGGGCGTCACGCTGTTCGACACCGCCGAAATCTACGGGTTCGGTAAGAGCGAGCGGATCCTGGGCGAAGCGCTCGGCGACGCCCGCGCCGACGTGGCGGTGGCCAGCAAGGTGTTCCCGGTCGCGCCGTTCCCGGCAGTGGTCAAACAGCGTGCGCAGGCCAGCGCGCAGCGGTTGGGGCTGCAGAAGATCCCGCTGTACCAGATCCACCAGCCGAACCCGGTGGTGCCCGATTCGGTGATCATGCCCGGTATGCGGGACCTGCTCGACAGCGGCGTGATCGGCGCGGCGGGCGTGTCCAACTATTCGCTGGACCGCTGGCGCAAAGCCGACGAGGCGCTGGGCCGTCCGGTGATCAGCAATCAGGTGCACTTCTCGCTGGCTCATCCGCAGGCGCTCGAGCATCTCGTGCCGTTCGCCGAACGGGAGAACCGCATCGTGATCGCCTACAGCCCGCTGGCTCAGGGGCTGCTCGGCGGCAAGTACGGACCGGACCACCGGCCCAGCGGCGGGGCCCGGGCAATGAACCCGCTGTTCGGCACGGAGAACCTGCGCCGCGCCGAACCACTGCTGCAGACGCTGCGCGATATCGCCGCCGACGTCGACGCCAAACCCGCACAGGTGGCGCTGGCGTGGCTGATCGGCCTGCCCAACGTCGTCGCCATACCGGGCGCGTCCAGCGTCGAACAACTGGAGTTCAACGTGGCAGCCGCCGACATCGAGCTCAGCGCGGATGCTCAAGCAGCGCTCACCGCCGCGGCCCGGGCGTTCCGGCCGGTGTCGACCGTCCGCTTCCTGACGGACACGGTCCGCGAGAAACTCGGCGTGCGCTAGCGGTCGCCGAGCCTAACGGCGCAGCTTCCCGCCGATGTACTCGGCACGACACGCGCCGCGGGCGAGCTTGCCGCTCGTCGTGCGCGGAATGGCCCCGGCCGCGACGAACCGGATATCGGCGGCCGCAATGCCGTGTCGCTGCAAGACGGCGTTGTGAATCGCCTCGATCGCCGGCGCCGGATCGAGTCTTGCCGTGCCACTGGCGCGTTCGGCGACGATCACGAGGGCGCCCTCACCGTCGGGTCCCGGCACCGTGAACGCCGTGACGTGTCCCGGCCGCGCCATCGCCGACGCGTCTTCGGCGGTGGCCTCGACATCCTGCGGATAGTGCTGCCTGTTGTCGATGACGATCAGGTCGGCGCGCCGGCCGGTGACGTACAGCTGCCCTTCGAGGTGGACGCCCAGATCGCCGGTGCGCAACCAGTTCGCCTGCGGCGCTACGCCGTCGGCGTGACTGCCGGACGGCAATCGGGAGCTGAGCCGGGCGCCGAAGGCGCGACGTGTCTCGTCGGGCCGGCCCCAATAGCCTTTGCCGAGATTGTCGCCGTGCAGCCAGATCTCGCCGATCCGGCCGTCCGGCAGTTCGGTGCCGGTGTCGGGGTCGGCGATGACGGCCCGCTGGCTGCGCGCCACCTGTCCGCACGACACGTGCGCCACCGCGCCGGGAGAACCGGCCGCGACGGGCACGGCGCGGCCCTCGGCGAGTTGTTCGCGGTCGAAATAGACCGCGTCGGCGCGGGCATCGGGCGCGATGGTCGAGACGAACAGCGTCGCCTCCGCGATACCATAGGACGGTCGAAAGGCGTTGGGCGGCAGTCCGTATGGCGTGAACGCGGCGTTGAACGTGTTGATCGCCTCGATGCTGACGGGTTCGGAGCCGACGATCAGCACCGCCTTGCTCAGGTCGAGGTCGTCGCCGGGCGCCGGCAGACCCCGCTGCGCCGCGTACTCGTAGGCGAAGTTCGGCGCCGCCGTGACCACCCGGCCCTCGCGCGAGCCGTCCGACAGCGCCTTGATCCACCGCTGCGGGCGCCGGATGAACGCGGTGGGCGACATCAGCGTCGAATGCCCGCCGTACACCGCCGGGAACCCGATCATCGACAAGCCCATGTCGTGGAAGAGCGGTAACCAGCTGACGCCGTGCACTTTTCGGTCGAGCAGATCGATGGACAGGATCATCTGGATGAGGTTGGTGCCGACCGCGCGGTGGGTGATCTCGACGCCGGCCGGCGGCCGCGTCGCACCAGAGGTGTACTGCAGATGCGAGATGTCGTCGAGACGCAGCGGCACCGGTTCGAAATCGTCACCGGAGTCGGTGATCTCGTCGAGCAGTACCACCCGCGGCGCGGGCACGCCGTCGAGGCCGCCGAGAAAGTCGTGCACGTTTGCGGCCGCGGCCACGGTGGTCGCCACCACGGAAGGCTCTGAGTCGCGTAGCGCGGTGCCGAGTCGTTTACTGTGGCCCTGCAATTCGGGTGCGAACAACGGGACCGCGATGGCGCCCGCCTTGATGGCGGCGAAGAACCCGGTGACGTAGTCGAGGCCCTGCGGCGCCAGGATGGCCACCCGGTCTCCTCGCTGCACGGCCCGTTGCAGGTGCGCGGCGATCGCCCGGAGGCGCGCGCCGAGTTGCGTCCAGGTGAGTTCGCTGACCCGCCCGTCGGTGTTGCCGCTGTAGTCCAGGTAGCGGTAGGCCGGCGCATCGCCGACGTTGGCGATGTTGCGGTCGATGAGCGAGATCAGGTTCACTCCGGCGGGCACCGCGACGTGGCCGTCGGCGTCCAGGCAGTCCTCGATCCGCAACAGCCCCTCGTGCGTCACGGTCCGTTCACCCATGAGCGCAGTCTAAGTACCGCCGCCTTGGTCCTGGTACGTCCGTACCAGAGCCGATCACGCCTCGCGTTGGAGTGTGAGGACCGTGATGTCCGGCGGCGCGCCGATGCGTACCGGCGGGCCCCAGAACCCGGCCCCCCGCGTCACGTACAACTGGGTGCCGTCGACGGCCGAAAGCCCCGCGAGCGACGGTTGCACGCTGCGGACGACGTAGTGGAACGGCCACATCTGCCCGCCGTGGGTGTGCCCGGACAGTTGCAGGTCCACTCCGCGCACGGCGGCCTCGTCGACCAGCACCGGCTGGTGCGCGAGCAGCACCGTCGGGCCCGCCGGACTCCGTCCGGACAATGCGCGGTCGAAGTCCGGACCGTCGGATCGCGATGCTCCAGCCAGATCGTTGACGCCGGCCAGGTTGACTACCGCACCGCCGCGGCGGATCAACGTGTTCTCGTTGCGCAGCGGCCGGATGCCCAACCGCTCCAGCTCGCGAAGCCACTCGAGCGTGTCGTCGACGAAGTACTCGTGGTTGCCGGTGACGAAGTACGTGCCCTCCCGGGACGCCAAGTCGCCCAATGGCGCTGCGGCCGAACCTAGTTCGCCGACAGTGCCGTCCACAACATCGCCGACGATTGCGACGAGATCCGGCGCGGTCTCGTTGATCGTCTCGACGATCCGCTCGGCGTGCGTCCGCCCGGCCAGCGGTCCGAGATGGATGTCGCTCACCACCGCGATGCGAAAGTCGTGAAACGCCGGGTCGAGGTTGCGCAGCCGCACCGGTACGCGCAGCAGGTCGGGCGGAGCCGTCGCAGTGGCCGCCCCGAAACCGACGAGGCCCACTGATGCTGCGCCGGCGGTGACGGCGCCCGCACGGGCGAGGAACAGGCGGCGATTCAGAACTGCTGGCGCCGCCGGGTTTTCCGGATAGGTCGGCGCCGTCTCGGAGCGCACCCATCGGCGCAACACCAGGTGCACGGGTTCGAGTAGCAACAGGACCAGCAACATGTACGCGGCCACCCCGAACCATAGGTAGCCGGGCCAGGCGAACCAGCCCGACTCGGCGGGGCCGATCACCCGGGGCAGCACCAGCGCGGCGAGCAGCACGCCCGCAAGCGCGAGCAGGATCGCGGTCAGCGCGCGACGGGTCCGGCCCGGCCCGGCTGTGTCCTTGATCAACCTCTTCCACAAGTACAGGTGCATCACCGCCAGCACCGCGCCGAGAACGACGATGAACATGGTCACCCTTCGCGGTCAAATTGGTGATTTCGGTGTCGTTGGTTGCGCTCAGCGCATCCCCCGACACCGAAGTCGCTCAGAGGGCCGGGTGCGCCTCCCTTATGCGCCTCTCTTAGAGGGACACCGTTCCGTAGTCGCCGACGTGGCCGACCAGTGTGCGCAGCTGGTCGTCGGCCGTGCCGAACGTGTTGTCGATCGCGGTGAGTCGCGCGGCGTAATGCCCGACCGGGTACTCGGCGGTCATGCCGATGCCGCCGTGCAGCTGGATCGCCTCCTGCGCGATGTGTCGCCCGGACCGGCCGATCTGCAGTTTTGTCCGCGCCGCGATCACCGGGTCGAAGCGCCCGTCGGCGATTGACATCGCGGCGTAGAAGTTCATGCTGCGCGCGAGCTCCAGCGAGACGTACATGTCCGCCGCACGCTGCGTCAAAGTCTGGAACTTGCTCAGCGGAACACCGAATTGCTTACGGCTGGTGAGGTATTCGGTGGTGAGCCGTAAAGCCTCCTCCATGGCGCCGACCGCCTCCGAGCACAGCGCCGACTGATAGCGGATGACGGTGCGCGCAACGTGCTCGGCCGCGTCGCCGCCGTCGCCGAGCGGTTCGGCGGGTGCGGAGTCGAAGTCCAGCTGAGCACCGCGGCGGCCGTCGAACGTGCGATACGCCTGTCTGGCCGTCGCGGCAGCCTCGACGATGAAGAGGCCGGTTCCACCCTCTGGCAGCGCTGCGGTTACGACCACGGTGTCCGCCGAATCACCGGCCAGCACAGGGTTTTTCCGGCCGCTGACCGTCCACGTGTCGCCGCTTCGCTCCGCACGAGCGGCAGGCTCGGCGGTCGGGACGCGTGCACCGGGCTCCGCGTGGGCGAAGGCCAGCAGCGTGTCACCCGCCGCTACCCGCTCGAGGATCTCCTTCTGTTGGTCGCTGCCCAATTCGGCGATCAGGCCGCCCGGGACGAGCGCGGCCTGCGCGACCGGTTCGGGCGCGAGCCGCCTGCCGATTTCGGTCAGCACCACCATCGCCTCGATCTGGCCGGACTCGGTGGGGTCGAAACCGAGCCCGAGGATGCCCACCTCGGCCAGTTGGCCCCACACCTCGCGGCGCCAGCCGGGCTCAGCCTTGGTGACACCGGCGATGTCGTCGCCGCGTGACAGCACGTCGCGGGTGACGTCGCGGAGCAGTTGTTGTTCCTCGGTCAGGTCGAAGTCCACGGTCGGCTCACAATCCCAGGATGGTCGAAGCGATGATGCTGCGCTGAATCTCGTTGGTACCGCCGTAGATCGACGTCTTGCGATAATTCAGGTAGCGAGGGGCGGCGTCCTGCGCCCACGCCGGAGTGTCGATGTCAGCGCCGGCGTCGAACGGCAGGGCGTCCGGTCCGGCCACCTCGACCAGCAGCTCGGTGGCGGCCTGCTGCAGCTGGCTGCCGCCCAGCTTGAGGATCGACGACGCGGGGTTGGGTTTGCCGTCGGCCTCCGATCCGCTGACCCGCATCTGCGTAAGCTCCAGCGCCAGCAGCCCGGTTTCGATCTCGGCGACGCGCGCGGCGAACAGCGGATCATCCAGCAGCGACGCCCCGTTCACCTGAAGCTTTGCGGCATGGTCCTTGACTTGAGACATCCACAGTTTCGTCAGCCCGATGCGGGCGATGCCGGTGCGTTCGTTGCCGAGCAGGAATTTGGCGTAGGTCCAGCCCTGGTTCTCCTCGCCGACGAGTTGGTCGGCCGGGATCCGGACGTCTTCGAAGAAGATCTCGTTCACCTCGTAACTGCCGTCGATCAGCTCGATCGGGCGCAGCGTGATCCCCGGTGTGGACATCTCGGCCAGGAGGAACGAGATGCCGGCCTGCCGCTTGGGCGCGTTCGGATCGGTCCGCGCGAGCAGGAAGATCCAGTCGGCGTACTGGCCGAGGGTCGTCCACGTCTTCTGGCCGTTCACGACGTAGGTGTCGCCGTCGCGCACCGCGGTGGTGCGTATCGACGCGAGGTCCGAGCCCGCCTCGGGTTCGGAAAAGCCCTGGCACCACCAGATGTCGATGTTGGCCGTCGGCGGCAGGAACCGCTCCTTCATTGCTTGCGAGCCGAACGCAGCGATCACCGGGCCGACCATCTTGGTGTTGAACGCCAGCGGTTCGGGCACCCCGGCGAGTTGCATCTCGTCGAGCCAGATCTGCCGCTGCAGCGGCGACCACTTCTTACCGCCCCATTCGACCGGCCAGTTCGGCACCGCCAGCCCGTTCTCGTTGAGGATTCGCTGGCTGATCACCATGTCGTCGGGGAAGTTCGGATGACCGGTCTTGCCCCTGTCGCGGATGTCTTCGGGAATCTCGGTGGCATAGAACCGCCGCAGCTCGTCGCGGAACGCAGCGTCCTCGTCACTCAATGCCAACTTCAAGGTCCAGCCCTCCTTGCGATTTCGGTGCTCAAACGCTCGCTCAACAACTGTTCGTGCACCCAAATCTCACACTACTTCCACGCGAAGACCGGTTGCTCGAGTTCGTCGACCGGATCGTGGCGGCCTTCCAGGCACAACCACCGCAGTTGTAGAAGCACCGCGCCCGTCGGCGCGTGGATCAGGTCGTTGCCCAGCGGTACCTGCACCACCGGTCGCGGGCTCTCGGGGATCTCGATGAACCGCGGCGAGTCGTCGCGCTGCAGCTGGTGCAACCCGACCCGGTAGACCGCGACCACCTCGTCGGGTGCCGGCCGCGGATCGAGCCGGCCGCCGCCCCAGAGCACCACCGGGGTGATGACGTAGCCGGATCGCGTCGGATAGTCGTCGAGCAGGCCCAGCACCGTCGACTCCGGCAGCCGGACCCCGACCTCCTCGTCCAGCTCGCGCAGAGCCGCGTCGATCGCGGTCTCCCCCGCGTCGAGCCGGCCGCCGGGCAACGCCCACTGCGCGGCGTGCGATGACAATCGGGAAGCCCTGCGACACAACAGGAAAGCCGCTCCACCCGAGACGTCGACCATGCGCCCGTCGAGGCCGGCTTCCGGCATCGGGCGCCCGTCGATCCAGTCGTCGACGTCCGCCGGATCCACCCGGTCCTCACCGACCTCGGAATCGACGAGCACCACGGCGACCGCCGCGTGCCTCTTGGTCGGGTCGGTCACGGCGCGACGCCGGTGTCCCGACAGGTTCGCCCTGACCCGCTCGCGAAGCGCCTCGTCGTAGGAGATGGTCACCGCTTGACCATAATGACGCGTTGTTTCGTCGGCGCGGTCCGGGGCAACTCCGTCAGCACGCTGCGGCAGCAGCCCAACGGAAGGGATCGACATGGCACTCGATGACGACGACATCACCACCTCAGGCGCAGGCGGCGAAGGGCCCGCCGACGGCGGCTCGAATCCCGAAGGTCACGACGGCGGCGCCGACGGCACGGCCGGTGGCGAAGGCCCCGCCGACGGCGGCTCCAATCCCGAAGGTCACGACGGCGGCGCCGACGGAACCGCCTGACGCCTTCTTGAATTCTGAGCCCGATGCTTCAGCGGTGCGTCGCGACCGGTGCTCGACGGTTCGCCGACGAGTACTGGGGTCGCAAACCGCTGCTCAGCCGGGCCGACGCGTTACCCCGCGACTTCAGTGATCTGCTGTCTGCGGACACGGTTGACGAGTTGATCGCCGAGCGCGGGGTGCGCGCGCCGTTCATCCGGCTGGCCAAAGAAGGTGATGTCCTGTCCAAGGACTGCTACCTCGGGCCGGCCGGATTCGGCGCCGAGATACCCGATCAGATCGACTCCGCGAAGCTACTGAGCCAATTCGTCTCCGGCGCAACGATTGTGCTGCAGGGTCTACACCGGTTGTGGCCCCCGCTCATCGCGTTCGTCCGTGAGGCCGTCGACGAGCTCGGTCATCCGGTGCAGGCCAACGCCTACGTCACCCCGCCGGTCAATCGCGGCTTCGACCCGCACTACGACGTGCACGACGTGTTCGTCCTGCAGGTATCGGGCCAGAAGCGCTGGATCGTGCACGAGCCGGTCATCGAGCACCCGCTGCCGTCGCAGCCCTGGACACAGCACCGCGCGCAGATCGAGAAGCGGGTCGCCGACGCACCGGTCATCGACACTGTGCTGTCCGAAGGCGACGCGCTCTATCTACCGCGGGGCTGGGTGCATTCGGCACAGGCCCTGCAGATGACCTCGATCCACCTCACCATCGGGGTGGCGCCGATGACCGGTGTGGACGTCGCCCGCGCGGTCGTGGACCAGCTGGCGAGCACCGCGTCGTTCCGGCAATCACTGCCGATGGGCACGGTGGACGCCGATGAGACGATGGCGACGGTGAGCAAGGTGATGGCGCAGATGGTCGGATCGTTGCGTGATGAGGCGGCGACACTCAGCCCAGCCGCCACCGCGCAACTGTCGCGGCGGCATGCCGACCGGACTCGTCCCGTCTCAGTACGGCCGTTGGCGTCGCTGGCGGCGGCCGATCGCGCCGCCGACGCGGTGGTGCAATGGCGGCACGGGCTCTGCGCGACCGTCGAGAAAACCGATGACCGCATCGTCCTGCGGCTGCCCGACCGGACCATGACCTTCCCGCAGATGTGCGAAGACGCGGTCCGGACGCTGCACCTCGGAGGGGTTGTCGATGCGAGGAGCCTGCCCGGTCTCGACCATGCCGACGCGACCGTCCTGATCCGGCGGCTGCTGCGGGAGGGAGTCGTCGTTCCGGTGGACTTCCCGGCCGACACCGGATGACCGCCGCGAAGCGAATCCCGTGCAGCGACCAGTCGCTGGCCCGCGACGACCCGATGTACGGCACCGCGTCGGCGGGGTCGTCGTGGGTGCTGCTCGAGTTGAGCGGGGCGTGGGGGCCGTCTGCGTTCCTGCAGTCGCCGAACTGCATCGACCCTCAACTCGGCCGCGCCATCGTCCGTCGGGTCGAGAAGGCGGGCATGCGCATCGCGGCCATCCGTCGGCATGGTCGGCGCCCCGACATTCCACGGTGGCGCTGGTACATAGCGCACTCGGGCGTCGGCAGCGAGGCGCTGCACCACGGAGAGGTCGCGGGCCCCGACGGATTCCTCGATCTCGCCCTGGACGGCAGCGACGGGCAGTTGTCCACCGATCCGCTGATCGCGATCTGCTCGCACGGTAAACACGACCAGTGCTGCGCGGTACGGGGCCGCAGCGCGTGCAGTGCGATCGCGGCCGAGTACCCCGAATTCACCTGGGAATGTTCGCATCTCGGTGGGGACCGCTTTGCCGCTACGATGCTCGTCCTGCCCGAAGGGTTGTGCTACGGGCGGGTCGACTCGACCGATTCGGCCGGCCTGGTGCGCCTGTACCTCGATGGGCGGCTGGACAACCGGTTCCTGCGCGGGCGCACCTCGCTACCACACGCCGTGCAGGCCGCTCAGTACTTCGTCCGCGAGCGCTACGGCGATGACCGCATCGACGCGCTGCATCCGGCGCATGTCGAGCGCGGAGAACATCGGATCCGCGTTCTGCTCGACGGTGGAGCGGGGCCGATCGAGGTGATCCTGCACGAAGAGTTGTCCCAACCCCTGCTGTCCCAGTGCCATGCCCAGGTCGCCGGCCAAGTTCGCGTCTTCACCCTGGGGTCGCTGGGTCCTGCCGACGCTTGACGGTTGGGGCCTGCCCGGAGTGTTGGATCGATCGACGTATTTTCGCGGAAACCGATTTCGCCGCGGATACATGTATGTGCTATGCATACTTCGTGACGCCGTCACGATACGACCAACTCGACGAACTGCTGACCCGCATCGCCATCGCGCGGCAGCGACCGAGTTGGCGCGACCGCCTTCTCGGCGGCGCCGGCCCGGTGACCAGCGCCTCCACCCTGCGGGTACTACGAGCGGTCGAGCAGTGCCAACAGCTTTCCGGCGGCGCCTCGATCCGCGAGGTCGCGGATTTCATGGCGGTCGAACACTCGACAGCCAGCCGATCGGTCGCCGCCGTCGTGAGCGCGGGCCTCGTCACCAAGACGTCCGCCGCCGATGACCAACGACGGTGCACGTTGGTGCTGACCGCGGCCGGTCGTCAGGCCTTGGAGATCGTGGCCGACCGGCGGCGCGAGCTTGTCGCGGAGATAATCGCCGACTGGCCCGAAGCCAGCGTCGACACCCTGGTCGATCTCCTCGACCGCCTGACCGAACGATTCGAACGCGCGGCGGACCGATGACCGCTGAAGCCACCGTCCGGTCGCAGGCGCGCGGCGCTTTCGGGTTGATCTTCGACCCGGTGTTCGGCGCGCTGTTCTGGGGCAAGATCTTCTCCGTCCTGGCGGTGTGGACGCACGGCATCGTCGCGGCGATCGTGATGTACGACGCGACCGGTTCGGCGCTGATGGTCGGAATGGTCGGCGTCGTTCAGTTCGCGCCGCAGTTGATCCTCAGCCCCACCAGCGGCAAGTGGGCCGATACCGGCGACCCCGCCCGGCAGATCCTGCTCGGCCGGGTGTTGTGTGTCGCCGGTTCCGGCCTGACGGCGGCCTGGCTGTTCGCCGAACCTGCGCAATCCGGCATGTCTGCGGCGGTTCCCGTCCTGCTCGGCACCCTGTTGGTCGGGTTCGGCTTCGTGGTGGGCGGCCCGGCGATGCAGTCGATCGTGCCGAACCTCATCCGCGACGGTGAACTGTCGACGGCCATGGCGCTCAACAGCTTTCCGATGACAGTCGGGCGCGTCGTCGGGCCCGCTGCGGGCGCGTACATCGCCGCGCATCTGGGTCCGGGGGCGGCGTTCGCAGTCAGCGCCGCCCTGCATCTGGTGTTCGCGATCGTGATCGTCGCCGTCCGCTTCCCGGCCCCGCCGGCGCGGCTCGCCGGCACGGACTTCCGCGTACGGGTGGCACTCAGATACGTCTGGCGGGACCGTCCGCTGTTCCTGGCGCTGGTCGCGGTGACGACCGTGGGGCTCGCGTCCGATTCGTCGATCACGTTGACCCCGTCGATGGCCGACGAGCTCGGCGGCGGCGCCCGCCTGGTCGGGACCCTGTCCGCGGTCTTCGGCGTCGGCGCGGCCGTCGGCATGGCGGTGCTCGCGCTGATGCGCGGCCGGCTGGCGTCGCACAAGGTGTCGGCGCTCGGCATGGCCGGCCTTGCGGCGGGCTGCACGGTGCTAGCCGTGGCGGCGGCGCCTGCGGTGGCGGTCGCGGGATTCGTGCTTGCCGGCCTGGGATTCGGCTGGGCGATGACCGGCCTGTCCACCGTCGTGCAGGAGCGCGCGCCCAAAGAGTTACGCGGCCGGATCATGGCGCTGTGGCTGGTCGGCTTTCTCGGTTCACGGCCGATCGCCGCGGCGCTGCTGGGCGGCACTGCCGACGCATTCAGCGTGCAGGCCGCGTTCGCGGTCGCGGCGGTGCTGTGTGTGGCCGCCATGCTGTGGTGCCGGCCGGCCAAACTCGCCGGCCCGCTGCCGGCTTCTTTGTGACGGCCCGCTCGTTCGAGCATTCTGCCTGGCGTGTTTGCGCTGCTATCTCGGTCTGGCGCAGGGTGACTCGTGGCAGACACGACGGCGATGCTGCCGCTCCTCGGTCGGACGCGTTGGACGCGATACCGACGCGATAACAACCTGGCGTCAGGTCGGCGGCTCGATGAATGAGCTGCGAGCCGCTGCTACATTGGAAACACTGTGGCGTACCACGACGCGGATTCCAGGACGCGATGGCGCAAAGTCGTCGCGCTGGTTCTCGCGTTCTGGATCGTCGTGGCCGGTGCGGAATGGGTTATCTCGTGCCACGAAGAGTCACCTCACGGTCCGCATGAGCTGACCGCAAGTCTGTATGGCGGATTTGCCGTCGCGGCTGATCATCCGCACATTGAAAATCATTCGACGCATAAAGCGCCCGACGCATTCGCGGAGGCGATGCTGCCCCGTGGCGCAACCGTGCTCATCGCGCTGGCACTTATGGCCGCAATCGCCACCGTTGCGCCGTTCTGGCGACAGGGTTCACTGGGCGCAATCCGCGGTCCGCCCCGGTGGCAGCATGCATCCGAGAGCGGCCGTGTCCTCTTGACCCGGCTGTGCATCGCGCGTCGCTGATGGCGTAGCGCCAGATCAAGCTCGCTATTCGGCGAGTTCGGTCGGTGACTGCTGCCCCTGATCAGCGGCCGCGCGGTATCCGTCGCGGCTCCAACAGAAGCGACGCATCCCATGAACCACGTCCTGTCAGTTCACACATCCAACCCACCCTTGCCGCCCGAGCGCCGGCTCGGCCGATACGAGCGGCCAGGCACCATGGTCGGCCGCACCCCGGTGCTACGAATCTCGGCCCCTTTCACCGGCAACGAGCGCGGCTTCTGGGCCAAGCTCGAAGGCCTCAACCCAGGCGGCATGAAGGATCGGCCTGCCCTACACATGGTTGAGCGAGCGCGGGCCAGCGGCGCGCTGCGCACCGGCGCCCGGATCGTCGAGTCCACAAGCGGCACACTGGGACTTGGCTTGGCGCTGGCCGGAACCGTCTATCAGCATCCGGTCACGCTGGTCACCGACCCGGGCATGGAACCCATCATTCAGCGGATGCTGTCAGCATTCGGGGCAGAGGTCGATGTGGTCACTGAGCCGCATCCTGACGGCGGCTGGCAGCAAGCTCGCCGCGACCGTGTCCAACAGATCCTCTCCACTGAGCCGCATGCGTGGTATCCCGATCAATACAACAATCCCGACAACGTCGAGGCGTACCGTCCGCTGGCGCTTGAACTCCAGGAGCAGCTTGGCGACATCGACGTTCTGGTCTGTTCTGTTGGCACCGGCGGTCATTCGGCCGGGGTGGCCCGAGTCCTTCGTGAATTCAATCGCGAGCTACGGCTGATCGGCGTTGACACGGTCGGATCGACGATCTTCGGGCAACCGGCCGGCAAGCGCCTGATGCGTGGATTGGGATCGAGCATCTATCCCGGCAATGTCGACTACGCGGCGTTCAGCGAGGTTCACTGGGTGGCTCCGGCCGAAGCGGTGTGGGCCTGCCGGACCCTCGCCGCCACCCACTACGCCAGCGGCGGATGGAGCGTCGGGGCTGTCGCGCTCGTCGCGGGTTGGGCGGCCCGCACCATGGCCGCCGGTACCACCATTGCTGCGATCTTCCCTGATGGGCCGCAACGCTACTTCGACACCGTGTACAACGATGACTACTGTCGGGGCCACGGTTTGCTCGGCGTCACACCTTCTGAAGAACCGGCGGTTATCGATGATCCTCGAGCGCAAGTGGTTTCGTCTTGGACTCGCTGCGCCAATGTCATTGACCCACTGGCGGTGATGCGGTGATGAAGGTGGTCGCACAGTTCCGCAGTTTCGGCTGGCCCAGTCGGATGCTGATGGTCAATCAGTTTGGCATCAATCTCGGCTTCTACATGTTGATGCCTTACCTGGCTGGATATCTGGCCGGCCCACTCGGTTTGGCGGCATGGACGGTCGGGTTGGTGTTGGGGGTGCGGAACTTCTCTCAACAGGGCATGTTCATCTTGGGCGGCACACTGGCGGATCGACTCGGATACAAGCCGTTGATCGTCGCAGGCTGTCTGCTCCGAACAGGCGGATTCGGTTTGCTGGTCTTCGCCGAGTCGTTGCCGGCGGTGCTTATCGCCTCGGCAGCAACAGGATTCGCTGGAGCGCTGTTCAACCCGGCGGTTCGGGCCTACCTGGCAACGGATTCGGGACCCCGACGCGTCGAGGCGTTCGCGGTGTTCAACATCTTCTATCAGGCCGGGATCCTGGCGGGGCCTCTCGTCGGACTGGCCCTGATGGCACTGGACTTCCGCATCACGGCTGCCGCCGCGGCGCTGGTGTTTGCCGCTCTGACCGTCGCGCAGTTGTTCGCCTTGCCACCGCAATCCCCCGGCGTGCCGGAAGACAAATCCTCTGTGCTTGCCGACTGGCGCGTCATTGTGGCCAACCGGTCGTTTCTCATGTTCGCCGCGGCGATGATCGGCTCCTACGTGCTGTCATTCCAGGTATATCTCGCCCTCCCCCTGCACGCCGGAATGCTTGAGCCCCAGCGGGAGTCATTGATGGTGGCTTCGGTGTTCGTGGTGTCCGGTGTGGTGACAGTGTTCGGTCAGCTGCGCATCACCCAATGGTTCGGCACACGGTGGGGCGCGGGGCGTTCCCTGGTATTCGGCCTTCTTCTTCTGGCGGCGGCGTTCGTTCCGCTGATGGTCGTACCCGACAGCGGCCGCTTCGGCCACACTGCGGCAGTCGCCGCGCTCCTGCTGGCCGCGGGGGTGCTGGCCGTCGGTTCGGCCGCGGTGTTCCCATTCGAAATGGACACCGTCGTCTCCTTGGCGAACGAGCGGCTCGTCGGCACTCATTACGGGTTTTACAACACCATCGTGGGCATCGGCATCCTCGTTGGAAACCTTGGCACAGGTTGGCTGATGCAAGCCGGCCGCAATGCCGGTGTGAGCGAACTCATCTGGCTGGCCCTCGCCCTGGTCGGGCTGGCGTCGGCAGCTGCGCTATACCGTCTCGACCGCTCTGGACGGTTGCGGCCGATACCGCAAGCTGGAGTCAGCGCACCCGGCGGCTGACCGTGGCCCGTGGAGACGAACTCCGCGGGCCTACTCTACTTCTCACACGGGTTAGGTCCTGCCGTAGCGCAACGGGTTTCGAACCTGCCAAGACCGATTTCGTGAATATCGAATCAGGAGTGGGCTATTCGACAAGTCCGACTAGCTGGCGGCCGTCGGCTTGCCACGCCCGCATTCCTCCCCGCAACTCCACAATGTCGACGTAGCCGAGATCATGAAGTGTTTCAGCGGCTATCGCGCTCATCGGTCCTGTCCGACAGTAGATCGCGAGGCCAGTGCTGCGATCGGCTGGAAGCCGGCCAGCCTGGGATCTGATCTGGTCGAACGGTATCGACAGGTCTGTGCCGGCGATATCGCCCTCAAAAGGAACATGAACATTGATCGTCACGCGGGTCGGTTCGTCGACCGCTGCGGCGAACTCACCCGGGCCGACCAGGCGGGCGGTTGACGCCTCTTCAGTGAGGGAAGTCGACGCCGCGGGTTGACCGTGAGAACCGCAACCACCGAGTATCAGCACACTCGCCATACCGAGCGCGGCAGGGATTACGCGAAGGTCCCCTCGTAGATTCCACACCCTTGCAGAATACCCCTCGGGGGTACTTGACGGGACCACGTACACCGCGCTACGTTCGGCTCATCCGGGTACCCCCCCGGGGTATATAAGGAGCAGGAGTGACAACGACACCCTTGACCACCGACTGGCATCTCCGCGGAGACTGGTTTGACGTTTGCAGCTGTAAATTGCCCTGCCCGTGCAGCTTCGCTCAAGAGCCGACCCACGGAGACTGCCTGTTCACTCTGGTCTGGCACATCCGGGACGGGCACCTAGGCGAGGTGAACCTCGCTGGATTGAATGTGGTCTCACTCGGCGAGTTCACCGGCAACATGTGGGTCGGCGACCCCAACGCCATGATGAAGCTGATGTTCTACATCGACTCCAAAGCCGATCCGGTCCAAGGCGACGCGCTGGAGCGGATCTTCACCGGCAAAGAGGGCGGCTGGCCGGCCGAATTCGCCAGCCTCATCGAGGAGTTACGGGGCATCGAGTACGCACCGATCACGTTCGAGGCCGCAGACGACCTTGCCTACTGGCGCGCCAAAGTCCCCGGCAAGGTCGACCTTCAGGTTGCTGCACTCACCGGACCGACGTCGGATCCCAGTCGACGAGTCACCACCGCGAATGCGCCGGGGGCTGAAGTCGGGCCTGGTCAGGTTGCGACGTGGGGCGTTGTCGAGCGAGACCATGCCGTGGGCTTCGATTGGTCCCACGAACACCGCGGCCGCTCCAGCAAGCACTTCCCATTCGACTGGCGTCCCGACAGCTCAGTCGGTTCATCGGCCGAACTCGAAGCCGGCTCGGACAAGGACGCGTCATGCCAGTGCCACGCGTGAACCGCGCGCCCGCGCCGATACATGAGTACGACGGTTACCGAGCCGGGCCGCTGTCGGCAATGTAAACACTTACGGCTCAGGCTGTTTCGGCGGCCATCCTGGCTCGCTCGGTCATCGAGGCGATCACTCCGCCGTCGTTGAGGATGTCGGTGCCGGTGAGGTACCCGGCCTTGGAACTGGCGACGAAGGCGAGTAAGTCGGCCATCTCCTCCGGCCTCCCCCACCGCGGGACCGCGGCGTCGGCGACCATGGCGCCGGCGCCGGCCTGCTCCTCCAACCGGCCCATCTCGGTGTCGATGGATCCCGGCGACACCGAGACGATGCGCAGGCCTTTGCCGTTGATCCGTTCGGCCTGCGACGTGCTGTACCACCTGACGAAGCTCTTGCTCAGCGCATAGGCGATACCCGATCGCGCTTCTGGCGGAACGATGTCGCATGCGGCCAGCATGGCGGTCATGAATGCGTCCTGATCCGTCAGCGCTTGCGGGAACTGGCTTTTCGGGATCATCTCGTCGGGCAGCATGTGCGCAGCCATCGACGCCACGTTCACCACCGCGGCGCCCTCGGCGGCGACTTCGAAGAACGCCTCATCGACGTTGATCGTGCCGATCGCATTGGTGCGCATGACATATTCGGCGTCGCCCATGCTGGGGCTCACCCCGGCAGTGTGGATCACGGAGGCGACGGTGCCGAGGCCGCACGCCGTCTCGAACAGCCGGCCGACCGCCAGCCGGTCGGTGACGTCGCAATGCACGACGGTGGCCGTGATGCCGAGGTCGGCCAACGTCGCGGCCGCACCGTCGAGGCGGTCCTTTCTGACGTCGCAGAGGACGACCGTGTGGTCCAGCCCCACCACCTTGGCCGTCGCCTGACCCATTCCACCCGCGCCGCCCGTGATCACCGACACTCGACTCATACCCGGACGGTATACCGCTAGGGGGGATGCGTCAGACACCCACCGCGCGTTCCAGCTCCTTCAGCGACGTTTCGAGGTGGCCCAGCAGCCGCTGAAGATGCGGGACCCTTCGTCGATCGCCGACCAGCCCGAAGTCGAGGTTGCCGGCGCTGTTGGCCAACGTGATGTTGAGCGCCTGGCCGTCCAGCGGAATCGAGAACGGGTAGTTGCCGTCGAGGCGGGCGCCGTTCCAGTACATCGGCTCCCTGGCGCCGGGGACGTTGGAGATCACGATGTTGAACGGCGGCGGCGCGGTCGCGACGAAACCCGGCAGCAGCGCGAGCGCCAGTCCGCCGATCAGCATCGCCGACACCGCCAGTTGCTGAACTCGCGGCAGTTCGGAATAGACCTTCTTGTTGTCGCGCATCGAGGTGGCAATGGCGTCGAGCCGCCGCACCGGATCTTCGAGGTCGGTGGCGAGGTTGCACAGGATCGCGCCGACCAGGTTGCCGCCGCCGTCGGCGTCCTTCTCGGTGCGCAGATTCACCGGCACCATCGCGACCAATGGGGTGTCCGGCAGCGCGTTCTCGTCGGTCAGGTACTCGCGCAGCGCCCCCGCGCACATCGCCAGCACGACGTCGTTGACGGTCACCCCGGCGGCGCGCTTGACCTTCTGGATGCGCTCCAACGCCCAGGACTGCGCGGCGACCCGCCGAGCGCCGCCGATGCGGACGTTCAGCATGGTCTTCGGTGCCCGGAACGGAAGCGTGAGTTCCTGTTCGAGCAGCGCGGCGCGGGCCAGCGTCAGCGTGGTCGGCGCTGCGCCGACGACCGATCCGGCGGCCTGGCTCAATGTCTGCAGCAATGACGAACCGGTCTTGGCGCCGGTCCCGCGTCGGGGCGGCAGGCTCCAGGGTGCGCGGACGTCCGTGTCGGCCGGATCGGTCGTCAGCGATCGCTGCATCAACTTGCTCGCCGACACGCCGTCGATCAGCGCGTGGTGGAACTTCGTGTAGACCGCGAAGCGCCCGTCGTCGAGGCCTTCGATCAGGTGCGCCTCCCACAACGGGCGGTGCCGGTCGAGCAGGGTGCCGTGCAGCCGCGAGACCAGTTCGAGCAGCTCCCGCACCCGACCGGGCGCGGGCAGTGCCGAGCGGCGCAGGTGATACTCGAGGTCGACCTCCTTGTCGGACGACCAGACCAGGTTGGTGACTCCGCCGAAGAACGCCGGGTGCTTGCGGAACGTGGGCTGGATTTCGGTCTGCTCGACCAGGGCGTCGTAGGTTTCGCGCAGGAATTCGGGCCCCGCTCCATCCGGCGGCGCGAACAGCTGCAGGCCACCGACATGCATTGGGTGCTCTCGGGATTCGCCCAGTAGAAAGATCAGATCGGTCGGCGATATCGGTTGCATACAGCCTCCGGGCGTGTCATCCGACGGCGGACGTCGACGCCGGCGCGGAGTCGCCCTGCGGCTCGCGAACCGACATCAACCGGACGATCTCCTTGCGGTCGGCCGCGGACGGCAGGCCCATGTCCGGCTCGTAACCGTACACCTCGTGCAACGGCGTGGAAGCGGTTCGGGTGTCGAGGATGTCCACCGCGTCGGTGGTGATCAGCCCGGGATGCTCGACACCACACGCCTCGGCCACCTTGACCAGGTCGCGGCGCAGCGTCTTGATGTAGTTCGCGAAGCGCTCGGCCTTGACGTCGGGCACCAGGCCTCGGGCCAACCACGCGTTCTGGGTGGCGACTCCCGTGGGACACGTGTCGGTATGGCATTTCAGCGCCTGGACGCACCCGATGGCGAGCATCGCCTCCCGCGCGACATAGACCATGTCACAGCCGAGGGCGAAGCCGACAACGGCGTTGTCCGGCAACCCGAGCTTGCCGGCTCCGATGAACACGAGGTCTTCGTGCAGGCCCCGGTCGGCGAAGATCCGGTACGTCTGGGCGAAGCCGAGTTGGAACGGCAGCGACACGGTGTCGGTGAAGATCAACGGCGCCGCGCCGGTGCCGCCCTCGCCGCCGTCGATCGTGACGAAGTCGACGCCTCGACCCGTGTCCCGCATGAGATCGGCGAGTTCGTGCCAGAAGTCGAGGTCACCGACGGCCGACTTGATTCCCACCGGCAGGCCGGTTTCGGAGGCGAGCAGTTCCACCCAGTCGAGCAGGCTGTCGGTGTCGGAGAACTCGGCATGCCGCGATGGGCTGACGCAGTCGCGCCCCTCCGGAACGCCTCGGGCGGCCGCGATCTCGCTGGAGACCTTGGGCGCCGGCAACAGCCCGCCAATGGTCGGCTTGGCGCCCTGGCTGAGTTTGATCTCCAAGGCTCGCACCGGCGCGCCGGCCACCACATCCTTGAGCTTGTCGAGGTCGAAACGGCCTTCGGCGTCGCGGCAGCCGAAGTACGCGGTGCCGATCTGAAAGATCAGTTCACCGCCGTGGCGGTGATAGCGCGATATGCCGCCCTCTCCGGTGTTGTGCAGGCAGTCGGCCAACACCGCTCCCTTGTTCAGCGCCTCGACGGCGTTGGCCGACAGCGACCCGAAGCTCATCGCCGAGATGTTGACCACGGAGCGCGGTCGGAATGCGCCCGGCCGGCCACGCGCCGCGCCGATCACCTTGGCGCACGGCACCTTTGTCTCGAGCGTCGCGGTCGGCGCCGACGGGGGCACGGCACGAGTGAACGTGCGGTGCTTGATGACCGGGTAGCCGGACGTGTACTCGAGATCGTTGTCGGTGCCGAAGCCGAAATAGTTGTTCTCTTTCTTGGCCGAGGCGTACACCCACCGCCGCTGGTCGCGGGTGAACGGACGCTCTTCGTCGTTGGCCGCGACGATGTACTGCCTCAGTTCCGGTCCGACGGATTCGAGCAGATACCGGGCGTGGCCGACGAGAGGGAAGTTGCGCAGCAGCGCATGCTTTTTCTGGAACAGATCACGCGCTGCCACGGCACCCAACGTCGATGCGGCCACGGCAGCGAGACCACGAACAGTGCGGCCCATGCCGTCAGTGTTTCCAGCCACCGGCGGACCGAAACCGACACGGCGTCGAACGAGCCGACGGCGTCTGGAGTTTGAAGGATCATCGTGCGGGGCATCAGGGCCCGGTGTTGACAGCTGTCTGGTTCGGCCTGGCCGCATCCAGCGCGCTTGTCATCGGCTCGCTCGTCGGCGCGAAATGGAGTCCACCGAAACGGCTGACCGGCGTGCTCCTCGCGTTCGCCAGCGGAGCGTTGATCTCGGCCCTGGCCTTCGAGCTGTTCGAAGAGGCGTTCAAGATGGGTGGTCCGGCGCGATCGGGCCTCGGATTGCTCGCGGGCGCCGCCACATTCGTCGCTGTCGACACCGCGCTGGACAGGTACATCAGCGGCAAGTCGGGCCCGGACAGCCGGGAAGTCGCGGCCTCCGGAACGCGCGGCGGGGTCGGCCTCGCGTTGCTGGCGGCGGTGACGCTGGACGGTGTGCCGGAGAACCT
Organism: Mycobacterium sp. IS-3022; assembly: GCF_001500065.1. GTDB lineage: Bacteria > Actinomycetota > Actinomycetes > Mycobacteriales > Mycobacteriaceae > Mycobacterium. The sequence continues at coordinate 72,605 of NZ_LQIN01000005.1, forward strand.
CGCGCTGGGCGTGTCGCTGGTCGGCGGCGCGTCGCTGTCGCTGTCGGTCGCGATCTTCTTCTCCAACCTGCCGGAGTCGCTCGTGGGTGCGGTCGCGATGCGGAACTCGGGAACGAGCGCGCGCGCCGTCGTCGTCACCTGGTTGCTATGCGCCGTGCTTCTGGCCGCCGCGGTGGTGTTCGGCCGATCGGTCGCGGCGGGGATGAGCGAACACGTTTTGGCGGTGGCGCTGTCGTTCGCCGGCGGCGCGGTGCTGGCCTCGCTGGCCGACACGCTCATGCCCGAGGCGTTCGAACACGGTCGCCCGCTGAATGCCTTCGCGACCGCGGGCGGCTTCTTCCTGTCGTTCGTGCTGGCCGGCTGACACCGCGCTAACCACCCCTGCCCGAGAAGGCGGAAAGTGCCCTAAAAGTCCCTGCAAAATGCGCATTTTGCGGCTGCTCGGCACCTACAGCGGTCAAACAATCGGCCGCTAGACCGTTATCAATGTTTGTCTCAACTGTCACATGGGTAACTTTTACAACAGGGCGGTGAGTCGATGCCGACCCTTCACCACGACGAAAGAGACGAATGGGAATTCAGAATGAACACCGTCCTGTACTTCAGCACCAGCGGAGCCGTCTATGAGACCCGCGCCTACACCGAGGCCGACATCGACCAACTCGTCGAGCATCAGGGTCTGCAATGCCTGACCAGCGCCGATCGACAGTTCGACTTCTGGTTCAGCCCGTCGACGCGCGGGTGCCAACGGCGCACCAACCGAAAAGCCACTGAACTGCTGCTGGCGACAACGACTTTCACGGCGAGAACGGTGCCGCTGCTGCATGGCTGCGTCGTCGTGGCCACGCATGACGAAGACGGCGATCTCGACGGGCTCAGCTGGCAACAACTCGAGCTTCTGGTCAGCAGACGCCGCTCACTGAGCAAGCGTGACGAGCGGGTGCTCAATCGGCGGATGACGCGCGACGATCGCAGTCAGCAGCGCAATGCCCCGGTCACCCCGGCTGTTCCCGTCGGCTGCGCGAGACCGCGCTCAGCGGCCAACCGCTGACATTGGCGTGACACCGCACGCCGGCAGCCGAACACGTACGGTCAGGCGGTGAAGTTCGACGAGTACCGGGCACACGACGCGACGGGGTTGGCCAAGCTGGTCGCCGACAAAGAGGTGACCGCGGCGGAGTTGCTGGACGTGGCAAAGGAGCGCGCGGCGGCGGTCAACCCGCGGATCAATGCGATCGTGCGCGACGTCCCCGCATCACCGAACGGCGAGCTCAGCGGCCCCTTCGCCGGCGTGCCGTTCCTGATCAAGGACCTCGCGCAGGACTATGCCGGGCTGCCCAGCTCGCGCGGATCGCGCGCGCTGATGTCGACGCCGGTGGCCGAGCATTCGGCGATCGTCCAGCGGTGGATCGACGCCGGCCTGGTCATCTTCGGCAAGACCAACACCCCGGAGTTCGGGACGAAGGGGATCACCGAGCCGGTCGCCTGGGGTCCCGCCCGCAATCCATGGGACCTGACGCGGACGCCGGGTGGCTCGTCGGGCGGATCGGCGGCGGCGGTCGCGGCGGGAATCGTGCCGTGCGCGGGCGCGAACGACGGCGGCGGATCCATCCGCATCCCGGCGGCCTGCTGTGGGCTGGTCGGCCTGAAACCGAGCCGCGGGCTGACCCCGTCGGGACCCGCGACGGGTGAGTCCATGCACGGCGCGGCGGTGCAGGGCGTGGTGTCCCGGACGGTGCGCGACACCGCGGCGATGCTCGACGTCATCCGCGGTGGTGAGCCGTGCGGACCGTACGTGCCCGACGTGCCGGACTTCCCGTTCGCGTCATGTGTGGGCGCCGATCCTGGCACGTTGCGGATCGGCGTGCGGATTCCGTCGGCGATCAACCCGGCGCCGCACCGTGAGGCGGTTGCCGCCGTCGAGTCGACGGCGCAGACGCTGACCGAACTCGGTCACCACGTCGAGGAACTGCCGCGCGCCCCGTTCGACGACGCGGCCCTCGCCCGCGACTTCCTGCTCACCTGGTTCGTCTATACCGCATGGGAGCTCGACGAGGCGAAACGGATCTCCGGCGCGGGTGACGAGTCCTTCGAACGCGACACGCTGATCCTGGCCGCGCTCGGCCGGGCCACGAGCGGCGTGGATTACGTCGACGCCGTCGAGCGGCGCCACGACCATACGCGGCGGCTGACCACCTTCTTCGAGTCCTACGACCTTCTCTTGACCCCGGCGTTGGCGACCCCGCCGCCGACAATCGGCGAGTTCGATCTCCCGGTCGCGTTGCAGCACGCCGCCGACGTGTTGATCAAGACGCGCACCGCCCGGCTGCTGCGCTACACCAAGATCGTCGACGACATGGTGGACAAGAACCTCGGGTGGGTGCCGTACACGCAGCTGGCGAATCTGACCGGGCGACCGGCGATTTCGCTGCCTCTGCACTGGACCGCGGACGGCCTGCCGCTCGGCGTGCAATTCGTCGCACCCCTGTCCGGCGAATCGGTGCTCATTCGGCTCGCCGCCCAACTCGAGCAAGCGGTGCCCTGGGCGGATCGCATCGCACCGGTCTAGCTTGGTGTTTCTCGCACGATCATCCACAGCCACCTCATCGACCGGCGACCCCACCGGCCGTAGCGCATACGCTGACGACGTGGCGTCGTGATCGTCGGCCGCCACAATTGCCTGCACCAGCACTTCGTCGCCCTACAGTGAACGTCATGCAACTGACCGACGACGTGATCGCATTCCTCTCCGAGGGCACGCGAACGGGGAAGCTAGGTTATGTCGCATCAGACGGCAGACCGCTTGTGGTGCCGGTGTGGTTCATCGTCGACGGGCAACAACTCCTGTTCAACACCGGTAAGCACACCGCCAAGGGCCGCGCGTTGCTACGCGACCCGCGGGTCGTGCTATGTGTCGACGACGAGCAGCCGCCGTACGCCTTCGTTCAGATCCAAGGCACGGCGTCGATAAGCGAAGACCCGGCAGAACTCATCGACACCGCGACTCGGATCGGTGGACGCTACATGGGAGCCGACCGTGCCGAGGAATTCGGCCGGCGCAACGCCGCGCCCGGCGAGCTCGTCGTCCGAATTTCGCCGAGCAAGGTGATCAAAGCGTTCGACGTCGCCGATTGATTCTGGCGCGCAGATAGACCCGGGGTCGCGAGACGAATTCAGCTCTCGCCACCCGCCACGAGCTGACGAAGGGTGGCCGCGCGCACCGTGAGGTGATTGCGCTCGGCCAAATTCTGCGCCTTCGCGGCGGCCTCCACGTAAAGCGTTGCGGCCGTCGCGATGTCACCCGCGCGCTCGTGAAGGTAGGCCGCCGACGCGGTGTGGCGCGGGAGCGTCGGGTCGACGTCTGCGAGTGCAGCGAGCCCCGCCTGCGCCCCGTCGGCCTCCCCGACGGCGACGGCGCGGTTGAGCCGCACAACCGGGCTGTCGGTCAGCCGCAGCAGTTCGTCGTACCACTCCACGATCTGCACCCAGTCGGTCTCGTCGGCCCTCTGCGCGTCGGCGTGAAGCGCCGCGATCGCGGCTTGCGCCTGATATTCGCCGAGCCGGTCGCGCAACAGCGCGGCCTGCAGTACGGCCACGCCCTCGGCGATCAGGTCGCGCCGCCACAGGTCGCGGTCCTGTTCGGCCAGCGGCACCAGGCTGCCGTCGGCGCGGATCCGTGCCGGGCGCCTCGCGTGGTGAAGGAGGAAGAGCGCGAGCAGCCCGGCGACCTCGGGTTCGTCGGTGGCGGCGGTGAGTTGGCGAGCCAGCCGGATCGCCTCCGCGGCGAGGTCCACCTCGCCGGTGTAGCCCTCGTTGAACACCAGGTACAGCACGCGCAACACGGTGCCGAGGTCGCCGGGCCGATCCAGCCGGACGGCGCTCACCGTGTGTTTGGCTCGGCTGATCCGTTGGGCCATCGTCGATTCGGGCACGAGGTAGGCCTGCGCGATCTGCCGGGTGGTGAGACCGCCGACGGCCCGCAATGTCAGCGCGACGGCCGACGCGGGGGTGAGGCTGGGGTGCGCGCACAGGAAGTACAGCTGCAGCGTGTCGTCCACCGAATCAGCCGGGCCGGGCGCCGGTTCGTCAAAAGCCTGGAGCTCACGGCGACGCCGCGCGGTGTCGGACCGGGTGAGGTCGATGAACCGCCGCCATGCCGCGGTGATCAACCAGCCCTTCGGATCGGCGGGATATTGATCGGACCCCCTCGCCCACCTTTCACTGGCGCGCAGCAGCGCCTCCTGGACCGCATCCTCTGCGGTCGCGAAGTCCGCCCCGCGGCGGACGAGGGCCGCCAAGACCCCCGGAATCAGGTCCCGTAGCTCTGCCTCGTCCACCGGGCTGGCACCTATTCGGTGACCGTAGGCGGAGCGGTCAGAAACGGCCGCACCTCCAGCCACTCGTGGATCGGCTCACCGCCGGCGCCGGGCGCCGCGGACAGCTCGCCGGCCAGTTCGACGGCACGCTCGTAGGAGTCGACGTCGATGATCATCCACCCCGCGACCAGGTCCTTGGTCTCTGCGAAGGGACCGTCGGTGACCGGGGGCTTGCCCTCGCCGTCGTAGCGGACCCACGCGCCCTCCGGGGCCAGGGCCTGGCTGTCGACGTATTCGCCGGTTTCCTGCAACCGGGCCGCGAAGTCGTTCATGTACTGCACGTGGCGCTGGATTTCGTCCGGGGTCCACTGGTCCATCGGCACGTCGTTGACGGCTGCCGGCGCGCCGCGGTAGTGCTTGAGAAACAGGTACTTCGCCATTCGGTTCTCCCTTTCGGATCGACGACCCTGGTTGGTCGCTCACCCGTGGGACGGAGCCGTGACGACGTTCTCGACATCCGCCCCCGTGGCTATGGTGCAGCCATGAACCTCGTCACCTACGAGTTGGCCGACCACATCGCCACCATCACACTCAATCGCCCCGAGGCGCGCAACGCCATCAACGGCGCGCTCCGGCAAGATCTGAACGCGGCCTGGGAACGCTTCCGCGACGACGAGGACGCGTGGGTCGGCATCCTGACCGCGAACGGCGACGTGTTCTGCGCCGGCGGCGACCTCAAGGACGGCGAGGGTTCGGTCGGCACCTTCGGCGGCACCTTCTGGGAGAAGCCGACAATCAATTCGTTCGAGAGCGGCATGGAACTCTTCAAGCCGACGATCGCGGCCGTCAACGGTCCCTGCATCGGCTACGGGTTGACCGGCGTTCTGTTCTGCGACTTCGTGATCGCGTCCACCACCGCGACCTTTGCGTTTCCGGAGGTGTCGCTCGGGGTGCCCACGATCGTCGGGGCAATCCGGCTCCCCGAGCGCGTTCGGTGGGCCGACGCCATGGAACTGTTGTTGACCGGGAAGCCTATGTCGGCCGAGCGCGCCAAGGAGATCGGCTTGGTGTGGCGCCTGGTCGGGCCCGAGGCGCTGCAGGAGCAGGCGCGCGAGTGGGCCCGAACGCTCACCGAGGCGGCGCCGTTGGCGCAACGGGCCACCAAGGAGGTGGCGTCGCGTACCGCCAACATGGGCTGGATCGAGTCCGTCCGGTTCGGGGAGACGATGCGCAAGGTGGCCGCCGCCACCGAGGACGTCGGCGAGGGACTCCGTGCTTGGCAGGAGAAGCGCAAACCGCAATGGCGCGGGCGCTGACCGCGGCGCCGACCTAACCGAACGTTCGCTTCTCCCACCAGAGAACCAGCCGTGCATGAGCCCGCGGGAGTAAGCGGACCAGCAGATCGACGCCTTTGGCGTCCCTGCCCACTAGCACTCGACTGCGGTTCGCCGCGACCCCGGACAAGATGATCTCGGCGGCGCGAACCGGCGACATCTTGAGCAGTTTCGCGTTGTACGCCTCGGCTCGGTGCCGCTGCTGGTCAGTGATCTCGCGGCCGGCGCGCTCGGCCTCGGCCAGCGCCGACGTCGCAATGTTGGTGGCGATGCCACCCGGATGCACCACGGTGACCCGCACCGGATGGCCTTCGGCGAGCATCTCGGCGCGTAGGGATTCGGTGAACCCGCGAACCGCGAATTTCGTTGTGCAGTAAGCCGACATCGACGCTTGCGCCAGCAATCCGTTCAGGCTGGAGATGTTCACGATGTGCCCGTCGCCGGAGGCGATGAGGTGCGGCAGGAACTCTTTGGTGCCGTTGATGACGCCCCACAGGTTGATGTCGACGATGCGTTCGTAGGTTTCGTAATCGCCCTCGACCAGAGGCGCGGCGCCGCCCGCCACCCCGGCGTTGTTGTAGAGCTGATGGACGACACCGTGGTGTTCGGCCACAGCCGTTGCGTAGTCCCGCACCGCGCACCGGTCGCTGACATCGAGCACTGCGAGGTGCGGTTGCCTACCGACAGCGCTGACCCTCGCGGCCGTGCTGCGCAAGCCTTCTTCGTTGACGTCCGAAATCGCTGTCAGCGCTCCACGGCGGGCCAGCCCGATGGCCAACGCACGTCCGATTCCCGACCCGGCGCCGGTGACCACCGCCACCTTCCCGTCGAACGAACTCACGACACCTCCACAGTCCGGGGCGATGCCATCGTCTCGTAGGCGTCGACGTCGAAACGCTTGGTCTGCCTACGGAATCTGAACGTGAAGTCGGGCCAGAGGGTGGTGTTGTTGCCGTGGGCGTCGAGATACCAACTGGCGCAGCCACCTGTCATCCACACTGAGTTGGCGAGGTTGCGCTGCAGTTCTTCGTTGTACGCGTCCTGCTCGTCTCGGCGGACCTCCAGCCGGCTCAGGCCGCGGCTCTCCATGGTGGTGATGGCGTCGACCACGTAGTTGAGCTGGGATTCGATCATGTACACCATCGACGTGTGGCCGAGCCCGGTGTTCGGCCCGATGAGGATGAACATGTTGGGGTAGCCGGCGATCGTCGTGCCCTTGTAGGCCCGCATCCCCTTGTCGGCGAAGGTCTGGCTCAGGCTGCGCCCGTCGCTGCCGCAGATCGTCTCGAACATCGGTGAGTCGGTGACGTGGAATCCGGTTGCCACGACGATTGCGTCGACCTCTCGGGCGGTGCCGTCGGCGGTGATGATGCTGTGGCCGTCGATCTGACGGATGCCGTCGGTGATGAGTTCCACGTTCTCGCGGTCGAGCGTGGGATACCAGTCGTTGGCGATGAGCATGCGCTTGCAGCCGATACGGAAGTTCGGTGTCACCTTGCGTCGCAGTTCGGGGTCGCGGATCTCAGTGCGGATCTTGGCGCGGGAGATCAGCTCGAACAGCTTCATCAGGCGGGGATTCTTCGCCAGCCCGAGGACTTGGGTCTCACGCGCGGCGTAGATGCCGGCGCGCGCCAGCCGCAGCACACCCGGGATGTTGCGGAAGATCCACCGTTCGATGCGGGTGAAGGGACGATCGAAGCGCGGCAACAGCCACGGCGCTGTGCGCTGATAGACGTCGATGTGGGCGACCGTGTCGGCGATCGCCGGGACGATCTGAATCGCCGACGCCCCGGTGCCGATGACCGCGACGCGCTTACCGGTCAGGTCCGCATCGTGGTTCCACTGCGCCGAATGGAACAACTCCCCGTCGAAGTCGTCGATGCCGGGGATCGGGGGCAGAGCCGGTTCGGCCAGAGCGCCGAACGCGCCGATGACCACATCGGCCGTCATCGCTCCGTGGCTCGTCGAGAGCTCCCACCGATGGTGCTCCTCCTGCCACGCCACTTTTCTGACGTCACAACCGAATACGTGCCGATCCAGGACAGCGGCGCGGCGAGCAACACCACGGATGTACTCCTCGATCTCGGCCTGCGTCGAGAACGACCGGGTCCAATTCGGGTTCAGCGCGAACGAATACGAGTACAGATGGGACGGAACGTCGCACGCCGCGCCCGGATAGGTGTTGTCGCGCCAGGTGCCGCCGACGTCGTTGCCGCGTTCGAGCACGATGAAGTCGCGGTGTCCGGCCTCGTTCAACCGCACCGCCGCACCCAGACCGGAGAACCCGCTTCCGATGATGGCGATGTGGGCGTGACCGGGGAGGGGCTCTGACAGCGACCGGATCACTGGTTCGTCAGACACGGCGCCCCCTATCCACGGTCCCGTAGGTAGGTAGTAGTAGCCGCTTGCGCCGCTCCTTACACCACGTCGTCGCGCAGACGGTCACGCCCGTGACGGCACCAGCGACGGGCTCCCGACGCCGATGGTGATCCGCGGGGCCGCCGACGGATCCAGCCACTTCAGCACCGAGCGCATCTCCTCGCGGCCGATGGCCACACATCCCCAGGTCGGGTTGCCGTCGGTCACATGAAGAAAGATTCCGGAGACCCGCCCCGGGATGCGTTGCGGGTTCACCGCGATATTGACGGCGTAGTCGTAGACGGGTCCGGAGTCGTAGAGGTTCTCCGCGATCGACGACGGTTTGCGTGGTCCGCGCACGTGGGTGTTGTACGTGGGCGAGTCGGCGTCCTCGTCCCACCAGTCTTGGTTTGTGGTCTGGAAGTACGGCATCTTGGTGCCGGGATTGGGCTCGCGCCCGAAGGCCTGGTCGAACGTGAACGTTCCGACGGGCGTGCGGTGCACACCGTCGGCAGGGGCGCCGACGCCGAGCGCGCCCACTTTGGCGGGCGTCGGGCCCAGGACCGCTTTCCATTGTCGGCCGACGCGCTGAAAGGCGGTGAGGGTTCCCGACGTTGCGTCGGCGGCGGGCACGCCCACAACGATCCACTGCGTGGACTGCCCGGTGGGCGTAGTCGCCGGCTGGGCCGCGACGGGTGCAGCGAGTGACACACTCAGGAGCACAGCCCCGAGTTGCGCCAGTGCTTTTCGCAGTTTCACGGGTACCTCGGGACCGGAACGAGCCAGCATTCTTTGACGTGTCCGGTGATCTTCTCAGAGACTTGCGCGCGGTCGGGTCACCGAGATCCGTTCGCTATCAAAGAGAAATACGGTCGCGACACCTCAGCTGGCGTTGGTCACCCCGGCCAGCTTCTGGATGACGCGTATCTCGTCGTTGTCATGGGCTCGTCCGTCGGGGTGGATCAGGTCGCTGAACCACGTCTCCGGAAGCGTCGTGTAAGGCTCCTTCCACGAGTCCCACGGCAGGTACGTCTGCGTTCGCCCAGCGACGAAACCCCAGTTGTAGGCGGCGACATTGCGCCGCTTGGTGATCGGGAGGATTCCTTCGACGGTGCTGCCCAGGTTCCGCGCCAAATACTCCGTGCACAGGATCGGGCGCCCCAGCGGTGTGAGTTCGTCGATGCGTGCTTCGAATTCGGCGGGGTCGCCGTAACTGTGGAAGCTGATGACGTCCGACTGCTCGAGCTGAATGCTGCAGATCTTGCTGCGGCCTGCCGGGTCTCTCCAGTGGCCCTGCCACACACCGCTGGTCAACGGTTGAGTCGGATTGACCGCACGCGCCCACTGGAAGACGTGCGGTAGGAACGCAGCGACGAGTTCCAGCTTGTCCTCGTGTTCGACCTTGCGGTAATCGCGCGCCGGGTTGTCCGGCTCGTTCCACAGGTCCCATCCCAGGACGCGTGGATCGTCGCGAAACAGGCCCACCACCCCGGTCACATAGCTTTGCAGCACGCGGGTGTAGGCAGGATCCTGCAGCCGGTGGGCGCCCGGGCTCTGTACCCAACCGGAGTTGTGCACTCCTTTGATCGGCGGGCGTTGACGACCCGCTCGAGGCAACGGATTCCAGCACGAGTCGAACAGGACGAAGAGCGGCTTGATGTTGTGACTCGCCGCGATGGAGACGAACTGAGATAGCCGTTGGCTGAAGCCTGTCCGGTCGGTAGCCCACAACTGGTCGTGCAGAAACACCCGCATGGTGTTCATCCCGATCCGCTTGGCCACGCTGAGTTCACCGTCGATGCGGCGCGCGTCGTAGGTGCCCGCCTGAAACATCTCCAGTTGGTTGACGGCGTTGGAGGTGACGTAGTTCGCGCCCAGCAGCCAGCCCTGTTGCCCGTACCAGGCGTTGGCGCGGTCAGCCGACCATCGACCCGTCTCGCCGGATGCGAGCGGAAGCTTGGTCAGCGCCGCGGCCGCTGCCAGGTACAGCGGGAGTTTGAGCGCGGTTCGCCGGTGCACCTTTCGAACATAGTGTTCGTGGCCGAACCGACACTGGCCATGTCTCGTCCTGCAACACAACAGGTTTCGAATCGTTACCGACGAGGGTGAGGAAAGTCACGACGTCAGGCGGGCTGACCGTCGGCGACCCGTGGGACCCGGTCGGCGGTGGCATCGTCGAGCACCATCACCGCGACCCGGTCCCGGTGAGCCTCTGCGCTGCCCAGCAGGACCGCGTCGGTCGCGGCGCGCTTGTAATAGAGATGGGCCTGGTGCTCCCAGGTGAACCCGATCCCGCCGTGTACCTGGATGGTGTCGTTGGCGACGTGGCTGAGCGCAGCCGAACAGACGGCTTGGGCGATGCTCGTCGCGAGCGCGGGATCGTCGGATCCGTCGGTCAGAGCCCAGACTGCGTGATAGGCAGTCGATCTCGCGTGTTCGACGTCGACCAGCAGGTTCGCCAGGCGATGCTTGACCGCCTGGAACGATCCGATCGGCCGGCCGAACTGCAGCCGCGATTTCGCGTACTCGACGGACAGGTCGAGCAGATGCTGCGCGGCGCCGACCTGCTCGACGGCGAGCAGCGCCGCACCGACCTGCAGCGCGTGGTCGAGGACTCGCGGGGTTTCGCCGGGACCGGCGATCAGGCGCCCGGAAGCGTCGGAGAATGTGATGTTCGCTTCGGGCCGGGTGAGGTCGAGGGTCGCCAACGGCGTTCGCTTCACCTCGCCGGCGGCGGTGTCGACGGCATACAGCGCGACGCCGTCGGATCCGCGCGCGGGCACCAGCAGGACATCGGCGGAGCCACCGTCGACGACTTGAGCCACCATGCCGGACAACGCCTCCCCGTCGGCGGTCACCGCCACCGAATCCGGCTCGAAAACTCCCGCCCGGTCCACCACCGCGACCGCCGCGGTGCGCCGACCCTCGACGAGGTCGGCCAACAACTCGTCACGAGCCGGACCGGCCGGAGCGGCGACCAGCGCGGGAATTGCGAGGTACACCGTGCCGAACAGCGGCCCGCACGCCAACCGCGCGCCGAGTTCCTCGATCGCGACGGCCTGATCCACCAGGGTGCCGCCGACGCCGCCGTCGGCTTCGGGCACCGACAGCCCGAGCACCCCGAGCTCGGCACCGAGCCGCGCCCAGACCTTCGGGTCGAACGGCGGGTCGGACTCCATGAGCCGCCGGACGTTGTCTTCGGCGAAGTGCTCGGCGCTGAACTTGCTCACCGCGTCGCGCAATTGCGCCTGCTCGTCGGTGAACCTGTACTCAGCTTGAGTCTCAACCACGGGGAATCTCCTTCCAGGGCATGCCGGCGTCGGCCCGCAGATCACCGGGCAACCCGAGGATGCGTTCGCCGAGGATGTTGCGCATCACCTCGGAGGTGCCGCCTTCGATGGTGTTGGCGCGGCTGCGCAGATACCGCTGCTGGATCGGGCCCTGCCAGTCCCGCTCGCCGGTGCCACTGCCCTGCTGGTATCCGTGGTACAGAAGCCCTTCGGGGCCAAGGAAATCCATGCACCACTGATAGATGTCCTGGTTGAGCTCGGCGCCGACAAGCTTGCCGATCGAACCCTCCGGGCCCGGACCGCCGACCGTGGCGGCGGCTCGCGACCGTTCCGAGGTCAGCCGCTGCGCCTCCGAGCGCAGCCACAGCTGCGTCAGCCGGTCACGCAACACCGGTGTGCGGCGCTCCGGCCGCGACGCCCACAGCCCCGTCGCGTCGGCGATCGTGCCCGCGCCTCGGCGGCTGCCGCTGCCGCCGAGCGCGGTGCGTTCGTTCATCAGCGTCGTCATGGCGACGGCCCACCCGTTGTCGACGTCACCGAGGCGGTGCTGGTCCGGGATGCGCGCGTCGGTGAAGTACACCTCGTTGAACTCGGCCTGCCCCGTCATCTGGCGCAGCGGGCGGGTTTCGACGCCCGCGCCGTGCATGTCGATGACGAAATACGTCAAGCCCTTGTGCTTGGGCACATCGGGGTTGGTGCGCGCGAGCAGTAGCCCCCACCGCGCGCGGTGGGCCAGACTCGTCCAGACCTTCTGGCCGTTGATCACCCAGTCGTCACCGTCGCGCGCCGCGGAGGTGGCCAGCCCGGCCAGGTCGGACCCGGCACCGGGCTCGGAGAACAGCTGACACCACAGGTCCTCGGTGGTGGCCAACGGGCGCAACCATTTCCGCTTCACCTCCTCGGTCTGGGCGTGCTCACGGATCGTCGGCGCGGCCATGCCGTAGCCCATCGGGTTGAGCCCGAGCGGTACCGGCCCGCCTGCGCCCTGCAGAACGCGGTCGGCGACCGCCTGAAGTCCGCGGGACACTCCCAGCCCGCCCAGGCCCTCGGGGAAGTGCACCCAGGACAGGCCGGCGTCGTAGCAAGCGCCGAGGAATTCGGGGATGGGCACGCTCTTCGGGTCGTGGTCGGCGACGACTCCGCGCGCCAGCTCAGCGACGCGGTCGGCGTCAGCGGCATTGCTCATGGATGTCACGATAGAAACTCGACGCGCGTCGAGCGTCAGCGGGACCCTCAGCCGCGATATCCGGCGACCTTCTCGGCGTATTCGTCGAGCAGACGAAGCGATTCATCGTGCGGCTTGGTGGGAAGCAGCAGGTTCGCCTGCCGGTAGCCGAGCTCTTCGAGGGCACGCCAGTAATCCGGGTCGATCGGGGTGCCGAATGTCGTCAGCGGGACATCGTGGTGCGCGCCCGCACGCATCTGGTCGATGCGTTTGGTCAGCCGCTCGACCGGAAGTGGGTTCGACATCCATCCGGCGCCATGGCGGATCACCCGCTTGACGGTGGCATCGGAGTCGCCGCCCACGAGGATGGGCGGATGGGGCTTTTGAACCGGTTTGGGACGCAAGTACGACGAGTCGAAATCGACGTAGCGGCCGTGGTATTCGGCCGGTTCCTCCGTCCACAACGCCTTGATGGCCTCGATGCGTTCGTCGAGCAGCGCGCCGCGCGTCTTCGGGTCGGTGCCGTGATGGCGCAGTTCCTCGATGTTCCAGCCGGCGCCGACACCGAACACGAACCGGCCACCCGAGATCAGGTCGATGCTGGCCGCTTCCTTCGCGGTGATGATCGGGTCGCGCTGGATGAGCAAAGCGATTCCGGTGATCAACTCGATCGTCGACGTCACCGCCGCGGCGGCCGCGAGTGTGACGAACGGATCCAGCGTGCGGTAGTAGATCTTGGGCAGGTCACCGCCCATCGGGTACGGAGACTGCCGACTGGCCGGGATGTGGGTGTGCTCGGCGATCGCGAGCGCGTCAAAGCCCCGTTCTTCGATCGCGCGGGCCAACGACACGGTGTCGATGGTGTCGTCGTTGACGAAAGTGGAGATCCCGAACTTCATGTGCGCACCTAACTGCCGTCGTCAGGGGCTGGCAACGCCCGTTCGGACCACGCTATTCCTCGGCGATCCTCAAGCCAGGGGCTCGCCGTTCTTCGTCAGGACGTGCCATTCGCCGCCGAACATGTCCAACCCCTGACCCTTGGCGTCCCTGTCCGTCTGGTCGCCCGCGTATCGATAGAGCGGGATTCCCTTGTAGGTCACCTGGTCACCGCCGTCGCGACGTGGCACGGTCCGGGCCGCCGCCACGCTGATACCTATGCCGCCCGCCGGATCACTGTCGGCCAGCACGGGCAGCCAGGTGTCGGCGCATTCGCCGTAGCAGGTGGGTTCGTTCGCCGAGTCCGCCGAGAAGGCATACAGGGTTCGGCCGCTGCTGTCGACAATGATCTCCCCCAGGTCGGGGCGGTCATCGATGGCGAGGGAGACGTCGCCGATCGGCAATTTCCGCTCGACGGACGGCGGCGGGTAGGGCGCCGGGGCGGTTGCATCGGTTCGCAATGCGGTCGCCGCAGTCTGCACGCCGGAAGTCTCAGAGTTGTTCGCCGTCTTGTTGTCGAACGCCGAACAACCGGTCAGTGCGATGACGCTGAGTGCGACGGTCGACGTGCAGGCGACGCTCCGGAATGCTGCAGCCGAATTTCGAGGCATGGGCATGCTGCATCATTACCAGCCGCGCCGCGGCTCGAGCGTGTCGGGGTACGTGCTCGCCGTTTCAGCCGACGGTCTGTCCGCCGTCCAAGACGAGGGCGTGGCCGAGGGTGAAGGCGGCGTTGTCAGAGCACAGTTCTCTTCGCCTGCGCCTTTCCTTGGGCGCTAGCGGTCGAGGCCCAGGATCTCGACGCTGCGCTCGCGCATCTCGACCTTGCGCACCTTGCCCGTGACCGTCATCGGAAACTCGTCGACCACGTGCACGTAGCGCGGAATCTTGTAGTGCGCGAGCTTGCCCGCGGCGAACGCGCGCACGGCGTCGGCGTCGAGCGCGGGCCGGCCCGGCTTCATCCGGATCCAGGCGCACGTCTCCTCGCCGTACCGGTCGTCGGGAACGCCGATCACCTGGGCGTCCTCGATGTCCGGGTGCGTGTAGAGGAACTCCTCGATCTCCCGCGGATAGATGTTCTCCCCGCCGCGGATGACCATGTCGTTGATGCGGCCCACCACGTTGCAGTAGCCGTCGTCACGCATCACGGCCAGATCGCCGGTGTGCATCCAGCCGTCGGAATCGATTGCCGCAGCGGTCTTCTCGTCCTCATTCCAGTAGCCCAGCATCACCGAATAGCCCCGCGTGCAGAACTCGCCCGGTTGTCCGCGCTCGACGGTGGCACCGGTGTCGGGGTCGACGATTTTGATCTCGACGTGGGGATGCGCCCGTCCGATCGTCGCGGTGCGTCGTTCCAGGTCGTCGTCGATGAGCGTCTGGCACGATACCGGCGACGTCTCGGTCATGCCGTACGCGATCGCCACCTCCGACATGTTCATGTCGTTGATGCAGCGCTTCATCACCTCGACCGGGCACACCGCACCGGCCATGATCCCGGTCCGTAGCGTCGACAGGTCGCGGTCGGTGAACTCGGGGTGGTTCTGCATCGCGATGAACATCGTCGGGACGCCGTACACGCCGGTGCAGCGTTCGCCCTCGATGGCGGCGAGCGTCGATCCGGGATCGAAACCCGGTGCGGGAATCACCATCGTGGTGCCGTGACTGGTGCACCCGAGGTTGCCCATCACCATGCCGAAGCAGTGGTAGAAGGGCACCGGGATACACAATCGGTCGTTCGGGCCGAGCTTGATCAGCTCCGTGGTGAAGTAGCCGTTGTTGAGGATATTGCGGTGCGACAGTGTCGCGCCCTTCGGAAAACCCGTTGTACCCGAGGTGTATTGAATGTTGATGGGGTCGTTGGCGGACAGGCCGGCCATACGCGTCGCCAAGGCCTCGGACGGCACTTCGTCGGCGCCCGCGCGTAACGCCTCCCAGTCGGGCGTCCCGATGTAGACGACGTCGGTCAGCGCTGGCACGTCCGAGCGGACCTGTTCGACCATCGCCACGTAGTCAGACGTCTTGAACGACGTCGCGGCGATCAACGCTCTGGCCCCGGATTGGTTGAGCACGTAGGCCAGCTCATGGGTGCGGTAGGCGGGATTGATGTTGACGAGGATCGCGCCGATTTTCGCTGTCGCGTACTGGGTGATGGTCCACTGCGCGCAGTTCGGCGCCCAGATGGCGACCCGCTCGCCCGTGCCGATCCCCAACGCCATGAGGCCCCGCGCAACGACGTCGACCTCGTCGTCGAGTTCGGCGTACGTGTAGCGCAGACCCTGCGCGACATCGACGAGCGCTTCACCGTCGGGGTGCCGGGCGACGGTGGCTTCGAAGTTGGCGCCGATCGTCTGCTCCAGCACCGGCGTGTCGGTCGGTCCTGCGTCGTAAGACTTTCCGGTCGACGGCATTGCACCAGGTCCTTGCATCGGTAGTCGGCCTCGAACGGGGCACCCGATCGATACTGCTCATCCTCGCGCCTGCGCAACTCGGCACGGCACAAAATTGCGGAGATCGGACGTGGGGATGTCGCGCAGGGCGGCTGCGGAGGGCCGAAATGGAACGGTACGGTACCGTATCGAGGAGCGCAAGCGCTTTGTCATGGAGAACGCGCAGCGAAGCTCGGTCGAGGAGGAGCCTGTGCCGCCGGAATACGCGCACGATGCGTCGGCATCGCGGTGGACCCCCCGCGAAGCGGAGCTGTTGGCGATCACGCTGCAGCAGTTGCAGCAGCACGGATACGACCGATTGACCGTGGAAGCCGTGGCGACACAGGCGAAAGCGAGCAAAGCGACGGTATACCGGCGCTGGCCGTCGAAGGCGGACCTGGTGCTCGCGGCCTTCGTCGAGGGCACCCGCGTCACGGCCGTCCCGCCCCGCACCGGCTCGTTGCGCAGCGACTTGCTGGAGCTCGGCGCCTCGGTGTGCCGGCAGGCGTGTGCGCACGGCAGCACGATGCGGGCGGTGCTGAACGAGATGTCGCACAACCCCGGTTTGAGACAGGCGATGCAGGACGAGTTTCTCCATCAGCGCAAACTCGTGATCAACGAAGTGCTGGCCGAGGCTGTCGAGCGCGGAGAGATCGACGCGGCAGCGGTCAACGACGAGATCTACGACCTGCTACCGGGTTACCTGGTATTCAGGGCGTTGGTGTCCACACGGCCGCCGACCGAGGAAACCGTCCGCATCATGGTCGACGACGTGCTTCTGCCCAGCCTGGGCTACCGCTGAACGTTGGCGCCGTTGGTCGCTGGAGACCAGGCTCGACGAACGGTTGCGGGAGAATGCGGGAAGCGCGCCCGCTGGCGTTCTCATAAGCTTTGAAGCGTTCAATCCAGCGTCAGCGCCCCATCCAGGAGTTCATCGAAGCGTCCGATCGCCTCGTCCTCGTCGGCGTCAATGCCGCGAAGCGGTCCGCGGTCGACGAGGTAGCGCTGTGCGTACAACCGAGCCACAGCGCCTTGCGATCCGACCCGTACGTGGCGCGTTCCCAAGCCGCCTGCTCGGTCAGCAATGCGGCCGCGTAGACGTCGCCGATGAACTGCGCGAGCGGAAACAACCGCGCCTCCGCGAGATCACCATCGAGCTTCTTCCACGCGGTGATCGCGGCGTCGAGATCGTCGATGCGGCGGCTGACCAGGCGTGTCGTTTGTTCGTCATCGCACACCGATATCGCGTCACGAAGCCGCGCCAACATCGGCTCGTGTGCGCTCGACTTCTCGATTCCCCGCCTGACGTCCAGGCACAGAATGTTGTCCGGGCCCTCCCAAATGGTATTTACCTGAGCATCCCGGAGAATTCGTGCGACAGGCCAAGTTTCGATGTAGCCGTTGCCGCCGTGGATCTCGATCGCGTCGGACGCCATGGTGATACCCAGCCGCGCGACCTTCAGCTTGGTCACCGGCACGGCGATGCGCTGCCGGACTTGTCGTGGCTGTTGGTGATTCGGATGACCTGCCCCATCGAACACCAGCGCGAGGGCGGCTTCGGAGTCAACGATCATCTCGGCCAGCTTGCGCCGCATCAACGGCTTGTCGCTCAGCGTTTCGCCGAATACGCACCGGCTCTGGGCGAAACACAATGACTCGACCAGTGCCCGTCGGGCAGCAGCCGCAGCGAACAGGGCGGTGCCCAGTCGCGCTGAGTTCGTCAGTTCCATCATCCGGCCCAGTCCTTTGCCGTCGGACGGCCCGGCATCACCGGTCGCCTCTCCCGACAACAGAAACGCCTCGGCGTCGACGAACTCCACTTCACCAGATGCCACCGATCGGGTGCCGAGCTTGTCTTTGAGCCGCCTGATCCGGATGCCGTTGCGCGATCCGTCGCGACGAGTCCGCAGCACGAGGAACGTGGCGATACCGCGGCTGGAGTCCGGCGCACCTTCCGGTTTAGCCAGCACGACGAACACCTCGCCGTCGCAGTTCGAGGCGAACCACTTGAATCCGTTCAGTAGCCAAGCGTCACCGTGCCGCGTAGCCGTCGTCTCCAGCGCGCCGAGGTCCGAGCCGCCCGTCCGTTCGGTGAACATCTGAGCGGTCTCGCCCTCCCATTCGCCCGAGGCGAACTTGGCCAGTACGTAATCGCGCACATCGGGCGGCGCGTAGGCCGAGACTTGCGACTTGACCATGCCCCCGCCAGTCCCCAGCGCGCAGCCCATACCGATGTCGGCCTGGTTCATCAGATAGTTCGACGCAAACAAGATCAGTGATGGGCTCACACCGTTGGCGCGCGCTTCTTCGCGCAGCGCCGACTGAGCCTCGAGGATCGCCCGTTTGGATTGGGTGAACGACGGCGGCTGCACCACCTGGCTGATGTCATGGCCCCAGCGGTCATACCGTTCGAGGTGCGCGGGACTGCGGTCGGTCTCTTCGGCCCACTTCGCCACCGGCCCGCCCATCAATTCTCCGGCGCGGGTCAAGTGTGGTTCGGCGAACGCCAGCTCGTCGGGCTGCAAGTAATACGCCATCGTCGACCGCAGGGTCGGATCGGTCGTGAACCAGTTGAGACCCACTGCTCCTTGATAGTTCTCCGTGCGATAGCGCGCGGCCTTCTCTGCAGTGGCGAAGGGCAGGTGGTCGACAGCTTCGCCCTTGTAGGGGGTCATCCAGCCACGCTATTACAGATTTCTGTCGCCTGTTGTGAAATCGTAATACTGTTCTGTCTCGCTGGCATCCTCCTTCGTTTGGGTATTTCGGTCGTGCGACCTTCTCGACTTCGCCCTGCCGGTGAGCAGATCAGACAGTCACTGATCCATGTGCATAGGTTCTGTCCGCCGGGGAAAGCTGATGAATATGGCAGGCCTCCCCACAACCAAGTCCACGTCGTCGAACGGTTGGCCACAGCTGCGGGTCGACGATTGGAGCGCGTCGCGCGAAACGCTGCATATGTGGACACAGATCGTCGGCAAGATCCGGCTCGCGCATGCGCCGATGGTCAACCATTGGTGGCAGGCCACTCTCTACGTCAGCCCGCGGGGATTGACCACTTCCGCAATACCGTCCGGAGCCGGGGTGTTCGACATCGAATTCGACTTCATCGAGCATCGGTTACACATCCGCTCCAGCGACGGCGAAGCCCGTCAGATTGCGCTCGAGCCCAAATCCGTCGCTGATTTCTATAGCGAGACAGTGCATGCGCTCGGTGAGCTCGGAATCACGGTCGAGATTCAGGCCAGGCCGAATGAAGTCGAGCCCTCGATCCCATTCGCCGACGACTACGGGCACACCTCCTACGATGCCGACGCCGTGCAGCTGTTCTGGCGCCAACTCGTAGCGGCCGACCAAGTCATGCACGAATTTCGCTCGCACTTCATCGGCAAGGTCAGCCCCGTGCACTTTTTCTGGGGCGCCATGGATCTGGCCTGCACCAGGTTTTCTGGCCGCACTGCACCCAAGCATCCCGGCGGCGCGCCGAACTGTGGTGACTGGGTGATGGAGGAGGGCTACTCCCACGAGCTGAGCAGCTGCGGCTTCTGGCCGGGCGGCGGCGACGAAGGCGCGTTCTACGCCTACGCCTATCCCGAGCCCAACGGCTTTGCCGACTATTCCGTTGCACCTGAGCAAGCCTTCTACAGCACCGAGAACGGCCAGTTCCTGCTGCCGTACGAGGCGGTGCGAACCGCAGCAGATCCGGCCAGAACCCTCTTGGAGTTCCTGCACACCACGTATCAAGCGGCTGCCGAACGCGGCAACTGGGACCGCGCCGCGCTCGAAGTCGATCCCCACCGATGGCGTCACAAGCAGTAGCCGTCAGCTCACTGAAAGGGGAATTGTGTTCAGCCGCAACGATCTACCCGCTCCCGAACAGGGATTGATTTTGACGCATTTTCTGACCGTGCGCGATGTAGCGGCCTCGCGTGATTTCTACGCCGACATCTTCGGTGGTGAAATCGTGCTCGAGGAGAACCCCGCCATCGTCAAGGTTGCCAACAGTTGGATCATCATGAACCCCGGCGGCGGGCCCACCCCGGACAAACCCGACATCACCCTCTCGCCACCACAGGCAGGTGACCCGGTCTCGGCGTTTCTGAACGTGCGAGTGGCCGACATCTACGCATTCCACGCCGATGCCAAAACCAAAGGCGCTCAGTTTCTTACCGAACCACTCGACCGCAAAGCCGAGATTCGCTGCTATATCCGCGACCCCGACGGCTACCTCATCGAGATCGGACAAGCCACCGGCATGCTCCGCGGCGTCTACGCCGACCGGTCCGAGGACAACTAGGTGTACGTCCAGGGGTACCGCTAAACGTTGGCGCGCAAGGCTTTTACCGCGGGCGAGCGTTGCTGGCCAGCTCGATGGCGTACTGATTGACGAAGGTGCCCGCCGGGGGATCGCCTTTGTCGCAGGTTCCGTCGGATTCGCCGGGCCGCTTGATCCACAGGTACGCATCGGCATGCGGGCCCGCAGTCTGCGTGGTGGGCGGAACACCGAGCGCTCGGCCGTCGGGATTGCACCAGTGCAGCGGTGAGTCGGGGGCCGCGCCGTTGCCGTTGCGCGACGTGTCGATCACGTAGTGGGAACCGTTGGTGAGGCCGGAAATCGCCTCCCCGTAACCGATTTCCTCCTCGGTGGTGAAGAAGTTCGCGACGTTGAGGCTGAAGCCCCGCGCGCGGTCGACGCCGGCCTGGTTGAGCCGGGCGGCCATCTCCTCGGCGCTGTGCCAGCGCAAGTGGCCCGCGTCGACGTACACGGCCGCGGCCGGATTGCGGGTGAAGGTGTCGACGGCGTAGCGGATCAGGTCGAACCGCTCCTGGCGCTGGTCACCCGACAGGCAATCGGCCATGGCGAGCGCGTCGGGTTCGAGGATGATCGCCACCCGCGAGCCACCCAGGTCGGCTGCGATGCCGTCGATCCACGCCCGGTAGTCGGCGCCCGACGCGAAACCACCTGCCGCGAAGCTGCCGCAATCGCGGTGCGGGATGCCGTAGAGGGCCAGCACCGGCAAGGCGTCGGCTGCTTGCGCGTCGCCCACGTACTTCGCGACCGTCGCCGCGGAACCACCGGGCACGAGCCAGTACGCCTGCGGCGTGTTCGCGATGGCGGTCAGCTCGGGGCTCGGCGGGTCGGCCTTCTGCGCGGCACGCATGGCCGCCGACGCGGGGTTGACGTAGAAGGGCATCCCGGCCAACGGGTTCGCGTCGCTGGCCAGGCGCACCACCGGGGCCTCAGCCGGCGGGGCAGCCAGAAGACCGGCGCATGCAACAACCGCGGTCAGGACTGAAGGGAGCCACCGAGCGAGCGCGCGAGCAGGGGAGATGAGCACCCGATGAACATAGCGGCTCGGCCATCGACGTCGCGCAGTGGCGGCGGCGGACGCATTGCTCGGATCTTGACGTTGTGGGCCGAGCTAGTGAGCGCGTTAGGGTGCTTCGATCGGCCTCAACGAACAAGCCGATAGAAGAGTTGGACACGCATGACTGCAGCAGCAGAAACGTCGGCGCTCGAAGCGCGGGTCGGCCACTGGTACCAGATGGCCGGCACATACCTTGTCGGCCGCGAGAAGGTCCGCGAATACGCCAGGGCGGTTCAGGACTATCACCCCGCGCATTGGGACGTCGCAGCCGCCGCTGAGCTGGGATATTCCGATGTGGTGGCGCCGCTGACGTTCACATCGACGCCGGGTATGTCGTGCAATCGCCGCATGTTCGAAGAGATCGTCGTCGGCTACGACACCTACATGCAGACCGAAGAGGTCTTCGAACAGCACCGTCCGATCGTCGCGGGCGACGAGTTGACCGTCGACGTCGAGTTGACGAACGTGCGCAAGATCGCCGGCCGCGACCTCATCACGGTGACGAACACGTTCACCGACACCGCCGGCGAGCGGGTGCACACCCTGCACACCACCGTCGTCGGCGTGACCGCCGAGGATGTCGATCCGGCGATCAAGTCCGCCGTGCAGAACGCGATGATGCACGACGTCGATTTCTCGGGGATCGGCACGCTCGATGCCGCCTATGAGAAGACGGTGCGTCCCGAGGGCGAGATCCGGATCGCTGAAGGGGGTATGACCCGCGAGCCCGGGACGCCGTCCTTCGACGAGGTCAAGGTCGGCGACGAGCTGCCCGTGCATCACACCCGGCTGTCGCGCGGCGACCTGGTGAACTATGCCGGAGTTGCCGGCGACGCCAACCCGATCCACTGGGACGAGGACATCGCCAAGCTGGCGGGGCTGCCGGACGTGATCGCCCACGGAATGCTGACCATGGGGCTGGGTGCGGGATTTCACTCGGCGTGGTCGGGCGACCCCGGTGCGGTGACCCGCTACGCGGTACGGCTGTCCGCTCCCGCGATCGTGTCGGCCAAAGAAGGTGCCGACATCGAGTTCAGCGGCCGGGTCAAATCGCTGGACCCGGCCACACGCTCGGGCGTCGTCATCGTCGGCGCGAAGTCCGCTGGCAAGAAGATCTTCGGCTTGGCGACGATCAGCGTCCGCTTCCGCTGAGGCGCCGAAGCGTCAGGCTACGAAGTCAACGCTGGGGTCACACACCCAACGGTCACCGTTGGAGGTCAGCGCGAGAGACGCGGCCAGGCCACGCGCCGATTCCAAATACGTGACCGCAGGTCGCGTGGAAGGGTCAGTATGTGGCTGAGACCGTGCTCGCGAAGGGATAGGGCATGCGCGTTCCGACAGCTGTCCGGTGGATCCTGGGGGTGGTCTGTGTCGGCGCTTTGGTGGTGGCGGCGGGTGTCAACGCGAACCGGACCGGCTCCGGAGCCGAGGCCCGCGCCAAGCTCACACTGATCGCGCCCGCCGCGGCCGGTGGCGGTTGGGATCTTGTCGCACGCGAGTCTCAGCAGGCACTGCGGTCAAACCGCATTGTCAACAATGTGCAGGTGGTCAACGTTCCCGGCGCCGCTGGAGCGATCGGGCTCAGCCAACTGTCTCGGCTCGGCGACGACCCGACCACGATGATGGTGACCGGCACGGTCATGCTCGGCGGGGTCGAGCGCAACGACTCGCCTGTCGCACTGTCTGATATGACGCCCATTGCCCGGCTCGCCGAGGACTTCGAAGTCATAGTGGTGCCGGCTGATTCGCCATACCAGACGCTCGGCGAGCTGATCGAAGCGTGGCGCGCCGACCCAGCGGCAATGCCCATCGGTGGCGGCTCGGCCGGCGGAATCGACCACATGGTCGCCGCCCAACTCGCGCGCGAAGCGGGAATCGACCCGGAGCAGATCCGATACGCCGCCTACGCCGGCGGCGGCGAACTGACCATCAACCTGCTGTCCACGGCGCCGGGCACACCCGACGTCGGAATCAGCGGATACAACGATTTCCGGGACATGCTGGCCGAGGGACGACTGCGGACACTGATGGTGGTTGCGCCGGAGAGGTTGGAGGGCCTCGACGCTCCGACCGCTGCCGAGGCCGGCTATCCGGCCGTCGATCTGGTGAATTGGCGCGGTTACGTCGCCCCGGCCGGTCTCACCGACGGACAGCGGCAAGAACTCATCGAAATCGTTGGGGAAATGGTCGAGACCGAGCATTGGCGAAGCGTCGTCACGCGGAACCGCTGGAAGGAAACCTTCCTGACGGGGAACGACTTCGGCAGGTTCATCCGCGAGGAGGAGCAGCGGGTGAAGACCATTCTGGACGATTTGGGGCTGACATGACGGTAAGCGACCACGACACCGCTGCGTCGGACAAATCAGCACCGCCGCATAGGTTTTGGACCGGTAAGAGCGCATTGATCATGCCCGCGCTGATGGTGTGCCTTGGGCTGGTCCTGGTCTACGGGATCTTCGACATGGAGATCGCCGACGACTCGGAAATCTTCGGGCCCAAGGCGTTCCCGTGGATCACCGCCGGGTTCTGCTTCCTCATCGCCGCGCTGCTCACCCTGGTCATCCTGCGCAATCCTGAGGTGCCCGAACCGGTGTTGGACGAGGGGCGCCCCATTCCCAGTCTGTTCAGCAACTGGCGATCCACCGGAATCACGATCGGGTCGTTCGTGGCGTTCACGGTGCTGCTGATCCCCGCCGGCTGGATCATCGCCGGAGCGGTCGTCTTCTGGGGAGTGACCGTCGGTCTCGGCAGCACGCGGTATGTCGCGAATCTCCTGATCGGGCTCGCGATTTCGTCGATCATGCAACTGATATTTGCCGGCTTGCTCGGCCTGAGCCTGCCCCCGGGCGTGATGGGGATGTTCTGATGGACTCGCTGACTGGACTGATCGGCGGGTTCGGTGACGTCCTCACTCCGGTCAACCTGCTTTACGTCTTCATCGGCGCCGTCATCGGCACGGCGGTCGGGGTGCTGCCCGGACTGGGATCGGCGATGGCGGTCGCGCTGCTGCTGCCGGTGACGTTCACCCTCGACCCGCTGGCCGCGCTGGTGATGTTCGCGGGCATCTATTTCGGGGGACTCTTCGGCGACTCGATCGCCGGAATCCTCATGAACACGCCAGGAAACTCGACTGCGATCGCCGGATCGCTCGAGGGACACCGAATGGCCAGGAAGGGCCGCGGCGCACAGGCATTGGCGACCTCGGCGATAGGCGCGTTCATCGGGGGCATGGTCGCCACGGCCCTGGTGGTGTTCTTCGCACCCGCGCTGGCGGAGTGGGCGACCAAGTTCGGTCCGGGTGAGTACTTCGCGCTGGCGTTGTTCGCGTTCATCGCCACTTCGGCGGTGGTGTCGGAGTCGGTGCTCAAGGGCGCGGCGGCGTTGCTGATCGGCCTGGTGCTGGCGATGATCGGCACCGACGAGGTCAGTGGTTCTCAGCGGTTCACCTTCGACAACGTGGCGCTCTTCGACGGGATCAGCATCGTCGTGATCACCGTCGCGATGCTCGCTGTCGGTGAGGTCATCTTCGTCGCCTCGCGTATCGGACGGCCCGACGACCGCAGCTTCACGCCGTCAACAGGACGCCCGTTCCTGTCCAGGGCCGAGTACCGGGAGGCGTTGCCGGCATGGTTGCGCGGCACCGCCGTCGGCGTGCCGTTCGGCGTCATCCCGGCCGGCGGCGCCGAGGTCCCGACGTTCCTCGCCTTCGGTGTCGAGAAGCGACTGGACAGCCGGCGACAGGTGCCGATGTTCGGCAAGGGCGCGATCCGTGGCGTTGCCGGTCCAGAAGCGGCCGGCAACTCTACGGCGGGCACGGCGATGGGTGCTCTGCTGGCGCTGGGACTGCCGACGTCGGCCACCGCGGCGATGCTGCTGGCCGCGTTTCAGCAGTACGGTATGCAGCCGGGTCCGCTGCTGTTCGACCGCAGCGCCGACATCGTTTGGGCGCTCATCGCCAGCCTGTTCATCGGGATGGTCGTATTGCTGGTGTTGAATCTGCCGTTCGCTCCGCTGTGGGCAAGACTGCTCTCGATCCCCAAGGAGTACCTCTATGCGGGGATCGCAGTGTTCGCCTGCTTCGGCGTGTACGCCGCGAGTTCGGCGATCATCGACGTCGTGTTCATGCTGGTGCTCGGTGTGCTCGGATTCGCCATGCGCCGCTACGGCATCCCGCTTGCGCCGGTGTTGATCGCGGTCATCCTCGGCCCGCTTGCGGAGTCGTCGCTGCGCGCCGCGATGAACAACTCGCAGAACAATCCGCTCACGCTGGTGAGCACACCGATCACGATCACCTTGTATGCCCTGCTAGCCGTCGTCATCGCAATCAGCACCTACAACAAGCTGAGACTGCGCAAGGAAGTACCGGCATCGGCGCGCAGCACCGAGGACGTGGCCGGCTGAGAGTCTCAAATAGTTTGTCGTCCTCGTTATTTCGCGTCATACCCTAGTCATCTGAGGTCGGCTGCACCGGGGACGTGCTCGATGACAGCAGCACTGACCCGATGATGGTCGGCGAGGACGCCGCCATCGATGTGGACGAGGAGCCCGACCGTTGGCTCGGGTTCGATTGCGTCGGCTCGCGGGACGGCTGGCACGACATGGCGGCTTTCGCCGAGCGGCAACCTGGTGCGGCACTGCGGGAGCGACTGCAGCAAGCGATGGAGGGCAAGGGCGCGTTCCGGCGGTTCCGCGATCTCGTCCACCAGGAGGGGCTCGCCGGACAGTGGTACACCTTCTCCACCGACCGTCAATCGGGTCGCGTCCGCGAGTTCCTCGCCGACGCGGGCATTCGTGTCGGCTCACAGTTTGACGGACGCTAACTCGCGTAACTGACGATCGACGCCCGCGCCGATCCCCGAGGTTGGGTAGGTGGACTACGGTTTCACCAGTCCGATGTCTCTGTGATCCGGCGGTGCGATGACCACTCTCGACGACTTTCTAGGCGATGCCAGTTCTTTCATCTGGGGCCCCTGGCTGCTGATCCCGCTGCTCCTGCTGACCGGCCTGTATCTGACTGTGCTGTTGCGCGGGATCCAGGTGCGCCGGTTCCGGCTGGCGTTCTGGCTGGCGTTCGTCAAGCGTAAGGATCCGGGCGCCGAAGGCGATATCTCGCACTACCAAGCGTTGTCGACGGCCCTGGCTGCGACCGTGGGCGTCGGTAATATCGCCGGCGTCGCGACCGCGATTGCCCTTGGCGGTCCCGGGGCTGTGTTCTGGATGTGGTTCACCGGCATGGTCGGCATGGCGACCAAGTACAGCGAAGCTTTTCTCGGCGTACGCTTCCGTCGCACCGACGCCGCCGGGGAGCAATCCGGTGGTCCGATGCACTACCTACGTCGCGGCATCAAAGGGCCAGTGGGCGTGTTTCTCGGCGGATTCTTCGCGGTCGCAGGAGCGCTGGCCGCGTTCGGCATCGGCAACATGACGCAGGCCAACACCGTCGCGGCGAACGTCAACGAAGAGTGGGGTGTGTCGGCACCCATCACAGGCGCGGTGATCGTGGTGCTGGCCGCCGCGGTGATCTTGGGCGGCATCAAGAGCATCGGGCGGGTCACCAGCCTGTTCGTCCCGGTGATGATCGTCATCTACATCGTCGGCGCGGCAGCCGTCCTCGCCTTCAACATCGGCGAAGTGCCGCGAGCCTTGGGCGTCATCTTCACCGACGCCTTCACCGGCACCTCGGCCACTGGAGGTTTCGCGGGGGCGGCCGTCGCAGCGGCGATTCGCTACGGCGTCGCGCGTGGCATCTTCTCCAATGAGTCGGGGCTGGGAACCGGCGGCATCGCTGCGGCCGCGGCGAAGACGACCCACCCAGTCCGGCAGGCGCTCGTGTCGATGACTCAGACGTTCATCGACACGCTCGTGGTGGTTAGCTTCACCGCGCTGACGATCGTCGTCACCGGCGTATGGAAGGAGGCCGGCCCCGAGGAGGCCGCCAGTTTCACCGCACGCGCATTCGCCGAGGGTCTCCCCGGGAGCTGGGGCAGCGTCATTGTCACGCTCAGCGTGATCTTCTTTGCGTTCTCGACGCTGCTCGGATGGTCCTACTACGGCGAGCGGTGCGTGGAGTACCTGTTCGGACGGAAGGCGGTCTTTCCGTACCGGATCCTTTTCATCATCGTGATCTACCTCGGTGCCACCACGGCTCTCAAGACGGTCTGGACCTTCTCCGACGTCATGAACGGTCTGATGGCGCTGCCCAACCTCATCGGTCTGATCATCCTGTCCCCCTTGGTCTACCGCGAGACCCGCGCCTACTTCCGCGGCGAGGAGCACGCGGACGACATGCGGGCGCGGAGCGATGTCTGAGGCGTACCGGCCAGCTCCGGCGACGGATAGTAAGGAATTGGTGTTGGGGTGCGGACCCCTCCGGGGCCGCCGTGGGCGTGAAGTCGACGCTACACAGTCCGCCCGTCCGACGATGTGCCGTCGTCCAGGTACGCGACCAGTCGCTCGGCGAGCTCGCCCGGACGACTCTTCGCCACCAGATGCCCTCCGGGCATCACGTCGGCCTCGACGCCGAGTCGGTCACGCGCAACCCGCATCTGGAATGCGGCCGGGAACAAGCGGTCGTCAGCGGCGACAAGGACGTGGATGGGGACATCCGGCCACGCCTCGAAGGTGCACGGTTGCCCGAACGGTGTGTCAGCCGGTTCGCGATCACCCTCGGCCATCTCGGCCTTGACGTCGCCGGGGATGTCGTGCAGGAAGATCTCCTCGAGGTCGAACTCGTTCGACCGTCCGGCTGCTTGGTTGGCCGCTCGGCGAGCTTCATCCGAGCCGGTGACCTCAAACCATTCCCCCGGCGACTCGCCAGGAATCGGGATCATCGGGTTTAGCAACACAATGCGGGCGAGGGCGTCGCGCTTACTGATCATCGGCGCGGTGAACGCGCCCATCGATTGGGCGACGAGCACCACGTCGCGATGCTCGCCGATGGCCTCATCGGTGATGGCCGCGTACTCGCCCAGACCCAGCGCCGGATTGTCACCCTCGATCTCGATCGGGATCGCGGTGTGGCCCCGCGCCTCCAGTTCGGCCGTCACCTCGCGCCAGTACACCTCGCCGGCCCCTCCGGCGCCGGGGAGCAGGACGAACGTCGCCATTTTCCGCTCCCTTCGCAAGCCTCTGAAAGTCTAGACACGGCCTTAGCGTGCTCTCATGGCGAACTCGCTTGCGAGCAATGAACTCTGCACCTCGGTGCCGGTTACGCCTCGATGACGTCGAAGCCCTTGTAGCCCGCATCGGCCACCTCGGCGATGATCTGACCGTATACCCCAAAGCCGCCGACGAACGGCATGAACACCCGCGGCTTACCGGGGATGTTGGCACCCAAGTACCATGAATTGGCTTGTGGCATCAGCGTTCCCGCCGCCCGCCGAGTGCACTCTTCGACCCACTCCGCGGCCGCTTCTGGGCGTGCCTCCAGCGCGACCGCTCCTCGTGCGCTGAGGTATGCGATGGCGTCCGCCACCCAGTCCACATGCAATTCCGAGTGCAGGACCATATTGGCGAGCACCGACGGACTGCCCGGGCCCGTCATGTTGAACAGGTTCGGAAACCCCGCAACGCTGAGGCCGAGGTATGTCGCCGGTCCGTGCGCCCACGCCTCGTTCAGGCTCTGGCCGCCGCGGCCGACGATGTTGAGCTTGGCGACCGACCCGGTCATGGCGTCGAAACCGGTGGCCAACACGAGCGCGTCCAGTTCGTAATACGCATCGGAAGTGTGTACACCGGCGGCGTCGATCCGCTGGATTGGCGTGGCCCGCAGATTCACCAGGTGGACGTGGTCGTGGTTGAACGTCTGGTAGTAGTTGTCGTCGGTGCAGATCCGCTTGGTTCCGATCGGGTGGTCGGTGGGAATCAGCAAATCGGCCGTCGCGGGGTCGTCGATCACCGCGCGCACCTTCTGCTCCCAGAACACCCGCGCCGTGTCATTGGCTTCCAGGGTGACCAGCTGATCGGCGAACGTCTTGGAGAACAGCACACCACCCAACTGCCACCGCTTTTCATAGGCCTCGCGGAGTTCCTCGTCCGACGCCTCGACGGCCAACTTCGGGTGCGGCTGGTGCGGCGAGCCGCCGCCACTGGCCATCGACAATCGACGCCGCTCGGCGTAGTTCGCTTTGTGGCTCGCCCGCGTCGCGTCATCGAGCGGCACATTGCCCGCGGGCACACTGTAGTTCGCAGTGCGCTGGAAGACATGCAGCCGAGCGGCCTGCTCGGCGATGCACGGAATTGCCTGGATGCCAGAGGATCCGGTGCCTATCACGCCGACGCGCTTACCGGTGAAGTCCACGTTCTCGTGCGGCCAATACGCCGTGTGGTACACCGCGCCACCAAACGAGTCCAGTCCGTCGATCGCGGGTATGTTCGCGTTCGACAGCGGACCAACGGCCAACACGCAGAATCTCGTGGTCACCACGTCCCCGCGGTCGGTGCGAACCTGCCAACACAGCGTGTCCTCGTCGAGGACGACATCGGTCACCCGGGTGCCGAAGGTGATGTCGCGCCGCAAGTCGAAGCGGTCCGCGACATGGTTCAGGTACCGCAGGATCTCGGGCTGCGTCGCGTACTTCTCGCTCCAGTTCCACTCCTGCTGAAGGTCTTCGTCGAACGAGTACGAGTAATCGACGCTTTCGACGTCGCAGCGAGCGCCGGGGTAACGGTTCCAGTACCAGACACCGCCTACCCCGTCGGCGGCCTCGAACACGTGCACCGACAGCCCGTCGCCGCGCAGGCGATGCAGCGCATAGAGGCCGGCGAAGCCGGCGCCGATTACGACCACATCGACGTTCTGGTGCATGACTGAGACGGTATGAGCCACGCCAACCGAGCGACATCCGACGTCTCATTGGGCGGGACTGCGCGGTGACGCGGGCCCTCCACGGTGCTGCCATGAGGCCCATGCAAGATCTGAACGGACTCTCCGGGTCGGTGGCGATCGTCACCGGCGGTGCCCGCGGCTTGGGCGCGGCCTTCTCCCGCCACATCGTCGACCGGGGCGGCAGGGTTGTCATCGCCGACATCCTCGACGATGAGGGCGAGCAGCTGGCTGAAGAACTGGGCTCGGCTGCGCGGTACGCGCACCTCGACGTCACCGAACCCGACGGGTGGGTCTCGGCGGTAAAACTCACTCAGGCCGAGTTCGGCACCCTGAACGGACTGGTCAACAACGCCGGGGTGTCAACGGGCCAATACATCGAACACGAACCGGTCGACCACTTCCGCGCCGTGCTCGAAATCAACCTGGTCGGGGTGTTCAACGGCATGAAGGCCGTGATCGCGCCGATGCGTGCGGCCGGCGGCGGTTCCATCGTCAACATCTCGTCGGCGGCAGGGCTCATGGGCCTCGCGCTCACCGCCGGCTACGGTGCCTCGAAGTGGGGGGTGCGCGGGCTCACCAAGATCGCAGCAGTCGAACTCGGCATCGATCGCATCCGAGTGAACTCAGTGCATCCCGGTATCACCTACACCCCGATGACCGCCGAAATCGGCGTCCAACCTGGCGAAGGCAACTATCCCAACACGCCGATGGGCCGCGTCGGGGCCGCCGATGAAATCGCGGGCGCGGTCGGCTACTTGTTGTCCGACGCCGCGGCATACGTCACGGGGGCAGAGATCGCAGTCGACGGCGGTTGGACGGCCGGACCCACCGTGAAATACGTGATGGGCCAGTGAATTCGGGCCGATCGGAGGCGAAGTGAAACGTTTGGACCGTCATCGGGTCCTCGTGACCGGCGCGGCATCCGGTATGGACATCGGCCACCACGCTCGATTCCGGCGGGGCGCCGATGGGCGATCCCGCGGACGTCACGGGCGTGATCGCGATGTTGATCTCCACCGACGGGGCGTTCATCACCGGCACGGAGCTCCGCCTCGACGGTGGTACGCACGCATGACGACCCGAGGACGAGCACGGGCGCGAGCGAAAGTCGAGGCATGACAGTAGAGCTCAGCCAGGAAACCACCGCCAAAGAAGTCATGACCGACGGCGGCGTGCTGCGTTACCACGAATTCGGCGACGGTCCCCCGCTAGTCCTGTTGCACGGCTCGGGCCCCGGGGTCACGGGGTGGCGCGACTTCCGCGGCGTGCTGGGCGCTTTCGGCGAGTTCTACAGATGCCTGGTCCTCGAGTTTCCCGGCTTCGGTGTCAGTGACGACTTCGGCGGCCATCCGATGGTCACCGCGCATGACGCGCTCACCCGGTTCGTCGACGCGTTGCCACTCGACAGCGTGGACATTGTCGGCAACTCGACGGGCGGGACCGTCGCGATCCAGTACGCGATCGACCATCCAAAAAAGGTGCGACGGCTGGTGACCATCGGCGGTATCGGCCGCAGCGTGTTCTCACCCGGCCCGGCCGAGGGCATCAGGTTGCTGCATGAGTTCGCCGAGAACCCAACGAAAGACCGTCTGGTGCAATGGCTGCACTCGATGGTGTACGACAAAGCGCTGGTGACCGACGAGCTCATCGAGGAGCGATGGACCCACGCCACCCAACCGGCGACGCTGGCCAGCGCGCGTCGGATGTACAGCAAGGCCGCCTTCGAGCAGATGGTTCAGGCCATGGAAGCCGCCGACGGGCCACAGCCGTGGGCGGCGATGCACCGGGTCAAGGCGCCCATCCTGATCACCTGGGGGCGTGACGACCGGGTGAGCCCGCTGGACATGGCGCTGATCCCGATGCGCACCATCCCCAACGCCGAATTGCACGTGTTCCCCAATTGCGGGCACTGGGCGATGGTCGAGCAGCGCGACGCGTTCGTCAGCACCGTGCTGTCGTTTTTGCTCCACAAAGACGGCGGCTGACACGCATCGTTTTCTGTCGACCAAGGCTGGCGGCGATTCGCTGTGCGCCTTGTGCGTGCGCCGCGCGGGAGCTGACAACGCCAAGTCTCGGTGTGCGGGATTGCCGCTTACCCGCCCGTCAATCGTGAGTTCACCATGACGTTGTCCGTACCACCGAGAGGAAGTGTTGATGATCGAACCTCCTGTCCCTGTCCCAACGGCGGGGCGACCCATTCGACGACGGCGATCCGCGTTCTGGAAATTGCTCGGTGTCGCCCTGATGGCCTCCGCTGTCCTGCTCGGCACCGCGATTCCGGCCGCCGCGGCCGAGCTGATGAGGGTGACTTTCGTGCGCCACGCTCAGTCCGCAGGCAACGCCTCCGGGCTGATCGATACGTCGACACCCGGCCCCGATCTCACGCCGCTCGGCCAGCAGCAAGCCGAGGCGTCTGCGGACAGGTTGGCCGTCAACAATTACGACGCCATCTATTCCTCGACGATGGTCAGGACGCAGCAGACGGCGGCGCCGATGTCGGAACGCCTGCGCCTGCCGGTTCAGGTGCTGCCCGGTCTGCAGGAGATCGAGGCCGGAATCTATGAGGGCACGCCCGAGAACGAGGCCTTCGGCGGTTACCTTCAGGCCCCGCTGCGTTGGATAGGGCTGATTCCGACGCCACCTCCTGGCGACCCGCTCGATGCCCGGATTCCGGGTTCGATCGACGGCCACGAGTTCGACACCAGGGTGGACGGCGCGCTGGAGACCATGTACAACAACGGCGACCGCAACGCCGTCGTGTACTCGCACGGCGGCACCACCATGTTCTGGACGATCATGAACGCGAAGAACCTCACCACGGAGCAGAAGATTCAACTGCTGACCAGAACCCCACTGCACAACACCGACTACGTGGTGTTGGAGGGCAATCCGGAGGACGGCTGGACACTGGTGGACTGGAACGGTCAGCGGTTCACGCCGGAGCCCACGCTCGAGTCCGAGGTGCAGCTCCATGCCCGCACGCTGCAACGGCAGCTCGCGGCCGCCGCGAAGCTGATCACCGACGCGGCAGCAACGGGGGACATCGCAACGCTGATGAACGCGATCAGGCAAAGCGTCGCGGACACGACCTTCTCGGTCCAGAAGTTCACGAACGCGTTGCAGCACGAGATCACCGAGAGGCTGGCCAACCTGACCCCGCCGGCGCCGGCCGTGCCGTCGTCGCCAGAGGCGCACACGGTCCAGCTGGCGAGTCAGACTACGTCTTCAACCGTGGTGTCGCCATCGGCGACCGACATGATGAAAGCGCTGACAAAGCCGGTGGCCGACCCGGCGACGACCGAGACCGACTCGCAGCGTCAAGCCGACGCAGCGACCGTCCAGGCGACCGACCCGGCCACCGTTGAGGCGACCGTCCAGGAGACCGACCCGGCGTCGACGCAGGCCGACTCGGCGACGACGGTGGCCGACTCGGCGACGACAGGGGCCGACCCGGCGACGACAGAGGCCGACCCGGCGACGACGGGGACGGACTCGCAGCGTCAGGCTGCCCAGGCGACCGACCAGGCGACCGAGCCATCGACGAAGGGAGCCGCGTCAAACGGCGCGACTGATCTCAAGAACGGCAACATGGCGGTCCCCGGAAAGGTCGGGACCACGTCGACCCGCGCGGAGGAACGTGCGTCGCAGGCGGTCAACGGCGCCAGCGATCGAGGCGCTGCGTCCGACAAGCAGTCCGGTGGCGTTGCCGTCAAGGTCGCCGACACCGATGGCGAAGCCGGCAAGGCCAGCGCAGGTGCCCAAGCCGGCGGCGGCGATACAGCTGGCAGCACCGGTGGCGACACGGCCGGGGGCAGTGCCGGCGGCACGGGTGGGAGCGACAGCTGACACCGTCGATGTGACCGCATAGATCAGTCGGCCCCCTTCATCCGCCGGTGGAGGGGGCCGATTGCCGGGCCCCCGAACATTTCAAAGCGTCGGCGGGCCGACGAGCGGGATGGTTGGCTGGATCCTGTGTCGACGTCAACTCGAGGCGCGGTTGTGCAGCGGTCCGTGACGCAACACGACACGGTGGTGTCGATGGTGGAGCGCGTTGCGCTGATCATGAACGCGTTCGACGAGCCGGGCAAGCACTTGCGCCTGGACCAGGTGGTGACCCGCACCGGGCTGCCACGATCATCTGCCCATCGCATCCTCAAGCAGTTGCACACCGCCGGGCTGCTGCAACACCACCCGAACGGTTACAGCCTTGCCGCCTCGGCGCTGCCTGCGACGAGGATGGCCGACCACTCGCAGTTGCGGGGCGTGGCATCTCGCGTCCTCGACCGCCTCCACGCGGACACCGGGTTGGTGGTTCATCTCGGAGTACTGGTCGGCAGCGAGGTCGTCTATCTCGACAAGGTGTCAGGCCGCAGCGGCATCGTGGTACCGACGCGAGTCGCCGGTCATACCCGGGCACACGCCAGCGCCTTGGGCAAGGCGATGCTGGCTCAGCTTCCCGCCGAGGAGGTCGATGCGATCGTCGGAGATCGTCTTCGCAAGCTCACCCGGGCCACCATCGCCGACCTCCCGACCTTGCATCAGGAGCTGGCCCGTATCCGATCCCGCCACGGGCTGGCCTACGACAATCAGGAATTGGCGATCGGCCTGGCCAGCGTCGCGGCTTCGCTCAAGACTCCCGACGGTCAGGTAGCGGGGCTGTCGCTGACGGGCGCTGTCCCGATGAACCGGCTGCAACGGACGGCTCCCTTTGTCATGCGTGCGGCCAGGCACATCTCCCAACAACTCGGGGGCGCGCAACCCGATGCGATGCCGAGCGGTTCGAAGTCGTCGGCCGCAGTCACCGACAACATCCTTTCCCGCGTGCTACGCACCATCACCTCCGATGCCTGGGTCTGAAGCGCATCACCAGATCAGGTCGTCGACTTTCAGGCCGAATGCGAACCGACCGACCACCGACAACACCTGTTCGACATTGCTGGCGACGTGTGTCCGGGCCGTCTGTACGTCACGCCATACCCGCTCGACCAGAGCATCGCCGCCGACGTCCGTGTCGGATTCCCGGATGAAGGTTTGGATGGCCCGTACGGCGCGGTCGGATGCGACTACCTGGTCCCGTCGTGAGCGCAGTATCAGTGCAGTGTCGGGTTCGGAGGCGTCGCGCGCGCAAGCCATGAGTTCGGTTAGGTTGCGCCGTATTTGAAGTCCGGAGAGTTCGAGGTCTGAGGCTGCCATCGCGACCGGGGTCTGCGCTGTGCTGGCGTCCGGTCGTCGAGCAGTCAGGACGTTGTCAGCAGCACCGAGCAGGGGCACGGTCCCCGTGTGCGTGTACAACGTGGGTTGCGGAAGCCGGTAGAGCGGGTTGACGACGGTCCGCTGGTCGAGGCCGAGCCAGCCGAACGTCCGGTGCGCCGGCACGAGCGCGTTGGAGACGACGACATCGTCGGCGCCGATCCCGCGCAGGCCCAAGCCATTCCAGTGCGATTCGACGGTATAGTCCGCGCACGGCACCAGGGCCGCGATGAAATCCTGGGCTGCGCCGTCGTCGCCGACCAACACCGCGGCGGCGATCAGCCATGACGCGTGATGGATGCCTGTGCAGCGGTTCCATCGACCCGACAGGCGGTAACCGCGACCGACCCGCTCGAGGCGTCCGGTCGGGGCATAGGACGCGCAGACCAGCGCCCGCGGATCCGAGCCCCACACGTCCTGTTGCGCCCGCTCGTCGAACAACGCCAAATGCCAGCTGTTCACGCCCAGCATCCCGGCCAGCCACCCCGTTGAAGTACATGCCGAGGACAGCTCGCGCGTCAGCACAAGGTAGTGGTAGGGATCGGCTTCCAGACCTCCGAACGCCTTGGGACGCAGCATCGAGAAGAACCCCGCCTCGTGGAGCTCCACGATCACGCTGGAATCGACAGCACCGCGGCGGTCGACGTCACTTGCCGCGTCAGCGATCGCGGGAAGCAGCGACTCAACGGTGTCGATTTCACTGTCCCTCATAGCGCCGCCTGATTCCGGGAGCCTTGTGCCACCATCATGAATACCATTCATCGCAGCCAAGGGAGTGGGCATGACCAAGTCGTCCGGTGTGCGAAGCGCCGCACAGGAAACACTCGACTCCTTGGCAGTGATGGTTCGCCGCCACCAGGCCTCCACAGCGCCTGAAATCATTGCAACGCTGCATGATTCAGGAGCCAGCCGGTTGCTGCGCCCGGCCCGATATGGAGGGCTGGAGGTCGATGCCGAAGGATTCGTCTCGCTGATCGGTGGGCTCGCCGCCCTGGACGGGTCGGCAGGTTGGCTCTGCGCGATGTTCAACGTGGCGGCCTATGACGTCAGCACCCTGCCCGAGCGCGTGGCGAACGACGTCTGGGGCGCCGACGCCAACGCATTGATCGCACCCTGCTACAGCGCCGGGGGTCGATTGGCTCAAAGCACCGGCGATCGAATGCTGACCGGCCGATGGCAGTTCGTCGCGGGCGGCGAATACGCCGACTGGTTTCTGCTGACCGCGGACGTAGACGGGACGCCGCACCGTGTCCTGGTGCCGCGCAGCGCTGTCCACATCGAGCCGGCCCAGCACCCGACCGGACTCGACGCGGCGGCTATCCGCGATGTGACGGTGACGGACCTGCCGGTCGAGCAACGACATATCTTCCAAAATGCCGTCGAGCGTGCGCAATTCGCACCGCGAACCGCCGCCCGGGTGCTCGCGGGTGCGGCCGCGGCAGCGGTGGTCGTGGGGTCGGCTGACGGTGTCTGGCGGACTTTTGTCGAGCAAATGCGCGAACGGCTCGCCGCTTCGTACGGCAGCGAAGAGCTGACCGATCAGACGTCGACGACTGTGCATGTCGCCCGGGCGGCTTCGGACATCGATGCCGCCCGGCTGCAGATCGAGGCGTCGTTTCGACCAGGCACAGACGCGGTTCGGGACACCTTCCGGGGCGCGGCGTGGGCACATCGGCAAGCCGCCATACGGGCGCGCGATGCCGCCGATCAGCTGCTGGGTGCCAGCCATCGGCACGCGCTCGATGCCTCAGACCAAGTCACCCGCCTGTGGCGAGACGTCCACGCCGCTTGTCGGCTGACCGTATTCCTGCTCGATGGCCTGGATTCGGGATGAGGCAGCGCTCAACTCAGCGAGCACCTCGGGCAGGTGCTCGGCGATCTCGAAGGGGTCGGCCACCTGGTCACCGCAACTGAGCACCCCGATGGCCATGTCGTTCTGGTAGCTCCAGCCGGTGAAGTTCAGCCCCATGGGGAACACCAGCGGGCCAGTGGAGATGAGCTTTTCGATGGGCGCCCCGCCCCAGTAGAGGCGGCGCTGCGGTCCTCGCATGTTGGAGGCGATGAGGCTGAACATCGGCCGCCGGCTCACTTTTGCGCCGATTATCGGCAGCACCCGTGAGTACAGCCAGAACAGCGGCCAGTACTCCATCCAGTCGTGCTGTAGGAAAGCATCCCGTTCTGCCTGCACCTCGCGCGCCGTCTTGGTGGCAGTCGCAATGGCATGCAGGCGCTCGACCGGATCGGCGATGTGGGTGGCGAAGTCGACGTTCCAACGTGCGACCTGATTGCCCCACTCCACCTCCGCGCCGGGCGGCCGCATCGACACGGGCACCACCGCGGTCAAGGGCTCCTCGCTCAACTCGCCGCGCCGGTCCAGGAATTCACGAAGCGCACCGCTGCACAACGTGAGGAACACGTCGTTCACCGTCACATCGAAGGTCTTGGCGACCCGCCGTATTTCCTGAATATCGCAGCTGCGGTAAGCGAACCGGCGATCGGCGGTCAGCGGCTCGTTGAACGGTGCCGGGGGCGCGGCGAATGCCTTGGCGTAGCCGGGCTTGCCGGCCTTCTGGCGGTTCCGGATGATGCGAGTGACGCGTGCTGTGCGAGCAACGATGCCGGGGAACCGAGCGAGCGCGGCGAGTTGATGGCGTAGCACCAAGGGGAACCAGATCCACGGGGCCGGCCGACGCTCGCTGGGCATCGGAATTCGCCGCAGCCTCGGCAACGGAGTCGCGGGATCGGCGCTGAAAACGGTTTCGAGGAGTCGCAGCGAGGCGGACCCGTCGGCCACCGCATGGTGGATCTTGAGCATGAGCGCGACCCGGCCGTCCGCGAGACCGTCGATGTACCACAGTTGCCATGCCGGACGGTTTCGGTCGAGCGCCTCGGTGAAGATCGTGCTCAACGCTGCCGCGAGCTCGCGATCGCCGCCCGGTGCTGCCGCCGTCGCCCGCTGGACGTGGTAGTCGATGTCGACCTGGGGCCGCGCGATCCACCACGGCCGCCCAAACCCGACTCGCGGCATCAACAGCTGCCACTGCAGCGGTTCCACGCGGTCCACCAGACCGGGGATGGCGTCCTTGACCGCCTCGAATGTGAGTGCCTCGTGCCCCTGGCTCGGGTCGAGCACGACGACCTTCATCGTATGTTGCGGTTGCGCATCGCTCTCCCACGCGAGGAAACTGTTGTCTTCACCCTTCAGACGCCGCATTTCTCACCTTCAACTTCTCGTACTGCAGCCCGGGGGCGGCTTGTGGTATCCATCACTTGTACGGCCTCACTGTGCCGAAGGAGACGTCTTGTCTCGAACAGTGAGACTGCCCATCATCGCGCGCGGTGCCCCGCCATACCGTTTTCGGCGTGCGGCGATACATTCCAGACCAGCTCATTTTTCGTGGCGCCAGGCTGGCCGCCACCGCCGACCGGCTCAAGGTGACGGCTCGCAGCCTCAAGGTGCTACGCGAGGCCGGCTTGTCCGGCGGACTCGCCGACGGCGTTCGATCGGCGAAGATGGTGAGGGCCTACGGTCCCTTCGCCGGGATCATCGAGACCGCCGCTCTCCGCGACGCCGATGCCGTGGCTATCACCGACGACATGGGTGACCTGACGTTCGCCGAGCTGAACGGGCGGGTTAATGCGCTGGCACGAGGATGGACCGAAGCGGGCTTCGGGCGCGGTGACGTGGTGGCGGTGCTGTGCCGCGACCATCGCGGGCTGATCACGGTGCTGGCGGCGGCGGGAAAGATCGGTGCCCAGACACTGCTGATGAACACCGGCTTCGCCAAGCCGCAATTGGCCGACG
Organism: Mycobacterium sp. IS-3022; assembly: GCF_001500065.1. Classification (GTDB taxonomy): domain Bacteria; phylum Actinomycetota; class Actinomycetes; order Mycobacteriales; family Mycobacteriaceae; genus Mycobacterium. Next base: position 111,678 of record NZ_LQIN01000005.1, read on the forward strand.
TCGCTCACCGCGAGAACGTCTCGGTCCTGGTCTACGACGAGGAGTTCTCCGCTCTTGTCGACGCCATCGATCCGAGGGTGCGTCGCTACGTGGCCTGGGGCGGTGCTGATTCCGAAGCCGGTCCGGACGACGTCGACAGCTCTCTCGAGCGGTTGATCCGGTCGACTTCCAGTGCGCCGGTTACGGGGCCGCCTCAGCCGGGCGGTCTGACACTGCTGACCAGCGGCACAACCGGCACACCGAAGGGGGCGCCGCGCGGCAAGACCTCGCCGCTGTTCTCCGCGCAGCTGCTTGACCGCGTCCCGCGTCGGCGTGGCGAAACCTGCATGCTGGCCGCACCGATCTTCCACGGCACCGGTTTGGGTCAGGCGGTCCTGTCGCTGGCGCTGGGGAATCGGTTGGTGCTGCGCCGGAAGTTCGATGCCGAGGAAACTCTGCGTGCGATCGCCACATATCGGTGCAGCGTCCTGGTGGTGGTTCCCACGATGCTGCAGCGAATCCTCGCGCTGCGCAAGGAGATTCGCAACCGCTACGACACCTCTTCGCTACGGATCGTCTTCGTTTCGGGCTCCGCCATGGCACCTGACCTGGTCACCCGTGCCCTAGACGAGTTCGGCCCCGTGCTCTACAACCTCTACGGTTCCACCGAGCTCGCCGTGATGACGGTCGCGATGCCCGAAGACCTGCTTCACGATCCGCGGACGGCTGGCCGCCCACCGGTCGGCTGCGGCGTCCGGCTGTACGACGCGGACGGCAACCGGATCACGGCGCCGAACACCATCGGCCGAATATTCGCCGGCAGCAACATCAGCTTCTCGGGTTACACCGACGGGCGCGGAAAAGAGGTCATCGACGGCCTGCTCAGCGCCGGCGACGTCGGCCACTTCGACGAAACCGGACGACTCTACGTCGACGGCCGGGACGACGACATGGTGATCTGCGGTGGCGAGAACGTCTATCCCCTCGAAGTCGAGAACCTGATCTGCGGGCACCCTGACGTCGACGAGGTCGCCGTGATCGGCGTCGACGACCCCGATTTCGGCCAACGGCTGAACGCGTACGTGGTGCCCGTCGAAGGCAGCACCATCAACCCTGAGGACATCAAGGACTACGTGCGCGCCAACCTGGCTCGCTACAAGGTGCCCCGTGACGTCGAATTCCTCGATGCACTGCCCCGCAACGCCACCGGAAAGGTGTTGCGCGCCGAACTGATCGGCGGTGGCGTGAAATGACCGACACCCGGACCATGCAGCGCGAAGTCGCGGGCCGCATGACCGCAGCCTTCTCGTCGATCCTCGCCGGCAATGGCAACGCCATGGAGGTCCGGGCCAGCCTCAAAGCCAGCCGCAGAGCTCCGCTCCCGAACCCGGTCGCCCGGATCGAGGAGCGCGTCATTCCAGGACCCGACGGTGGCGACGGACCTCGGGTTCGCATCTACTTTCCGTTGGAGCCGGACGGATCCGCCGACGGAATACCGGTGCTGATCTACTTCCACGGCGGCGGGTTTGTCCTCTGCGACCTGGACTCGCACGACTCGTGTTGCCGCAAGCTCGCCAATGGTGTTGGCGCGGTGGTGGTCTCGGTTGACTACCGGCTTGCGCCGGAGTTCCCGTTCCCTGCCGCCGTCGAAGACGCGTGGGCTGCCACCGAGTGGGTGGCCCACCATGTCGGCGACCTCGGCGGCGATCCCGCGCGTCTGGTAGTGGCCGGCGACAGTGCCGGCGGCAACCTGGCAGCGGTGATCGCGATGATGGCCCGTGATCGTGGTGCACCCTCGATCGCATTCCAGGTGTTGATCTATCCCGTGGTCGACCAACGCCGAAAGACTTCGGTGAAGAGCCGGCACGCCGCCAAAGGTGTACTCACCGCGGAACACATGCAGTGGTTCACGGAGCAATACCTTGGGAAAGACGGCGACCGGACGAATGTGTTGGCATCGCCCATCCTCGGCGAATTCGATGGCCTGCCGCCCGCGCATATCGTCACCGGTGATCTGGATCCACTGTGTGAAGAGGGTGAGGAATTCGCTCAGCGGCTTCGTGCTGCCGGAGTTCCGGTCACGGTTCGGCGCTACGAGGGTGGTTTCCATGGATTCTTCAACTTGGCCGACCACCTGCCGGCCGCCCAGAAAGCCAACGATGACGTGTGCGCAATCCTGCGTGACGCATTGAGAGGAGAACCGCAGTGCAATTGAGAAACACCCGCGCACTCGTCACGGGCGCAAGTCGCGGTCTGGGCAAGAGCATTGCCGAGACGCTCGCACAGCGCGGCGTCGATGTCGCACTGGTGGCGCGAAACAGCGATTCGCTCGAGATCCTGGCGAAAGAACTCGACGGTAAGGCTTATCCGACCGATCTTGGCGACCCCGACGCCGTCGGCGGCCTGATCGAGCGCGTGGAAGCCGACGGCCCGATCGACGTGCTGATCAACAACGCCGGGATCGACCGGGTCGGCCGGTTTTACGAGGCCACCGCCGAGGAGGTGCGAGAACTCCTGCAGGTCAACCTGAACGCGCCGATGGAGCTGTGCCGTCAAGTGTTGCCGCTCATGCTGGCGCGACGGCGTGGTCACATCGTCAACGTTTCGTCGATGGGTGCTATCTCGACCGGCCCGGGCGTCACCCTGTACGGCGCCTCAAAGGCAGGACTGAGCCACTTCACAGCGGGTATTCGTTCGGAACTGCGGGGCAAGCCGGTCGGTACGACGCTCGTCCAGATCGGCGAGGTCAAGACCGACATGATCGACCACATTCGCCAGTTCGGTCCGGCACGGCGCACCATCGAGCGGTCATTGAAGTGGAAAGCGCTCCCCCCGGAGGCTCTGGAACCTGACGAAGTCGCCAAGGCGATCGCAGTGGCGATCGAGCGCAATCAGCGGCATGTCATCCTGCCGAAGCGGATAGCCGTGATGGCCAACTTCACCGAGTTCCCTCGCCGCGTTTCCGAACTCATGCTGACAGGCATCGACCAGGATTCGGACTAAACGATGGCGGGTCTGGTAGACCTTTCCGGAAAGGTCGCGATCATCACCGGAGCGGCGCGCGGACAAGGAGCCGCCGAGGCCCGCTTGTTCGCCTCCCTCGGCGCCCGAGTGATGCTCACCGACATCCTCGTCGACGAAGGCAAGCAGGTTGCCGCATCGATCGGGCCGTCGGCGCGCTTTTTTCGCCACGATGTCGGGGATGAGAACCACTGGCGCGCAACAGTTGACGCGGCCATCGATACATTCGGCGGAGTCGATGTCCTCGTCAACAACGCGGCGATATGCGTCAATCAGCCCATCGTCGAGCAACCCCTGGACGGGTTCGAGCAGATGCTGCGGGTAAACGTGATCGGCCCATTTCTCGGCATCCGGACCGTGACAGAACCGATGAAGGCGGCCGGCGGCGGGTCGATCATCAACGTCTCGTCACAGGCGGGCCTGCAGGGCCTCGCGGGCTACAGCGCCTACGGCGCCTCGAAATGGGGGCTGCGGGGGATGTCCAAGGTCGCGGCAATCGAGCTGGGTCCGTTCGGCATTCGGGTCAATACCGTTTATCCGGGCATGATCGACACGCCGATGATTGCGCACTTGTCCGTCAGCCGGGGCCCGGGAGGGCACCCGGGTGCGCCGCTGACCCGAGTAGGGACACCGGACGAAGTCGCCGACGTCGTCGCCTTCCTGGCCTCAGACGCCTCCTCCTACATCACCGGGGCCGACCTGGCGGTGGACGGCGGCGCCAGTGCCGGCCGGATTCCGGTCACCCCGCAGCCGCGAGAAGACGCAAAGGCGCCCTGATGCGGATGCATCTCGCTGAGCGAGACTGGTCCACACGAATCGCAGTCGTCCAAGTAGAAACATCTTGTGTGAAGGTGCACGCGTCGCTCAGTGGAATCTACCCCGAAGGCCCATAACTCCAGGGGCCCAACGGAATACCACTGGACCGAGATCTGCGGCAGCAACTGCAGCCCTCTCGCGACGATGATCGAGATGTGAGGAAACAGTGGAATATTCCGGTGCTATCGCGTTGTTTGTCATCATCCTGTTGCCGCTCCTGCCGGCGCTACTGCACCTGGCCGTCAACGTCGTGGAGCGAAGCTCAGAACGTTTGCAGAGATCGGTTCGAAAGCGGGGCAACACCATCGGCCTCGATCACTGACCTGACGTGGCGGCAGATAGCACGCCACACCAGAACTTCATCACTGTAGTAAGCGGTAGTAAGCGGCACCCGAAGGACCGGCTGAGATGGTGCAGATCCTCGATCGACTCGATGATTGACGGTCTCGGTCCGCCGTGCAACTGCTGCGGCTCACCCCGCAGCGACGTCGGTTCTCCTCGAGCCAGTTATCCCGTCGCCACGCTACGGCGCCCCTTGCGACGGGTGGCAGCCATCAGCTCATCCAATTCCGCTGACACCAATCCGGTCAATGTCCAAGGGTCTTCGACGAGAACTGGGTCCACCTGTATGCCGACGTCGACCACGTCCCGATAGCTGAAGACGGTGAGGTTTATCCCCATTCCCATCGTCAGCGGACCGACGGGGATTATGTGTTCGATCCGCGCGCCCGCGAGGTACAGCGTCGATCGGGGACCGGGCACATTCGAAATGATCAGGTTCGTGGACAACGGGCCCTTCTGCTCGAGTCCCGCCGCCTGGATCCCTCGAAACAGTAGGGTGACCAGCCAAGGCGGAACCACCTCGTTGATTCCGAGGTTCTGCTTCTTCGTCAGATCCTCGGCCAATTCCTTGGTGCTGTTCATATTTCGATGAATAGCCGAGAGCCTCTCCACCGGATCCTCGACATCTGAGGCTATCGAAGCGACCATGGGATGCACCGCGTTGCCAAGGTGCTTGTCGTCCCCGATGCGGGTGGACATCGGGACTGTCGCCAGCAGGCTCCGCTGCGGAAGTTCGTCGCCATCGAGGAGATAGCGACGTATTGCGCCCGAGACGACACTGAGAATCACATCGTTCACTGTCGCGTCGAAGTGCTTTTTCACGTGCTTGACATCGTCGAGCGACAATGAGCAGTAGACGAATTCCCGGCGGCGCCCGATCGCACCATTGAACGATGTTCTGGGTGCACTCATGGGTCGCGGAGGAGGATCGTCGCGTCGCAGGTGCCCGATGGTCGTCACCGCATCGCCGAGTGCATTCCGAACGAGTTGGACCACCCTAGGCGGCGATTTGAGCGCGGAAAGCGCTCCCCTGCCAACGAGCTCGAGAGCCGATCGTTCCGGGTCCGATTCCTCCTCGACCACCTCCGCCGGCAGACGCGTCGGCTGCTCCTCGAAATCACAGATGATGTCGGACAAACCAGCTCCGGAAACTCCGTCGACCATCGCGTGATGCTGTATCAGCAGGACCGCGACACGATCGTTTTCCACGCCCTCCAGGTACCATGCCTCCCACAGCGGCCGCGAGCGATCCAGCGGATGTGCAAGTAGGTTTCCGACCAGCGTGCCGAGTTCCTGCGGACCACCCGGAGAAGGAACCGCCGCACGGTGCACGTGCGCCTTGAGGGTGAAACGGGTGTCATCCACCCACACTGGACGGTCGAGCCGCAGCGGCACCTGCTGGACGCGACGCCGGAATTCGGGCAGAAAGCGAATGCGATCCTCGAGGTGCGCCCGAAACGTGTCGAAGTTGAATCGGGCGTTCGACGACGGGTCCAGGATCACAAGGCCCGCAGTGTGTTGCGGCCATGCGGTGTTTTCCAGAGCCAGGAAGAAGGCATCAGTACCCGCCACTCGCTTCATTCGAGATGCATTCCGTTCACTAGGCTTTACGTCGTTTGGACAAACTATGTCCGACTGGCGGCGTCAGAACTATTGAAGTCTCGGTGAGTAAGACATCCGATCTGCCTTTACCGCAGCCCAATCTAGGGTCAAACCCGAACGACTGACCGATCGTCTGCACGTCGCCACGGGTGGTGTTGCGTTGAACGGAGAAGGAAATCTCGGATGTTCTCAACTGGTCCCATCACCCGCGTGTCACTCGACGTCCGGCGGGATTGCCGATGAAACCTTCAGCGCCACAGCAGTCTTGGACTCGTCGGGCGGCGATGATCCCGCACGTTGCGCTTGACGAGGCCATCTTGTCCGTAATCCGCACCCGGCAGCCGAAAACACCAACTCTGGCAGAGGCGGAACGAACAGTGGCGGAGATGGCGTCGGCGTCGGAGTTGTTCGAGGAGCGTGGTTGGGTGGATCGGCCCGCAACGTATCACCGCCAGCCACCGCCGCTACGCGATGACGACATCCTCGAATTGCGCTCCCGCACAAGGCCATTACGTCATCAGACGCTGACTTTCCCGTCGGGATTCCGCCCCCGGCTCGTAGAACCGGGCGCCGAGCGATGGCTTAGTAACCAACGTAACGAGACCGTCCTCGTTCGGTTGCTGCGCCACCAGCAGACCAACGCCCCGTGGGTGATCTGCCTGCACGGTTTCGGTATGGGATCGTCTCGTTTCGATCTGGCGACCCTGTGGGCAACCTACTTACACGCCAAGCTGGGGTTCAACGTGGCACTGCCGGTTGCTCCCCTGCACGGCTCACGGCGATCAGCTGACGACGGACAGCTCTTGTCCTTGGATCTGACATCGATGTTGCATGGGATAAGCCAGGCGGTCTGGGACGTACGCCGGCTGGTGAGCTGGCTGCGAAGTGCGACCGGAACACCGATAGGTGTGTATGGGCTGTCTCTCGGCGGCTATCTCGCTGCGTTGTTGGCCGGCATCGAGGAACTCGACTGTGTGGTTGCGGCTCTTCCGTTCGCCAACGTGCTTGGTTTGATGGAGCACCATGGACCGCCACCGATGTATCTGGATGTGCTGGGGTCCGATCCTGCGCAGAACACCTTCCGTGTTACGTCCCCCCTTGCGATGCAACCACAACTGCCGCCAGAACGGCTCACACTATTCGCCGCACGTGGTGACCGGTTGATTCCCCAGGACCAAACGCACGCTTTGTCCGCGAGGTGGCAGTCGCCCCATGACCATTGGATTAACAGCGGCCATGTCGGGTTTACGTGGTCCCGCGAAGCCAAACGCCTTGTGGGCGAGCAACTGAGCGCCGGGTTGTGTAGCTCGATCCAACATTGACCGTACGACGGTCGCGGCCGCCGCTTCACCCTGCCCCTTGACAGATCGTTTCTGCACCATGGCAGAAATCGCGCTGGGGCGCGTAAGGCGCTAGCCCTGAAGCGACTTCGGGCCACCTACCGAAGCAGCATGGTCTTGCCCACAGTCCGACGGTCGCTGTTGAAGCTCTCGGCGATTCCATCAGACGATTGCATCAGCCGACGGCCACGCACGTGCCAACCGCTGGTCCGTGGTGAGCAACACCAAGTCGGTCGTATCGGCGAGTTCCACGTAGAGGGCATCAGTGAGGCGCAGGCCGTCGCGACGCGCCCACGCTCCCGCAAGCAACGGTGAGAGATCATGCCGAGTCACGGGGGCCTGCCGCAGCTCGTCAAGCGCCGCCTCGACCTGAACAGCGGTTAGTACGCCAGCGCGGTGCATGCGCCCCAGTGTCGATAGCACCTCTGCGTCAAAGTGCGCCGGCGCGTGCATCACCGTGCTGGCCAGTCGCGCGCGTACCGCCGCGAACCGATCGCGTGTGCGGGCAAGTAGATCCACCATGGCACTGGCGTCGATGACCACGTGCTCCGATGGCGATGCGAAGGGTGTGGTCACGCTCCGAACTCATCGCGGGCCGCATCGATCGCGTCCAGTACGTCGTCGTGCCGAGCGCCTGTGCTTCTGGCCTCCAGCCCGTCAAGCCAGGCGTCAGTTGCAGAATTCTCCAACTCGGCACTGATCGCGGCCTGCGTCAGCGCCGAGACGTTCAAGCCGCGGGCCCTGGCGCGCTCTGCCAGATCGTCCGGAACATACACGTTCAACCGAGCCATACACACAAATATACACACTGTCACTCGATCGCCCGCGCGAAAGACGGCCCGGTGGTACCGCTGCTCTGGACGCGCTGCCGAGGCGGCCGCCTAACTGGTTAGCCGTGTGCTCCGGTCGTCACCACGAGACGGCCGGTGGTCGCGCGCGCTTGCATGCGCTCCAGGGCGGTCGGCAATTCCGCCCACGGCACCTCGGCGCCGACGACGGTCCGAATCGTCCCGGTCCGAATCATTTCGAGGATCCTGGTATGGGCGTCGATTCCGTCGGAGCGCGCCGGCCAATTGAACCCCAGGGTGCGACGGACGGCGAGCGGATCGGTGACGTAGACCAGACACACGCCACACACGTCGAAGTTGCCGTATGCGATCGGCCGCGGTGAGATGTAGTCGCCGTCCTCGAGCGCGATGTCCTCGGCGAAGCCCGCCATCAGATGGCGCCCGTTGAGCCCCATACACCGGAACGTCTGCACGGTCACGTCGCCACCGACCGCATCGAAGGCGACGTCAACACCACGGCCGTAGGTCAACTCCATGACTTCATCGACCCAGTCGCCGCGCCGGTAGTTGATGGCGTGATCGGCGCCGAGTTCCTTGCAGAAGGCCACCTTCTCATCGCTACCGGCCGTCGCGATCACCCGAGCGCCCAGCGCTTTTCCGAGAACCAAAGCGCCTGAGCCGGTTCCACCGGCAGCCGCGTGCACCAACAACGTCTCGCCGGGCTGCAGTCGGCCCCGTTCCCGTAGCGCGAACCAGCCCAGATGGAACGGGTAGTGCAGCGCCGCACCGTCGGTGTCGCTGATCCAGTCCGGCAGCTCCAGAGCGGTCGCCGCGTCGACGATCGCGTAGGAGGCGTAGCCGCCGAACGCCATCACCGGAATACCGACGATCCGTCGACCGACAAGATGCTCGGCACCCAGCCCCGCACTTTCGACGACTCCGACCGTCTCCATGCCCGGCACGAACGGTGGTTGCAGGGGCAGTGTCGAGTAGCGCCCTCGAATGATGTCGATGTCGTTGAAGTTCAGGCAGAAGGCGCGCACGGCGACTCGGACCTCGTTGGGCCCCGGAGGCCGCACGTCCACCGTCTGCTGCTCGAGCACCTTGGCCGGGTCACCCAGGCTGGTGGCCACCCATGCTCTCGACGAGATCGGTTTCGGTGTAGTTTGATTCATCGTTCCTCCAGCCTTCGATTGGTGAGAAACCGGCTGCGATAGGCGCTCAGTCGGCTGTCGATCTCGTCGGTGTCCAGCCCGAGGTCGGCGGGCTGATAGAGCACGCCGCCATAGCGGCCGCGCGGGTGATCTGATCGGAACTGCGCCATCGCAGCGCGCGAGTCCACCCCGAACGGCTGATCGGCGAGTTCGTAGATCGCCGCGATGGTGCCTTCCTCGTCGGCCATGAATTCCTCGAACCGCACGTCGACCGACTGCGCGGCGGGCAACGCGTCGCGGTCACGCACGCAGCCGTTCAGCAGGTCCTCGACACGGTCGAGCCAGTAGCGCGAAATGTTGTGCGGGTTCGGGCGGGCACACGCCATCCGCGCCGCGTAGCTGACCATGGTCGCCATCGACTGCGTCACCTCGACCGGATCTCGATGCGTCACAACGAAGATGGCGTCAGGGAACGTCGAGACGAGCGTCGGGAACTGCTCGAGATGCTGCGGCGACTTCAGCACCCACCGCGTTCCACCGCGCAGCCACTGCAACGCCTGTAGGCTGCGCTTCAGGTACGCATACGACGGTGCCTGGTCGTTCGCCTTGTAGTGCGCAGCGAAACTCGGTACGTGATAAGTGGTTTCGAACAGCATCCCCGAGATGTCGTTCGCCAGGAGCTGGATCTCCTCATGCGCATGGTCGACGGTCATGTCATGCATCCGCTTGAACTCGGGCATCGACGTGTTCACCAGCTCCATGCCGGTCGCGCATCGCTCCCGCCGGGGTTGCGGATCGTGTTCATCCGGCGCCGGGAACGGCTCGAGGCTTTCCCAGTACGGCAGATAACGGATCGCGGGGTCGGCGGCGATCAAGTTGTGCAGATGGGTCGTTCCGGTGCGCGGAAGTCCGCAGATGATGATCGGACGCTCGATCGGGATGTCTTCGATCTCCGGGTGCTCGGTGATCAAGGCCGCCAACCGAAGCCGATTCACCAGGTTGCCCACCAACTGCTCAAACACGACGGCGGTGCCGGTGTCGGAGAGCCCGGCTTCCTCGACAAGCGCGCCGCACAGCACGTCGAGGCGTTCCCGAAAACCCGGGTCGCCCCAGTCGGCGAGGCCTGTGCGCTCGGTCGCCGCCGCCAGCAATACCTGCGGTGACAGTTCCAGCGTTGCGCCGTAGGCGGCCAACGCTTGACGCATGGGCTGCGCGTCCGCCGGATACACCGGATCGGCAAGGTCCGTCAGCCTGATCGACGCCGGCCGCGTCACCCCGTCGATCACGAGCGCAACTCCGCGACATCCTCCACGCGACACTGCGGACGGGCGGGGGTCTCCTCCGGCAGGAACCAGCGCAGCCAGATCAAGCCCTTGGACCTACCGGCGGTCGACACCCAGTTCGGGTGCCCCGGATCCTGATCGCTGATCACGATTCGCCACGAACCGTCGTCCTCATAGCTGACCTGGGCGCCGTTGATGGTGACCCGCTCGTGGGTGTAGTCGTAGGTGTGCAGAAAGGGGTTCCAGAGACAGAGATTCCAGAACACACAGTCCGGTGAGGTGCCCTCGATGACGAGCGCCTGGTGCGGTTCTAGGTGGTAGGCGCCCATGGCGTATGCGGCGTCGCCGGCCGCCCATCCGTAGGACTGGGTCGGCACCGGGAAAGGTTCGTGAATCTCGTTGGGCGGCTCCACCCGAACGGGCAGCATCTTGCACTGCTCGTTGAGCCACGTCCGCGCCGCGCGCAGGCGGCGGGTCAGATCGGCACGGTCGTCGTGCCGACGGGCCGGCGGATCGATCGCCTCGATGTTCCATACCGGGCGCCGACCGTCCTCGGGCGCTTCCATGTAGTCGCGGGTGAGGGCGAACACCGCGTCGGGCTCGAGTTTGAGCCACGCGCCGGCTTCGGGTGCGGTGGCGCTCAGGGTGAACTCGAAGTTGCCGTCGGCGTCGAAATCCAGGGCCCGGTCATTGATGGTGCCGACGATCCGGTCGCTGTAGCGCCCGTCGTCGGGGCCGCCGTAGACGGTCATGGACAGATAGACGGCGTCGCCACGGTTGCCGCTGACGCGATATCGGCGGTCGGGATCGATCGGCGAGAGTTGGTAGAAGGCATCGGAATTGTCGCCGCCCCATTTCAGGTAGGGACTGATGACATCGACCAGGATGGGCTTGTCCTTGTCGCCCCAGACGTAGGCGTCCACGGCGACCCGCAGCAGGCTGAAAGCCAGCCGGTAGCCGTCGAGGATGTCCGGCTCGTCCAGTGGCGGATCGGCGTCGCGCACCCGTTGTTCGACGGCGCGGACCTCGTCGAGTAGGTCAGCGAACGCTGCCGAAAGGTCGTCGGCCGGTTGCACATTGCTCACGGATTCTCCTCACTTGTGGTTCCGGCTCCCTGCATGACCAGCGCGCAGAGTCTGCCGACGACGTCGTCGCCGTCGTCGCGCTGCAGCACCTGCGCGGCGTAGAACGTGGTGCCCACGAGCACGTCGTAGACCATCTCGACGTCGAGGTCGGGCCGGACCAGCCCCTGCTCGATGCCCGACCGCACCAAAGCCGCGAAGTCGTGGCGGGTCTGCTCATCGAGAAGTTGCTGCGTACGGATGACGAGTGCCGGGTCGCGGTGGCGGTCAGCCAGGATGCCCATGGTGGCGCTGGCCACCACGGGTTCGCGCCAAAACCTGAACACGCCGTCCACGAATTGTCTTAGGTCTGAGTGGAATTCACCCGAGCCCGTCAATACCTCGGCACTGTCCGCGGGACCGAACACCGCATCGAAAACGACGTGGGTCTTCGACGGCCAGCGCCGATACACCGTCGGTCGGCTCACCTCGGCTTCGCGGGCGATCGACTCGATGGACACCTGGTCGTAGCCGTCGCGCGCCAACAGTCGACGCGTGGCCGCCATGATGGCCTGCTGTGTGCGCGGATCACGTGGACGACCGCGCACGGGTTCTGCCCTCGTCACCGGCGCCGGGTCAATGTGAGTCGCCGCATGCGCACTATCTTTACACTACGTAATGTAAAGCCGTCAACGGTGTGCGGTGTTCGTCAGGCTCGTGTTCCTAGCCGTGGTGAACGCGATCGGACAGGGCCAGACGTTTTGGATCTTTGCATTCATTTGCGCGTTGGGGCTGTGGTTCGTCTCGCTCTAAGTACCGGAGACCAAGAACCGTGAGCACGGCCAGATCGACGCCGACTTACAGCACCGATTTCGGTGATGACCGGGGCAACTCAGGTCGCGGTCAGGCCCAGCAGCGGCGGGACGAGATAGCGGCGCGCGAAGGCCCGGGCGGCATCGTCGTCGCCGAGTGCGATGTTCCCCGACGGTGTCAGCAGGAACGACAAGATGATTCGCACCGTCACCTCCGAGACCTCGAGCAGTTCCAGCTGCGTGCGGTCGTCGTCGGGCAGTTCCACCGACAGTTGGTACGCGAGAAACGATGACGCCGTCTGGACGACGCCGTCACCTTCGACGGTCAAGAACGGCAGCACGGTTTCGGGTTCGGTGGCCAGTATCCGCTGCAGCAACGCGTGCTGACGCAGTGTGTTGAGGGTGAAGACGAACCCCTCGACCAGTTTGTCTTCCTTCTCGGAATAGCGGGCGGCCTCGTCGCGCAGGTCGGCAAGGAACCGCTCGAGCTCGCGCAGCAGAACGGCCTCGATGATGTCGTCCTTGCTGGGGAAGTGCCGGTAGATGGTGACCCGGGCGAGGCGGGAACGTCGGGTGATGTCTTCCACGGTCGAGCGGTTGATGCCGAACAGCTCGAACTGTTTCAACGCGGCGTCGAGGATGCGTTCGCCGGTGCCCTCGACGGCCGGCGACCCGAATCGTTGCACGGCCTTTGCGAGCAAACCGGTGTACTTCACGGCCTGCACCTCCCCCTTGAAACAAACACACTCAATATGTACCTTCGTTCTCCATGGAACGCAATGGAGCTTCCAAGGTTCCTGCCGCAGCGACGACGGCCAAGGCAATCGCCGGGCCGAGCGTCGCCAGCAGGGCGCTGTTCGCGCTGAGCGCGGCGGTGATGCGACCTTTCACTGCGCTGCTTCCGTCCAACGCGGTCGGAGTCTGCGGCCTCGATGTCATCCTGCGGGCGTTTCTCGCCGTCGCCTCCGCGCCGCGCCGAGGACTGACGACCACGCCGGTCGACACCGCGTACGACGGGCGACGCGTCCGCGGCGAGTGGGTGTGCGCCCCCGGCGTCGACCCCGACGGGGCGGCCGTGCTCTACATCCACGGCGGCGCCTTCGTCGCGTGTTCACCACGTACTCACCGGGGCCTGATCGGCGAGCTCTCGGCGTCATCCGGTCGCCCGGTGTTCGCCGTCGAGTACCGCAAGGCGCCGCGTCACCGCTTCCCGTGCGCCGCCGACGACGCCCTGGCCGCCTACGAATGGCTGACGTCGACCGGGCGGACTGTCGCGGTCGCGGGCGACTCGGCCGGTGGTCAGCTGGCGGTGGCCACGACGTTGGCCGCGCGCCGTCACGGCCTCCCGGATCCGGCGGCGGTGCTGCTGTATTCACCGGCGTTGGATCTCACCGGCGCGTTGGCTCTCGCACTGGACGGGCGACGACGCGATGCGTTCGCCCCGGCGCGACGCGTGGCACCGACATTCGCGCTCTACGTCGGCGACGCCGACCCCTGCGAAGAACTGCTGTCCGTGCTCGACGCCGACGTCGCCGGTTTCCCGCCGACGATGATCCACGTCGGCAGCACCGAGATGTTGCTCGACGATTCACGTCGTCTCGCCCAGTGCCTTCGCGACGCCGGCGTGACGGTGATCCTGCACGTCGCCCGCGGACAGATCCACGTCTTCCCCGCGATGTTCCGCTTCGTTCCCGAGGCACGCACCGCAATCCAGCAGAGCGGCACGTTCCTCGCCGACCACCTTGAGTTCGGGGCGGCCCGAGAACCATTCACCGCCTGAAAAGACAACGACCACAGAGGAGTTCGCCATGGCCTTGGACCTGTCCGACATGTTGGCCAAGATCAAGGACCGACAGTGGGCGCTCGGCGACATCGACTGGGACGCCCCGGGTGCCGAACTGATCACCGACGAGCAGCGTCCCAAACTCAAGGAATTCATGTCGGACCTGGTGTGGATCGAGCAGGTCGGTGCCCGCGGATTCGCCGCGCTGGCCCTGAAGGCGCCCGACGACACTCTCGCCGAGATCTACCGGTATTTCCACGCCGAAGAGCAGCGCCACGCCAACGCCGAACTGGCCCTGATGCGCCGGTGGGGCATGCTCGAAGAAGACGAGATTCCCGAACCGAACATCAACATCCGCCTCGCGATCGACTGGCTCGACACCTACGCCGACAAGGCATCGCTGAGCATGCTCGGCACCATCATTCCGATGCTGGAGGTGGCGCTGGACGGCGCCCTGCTCAAATTTCTCCTCGACGAGGTCAAAGACCCGGTGTGCCACGAAGCGTTCAAGCTGATCAACGCCGACGAATCTCGGCACCTCGCAGTCGATTTCCACGCGTTGGAGTTGCTCGGCAACGCACCTGCCCGCAAGCTGCTGATCAACACCGTCGGCGCCGTGGCCAGCCCCGCCTTCCTGGTCGGCGTGCTCATCTACACCCCGCTGCTGTCGAAGATGCGTGACAATGTGGTCGCGATGGGACTCAAGGAGGAGAGCCTGTTCGCGGCCATCAAACGGTTCTCCAACGTGGGCGACCGCAGCGAGTACACCAGCCGCAACCCCATGTACCGCATCGTGCGGGGCCACGGAAATCTGGTCGTCGAGAGCAACGTGCGGTTCCGACGGTTCATCGCCGACCCGCTGATCGCGCTGTCGGCTCGCTACCCGAAGCGGATGCTGCGGCCAGTGCCGTCCTGGATCCGGGAGCTCACCCCCGAACCGGTGGCGTCATGACCGCCTCAGTGGTGATCATCGGCGCCGGCTTCGCCGGGCTGGGCGCGGCAATCCGGCTGCGCCAGAGCGGCATCGAGGACTTCGTGATCCTCGAGCGTGCCAGCGCAGTGGGCGGCACCTGGCGCGACAACACCTACCCCGGCGCCGCCTGTGACATCCCGTCGCTGCTGTACTCGTACTCGTTCGCCCAGAATCCGGACTGGCCACAAGGATATTCGGGCAGCAACGACATCCTGGGCTACATCGAGTGGATGGTCGAGAAATTCGACCTGCGCCGGTTCATCCGGTTCGACACCGAAGTCACCGCGTTGTCGTTCGATGAGTCCGACGGCGTGTGGTCGATCGCCACCGCTGCCGGACAAACCTATTCCGGTGTCTCGGTCATCATGGCCCAGGGACCGCTGTCGAACGCGAGCCTGCCAGCGATTCGCGGCCTCGAGACGTACACGGGCAAGAAGATCCACAGCGCCCGTTGGGATCACGAATACGATTTCAGCGGCAAGAGAATCGCCGTCATCGGAACCGGCGCCAGCGCGGTGCAGATCATCCCCGAGTTGGTCAAGACCGCCGCGCAGGTGAAGGTGTTCCAGCGCACTCCGGGCTGGGTGCTGCCGAGGTTGCAGTACCGCACGCCGGAGTGGAACAAGCGGCTCTACCGGCAGCTTCCGGTCACCCAGAGCGCGGCGCGCAAAGGTGTGTTCTGGGCCCATGAGTTCATGGCGCTCGGCTTGGTGTGGCCGACGGTGATGACTCGCGCGCTGCAGGGAATCGCGAAGATGCAGTTGCGCCTACAGGTCAAGGACCCGTGGATGCGACGCCAGCTCACCCCGCGATTCACCGCAGGCTGCAAACGGCTGCTGGTCACCAACGACTACTACCCCGCCCTGACCCAGGAGAACTGCAAGCTGATCACCTGGCCGATCGCGAGCTTGTGCCCCAATGGAATTCGCACCTCCGACGGCATCGAGCACCAGGTCGACGCGATCGTCTTCGCCACCGGCTTCGATGTGTGCAAGGCAGACACGCCGTTCCCCGTCACCGGGCTGGGCGGGCGCTCACTCGGCGACGAATGGTCCTCCGGCGCTTACGCATACAAGAGCACAAGCGTCGCCGGCTATCCGAATCTGTATCTGACCTTCGGTCCGAACTCGGGGCCGGGTCACAATTCGGCGCTGGTGTACATGGAGGCCCAGATCGAATACGCGGTGCGGGCGATCCGGACGTTGAACCGATGGGACCTGAAGTACCTCGACGTCCGCGACGATGCCCAACGCCGCTTCAACGAAGAGCTCCAGCAGCGGCTGGCGAAGACGACCTGGAACTCGGGATGCCGCAGCTGGTATCTGACCGACGACGGCTTCAACGCCACCATGTATCCCGGCTTCGCCACCCAGTACCTCAACCAGATGGCCGACCTGCACTACCCCGACTACCGCGCTGTCCAGAAAGTGACGACATGACCGAATACCGCTCCAGCTGGCTCGACGACGATCTCGACGCGCTCCGCGAACTCGCCCGATCGTTCTGCGAGAAGGAGATCAAGCCCAACGCCGAGAGGTTCATCGATCAGCATCATGTCGACCGCGAGTTGTGGACGAAGGCCGGTGAGCTGGGCCTGCTGTGCATGTCGATCCCCGAGGAATACGGCGGCGGCGGAGGCACTTTCGCGCACGAAGCGGTTCTCATGGAGGAGCAGGCGCGCATCGGCGACACGTCGTGGGGCCAGTCGGTGCACAGCGGGATCGTCGCGCACTACCTCAACGCGTACGGCACCGACGAACAGAAGCGGCAGTGGCTGCCGAAGATGGCCAGCGGCGAGGTGGTCGCGGCGATCGCGATGACCGAGCCCGGTACCGGCTCAGATCTGCAGGCTGTCAAGACCAAAGCTATCCGCGAGGGTGACGAGTATGTGGTCAACGGTTCGAAGACCTTCATCACCAATGGTGCTCAGGCCGATCTGATCGTCGTCGTCGCCAAGACCGACACCTCCGAAGGTGCGAGCGGAATCTCGCTGGTGCTGGTCGAGGCCGACCGACCAGGGTTCCGGCGCGGACGCGTGCTGGACAAGATCGGCCAGAAGGGCCAGGACACCTCCGAACTGTTCTTCGAGGATGTCCGGATTCCGACGTCGAACCTGCTCGGCACCGAGGAGGGCCAAGGGTTTGTTCAGCTCATGCTCCAACTGCCGCAGGAGCGGTTGATCATCGCGGTCGGTGCGGTTGCCGGCGTCGAGGAGGCATTGGCGCAGACCGTGCAATACACCAAGGACCGGCACGCGTTCGGCAAGCCGCTGTTCGCCTTCCAGAACACCAAGTTCAAACTCGCCGAAGTGGCCACCGAGGCGCGCATTGCACGGGTGTTCGTCGACGACTGCGTGTCGCGGCATCTACGCGGCGAACTCGACATCCCGACGGTCGCGATGGCGAAATGGTGGACGACCGAACGCTCGATGGCCGCGCTCGACGAATGCCTGCAACTCTACGGCGGCTATGGATACATGACCGAGTACCCGATCGCCCGGGCGTGGGCCGACAACCGGGTCCAGAAGATCTACGCCGGCACCAACGAAATCATGAAGGAAATCATCGCGCGCTCCCTCTAACGGTTATGGTCGCGCCCGGGGAATCTGCGTATCGCCGGCCGCGTCATCAGCCCCGAGGCAGCAGGGCCGCGTCGAAGAACGCCAGCTCCAACCGCATCGCCCGCCGATAGGCGGTACGCGCGGCGGGGACGTCGTCGGCGTGCTGATCGAGCAGTCGTTCCAGCAGTGCAGCCACTTCCTCGAAGCCCGGATCGGCATAGGTCTGCACCCATTGGGCGTACGGCCCGGCGCTGTCGGCGTCCAACGTGGTCCCGATGTGCGCGTAGAGCCGCATGCACGGTGTCATCGCCGCGCACACCACCCCGAGATCACCAGTGGCGGCGGTGGCCAGCAGGAACTCGGTGTAGGCCAGCGTCGCGGCGGCAGGCTCGACGCCAGCCATGTCGATCCCCCACGAGGCCGCATACGAGGCGTGCAACCCGAGTTCCTCACGCACCCCGGCGAGCAGATCGGCGAACGTCAACAACGTGGCCGTGTCCGAGCTGCGGGCTAACGCCAAACCATAGGCACGGGCGAACGATTCGAGGAAAAACGCATCCTGTGCGATATAGCCCGCGAAGAGATCGCGGTCCAGCGAGCCGTCTCCGATACCCCGTACGAACGGGTTGGCCAGCACCTCGGCCACCACCTCAGCGTTCTCCGTCCACAACTCAGTCGCGAGCGTCATGCCGCCTCCCACGCCATCTCGCAGAACTCGAGCACCTTACGAACTCTAGTCGTGCGGCACTTGCCGATGGTTGGGGCCGAGGCGCGTAGGTCTCTAAGCCGTGATGCGCATCTCGGCACCCGGATGGGAGCTGAGAGTCACGACGACCGTGCCACTACCGGTCTCGAACGTCGTGCTGGCGTAACCGATGAAACCGTAGTGCCCGTCGATCGTCGACACGGCGGTGATGTCGCGGCTTCCCGACGCACCAGTGTCGAGATTCACCCAGTCGGCGCTCACGGTGAGTGCGCACGAACCGTCGTAAACGCCGGCGTCGTAGTGAATGGCAACGCGGACACCATCCTCGACACGATCGCCGACCTGCACGGGGGCCACCTGTGCCTCGGCGCTGACAGTGCCGGCACACGTCGAGGAAGCCACGACCGGAACTCGGTCGAGTTGTGCGAAGCCCTCCGCGTGCGCCGTTGCCGCCCACAACCAGGGCACAGTCAGCGCGACGGCGAGCGCGCCGGCAGCGCGAAACGAAGGCATACCCCTGTGATCGTCGGCGACTACGGCCGTGTTAGCGGGGTGGGAATTTGCATGCCAACGCAGCGATGACTCTGCCCGCAGCCGCGGGTCTATTTGTTGACAGTGACCACGACGTATCAGGAGTCCGCGCATGGGCCTCATCTACCTAGAGCTGTTCGCCACCCTCGATCTCGTGGGGCAGGCACCCGGCGGTCCCGACGAGGACCCGGTGGGGTTTCCGTTCGGCGGATGGCAGGCGCCGCTGATGGAGGAAACCACCGGCGCCCAGATCGCGGATGCATACGAGGGCACAGACGCGCTGCTGCTCGGGCGGCGCACGTATGACATCTTCGCCGCCTATTGGCCCCACCAGGAGGGTGAGATCGCGACGCTCTTCAACCGTGTGCCGAAGTACGTCGCCTCGCGCGGCAAGCCCGACCTCTCGTGGGCCGGCTCTACGCAGCTGGGCCCCGACTTGGGCGACGCCGTGCGCAAGGTCCGTGACCGGCACGAGCACGTGAAGGTGGTCGGCAGCCTGAACCTGGTGCAGACCCTGCTGCGCGAGAAGCTCTTCGACCGTATAGACCTCTGGGTGCACCCGATCATGCTCGGCGTCGGAAAGAAGGTTTTCGACGACGGCACCGTGCCCACCAACGTCGCGCTCCTCGAACCACCGGCAGTCAGTCCCAAGGGGACCGTGTACTTGCGCTACGGTCTCGCCGACGGCATCCCGGCGACTGGGGACATGAGTGCGTCGGATTGACGGTAGCTGTCGACACTGAATCCACCTTCGGTTGACCGGAACAAGCCATCACCACGCGCAGCGCATGACAGGCTGATGGTCGAACGAAAGGCCAGTGATGTTCGACCCGAAGACGGTCATCGCGGAGATGACGCTTGCGGAGAAGGCCGCGCTCGTCACCGGCGGCGACATGTGGTCGACAGTGGGGATCGATCGGTTGAACGTGCCGTCGCTGACGTTGACCGATGGACCGCACGGCGTGCGGCGGATGGCTGAAGGTGCTGCGCCGCAGGACTTCTACGAGTGCGAGCCGGCAACGGCATTCCCGACGGCAGCGGCGACCGGATCATCATGGGACCCGCGACTGCTCGATGAGATCGGCTCCGCGCTGGGCGCAGAGAGCCGCACATTGGGAGTCGACGTCCTGCTGGGCCCGGGCGTGAACATCAAGCGGAGCCCGTTGTGCGGACGCAACTTCGAGTACTTCTCCGAAGATCCGGTGTTGTCGGGCCAACTGGGCGCCGCATGGGTGCGCGGTCTTCAGCGCTGCGGTGTCGGCGCATCGGTCAAACACTTCGCGGCCAACAATCAAGAGACCAATCGCATGCGGGTCAGCGCAGAGGTCGATGAACGGACACTGCGTGAAATCTACCTGCCGGCATTCGAGCACATCGTTCGGGACGCAAAGCCGGCCACGGTGATGGCGGCCTACAACGCCGTCAACGGTGTTCCGGCAGCCCAGAATCCGTGGCTACTCACCGAGATCCTTCGGGCCGACTGGCAGTTCGCCGGCGTCGTCGTGTCCGACTGGGGCGCGGTGGTCGACCCGATTGCGTCCCTGCAAGCCGGGCTCGATCTCGTCATGCCCGGGACCCGCGGCGGTGCGGCAGCGGCGACCGTGCTGCAGTCCGTCGCCAGCGGAACTCTCGAGGAGTCGGTTGTCGACCGAGCCGCTGAGCGGATCCTGGCGATGGCAGCGCGTCTGCTCGACAACCGCGGCACAGACATCGGGGTGGTCGACCGGGACGCTCATCATCGACTGGCTCGCCGGGCTGCCGCCGAATCGGCCGTGCTCCTCACCAATGACGGTCTGCTTCCGCTTGATTCGGCCCTTCCCGGACCGGTGGCGGTCATCGGGGAGTTCGCCCGGACCCCGCGCTACCAAGGAGGCGGAAGCTCCCACGTGCGGCCAACCCGCGTCGAATCAGCACTGACCGAACTGACGGCCATCGTCGACGGTCGGTGCGAGATCCGATTCGCACCCGGGTTCGCCCTCGACGACTCAGCGTCCGCAGCGTTGCTCGCCGATGCCGTTGCGGCGGCACGGGACGCTGAGGTCGTACTGATGTTCCTCGGCCTACCTGACGCCTCCGAATCTGAGGGCTTCGACCGCACGACGCTCGAACTGCCCGCCGATCAACTCCGAGTGCTCGACGCAGTGGCCTCCGTGAATCCCAACATCGCGGTGGTCCTGAACAACGGCGGTGTCGTGCTGACCGCCGGTGTCGAGCAGCACGCCCGCGCCGTCCTCGAGATGTGGTTAGCAGGACAAGGAGGCGGCGGTGCGGCTGCCGACATCCTGTTCGGACTGGCCGAACCGGGCGGGCGGCTCGCCGAGACGATTCCGTTGGCGTTGACCGACACTCCGGCCTACTGCAACTTCCCCGGCACCGCGCAGCGGGTGCTCTACGGCGAGCGGCACTACGTCGGCTACCGCTGGTACGACGCGACACATCGCCCGGTCGCCCACCCATTCGGACATGGGCTGTCCTACACCACCTTCGACTACGGCGACCTTCGTGCTGACGTGCCGGATCCCGATCTGAACGAGGCGACCGTGTCGTTCACCGTAACCAACACCGGCGACCGGGCCGGAAGCGACGTCGCCCAGATTTACGTCAGCGATCTCGCCGCGTCGGTCGACCGGCCGCAGCGGGAACTCAAGGCATTCCGCAAAGTGCATTTGGCTCCTGGGCAAAGCCGTCAGATCGAAATCCAATTGGTCGAGCGTGATTTCGCGTTCTGGGACGACGAGCGTCGGGCATGGACCGTCGAGCCGGGCACCTTCCGGATTGCAGTCGGCGCGTCCTCACGTGACCTGCGTCTGACGGTCGACATCGACCTCACCGTGCCCGCTCCCGCCTTACCCCTGACGCTCGACTCGTCAATCGGCGAGTGGATGGCCAGCTCGGACGGACGCGAGGCATTACTGAGATGGATGGCGGAAAGCGACAACGATCACGCATCAACGCTGCAGCAGCACCCCGAATTGCTGCGCATGGTGGCGTCGATGCCGCTGAGCCACGTGCTGGCCCTCTCGGGGCAAACGCTGCCGTCGGCCGCCACCACGGCGCTGCTCAACGCGGTGAGCGATGGTTCGTCCGGTGGCCCACGATCCGCGGTCGCCCGCAAGCATTGATCAGTCGAAGTGCCGGCCGACATCCGTCCGCTTGTGGAGGTCGCGCACCACATCGTTCGCGCCGGCTCCAGCAATTCGGTACTAAAGCGTGTGCGATCCGCCCGCATTCCGTTGTGCGTGAGATGCGGCCGACGCCAAGAGTGGCCCGGCCACCTCGGATCAGTCGCGATCGTAATGACACACGGCTTCCAGCATGATCCCGAAGGGATCGAGCCAGAACGTGGCGTAATACGGCGGCGGGTATTCCGGAAAGTACCGCGGCGGATGGATCACGTTTCCGTTTCGTGACAGCACGTGGCGATGTACCCGATCGACATCTCCCCGCGTCTTCACCATGAAAGCCAAGTGCTGCAGGCCCGTCTTGTCGCGCGAGTACGACGTCGGCTCTGCGGCCGGATACAAGAACAGATACGTCCCGGGCTTTCCGCCCGCGGGCTTATAGGCGCACTGATCATCCGCAGCGAGGAACACCTCGAAATCCAGCAACGGCAACAGTTCGCCGTAATATGCCTGCGCGCGTGCAAGATCCGGAACATTCAGCCCAATATGACCGAGCACGCCAGGTATCCTGCCACAGCACTCGCCTAGCCAAAGGCGCTCAACGGTCGCCAAACCGGCGCCGATCTCAGCGCCAATGATTGGGGTCAGGCCTCGTGTCCCGGCGTCAGGTCGCGAACGTCAGCGAAGGTGACCCAGTCGTCGAGTGCATCTGGCGATTCGCCGGCTACAGGTTCAAGTAAGTGACCGACGTGATCGCCGAGATCGAAGCGACGACGTATCACCCCGATGAACCACGCGTCGGCGTCATCGAGAACCGGTAGCCCTTGGGGCCCGCTGTGCCATGCGCAGCGGTCGAATTTGTTGATGCGATCGCCGGTCTCGCTGCCGAACAGCTGCGCCAATAAGAGATGCCGGCGGGCTACCACATGGACGGCCAAGTGTGTCGCGTTCTGCGCCACACGAAATGTGTGGTTCTTTTTCGACAGGCCGATCATGAAACGCGATGGATTGATGCTGGTTTGACTGGCGAACCCGACCAGACATCCTGCGGTGTCATCACCGGCACGCGTGGTGACCAAGAACATCGGATAGTCCAGCCTCGCGACCAGTGCCTCGAACGGCCCGCTACCCGATTCCGACATCGCCTGCAGTATGTCTGCCGCCACACCGGTTCGAGTGCAATTCGGCGACTGCGGATCGGCTTGAAATTAAGGCGGTTCACCCCGACCACCCAGTCCGCGGTAGCAGGTGTGGCCGCGATCGCGGACGCCGAAAGCGCCACTCTCGCACGGCTTCGCGACATCGGAGACTCGCCCGGCGTGGCTACACCGTTAACAGGAGTCTCATTGTTAACATCCTGCCGTGGAGGGCCCGCCGGAGACACATAGCCTTCGGCCATCGCGCCCGGTCTCCCGGCGCGATGCATTGCGGTATGCAGCCGCCGCGTCGGCGCTGGCCGGGTTGGGTGCCGCCGCGACAGGCGTCGGCGGGCCTGCCGCCTCGGCCGCCGCTCCAACTCTCATCGACTACGCCATGCGCCAGATTCCGCCCCAAGACATCCGAGCCGCCGGCCACTCCGGGGTGATCAACTACGTATCCACGTCGCGGCCCGGCTCGTCCTTCGGCGCCAAGCCGATCACCCTGCCCTACGCCAAGTCCCTGACCGCCGCCGGTTTGGTCATCGTCAGCAACTACCAATACGGAAAGCCGGGAGGGACAGCGCCGTCGGACTTCACGCGTGGCTACGCCGGCGGTGTCGCCGACGCGCGCACCGCCTGGCACCTGCACACCGCGGCCGGTGGTGGCCGGAGCGCACCGATCTTCTTCAGCGTCGACGACGATATCGACCGCACTACGTGGAACGATCTGGCGCTGCCGTGGTTTCGGGGAATCAACTCGGTACTCGGCGCGCAGCGCACCGGTATCTACGGAGGAATCAATCCCTGTCAGTGGGCCGCGGCCGATGGTGTCATCGGGCGCTCAAAATCGCCCGGCCACGTCTGGGCGTGGCAGACGCGGTCCTGGTCGCGCGGTCAGATCTACCCCGCGGCGGTGTTGTACCAGCGCATCATCGACACCGCCTCGAATCCGGGACCGGTGGTCGGGGGCATCCGCGTCGACGTCAACGACGTCCTGGCCAGCGATTGCGGCCAGTGGAATCTACATCCGTGAGGGCGGCAATGCGGTGCCGCGCTTCATACGGTGCGTCGTGACGCGATTCGTGGGTCAGCGGCGTGGTGTCGTGGTGACGTGCACGTGGTCGAAGTGACCGTAACCCGATCCTGCAGGACCGCTCGGCGTGTAGTAGGTGCCGCGCCAGATCACATCTTGCAAACCGAATCGGCTCGCGTTGCTCATCATGAACGCGAGGATTTCGTCTCCGAGGGCGATGCCCTCAGGGCTGTCGGGATTGGGGATCATGATGTCGATCGCCAGGCCGCTCGGATGCCACGGCTTCGAGTCCGGCCGCACCCCGTCGATTTCGGCGATCTGGGGGAACCGGTGGCTGACGGCGCGGGCAGCCAGGATGGTGTTGGGCTGTAGCCCGGCCTCGTAGGCGACTCCCACGGGCAGCGCCTCCGGGATCTCCACGGCCGCCGCGGGGGGAGGGACAGCGGCCGGGGGAGGTTGGCCGGGCATCGCGTTCAGTAGAGGGTTGGCCGGCGCGGGCGCAGCCTGCGGTGGCGGTGATGTCGCCGCGTTGTCGACCACCGCCTGTTGCGCGGGTGTCAACGCCGCGTACTGAGCCTCCGCAGCGGCGATCTGACGCTGCAGTTCTCTGAATTTCGCCTGCAGGTCTGCGCGCACTGCAACAGACTGCTCCGCCGCGGCGCGGGCGTCAGTGGCCGATTTCTCTGAGGCGTTGGCGGCGGCGGCCGCGCGCTCACGGGCCACTCGAAAGGCCTTCAACTGATCGGCCGTTACAGCGGCCACCGCCCGCTGCAGAGTCAGCCGGTCGATCAGCTGTTGCGGGGAGCTTGCCGTCAGCAACGCCGCCCACTGGCCGGTGCGTCCACTCACGTACGTCATCGCCGCCACCCGGTCGGCCGCGGCTTGATGGGGAGCGAGGTGGGAGTTCGCGGCGTCGAGGGTTGCCTGGTCTGCGCGATGCCGGTCTTCGGCGGCGGTCTGGGCGGCCAGTTTTGCGGCGGCGTCGCGTTGCGCGACGGTGACGGCTTCCCGACTCTGCAGTGCCTGACGTGACAACTCGTCGAGCTTGGCAAGCGCGTCGGCCGCGGGATCCGCATTTACGTCGCCCGCCAAGGACATCGCCAGGACCATGACCGCGGCAGCAAACCCGCCCACTGTTCGTCGAAGAGAGTGGCCCGCCCGACTCATTCGGATTGTCAGGATCCTTCGTTGCAGGGGCCGGGGCTCGGCCCGGCTACATGTGTCTCGGACAGGTTAGAAACTTGCAACGGCGATGTCTATTCGTCCCCTCGGCGAGATCGTCTTTCGCGACCCTTGGCAGGCTAGCCAACCGTCTCGTCGGGCCGTTGCGGGCTTGCCATCATCGAGTGGATGCCGCTGCCGCCAGTCCAGCCAGCCGTGTGCTTCCTTGTCACGCGCGTCAGTTGAGGGCGACCGCTTTCCGATGCGATTGTCAGGGGAGAGCAATTCGCCAGTACAGTCCGACCAGGAAGTCGACTCCTGGAGCAGCATGTCAGACGTAACCAGCCATGTGCGCGGGCCGTATTTCGATGAACTCAAGGTGGGCATGGAGTTCGCAGATTCGCCCGCCGTCACCCTTACCGACGGCCTGGTGGCGGCCCACCATGCCATCGTCGGCAACCGCCTCCGACTGTTTCTGGACGACACGCTCGCTGAGGATGTGACAGGGCACCGGGGCCTGGTCCCCCCGGCCGTGGTGTGGGACACCTCGATTGGCCAATCCACGACGGTGACTCAACATGTCAAGGCCAACCTGTTCTACCGGGGTCTGGCGTTCCGTCGGTACCCCGTGGTCGGTGACACTCTTTCGACGGTCACCACGGTTGACGGGCTCAAGGAAAACACCCGGCGTGAAGGCAGGCGGCCGACGGGACTGGCCGCATTGCACATCGTGACCACCGACCAGCACGGCCAGGTGGTGCTTGAGTACTGGCGCTGCGCAATGCTGCCGCTCTCCCCGGACGATTCTGTCGAGGACGGGCCACGAGATGATCTCGCCGTCATCGGGCGTCAGTCAACACTCGCCGACCTGACCGCGGGTATCGCCGACTGGAACCTCGCCCCTTTCAAGGAGCGCGTCGCCGGCCCGCACTTCGCGGATCTGCAGGTGGGCCAGACGTGGAATGTCGAAGGGGCCGAACTGGTTTCGTCCGCCCCCGAGTTGGCGCGACTGACCGGCAATCTCGCGACAGTGCACCACGACGCCGTCGCAGCAGGCGGTTCCCGTCTGGTTTATGGGGGCCACACAATCGGTCTGGCTTTGAACCAGTCGGTCCGAGCGCTGCCGGCGATGGTCACAGTCGGTGGCTGGGCCGGCTGCGATCATGTCGGCCCGGTGCACGAAGGCGACATGATCAGCTCGGTGGTTACCGTGCAGGGCCTGGAACCCCTTCCGGACGGCGGCGGGCTGGCACATCTACGCGTCACAGCCGATGCCAACTCCGGCGGCGCTGATGGACGACCGGTGCTGGATTGGACCTTCAGCGCGGTCCTGGCATGAGCGGACACCCGGAAGTCCTGTATGCGCGCAGCCGCTCATTGTGCCCGGCAGGCTACGACGATGCGGATGTCAGCGTTTTGGATGGACGCCGCGCATAGGCGATCGACGCTGTGGATGGCAGACCACATTCGTGCGGCTTGCGCAGCGGTCAATCGTTGAGGATGTCGACGATCCCGTCCCGGTATGTCGTGACTTTGAAATCGGGAAATCGGGTGGCGAACTTCGAGGAGTCGAAGATGTTGTCGCCGCGGTAGCGGGGCAGCAGCTCGGACGCTTCCTTGACTGCAGGGTTGAACAATCCGCTGACCTTGAACGCGATCTCCGGGACCGTCGTATAGCGGATGTCACGCCCGGTGACGTCCGAGGCGATCTCGATCATCTGCGCATAGGTGAGTCGTTCGGGATCGGTTGGTAGGTGCCAGGTCTGGCCGTAGGCATCGGGGGTGTTTCCGATCAAACCCATGCCGCGGCTGGCGTCCGGGGTCCAAATCAGGGTTCTTTCCGTGTGGGCGTTGATCGGGATCATCGGCCGCTTGCCCTGCTTGATGCGGTCGAACACAGCGGAGTTGGTGAGGCTCTTGGTCTTGCCAGGTCCGTAGAACTCCGGTGCTCGGCAGATGACAGCCTCGATGGTGCCTGCGCGCATCTGGTCGAGCAGCATGGTCGCAATCTGCGCTCGCACGGCCGCTTTGCGGCCGACGGGCTGGAACGGGGTGTTTTCGACCTGCGACGCGGAGGTCCGCGGGTACATGTACGTGTTGTCGAAGAAGACCAGCTTGGTGCCGTGTTTCTGGCAGGCGGCAATGGTATTCGCCATCATCACCGGGAACTGCTGCTCCCACAGCGTGGAGTCCATGGGCAGCCCGACAGTCAGGTACGCGACGTCGGTGCCCGCGATGGCGTCTGCTGTGGCGTCGACGTCCATGAGGTTGGCGGGGAACAGCTGATCGGTGTCGTGGAGTTTGACGGGTTTGCGGCTGACCAGGCGGATGTCCTCGGTGACGTTGTCGTGCAAGTAGCGGGTAAGTTCCTCGGCGATCTGGCCGTTGGCTCCCAGGACGGTCTGCATTGCTTGTTCCTACTTGATCGGGTGAACCTACTTTGCCGGGAACGAGACGGGTACGGGAATGTGCAGGGCGTTCTGGCACTCGGTGAAGACGTCCAAGCGCAGCGCCTTGATCGGCTTGAGGGAGCGGATGTCGTCGGTCAACCGTCCGGAACCCAACTCCACTGACGCGTCTTTCGGCAACAGCTTGCTGCCCACGGACAGGGTGTTGGCCTGGCTCAGCGTGGCGTTCCAGCCGCCATTGAGTTCGGTGTACGAGATCAGTGTCGAGACCTGGGTTCCGGTAGGGATCTGCTTCTGCTTCGGGGTTGCGACGTCGAGCGCGATGTCGGTGCCACCGGCGTCGTTGGCCACCCGGGCCGTGGTCCGCTGCTCGTCGATGTCGACGTCTATCTCTGTGACCCATTTCGGGAAGCCGTAGCCGTCGTGTCCGCGGACCTGGGCGATCTCGGTGTTCACCGGCAGCGACAGGACGTAGGCGTGCATCGCGTCGTTGGCCAGAGCGGACAGCAGGTCGGCGGTAGGGAGCTTGCCGTGTCGTGCGGGGCGGACCGCGATGCCGACGGTGGCCTCGGTGTAGAAGTCGATGTCGCACAGGTCGTAGCGGAAGAACACCACGGAGAACAACCCGACACCCGGGGCGATCTGCAGGGGGTCCAACTCACGAGGAAGCCGGGACCGCAGCGCCTTCGTCGGAGCGAGGTAGTTGATCTGCGCCTTCGACATCGCATAGTAGAAGTTCGGCGTCATAGTCGGACCAATCGCCGACTGGACCTGCGTTTTGGGGAGCGTCCGGAACAAGTCGACGCTGCGCACGCGCGGGTCCACGGCGACCGCATCCAGGTCGGTGTTCATCCGGTAGCGGTCGTACAGCCCGCCCTTCGGGACGGCGATCTTGCGACCGCCCAGATCAACGTCGACCATATCGGCGACCATGCCCTCGCTCGAACCCGCGCTCGATGCCATCATCACGGTTTCCCTCCAATGTGTGCATTGCTTACATAGCACGATAGAATCTGATGTGAGCAGAGTCAACATTGCCCCGAAGTGGGGCAGCGCACGTCACCGGAGGACGATCGCCTCAGCGGCGTGTCCGCCAATTGACCACTGCCGTGCGTTTCATGATTGAGCGCAGAGGAGCACAGGAGGACCACGCAGCCATGACTGCGACGACGAAGGGCAGGTATCACCACGGCGACCTGCGCGCCGCGCTGCTGACGACGGCCATGGGCATGCTGGAGCGGGGCGAGCCGTTCTCCATTCGGGCAGTTGCGCGCGAGGCCGGTGTCTCCCCCACCGCTCCCTACCGGCACTTTCCCGACCGCGACGCCTTGGAGTCCGCACTGGCGGCTCAAGGGCTACGCGACTTGAAGGCCGACCTGACTCGAGATCGTGAGCTGCCCGGCAACATCGAAGAACTGGCCGAACTCGGCGTCGCCTACGTCGAGTTCGCGCTCCGCCGCCCCGCATTGTTCCGGCTGATGTTCGGCAACGAGTGCGACGACCAGAACGACGAACGCGTGCGAGCGGCTGCCGAGGTGCACGAACTTCTGGCAACCGCGATCACGCGCGTCTTTCCCGACTCCAACCCCATCGACCTCGCCCTCGGTGGTTGGGGGCTGGTCCATGGCCTGGCCTGCCTCTACCTGGATCGCAAGCTCACCGGTCCATCGATGGAGGACGTCGCCGCTCAGGTTCGCGCGTCCTTCCGCGCTGTGCTCGCCGCCCAACCCCGCTGAGTTCAGCGAGCCGGACTGCCCGCCGTTGACTCCCCGCGTCCGCCGCGCTAGCGTCAATGTAAGCGATGCACACATTCGAGCATCGCAACCCGAATGCGTTCAGCGCAGAAGTGGAGACACGCCATGTCCGTTGTCCCGCCGCCCATTGCTCCCTACCTCGAGCCCGAGGCCAAGGAACTGTGCCAGCAGACCGACCCGCACCCACGGATCTACGAGGTGCCGCCTGAGGAGGGCCGCAGGATCCTTTCGGACCTGCAGAGCGGTGAGGGCGTCGACCGCCCTGAGGTCGACGAGGAATGGGTCGACGTGGATGCCGGCGAGTGGGGAACCGTGCGGACCCGCATCATCCGGCCCAAGGGCACCGATGGGCCGCTGCCGGTCGTGTTCTACATCCACGGTGCGGGGTGGGTCTTCGGCGACGAACACACCCACGATCGGCTCTTCCGCGAACTCGCCGTCGGTGCGGGTGCCGCCGGGGTCTTCCCGGTGTACGACCGCGCACCCGAGAAGAAATATCCCACCCAGGTCGAGCAGAACTACGCCGTCGGTCAGTGGGTCATCGAGCACGGAGCCGACCACGGACTCGACACCTCACGCATCGCGGTCACCGGCGAGTCCGTCGGCGGCTGCATGTCCGCGGTCTTCGCCCTGATGAACAAGGACAGACGCGGCATCGACCTCAAGGCCCAGGTGCTGCTCTACCCCGTCACCAACGCCGACTTCGACACCCCGTCCTACCTACAGTTCGCCGAGGGCTACTACCTCACCCGCGACGGCATGAAGTGGTTCTGGGACGCCTACACCACCGACGAGACTCAGCGTGCCGAGAAGTACGCCTCACCCCTGCAGGCGTCCCTCGACGATCTCAAGGGTCTGCCGACCACCCTCGTCATCACCGACGAGGCCGACGTACTCCGCGACGAGGGCGAGCAGTACGCCAACAAGCTGCGCGAAGCAGGTGTCGACGTCACGTCCGTCCGGGTCGCCGGCATGGTCCACGACTTCCTTCTCTTGGACAGCCTCCGCAACACCAAGGCCGCCAACGTCGCTCGCGGCCTCGCGATCGATGCGCTGAAGAAGGCGCTGCACTAGCCAGAGGCCTCCCGCGGCCATGTCGACTCCGAGGAAAGGCACCGATGAACGAGAACACTCTGAAGGACCTGAGCGCCAAGGCGATGAACCTGGCGCACCGCGTGGTCCTGACGGTCAGCGGCAACAGACTGCTGTCCACGCCATTCGGGATGCCGGTGGTGGAGTTGCACACGGTCGGGCGCAAGTCTGGACAGCCGAGATCCTGCTATCTGACCGCACCCGTTCATGATTCGACTTGCGTGGTGCTCGTCGCGTCGAAGGGTGGCGACGATCGCCATCCCGACTGGTACCGCAATCTGCAGGCTAACCCCGACGCCGAGCTGGTCATTCACGGATCTCGGCGAAAGATGCACGCCCGCACGGCGACTCCGGACGAGAAAGCGGATCTGTGGCCGAAGATCGTTGCGGCGTATAAGGGCTATGCCGACTACCAGAAGAGGACCAGCCGCGACATTCCCGTGGTGATCTGCGAGCTGCGGGACTGACAACCACAATGCAACAACAACACACAAGACAGGGCTGAAGATGACGAAGCGAATCCTGAACGTTGTCACCAACGTCGCCCACTATGACGACCCAAGCCACCCGACTGGACTCTGGCTGTCCGAACTCACCCATGCCTGGCACGTTTTCGACGAGCACGGCTTCGAGCAGACTCTCGTCAGCCCTGCCGGCGGCAAAGTGCCGCTGGAGCCCAGAGCGCTGAAATTCCCCAACTACGACAAGACCGCCAAGGCCTGGCGCGCCGACCCCGCCAAGATGGCCCTGCTGGAGAACACGCTGAGCCCCGACGAGATCGACTCAGCCGACTACGACGCCATCTACTTCACCGGCGGCCACGCTGTCATGTACGACTTCCCCGACAGCGAGGGCTTGCAACGGATCACGCGGGAGCTCTACGAACGGGGCGCCATCGTTTCGTCGGTATGCCACGGCTACTGCGGACTCCTCAACACCAAGCTCTCCGACGGCTCCTATCTCATCGCCGGCAAGAAGATGACCGGGTTCGCCTGGCAAGAAGAGGTCCTCGCCCGCGTGGACAAGCTCGTCCCCTACAACGCCGAGGAACGGGCTAAAGAGCGTGGCGCGCTCTATGAAAAGGGCCTGATTCCCTTCACCTCCTACGCTGTCGTCGACGGAAATCTCGTCACTGGACAAAATCCGGGCTCCGCCAAGGAGACAGCCAAAAAGGTTGCTGCAGTTCTTCACTAACCAGTTTGACCAAATGAGTGTCTCGTTCCTTTCCGTGAACGAGGTCAGATCCCCGCCGCGTCGGCGATCTCCAGAGCTTTGTGCACCAGCGTGTCGATCCGCTCGAGGGTCGGCATTCCTGCTGCGCCCTGGTTCTGCGGCTCGTCTATCGCCCGGCGCACCGAGCTTGTGAATCTTCGCTGCAAGAGTCCAGCTCAAGGTATGTGGTGGGTTGCGATTGCAGGTACTCGAACCCTGGGCCATCTTCGCAATGCTTCGAACTGAGTTCATATAGGTAGTCTCACCAAATCGCTTCTACGGACCGTTCGGCCTGTAGCTCCTTCTCGGCGCGCGCGGTACGGGGGTCACGTCGTGCTGGGTCTGCATTCTGAACTCAGCATGTTATGGTCTTCCCATGCCATATACGAGCTTGGGACAGGGGTGCGTTGCCAGGCTCGGCGTGTGACGGGTCGGATCAGTCACCAGGTCGTCCGACGGCGTCGCCGGACGCGGCGGCGGATGAATGTGCTGCACCATCGCCGACCGGTCGCGGTGCGCGACGGGTGCTCTGGCTCTTCGAGAACAAACACAACTGTGCAGGAGGATCAATGAACCCGCCCGCGACCGGCGTGCAGACCGGAATTCTGGTAACGGCCGGAGAATTCGACGATTACGGCGGCTGGGTGCTCGATTCTCAGTTCGAGTCGCAGATGGGTGCACCGTATCTCCTTGCGCATGGCTTGGGCACGCCGGTCGCGGACGCGAGCACGGTGATCGAGGTCGCCGTGTCCGGCTCTTACTACGTGTGGGTCCACACCAAGGACTGGGTTCCGTCGCATCACCCGGGTCGATTCACGCTGTCGGTCAACGGCTTCACGCTTGCCACGGAGTTCGGCGCCAGCGGCCGGGACTGGTCGTGGGAATCCGCCGGAATGATCGACCTGGCCGCGGGCAGCGCCCAGTTGGTGTTGCACGATTTGACCGGGTTCGACGGGCGTTGTGACGCAATATTGTTCACCCGCGACGACGGGGTTCCCCTAAACGGCGCCGGACCGGACGCGCGGTCGTGGCGACGACGGTTGCGCGGCCTGCCGGAGACACCTGTCGAGGGAGGCGACTTCGACGTCGTCGTCGTCGGCGGCGGCGTCACCGGGTCAGCGGCCGCGCTTGCAGCGGCGCGATTAGGGTGTCGGGTGGCGTTGATGCAGAATCGGCCCTGTCTCGGGGGCAATGCCAGTGTCGAGATTGGTCTCACCCCGCGGGGTGAGACCGGCCCCCTCGTCGATGCGCTCGCCGCTCGCGGGACTGACGGTGATCTGCGGGCACTGACGCTGCTGCAAGCAGAACCGACCGCGACCGTACTGCTCGAACACACCGTGTACGACGCCGAGGTGTCCGGCTCGCGCATTGTGTCCGTCGATGCCCGCGACGCCCGTACCGGGCGCGAAAGCCGCTATAACGCACCGGTGTTCATCGACTGCACCGGCACCGCGATCCTCGGTCTGCTCGCCGGTGCCGACACCCTCTTCGGCTACGAATCCCGACACGAGTTCGGTGAACCGACCGCACCGGAGCAGCACCTGGACTCCCACCACGGGCACACCCTGTTCTTCCGCACCCGCATGGCCGAGCAACCTGTCTCGTTCCCCGACGTGCCCTGGGCAACCGAGGTCGCCAAAGATTACGCCAACCTCGGCGGACAACTCGAGCGACCAGGCATCGACAACGCTCCCGGCCCGGTCGCGGGACCCGGGAAAACCCCCGACCCGGCGATCAGACGCCGGATGCTGCTGCCGCTCACACACTTCTGGGAATACGGTCAGACGCTGAACCCCTACACCGAGGGCGAACACATCCGCGACCATCTGCTGCGCGCGCTCTACGGCACCCTCGCCAATGTCAAGCGTCTCGAACCCGACACCTACGCGAATCTCGAATTCGATTGGGTCGCTTTCGTTGCCGGGCAGGGAGAGTTTCGCCGCTACCGCGGCGACTACATTCTGACCGAGAACGACATCCGCAACCACACACAATTTCCCGACGCGGTGGTGCGCAACTCAGGACCGTTCTGTCTGCACTACCCCGGCGACGAGAAGTACGACTTCCGGCTCAAGGACTGGAAGTGGGACCGGCGCGACGACCAACCCTTCGACGTGCCGTTCCGCTGCCTGTTCTCCGCCGACATCGACAATCTGATGATGGCCGGCAAGCATATCAGCGTCACCCACATCGCTGGATCGGCAACGAAATTCATGGGCAACGGCGCCCAGCACGGCATCGCCACTGCGGCCGCTGCCTACCTGTGCGGAAAGTACGACACGACACCGCGCGGGATTTTCCAGGCGCATCTCGAGGAACTGCAGGACCTCACCGCGACCTTCACCGGGCACAACCTGCGAGCCGCCACGGTGTGACGAAACCAGGTGTCACCTGTTGTGGTGCACGGTGATTCCGCGGCCGGTGTCAGGCAGCACGTGCCCGCGCTCGCAGCGAAGCATCGCGCGCACCGCCGCACCGCAATCGGTATGGGTGACCGTCAACGGCGGACCCGCCGGACCAGCCAAATGCTTGTCGCCCCACTGCATCAACGCGGTCAACACCGGTTGCAGCTCCTGGCCGGCGGAGGTGAGCCGGTATTCCTGCCGGGTCCGCGACCCGGACGCCTGATAATCCACTCGCTCGATCACCCCCGCCTCGGTGAGCGCGCGGAGCCTCGTACCCAAAATGCCCCGTGAGGCACCCGTCGCCTCCTGAATCGCGTCGAAGCGGCGTACCCCCAGAAACACCTCACGCAAGATCAGCAACGACCACCGCTCGCCCACCACTCCGAGCGCGGCCGCAACCGAACATTCCCTCACCACGTTCTCAGAATACCTGAGTATCGATTCAGGATTCAGCATGCGTACGGGCCGAGGAGGGCTCAAACTGCGGCGGCCGCGGCGATGCGCGGTCGCCGTGGTCAGTTCGGCGGGCCGTTGGTGCGTGCTGTCGCGGCCGCCTCGGTTAGGTTGATTGCACCGAGGGCGAAAAGGCCCTTTCCAAGTGCTACTTGACGGTATCTACCTGAGTGGCGGCAGTTCGCCTTCGCCACGACGGTAAACAGACCTAGGCGACGTCTTTTTGTTCCTCGCATCCCAGCATCTCGCTGAGTCGGCCGGTGATGATCTCTTCGGCTTCGCTGACGATCCGCGCCACCAACTCACCACACGTTGGAATGTCGTTGATGAGTCCCATGGCGGTCCCGACCCACCAGATGCCCGCGTCGAGATCACCTGTCTCGTAGACCTTCACGCCGCGCTTACCCGACACCAGGTGGGCGATGTCGTCGAAGCTGCCACCGTCGTCAAGAATCTCCACGACCTCGCGCGAGACCGCGTTGCTGGCAACGCGACCGGTGTTGCGCAGTGGCCGGAAGATCAGTTCGGTGTCGAGCTCGGTGCCGGCGACGATCGCTTCCTTGACGTTCTGGTGGATCGCCGATTCGACGGTGCACATGAACCGCGATCCCATGTTGATGCC
>NZ_LQIN01000006.1 GCF_001500065.1 Mycobacterium sp. IS-3022
GACGTAGACATCTCCACTAAGCCCGGAGGTCCTCCCTTCTCACAGCCAAACCGTCAACAACGTCCCTGCCGAGTACAGCTAGTCGCACGAGACTCGCGGGCGCTCCGGCGGTACCGCCGCCAACAACTTGCGGGTGTAGTCGTCCTGCGGCGACGCGAACAGTTCCGCGGCGGGACGGTACTCGACCGCGGCGCCGTCGCGCATCACCAGCACGTCGTGGCTGACCTGCTGCACGATCGCGAGGTCGTGCGCGATGAACAAGTACGTCAAGTCGAGGTCGCGCTGCAGCCCGGCCAGCAGGTCGAGTACCCGCGCCTGCACCGAGACATCCAGCGCCGCAGTGGCTTCGTCGAGGATCAGCAGCTCCGGCTCACCCGCCAGCGCACGGGCGATGCTCACCCGTTGGCGCTCACCCCCCGACAGTTCGTGGGGGTAACGCGAGGCGAATGACGCTGGCAGGCCGACCAGTTCGAGCAGTTCGGCCACCCTGGCCGCGCGGGCACGCCGGCCTTTCGCGAGGCGGTGCACAATCAGCGGTTCGCCGATCGCGGCGCCGACGCGGGCACGCGGGTTCACCGACGAGAACGGATCCTGGAACACCAGGCCGATCCGCCGGCGCAGCGCCTTCTCGGCAGAGCCGCGGACGCCGAAGACGTCGGCCCCGTCGAGCGTCGCGGTGCCGGCATCGGGCCCCAGCAACCCGGTGAGCGCTGCCGCCACGGTCGACTTGCCCGATCCCGACTCGCCGACCAGACCAAGCGTGGTGCCTCGCCGGATCTGAAACGACAACTCCTTGACGGCGTGCACGGTCGACGTGCCGACCGGCGTGCGGACCGCGAACCGCACGTCGAGGCCGTTGACGTCCAGCAGCACCGGCGCATCGGCCACCGCCGGCGGGCCGGGCCGCCCGATCAGCGGCCGGGCGGCGAGCAGTTCACGGGTGTACTCGTGCGCAGGACGCTCGAAGACGTCGGCGATCGGCGCCTGCTCGACGGCTTCGCCGCCGCGCAGCACCGTGACGTCGTCGGCCACCTGACCGATCACGCCGAGGTCGTGGCTGATCCACACCACCGCCGTGCCGAAGTCGCGTTGCAGGTCGGCCACCACCTCGACGATCTGGGCCTGGGTGGTGACGTCGAGCGCGGTCGTCGGTTCGTCGGCGATCAGCAGTACCGGATCGCACGCCATCGCGATCGCGATCATCACGCGCTGCTTCTGCCCGCCCGAGAGCTGATGCGGATAGGCGCGCAGCCGCGACGGCGGATCGGGCAGGCCGACCGCCTCCAACAACTCCAGGGCCCGGCCCCGTGCCTGCTGCCGGTTCATCCGGCGGTGCGTCTCGAGCGATTCGGTGATCTGCCGCTCGAGCGTCAACAGCGGGTTCAGCGACGTGCCCGGATCCTGGAACACGAAGCCGATCTGGCCGCCGTGTACGCTGCGCAGAATCCGGCTCGGTGCGCCGACGAGCTGCGTCCGGCCGGAATCCGTAGTGAGCGTGCTTGTTCCGGAAACGGTCGAGCCGGGGGCGTCGAGCAGCCCTGTCGCGGCTAGCACGGTCATCGACTTGCCTGAGCCCGATTCGCCGACGATGCCGAGTGTCTGTCCCCGGTGCACGTCGAACGAGACTCCGTGCACGATCGGGCGCCTGCCGACACCGACCCGCAGATCGCGCACGTTCAACACCGGTTCGCTCACTGCTTCCTCCGGGCCTCGATCATGGTGCGCTGTTTCGGGTCGAGGACGTCGCGCAGGCCGTCGCCGAGCAGGTTGAAGGCCAGTACGGCGACGAATATCGCGGCGCCGGGGAACACCGCCATCCACCACGCCATGGTCACGAAACCCTGGGAGTCGAAGATCATTCGGCCCAGCGACGGCTGCGGCGGTTGGATGCCCAACCCGAGGAACGACAGCGCCGCCTCCGAAAGGATTGCGAACGCCAGCGACAGCGAGGTCTGCACCACCAGTGGTCCGGCGATGTTCGGCAGAATGTGGCGGCCGAGGATGTACAGGTGGCCGGTGCCCATGCTGCGCGACACCGAGACGAACGGTTCGACACGCACGCTCATCGTGCTGGCCCGCGCGACGCGCGCGAAGATCGGCGTGTAGACGATGCCGATCGCCAGGATCGTCGTCGTCACCCCGGGCCCCAGGATCGCCACCACCGCCAACGCGAGCAACAGCACCGGGAACGCGAACATCACCTCGACAACGCGCATGAACACCGTGTCCAGCCAACCGCCGCGATAGCCCGAGACCACGCCGATCGCCACGCCCACCACCACGGCGAACGCCACGCTCACCACGGCGACGCGCATCGACGACTGCGTCGCCACCAGCACCCGGGAGAACACGTCGCGGCCCAGTTCGTCGGTGCCGAACCAGTGCGTGCCACTGGGTGCCTGCAGCGCATTCGGCACGTCGACGTCGTTGATCCCATACGGCGCAATCCAATTCGCGGTGACCGCGACGAACGCGATCACTATCAACAGACCGGCACTGACCACGGTGACCGGGTTGCCCAGCAGGAGTCGCAGCGACGACATCCTGCTGCCCTGCTCGGCGGGAGGGGTCATGAGAGCCGGATCCTCGGGTCGACGACGGCGTAGAGCACATCCACGATGAGGTTGACGAGCAGGAACAGCGCCGCGATGAGCAGCACCGTGCCCTGGATGACGGGATAGTCGCGCGCCGCGACCGCGTTGTAGACGAGTCGACCCAGTCCGGGCCAGGCGAACACCACTTCGACGACGATCACACCGGAAAGGATGGTGGCGAGTTGGATACCGGTGATGGTCAGTACGGGGATCAACGCGTTGCGCACGGTGTGGCGCAGCGTGACCACCCGCGGCGCAAGTCCTTTCGACCGCGCGGTGCGCACGTAGCCCATCGCCGCGACCTCCAGCACCGCCGAGCGCACATACCGCGTCATGATGGCCCCCGCGACCAGGCCGATGGTCACCGCGGGCAAGACCAAGTGGCGCAACCACCCGGTCGGGTCCTCGACCAGCGGCCGGTAGCCGGAGGTGGGCAGCCAGTGCAGTGTTGACGAGAACAAGGCGATCAGCAGAATGCCCATCCAGAAATCCGGGATCGAGACGCCGAACTGGCTGCCGATCCGCACGATCGCGTCGCTGAGCCTGCCCTCGTGCAGCGCCGACCAGATGCCAGCGGGAACGGCGATCAGCAGCGCGATCACGATGCCCACCGCGGCCAGCGACACCGTCGCGGGCAGGCGTTCGAGCAGGATCTCCGTCACCGGATCGCCGTTGCGGAAGCTGACGCCGAGATCGCCGGTCAACGCGGAACCGAGGTAGCCGAAGAACTGGCCGATGATCGGTCGGTCCAAGCCGCTCGCCGACCGCAGCGCCTCGTAGGCCTGCGGTGTGTAGCGCGTGCCTAGCGCGATGCGCACCGGGTCGCCCGGCACGAGGTGCACCAACGCGAAACTCACGACGAGCACCCCGAGCAGCACCACCGCCGAGTACGCCAACCGGCGCGCCAGGAACCGTGTGATCGGATGAGAAAGCAAGGCAGTCATGGCGTTTCGGCCTGGGCGAGGCTTGCCGTGCGGAACCGGACAGCGCCGTCGCGGCGGGCCTCGTATCCGGACAGGTTCGTCACCCAGGCCTGAATCACCGACGGGTTGTAGAGGTAGATGTAGCTCACCTGATCGGCGATGATCGTGGCGGCTCGGCGGTAGATGTCTTCGCGTGCTTCGCGATTCGTTTCCACCCGGCCGGCGTCGAGCAGGCGGTCCACCTCGGCGTTGGAGAACTTCTGGGCGTTGCTGGTGCCGTTGGTGTGGTGCTGGGCGTAGTAGAAGTCGTCCGGGTCGATGTTGCCGAGCCAGCCCATCATCAGCATGTCGAAGTGGCCGGAGTTCTGCTCGTCGAGCCAGGTGGCGAAGTCGACCGTGCGGATCTTGACCGTGATACCAAGCGGCGCAAGGTTGTCGGCGATCACCTGGGCCGCGGTGATGGTCTCGGGGTACTCGCTGGTGACCAGCATGTCGAGGTCGACGTCGCCGACACCCGCCTCGTCGAGCAGCCGGTTGGCGGTGTCGGGGTCGTAGCGGTAACGCGTGTACTCGGTGTACCAGGGGTTGCCCTCGGGAATCGCGAGTTGGTTCGCGACCGCGGTGCCGTAGCTGGTCGCCGCGACGATCGCGTCGCGGTCGATGCCGTAGGCGACGGCCCGGCGCGCCCGCACGTCGTCCCACGGCTTGTGGGCCTGGTTGAGCGCGAGATACCAGTAGTCGTTGCTCGGGGTCACCGCCAGGTGCAGCGTGTCGTCGTCGCGCAGCTGCGTCACCCGTTGGGTCGGGATGGAGTCGGTCCAGTCGATCTCACCGGCCTGCAACGCCGACAGCGCGGTCGACGGTTCGGAGATGAAGCGGAACGTCACCCCCGGCACCTTCGGTGGGCCACCCCAGTACGACGGGTTGGCCTTGAGCGTGATGGAGTCACCGCTCTTCTGGGACTGGAACGCGAACGGCCCCGTGCCGATCGGGTGGGTGGCGATCTGACCGCTCTCGACGTTGCGGCGCTGCACGATCGCCATGCCCTTGAAGCCGCCGATGTTGGTCAACAGGTTCGGCGTGGGGTGTTCGACGCGGATCACGACGGTCAGCGGATCGACGGCCTGCACGTCGGTGACGGCGCTGAACTTGTCGACGTTGGCCAGCTGTTCGTCGATGATGCGTCGATAGGAGAACACGACGTCGTCGGCGCTCAACGGGCTGCCGTCGTGGAATGTCACCCCGGGGCGGAGGTGAAACGTCCACGACAGCTGGTCGGGGCTGACGTCCCACGACTCGGCCAGCGCGGGCCGCATCTCGAGGTCGGCGTCCGGTTCGACGAGGGTGTCGAAGACGTTCTCGAGCACCTCGAAGGAGAAGTACGCACTGGTCTTGTGCGGGTCCAGTTGGTCGGGCTCGCCGGCGATGGCGGCGATGAGGTGGTTCGACGAGTCGCCGAGGTCGACCCGTTGCCCGGTGGAACACCCCGACACGGCGATGACGATGGCGCAAACCACTGCTAAGACCACTGCTGGGGCCACCGCCACCAGTCGTTTCATTGCCACCATCCCGACCCTCGTGCCGCGTCTTTACCCGTCGGCGCTGGTCGGCGAAACCCGGGACCGGGGAAAGCCGTGACGGGCCGATGTGCACACTGAAATACTCAGTACACCGCTGACGCCGGGAAAGGGACCACGTTGAGGAACACGATCACACGGACTCTGGGCGTGGCCGCGCTCGTTGTCGGCGTGCTGTTCGGCGCGCAGGGTATTGCGCACGGTCAGGGGGACGTCAAGTCGCCGGACACTCCCGAGGGGGTCTACAACGTCCGCATCGCCGGGCAGGCCGAAACCACCTGGGAGATCTACCCGATCTGCGTCCCGACCGTCGGCGACCTGCGCGAGCCCCTGATCCTTCCCGTCGGGTGTCGGCTGAAGGTCTTCCCGGCAGGCCGCGGCGGCGCCGAAGCCGTCCAGGTCGGCGGCCAGTGGACATTCGAGGCGAACCCCAATGACTCGTTCCGTAAATGCGCGGACGGCAGTAAGGCGCCCCAGACGATGATCTACTCCTTCAACGGGAGCACGCTCGCCGGCACCCTCAAGGTCATCCACGGCGCGGTATGCGGTGAGCAGCCCGCAATGGTCGAGATGCCGCTGACCCTGTCGTTCAAGGAGCCGCTGGGCACCCCCGTCACGCCGTATCCGCTGATCTGTGAGCCCGGCGGCCTGCGACGCTGCTTCTAGGTGCCCGACAACCCGTCGATCGGCCGGGCAGCCGGCCATGGCCTCC
The DNA here is from genome assembly GCF_001500065.1 of Mycobacterium sp. IS-3022. Taxonomy (GTDB): domain Bacteria; phylum Actinomycetota; class Actinomycetes; order Mycobacteriales; family Mycobacteriaceae; genus Mycobacterium. Next base: position 5,807 of record NZ_LQIN01000006.1, read on the forward strand.
GCCCCACTCGACGGTCCCGACTGCCGCTTCTCAACGGCAAGGCCGTCGACCTCACCGGTCCGGGGATCACCGACCGATGGGGCGTCACCTGCACCGATCTCGGCGCCTCGGCGATCGCGCCGAACGGCAAGCTGGTGTCGGTCTTCGGCGACACGTTCTCGGGTCGAAAGGTAGGGGAGGGTGATTGGCGCTCGCCGGTCGTGTTGATCGGCACCGGCGACGCCGACCATGAGATCGTCTACGAGCGCGCAGGCGGCAGCGATCCCGACTACGCGAGGCAGCTGTGGCACTACGTGCACGACGATGCGGCCACCGGTTGGCGGCGCAGCGGCATCAGCACCGTGATCCCGTCGGACTTACTGACCGTCGGCGATTCGATGTACCTGCACGTGATCGTCAACCGCGGCTTCGGCACGGTCGTCCGGACGGAGATCTGGCGCTCGCCCGACAGCGGTGTCACCTGGACGCACTTGGGCGAGAAGGCCAAGTTCCCCGCCGACCTGCACGGCGGGCACGCACAGTGCTGGGCATGGGATTTCGATCCTGACGACGGCTGGGTTTACGTGGCGGCCACCGGCTTTCAGCGCGACAAGGGCATCGTCTTGATGCGGATGCGTCCCGAACACATCGGGGACCGGACCCGCTATCAGGGTTGGGGCTTCAGGCGTGGCCGGTGGACGTGGGGAACTTCCGCGACACCCGTCACGCCCGCCGGTGAGAGGTGGGGCGAGCTGGCGTTTCGTCGGATCGGGCCGGACAAGTGGGTGCTGGGTGGCTTTCTCGCGTCGAAATATGCACTCGGCTACCGGGTGGTGGCCTCGCCCGTGGCGAACATGCACACCACGCCGATCCAGATGCCGGTCGTCGGATCGGCGTGGGACGAAGAGGACCATTTCGGCAGCCGTGTCGCCCAGCTCTACGGCGGCTACCTGCTGCCAGGGTCGCGCTTCGACATCGACGGCGGCGTCGGCCTGGTGGTGTCACAGTGGAACACCGCGACCGGCTGGCCCTATCGCGCAATGCAATTCAAAGCCGGGCTCCGGGACACCTCCGGTCGAGCGCGAGCAGACGCAGATGGCCCCGAAAACCTTTGATTTCGAGGCCATTTGCGTCTGTTCGCGACTGAAACGCCACGCGCGCACCTAGGGTGTAGGCCGTGGCCGAGTGGAAGGGGACCGTCGAGCTGTGGTGAAGGAAGCTGGCGCCAAACGCGTAGTGGTCTGGGGCACCGGTTTCGTGGGCAAGATGGTGATCCCCGAAATCGTCGCGCACCCGTTGTTCGAATTGGCCGGTGTCGGGGTGAGCGACCCGGAGAAAGTGGGCCGCGACGTCGGCGAGATCTGCGGTCTGGGGGCTCCGCTCGGGATCACCGCGACCGACGACGTCGACGCGTTGATCGCCTTGAAACCCGATGCGTTGGTGCATTACGGTCCGACGGCCAACCACGCCGAGGACAACATCGCGCTGATCACCCGTTTCCTGCGGGCCGGAATCGATGTCTGCTCGACCGCGATGACGCCGTGGATCTGGCCGACCATGCACCTGAACCCGCCGAATTGGATCGAGCCCGTCACCGCGGCGTGCGAGCTCGGCGAGTCGTCGTGCTTCACCACCGGCATCGACCCCGGGTTCGCCAACGACCTGTTCCCGATGACACTGATGGGCCTGTGCTCGCAGGTGCACAAGGTGCGCGCCTCGGAGTTGCTCGACTACACCAACTACTCCGGCGACTACGACCGCGAGATGGGCATCGGCAAGCCGCCCGAGTACCGGCCGCTGCTGGAGAATCCCGATATCCTCGTGTTCGCCTGGGGCGCAACGGTTCCGATGATTGCGCACGCAGCGGGCATCATGCTCGACGAGATCACCACGACATGGGACAAGTGGGTGACGCCGACCGAACGCAAAACCGCCAAGGGAACCATCGCGCCCGGCAACGTCGCCGCCGTGCGGTTCACGATCAATGGCGTGTACCGGGGCGAGACCCGGATCCAACTCGAGCATGTGAACCGGATCGGCAGCGACGCGGCGCCCGACTGGCCCTCGGGCAACGAGAACGACGTGTACCGCGTCGACATCGAGGGCACTCCCAGCATCTTCCAGGAGACCGCGTTCCGGTTCACCGACGGCTCCGGGCGCGATGCGGCCGCGGCCGGTTGCCTGGCGACAGGCCTGCGCGCGCTCAACGCGGTGCCCGCGGTCAACGAACTGTCGCCGGGCTGGGTGACGGCGCTCGACCTACCGTTGATTCCCGGTGCAGGCACCATCCGGTGAAGTAACGCCAACCCGATCTGCTGAGATGGAACCCAATGGGGTTTTTCATCGAGACGAGGAGTGATGGCTGACGGGGTCGGGCTGTCGGTTGGCGCCACCAACCTGGCGGCCGTCGTGCTGGGCCGGTCCGCGCTGACGCGGTCGCCGGTGTTGACGCGTTTCGCACACCGGCCCCCGGAGGTCGGCGTGCCTGAGGAGAACCGCAACCTCAACGAGCGTGGCCTCATCCTGACCGATTTCGTGGACCGCGTCGGCGATCCGGTCGGCATCGTCGCCGCCGACGGGTCGAGTCACCGCGCCGATGCCGTGCTCGCGGACGCGCTGCGGGCGATGCTGTACGCGCTCGGGGGTGGGCGCCGGCCGGTCGGCCCGGTGGCGGTGACGCATCCGGCACATTGGCGGCGCGCCTCGGTCGACGCGCTGCGGGGCGCGCTGGCCGCGATCCCCGAGTTCCACCGTCCGCAGCCTGCGCCCGTCGTCTCCGACAGTGTCGCGGCGCTGACCGCGCTGCAGAACGAGCCTGGCCTGCCCGCGCGCGGCGTCATCGCGCTCTGCGATTTCGGCGGCACCGGCACCAGCATCACCCTGGTCGACGCCGGCAACGGGTACTCGCCCGTCGCCGACACCGTGCGTCATCCCGAACTGTCCGGTGACCTGGTGGACCAGGCACTGCTGACCCACGTCCTCGAAGACCTGGCCAGGGCCGGCACCATCGACCTGTCCGGCACCTCGGCGATCGGATCGCTGTCGCGGTTGCGCGCGCAGTGCCGCGGCGCCAAGGAGCGGCTGTCCACCGCGGCGTTCACCACGCTGGTGGCCGACCTGCCCGGGCACCGAAGCGACGTGCGACTGACCCGCACCGAACTCGACGAGCTGCTGCGCGTACCGGTCACCGCGTTCGCCGACGTGCTTCAGGACACGTTGGAGCGCAACGATGTTCGGGAACTTGCGGCGGTCGCATCGGTAGGCGGCGGGGCGCGGATCCCGGTCGTGACCACGACGCTGTCGGAGCGATTCCGGGTGCCGGTCATCACGACGGCCCAGCCCGAGTTGACCGCGGCGGTGGGCGGCGGGCTGGCGGCCGTCCGGGGCACCGTCGAAGAGGGCATGACCGCGATGGCCGCGGCGCCCGGGGCGGCCGCTGCGGCCGGCGCGGCGACCGCCATGGCGCCCGAGGCCGATGCGGCGGCCGACGAGATGTCGCCGCAGTCGAGCACCTTCGGCGCGTTGGCGTGGTCGGACGCCGACGACGTGCCCGAGGTGGCGGCCACCGACCCGTACGACTATGCGTCGGAGCCCGCGGGCGCCGGCGGCGTGCGACCACAGCTGCAGTTCGGCGACGAGTCCTGGGACGACCTGCCGCCTCGACGAACGCCGTGGTACCGAAACCCGGCCGTTCCGCTCGCTGCGGGCGTCCTCGTGGTGCTGGCTGCGCTGGCGGCCGCGGTGTTCTGGGTGATGAAAGGCGACGAGACCGCTCCCATGCCGGCATCGACCACAGCGCCTCCCGTCACGGCCACGCCGCGACCCGCGACGCCGCCGCCTGGTTCTGCCGAACCGGGACCTGCGACGCAGGCGCCGCCGCAGACCGTCTACCAGCCGCCTCCGCCGCAGACGCGGACCATCACCGAGGCGCCGCCGTCACCCGAGCCGCCGCCGACGTCCGCGCCGCCACCGACCACGTCCGCGCCCCCACCACCTACGTCCGCGCCGCCACCGACCACGCAGCCGCCACCGCCGACGACGCAGCCGCCACCGACGACGCAGCCGCCGGCGTGGACCCCAACCGCGCCGTATCCGACCATCCCGGGACTGCCCTGGGTGCCGGCCCCGCAACTGCCCGGGCAACCCGCGCCGTAGCTCCACCGGCCAATGGGCTACCCGACGAGCCGCGGTCAGTGGGCCCTGGGTCGTTTCGTCAACACCAGGTGCGCCATCGGAATCTGGGTCTTCTCGGGCGCCGCGGCGAGCCGGGCCGCAACGCCCGCCTCGAGACGGTCGAAGATCTCCGCCGACCTCGGCTCGGTGCCACCGTCGAGTGCACTCACCAGCGTCGGGAACACCGCGGCCCGGCAAAAGGACGCCCACTGCGCTCCGAAAGCGTCTGCGTTGCCGTCGACTTGGTACTGCTGCCAGAAGCGGTCCCCGGCGTCGAAGACCTCGAGGTGCTCGATCTCGAGTTGTTCGAAGCGGCCTTTCGGCGCGAACGGCGCCAGGAAGTCCGACTCACTGCGGCCGACGATCGGGATGCCCATCCGGTACACCTCGTCGGTGCTCAACAGCCGATCGGCGGCGAGCTCGTCGATCGTGTCGACCAATGCGCCGAGCACCGGGCGGTATCCGGACTCGCCGTCGTCGTCGACCGCCGTCGTCATCACCACCAGACGACCGCCGCGACGCAACTCGCGGCCGCGAAACGCGATGAACTCCTGCCAGTCCTGGGCGGCCTGCCTGGCATAGGCGGCGCGCACGCTCTCGTCGCGGCTGTACGCGACGTGGACATGATCGGGGATCGGCGCCGGGACACGGCTGAGCCAATGCACCGCCCACGAACTCCAACCCAGATTGACGCTGCTGGACGGCATGATCTGCGAGTAGAACGACCGACCGATCGCCGAGGCGAAGGTCGCCGCGTCCTTGCTCAGATAGGTATCCGGATCCTCGGCGAGCGTCCGGAACAATGCGGTGAAGTCATTCTCCGGGACGTCGGTGTGCACGACGAGCGTGGAGTGGTCGGTGCGGGTCCGCTTGCGCAGCACCGCTATTGCCGCGCAGATCGGCAGCAGCGAGTTGTGACCGGTGGAGGCGCCGTAGTCGGCGATGACGAACGGCTGCGGAAGGCGCGGGACCGGCACCGCGGCGGCGGCTTCCTCGAAGAGCTTGATCGCGGCCTGCAGTCCGGCGGCCTGCAGCCGCGAGCCGGCGGTGTAGGACCCGCTCTCCATCGGCTCGGGCCGCACGACGATGCTGGACTCGGGCAACGCGACCTCCCGGACGTGGCGGACAACTGATTCGGTCGCTTACGACGGTAGTCCCCGTTCGGAATTGACGCCGCCGAAGGTGTCGACTGATCCCATCAAGGCCACCGCACGCGGCCCGGCCGTGTCACACTCGGGCCATGAGCGGAAGGGTCGCCCCGCGCATCGCTGTCGTCGTCTCCGTGCTGACCCTGCTGGTGTCCGTCGTCGGGTTCATCGTCACGCTGGTACTCAACGCGTTCGTGCTCGACGAGTTCGACGCATACGGTGAGGTGCCGATCCCGGGAACGGGCAGCATCGAGTTGCCGGCCGGCGAGGTGACCGTCAGCTTCCACACCATGATCACCGGTCAGCCGACGAGCGGCTTCCCCATCCCCGAGATCAGCATCGACATCGAGTCGCCCGATGGCGTCGCCGACCCGGTGGTGACCGAAAACATCGGCGGGACAACAACAGTCAACAGTGACACGCACGTGCGGGTGTGGCTGATCGAGGTGGCCGAAGCGGGCACCTACCGCGTCGCGACGGACGGCGATGTGGCCGGGTACATCAACCCTCGGCTGGCTTTCGGCCACGGCAGTGCCTACAGCTGGCTGCTCTGGGTGTTCGGCGGCCTGATCGCGCTCGGGGTGCTCGAACTCATCGCCGCCATGGTCTGGTCGGCGCGCGCCGGCAAGGCGGCGCGACCGCTTGCGCCGCACGAGATGCTCAGCGCCGACGGACCGCCGACGCTGCATGCGGTGTCGACACCGACCTCCGGCTATCAGCCGAACGACCAAGGGGTGCGGCTCGAGCAGTTGAAGCAGCTGGCCGCACTTAGGGATTCGGGTGCGCTCACCGAGGCGGAGTTCCAGGCCGAGAAGCGCCGCATCCTCGAGGACTAGGGCCCCCGGCCAGCGAGGGGACCACTGGCCCGAGCCGATAGGCAGCTCAGCTGCCGCGGGCCACCCACTCGTCGTAGTGCACGATCTCGTCGCCGATGGTGGTGGAATCGCCGTGGCCGGTGTAGACGACGGTATCGCCGGGCAACTTGCCGAGCCGGCCCGAGATCGACTCGAGGATGGTCGGGAAGTCCGAGAAGGAACGCCCCGTCGCACCAGGCCCGCCCTGAAACAAGGTGTCACCGGAGAACACCGCATTCAACTCGGGCGCATGCCAGCACACCGACCCGGGCGAGTGGCCAGGGGTGTGCAGAGCGCGCAACTCGGTGCCGGCCACCCGCAGGGTGTCACCGTCGGCCGCGGTGCGAAAGTCGCTGTCGGGATGCGTCATTCGCCACAGCACATCGTCAGCCGGATGCAACAGCACCGGGGCGTCAAGCGCCTGGCCGAGTTCGGGCGCGACGGTCACGTGATCGTTGTGCCCGTGCGTGCAGACGACCGCCACGACGTGTCTGCCGCCGACGGCGTTGACGATCGGGCCCGCGTCGTGTGCCGCGTCGAACACCACCACCTCGGAGTCGTCGCCGACGACCCAGATGTTGTTGTCGACTTCCCAACTACCGCCGTCGAGTTCGAAGGTGCCGTGGGTGACCACCCGCCCGATCGGCCCGCCGTTCACAGGATCACCACCGAACGCAGCACGGAGCCGCCGTGCATCTTGTGGAAAGCCTCCTCGACGTCGTCGATGCCGATGCGTTCGGTGACGAACCGCTCCAGCGGCAGCCGCCCCTGCAGGTAGAGGCTGATCAAGGTGGGGAAGTCCCGTTCGGGTAGACAATCGCCGTACCACGACGACTTGAGTGAGCCTCCACGGGAGAAAAAGTCGATCAGCGGCAGCTCCAGCGTCATGTCCGGCGTCGGAACACCCACCAGCACAACGGTTCCCGCCAGGTCGCGGGCGTAGAACGCCTGCTTCCAGGTCTCCGGTCGGCCGACCGCGTCGATCACCACGTCGGCGCCGAAGCCGTCGGTGAGGTCCTGAATTGTCTGCACCGGGTCCAGTTCACGCGCGTTCACGGTGTGGGTGGCGCCGAAATCGCGGGCCCAGTCGAGCTTCTTGTTGTCGGTGTCGACGGCGATGATGCGCTTGGCGCCGACCAGTCGCGCACCGGCGATCGCCGCATCGCCGACGCCGCCGCAGCCGATGACCGCGACGGTGTCGTCGCGGCCCACCGCGCCGGTGTTGACCGCCGCACCCAGACCGGCCATCACGCCGCAGCCCAGCAGTCCGGCCACCGCGGGGTCGGCCTCGGGGTCGACCTTGGTGCACTGGCCCTCGTGCACCAGAGTCTTCTCGGCGAACGCGCCGATGCCCAGAGCAGGCGTCAACTCCGTGCCGTCGGTGAGAGTCATCTTCTGCGCGGCGTTGTGGGTGTCGAAGCACAGATGCGGACGGCCGCGCTTGCAGGCCCGGCACTGGCCGCACACGGCGCGCCAGTTCAGGATCACGAAGTCGCCGGGTTCGACGTTGGTCACACCGGTGCCGACCGATTCGACGGTCCCGGCCGCCTCGTGTCCGAGCAGGAACGGGAACTCGTCGTTGATCCCGCCCTCGCGATACGTCAGGTCGGTATGGCACACCCCGCACGCGGTGACGTCGACCACCACCTCGCCCGGACCGGGGTCGGGAATCACGACGTCCACGACCTCTACTGGCTCGCCCTTCTTGCGTGAGATCACACCGCGCACCGTCTGGCTCATGCGTCCAACCTAATGGGTGACTCCCGGATGTCCGGATCGGGCCGAGGTCCCGATCGTGGCGTGACGCCGTGCTGACGAATCGGTGCATTGAACCGACGTGGCGCGCCTACCGTTGATCGGATTATGACCACACTCGACAACAACACCATCGCCGACTCCACCGAAGAATTCGCCGGGCGGATGGTCGACGCGATCGACAGCGCGAGCCTCGCCATCCTGTTGTCCATCGGACACCAGACCTCGTTGTGGGACACGCTGGCCGGGCTACCGCCGGCAACCAGCGCCCAAATCGCCGACGCCGCCGGGCTCAACGAACGCTACGTACGCGAATGGCTCGGCGGAGTCGTCGCATCTCGGGTCGTCGACTACGACGCCGCGACGGACACCTACACGCTGCCGCGCCACCGCGCCGCGGTGCTCACCCGGGCCGCCGGCCCGGACAACCTCGCGCGGGTGGCGCAGTTCATCCCGTTGCTGGCCGAGGTCGAACAGAAGATCATCGGCTGCTTCCGAACCGGCGGCGGGCTGTCCTACAGCGAGTATCCGCGTTTTCACACGCTGATGGCCGAGGAGAGCGGTGAGGTGTTCGACGCCGCGCTCGTCGACGTCATCCTGCCGATGGCCGACGGGCTTCCGCAGTTGTTGCGTGAAGGTGCCGACGTAGCCGACATCGGCTGCGGCAGTGGGCATGCCATCAACGTGATGGCGCAGGCCTTCCCGGCGAGCCGGTTCACCGGAGTCGACTTCTCCGACGAGGGGCTGGGCGTCGGGCGCGCGGAGGCGGCTCGGCTCGGCCTGACCAACGCCACCTTCGTCGCCGCCGACGTGGCCGAACTCGACATGCCCGAAAGCTACGACCTGATCACGGTTTTCGACGCCATTCACGACCAGGCCGCTCCGGCTGCGGTGCTGGCGAACATCCACCGCGCGCTACGGCCCGGCGGCACCCTGCTCATGGTCGACATCAAGGCGTCGAGCCGGCTGGAGGACAACGTCGGCGAGCCGTTCTCCACGTACCTCTACACCGTCTCGACGATGCACTGTATGAGCGTGTCACTCGGCCTCGACGGCGCCGGGCTGGGCACCTGCTGGGGTCACCAACTCGCCACGTCGATGCTCGCCGACGCGGGGTTCGACGACGTCCAGATGCGCGAGATCGAGTCGGATCCGATCAACAACTACTACATCGCGCGGAAATCGTGACGCGCCAGCGGCTTCCGCAGCTCGACGGCCGCTTGTTCATCACCGACGGTGGGCTGGAAACGGAGCTCGTCTTCCACGATGGACTGGACCTGCCGGCGTTTGCGGCGTTCCCGTTGGTCGAGAAGCCGCAGTCGCGCGCGCGGCTGCGCCGGTACTACGAGGGGTATGTCGCGATTGCGCGCGAGCACCGGGCCGGTTTCGTGGTGGAGACCGCGACGTGGCGCGCGAACCCCGACTGGGCTGACCAACTGGGCTACTCGGCGGACCGTCTCGATGCGGTCAATCGCGCCGCGGTGGCGCTGGCTGAGGAAGTCCGCGCGCACGCGGTGGCCGACGGCATCACCGCGGTGGTGAGTGGATGCGTCGGCCCGCGCGGCGACGGCTACGACCCGGGCGAGGCGATGACTGTCGACGAGGCCGAGCGATACCACGCCGTTCAGATCGGCACGTTCGCCGATACCTCGGCCGACCAGGTCACCGCGATCACGATGACCAACGCCGAAGAGGCGATCGGCATCGTGCGGGCCGCGACGGCGGCGGGGATACCCGCGGCGGTGTCGTTCACGGTGGAGACCGATGGACGGCTGCCGACGGGAGAATCGCTGCACGAGGCGATCGGCCGGGTCGACGCCGAGACCAGCCGCGCGGCAGCGTACTTCATGGTCAACTGCGCGCACCCGACGCATTTCGCGCATGCACTCGATCACGACGGGGCGTGGCGGCAGCGGTTGCTTGGGTTGCGCGCGAACGCATCGGCAAAGAGTCATGCCGAACTCGATGAGGCCACCGAACTCGACGAGGGTGACCCGGACGACCTCGCGGCCCGACATGCCGCGTTGCGGGAACGGTTGCCCGCCGTCACCGTGCTGGGTGGATGCTGCGGCACCGACGCGCGGCACGTGGCCGCGATCGCCGCGGCGTGGGTGGCACGACCCGCCGGTTAAGCTCCGCTGTGATGAGCGCGCTCGATGCCGTAGCGGACTGGCCCGTTTCCAATGCCGCCGCCGCCGTGGTGGGCCCGTCGGGCGTGCTGGCCGAGCACGGCGAGGTACGACACCGGTTCGCGTTGGCGTCGGTCACCAAGCTGCTGGCCGCCCGCGCGGTGCAGGTCGGTGTCGAAGAGGGTGCGGTCGACCTCGACACCGAGGCGGGGCCGCCGGGCGCCACCGTCCGTCATCTGCTCGCGCACGCGTCCGGTTACTCCATGCACTCGGAAAAGACGATGTCCGAGCCGGGCACGCGCCGCGTCTACTCCAACTACGGGTTCGGGGTGCTCGCCGAGACGCTCGAGAAGGCCACCGGGATCGAATTCGGGCGGTATCTGACCGAAGCGGTGTTCGAACCGCTCGCGATGGCCGACAGTGCACTCGACGGGGGAGCGGCCGCCGCGGGGTACGGCGCGACGTCGACGGTTGCCGATCTGGCGGCGTTCGCCGGCGACCTGCTGCGGCCGGTCACGGTGTCGGCGCAGCTGCACGCCGAGGCGATCTCGGTGCAGTTCGGCGGCCTGGACGGTGTGTTACCGGGCTTCGGCGTGCAGCGGCCCAACGACTGGGGGTTGGGCTTCGAGATCCGCGACGGCAAGTCACGGCACTGGACGGGCACCGGGAACTCGGGCCGCACTTTCGGGCATTTTGGCCAGTCAGGGACGTTTTTGTGGGTCGATCCGCAGGCCGATCTGGCGCTGGTCGTGCTGACCGACCGGGATTTCGGGGACTGGGCGTACGAGCCGTGGCGGGAGTTGTCTGACGAAGTCCTGAGAGAATTCGGCACAGACTAGCGCAACAGGCGTCTCACAGGGCACAATAGACACGCACGACACAGCTGTAATTCGGATCCGCGAGGCCGCTTGGGGAAGACGTCCCTCGTGGAGCCGAAGGAGCAGCTATGCGTGCGTCGAACCAGTTCGCCGACGCGACGACGGGCGTGGTCTACATCCACGCCTCGCCCGCCGCGGTGTGCCCGCATGTCGAGTGGGCGCTGTCGTCGACCCTTCAGGCGAGAGCAAACCTCAAGTGGACTCCCCAGCCGGCCATGCCGGGACAGCTGCGCGCGGTCACCAACTGGGTGGGTCCGGTGGGTACCGGCGCCGCGCTGGCCAGTGCGCTGCGCTCGTGGTCGGTGCTGCGGTTCGAGGTGACCGAGGATCCCAGCCCCGGCCTCGACGGCCACCGCTGGTGTCACACGCCTCAGCTCGGGTTGTGGAGCGGGTCGATGAGCGCCAACGGAGACGTCGTGGTCGGTGAGATGCGGCTGCGGGCGCTGATGGCTTCCGGCGCCGACACGCTGGCCGCCGAGCTGGACTCGGTGCTGGGCACCGCGTGGGATGAGGCGCTCGAGCCGTACCGGGACGGCGGTGCGGGCGCGGAGGTGAGCTGGCTGAGCCGCGGAGTCGGGTAAGTCTGCTTCAGCCGCCGAGCGTGCGCTCAGATCGAAAAGTCGGCGGATTTTTCGATCTGGTTTCACGTTCGGCGCGGCGTCACATTCGGCTCGCGCCAGGAGGCCGGGGCGTCAGGATGCTCAGCGCGGCGGGCACGGCCGTCACCTCGACCGGTAGCGGGCACACGTACTCGCCGTCGGCATAAGCGTTGATGCCGGGCGAGTCGACCGTGATCGTCTTCGCCCGCGCTGTGCGAACCTCATCGAGAGCCACGTGCGTGCCCTTGAAAACGGTGGGGAACAGCCGGATCAGCCTGGTGCGCGAAGCCGAGGCAACCATCGTCACGTCGAGTTGACCGTCGGTGGGGTCGGCGTTGGGGCAGATGCGCATGCCGCCGCCGTAGCTGCGGGTGTTGCCGAAGGCGGCCAGCGTCAACTCCGTCGTCACCTCCTCGCCGTCGAACGTCAGCCGAAAAGGCAACAGCCGCAACTTCGACAGCTCGGCCACCATCGCGAGGTTGTATCGCATCCGGCCGTGCGGCCAACGCATCCGGTTGGTGCGGTCGGTGACCAGCGAATCGAAGCCTGCGGCCATCACCGTGCCGAACCACTTGTCGGTGCCGTCCGCGCCGCGGATGCGCCCCAGGTCGATCGTTGCGGCGCTCCCGTCGACCACCACGTCGGCCGCGGCCTCGGGATCGCATGTGGGGATTCTGAACTCGCGCGCATGATCGTTGCCAGTGCCCGCCGGAATGATGCCGAGCGGAATCTCGGTCTGCGCCAACACCTGCAGCGCAAGCGAGACGATGCCGTCACCGCCGACGACGACAAGCGCATCCATACCGCGTTCGAGTGCACCCTCGACGAGTCGCCGCGCATGCTCGGCGTCGGTGCCTGCGATCGCGACGACGTCCACGCCGCGCCGATGAAACTGTGCGACAGCGCGTTCGGCCGCGTGCGGCGAGCTGCCGTGCCCCGATGCGGGGTTGGTCAGCATCGTGACGCGACCCTGAATCGTCATGGAATCAGCTTGCCGGGGTTGAGGATTCCAGCCGGGTCGAGCTTGTCCTTGACGGCTCGCAGGATCTCGACGCCGAGGTCCCCGATTTCGTCACGCATCCACGGCCGGTGGTCGGCGCCGACCGCGTGGTGGTGGGTGATGGTCGCCCCGGTGCGCATCATCGCATCCGATGCGGCGGCCTTCGCCTTACGCCACTGCTCGATCGGATTACCCCGCTGCCCCGCGACGACGGTGAAGTACAGCGACGCGCCGGTGGGATACACATGCGAAATGTGGCACAGCACCAGCGCGGGTGTGCCGGATTCGGCCAGCGCGTTCGTCAACGCTTCGGTGACGGCCACTTTCAGCGCCGGCACGTTCGACCAGTTCGTCGCGGTTTCCAGCGTTTCACACAGCGCGCCCGCAGACAGCAGCGCGTCACGCAGATACGGCGCCCCGAACCGGCCGTGCTCCCAGGCCCGCGCGGGTTCCTCGCCGAGCGACGTGCCGCCGGCGGCCTCCAACACCGCGCGCGTCTCCGAATGCCTGCTGGCGACGTGCGCTTCGGTGCCCTCGAACACCGTGATCGCCAAACAGCCTCCGGTGAGCTGCTTCTCGCCGATGCTCTCGGTGGTCGCAAGGTTCACCCCGGTCTCGGCCTCGTCGGACAGCCGGATCACCGTCGGACCGGTGCCGGTCTGGACGACGGCGCGCAGCGCGTCGGCGCCGGTGGCGAAATCCGGAAACGACCACGCCTCGTAACGTGTCGCAGTAGGGACCGGGTGGACCCGCACCCGCACGCGGGTGATGACGCCCAGCACGCCCTCCGAACCGATGAGCAGCTGCCGCAGATCGGGTCCAGCCGCCGACTCCGGGGCGCGCCCGAGGTCCAGCACGCCGACCGGCGTCACCGCCCGCAGGCCACGGACCATGTCGTTGAACCGCCCGTAGCCCGCGGAGTCCTGACCCGACGATCGGGTCGCAGCGAAGCCGCCGATGGTGGCGAACTGGAAACTCTGCGGAAAGTGGCCGAGGGAGAAGCCGCGTTCGCCCAGCAGGCGTTCGGCGTCGGGTCCCGTCATCCCCGCGCCGAGTCCGGCTTCTCCGGACACCTCGTCGAGGAAGTGGAGTTGGTTCAGGCGGCGCAGATCCAGCGAGACCACCGCGCTGAAATCGCCGCGGAGGGGGTCCAGGCCGCCGACGACGCTGGTGCCGCCGCCGAACGGGACGACGGCGATCCGGTGGTCACTGCAGAAGTGCAGGATTGCGGCGACCTCTTCTTCGCTGCCCGGTAGCAGCACGGCGTCGGGTGCTTCCTGTACGCCGGTGTCTTTGCGGCGCAACAGATCCAGCGTGGACTTGCCGCCCGCCCGCAGCAGCCGGCCCTGGTCGTCGACCCGGCAGTAGTCCGACCCGACGATGCCCGTCAGCGCATCGCGGTCAGCGTCGGACAGCGACGACGGCCGCACCCGGACATCGTCGGCCCGCAGTTCGGGCATCGCGGAGTCCTGCACGCCGAGCGCTTGTTCGAGCAGAGCGCGGATGCCGTCGGACAGTGGTTTGGCCTCCGCTGGGTCGCCCCACGCGTTCCACTTCATCGGTGGCAGCAGTGCGGTCTGTTGGGCATCCGGACTCGTCATGAGTTACAGTATTACACATGTCGTCAATCCGTAACTCTGAAAAGAGTATCGAGGAGCGGATCCTCGACGCCGCGGCGGCGTGCATCCTCGCCTACGGCGTCGAACGGACGACCATGACGGAGATCGCGCGGCGTGCGCGGGTCAGCCGGCCCACCATCTACCGGCGTTGGCCCGACACCCGCTCGGTGACCGCCGAACTCCTGACGGCCCGGATCACCGGTGTGCTGGAGGCCATCCCGGATCGTGGTGCCGGGCGCGAGGCGATGGTCGACCGTGTCGTGCTCGTCGCGGATCGTCTGCAGAATGACGAGATCGTTCAGTCGGTCATCCGCAACGCCCCGAGCCTGGCGATGGTCTACATCGCCGAACGCCTCGGTACCAGCCAGCAGATTCTGATCGACGCACTGGCCGACGCGATCAAGGCGGGCCAGGCCGACGGCAGCGTCCGGCCGGGTGACCCACGCCAGATCGGCGCCATGTGCCTGCTCATCACGCAGTCCACCATCCAGTCGGCGCAGATGGTCGAAAAGCTGTTGGACCGCGATTCGCTCAACGTCGAATTGGCCCGCGCCCTGAACGGATACCTCGCACCGTGAGCGCCTCAACGGCGTTGAACGCCGCGCGCCGCACTGCCGAACTGGCGGCACTCGCCGACGGGGAGCGCGTCGATGTCCTGGTGATCGGCGGCGGTATCACCGGCGCCGGCATCGCGCTGGACGCCGCCACCCGCGGGCTGAGCGTCGCGCTGGTGGAAAAGCACGACCTGGCGTTCGGCACCAGCCGGTGGAGCTCGAAGCTGGTGCACGGCGGGCTGCGATACCTGGCGACGGGCAATGTCGGCATCGCTCGGCGCAGCGCCGTCGAACGCGGAATCCTCATGACCCGCAACGCCCCTCATCTCGTCAAGGCCATGCCGCAGCTGGTTCCGCTGCTTCCGTCGATGAATGCGGCGTCGCGTGCGCTGGTGCGCGTCGGCTTCGCGGCCGGCGACGGCCTGCGCAAACTGGCGGGCACACCGGCTTCGGCGCTGCCCCGATCGCGGCGGATCGATGCGCGCCGCGCCGTCGAACTGGCGCCCACGGTGCGGCGCGACGGCCTCGACGGTGCGTTGCTCGCATACGACGGGCAGTTGATCGACGACGCCCGCCTGGTCACCGCCGTGGCGCGCACCGCCGCGCAGCACGGCGCCCGCGTCCTGACACGCGTCGCGGCGTCGTCGGCCACCGGTACCTCGGTGACGCTGACCGACCAGCTCACCGGCGAGTCCTTCGACGTCACCGTGCGCGCGGTGATCAACGCCTCCGGGGTGTGGGCAGGGCAGGTGGACCCGTCGATCAAGCTGCGGCCCAGCCGCGGAACGCATCTGGTGTTCGATGCGGCAGCGTTCGGTAACCCCGTTGCGGCGCTGACGATCCCGATCCCCGGCGAGATAAACCGCTTCGTGTTCGCTATGCCCGAGCAGTTGGGTCGGGTTTACCTCGGGCTGACCGACGAGGACGCGCCGGGGCCCATACCCGATGTGCCGCAACCCTCGCCGGACGAAATCTCGTTCCTGCTGGACACCGTGAACACCGCGTTGGACGTGGCATTGACGCCGTCGGATGTGATCGGCGCCTACGCGGGCCTGCGACCGCTCATCGACACCGGTAGCGGCCGCACGGCCGACGTGTCGCGCGATCACGCGGTGGTGGAATCACCGTCGGGCGTCATCAGCGTCATCGGCGGCAAGCTCACCGAATACCGGCACATGGCCGAGGATGTGCTCGACCAGTCCATCGCTTTGCGGGGCCTGACAGCGTCGCGCTGCCGCACCCGCAATCTGCCGCTGGTCGGCGCGCCGTCGAATCCTGTTGCCACCCTTCGTCATCCACCGGAGATGCCGGGCTCGTTGCTCTCACGCTTCGGTGCAGAGGCACCGAACGTGATCGCGGCGGCGAGTTGCGATCGGCCGACCGAACCCGTCGCCGAGGGAATCGACGTGATCCGCGCGGAGTTCGAGTACGCGGTGACCTACGAGGGCGCGTTGACCGTCGACGACATAGTCGACCGCCGCACCCGCATCGGCCTGGTGGAGTCTGACCGGGAACGGGTCGTGGGCGTCGCGCAGGAAATGCTGGCGAAATCTCAACTTTGACCACGCCCGGCACTGGTCGGTGGTCGCCGAGCGGATTCACTTGCCCGGAGTCACCACCGCATCCCGCACCGCCGACGACGTATGCCGTTGCCAGAGCGCTTGAACCGGAACGTGCAGCACGGGTACCAGGTCGACGACCGTCACCCGACCGCCCATCGCCGGCCCCGCGGGTGCCGTGACGAACCCGACCGCCCCGGTGGTCAGCGGCGCCGCGACGGTGGCGGCTCCTTGCACACGACTGACGACATAGCCCGGTTCGAAACCCGCTCGTCGGCACGCGCTCATCAGAAAATCGCTGTAATAGGAGGCACCCGGAGGGGCCCAGAGCGCAATCCGTTCCGATACGAGGTCGTGAATGTCCACTTTCCGGCGGGTCGCGAGCCGATGGTCGGCGGGAACGGCCACGCGGACGCGGTCGTAGCCGATCACCGCGCCTGCCAGGTTGCTCGGCGGCACGACACCGCGGCGCAGGCCGAGGTGTACCGAGCCGTCGAGCACCTCGGCGACCAGGACATCGGGAAACATCTGCCGGAAGGTGAACGACGTTTCGGCGAACGCCGCGATCGCAGACTCCATCAGCGTGTAGACCTCGGCGCCGCTCAACGCCGGAGTGTGGCCCACAACGAAGACCGCCTCGGTGTCCGCCGCGGCGCGGTGCACGTGGTCGGCGACGGTGTGCGCGGCGGCGAGTAGCGTCTGGCCCTCCGCGAGCAGCAACCGACCGGCGCGTGTGAGCGATACCTGCCGCCCGACCCGCTCGAAAAGCTTTGCGTCCAGCTCCTTTTCCAGCTGTTGTACCGAACTGCTCAACGCTTGCTGACTGAGATGCAACGCTTCGGCGGCGCGGGTGAACCCGCCGGCGTCGGCGACGGCGATGAAGTGTCGCAGACGGCGAAGGTCTGGAATGGCGCGTGCCATGCGAACAGCCTATCCACAACTGTTGTTTGTCAATAGTGCGGATTTATGCGTTTCTGATTTGTCGGTTTTCTCGCTACGGTCGCCATTATGAGCAACCTCGCAGGCAAGTCAGCAATCGTCGCCGCCGGAGCGAAGAATCTCGGCGGCCTGATCAGCACCACGCTGGGAGAACGCGGCGTCAATGTGGCGGTCCACTACAACAGCCCCGCCACCGAGTCCGATGCCGACAAGACCGTCGCCCAGGTCGAAGGATCGGGCGTCAAGGCCATCAAGGTCCAGGGTGACCTGACGGTTCCGGGCAACGTCGAGAATCTGTTCGACGCGGCGATCGACGCCTTCGGCAGCGTGGACATCGCGGTCAACACCGTCGGCAAAGTATTGCGCAAGCCCATCGTGGAAACGACTGAAGACGAATACGATTCGATGTTCGACATCAACTCCAAGGCCGCGTACTTCTTCTTGCAACAGGCAGGCCGCAAGCTCGCCGACGGTGGATCCGTGACCACCATCGTCACCGCACTGCTCGCGGCGTTCACCGACGGTTATTCGACGTACGCCGGAGCCAAGAGCCCGGTCGAACACTTCACCCGGGCGGCCGCCAAGGAGTTCATGTCGCGCGGCATCAACGTCAACAACGTCGGGCCCGGCCCGATGGACACGCCCTTCTTCTACGGGCAGGAGACGCCCGAGCGCGTCGAGTTCCACAAGTCGCAGGCCATGGGTGGCCGGCTCACCTACATCGAGGACATCGCGCCGTTCGTGGTGTTCCTCGCCGATGAGGGCCACTGGATCACCGGGCAGACGATTTTCGCCAACGGCGGCTACACCACCCGCTGACTACAGCGGGATGTTCTTGTGGCGGCCGCGGCGCGCCGGCGCCTCGGCTAGCGCCTGCGTCAGCTTCGACCGGGTGTGCGCCGGATCGATCTTCTCGTCGACGACGCCGATGTCGATCGCGGAATCGACTCCGCCGGCGATCTTCTCGTGCTCGGCGGCCAACTGCTCGTGCAACGCCTCGCGCTCGTCCTCCGGAGCAGCGGCCAACTTCTTCTTGTGCAGGATGCCGACCGCAGCCTTGGCGCCCATGACCGCGACCTCGGCGTCGGGCCAGGCGTACACCTTCGTCGCGCCCAGGGACCGCGAGTTCATCGCAATGTAGGCACCGCCGTAGATCTTCCGCGTCACCAGCGTGACGCGCGGGACCGAGCACTCGCCGAATGCGTGCAGCAGCTTGGCCCCGCGCCGCACGACGCCGCCCCACTCCTGATCCACGCCGGGCAGGTACCCGGGGACGTCGACGATGTTGACGATCGGAATGCCGAACGCGTCGCACAGCCGAACGAATCTCGCTGCCTTTTCCGCACTTTCGGAGTTCAAGCAGCCGCCGAGGCGCAGCGGGTTGTTCGCGATGACGCCGACGGTGCGACCGGACAACCGACCCAGCCCGATGACGATCGACGGGGCCCACTTGCCCTGAAACTCCTCGAACGGCACACCTTCGTCCAACAGGGCTTCGACGAGCGGGTGCACGTCGTATGCGCGGCGCGCCGATTCCGGCAGCAGCGCGTGCAGGTCGGTGTCACCGGCCTCGGCCTTGGCGCGGTCGAAATGGCCCTGCTGGCAGAACAATCCGACCAACCGACGGCCGCGCTCGTAGGCGTCGAGTTCGTCGTCGGCGACGATGTGGCATACGCCGGACTTCTTGTGGTGGGTGTCCGGCCCACCCAAGCTCGCCATGTCGACGTCCTCGCCGGTCACACTGCGGACCACGTCGGGACCGGTGACGAAGACCCGGCTTTCGGGCGCCATCACGATCACGTCGGTCAGCGCCGGACCGTAGGCCGCGCCGCCGGCGGCGAAGCCGACGACGACCGAGATCTGCGGAACGTATCCGGACGCCCGGATCATCGCCTCGAACACCAAACCGACCGCGTGCAGCGCCTTTACGCCCTCCGCGAGCCGCGCGCCACCCGAATGCCAGATCCCGACGATCGGGCTCTGCTCCTCGATGGCCTGGTCGTAGGCGTTGACGATGTGGGCACAGCCCTCGACGCCCATGGCCCCACCCATGACGGTGCCGTCCGTGCAGAACGCGATTGTGCGCACGCCGTTGACGGTTCCGGCCGCGGCGAGCACGCCCGAGCGGTCCCGCTCGTGCAGCAGCTCGACGCTGCCGTCGTCGAAGAAGGTGCTCAGCCGCAGCAGCGGGTCGCGGGGATCCAGCGATTCGCCGACTGCCTCGGGGGCCATGGTCGTCATCTAAAACCTCCTGTAGCGCAGGATCCTTCGGGGAGTGTCAGTACTTCCCGAACGCGAGCGCGACGTTGTGCCCACCGAATCCGAACGAGTTGTTGATCGCGTATTGGTAATTGCCCGACCGTGGCTCCCCGGCGACCACGTCCAGATCGATCTCCGGATCCAGGTTGCGCAGGTTCAGCGTCGGCGGAATGATGCCGTCGCGCAACGCCATCACGGTCAGGATGGACTCCACCGCGCCGACCGCACCGACCGAGTGGCCGAGCGCCGCCTTGGGCGCGTACACCGCCGGCCGGTGGCTGCCCATCGCGTTGTTGATCGCCTTGCCTTCGGCCACGTCGCCCACGCTGGTGCCGGTGGCATGCGCGTTGACGTGGTCGATGTCGGTGGGCTGCAGGCCGGCGAGTTCGATCGCACGCGTCATCGCGTGACCGGCCTGCTCACCGTTCGGATCGGGCGCCACGATGTGGTAGCCGTCCGAGGTGATGCTGGCGCCCATGATCCGCGCGAGAATGTTCGCGCCGCGGGCCTTGGCGTGCTCTTCGATCTCGATGACCATCAGGGCGCCGCCTTCGCCGAAGACGAACCCGTTACGGTCCTTGTCGAACGGCCGGCACGCACCGGCCGGGTCATCGTTGGTGGTGGACAACACGATTCGCATCTGGGCGAAGCCGGCGATCGGCACCGCCTCGATCTTGGTCTCCACACCACCGCAGATCGCGACGTCGGCCTCGCCGAGCACGATGTTGCGCCACGCGTGCGCGATGCCCTCCGACCCCGACGCGCAGGCCGACACCGGAGTGACCACCCCGGCGCGAGCCTTGCGTTCCAGTCCCACCGCCGCGGCTGCGGCGTTGGGCATGTACATCTGCACGGCCAGCGGCGAAACCGCTTTCAGCCCGTTGGCACGCATGCCGTCATAGCTGAACACCAGCTCCTCGGTGGAACCCATGCCGGTGCCGATCGACACCATCAGCCGCTTGGGATCCACCTCGGGGGTGCCGGCGTTCTCCCACACCCGGCGGCCCAGCACCGTCGACATCTTCTGCAGATACGACAATCGGCGCAGCTCCACCCGCGTCATCTCGTGGTCGAAGTCCTCGAGGAGATGACCGCCGATGCGAACCGGCAGGTCATACTCTTCGACGAACGGATCCTCGAGCTTGCGGATGCCGCTCTGACCGTCCAGCAGCTTCTTCCAGGTGTCGTCCGCGCTGGTTGCCAGGGCGGTCGTCATGGCGATACCCGTGACGACCACGTTAGGGAAACCGGCCCCCGTAGAGAGCCGAGTTGAACGCGTCAACCCTGCCATTACTGCCCGAAAGTCCCTTCCGCTCAGTAGCGCCCGAAGGCCAGGGCGACATTGTGTCCACCGAAGCCGAACGAGTTGTTGATGGCGTACTGGAAGTCGCCGTAACGAGGCTCGCCCGCGACCACATCGAGATCGATCTCAGGATCGGGGGTCTCGTAGTTCAGCGTCGGGGGGATGACGCCGTCACGCAGCGAGAGCACGGTCAATGCCGACTCCAGCGCGCCGACCGCACCGATGGAGTGGCCGAGCGCCGACTTCGGCGCGTAGACCGCCGCGTGCTCGACGCCGGCCGACCGGATCGCATTGGCCTCGGCGACGTCGCCGATCGAGGTCGCGGTGGCGTGGGCGTTGACGTGGTCGATGTCCTTGGGCTCCAGGCCCGCGGTCTCCATCGCACGCTTCATCGCCTGGCCCGCACGCAGGCCGTCGGACGCGGGCGCCACCATGTGGAAGGCATCGGAGGTGATGCCCGCACCCAGCAGGCGGGCCAACGGCTTGGCGCCGCGGGCCTTGGCGTGCTCCTCGGTCTCGATGACCATGAGCGCACCGGCCTCGCCGAAGACGAACCCGTCGCGGTTCTTGTCGAACGGCCGGGACGCACCCGCGGGATCCTCGTTGTTGGTCGACATCGCGCGCATCATCGAGAACGCCGCGATCGGCAGCGCCTCGATTCCGCCCTCGACGCCGCCGACGACGGCGATATCCGCGTCGCCCATCACGATCTGGCGCCAGCCATGAGCGATGGCCTCCGAACCCGACGAACACGCCGAGACCGGGGTGATGACCCCGGCCCTGGCGCCCAGCTGCAAACCGATCACCGCGGCCGCACCGTTCGGCATGATCATCTGCACGGCGAGCGGCGACACCTTGCGGGGGCCGCCCTCGTTCATCGCGTCGTAGGTCTCGACGATCTTCTCGCCGCCACCCAGACCGGTGCCGACGACCACGGCGAAGCGATCCGGATCGACCTCAGGCGTACCCGCGGTCTCCCAGAGCTGGCCACTGAGGTACTTGGCCATGCGCTGGACATACGACATCCGCCGCATGTCCAGTCGCGTCATATGGTCGTCGATCGCGTCGACGAGGTGCCCACCGATGCGGACCGGCAGGTCCCACTTGGTGACGAACTCGTCCTCGAGGACGCGGATGCCGCTTTCGCCGGCCAGCAGCCCCTTCCACGTGCTCTCGATGTCCGCCGCGATCGACGTGGTCGCCGTGACGGCGGTCACGACGACGTTGGGGAAACCGCCGTTAGCAGTGGAAGGTCTACTCATGCGCGATCGGCTTCGATCTGCGCGCGGATGGCCGCGGCGGCTTCGGGGTTCTCTTCCTCGAGCTTCTGGATGTAGGTGACGACGTCACCGACGGTGCGCAGACCGGCGAGGTCCTCGTCGGGGATCTTCACGCCGTACTTGTCCTCGGTCTGCACGGCGATCTCGACCATCGACAGCGAGTCGATGTCCAGGTCGTCGACGAACGACTTCTCCGGGGTGACCTCGGAAGGCTCGATACCGGTGACCTCTTCGATGATCTCGGCGAGACCGGCGATGATTTCATCCTGACTGGCGGCCACAATGGCTCCTTCTAATTGGGGTTGTTACTTCGTTGGAATGACGTTCGATATGTGGTTGTACTGGCTAAAGCTCCGAGAGCCCGTCCAGATCAGCGGGGGACTTGACGGCGTGCGTCGGCACCCCCCGAAGTTCTCTTTTCGCGATGCCCGCGAGCGTCCCGGCGGGCGGGAACTCGACGATCGCGGTCACACCGAGTTCGCGCATCGACTCGGTGCACAGATCCCAGCGCACCGGCCGGGTCATCTGCGCCACCAGCTTGCTCATGGCGTCGGTGGCCGAGGCTACCGGCCGACCGTCGGCGTTCGACAACAGCTTCGCGGTGGGCTCGGAGATCGTTACACCTTCGGCGGCGGCGGCGTACCCGTCCAGCGCCGAGGCCATGTAGTGGGTGTGGAAAGCGCCCGCGGTGGCCAGCTTTCGCACCCGCGCCTTCTCCGGCGGATCCTCGACGAGCTTGTCCAGCGCGGCGACCGCGCCGGCGGCGACGATCTGTCCCGCGGCGTTGCGGTTGGCGGGCACCAGGTCGAGCGCCTCCAGGCGGGCGAGTACGTCGGCTTCCTCACCGCCGAGCACCGCGGCCATGCCGGTCGGCTCGACCGCGCACGCCTTGGCCATCTCGGCACCACGGGTGGCGGCCAGCTTGACCGCGTCGTCGGCCGACAGCACGCCGGCGATCGCGTAGGCGGCGATCTCACCGACTGAGTGGCCCGCCACGACGACTTCCTGGTCTGCACGCCCTGCGATCAGGCCGCGCCGGGTCAGCTCCTCGTGAGCCAGCAGAGTGGCCGCCACGACGAGCGGCTGAGTCACCGCGGTGTCGGTGATCTCCTCGGCGGTCGCGGTGGTGCCCAGCCGGGTCAGGTCCAGCCCGCTGATCTCGGACCAGGCTGCGAGCCGCTCGGCGGCACCGGGCAGCTCCAGCCACGCGGCGAGCATGCCGGGTGTCTGGGAGCCCTGTCCGGGCGCGAGGAGTGCAAGCACGCTTTTTTGAGGCACGAATTAAGAAAACACTGTGAAGACGGGTTTGCGCGGTGTAAGAGATTATGAACCTCGTCTTATGTTTTTGTGGAGACCCCACAAAACTGCCTGTGATGCGACGCTACCGATATCCGCCCGCGATCTCGCTGCTCGGCTGTTGTATGTCCACCGCTTCCGCGGGCTGAGCTGGGCGCAGCGAAGTGATCATGTTTGCTGTGCTCGTTTGGTATGGCTGGCGGCCGAGACGACCGACCGTTGCGGCCACCCGCAGCACGTAGGCGTCGCGCGGAACGGTGGGATCGCGGCCCGTGAAGTCGGCGATTCGCCGAAGCCGGTAGCGGACGGTATTTGGATGAACGAACAATTTGCGTGCGCACGCCTCGATGGCGCCGCCGGAATCCAGATAGGCGTCGAGCGTCTCGGTCAACGCGGGTCCGGCGTCGGCCAGCGGCCGCATCACCTCCGTTTCCAACGCCGCAATCGCCGTCACGTCGCCCAGCAGCGCACGTTCCGGCAGGAGTTCACGCGCAGGCACCGGCCGCGGCGCCCCGCTCCAGCCCGCCACGGCGTTCATGCCCGCAATGGCCTCGGTCGCGCTGCGGTGAGCGTTCGCCAGCGTCGTGGCGGTGGAACCGACCACCACCGGCCCGTCGGCGAACACCGCCAGAATCTCGGTCAGGAACCGGTCGGTCGGGGAGAGCGCTCCCGACACGATCGCGACCAGCCAGTTGCCGTGCACGTCCGACAGCGCCGCGCGGCCGTTGCGCTTCACGACGTCGTGTACGTCGTCGCTGGCCAGATCGACCCGGTCGGGCTGCGGCAGGCCGACGATCACCGTGGCGGGCGCCGTGGCATCCCAGTTCAGCGCGGCGGCCTGTGACTGCAACTCCGGGCCCGTGTCACCGCGCACCACGGCATCGACGACGTTGGCTTCCATCCTGGTGTCCCACGCGCCGCGTGCCTCGGCTTGATCGGCGTAGGCGCTGGCGGCGGCGAACGCGAGATCGCGGCTGTATCTCAGGATGCCCGCGGTCAGCGCGGTCAGCTGCTCCTCCGAGCGGGCCAGCAGCGGCACCACCTCTTCGAAGAACTCCATGGTGATGCGGACCATCTCGACCGACTGCCGCAGTGCGATGCGTCGCCGCAGATCCTGCGGGACGACTTCGAAGGCCTGGGCGGTGTAGCTGACATTGCTCTGCGGGTCACGCATCCACTCGACGAAGTTGACCACCGCGGTCTGCACGACCAACTGCACGCTGGAGCGCTGCGATGCCTCCAGTTCGGCGAAGAACGGCAACCGCTCTTCCATCGCCCGCACCGCCTCGGTGGCCAGCCGGCCCGAGTACTGCTGCAGTCGGCGCAGCACCGAGTCGGGCACGGTCTCGAGAACCTCGACCGTCGACTTCGGCGGCACGAACCTGTTGTCGGGCATCCATAAAGGCTACGCCACTGAGATGGAGGAACCCTCCAACGCGCTGGGGCCGTGGCCTAGGCGACCCCAGGGTCCGAGGTCTGCTCGGGCGCCGCCATCACGTCATCGATCTCGTACTTGGCCGCCGCCTCGACCGCGACGGCCTGATCGATGTTGCCGTCGCGGGCCAACCCCTCCAACACGGCCACGGCGATCGACTCGGCGTCGGTGTTGTAGTACCGCCGAGCGGCGGGCCGGGTGTCGGAGAAGCCGAATCCGTCGGTGCCCAGAGTGATGTAGGTGCCCGGCACCCACGCCCGGATCTGCTCGGGCACCCCGCGCATCCAGTCCGACACCGCGATCACCGGGCCCTGCGCCTCGGCCAGGGTCTTGGTGATGTAGGGCGTGCCCGCCGGCCGGTCCGGATGGCGCAGCCGTTGTCTCTCGATCTCCACGCCGTCGCGGTTCAGTTCGCCCCAACTGGTCACCGACCACACGTCGGCCGCGACATCCCATTCGTCGGCGAGCATCTCGGCGGCCTTCAGCGCCGACGGCATGGCGACCCCCGACACCAGGATCTGCGCCGCGTTCGACCGCTTCTCGGGTGCCGGCCGGTAGCGGTAGATCCCGCGCAGCAGGCCCTCGACGTCGAGGTCCTCCGGTTCCGGGGGCTGAACGTAGGGCTCGTTGTAGATGGTCATGTAGAAGTAGACGTTCTCTGGATTCTCGCCGTACATGCGGTGCAGGCCGCTCTCGATGATGTAGGCGATCTCGTACGCGAACGCCGGGTCGTAGGCGACGACGGCGGGGTTGCTCGCCGCCAGCAGTAGCGAGTGCCCGTCGGCGTGCTGCAGACCCTCGCCGACCAGCGTGGTGCGTCCCGCGGTGGCGCCGAGGAGGAATCCGCGCGTCATCTGGTCGGCGGCCGCCCACAGGTTGTCGCCGGTGCGCTGGAACCCGAACATCGAATAGAAGATGTAGACCGGGATCATCGGTTCGTTGTGGGTCGCGTACGCCGTGCCGGCCGCGATGAAGCTGCCCGAGGAGCCGGCTTCGTTGATGCCCTCGTGCAGGATCTGGCCGACTTCGCTTTCCTTGTAGGCGAGCATCAGTTCGGCGTCGACCGAGGTGTAGAGCTGGCCGTTGCGGTTGTAGATCTTGAGGTTGGGGAACCAGGAGTCCATGCCGAACGTGCGCGCCTCGTCCGGGATGATGGGGACGATTCGCCAGCCGATCTCCTTGTCGCGCAACAGTTCCTTGAACGTCCGCACCGTGGCCATCGTGGTGGCCACCTCCTGCTTGCCCGAACCCTTCTTCAGCGCCTTGTAGGTGTCGCGGCCGGGCAGGGTGAGCGCCTTGGATTTGGTGCGACGCTCGGGCAGGAACCCGCCGAGGGCACGCCTGCGGTCGAGCATGTAGCGAATCTCCGGTGCCTCCGGGCCGGGGTGGTAGTACGGCGGCAGGTACGGATTCTCCTCGAGCTGCGCGTCGCTGATCGGGATGCGCTGCGCATCGCGGAAGTACTTGAGGTCCTCCAGCGCAAGCTTTTTCATCTGATGGGTGGCGTTGCGGCCCTGGAAGTGCGCGCCCAGCGAATAGCCCTTGATGGTCTTGGCCAGGATCACCGTCGGCTGGCCCTTGTGCTCGACGGCGGCGCGGTAGGCGGCGTAGACCTTGCGGTAGTCGTGTCCGCCTCGCTTGAGGTTCCAGATCTCCGAGTCCGACATCTTCTCGACCAGGGCCTTGGTGCGGGGGTCGCGGCCGAAGAAGTGGTCGCGCACGTAGGCGCCGTCGTTGGCCCGGTACGTCTGGTAATCGCCGTCGGGTGTGGTGTTCATCAGGTTGACCAGTGCGCCGTCGCGGTCGGCGTGCAACAGGGCGTCCCACTCGCGGCCCCACACCACCTTGATGACGTTCCAGCCCGCGCCGCGGAAGAACGACTCGAGTTCCTGGATGATCTTGCCGTTGCCGCGCACCGGCCCGTCGAGGCGCTGCAGGTTGCAGTTGACGACGAACGTGAGGTTGTCCAGGGCCTCCAGCGCCGCGACGTGTGCCAGGCCGCGGCTCTCGGGCTCGTCCATCTCGCCGTCGCCCAGGAACGCCCAGACGTGCTGGTCGGAGGTGTCCCTGATGCCGCGGTCGTGAAGATAGTGGTTGAACCGGGCCTGATAGATGGCGTTCATCGGGCCCAGCCCCATCGAGACGGTGGGGAACTCCCAGAAGTCGGGCATCAGCCGCGGATGCGGATACGACGGCAGCCCGCCGCCGGGGTGGCTGTGCTCCTGACGGAAGCCGTCGAGTTGCTCGGCGGACAGCCGGCCCTCCAGGTATGCGCGCGCGTAGATGCCCGGCGACGCGTGACCCTGGATGAACACCTGGTCGCCCCCGCCCGGATGCGACTTGCCGCGGAAGAAGTGGTTGAAGCCGACCTCATACAGGGCTGCCGACGACGCGTACGTCGAAATATGGCCGCCCACACCGACTCCCGGCCGCTGCGCGCGGTGCACCATGATCGCGGCGTTCCACCGGATCCAGGTTCGGTAGCGACGCTCGACATCCTCGTCGCCGGGGAACCACGGTTCCAGCTCGGTGGGGATCGTGTTCACGTAGTCCGTCGACGTCAGCGCCGGAATGGCCACGCGCTGTTCGCCGGAGCGCTCCAACAAGCGCAGCATGAGGTAGCGCGCCCGTGCGGGCCCGGACCGTTCCAGCAGCTGGTCGAACGATTCCAGCCATTCGCTGGTCTCTTCGGGATCGATATCGGGCAGATACGACGCGACACCCTCACGGATCACCCGCACCCGGTCGTGTTCAGCTGCGGTGGAGGAGTTTTGGGCCAGGTCCTGGCGCACGAACTCGGTGGTCAACTTCCGCTCCTTGGTAGGCGGTTTCAGGTGCTCACGCACTCGACGCAGATGTTTTCTGCGCTTGCGCGTGGGCGGCGGATTCCATCCTTCTCCCATCCTGCCCCACCCGCGCAGGTGGGGGTGGTGAGAGGAACCAACCGACGATCGCACGACCGAACCGGTAACGTCTGCAGCCGTGGTGATCGGTGCGCTGGTGAAAAAACCGCTGCAGATCGGCGCACTGATGGTCGGCATCTCGGCCACCGCCGCCATGGTCGTCGTGGGATGCAGCAGCGTCACCGAGGGCACCGCGCAGGTGGACTCCGCCGAGGCGCCGGTGTACCGGGCGTCGGTGTCGGCTTCGTTGGAGGAGTCGGCCGCCAGTTCCAGCGCCCGGGAGTCGGAACGACAGTCCTCCATCACCAAGGAGGCGATCCACTCCTCGTGCGAGACGCTCAGTTCCACCAGCGTCGATGCGATCACCGCGGTCAACGCGTACGTCGATGCGTTCAACCAGAACGCCGCCGACGTGCCGGCCAAGGCGGGCCCGGCGATCGACGCCCTGAACCACAGCGCCGACATGGTCGCACGCAGCATCTCCGACGCGCTCAGCCCCGAACTCAGGGACGCGCTCAACGGGTGGGTCGACGCCGCCAGGGGCGTGGCCACCGCGATCGCCGGTAACTACGGGCCCGATGAGTTCAACGCGGCGATCACCCGGCTCAACGACACCAAGACCGCCGCGCTCAACCTCTGTGACGCCGCATACTGACCGATATTGACAAACCTTGCCGCCAGGCACGTGCGGGCAGACCCCGGCGTGCGACGATAGGGCCCAAGACAGGCCCCACGACAATGCCGAGCGCAACATGCGCCCGAGCCGGCTGAAGGAGGACCGACGGTGGTCGCGGCGGATGACGCCCCGAACTACGCCCACAGACTGGGCATCCAAAAAGATCAGGTTGTACAGGAACTGGGCTGGGACGAAGACGTCGACGACGACATCCGAGCCGACATCGAGGAGGCGTGCGGTAGCGAGCTGCTCGACGAGGACGCCGACGAGGTCATCGACGTGGTGCTGCTCTGGTGGCGCGACGACGACGGGGACCTGGTGGATGCGCTGATGGACGCCATCACCCCGCTGGCCGACGACGGCGTGATCTGGGTGGTCACCCCGAAGACGGGCCAGCCCGGCCACGTCCAACCGGCCGAGATCGCCGAGTCGGCTCCCACGGCCGGGCTGATGCAGACCTCCTCGGCGAACCTCGGCGACTGGATCGCCAGCCGGCTGGTGCAACCGAAGAGCAAGGCGGCGGGGAGACGCTCGTGATCGAGGTTGGTACCGAGGCGCCCGACTTCACGCTCAAGGACCAGAACGGTCAGCCCGTCACGCTCAGCGACTTCCGGAGCACGAAGAACGTGCTCTTGGTGTTCTTCCCGCTGGCGTTCACCGGCATCTGTCAGGGTGAGCTCGACGAGATCCGCGACCGGCTGCCCGAGTACGAGAACGACGACATTGCGACGTTGGCCATCTCCGTGGGGCCGCCGCCCACCCACAAGGTGTGGGCGACGCAGAGCGGCTTCACGTTCCCCGTGTTGTCCGACTTCTGGCCGCACGGGGCCGTCGCGGCGGCCTACGGGGTGTTCAACGAGGACGCTGGCATCGCCAACCGCGGCACGTTCGTCGTGGATCGCACCGGAATCGTCCGGTTCGCCGAGATGAAGCAGCCCGGCGAGGCCCGCGATCAGGCGCTGTGGACGGACGCGCTGGCGGCGGTGCGGTCCGGCTGAGCTGATTTCCCGTCGCAGGTCATCGCCGTGTAGCTTGCCCTGCAAGGGCGCGTAGCTCAGTGGTAGAGCTCTGGTTTTACACACCAGCGGTCGGCGGTTCGATACCGTCCGCGCCCACCACGGGGGCATGCCGGAACCGCCAAGTGCCCAGGGTCCCAACGGGCAGCGGCATACGGACAACCCCCGGCGTACGCTGACTTCCGTACCCAACCGCGATCGTTCAGAGGTAAGCGAAGGCAGCAGCAGTCATGGGTTCGAAGGATTCGGCGGATGTGCCGAGCGGGTTTGATCGCGAAGCAGCCGAGGCCGGGCTCCACGACCGTGAGTTGGCGGTCACGCAGCGTGAGGACACGGTTGCGCAGCGCGAGTGGCTTGCTGACGAACGAGATCGTATGGCTGACAAGCGAGATCAGATCGCCGACGAACGCGAGCGAGTCGCGGATGACCGCGAAACGTCTGCCGACGAGCGCGAAGGTACCGCTGCGGAGCGGGAACGCGAACGCCTCGACCGCGCCGAACAACAAGCCGAGCGGGTCAGGGCAAGTGCGCGGCGTGAGCAGGCTGAGATCGAGCGCGAGTCGGCTCGAAGTGAACGGCGTCGTTAGGTCACATACAACCGCCGAAGAGCAGCGCTCGCCCTGCTATTCAGACCGTTTGAGTCCCGATTCGTGGGTTTCGACCAGCCATCGAGCGACATCGATGAGCTTGACGTTGGTCTCTTGTGACGCCTTTGTGAGCATCCGGAACGCGTGCAACCCGTCCACGTTGTTACGTTGCATCAGAAGCCCTTTGGCCTGGCCGATGACATCGCGGCTGTCTATCGCTCGGTGAAGCTGTGATTCGGCAATGGCGGCGGCGAGCGCAACGGACGCGTGTTGAGCCAGCACTTCCCCGATGGCCTCGGAGTCATCATCGAACACGTCGGTTTCGCCGCCGTAGAGGTTGAGCGCTCCGAGGCTGCCACGCCGGACGAAGAGCCGGAAGGACAACAAGCTGCGGACACCCCGTTCTGTCGCCGCCTTTGCAAACCGTGGCCAGCGATCATCGGCTGCCATGTTGTCGATCTTGACCGTGTGATGTTCCCGCAGGGCACTCAGGCAGGGACCCTCATCGAACTTGGACTGCAATGCGTCCAGCTCGGCCACGATGTGATCGGTGGGGACCCGCGATTCGACTTTGTCGGCCTCTATCAGCGAGACGCCGCCCCATCGAGCACCGGGCACAACATCCACTGAACTGCGAATGATTTCGCGCAGAGTCGACTCGGCATCCAACTGACCCTGTAGCTCGACTGCGAGGTCGCCGAGTACCCGCGCGAGATGGTCCTGTACGGGTGGCTGTGTGGCCACAGGCCGACTGTAGGCCACGGCAACGGTCCCGACATCGACGTTTGGAGAATGTCTGTCCGAGCGGGGGATCGGGGCTTCGATGCCGGTCTGCACCCGCCTCGGGGTCACGCCGGGCGAGGTACGGTCGCCAGTGTCGACTGCCCGATCCAGTTCGGAATTGAACGCCGGATCAGCGACGGGCCGTCGATGGTGATCGAGCCGTTGCGGAGGGCGTATGACCACGCCAGGTCGCCGCGCCAAACCTGAGTGAGCGTACGCAAACTCGTGGATATCATTGCGGCGACGTCGTAGCCGGGATCGAAATCGCAGATGTCGGCGCGGCCGTCGGCGACGATCAACCACCATGACGCGGCCTTCGGCGCGACGCCGGAGAGGCGGAAGGCCACCACCGTGCGGCCCGCGGGCCATCGATCGGCAGGCACGGTGCGGCGGATGTCCCACATCAGCAGGTGTGGGTCGAGGTCCTGATCGCCGAGATCGCCGATCCAGCGCAGACTCCAAGAGCCAAGGGCGGTCACCACGTCGATGAGTTCGCGACCGCACTGCGTGAGCACGTAGGACGGGTGGCCATCGTCATCGATGCGCTGAACGACCCCGGCACGCGTCAGGGTCTGCAGGCGCTTGGATAACAACGTCGGCGACATCCTGGGCACTCCGCAGCGCAGATCGTTGAAATGAGTGCTCCCCGAGAGTAATTCGCGGACAACCAGCATTGTCCACCGTTCGTCGAGCAACTCCATGGCCTTGGCCACGGGACAGAACTGGCCATAAGACGACATTTCCGCTGCTCCTCACCTCGCGGACGGATCCGCTTCATATAGGGTGGCACGCGGCCAGGCATCGGTACAGGGTCCAAGCAGTCCAGTACAGATTTGCTACTGGTTGGCCGACGGCGGCCGGGCGACGCTCATCTCAGGACCCAATCCCAACTGAGGAGATGAAGATGAGCGCCAGGTCGATACCGTCAGTTGCCGCAGTCGTCGCCCTTGCCGCCGGCGCAGTACTCTCCGCGGCATCGGAGGCTGACGCCAGGCCACCGCGGACCACTGAGGACCAACTCGCCCAGAATTGCGCCAGTTCCGATGGGGTGTTCGAACGGGCACAAGGACAGTTCAAACCCAGGGACCGCTACTACAGCTGCAAGTACACGCTTGACGACGGTTCCCAGTCGCAGCATTGGTTCAGCAGCGCCGGCCAACCCACCCAGGTGTGCTACCGATTCAGCATCGACACGGCCTGGGTGTGTCACTAGCGGCGAAGGTCCGACCTCACACATCCGAACAAATCACCTTGTGAGACGCTCGCGGGGTGTTTGCACCGGCCTCACCTGCACGCGTGGCGGGGATCGCAGCCGGTTGTGTCGCCGACGCCGTGTTCGGTGACCCGCGGCGCGGCCATCCGGTGGCCGTCTTCGGCAGCGCCGCAGCGGCTTTGGAGCGTCGCACGTACGCGGACACACGTACGGCGGGATTGCTGCACACCGCCGCGCTGCTCGGCGTGCTGGCGGTGCTCGGGGTGGCGGCAGACCACGCCGCCCGGCGCCGGGGCGCGGTTCCGGTCGCGATGACGACGGCGGCGACGGTGTTCGTCGCGCTGGGCGGGACCTCGCTTTCCCGCGCCGGAAGCCGGATGGCCGGGCACCTGGACAGTGGCGACGTCGCAGCTGCGCGACGGCTGCTGCCGGCATTGTGCGGCCGCGATCCGTCGGTGCTCGACGAGGCCGGGCTCACCCGGGCGGCGGTGGAATCGGTCGCCGAGAACACCTCGGACGCGCACGTGGCACCTCTGCTCTGGACCGCCATCGGCGGCGTACCCGCGGTGCTGATCTACCGCGGCGCGAACACCCTCGACGCGATGATCGGCCACCGGTCCGCTCGCTATCTGCGGTTCGGTTGGGCGGCAGCACGTTTCGACGACGTCGCGAACTACCTGGCCGCGCGTGCGACCGCGGTCCTGGTGGCTGCGTGCGCGCCCGTTGTCGGCGGCTCTCCCGTGGCGGCGCTGCGCGCATGGCGGCGCGACGCCGGCCGTCATCCCAGCCCGAACGCCGGCGTGGCGGAAGCCGCCTTCGCCGGCGCGCTCGGGGTGCGGATCGGCGGGCCTACCCGGTACGCCGACCGGCGGGAGATCCGACCCACACTCGGCGACGGTCCACCGCCGCGGGTGGCCGATCTGCGGCGGGCGGTGCGGTTGTCCCGGGCCGTCCAAATCGCCGCTGCCGGTGCGGCGCTGGCGTTCAGCGTCGTCGGCCGTAGCGGTCGGCGAGCTTGTCCTCCGCCGTGAGCGGCGCGTCGGGCGCAGCGTGCGCCGCCTCCTGGGCGGCCTTCTCCCGCCTGCGCTGGCGCACCTCGGCGTAGACGAAGTAGCCCAACCCGATCGGCGCGATGATGCCGAATGCTATCCACTGGATTCCGTACGACAGGAACGGTCCGGCGTCCAGATGCGGCAGCGGTATCGCGCCGAGCCCGCCCGGCTGCTCCGCCTCGAGCTGCAGATACGAACCGGCCAGCGGCACCCCGGTGATCGCCGAGATCTGTTCGGTGTTGATCGAGTAGACCTGTTGGATGCCGTCCCGGCGGAACGGTTCCTTGCCCTGCGCCACCGACTCGGAGTCGCGTAACCGCGCGGCGATGGTCACCGTGTCGTCGGGCACGGGCGGAATCTCGGGCACCCCGGAGGCTTCCACCGGCCGGACGTATCCGCGGTCGACGAGAACGGTCGGCCCGCCGTCGACGGCGAAGGGCACCAATACCTCGAACGCCGGTTCGCCCTCCACCATTCGCAGCCGAGCGAGTACCTGGCCCTCCGGCAGGTAGCGCCCGCTGGCGGTGACGCGGCGCCACTGCGCATCGGGTGCCGCGGAATCCTGTTGCGGCAGAAGCGTTTCCACTGGAACCGGCTCGGCCTTCAGCGAGTTCGCGATCTGCGCGTTCTCCCGTGAGGTCTTGGTGTTCTTGCCCAGCTGCCACGGCGCGAGCACGGTGAAGCACAGATAGGCGAACGCGACCACCACGACGAACAGCGCCAGCCATGACGGCCGCAACAAGAATGTCCACCGGCGCATCAGCTCGCAAGCCCCCGGCCGGCAAGATGTTCGTCGACCCAGGCGTGCACACCCGGCAACGACGCTTCGATGACCGTGAAGACGGCCTCGAAGTCGGCGTGGTCGCCGTAGTACGGATCGTCGACGTCGAGGGGGTGGGCGCCCGACCGCGGGTCGAACGACCGAAGCATCCGGATCCGTTCGGTGGGCACGCCCAGATCCTTGAGTATCCGGACGTGGTTGCGGCCCAGTGCGATCACCAGATCGGCGGACATGTGGTCGTCGTCGACCTGGGCGGCCCGGTGGGCGGTCGGATAGCCGTGCTCACGCAGCACGTGGCTGGCCCGGCGGTCGGCGGGCTCACCGGCGTGCCAGCCGCCGGTGCCGGCGCTGGACACCCGGACGGCGTGACCCAGGCCGCGTTCGCCTATCTGGTGGGCGAACATCTTCTCCGCCATCGGGGACCGGCAGATGTTTCCCGAGCAGATGAACGTCACGTGCAGCGGTTCAGACACCGAGCACCTCACGGAGATCAGCCACCGTCGCGACGTGCGCCACCCCTTGGGCGGCGGCGGGATCGTCGAAATCGCCCGTTCCGTAACCCCATCCGACGACCACGGTGTCGATGCCGTGCGCGGCGGCGCCCTCGACGTCGTGGGAGCGGTCGCCGACCATCAGTTTGCGTTCGGGCAGACCGCCCAGTTGAGCGAGCGCATGTGCGACCACGTCGACCTTGGTCGCACGCGAGCCGTCGACACTGGCGCCGGCGATCACCTCGAAACAATCGGCGAGGCCGAAGTGGGCGAGGATTCGCTGTGCCGTCGGCTCGGCCTTGGAGGTGGCCACCGCCAGCCGGACGCCGGCCGCGCGCAGGTCGCAGAGGAGCGCGGGAATGCCGTCGAAGACGCGGTTCATCGCCCAGCCGCGGGCGACGTAGTCCGCGCGGTACGCCGCGATGGCGGCGTCGGTCTGGTCGCCGAGTCC
Organism: Mycobacterium sp. IS-3022; assembly: GCF_001500065.1. GTDB lineage: Bacteria > Actinomycetota > Actinomycetes > Mycobacteriales > Mycobacteriaceae > Mycobacterium. The sequence continues at coordinate 40,519 of NZ_LQIN01000006.1, forward strand.
GAGACGGCGCAGCGTGTGATGCATCGGCGGGCCGACGATCATGGTGGCCAGATCTCCGTCGGGTACCGCGGCGCCGACCGACCCGAGCGCATGGCGGAAACTCGAGACGATTCCCTGCGCCGAGTCGGTCAGGGTGCCGTCGAGGTCGAAGATCACCAGTTGGGGGCGGGTCGCCAGAGCGGTGGAGGCCAGCATGTCGGTCACGGGTCCATTCTCCCCGATCGCAGAACCCCGGCGGGCGGCGCACTAGTGTCGTGATGTGGCGAGACCTTTGCGTGCAGCCGCGCGCTACCACGGCGACCAGGCCGCGGAGCCCGGGATGCTGGACTTCGCCGTCAATGTCCGCGCCGACGCGCCGCCGTCGTGGCTGGTCGACCGGCTCGCCTCCCGGTTGCCCGACCTCGCCCGGTACCCGAGCCAGGCCGATGTGGAACGGGCGCTTGCGGCGGTCGCCGACCGGCACATGCGCGACGTGGCCGAGGTGGCGCTGCTTGCCGGGGCCGCCGAGGGGTTCGCGCTGCTGGCCGAGCTGCGGCCGCGACGGGCCGCCCTGATCGCGCCGTCGTTCACCGAACCGGAGGCGGCGCTGTCGGCGGCCGGGGTGCCGTTCGACCATGTGGTGCTCGAACCGCCGTACACCCTCGTTGCGGGCGCGGTGCCCGAGGACGCGGACCTCGTCGTGCTCGGCAACCCGACGAATCCCACGGGCGTTCTGCACGGGCGTGAGGAGGTGCTGGCGTTGCGTCGGCCCGGGCGCACCGTCGTGGTCGACGAGGCGTTCGCCGACGCGATTCCCGGCGAGCCGATGTCACTGGCTGCCGAGGCGCTGCCCGACGTGGTGGTGCTGCGCAGCCTGACCAAGACGTGGGCGTTGCCGGGGCTGCGGGCCGGGTACGCGCTGGGCCCGGCCGATGTGCTGGCACGGTTGACGGCGCGACGGCCGCACTGGCCGGTCGGCACACTGCAACTGGAGGCCATCGCCGCCTGCTGCGCACCCGAAGCGGTGGCGGAGGCCGACCGCGGCGCCCGCCGCCTGGTCGAGGTGCGCGCCGAGATGGTGGCGGGGTTGACTAGCATCGGCGTGCATGTCGTCAACGGTTCGGCGCCCTTCGTCCTGTTCTGTGTGCCGGATGCCGAGTTGATGCGAAAACACCTGGACGGCAGAGGCATTGCCGTGCGCCGCTGCGACACCTTCGTCGGGCTGGACGGCCGGTTCCTTCGGGCCGCCGTGCGCCCGGAGTGGCCGGTGCTCGTCGAGGCGATGGCCGAGGTGCTGCGGTGAGCGCGCGGCTGGCCGACATCATCGACGTGCTCGATGCGGCGTATCCGCCGGAGCTGGCACAGGACTGGGACTCGGTGGGCCTGGTCTGCGGCGACCCGTTGGAAACCGTCGAGACGGTCACCGTCGCCGTCGACGCGACCGCCGCGGTCGCCGCCGAGGTGCCCGATCGCGGGCTGTTGCTGGCGCACCATCCGCTGCTGCTGCGCGGGGTCGACACGGTCGCGGCCAGCACCGCCAAGGGCGCCCTGATCCACCAGATGATCCGGACCGGCCGGGCGTTGTTCACGGCGCACACCAACGCCGACTCGGCATCGCCTGGCGTCTCCGATGCGCTCGCCGAGACGCTGGGCCTGGCCGTCGAGGAGGTGCTCGACCCGGCCGGCGCGGGATCCGATTTGGACAAGTGGGTCGTTTTCGTGCCCGGAGAGAACTCGGAGGCGCTGCGGGAAGCCATGTTCGCCGCCGGCGCCGGCCGCATCGGCGACTATTCGCACTGCTGCTGGACCACGACCGGCACCGGACAGTTCCTGCCCCACGACGGCGCGTCGCCGGCGATCGGCACCCTCGGTGCGGTCGAACAGGTCTCCGAGGACCGCGTGGAGGTCATCGCCCCCGCTCGATTGCGGGCGCGCGTGCTCGCCGCGATGCGCGAAGCACATCCCTACGAGGAGCCCGCCTTCGACATCTTCGCGCTGGCACCGATCCCCGGGAATGTCGGGCTGGGACGAGTCGGCGTGCTGGCCCGCCCGGAGTCGTTGTCGGCGTTCGTTTCCCGCGTGCGCGACGCCCTGCCCGCAACGTCGTGGGGGGTGCGCGCGTCGGGCGACCCGGCGGCGACGGTGTCGCGGGTCGCGGTGTGTGGCGGAGCGGGGGACTCGCTGCTCGGCGCCGTCGCCCGCCGCGGCGTGGATGCGTATGTGACGTCGGACCTGCGGCACCATCCGGCCGACGAACACCGACGCGCCTCCGAAGTGGCGCTGATCGACGTCGCGCACTGGGCCAGTGAGTATCCGTGGTGCCGCCAGGCCGCCGACCTGCTGCGCACACACTTCGGCGATGCGCTGACCGTGCGGGTCTCCGACGTGCGCACCGACCCATGGAACGTCGAGAGATGAGGCATGAAAGCTGAAGTAGCTCAACAACAGTCGTTACTCGAGCTGGCCGAAATCGACGCCCAGTTGAGCCGTCTGGAGCACCGCGCCAAACATCTGGCCGAACGGCAGCGGCTGGAGGAGGTGCAGGCCGCGCACCGCGAGGCCAACGACCGGTTGGCTGCATTGCAGATCGCCATCGAGGACCTGGACGCGCAGGTCGCCAAGTACGAATCGGAGATCGACGCCGTGCGTCAGCGCGAGGAGCGCGATCGCGCGCTTCTCGCAGGCGGCACGGTCGATGCCAAACAGCTCACCGAGTTGCAGCACGAACTCGACACCCTCGAGCGCAGGCAGGCGGCGCTGGAGGACTCGCAGCTGGAGGTGATGGAGCGTCGCGAGGAACTGCAGAGCGAGCAGCAGACCGCGCTGGCCAACATCGATGAGCTGCAGAACGACCTGGGCGCCGCGCAGACGGCGTGCGACGAGGCGCGCACCGAACTCGACGGGCAGCGGCATCAGGCCATGTCGCGCCGCGACGAACTGGTCGCCGCGCTCGACTCCGACCTCGTTGCGCTCTACGAAAGACAGCGTGCCCGCGGCGGTGCGGGCGCCGGGCAGTTGCAGGGCCGCCGATGCGGAGCGTGCCGGATCGAGATCGACAAGGGCGAGCTGGCGCGGATTTCGGCCGCAGCCGAGGACGATGTGCTGCGGTGCCCGGAGTGCGGAGCGATCCTGTTGCGGGTCAAGGGGTTCGGCGCATGAGGGTCGTCGTCGAAGCGGACGGGGGTTCGCGGGGCAATCCCGGGCCGGCCGGCTATGGCTCTGTGGTCTGGTCGGCGGACCGTACCGCGGTGCTCGCCGAGAGCAAGGAGGCGATCGGCCGCGCCACCAACAACGTCGCCGAATATCGCGGACTGATCGCCGGACTCGGCGAGGCGGCCAGTCTGGGCGCGAACGAGGTTGACGTGTACATGGACTCCAAGCTCGTGGTGGAGCAGATGGCGGGGCGCTGGAAGGTCAAGCATCCCGACCTCGCCCCCCTGCACCGGCAGGCCCGCGACCTCGCCGCGCGCTTCGACCGGGTCACGTACACGTGGGTCCCGCGGGCGCAGAACAGCCACGCCGACCGGTTGGCGAACGAGGCGATGGACGCCTCGGCCGAATCACTCACCGGCCCAGCGCACGCCACGCCGCAGCAGGCTCCCAACCCGGTGGCGTGGACCGGGGCGCGGGGCGCACCGACCCGGTTTCTGCTGCTGCGGCACGGTCAGACCGAATTGTCCGTGCATCGGCGGTATTCGGGCCGCGGCAACCCGGCGCTGACCGACCTCGGGCGACGCCAGGCCGAAGCGGCCGCGCAATATCTGGGGCGCAAAGGCGGTATCGCCGCCGTCATCACCTCGCCGCTGCAGCGCGCGTATGACACCGCGACGGCGGCGGCCAAGGCGCTCGGCCTGGACGTGTCCGTCGACGACGACCTGATCGAGACCGACTTCGGAGCGTGGGAGGGGCTGACGTTCGCCGAAGCCGCCGAGCGGGATCCCGAGCTGCACCGGCGCTGGCTGCGGGACACGTCCACGGCACCGCCGCAGGGCGAGAGTTTCGACGCCGCCGCCGAGCGGGTCGGCAGGGCGAGGGCCCGGATCATCGCCGAACATGCCGGGGACACCGTGTTGGTGGTCTCGCACGTGACGCCGATCAAGACGCTTCTGCGCATGGCGCTCGACGGCGGCGCGAGCATCCTCTACCGGATTCATCTCGACCTGGCGTCGCTCTCGATCGTGGAGTTCTATCCCGACGGTGCCGCCTCGGTGCGGCTGGTCAACCAGACCGCCTACCTTGACGAGTCGTGAAGGTGGAGCCGCTCGCCGTGCGGCCCGAAGATCGTGATCGCCTCAACCGGCCCGTCGACCACCCCGAACCAGTGCGGGGTCCAGGTGGAAAACTCAACCGCCTCACCAGGTTTGACCGTGAAGTCGCGATCACCGAGGACCAGCCTGAGCTGACCGGACAGCACGTACATCCAGTCCTGGCCCTCATGCACCGGCAGTTCGGCGGGCGGGGTGCGGCGCCGGGCGCTGATTCTGATCTTGTACGCGTGCAGACCGCCCGCGGCCTGGCGCGTCAGTGGCCAGTACGTGATTCCGTGTGCGGTGTGAGATCCGCTGCGCACCCGGGGATCCTCGGCTTCCGGTGCGCGGAGTAGTTCGTCGGTGCTCACCGACAGCGCGGCGGCCAACCTCGGCAGGTGGTCCAGAGCGAGGCGGCGCTTACCGGATTCGAGTCGGCTCAGCGTCGACACGTCGATGTTCGACCGGCCCGCTACCTCTTCGAGGGTCAGGCCGCGCTGCATGCGTAGTTCGCGCAGCCTGCGCCGCACCTTCGCGTCGACGCTCTCTTCTGCTTTTGCCTGCATGGCAAGAAAGCTTGGCATCTCGTAAGCGTGGATGCAAGGTGGACGCATGGACACAGATTGGGATTGCGTCGTGGTCGGTGGCGGTGCGGCTGGACTGAGCGCCGGACTGGTGCTGGGCCGGGCTCGGCGGCGCACGCTGGTGATCGATTCCGGCGCGCAGAGCAACCTGGCCGCGCACGGTATCGGTGGACTGCTGGGGCACGACGGTCGGCCACCGGCGCAGCTGTACGCACTGGGGCGCCGGGAACTATCGGCGTATCCGAGCGTCGAGGTGCGGTCCGGTGACGTCGTCAGCGGTGAACGCATCGGGGGAGGCTTCGAGCTGCGCACCGCGGACGGCCGGATCGAGCGGACCCGGCGGGTGCTGTTGGCCACCGGCATGGAGTATCGGATCCCCGAGCTTCCGGGGCTGGCGGAGCTGTGGGGCCGGTCGGTGTTCCACTGCCCGTTCTGCCATGGCTGGGAGGTTCGCGACCAGCCGCTTGGCGTTCTGGCGCGTGGGGAGCGTGCGGTGCATTCGGCGCTGCTGTTGCGCATGTGGAGCGACGACGTGGTCCTGCTCACCGACGGGCCCGCCGATCTCGACGACGGGCAGCGGCGTCGGCTGATCGCCGCGGGCATCTCGATCGATGAGGGGGCGGTCGCCGAACTCGCCGCGCGGGACGGGGATTTGGAGGCCGTGGTGTTCGCCGACGGGAGTCGCCTTGCCCGGACGGGTCTGCTGGTCGCGACGACGCTGCATCAACGTTCGTCGCTCGCCGAGCAACTCGGCGCTGCGCAGGGCGACCCGACGCCGATTGCGCAGAATCCCGTTTACGTCGATGCGCTCTACCGCACCAGTGCGTCGGGCGTTTTCGCCGCCGGTGACCTCAGCGTGCAGATGCCGCAGGTGGCCGCCGCGGTCGCGGGAGGTTCGGCAGCGGCCGCCGCCGTGGTGCAGAGCCTGATCGAGGACGATCACCCAGTTGATGTTCCGGAAGGGAGCCGACATGTCAACGCCTGACGCCAAACAGCATTGGGAAGAGCGCTACAGCGAACAGGACCGCATCTGGAGCGGGCGGGCGAACATTCGTCTCGTCGACGTTGCGTCGGGCCTGAAGCCCGGCGTCGCACTGGATCTCGGCAGCGGCGAGGGCGGTGACGCGATGTGGCTGGCCGAACACCGATGGAAGGTGGTCGCCGTCGACATCTCCGACACCGCGCTGCGACGCGCCGCCGAAGACGCGGCCGCGCGTGGGGTGGGTGACCGGATCGACTTCCAACAGCACGACCTGTCGGAAAGCTTCCCGGAGGGTGACTTCGATCTGGTGAACGCGCAGTTCCTGCACTCCACTTTTCCGCTCGACCGGACGGCGATCTTCCAAGCGGCCGCGCGGGCCGTCCGACCGGGCGGGCTTCTACTGATCGTCGATCACAGCGGGCCGCCGCCGTGGGCGTCGCAGCTCGATGACCACCACCACCTGTTCACACCGCCCGACGAAGTCGTCGCGGAGCTGAATCTGCCCGAGGCCGAATGGGAGCCGGCTCGGATCGACACGCCGACGCGAGAGGTGACGACGCCGGACGGCGAGACAGCGACGTGGGTCGACAACGTGATCATGTTGCGTCGGCGCTAGCGGTCACGCCGCGTCGTGGAAGATCAGCCCAAGGGTGTACCGCTCACCCGAGCGCACCACCGACACACCGTGGCGGACCGGCGCGGCGGACCATCCGCGGGTCGACCGCACGGGCCGCTCGCGCGTGGTGAAGGCGTATCCGTGTCCGTGCGGCAGCAGCGTCGCGGTGCCGCGGGACTGGGCGCGGGCGCGTTGTTCGACCAGCATGAACTCCCCGCCGGTGTGGTCGACGCCCGGTTCGCTGAGGTTGATCACGACCTGTAGCGGAAACACCAAGTCGCCGTAGAGGTCTCGGTGCAGAGCATTCCAGTCGCCCGGGCCGTACTTGAGCAGGAGCGCCGTTGATTTCGTCTGGCCGGCGGCGTGGCACTGGTCGATCCAGTCGTCGAGGTTGTCCGGCCACGGGGCCGGTCGGCCCAACTTGCTCCACCAGTCGCGGGCGATCGGGAGCAGCCGCGGGTACAGCGCCTGCCTGAGCGCTTCGACCGGTTCGGGGTAGGGCCGGCGGAAGTAGCGGTATTCGCCCTGCCCGAAGCGATATCGAGCCATGTCGATGGTCGCGCGGAACATGTCGTCGGCGGGATAGAGGCTTCTGATCGCCGCAGCTTCACCGTTTGTGAGCAGCCGGGGAAGCAGGGCGCCGCCGGTTGCGTCGAGGTCAGCGGCGATGGTCTCCCAGTCGCCGGAGTCCACGCGAGTTCGCCATTTGGTCTCGGCCATATTGAGTAGACGCGCGGGATCGTGGATTCGTGAGACGGATCCATCCATTGGTGGAGTCGGTGGTGCCGGTCCTACTCGCGACGGATCAACTCGACCTTGACGAGGTCGAGAAAGGCATCGACCTCGTCCTCGTTGTATCGCCGCTTGCCGATCGGCGGCTTCGAGAACGCCACATCGTGGACATCGGCGGCAGTGAGGCGACCCACGGCGGTCGGCTCCCGCAGCGTTGCCTCGACACGCTCCAAGAAGGCGTCGACCTCGTCCTCGTCGTAGCCCCGCTTGAAGACAGGCGGCTTGGAGAACGCGACATCGTGTACCTGCTCGGCGGTGAGTCGGTCCTGGCCGGCAATGGGCTCGGCGGCGACGCGCGGCTCAGCCAGCTGGCGCTCCAACTCGGAAATCCTGTGCTCCGGGTCATCCTGGTCCACTCGAGAATCGTCCCACCGCTAGGCCCGTGGCGTCCACGGCGTCAGCCGGGGAAGCCACGCGGGCACGTTGTCGCGGTAGGTCTCGTACTGCTGCCCATAGGTGCGAACCAGGGTCGGTTCTTCGTACCAGCGCACGAACGACGCCGTGACGGCCCATGCGATCGCGGCGTAGACGACGAGCCACATGCTCGCGAACAGCACCGCCTGGCCGAGGATGGCCGTGATGAGACCGGCATACATCGGGTTGCGGACGAACCGGTTGAAGCCCGTCACGACCAGTCGTTCGGTTGGCGCGACGGGCATCGGAGTGCCACCGGCTCTTACGAATTCGATGAACGCGTGGATGGGCGGGATCAGGCCGACGACGATCAACACGCCGCCCAGTGCCACACGCCACCCCGAAACGGGTGATCAGCCACGGGCCGAGCCCGACGAAGCTGCCGGGTGCGACCACGAAGAACGCCGCAGAGCTGATCGCGGCGGCCGGTTTTCGCACTCAGCCAGTATGGGCGGGGAAGTCCGTCAATTGGGTGAGCCGCACGCTGTTGCCGGACGGGTCGCGGAAGCCGGAATCAATGCCGTACGGCATCTGGTGCGGCTCCTCGGTGAACTCCACCCCGCGAGTTCTCAGGTCCTCGAAGGAGCGACGGCAGTCGTCGGTGGTGAGGAACACCGTGCCGGCGAACCCCTTCGCGGTGAGATCGAGCACCTGCTGGCGGGTGGCTTCGTCCATCACCGGCGCGCCGGGGACGGCCATCAAGACCAGCGAAAAGTCGTCCTGCCCTGGCGGGCCGACCGTCAGCCACCGGAACGGCGTGTTCCCATCGGGAAGCGAAACATCCTGGCGCACTTCCATTCCGACCTTTTCGGTCCAGAACTTCAATGCCACATCCTGGTCGTGAACCCATATCTGGGCGCTCGCGATTCTCAACATGAGCACGACGCTACGACGCCGGTCGCGGGCCCGTCTTCTCCCCGTGTGCTGTCTTGCGGACCCGACTGTCGGCGGGCTGGCGGGTGTCGCGTTTGAGAATGCAGCTGGGCACCCGGGCGTGCACGGCCGCCGGCGGCAGGCTGGCGCGGTAGGCCGCCGGCGGCTTGCCGTACACCCGGGCGAATGAGGTGGTGAACGATCCGACGCTGGCCAGCCCGACCATCACACAGATATCGGCCACCGAGCGGTCCGTGTACCGCAACAGAGCCGCCGCCCGCTCCAGCCGCCGGGTCTGCAGATAGGAATGCGGCGATTCGCCGAAGGTTCGGGTGAACATCCGGCTGAAATGCGCCCGCGACAAGCCGGCCGCGGCGGCCAGGTCGTCGACGGTGATGGGCTCGGCATAGCGCGCGTCGACCAGGTCTTTGGCGCGCATGAGATAGCGCGCCGGAGGAAGCTGCGCCATGGGCACAAGTATGTCGAACTCGCGGAACAGCGGCGACTGGCAGTACGTTGTATGCGCGGATGAGTTGGCCGGGCGGCCGCGGAGTCGAGGTTCGCCTCGGTTTCGAGGAAAGTCCGGACTTCACAGAGCAGGGTGATTGCTAACGGCAATCCGAGGTGACTCGCGGGAAAGTGCCACAGAAAACAGACCGCCACCGGTGACGGTGGTAAGGGTGAAACGGTGCGGTAAGAGCGCACCAGCATTCCGGGTGACCGGAGTGGCTAGGCAAACCCCACCCGAAGCAAGGCCAAGAAGGCCGCAACCCGGTTGCGGCCGCGCAGGCGTTCGAGGGTTGCTCGCCCGAGCCTGCGGGTAGGCCGCTCGAGGCACCCGGCGACGGTGTGTCCAGATGGATGGTCGCCACCTCGCCGCCGCGGTCAGCTGCGGTGGTGAGGGACAGAATCCGGCTTACAGGCCAACTCATCCGCCTCGCCGGCCGCTCACCGCGCCTTGCGCACCGCCTTGGCCAGCTTCGTCAACGCGCCGTCCAACTGCTCGCGCGCGCGTTGGGCGACCTCGACCTCCTGCTGGTAGAGCAGGCCGTAAGTGAACGTGTCTTCGCCTGCGGCGTGCGCGGCTTCGGCCTGCTGGGCCAGATGAGTCCGGCTGACCACGCTGTCCTGATGGTCGCCGAGCAGCGACTGAACGGCTTTGGCCCGATCCGACACCTTGGCCGCGCCGGTCGCTGCGGCGGTGTAGCGAAGACGCTTGGCGCCCTTGCGGATTCGATGCAGTGCTTCATCCTTTTCGGCGTCCGCCTCGGCGGCGGCCTTGGCCGCTTTGCGGACCCGCTTGTAGGCCGCGTCGATTGTCGCCTGGCCGCGCTCCTCTTCGTCCCGCGGCGCCGGTTCGGCGGCGACGAGGCCTTCGAGCGCGTCGAGAAGCCGGAAGTAGCGCTGCGAGCGCATCGCGATCAGCGACCGGCGCAGCCCGGCCGCATAGCGTCGGTTGGCGCCGTCGACCAGCCTTTCCCGCACCGGGCCGCGGACCAGTTCCTCGGACAGCTCATCGAGCGCCTGCTCGTAGCGTTCGGCCAGCACTTCCGCGTCGCGCGCCACGCCGAGGATCGCGGCGAGCTGCCGGAGTTCGTCGAGGATCCAGGCGTCGTCGGAGATGCCGAACGCCTCCCGTGACGACTGCAGAAGGCTGCGAATCTTGCGCGTCGTCACCCGCATCTGGTGCACCGAGTCGTCGACGTCGGCGCGCACCGCACGGTCCCACTCGATCAGCTCCTCCACCTGTTCGGCCACCGCCCGGTGCACCGGGTCGGCCGGTCGCGGGACCGCCTCGGGTTGAGACGACTCGGCCAGGACACGGGCCAGTTTGGAACCGCTGGCCGCGGGTGCGGCCCGCGCGTCGATCAGTCGGTTGGACAACCGGTCGAGCAGTTCACGGTCGGCGCCGTCGGTCAGCTCGAGTTCCCATTCGCGCCACCTCTGCTCGGGGCCGCCCGGCTCGGCCGCAGCGGTCACCTCGTCGTCGCAGAATTCCGCGGTCGGCGTCCCGTCGGGACCGTAGAGCAGGTCGACGGTGCGCCGCGTCGAGATGCGCGCGACCGGCCCCAGCGGGCGGTCGCGCACGATGGACAGCACGACGTCACGCAGCGTCGCGGGCACCTCATCCTCTTCGCCGAGGGGCTCTCTGACCTCGGTGCGGGCATCGGGACCGGCCGGAAGTTTGAGATGCCAGCCGGCGTCCGCGCCACCGGTGCGGCGGCGCAGCGTGATGCGTCGTGCCGCCAGCGCGTGGTCCGGGGTGTCGAAGTACACGGCTTCCAGCCGGTGCACCGGTGCGCGTTCTACGCGCACCACCGACGACAAACCGTCGAATGACGGTGACACGGTCGAATCGACGACATCGAACTTGCGCTCGACCTCGAGATGCCGCGATGACTTGTCGTTGGATTTGCCCATGGTGCGAGACAGATTGCCACACGCGGGTGAACACGGGGGAAGGGTCCCGAGGATGAGAAAGATAGGGTCCACCTGTGACCGATTACGAAACGCTGACCTTCGAGCAGACCGGTGCGATCGCCCGTATCACGCTGAACCGGCCGGACGCGGCAAACGGCATGAACGGCACCATGACTCGTGAGCTGGCCGGCGCCGCCAAGAAATGCGATACCGACACGACCAAGGTCGTCGTGCTCACCGGGTCGGGCCGGTTCTTCTGCGCCGGTGGAGATTTGAAGTCGTTCGCGTCAGCGCCGGACCGGGGCGCTCACATCAAGGGCGTCGCCGACGATCTGCACCGCGCGATCTCGACGTTCGCACGGATGAACGCGATCCTGATCACCGCGGTCAACGGTACCGCCGCGGGCGCGGGGTTCTCGATCGCCGTGACGGGCGATCTGGTGCTGGCCGCAGAGTCCGCGTCGTTCACGATGGCCTACACCCGGGTGGGCTTGAGCCCCGACGGCAGCGCGTCGTATTACCTGCCACGGCTCATCGGGATCACCAAGACCAAGGAGCTCATGCTGACCAACCGCACTCTCTCCGCGCAGGAGGCATCGGCGTGGGGTTTGGTCACGGAGGTGGTTCCCGACGCGGAGTTGGCCGACCGGGCCGCGAAGCTCGCCGATCAAATGGCCGCCACCGCAGCCGGTTCCAACGGCGGCATCAAGCAGCTGCTGCTCGGGACGTTCAAGAACGGGCTCGAGGAGCAGATGGAATTCGAGAGCCGGCTCATCGCCGAACGCGCGGTTTCCAGCGACGGCGTCGAGGGCGTCGACGCCTTTCTGGCCAAGCGCAAGCCGGAGTTTCAGTAGCGCGAGCTGGCGCGAAGTGCCCTGTTTTCGCGCCGAAAGTGGGCAGTTCGCGTCTGTTCGCGCAAAGGAGCTAGAACGAGTGCTCGTCGGCGGGAAACACCCCGCCCGCCACCTCGTCGGCATATTGCTCTGCGGCACGGCGGAGTTCACCGCCGACATCGCCGAAGCGCTTGACGAACTTGGCGGTCTTGCCGTTGGTCATGCCAGCCATGTCCTGCCAGACCAGCACCTGCGCGTCGCAGTTCGGGCCCGCGCCGATTCCGATGGTGGGGATCGTCAGCTTGCCGGTGATCTGGGTGGCCAGTTCGGCCGGCACCATCTCCATCACGACGGAGAAGGCGCCCGCTTCCTGCACGGCGATGGCGTCGTGAATGGTTTGCTCGGCGGCGTCGCCGCGGCCCTGGACGCGGAACCCGCCCAGCCCGTTGACGCTCTGCGGTGTGAACCCGATGTGCGCCATGACCGGGATGCCGGCCGCAGTCAGCGTCGCGATCTGATCTGCCACGCGCTCGCCGCCCTCGAGCTTGACCGCGTGCGCACCGGTCTCCTTCAAGAACCGGGTGGCCGTGGAAAGCGCCTGTGCAGCGCCGGCTTCGTAGCTGCCGAACGGCAGGTCGGCCACGACCAGCGCGTGCGGGGCGCCGCGCACCACACCGCGCACCAGCGGGATGAGCTCGTCGATGCTCACGGGCACGGTCGTGTCATAGCCGTAGACGACGTTGGCGGCCGAATCGCCGACCAACAGCACCGGGATGCCGGCGTCGTCGAAGATGCGCGCGGTCGAGTAGTCGTAGGCGGTGAGCATCGCCCACTTGTGGCCTTCGGCCTTCCATTTGTGCAGATGCAGCGTTCGTACTTTGGTCCGCGGTGCGGACGATTCAGGAGTAGTGCGCGGCTTATCGGTGGCAGCGCCGTAGACGGTCTGCTCAGACATCGATGTCCCCCAAGCGGGTGAGTCGGGTCGAATCCTCGAGGCCGAAATCGGTCCCCGGGTTCGTCTGACGCCCCCAGTCTGCCACTTCGCGCGCTAGACAGTGAAAGCCCTGTTGAGTGGATTTCCTCACACCGGCCGTCGGCGGGCATAACATCGGCGCATGCAACGGCTCAGCGGGCTCGACGCCAGTTTCCTGTACCTCGAAACCGCGCAGCAGCCGCTGCATGTGTGTTCGATACTCGAACTCGACACCTCGACGATGCCCGGCGGTTACACCTTCGATCGTTTCAAGGATGCGCTCAACCAGCGGATCAAGGCGATGCCGGAGTTCCGCGAGAAGCTGGCCGACAGCCGCTTCAACCTCGACCATCCGGTGTGGGTGGAAGACAAGGACTTCGACGTCGACCGCCATCTACACCGCATCGGCCTGCCGGCGCCGGGTGGCCGCCGCGAGCTCGCCGAGATCTGCGGCCACCTCGCATCGCTGCCGCTCGACCGCACCCGTCCGCTGTGGGAGAAGTGGGTGATCGAGAACGTCGAGGGCACCGATCCGCAGGCCTGCGGGCGGCTCGTCGTGATGACCAAGGTGCACCACGCCGGGGTCGACGGGGTCACCGGCGCCAGCCTGATGTCCCAGTTGTGCAGCACCGAGCCGGACGCACCGCCGCCCGATCCGGTCGACGGTCCCGGCGACGCGAACTCCCTGGAGATCGCGGTCACCGGTGCGGTCAAGTTCGCGACCCGGCCGCTGAAGCTGGTCAACGCGCTGCCGATGACGCTGTCGTCGGTGGTCGACACCGTCCGCCGCGCCCGCTCCGGGCTTTCGATGGCACCCCCGTTCGTCGCGCCGAGGACGGCGTTCAACACCAACGTGACCGGGCACCGCAACATCGCGTTCACGAAGCTCGATCTCGAGGACGTCAAGACCGTGAAGAACCATTTCGGGGTCAAGCTCAACGACGTGGTGATGGCGCTGGTGTCCGGTGTGCTGCGCAAGTTCCTGGCCGACCGTGGGGAATTGCCGGAGAACTCGCTCGTCGCGATGGTGCCGGTCTCGGTGCACGACAAGTCCGATCGGCCGGGCCGCAACCAGGTGTCGGGCATGTTTTCACGCCTGGAGACGCACATCGACGACCCGGCGGCCCGACTCAAATCCATCGCCGAAGCGAATTCTGTTGCCAAACAACACAGTTCGGCCATCGGGGCCACCCTGCTGCAGGACTGGACACAGTTCGCCGCCCCCGCGGTGTTCGGTGTCGCGATGCGGGTCTACGCCGCGAGCCGGTTGAGCGGCGCCAGGCCGGTGCACAACCTCGTCGTCTCCAACGTCCCGGGCCCTCAGGTACCGCTGTACTACTTGGGCTGCGAGGCCAAGGCGATGTACCCGCTGGGGCCGATCTTCCACGGCTCGGGGCTGAACATCACCGTCATGTCGTTGACCGGGTCGCTGAACGTCGGCATCGTGGCGTGCCCGGAGTTGCTGCCCGATCTGTGGGACATGGCCGACGACTTCTCCGCGGCGCTCGACGAGTTGCTGGCCGCCACGCGATAGTGGCCTAGCCAGCGCCGATGGGTGGTCATGGCAGCATGTGGAGCCATGAACGCCAAGATCGGGGTCCTCGCGGCCACTGTGTTGTTCGCGGCCACCGGTTGCAGCCAGCTGGTCGACGGCCGCGCCGTCGTCGCGGTGCCTGCGCCCGGTACCCCGATCGAATGGCGGGCGTGCCAGACCGAGAAGACCGACGAGTCGCGGGTTCCGGCGGGCGCCGAGTGCGGGATGCTGTCGGTGCCGGTGGATTACGACAAGCCCGACGGTGACGTCGCCCGCATCGCGATGATCCGGTTCAAGGCGACCGGCGACAAGATCGGCTCCCTGATCATCAATCCCGGCGGGCCGGGGGAGTCCGGCGTGGAAGCCGCTGCGAGCCTGGTCGGCTCGCTGCCCGAGTCGGTGCGCCAGCGTTTCGATCTGGTCGGCTTCGATCCCCGCGGCGTCGCCAACTCCACCCCGGCACTGTGGTGCAACTCGGACGCCGACAACGACCGGTTGCGGGCCGAACCTCAGGTCGACTACTCACCGGAGGGCGTCGCCGAGATCGAGAAGGAGACCAAGGCGTTCGTCCAACGCTGTGTGGACAAGATGGGCGAGGAGTTCCTCGCCAACGTCGGAACCGTCGACGTGGCCAAGGATCTCGAGGCGATGCGAGAGGCGCTCGGCGACGAGAAGCTGACCTACCTGGGCTATTCGTACGGCACCCGGATCGGTGCCACCTACGCGGAGAACTACCCCGACAAGGTGCGGGCGATGGTGCTCGACGGCGCGGTGGACCCCAACGCCGATCCGATCGAGGCCAACGTCCGGCAGGCCGCCGCGTTCCAGACCGCGTTCAACGACTACGCCGCCGACTGCGCGAAGAGCCCGACGTGTCCGCTGGGCACCGACCCGGCCAAGGCCACCGACGTCTACCACAGCCTGGTCGACCCGCTGGTGGAGCAACCGCTCGAGACGCGGGACCCGCGCGGCCTCAGCTATTCCGACGCGATCGTGGGCACCATCCTGCCGCTGTACTCGCCGAACCTATGGCGCCATCTCACCCAGGCGCTGAGCGAAATGAAGAGGGGCACCGGCGACACCATGCTCGCGCTGGCCGACCTGTACATGGGCCGCGACGAGCAGGGCCACTACAACAACTCCACCGACGCGCGAGTCGCGGTGAACTGCGTCGACAAGCCCGCGGTCACCGACCGCGCCAAGGCCGTCGAGGAGGACCGGCGGGTCCGGGAGGCCGCGCCGTTCATGAGCTACGGCGAGTTCACCGGACACGCCCCGCTGAGCACGTGCGCCTTCTGGCCGGTGCCGCCCACCAGCAAACCGCACGAGATCGAGGTGAGCGGGCTGGCGCCGACACTCGTGGTGTCGACGACCAACGACCCTGCAACGCCGTATCAGGCCGGTGTGGAACTGGCCGACCAACTCGGCGGCACGCTGGTGACGTTCGAGGGAACGCAGCACACGGTGGTATTCCAGGGCAACCAGTGCGTCGACGACATCGCCGCGCGCTATCTCGTCGACCTGACGTTGCCGGCGCCGGGCACCACGTGTTCATCTGCCTGATCACGGCCCGGTCACCGTTGCATCGACAGTAGAGACCGGCGCGCGGTCGGCGTGCAACGATGTCAGCCATGTGGCGGGTGGGGCGGATGGTGTCCGCGTTCGCTGTGGTGTCCGTCATCGCCTGTCCAGTCGGTTCGGCGAGTCCCGAAGGTCAATCCGCGCAGACGTACGGGCAGCCGCCGGAATGGAGCGGATGCGAACGCTTCATCGGCGCCGAGAAGACCGCGGCTGTTCCGGCCGCTCGGTGCGGCACGGTCTCGGTGCCGGTCGACTACGCGAAACCGGCTGGCGCACAAGCGCAATTGGCGGTCATCCGGGTGCCGGCCACCGGCGACCGGATCGGCGTGCTGGTGGTCAATCCCGGTGGGCCGGGCGCATCGGCGGTCGAGACCGTCGCGGGTATGGGTGCCGCGCTGGCCGACTCGGAGATCGGCCGCCGCTTCGATCTCGTCGGCATCGATCCGCGCGGCGTCGGGCACTCGACACCCGAGTTGCGTTGTCGCACCGACGCGGAGTTCGACGCGTTCCGACGGGAACCGCTCGCCGACTACAGCCCCGCCGGTGTCGCGCACATCGAGCGGCTGTACCAGCAGTTCGTGCAGTCATGCGTGGACAGGATGGGCACCGAGTTACTGGCCAACGTCGGCACCGCGACCTCGGCCCGGGACATGGACGTCGTGCGGGCTGCACTCGGCGACAGCCAGATCAACTATCTCGGGTTCTCCTACGGCACCCAACTCGGCGCCGCCTACGCCGAGCGGTATCCCGACCGGGTTCGGGCCATGGTGCTCGACGGCGCGATCGACCCGCAGCTCGACCCCATCGACGGCCGGGTCCGCCAGATGGCCGGTTTCCAGACCGCGTTCGACGACTATGCGGCCGACTGCGCCAAGTCGGCGGGCTGTCCGCTGGGCACCGATCCCGGCCGGTTCGTCGAGCGCTACCACCAGCTGGTCAATCCGCTGGTTCAGCGCCCGGGCCAGACCTCGGACCCGCGCGGGCTGAGCTACCAGGACGCGATCACCGGAACGGTGAACGCGCTTTACTCCCAGCGGTATTGGAAGTACCTCACCAGCGGGCTGCTCGGCCTGCAGCGCGGCACGGACGCCGGCGACCTGCTGCTGCTCGCCGACGAATACCAGGGCCGCGACGAATCCGGGCACTACACCAACCAGCAGGACGCGTTCACGGCGATCGGCTGCGTCGATTCGCCCTATCCGGGCGACCCGGCCGCGTGGGCGCAGGCGGACCGCCGAATCCGCGAGGTCGCGCCGTTCCTGTCCTACGGCACCTTCACCGGCTTCGCCCCGCGCGACGTGTGTGCGATGTGGCCGGTGCCGCCCACCTCGACGCCGCACCCGGCCACATCGCCCGGACCGGGCAAGGTCGTCGTCGTCTCGACGACCCGCGACCCGGCCACGCCGTACCAGGCGGGCGTCGACCTCGCTCGTC
This sequence comes from Mycobacterium sp. IS-3022, assembly GCF_001500065.1. Taxonomy (GTDB): domain Bacteria; phylum Actinomycetota; class Actinomycetes; order Mycobacteriales; family Mycobacteriaceae; genus Mycobacterium. Next base: position 57,782 of record NZ_LQIN01000006.1, read on the forward strand.
AGATGGACGCCCGGCTGATCACGTTCGACGGCACGCAGCACACGGTGGTGTTCAACGGCGACGCGTGCGTCGATACCGCGGTGGTCGAGTTCCTGGTCCGCTCGGTGGTCCCGCCGGCCGGACTGCGCTGTTAATCGCAGCCGCCGTGTAACACAGAATTAACAGCCGGTGCCTACGCTGCGGTCATGGATCGGCAGAAGGAATTCGTGCTGCGCACGCTGGAGGAACGCGACATCCGCTTCGTCCGGCTGTGGTTCACCGATGTGCTCGGATACCTGAAGTCGGTCGCGATCGCCCCCGCCGAACTCGAGGGGGCGTTCGAGGAGGGCATCGGCTTCGACGGCTCGGCGATCGAGGGCTTCGCGCGTGTCTCGGAAGCCGACATGGTCGCGCGCCCGGACCCGTCGACGTTCCAGGTGTTGCCCTGGGCCGACGGCTCTGGCCGGCACCACTCGGCGCGGATGTTCTGCGACATCACCATGCCCGACGGTTCGCCGTCGTGGGCCGACTCGCGTCATGTGCTGCGCAGGCAGCTGGCCAAGGCCAGCGATCTCGGCTTCTCCTGCTACGTACACCCGGAGATTGAGTTCTTCCTGCTCAAGCCCGGTGAGGACGACGGCTCGGCGCCCGTGCCCGCGGACAACGGCGGGTACTTCGACCAGGCCGTGCACGATTCGGCGCCGAACTTCCGCCGCCACGCCATCGATGCGCTCGAGCAGATGGGCATCTCGGTGGAATTCAGCCACCACGAGGGCGCGCCGGGCCAGCAGGAGATCGACCTCCGCTACGCCGACGCGCTGTCGATGGCCGACAACGTCATGACGTTCCGCTACGTCGTCAAGGAGGTCGCCCTCGGTGACGGGGTGCGGGCATCGTTCATGCCGAAACCGTTCGCGGAACACCCCGGTTCGGCGATGCACACGCACATGAGCCTGTTCGAGGGCGACACCAACGCCTTCCACAGCCCCGACGACCCGCTGCAACTCTCCGACGTCGCCAAGTCGTTCATCGCGGGAATCCTCGAGCACGCCAAGGAGATCAGCGCCGTCACCAACCAGTGGGTGAACTCCTACAAGCGCCTGGTGCACGGTGGTGAGGCGCCGACCGCGGCCTCCTGGGGCGCCGCGAATCGCTCGGCGCTGGTGCGGGTTCCGATGTACACACCGCGCAAGGCGTCGTCGCGGCGCGTGGAGGTGCGCAGCCCCGACTCGGCGTGCAATCCCTATCTGACGTTCGCGGTGCTGTTGGCCGCCGGGCTGCGCGGCATCGAGAAGAACTACGTGTTGGCGCCCGAAGCCGAGGACAACGTCTGGACCCTCACACCGGAGGAGCGCAGCGCGATGGGCTACAAGGAGCTGCCGGGCAGCCTCGGCGTGGCGCTCACCGAGATGGAGAACTCCGAGCTGGTCGCCGAGGCGTTGGGCGAGCACGTCTTCGACTACTTCCTGCGCAACAAGCGCGCGGAGTGGGAGAACTATCGCAGCCACGTCACGCCGTTCGAGCTGAAGGCCTACTTGTCTCTCTGACCGGAGCTCGCGCTACCTTTCTCTGGTGGCCAAACCTGCGACGCAGCGTTCGAAGCTGCCGAGCGTAGGGCGGCTCGGGCTGGTCGAACCCTCCGCGCCCGCGGACCTGGATCGGCTGGGCTGGAATTCCGAGGCCCATGTGGAGCTGCTGTGGTCGCTGTCGCGGGCGCCCGACGCCGACACCGCGCTGCACACGATGGTCCGGCTGGCCGAGGCGTTGGACACCGGCTGGGACGAACTCAACCGGGCGCTGCTCACCGACCGCGGTCTTCGCGGCCGGCTGTTCGGTGTGCTGGGTTCCTCGCTCGCCCTCGGCGACCACCTCGTCGCCCATCCGGAGAACTGGCGCCTGCTCGCCGGTGACGTGGGGTTGCCGCCCGCCGCGGAGCTGCGCGAGATGTTCGTCGCGCACGCCGACGAGGCTTCGGACACCTCGGCCGCGCTTCAGCCGCTGCGCAAGCTCTACCGCGACCGGCTGCTGGTGCTGGCGGCTCTCGATCTCGCGCCGACGGTGGAGAACGAACCGGTGCTGCCCTTCCCGACCGTCGGTGAGCACCTGTCCGATCTCGCCGATGCGGCGCTGGCCGCCGCGCTGCACCTGGCTCTCAAGACGGCGGGCGGTGACTCGCCGCCCCGCCTGGCGGTCATCGCGATGGGCAAATGCGGTGCGCGCGAACTCAATTACGTCAGCGACGTCGATGTCATCTTCGTCGCGGAGACCGCAGACGCGCTCGCCACCCGGGTGGCCGGCGAGATGATGCGGTTCGCCGCCGACGCGTTCTTCGAAGTGGATGCGGCGCTGCGGCCCGAGGGCAAGCACGGCCAGCTGGTACGCACCCTGGAATCCCACGTCGCGTACTACCAGCGGTGGGCCAAGACCTGGGAGTTCCAGGCGTTGATGAAGGCGCGACCCGCCGCCGGCGACGACGAATTGGGCCGGGCCTACATCGAGGCGCTCATGCCGATGGTGTGGACCGCGAGCGAACGCGAGGACTTCGTCCCCGAGGTGCAGGCGATGCGCAGGCGCGTCGAGGAACTGGTGCCCGCCGGGCAGCGGTCGCGGGAGATCAAGCTCGGCACCGGCGGGCTGCGCGACGTCGAATTCGCCGTGCAACTGCTGCAATTGGTGCACGGCCGCAACGACGAGGCGCTGCACGTCGCATCGACGGTCGGCGCGCTGGCCGCGCTCGGTCAACGGGGATACATCGGTCGCGACGACGCCGCGAACCTCACCGCCTCTTACGAGTTCCTGCGGCTGCTCGAGCACCGGCTGCAGCTGCAGCGCCTGGTGCGCACCCACCTGCTTCCCGACGAGGACGACGATGAGTCACTGCGCTGGCTGGCCAGGGCCGCCCACGTGCGCCCCGACGGCACCCGCGATGCGCTCGGCGTGCTGCGCGAAGAGCTCAAGCGCCAGAGCCTGCGGGTGTCGCGGCTGCACGAAAAGCTGTTCTACCAACCGCTGTTGGAGTCGGTTGGGCAACCGGCACTGAGTATTTCGGAGGGCATGACCCAGGAGGCCGCCGAACGCCAGCTGGCGGCGCTGGGATACGAGGGGCCGCAGAGCGCGTTGACGCACCTGGCCGCGCTGACCGGTACCAGCGCCCGTCGTGGCCGCGTGCAGCAGATCCTGTTGCCGACCCTGCTCAGATGGCTCTCCGACACACCCGACCCGGATGCGGGTCTGCTGTCGTACCGCCGCATCAGCGATGCGCTGTCCGAACAACGCTGGTTCCTGGCGACGCTGCGGGACGAGGGCGCCGTCGCAAAGCGACTCATGCAGGTGCTGGGCACCTCGGCGTACGTTCCGGAGTTGCTGATGCGCGCGCCGGAGGTCATCCAGTCCTACGCCGACGGCCCCGACGGCCCCAAACTGCTCGACGTCGAACCCGAAGCCGTGGCGCGGGCCCTGGTCGCCTCGGCGGCAAGGTATTCCGACCCGCAGCGCGCGATCGCGGCCGCGCGCACACTACGCAGGCAGGAGTTGGCGCGGATCGCCTCGGCCGACCTGCTCGGCATGCTGGAAGTCACCGAGGTGTGTCGCGCGCTGACATCGGTCTGGGTCGCGGTGTTGCAGGCCGCACTCGAGGCGGTGATCCGGGCCAACACCGGTGACCGGGGGCCGCTGGCCCGTATCGCGGTGATCGGAATGGGCCGGCTGGGCGGGGGTGAGCTGGGCTACGGCTCGGACGCCGATGTGATGTTCGTGTGCGAACCCGAAGCGGGAGTTGAGGAGTCGGCCGCGGTCAAATGGTCGGTGACGATCGCCGAGCAGGTGCGTTCGCTGCTCGGGACGCCCAGCGCCGACCCGCCGCTGGAGGTCGACGCGAACCTTCGGCCCGAGGGCCGCAACGGCCCGCTGGTGCGGACGCTCGCCTCGTACGAGGCCTACTACGCGCGGTACGTGCAGACGTGGGAAGTGCAGGCGCTGCTGCGGGCCCATCGTGTGGCCGGCGATCTGGACCTGGGGGAGCGGTTCCTGCTCATGATCGACAAGGTCCGGTACCCACCCGGCGGGGTGTCGGCCGAAGCGGTGCAGGAGATCAGGCGGATCAAGGCGCGGGTGGACGCCGAACGGCTGCCGCGTGGCGCCGACCCGAACACCCACACCAAGCTGGGCCGCGGCGGCCTGGCCGACATCGAGTGGACGGTGCAGTTGCTGCAGCTGAGGTATGCGCACGAAGTGCCCGCGCTGCACAACACGTCGACGTTGGAGTCGCTCAACGTGATCGGCGCCGCCGAGCTGATCGCCGAGGGCGACGTCGAGTTGCTGCGCCAGGCTTGGCTGACCGCGACCCGTGCGCGCAATGCGCTGGTGCTGGTGCGCGGCAAGCCGACCGACCAGCTGCCCGGACCGGGCCGCCAGTTGAATGCCGTTGCGGTGGCGGCGGGTTGGGACACCGACGACGGCGGTGAGTTCCTCGACAACTATCTGCGGGTGACGCGCCGGGCGAAAGCTGTCGTCAAGAAGATCTTCGGTGGATGAGACGGAGTGATGAACACATGAGCATGGATTTCGGGTTCGACGTCATCACCGAGGAGGAGTATCAGCGACAGCGAGCCCTGTACGGCCCGCTGACCGATGCGGTGCGCAAACTGATCTATGCGAGCCTGCACACCGAGATCGACGAAGCCGCCGTCGCCGGCGCGCAAGCGAAGATCGAAGCCGTCACCGACATCCTCGAGAGCAGGCAGCGTGCGGTCTCCAACACGCAGCGTCACGAGCTCACCGGGCGCCCGCTGGCGTGGGCGAATCCGGCTGTGGGACTGCGCAATGCGATCGCGCCACCGATGGTCATCCAGCACGAGGAGGACGGCCACTGCTGGAGCGAGTTCACGCTGAGCGGTGCGTACGAGGGGCCACCGGGGTGGGTGCACGGCGGCATCTGCGCGCTGGTGCTCGACCACCTGCTCGGCGAGGCGGCCAGCGAGGGCCTGACCACGCCGAAGTTCACCGGCACGATCTCGCTTCGGTATCTGCGCGGAACCCCGCTGGGCCGACTGCGCGCGGAGGCGTTCGTGGAGCGGTCCGAGGGTGTGAAGACATTCGCCCGCGGATACCTGATGGACGCCGACGGCACCACGGTCGAGGCCGAGGGCGTCTTCATCCGGCCGGCGTGGGCGCGGGACGCCGGATGAAGTTCTACGTCAGCGCGGCGTTCCTGGACACCAGCGAGATCGTCGAGATCGCCAGGGCGGCAGATGATCTCGGCTACGACGGCCTGGGTATACCCGATCACGTCGTCAACCTGGAGACGCTGCAGACGCCGTATCCCTACACCAAGGACGGTCGGCGGCGGTGGGAGGCCTTCACCGACTGGCCGGACCCGTGGGTGATGATCGGGGCGCTGGCCATGGTGACCTCGCGGTTGCGGTTCGTCACCACCGTGTATCTGCCGGCGATGCGGGACCCGTACTCGGCCGCGAAATCGATTGGCACCGCGGCCGTTCTGGCAGGTGGTCGGCTCGAACTCGGCATCGGTGTGGGCTGGTGCGAGGAAGAGTTCACCTTGATGGGCCAGCAGTTCACGCGGCGCGGTAAACGCACCGACGAGATGCTCACGCTGATGAAGGAGCTGTGGAAGCCCGGATGGACGGAATTCGACGGCGAGTTCTATCAGACGCCGCGGCTGGAGATGGAGCCGACGCCCCCGCCGATCCCGGTGTATGTGGGCGGGCTCTCGGACATCGCGCTGCGCCGCGCGGCGCGCCACGACGGCTGGATCGGCGATCTCATCACCACCGACCGGGCGCTCGAACGCGTCGCCAAGCTGCGTGAGCTACGCGCCGAAAAGGGCTTGACGATGGACGATTTCACTGTCATCACGCCGCTGACCGACGCGTTCACCCCCGAGCACTACGAGCGCGCCGAGGCGGGCGGCATCGCGGGCATTGTGACCATGCCGTGGATGTTCTACGCCGGGCCGCAGGCGACGCGTCCGGAGAAGATCGACGGGATGAAGCGTTTCCGTAAGGACCTCGGCCTGGATCAGTAGCGCGGTCTGCGGAAGCGGCTGAGCAGCCCGCCCCGGCGCACCGCCACTGGCCGACCTCCGGCGGTGGTCGCCGCCGGGGCCGCGGTGCCGCTGACCACGCCGCCCGGTGCAGTGCGCCCCAAACCGGTGCGTCGTCGCGCGTCGACCGACCAGGCGCCGGCGCCGAGCGCGGCCAGGGCCAGGAAACCGAAGCAGTACAGCAGGACGACCTCGCCGCCGTTCTCCATCGGCCAGAAGCTCTTCGACGGACCCTCCAGTGGCGGCCAATGCTTCCAGAAATAGGCCACGGCCATTTCGCCGGAGGCGATGAACGCCGCGATGCGGGTGAACAGCCCGACGGCGATCAGCAGGCCGGCCACCAGTTCGATGAGCCCGGCCCACCACAACGGCCACGAACCCGCCTCGATCGGCACCGGCGCGGCCACCGGCCAGCCGAACAGCTTCTGGGAACCGTGCAACGCGAACAGCAATCCGGCGATGATCCGGAACGCACTCAAAGCAGGAGAGGAGTAGCTCGCCAGGCGAGCGTCGAAGTTGGTCGCCATGGACCGACCTTACGCGCGCCGACCCGTTCTGTTGAGCGCTTGAACAGCACCGTTACCGGACCGTCGCTGACTGTTCGCACACCGTCGGCCAGACGAGACGGACGAGGCCGGATGGCGTGCGCCATCCGGCCCCGTTCGACGATGACGGCTTACACGTCGAAGTACAGCGCCACCTCGTACGGGTGCGGGCGGATCTGGACGGGCAGGATCTCGTTCTCGCGCTTGTAGGAGATCCAGGTCTCGATCAGATCTTCGGTGAACACCCCGCCCTCGGTGAGGTAGTCGTGATCCTCTTCGAGCTTGTCGATGACCGCAGACAGGGAGGTGGGCGCCTGGGGAATGCTGGCGGCCTCGTCCGGCGGCAGTTCGTAGAGGTCCTTGTCGACCGGAGTCTGCGGCTCGATCTTGCGCTTGATGCCGTCGATGCCGGCCATCAGCATCGCCGCGAACGCCAGGTACGGGTTGCCCGAACTGTCGGGGCAGCGGAACTCGAGGCGCTTGGCCTTCGGGTTGTTGCCCGTGATCGGGATGCGGACGCACGCCGAGCGGTTGCGCTGGCTGTACACCAGATTGATCGGCGCCTCGTAGCCCGGCACCAGGCGCTTGTAGGAGTTCACCGTCGGGTTGGTGAACGCCAGCAGCGACGGCGCGTGGTGCAGGATGCCGCCGATGTAGTGGCGGGCGATGTCGGACAGGCCCGCGTAGCCGGACTCGTCGTGGAACAGCGGCTGGCCGTCCTTCCACAGCGACTGGTGTGCGTGCATGCCGGAGCCGTTGTCACCGAACAGCGGCTTGGGCATGAACGTCACGGTCTTGCCGGCCTGCCACGCGGTGTTCTTGATGATGTACTTGAACAGCAGCACGTCGTCGGCCGCATGCAGCATCGTGTTGAACTTGTAGTTGATCTCGGCCTGGCCTGCCGTACCAACCTCGTGGTGGCCACGTTCGAGCGTGAATCCGGCGTTGATCAGGTTGGTGGCCATCTTGTCGCGCAGGTCGACGTAGTGGTCGTACGGCGCAACGGGGAAGTAGCCGCCCTTCGGCCGCACCTTGTAACCGCGGTTCGCGCTGCCGTCGGCCTCGACCGGTTCGCCGGTGTTCCACCATCCGGCTTCGGAGTCCACCTCGTAGAAGGTGCCGTTGATCCGGGAGTCGAAGGTCACCGAGTCGAAGATGTAGAACTCGGCCTCGGCGCCGAAGTAGGCCGTATCGGCGATCCCGGTGCTGACGAGGTAGTTCTCCGCCTTGCGGGCGACGTTGCGGGGGTCGCGCGAGTAGGCCTCGCGGGTGAACGGATCGTGCACGAAGAAGTTCATGTTCAGCGTCTTGGCGGCGCGGAACGGATCGATGCGTGCGGTCTCGGGGTCCGGCAGCAGCATCATGTCGGACTCGTGGATCGACTGGAACCCGCGAACCGACGAGCCGTCGAAGGCCAGGCCGTCCTCGAAGACGTCTTGCGTGAAGGCCGAAGCCGGAACCGAGAAATGCTGAACGACGCCGGGCAGATCGCAGAACCGGATGTCGACGTACTCGACATCCTCGTCCTTGATCAGCTTGAGAATGTCGTCGGCCGTCTTTTCTGCCACTGAGTTCTCTCCTTTATCTGGTAACCCGCGCGTTGACGCTAAGGACACGATGTTGCACGGTCGTCAACCGAATGTTGCGCCGAAGTTACGCAATCTCACCTCAGTGCCTCGTCGCCGGCGGCCATGGGCTCCCGTGGACCACCTGGTGTCCCGCCCTATCCTGACAGTATGGCCCGATCACTGGGGTCCTGGCTGTCGGGTCCGGATCCGACCAGCGAAGCCGGACCCAACGACTATCCCGGTCAGCGCCTCGGCATGCCGGAGTCCGGACCCGGTTCGATCGCCCGGTTCGGCAGGCGGATCGCTGCGCTGATGATCGACTGGTTCATCGCCTACGGCTTGGTGGGGCTTGCGGTGAACGTCGGGGTCATCAGCCGCGACGCCTTCCTGTACAGCCCACTGGGCTCGACGTCGATCGCGGTGGTGTGGCTGGTGCTGGGCATCGTCTCGGTGCGGTTGTTCGGCTTCACGCCCGGTCAGTGGGCGCTGGGCCTGCGGGTCGCCTCGATCGATCACCGGATGCACGTCGGGATCGGCCGCGCCACGGTGCGCGGGCTGCTGGTGTTCTTTGTGATCCCCGCCCTGTTCACCGACAAAGACTTCCGCGGCTATCAGGATCGGTTCACCAACACCGCGGTGGTTCGCCGGTAACTTCTGCGCGCGCCGAAACCGACGTATTGGTTGAAAATCCGGCCGGATCACGACCATTTCGTCGGTGTCGGCGGAACCCGGAACGTGGACTCAGCGGCGACGGACGGTGCGCTGCACGCCGCGCATCTTGGCCTGCGTCGGCAGCGGACCCTTCGGCATCGCGGCCGGGCCCACCTTGGTGCCGAGCGCGGCCAGCCTCGACTCCAGCGCGTCGAGCTGTTTGACCGTGATGTTGGCGGGCAGCTTGTTGAGGTGGCGCTCCAGCTTGGCCAGCGGCACTTCGCCTTCGCCGTTGCCGATGATGACGTCGTAGATCGGGGTGTCGCCGACCAACCGGGCCGTGCGCTTCTTCTCCTGGGCAAGCAGCGGCTTCACCCGTGTCGGGGAGCCCTCGCCGACGAAGATGACCCCGGGCCTGCCGATCACCCGGTGCACCGCGTCGAAGTGGCCGGTGGCCGCGACGCCGGGCGTCACCCGCCACTTGCCGCGCAGATTGTCCAGTGCCCACGCCGCTGCGCCGGTCTGACCCTCGGCCTTGCGGTAGACGGACTTCTGAGCGCGTCTGCCGAAGATGATGAAGGCCACCAGGGCTCCGAGGATGATGCCCAGCAGAATCATCACGTAAGTGGTGTAGCCGCCCGCGAAGATCCCGAGCGCCACGGAGCCGGCGACGATCAGCACGAATGCGCCGATCATGTACGGCAGCAGCCGGTTGTCCTCTTTGCGCTGGATCTGGAAGGCCTGCCACAGTTGGCTGCGGCGTTGTTTGGACGCCGCTTTGCGGGCCGCCTTGGCCTCGGCCTTCGCGGCCTTGACGGCCTCGGGATTGCGGGTTTTCGCCATTGCTTCAGGATACGGAGTGCGATGTCGACGCCGCCGCGGCTCCCGTGTGCGCCATCGCCTTCGCCTGGGCATACAGCCGGCCCGCCCGGTACGACGACCGCACCAGTGGTCCGGCCAGCACGCCGGCGAACCCGAGCCCCTGGGCGAAACGCTCGTGCTCGACGAACTCCTCGGGGTGTACCCAGCGCTCCACCGGGTGATGACGCACCGAAGGCCGCAGGTACTGGGTGATCGTGACGATGTCGCAGCCCGCGTCGCGCAGATCGGTCAGCGCGGTGCGTACCTCTTCGGGCGTCTCACCCATGCCGAGGATCAGGTTCGACTTCGTGACCAACCCGAAGTCGCGCGCCGCGGTCAGCACCCCGAGGCTGCGCTCGTAGCGGAATGCGGGCCGGATCCGCTTGAAGATCCGCGGAACGGTTTCGACGTTGTGCGCCAACACTTCTGGATTCGCCTCGAAGACCTCGCGCAATTGGCCGGGGTCGCCGTTGAAGTCGGGGATCAGCAGTTCCACGCCGGTGTTCGGATTGAGTTCCTTGATCGCACGCACCGTCTCGGCGTAGAGCCAGGCACCGCCGTCGGGTAGGTCGTCGCGGGCCACGCCCGTCACGGTCGAGTAGCGCAGCCCCATCGCCTGCACGCTCTCGGCCACCCGGCGCGGTTCGTCACGGTCGAGGTCGGCCGGTTTACCGGTGTCGATCTGGCAGAAGTCGCAGCGACGGGTGCACTGCTCACCGCCGATGAGGAAGGTGGCCTCGCGGTCCTCCCAGCATTCGAAGATGTTGGGGCAGCCGGCCTCCTCGCACACCGTGTGCAGTCCTTCGCGTTTGACCAGCGCCTTGAGTTCCTGGTACTCCGGGCCCATCTTCGCGCGGGTCTTGATCCACGGCGGCTTGCGCTCGATCGGCGTCTCGGCGTTGCGCACCTCGAGACGCAGCAGTTTGCGGCCTTCGGGAGTGACGGTCACGGCGTCAACGCTACCCTCAGCCGTCCGTCCAGGACGTCCGCCACCGCGTCTGCCACCGGTCCGATGACGTCCCTGACGCCGACCCGCCGCCCCAGTTCAGCCGTCAGCGAAGTGACCCCGGCGTCGGAGATGCCGCAGGGCACGATCGCCGAGAACGCGGACAGGTCGCAATCGCAGTTCAACGCGAACCCGTGCATGGTCGTCGCCCGCGACACCCGGATGCCGACTGCCGCGATCTTGCGCGCCGGACCCCTGGCATCGGGCGGCACCCACACCCCGGAGCGGCCCTCGACCCGACCGGTCTGCACGCCGAGATCCGCGCAGACCTTGATCAGCGATTCCTCAAGACGCCGAACGAAATTGACCACGTCGAGCGGTTCGGCCAGGCCGACGATCGGATAGCCCACCAGTTGCCCGGGCCCGTGCCAGGTGATCTTGCCGCCGCGGTCGGTGTCGATGACCGGGGTGGCGGCCGCACTCGGCCTTTCACTGGGCAGCGTGCGCCGACCCGCGGTGTACACCGGCGGATGCTCGAGCAGCAGCAGGGTGTCCGGTCCGCCGGCCACCCGCTCGTCGGCGATCTGGCGCTGCAACTGCCAGGCGTCCTGGTAGTCGATCAAACCCAGCCGGCGCACGTCGATCTGCGTCGACACCGAGCGAATCGAACCCGTCACGATACCGACGCTACTCCCGCGGGGCGGTGGCGAACGCCAACGCCTCGCCAATGGTGTTGTGGTGGAAGACGAATCCGGCCCGCTCGAGCGCCGCCGGGATGGCGCGCTGACCGCCCAGCAGGCCCTCGTCGGCGAACTCGCCGAGTACGGTGCGCAGCGCGAATCCCGGAATCATCAGCGGTGTCGGCCGATTGACCGCGCGGCCCAGCGCCGCGGTGAACTCGGCGTTGGTGACGGGGGCGGGGCCGGTCAGGTTGACCGGCCCGGACAGCTCGTCATGCGATATCGCGAACAGGAGCGCGCGGACCTCGTCCTCCAGGCTGATCCACGGCATGTACTGGCGGCCGTTGCCCAGCCGGGCGCCCAGCCCCAGCGAGAACAGCGGTTTGAGCCGGCCGAGCATCCCGCCCGCCGGGGCCAACACCAGGCCGGAGCGCGCCAGCACGACCCGGGCGCCGTCCTGTCGAGCCGCCCAGGTGGCGGCCTCCCAATCGACGCACAGGTGGGGGAGGAACCCCTCACCGGCGGGTGCGTTCTCGTCGGTGATCTGCGGGCCGGTGTCGCCGTAGAACCCGACCGCGCTGGCGTTGACGAGCACGGGTACGCCGGCCTCGGCGACCGCGTTGGCGAGCACCTCCGTGGGTCCGATGCGGCTGTCGCGCAGGCTCTGCTTGAACGCTCCCGACCACCGCTTCTCACCGACGTTGACGCCACACAGGTTGACCACCGCGTCCACCCCGGCCAACGTCTGAGGGTCGAATTCGCCGGTGTCCGGGTTCCAGAACACCTCGTCGGCGTTGGACGGTGCACGCCGGACGATGCGTACGACACGGCGGTCGGTGGCACGCAGTGCATACACCAGCGCCGTGCCGATCAGACCCGACGATCCCGCGATCGCGATGACGGCTTCGGACACGACAGGCGCAAGCCTTCCCTCTGAGCCTCTACAGGCCTAAGTCGGCCTCGAACGCGCCTTCCTCGAGCCGGCGCTTGATGGTGGTCAGGAAGCGGCCGGCATCTGCGCCGTCGATCAGCCGGTGGTCGTAGGTCAGTGGGAGGTAGCACACCGAGCGGACACCGATCGATTCGTTGCCGAACTCGTCGGCGATAACGCGGGGCCGCTTGACGATGGCGCCGGTGCCCAGCATCGCCGCTTGCGGCGGCACCAGGATCGGCGTGTCGAAAAGCGCGCCCTGGCTGCCGATGTTGGTGATCGTGAACGTTCCGCCGGACAACTCGTCGGGTTTGAGGTCGCCCGAGCGTGCGCGCGCAGCGATGTCGGCGATCGCGCGGGCCAGGCCGGCCAGCGACAGATCGCCGGCGTTCTTGATCACCGGCGAGAGCAGACCCTGCTCCGTGTCGACCGCGAAGCCGAGGTGCTCGGCGTCGTAGTAGGTGATCTCCTTGGTTTCCTCGTTGTAACTGGCGTTGACGTTCGGGTGCGCCTTGAGCGCGTCCACCACCGCGACCGCGATGAAGGGCAGGAACGTCAGGTTCACGCCTTCACGCTCGGCGAAACTGGCCTTCGCCCGTGCTCGCAGCGACACCACCCTGGTCATGTCGACTTCGTGGGTCTGGGTCAATTGCGCTGTCGCCTGCAAAGATTCGCGGGTCTTCTTGGCGGTCAGCTGGCGGATCCGGTTGGCCTTCTGCGTGCTGCCGCGCAGGTGCGCGAGCCGAGCCGACGAGGTGTCGCCGTCCGCGGAGGCCGACGCCGCAGCGGGCGTCTTGCCCGCTGCTTCGGCCGGTTGTTCGGTCGGGGTCGTCGGCGCCTTGGTGGCCTCGGCCGCGGCGAGCACATCCTGCTTGCGGATCCGTCCGCCGACGCCCGTGCCTTTCACGTTGGCGAGGTCAACGTTGTTCTCCGCGGCCAGCTTTCGCACCAGCGGGGTGACATACGGGCCGGATTCACCCGTGGGTTGCGGCTCGGGCTGCGGTTTCTTTTCCGGTTTCGGCTCGGGTTTGGCCTCTTGCTCGGGCTCGGGTTCCCGCTTGGGCTCAGGCTTGGGTTCCTGCTTGGGTTTCTCTTCCTGCTTGGGCTCCGGTTCGGGCTCTGGTTCAGGTTCAGGCTTGGGCTCGGGCTCGGGCTTCGAGTCCTGCGCCGCGTCGGCATCGCCGATCTTGGCCAGCTCCCCGCCCACCTCGACTGTGTCGTCCTCCTCGGCGGTGATGGACAGGAGTGTGCCCGCCACCGGCGAAGGGATCTCGGTGTCCACCTTGTCCGTGGATACCTCGAGCAACGGTTCGTCGACCTCGACGGTGTCGCCGACCTTCTTCAGCCAGCGTGTCACGGTGCCCTCGGTGACGGACTCGCCGAGCTCGGGCATCAGCACCGGCGTCGCGTCCCCCGAAGACTTCGCAGCCGGCTTGGATTCAGGCTTGGATTCGGGCTGCGACGAGTCCTCTTCCTCTTCCTCGGCGGCGGGCTCGGGCTGAGACGCCGGCTCCTCTGCGGGCTTCTCCTCTTCGGCGGCCTGCTCGCCTCCGCCGGAGACGCCCTCGTCTTCCGAGTCGTCGGAGCTGTCGGAGCCGCCATCCTCGCCGGCGTCGCCGATGACCGCCAACTCACCGCCCACCTCAACGGTGTCGTCCTCCTGGGCGATGATCTTCTTCAGCACACCGGAAGCGGGCGCGGGAATCTCGGTGTCAACCTTGTCGGTGGAGACTTCCAGCAGCGGCTCATCTTGTTCGACCGTATCGCCCTCTTGCTTGAGCCAACGCGTGACAGTCCCCTCGGTGACGCTCTCGCCGAGTGCTGGCATCTGGACGGAGATGGCCATGTGATTGACTCCCTCGCTCCCTTGAACGGTCGGTCAGTCGTGCTGGGTCGATGTCTTCGCAACCCATCCTGTCACGTCCGCTTACACAGTTCGCCGCAGACCGGCCGACCCGTCGCTCTGGCACTATCGAGACAGGTGACCGAAGGGAGCACGGACGGGAGTGGGAGTTCTCGACAGATTTCGCCGCGGTAAGCGCGCGGGCAACGGGCCGGGGGACGACCCCGCCGCGGATCTGAACTACCTGCGCCAGTGGGTCGCCGAACACACCGGCGTGGAAGCCTTCGTCGAACCGAAGACCACGGTCACCGACGTCACCGTGGTCCTGGTGGCCGCCGACGGCGAGTGGACCCGGCGCCGCGCCGGGGGAGACGCCGGTGCCCGTCGGCTGTCCGAACGGCTCAATATCCCCGTCTACGACGTGCAGAAGGTCGGCTACCCGCAGCGGATGCGCGACTACGACGAACGTCGCCGCATCGAACGCCGTCGCGCGCAGCGTCGGGAGCTCGACGAGCGCTGATACGGTACCGACGGTTCCGCCAACCACTGGGAGGTGTGATGGGGCAGAACGCGCTGCGGTTCGTCGACAGCTCAGATGACGTGCGGATCGCCGTTTACGAAGAAGGCAATCCCGACGGCCCCACGCTGGTTCTCGTACACGGCTGGCCGGACTCGCACGTAATGTGGGACGGCGTTGTGCCGCTGCTGGCCGACCGGTTCCGCATCGTGCGCTACGACAACCGGGGAGTCGGCGAATCGACTGTGCCCAAGCGTGTTTCGGCTCATCGTATGGCCCGGTACGCCGATGACTTCGAAGCCGTCACCGCCGCCGTCAGCGCCGGCGAACCGGTGCACGTACTCGCGCACGACTGGGGCTCGGCGGCCATGTGGGAGTACCTGGCCCGGCCGGGTGCCAGCGACCGCGTCGCGTCGTTCACCTCCATTGCGGGTCCCAGCATCGACCACCTCAACCGCTTCGTCATCGGCAGCTTGCGGCGTCCGTGGCGTCCGCGGCGGTTCGTTCGCGCGCTCAGCCAGTTCCTGTCCTTCTCCTACATGGGCTTCTTCTCGATCCCGGGCATCGCACCGTTGGCCGTGCGCGGCTTCGTCGCAGACCTGGTCCGACAGATCCTGCTACTGCGCGATGGAATCCCTGCCGACCAACTGCACCATTCCGCGACCTACAAGGACGACGCCGCCAAGAGCGTCAAGGTCTATGGCGCCAACTATCTGGCGTCGATGAAGACGGGGCGCACGGATCACTACGTCGATGTCCCGGTGCAGCTCATCGTCAACCTCAGGGACCCGTTCGTGCGGCCGTATGTCTATGACGACACCAAGAACTGGGTTGCGCGGCTGTGGCGGCGCGATATTGCCGCCGGGCACTGGTCGCCGATGTCGCACCCGCATGCGATCGCACGGTCGGTCGAGCAGCTCGTCGATTTCCTCGACGGCAACCCGCCGGCGCGTGAACTGCTGCGCGCACAGGTCGGCCGGCCACGCGAATACTTCAGCGACACACTGGTTTCCGTGACAGGTGCGGGAAGTGGCATCGGTCGCGAGACGGCGCTCGCGTTCGCGCGGGAGGGTGCCGAGATCGTCGTCAGCGACCTCGACGAGGGCACCGCCAAGGAGACCGCGGCCCAGATCACCGCCCGCGGAGGAGTCGCGCACGCCTACACCGTCGACGTGTCCGACGCCGACGCCGTCGAGCGGTTCGCCGACCGGGTGTGCGCCGAACACGGCGTACCCGACATCGTGGTGAACAACGCGGGCGTCGGGCACGCCGGAATGTTCCTCGACACCCCGCGCGAGGAGTACGACCGTGTACTGGCCATCAACTTCGGTGGAGTTGTCAACTGCTGCAGGTCTTTCGGGCGCCGACTGGTCGACCGAGGACTGGGCGGGCACGTCGTCAACATCTCCTCGATGGCGGCCTACTCACCGCAGCAGTCGATGAACGCCTACGCCACCAGCAAGGCCGCGGTGTTCATGTTCGGCGATTGTCTGCGCGCCGAGCTGGACCAGGCCGGCGTGGGGCTCACCACGGTGTGCCCCGGCGTGATCGACACAAACATCGTGCACACCACCCGGTTCGACGCGCCCGCCGGCAAGCGGGACAAGGTCGAAGCCCGCCGCGCGCAACTGGAGAAGGTGTTCGCCAAGCGCCGGTACGGCCCCGACAAGGTCGCCAATGCGATCGTCTCGGCGGTCAAGAAGAACAAGCCGATCCGCCCGGTCGCCCCGGAGGCACACATTGTCTACGGCGTCGCGCACCTGCTCCCGCAGGTGATGCGCAGCACCGCGCGCGGCAGGGTCGTCTAGTACCGAAACCGACGTTTTGGCGGATCTGTGCGAGTGAAAACCGCCATTTCGTCGGTCTCGGCGATATGGGCCTACCCGTTAGCCGCTATGTCCTCCAGGACCGCGAACATGGTCCGGGTCGGCACGCCGGTGCCGCCCTTGCCGGTGTAACCCCACGGGCCGCCCGTGTTGTACGCCGGACCCGCGATGTCGATGTGGGCCCACTGCACGCCGTCGGCGACGAACTCGCGCAGGTACGTACCCGCCACCAGCATGCCGGCGTACCGCGAACCGCTGACGTTGGCGAGGTCGGCGACCGTCGACTTGAGGTCGTCCTTGAGTTCCTCGGGCAGCGGCATCGGCCAGGCGTTCTCGCCGACCGCCTGCGAAATCCCTGCCACCCTGTCGCGGAATTCGTCACTGCCCATCACCCCGGGGGTGCGGGCGCCGAGCGCGACGGTCTGTGCACCGGTCAGCGTCGAGGTCTCGATCAGGTAGTCCGGTTGGTCCTCGCCGGCCCGCACGATCGCGTCGGCCAGAATCAGCCGGCCCTCGGCGTCGGTGTTGAGCACTTCGACTGTGGTGCCGCCGTACTGGGTCAGCACGTCGCCGGGCCGCTGCGCGGTGGCCGACGGCATGTTCTCGGCCATCGGCACCGTGGCGATGACGTCGATCGGCAGCTTCTGCTTGGCGGCCAGCACCACGGTCGCGATGACAGCGGCTGCGCCACCCATGTCGGAGGTCATGTGGTGCATGTTCGCCGCGGGCTTTATCGAAATGCCGCCGGTGTCGAACGTGATGCCCTTGCCGACCAGCGCGACGCGCTTGCCTTTTCGCTTGGCGCCCTTGTGGGTCAGCCGTACCAGCCGCGGAGGGCGGGAGGAACCCTTGCCGACGCCGATGATGCCGCCGTAACCCGCCTTCTCCAAGGCCTTCTCGTCGAGGATTTCCACCTGCAGTCCGGCTGCCTCGGCTAAATCCTTTGCGCGCCGAGCGAATTCGGCGGGAAAGAGGTGGCTCGGGGGGGTGTTGACCAGGTCGCGGGCGGTGGCCACCGCGGTCGCGATGTCGGCCGCCCGCTGCGCGGCTTCCTTGGTACTGGACTTGGTGTCCGCGGTGAGCGCGGTGATCTCGCGCAGGCCGGCGTCCTTGGGCGCGGTCTTGCCGCTGCGGAAGTCGGCGAACCGGTAGGCGCCGAGGATCAGGCCCTCGATCGCGGCTGTCAGGTCGACGTCCGTCAGCGTCGTCAGCGCCACCTCTGTGCCGTTGAGCGAGCGGGCCGCCGCTCCCGCGGCGCGGCGGATGGTGTCGGCGGAGTACGCCTCTGATCGCTTGCCGAGGCCCACTGCAAGCACGCTGGCCACCGGAAGCGATGGCGCGACGATGCGGGTGAGCTGCTCACTGCCGCCTTTGGCGCCGAGCGCCTCGAGCGCACCCTCGATCTCAGCGACCGCAGCGGCGTCCAGAAACGGGCTCGACACCACCTTCGCAGGGGAGTCGTCGTCACCGTTGACCACCGGCACGATCAGCACCGATGAGCCGGCTTTGCGTTTGGGCAGCGACGAGCTGACGGTGACGGTAGGAACCTGGTATCCGACGGTTGCAGGGCTCACGAGGCCTAACCCTAGCTTCAGTGGCCGCCGTGCAGATCGTAGGCCGTGACCGGGGCGTCGAAGCCCTTGAGGGTCAAAGGATCCAGCCGAACCGCCGGCCAGTCGGGTAGCGCGTCGCGAACATCGGTGGATGCCAGGATCTGCCCCGGTGCTGCCGCCGCCACAAGCCGCGCGGCCAGGTTGACGGGGTTGCCGAAGTAGTCGCCGTTGATGGCGACAACTGCGCCGTAGCTCAGCCCCGCCCGAAGACCAAGTCCCGCTTTTCGGACATTCGGGTGGTTCACGAGATCGGTGGCGGTCCGCACCAGGCGGTCCGGCGTCGAACTGACCCACATCACCGCGTCTCCGATGAATTTGACCAGCCGACTGTCGTCATCGTGCACAACGTCACTGGCGGTCGCACTGAACCCGCTGAGTAGTGCTGTCAGATCGGCCGAGTTGAGTATCTGCGTCATCGCCGTGAAACCCGAAAGGTCGACGAACCCGATTCCGCACTCCAAGGCGGACGACGGATCGCTGACCACGTTCGCGAACAGATTGGGCCGCTCGAGATGCTGCCGATGGACGGCGTCCATCATCGCCCCGATGCGGGGAATCAATTCGGCCAGCGCGCGGTATGTCTGCGCAGTGATGAGTTCGTCATGGCTGGTGGTGATCCACAATGCCGGCTGGGTCGTTCGTGTCAGCGTCACTTCGGCTTCTGCCAACCTGGCCATCGCGGCGCCGATGAGGCGTAGCAATCCGGCGGTGCCGTCCGCGCTCCACAACTCCTCCATCGCGGCGCAGGTGGCCATGGCGGCGACGTCGGCCTCGCTCAGCACGACCTGGTCAGGGTCGGCCGCGGTCAAGCCCAGCATCGCCCAGAAATGAGCGACGTCGTCGACCGGCAATCCGAGCGCCTCAGCCGCGGTTCGCAGGCTGCAGCTGGGAGGCCCTGAGCGCCGAATGGCGTCGCCGGCGAGTTGATACAGGGCTCGTCCGTGTCGCTCCGCATCGACCATCGCTTCGGCGGAGAATCCGAGGCCGTCGAGGTACTCGATCAGCGCCGCTCGTCCTCGTGCATCGGCGAGGCCGGCGGCTTCGAGCGCGTCAAGGTCGACCATCAGCGACTCAGGTGCAAATCGTAGGCGGTGACCGGAACATCGAAGCCCTTGAGTATCAACGGGTTCTGCGCAATGGCGGGCCAGTCGGGCAGCTCATCGCGAACGTCGGTCGATGCGAGGATCTGCCCCGGTGCGGCGGCCGCCACCAACCGGGCGGCCAGGTTCACCGGGGTGCCCCAGTAATCGCCGCCGATGGCCAGCACGTCCCCGTAGCCGAGACCCGCGCGCACCAGCAGACCGGCCTCGTGTGCCTGCGGCAGCTCGACGAGATCGAGAGCGACCTTCGCCAACAGTTCTGGGGTCGAGGACACCCACATCACCTCGTCGCCGATGAACTTCACCACGCGCCCACCGTCGGCGTGCACGAGATCGGACACGATGCCGCCGAACTCGATCAACAAATCGGACAATTCGTCCGGCGTGAGCCGCTGGGTCAGGGCGGTGAAACCGGTGAGATCGGCGAATCCCACCCCGCAGGTGACGATGGGCGACGAGTCGTGCAGCACGCCCTCGAAATGCGTTCGGGCGCTGATGATGTGCTCCCGGAAGACGGCGTCGATCAGCACGCTGATCCGCTGGGTGATCTCGGTGACCGCGCGATAGGCCTTCGCCGTGGTGAGTTCGTTCCCGCTGTGCGTCATCAGCAGATCGGGCTGGGCCATGCGCACCATCGTCCCGCCGGCCTCGGCGAGCCGGGCCATCGTGTTGCCGAGGACCCGCAGAAAGGCCAGCGCGGCATCGTCGCCGACGAGAGCCTTCATCGCCACCCACGCCGCCAGTCCGTCGACGTCTGCCCGGCTCAGCGCGAGTGCATCCGGATCGGAGATGTTCAGACCCATCACGGCCCACGCCGTCGCAACCTCTTCGAGGGGCACGTCGAGCGCCTCGGCGGCCGTGCGCAAGCTGTGCACCGGGCGGCCCGGCCCCTGCAGCGCATCGCCCGCCAGGCCGAACAGGCGGCCCTTGCGTTCTGCCTCGACCATGTCCTCAGCGGTGAACCCGAGGCTGTCGAGGTACTCGATGAGCCCCGCGCGTTCTCGCGCGTTCGCAATTCCGGCCGCCTCCAGTGCGGCGAAATCGACCACGCACCCGAGTCTGCCAGCGTCGAAGTCCCGGTTAGGGTGGATTTCCGTGAGCGAAGTCGAACACGGCCCACTGGAAGAGCGCCACCGCGAACTGGGGGCGAGCTTCGCCGAGTTCGGCGGGTGGCTGATGCCGGTTTCGTACGCCGGGACGGTCAGCGAGCACACCTCGACCCGGACATCGGTCGGGCTGTTCGACGTCAGCCATCTCGGCAAGGCGTTGGTGCGAGGGCCCGGCGCGGCCGAGTACGTCAACTCCGCATTCACCAACGACCTGCGCCGTATCGGCCCGGGCAAGGCGCAATACACGTTGTGCTGCACGGAGTCCGGCGGGGTCATCGATGACTTGATCGTGTATTACGTCTCGGATGACGAGATCTTCCTGGTGCCCAACGCCGCCAACACCGCCGCGGTCGTCGAGGCGCTGCGGCGCCGGGCCCCTACCGAGTTGACGATCACCGACGAACACCGGTCCTACGCGGTGCTCGCGGTCCAGGGTCCGAAATCGGCGCAGATCGTCGGCGCGCTCGGGCTGCCGACCGACATGGACTACATGGGTTATGCCGACGCGGAGTTCGGCGGGGTTCCCGTACGCGTCTGCCGCAGCGGCTACACCGGCGAGCACGGTTATGAGCTGCTGCCGCCGTGGGACCGCGCGGACGTGGTGTTCGACGCACTGCTCGAGACGGTGACGGCGGCGGGCGGCGAGCCGGCGGGTCTCGGCGCCCGCGACACCTTGCGAACCGAGATGGGGTATCCGCTGCACGGCCATGAGCTCTCGCCGGATTTCTCCCCGCTGCAGGCGCGCTGCGGGTGGGCCATCGGCTGGAAAAAAGACGCGTTCTGGGGACGCGAGGCGTTGCTGGCCGAGAAGGCGAGTGGCCCGCGTCGGCTGCTGCGGGGCCTCAAGGCCGTTGGTAGGGGCGTGCTGCGCGCCGGGCTCACGGTGCTCGACGGCGACCGTCAGGTGGGCGTGACGACGTCGGGAACCTTCTCTCCGACTTTGAAAGTCGGCATCGCGCTGGCGTTGATCGACACCGACCGCAACATCGCCGACGGGCAGCTGGTCACGGTCGACGTCCGCGGCCGCGCCGTCGAGTGTGAGGTGGTCAAACCGCCGTTCGTCGCGGCAAAAACCCGGTAGCGCTTCGGATATACAATCGCTGCATGACTGACGGCCCCCTCGAGTTCACGGTTGAGCGCAACGCGAACCCGGCGAGCGACGAGGTACGGGCCTCGATACTGGCCAATCCCGGATTCGGCCGGTACCACACCGACCACATGGTGTCGATCGACTACGCGGAGGGTGAGGGTTGGCACAACGCGCGGGTGATCCCGTACGGCCCCATCGAGCTCGACCCCTCGGCAATCGTGCTGCACTACGCGCAGGAGATCTTCGAGGGGCTCAAGGCCTACCGCTGGGGTGACGGCTCGATCGTCTCGTTCCGGCCCGAGGCGAACGCCCGACGGCTACGTCTCTCGGCGCGTCGACTCGCGATCCCGGAACTACCCGCGGAAGTCTTCATCGAGTCGCTGCGTCAGCTGATCTCCGTCGACGAGCCCTGGGTGCCGGGCGTCGGCGGTGAGGAATCGCTGTATCTGCGGCCGTTCGTGTTCGCGACCGAGCCGGGTCTCGGCGTGCGGCCCGCAACCGAATACCGCTACCTGGTCATCGCCTCACCCGCCGGTGCCTACTTCAAGGGCGGCATCAAGCCGGTCAGCGTGTGGTTGTCCACCGAATACGTGCGGGCCTGCCCGGGCGGCACGGGCGCCGCGAAATTCGGCGGCAACTACGCCGCTTCGCTGCTCGCGCAGGCGCAGGCCGCGGACAACGACTGCGACCAGGTGGTGTGGTTGGACGCCGCCGAGCGCCGCTATGTCGAAGAGATGGGCGGGATGAACCTGTTCTTCGTGTTCGGCAGCGGCGGGTCCGCACGGCTGGTCACGCCCGAGCTGAGCGGCTCAATCCTGCCTGGTGTCACGCGAGATTCCTTGCTGCAGTTGGCTTCTGACGCCGGTTTCACGGTCGAAGAGCGCAAGATCGATGTGGACGAGTGGCAGAAGAAAGCGGCCGCGGGCGAGATCACCGAGGTGTTCGCCTGCGGCACCGCGGCCGTCATCACCCCGGTCGCCCGGGTCAAACACGCCGACGGCGAGTTCACCATCGCCGACGGCGGGCCGGGGGAGATCACGATGGCGCTGCGCGACACGCTCACCGGGATCCAGCGCGGCACCTTCGCCGACACCCACGGCTGGATGGCCCGACTCGGCTAGTGAGCTAACGGGGTTGATTACTCGTACCAGGGTGCAGGCGATCAACCAGTTAGTGCCCGCTCAGCCGATGGCCAGACCCAGTGCGGCGACCGTCGTAGTCACTTCGATCGCGGCGCCGAGCACGTCTCCGGTGATGCCGCCGAAGCGACGGACACAGTGCGCCACGAGCAGCGCCCCGCACGACACCGCGACGATCACCGCCAGCGGCCCCTGCCACGGCCGTGGGCCGGCGAACACGGCCAACGCCGCGACCGCGACGATCCACGCGGCGGCCACCGCGACCGGTTGCGTGCCGGCGACCCGTGCGCCCAGCGCGCTGCCCGCTGCGGCGGGCACTCCGCGCCGGCACGCCAGCACCGCCGCGACGCGACCCGTCACGACCGCCGCCACCAACCCCACGGAGGTCAACCCGGCAAACGCGAAAGCCTGCGTCAGGACGACAACGACGACGGCGGCGACGCCGAACGGACCCGCCGAGCCGTCGCGCATCACCTCGAGGGCGCGCGCCGGCGGCCCGTAACAGCCCAGCCCGTCGGCGGTGTCGGCGAGCCCGTCGACGTGAAGTCCGCGGGTCAGCGCCACCACCACCGCCACCGCCAACACACCGGCCAGCGGTCCCGGCCCGAACGCCCACGACGCCGCCCACAGCGTTGCGGCCGCCAGCCCGCCGATCGCGGCGCCGGCCACCGGCAACGCGGTCAGTGCCCCGCGGCCGATGCCCGCCGTGGTACGCACCGGGAGGACGGTGCCGAACGCGAACGCCCCGGTGAGCGAACGGATCACGGGTCAGTGCTCCTCGGACGCGGGGGTGACGCCCGCCTCGTCGAACGTCGCCATCGACGCCAGCGCGGCCACCGCCGCCCGCACGACAGGCAACGCGACCGCCGCCCCGGTGCCCTCGCCGAGGCGCATCCGCATGTCCAGGATCGGGTCGAGGCCGAGCCGATCCAGTGCCACCGCGTGCGCCGGTTCGGGGGACCGGTGTGCGGCCTGCCACCACAGGCGGGCGCCCGGCGCCAGACGCTCGGCCACCAACGCCGCCGCGGTCACCACCAGGCCGTCGAGCAGCAGCGGCGTGCGCCGCACGGCGGCCTGTGCGCAGAAGCCGGCCATCGCCGCGATATCGGCGCCGCCGCAGATCCGCAGTAGCGCAGCAGGATCGGTGACGCTGGCGCGGCCGCGGTACAGCGCGTCGCGGACCGCGGCGGTCTTGCGCGCCCACCCCGCGTCGTCGACGCCTGTGCCGCGACCGACCACGGCGACCGGTTCCGAGTCGCTGAGTGCCGCAACCAAAGTTGTTGCCGGAGTTGTATTTCCGATGCCCATATCACCGGCGATCAGCAGATCGGCGCCGGAGTCCACCTCGTCGTCGGCGATCCGTCGGCCGGCCTCGAGCGCCGCGGTGAGTTCGTCGGCGCTCAGGGCGTCCTCGACGGCGATGTTGCCGCTGCCGCGGCGCACCTTGTGCGCACCGATCGACGGCGAATGCGATTGCTGGGTGTCGACCGCGATGTCGACCACTCGAACGGTTGCGCCTGCCACCTCGGCGAGCGCGTTGATCGCGGCGCCGCCGGCATCGAAGTTCGCGACCATCTGCGCGGTGACATCGGCCGGGTAGGCCGACACCCCGGCCGCGGCGACGCCGTGGTCACCGGCGAACACGACTACCCGGGCCCGCTGGAACTGCCGGGGCGGGCAGATCCCCTGACACGATGCGACCCAGACCGCGAGGTCCTCCAGCCGGCCCAGCGATCCGGGCGGCTTGGTGAGCCGGTTCTGCCGCGCCCGCGCGGCGGCGGCCGCGTCGGCGTCGGGTGTCTCGACGGCGGGAAAGTCCGTCACACCGGCTCCTTCACCGAGACCGGTTGCCCGGCGATGATCAGCACCACCCGCTCGCACACCGCGGCGAGCCGCTGGTTGAGCGAACCCAGTTCGTCGGCGAACCGGCGGCCCGCCGCCGTCGCGGGCACCACGGTCAGCCCGACCTCGGGGCTGACCACCGCAAGTGGAGCGGAGAACCCGCCGACCGCGTCGAGCAGATCGTCGACGTCCGCGGCGACCGAGCCGCCGGTCCACGCGCCCGACCTGTCCATCGCCGCGGTCAGCCACGAGCCGATGTCGTCGACCAGGGTTGCGATCGGTTGATCCCGCAATTGCGTTGCGACATCCGCTGTTTCGACGGTAGACCACCGATCCTGCCTACGCTCCCGATGGGCGGCGATCCGGGCGGCCCAGTCGGGATCGTCCGCGGGCGCAGGCCCGGTCGCGAGGTAGCGCAGCGGTGGCGGACCGGTGTCGGCGAGCGCCGCTTCGGCCCACTGCGACTTACCCGACCGGATGCCGCCGAGCACCAGGGTGCGCACCGGGCTCAGGTGACCTTGTCGCCGCGGTTCACCTGCGGCCGGGGTGCCCGCATCCGGCGCAGTTGCGAGGCCCGGCTGGCCGCGTAGAACCCGAGCTTCCAGCCGGTTTCGGCGTTGTCGGGGAACTTCGCGTCGACCCTGCGGTTGACGCGCCGGCCGAGGATGAAGCCGTCGATCACCATGATGAGCACGAGCACGAGCATCGCGGGGGAGATCAGGCGCTGCACCTGCACCGAGGGCACCGCCAGCATCACGAAGATCAGGCCCAGGGCCGACGGCATGAACAGCCCGAGGACGTTGCGGCGGGAGTCCACCAGATCGCGCACATAGCGGCGCACCGGTCCCCGATCCCGCGGCAGCAGGTAGGCCTCCTCGCCGGCCATCATCTTCTCGCGGCGTTGGGTCATCTGTTCGCGGCGCGCGGCCTTGTCCGCTCGGCGTTCCTCGCGGCTCAATTTGGAGCGCATCTCTTTGCGGCGCCGACGCGCCTCGGCGGCCGTCATCGGCGCGGGCGCCACCGGGCCACGCTTGCGGGCGTCGCGCTTGGGCGTCGGCCTGCCCTTGGGGGCCGTGGTGCGCGCCGTCCTGGCGTCGTCGCCCAACTCGGTCTCCACTGTGGCGTCAGCCACACCGGCGCCCGAGTCGGGTTCCTTGTCTTTCTTACGGCCCAGCAGGTTCACGCTGCCAGGTTACTTCTGCCGCGGAATGCGGCGACGGCCTGGGGACAGACTCGGGAATAGCGGCCGAACGGGGTACCGTTGAACCAGTAACGCGCACCCGATGAGGCCTCACAGGAGACGTAATGACAGTTCAGGGAGAGTCGGCAACCGCCACCCACGGCGTGATCCTGACCGACGCTGCCGCCGCCAAGGCCAAGGCGTTGCTGGACCAGGAGGGCCGCGACGACCTCGCCCTGCGTATCGCCGTGCAGCCGGGCGGCTGCGCCGGCCTGCGCTACAACCTGTTCTTCGACGACCGGTCGCTCGACGGTGACCTGTCCGTGGAGTTCGGCGGCGTGAACCTGACCGTGGACCGGATGAGCGCGCCGTATGTGCAGGGTGCGACCATCGACTTCGTCGACACCATCGAGAAGCAGGGCTTCACGATCGACAACCCCAACGCCACGGGTTCGTGCGCCTGCGGCGACTCGTTCAACTGACCGGAACAGATCAGTACTGGCCGCCCGTGCGCGGCAGGTAAGAGCACACCAGGATCTCGTTGCCCTGCGCCAACAGCTGGGCGACGGCCTGCTGTTCGTCGGTGTCGGGCCGGTCCCGTCGTGAGCCGCTGGCCGGTGTCACCCGCATGGTGAACAGCACCTGCGCCTGATTCGGCGAGGGCATCACGATCTTGTCGATCGACGTCACCTCGGCGCTGTTGTACTGCTTGCGGAACGCATCGCCGGACAACCTGGCCAGCGCCAGATCCGAGCGCTTCTCCTTGACCGCGTCGAACAACCCGCACAGGGTGTGCCGCGCCACGGTCTCGGTGTCGCCGTTGGTCAGCGCGTCCAGATACTCCTGGATCGCGCCCTTGGCCGACGCCTCGCTCAGCGCACTCGCCTGCGGTGCATCCTCGCCGCCGCCGGCGAAGACGATTCCGGCCACCACCGCCGCGATCACCGCCACCGCCAACACCACTGCGGCCACGATCGGCCACCGCCGCCGTTTCCGGTACTGCACCGGCGGCGGCAGAGTGCCCGGATACGCCGAGGGCATGTTCTCCGGATACGGGAACGGTTGAGGATACGTTTGCGGGGTGGTCGGTCCAGCGCCGTATTCGGGCGGGTACGGACCGGTCATCGATTTGCTCCCCAGGGACGTGGGTTGAAAGGCGCCTGTCTACAGTGCTGTCGTACAGGGCGGGCATGTCTTTGTAGGCAGGTTAGCGCACTAGAATACCTAGGCGACTTAACAAATGAAGGGTGACAGTTCGTGACAATTGCGGTGACCGGATCGATTGCAACCGACCATCTGATGCGGTTCCCTGGGAAATTCTCCGAACAACTGCTGCCCGATCATCTACAGAAGGTCTCGTTGAGTTTCCTTGTCGACGATCTGGTCGTGCACCGCGGCGGGGTCGCGGGCAACATGGCGTTCGCCATCGGTGTGCTGGGCGGTGACGTGGCGCTGGTGGGCGCCGTCGGCCGCGACTTCGACGACTACCGCAGCTGGCTGGAGTCCGTCGGGGTCGATACCGAGAGCGTGCTCGTCTCCGAGACCGCGTACACCGCTCGGTTCGTCTGCACGACCGATGACGCCATGGCGCAGATCGCGTCGTTCTATCCGGGCGCCATGTCCGAGGCGCGCAACATCTCTCTGGCCGACCTCACAAAACGGATCGGCACGCCGGAACTGGTGATCGTCGGCGCCAACGATCCCGACGCGATGTTCCTGCACACCGAGGAGTGCCGCCGGCTCGGCCTGGCCTTCGCCGCCGATCCGTCCCAGCAGTTGGCCCGGCTGACCGGTGAGGAGATCCGCAAGCTGATCGACGGCGCCACCTATCTGTTCACCAACGATTACGAGTGGGACCTGCTGCTGCAGAAGTCCGGCTGGAGTGAGGCGCAGGTGATGAGCCAGATCGGGTTGCGCGTCACCACGCTGGGCCCCAAGGGCGTCGACCTGGTCAGCTCGGACGGCACGTTCATCCACGTCGGGGTGGTGCCCGAAAAGCACAAGGCAGATCCGACCGGCATCGGGGACGCGTTCCGCGCCGGCTTCTTGACCGGTCGCAGCGCCGGGCTCAACCTGGAGCGCTCCGCTCAGCTCGCCTCGCTGGTGGCCGTGCTGGTGTTCGAGGCGCCGGGCCCGCAGGAGTGGAGCTGGGACCCTCAGGAGGCGGTGCAGCGGCTCGGCGACGCCTACGGCGACGAGGCCGCCGCGGAGATCGCGCAGGCGCTCAAGTAGCTACAGCTGCACGGGATAGGTCGGCTCGCCGATCTGCGGAGTGATGCTGTGCTCGACGAAGATCGCATGCCACAGCATGAAGATCAGGACGGTCCACAACCGGCGGCTGTGATCGCTTGTGCCGCTGCGATGTTCGTCGAGCATGGTGCGTACCGCCGCGAGGTCGATCAGGCCACCGGCCTGTGACGAGTTGACCATCGAATAAGCCCACTCGAGCAGCTCGCCGGCCCGCAGCCAATGCCGGATCGGCACCGGGAAGCCCAGCTTCGGACGGTTCAGCACATGCGCCGGGACGATCGGCTCGAGCGCCCGACGCAATGCGAATTTGGTTGTCGCCCTAGTGATCTTCTGGTCATAGGGGAGTCGGGACGCGACCGCGAAGACCTCGGGGTCCAGGAACGGCACCCGCAGCTCCAACGAGTTCGCCATGGTCATCTTGTCGGCCTTGACGAGGATGTCGCCGCGCAGCCAGGTGAAGAGGTCGACGTGCTGCATGCGGGCGACGGGATCCCACCCCGCCGATGCGGCATAGATCGGCGCCGTCACGTCGGTGTGGGTCCACTCCTGGCGGAAGCCGGGCAGCACCGCCCGCAGCTGCGCGTCGGAGAAGCTGCGCGCGTTGCCGTAGTAGCGCTCTTCGAGCGTGAGCGAGCCGCGGTGCAGCAGGCTCTTGCCGCGCAGTCCCTCCGGCAGCGGTCGCGACGCCCGCCCCAGCGACCGCCGCAGCGGACGCGGCAGATACTCGAAAGGCCGCAACGACAACGGCTCCCGGTAGATGGTGTAGCCGCCGAACAGCTCGTCGGCGCCCTCGCCGGACAGCACCACCTTGACGTGCTTGCGAGCCTCGCGGGCGATGAAGAACAGCGGTACCAGCGCGGGATCGGCGACGGGTTCATCGAGATACCAGACGATTTCGGGCAGCGCGGCGACGAACTCGGCCTGGTTGACCACCTTGGCGACGTGTCTGGCGCCGATCGCCTCGGCCGAGGCGACCGCGACGTCGACCTCGGAGAAGCCCTCACGCTCGAAACCCGTCGTGAACGTGATCAGCCGCGGGTTGTGCCGCATGGCCAGCGCCGCGATCGCAGTCGAGTCGATGCCACCGGACAGGAATGCGCCCACGGTCACGTCGGCGCGCATGTGTTTGGCGACCGAATCCTCGAGCACCGCGGTGATCTCGTCGTAGCGCTCCTGCTCGCGTCCCGCCACGAAGGGCACTGCGGCGAACCGGGGATTGAAGTAGCGCGTCACGTCGGGTTGGCCGCCGGGACGGATGCGCGCGTAGCAGCCGGACTCCAGCCGGCGCACACCGCGTTGCAGGGTTTCGGGCTCCGGGACGTACTGCAGCACGGTGTAGTGCTGCACGGCGCGCTCGTCGATCGACAGGTCGATGCCCAGCGTGTCGGCCAGGTCGAGCAGGCATTTCTTCTCGCTGCCCACCGCGGTGCCCCCGGCGCCACCGGCCAGGTAGAGCGGCTTGATGCCGAACGGGTCGCGGGCGCAGAACAGCTCACCGCGCTCGGAGTCCCACAGCGCGAACGCGAACATGCCGCGCAGCCGCGTCAACGCGTCGGTGCCCCAGTGGTGGTAGGCCGCGATGATCGCCTCGCCGTCACCGTCGGTGGTGAACGTCGCGCCGTGGCGTGCCGACAGCTCCTCCCGCAGTTCGAGGTAGTTGTAGATCTCGCCGTTGAACACCAGCACGTAGCGACCGGGGGCTTCCGGCGGTCCCCACCGCAGCGGCTGATGGCTGTGCGCGATGTCGATGATCGACAGCCGGTTGAACCCCAGCACGACCCGATCGTCCGACCATGTTCCGGGCTCGTCGGGGCCGCGGTGGCGCATCAGATGCGACGCCCCGGACACCGCCTCGACCAGGCCGGGGGACAGCTCAGCGGACGGGTCACGCAACAGGGCCAGCAGTCCGCACACGGCGCCAGTATGCCTAATCGATGAGGTGTGTTCAGACCGGCACCCGGCCGTGGTCTACGCTGCGTAGTATTCGCTCCGGAAACTGACCGCACCGCGGTCGCGCGTCACCGACTTCTAGGAGGCTTCAACGTGACACCTCGCGGGCTGAAGGCGGTGGCGCGAACGGCGTCGCTGTCAATCGTCCTGGGTGCTACGGCGTTGCTGCTCAGCGGCTGCAGCTGGTCCGAGGTGCTGGGTCTGGGGTGGCCGAACGGCATCACCCCCGAAGCCCACTTCAACCGCGAACTGTGGATCGGCTCCGTGATCGCCTCCCTGGTCGTCGGCGCGATCGTGTGGGGCCTGATCTTCTGGACTTCGGCGTTTCACCGGGCCAAGAAGACCGACACCGAGTTGCCGCGCCAGTTCGGCTACAACATGCCGCTGGAGCTGGTTCTGACCGTGGTGCCGTTCCTGATCATCTCGGTGCTGTTCTACTTCACCGTGGTGGTGCAGGAAAGGATGCTGCACGAGGAACCGAACCCCGAAGTCGTCGTCGACGTTACCGCCTTCCAGTGGAACTGGAAGTTCGGCTACCAGAAGGTGAACTTCTCCGACGGCACGTTCACCTATGAGGGCGGCGACCCCGAGCGGGCGGCCGCGGTGGCGTCGGGCCCGGAGGGCCTGGAGGGCGAGCACGGCGGCGAGTTCGGAGTGATTGCGGGCAAGCACCCGCAGGACCGCTCGTATCTGGCGTTCGACAAGGTCGAGACGCTGGGGTCGTCGAACGAGATCCCGGTGCTGGTGGTGCCGTCGGGCAAGCGCATCGAGTTCCAGATCGCCTCAGCCGACGTCATCCACGGGTTCTGGGTGCCGGAGTTCCTGTTCAAGCGCGACGTGATGCCCAACCCGCGGGCGAACAACTCCGATAACACGTTCCAGATCAGCGAGATCAACCAGACCGGGGCCTTCGTCGGGCGGTGCACGGAGATGTGCGGCACCTACCACTCGATGATGAACTTCGAGTTGCGGGTCGTGGAGCCCAACGACTTCAAGGCGTATCTGCAGCAGCGCATCGACGGCAAGACCAATGCCCAGGCGCTGCAGGCGATCAACCAGCCGCCGAAAGCCGTCACCACCCAACCGTTCGACACCCGTCGCGGCGAACTGGCGCCCCAGCAATCGCAGGCCAGCAAGTAGGGACATCACATGCATATCGAAGCCCGGCTGTTCGAGTTCCTGACCGCGTTCTTCATCCTCGCCGCCGTCGTCTACGCCGTACTGACCGCAATGTTCCAGTACGGCGGCGTCGAGTGGGCGGGCACCACCGCGCTGGTGCTGACCGCCGGCCTGACCCTGATCACCGGCACGTTCTTCCGGTTCGTGGCTCGGCGCCTGGACACCCGGCCGGAGGACTACGAAGACGCCGAGATCAGCGACGGCGCCGGCGAGCTCGGTTTTTTCAGCCCGCACAGCTGGTGGCCGGTGATGATCGCGCTGTCGGCGTCGATCACCGCGGTCGGTGTCGCGCTGTGGCTGCCCTGGCTCATCGTGGCGGGCATCTGCTTCGTGGTCACGACGGTCGCCGGCCTGGTGTTCGAGTACTACACCGGTCCCGAGAAGCACTGACCGACTCGAAGCAGCCTGCGGTGCCGGCGCAAGGTCACAATCAGACCACCACTTCGCCGGTAGACCGCGCCGTGTGATCCACGCGGGTGAGGCGGTTGGGTAATGTTGCCGAGGCACGGTCAGCCGCCGCCGGCCGAGCCGGCGAACCTTGTTGGCGTGTCGCGCCGGTTGAGTAGTCGAGAAGGATAGGCGTAAATGAGCGGGCCGAATCCCCCGGATGACGAAGGGGCGGATTTCCAGGGTCAGAAGCCGAGTCAGGAGCCGGATCAAGCCGCCGGTGACCAGCCGGCACCGGACACCAGCGAAACGGAGTTCTATTCGCGGGCGTACTCGGCCCCGGAGTCCGAGCAGTTCACCGCAGGCCCGTACGTGCCCGCCGACGCGTCGCTGTACGACTACGACAACTACGAACCGGGCGACCCGGTCGACCAGCACACCCCGCCCCGGTGGCCGTGGGTCGTCGGCGTGGCGGCGATCGTCGCGGCCATCGCCTTGGTGGCATCGGTGTCGGTACTGGTGACGCGAACCGACACCGACAATCTCGCCACACCGGAAACCTCGACCACCACCGTGGCGCCGCCGGTGCAGGACGAGATCACCACCACCACACCGCCCCCCCCGCCCCCGCCCACGACAACGGAGCCGCCGCCACCACCACCGCCGCCGGAGACGGTCACCGTCACCCAGGAGCCCCCTCCGCCGCCTCCGCCGCCCTCACCCGCCGAGCCGCCGCCACCACCGGCGCCGGCAACCACACAGCCGCCGTCACCGCCGCCCACGACGACCCGCGCGGGCCCACGCCAGGTCACCTACTCGGTGACGGGAACCAAAGCACCGGGAGACATCATCACCGTGACCTACATCGACGCGTCCGGGCGCAGCCGCACCCAGCGCAACGTCTACATCCCGTGGTCGTTGACCGTGACACCCATCTCGCAGTCCGAAGTCGGGTCGGTGCAGGCGTCGAGCCTGTTCCTGGTCAGCCGGCTCAACTGTTCGATCACCACGAGCGACGGGACGGTGCTGTCCTCGAACACCAACAACTCCGCGCAGACCAGCTGCTGATGACCTACGACACCGACGCGTCGGGGCGTTCACGGTTGAGCCCGGCACTGGATCCCAGTGAACTGGACCGCACGGACCGCATCCTGCTCGGCTCCTGCGCGGCGATCTGGCTGGTCGCCCTCGGCACCGGCGTCGCCGCCACCGTGGCGCTGGTGGACCTGGGCCGGGGGCACGCCGAATCCCCCGGAGACGCCGGCACGCCGTGGCTGCTCTACACCGTCATCGGCGTCTCGGCGGTGGTGATCATCGGGGCCGTGCCGCTGCTGCTGCGGGCGCGCCGGGAAGCCCTGGCCGAACCGCCACAGGCAACCCTTTCCGGTACTGCGCCGGCCACCGAGAAGCTGAGGCCGCCCGGGGCGAGGGCCGGCGTCGATCCCCAGTCGGCGTACGCGGCGCCGAGACCGTTGCGCACGCTCGAAGCGTCCGAAACCGGCTCGGCCGCCGTCGATCTACTGTGGCTGCGCTGCGCCGTCGTGATCGCGTGCGCAATCGGTGTCGCCATGGTGACCATCGGCGTGGCCACCTACCTGATGGCGGTGGACAGCAACGTCGCGGCGTGGGTGTTCTACGTGCTGACCGCGCTCGTCACGCTGGCCATGCCCGTTGTGCCGTGGTTCTACCTCAAAGAACTACGCGCCCTGCCGGATCAGCAGAGCGCGTAAGTTCTTCAAAACGGGCGCTTTTCGGACTCCAACCGGCCGCCTCAGTGATGGCCGTTGGGCGAATCCCCGTCGCCCGCACCGTGTCCGTTCGGCGAGCCCCTACGCGCCTGGTGTTCGGCCAGTGCGGTGAGCGCCTTGCGTTCGCCCGCATGCTGCGCGGCGATGATCGCCTCGTGCTCCTCGAGCGGATCGGCGGACAGGAAGCCGCCGGTGCCCGGGGCGCCCGCGGAGCCCAGCTTGTTCATCCGCTTCGGTAGCGCCGCGCCCTGGTATTCCAACGGAATCGGGTGACCGTGTTCGTCGACCGGCCCCAGCGGCTGGTGCAGCTCGATGTAGGCACCGTGCGGCAGCCGCTTGATGATGCCGGTCTCGATGCCGTGCTCGAGCACCTCGCGGTCACTGCGCTGCAGCCCGACGGCCCACCGATACGCGATGTAGTAGACGATCGCCGGCAGCACCACCATGCCGATGCGGCCGATCCACGTCGTCGCGTTCAGCGAGATGTGGAACTTCAGCGCGATGATGTCGTTCATCGCGCACAGCGTCAGCAGCATGTACAGCGCGATGGCCGCCGAGCCCAGCGCCGTGCGCACCGGGGCGTCGCGCGGACGCTGCAACAGGTTGTGGTGTGCGTTGTCGCCGGTGAGCTTCTTCTCCAGATACGGGTAGGCGATCAGCAAGACGAACACCAGCCCCATGAACAGCGCCACCCAGGTGGAGGCCGGGATGGTGTAGTTGCCGAGGTAGATCTCCCACGGCGGGAAGATACGCGCCACACCTTCGGTCCACATCATGTAGAAGTCGGGCTGGCTGCCGGCCGACACCTGAGAAGGCTTGTACGGGCCCAGATTCCACACCGGGTTGATGGTCAACAGCCCGCCCATCAGGCCGAGGATGCCGACGGTCATCGCGAAGAACGCGCCGGACTTCACCGCGAACACCGGCATGACTCGCACGCCGACGACGTTGGTCTCGGTGCGCCCCGGCCCCGGGAACTGGGTGTGCTTCTGGAACCACACCAGCGCCAGGTGAAGCCCGATGAGCGCCAACATGATTCCCGGGATCAGCAGGATGTGCAGTGCGTACATCCGTGGAATCCAGATCCCGTCCTGCGAACACATGTATCCGACTCCGCCGCAGGGGAAGTCACCGCCGAACAGCGCCCAGTGCAACCAGGTGCCGATCACCGGCATGCCCAGCGAGATCGACGACAGCGCGGCGCGCAAGCCGATGCCGGAGAGCAGGTCGTCGGGCAGCGAGTAACCGAAGTAGCCCTCGAACATCGCCAGGATCAGCAGCAGCGCGCCGATCACCCAGTTGGCCTCACGCGGGCGCCGGAAGGCGCCGGTGAAGAAGATGCGTGCCAGGTGCACCATGATCGCCGCTGCGAAAAGCAATGCAGCCCAGTGGTGTATCTGGCGGACGAAGAGCCCGCCGCGGATCTCGAAGCTGATGTCGAGCGTGGACTCGTACGCCTTGGACATCTGGACACCGCGCAGCGGCTGGTAGACCCCGTTGTAGGTGACCTCCGCCATCGACGGGTCGAAGAACAAGGTCAGATACACGCCGGTGATCAGCAGGACGATGAAGCTGTACAACGCGATCTCGCCCAACAGGAACGACCAGTGGGTGGGGAACACCTTGTTCAGCTGCCGTCGCACCGCCGCCGATGGGTGGTAGCGGGAATCGATGGCGTTCCCTTGGTCGGCCGCTATGTCGGCGAGAGCAGGCGGTTTCGGCAATTTCGGACTCATGCTGTTTTCCGTTCCCAGAAGGCCGGCCCGACGGGTTCGATGAAGTCGCCGTTGGCGACCAGATACCCGTCCTGGTCGATGGTGATGGGCAGCTGCGCCAGGGCACGCGCAGCCGGGCCGAATATGGGTTTCGCGAAGTGCAACGCGTCGAACTGCGACTGGTGGCACGGGCACAGGATGCGATAGGACTGCTGCTCGTAAAGCGAAGCGGGGCAACCCAAATGGGAGCAGACCTTGGTGTAGGCGAACAGGTCGCCGAAGTTGAAGCTCTCCTGGCCCTTGCGCTTGACCACCCGCGGCATGTCCTGGGCCTTGATCCTGATCAGCATCACCGGGTTGCGCACACCCATCGCGATCTCGGCGAGGTGGTGGTGCGACTCGACGGTGGTGCCGTCACCGTCGGACTCGCGCCACGGAAACACCGTCTCCATGCCGCCGGCGTCGAGGTCCTCGGGCCGCATCTTGACGAACGGTGACTCGCCGGGCTTGCCGGTGGAGCGGGCCAGGTAGATCGTCTCGCCCTCGTAGCGTGGCGTCCACCCGGACGTCCACAGCACGGCTTTCTTGCCTTCGGCGGTCTGCACCACAGGTTTCCACGGGTTCTTGATCAGACCACCCATGAACGCCACCAGGGTGCCCAGGCCGAACGCACCCAGGCCGATACCCAACGAGAGGCCGACGAGCTTGCGGCGCTTGATCGTCGAGCTCTCCAGCGCGTCGCTCAGGTTGGCCACGACCGTCTTGCGTTGGATCTCGGGCGAGCTGCCGTCGTGGCGCTCCTGGATCGAGATCTCCTCGGGGATGAACTTCTTCTGGTACAGCACCGCGCCGATGCCGATCGCGAGGATCGACAGCCCGAACGTCAACCCGTAGAGGGGAGTGGTCAGGCTGAACAGGAACTCACCCTCGGAGCCGTGCGGCTTGTACTGCCAGGGCCAGAACAGGAACACCAGCACCAGTGCCAGACCCGAGAACCCGCCCAGCAGAAGCCAGTACGACACCACGCGGGCGCTGCGCTTCTCGGCCTTGGTCCCGGCTACGGGCCACCGGTCTTCCTTGTAGACGATCTCGACGCCGTCGAGCTTGCCGCCGAGTTCGAGGAGCTCCTCACGCGACATGGCCGCCAGTTCGGCGTCGGTGGGTTGACCCGGCACGCCGGCGTGGCCGGGCGCGTCGGTGCCCTTGGGGGTGTTCGCGGTGCCGTGGTCCGGCTCTCCATCCATGCGCGATCCGCCTCCGGCTTCTCGCTCGCTCATGCTCGCGCTCCGATCCACAAGGCCGCGGCGATGACGGCCACCATGCCGATGATCCAGGCCGCCATGCCCTCCGGTGCCGGGCCGAACCCACCGAGGCCATAGCCGCCGTAGCTCGGGGTCTCCGCGGACTCGCGGACGTAGGCGACGATGTCGCGCTTCTCGTCCGGCGACAGCTGCCGGTCGGAGAACTTGGGCATGTTCTGCGGGCCGGTCAGCATCGCCGTGTAGATCTGCGCGGGCTTGGCGTCACCGAGGTCGGGGGCGTACTTGCCCGACGACAGGGCGCCGCCCTTCCCGGTGAAGTTGTGGCACGACGCGCAGTTCAGCCGGAACAGGTCACCGCCGCGGGCGACGTCGTCACCGAGCAGCGACTCCTGGGCGACCCGTCCGTTGTCGTCGCGCGGGACGACCGGACCACCGCCGTTGGCCTGCACGTAGGCGCCGAGCGCGTCCGTCTGCGCCTCGTCGAACACCGGCGGCTTGTCCGGCGCCTGCGCCTCACCCCGCATGGCGGGCATGCGGCCGGTGGACACCTGGAAGTAGACGGCCGCCTCGCCGACACCGATGAGGCTCGGCCCGCGGTCCTCGACGCCCTGCAGATTCACGCCGTGGCAGGTGACGCAGGAGGTGTCGAACAGCTGCTTGCCCGTGCGCAGCAGCGCCGACTGCGATTCATCGGCGACCGCAACTTGTGGCGTCGGCGTGACGGTGGCCGCCAGGCCACCGGCGACGCCCAGCCCGAGCAGCAACAGCACAGCACCTGACAGGCGCCGGCGCAGCCGACGGCGCGACTTGTCGGTCATCGAACCCCTTCTCATCGGAGACATCGGCGAGCCGATCAACGGACGAAGTAAATGACGGCGAACAACGCGATCCACACGATGTCGACGAAGTGCCAGTAGTACGAGACCACGATCGCAGCGGTGGCCTGAGCTGGGGTGAACTTGCTCATTCGGGTGCGGGCCAACAGGAGCACGAAGGCGACCAGCCCGCCGATCACGTGCAATCCGTGGAAGCCGGTGGCCATGTAGAAGACCGAACCGTAGGCGCTGCTGGAGATGGTGGTGCCGTGGTGGACCAGCTGGATGTACTCGTAACCCTGGCCGAGTACGAAGAACAGCCCCATCAAAAACGTGATGACGTACCAGCGCCGCAAACCGAAGATGTCGCCGCGCTCGGCGGCGAACACACCCATCTGGCAGGTGAACGACGAGGCGATCAGCACCAGGGTGACCGGAACGGCCTGTACCAGGTTCAACTCCGTCGGCGGCGGCGGCCACTCGCCGGCCGCCTGCGAACGTGCGGTGAAGTACATCGCAAACAGGCCAGCAAAGAACATCAACTCGCTGGACAGCCACACGATCGTGCCAACACTGACCATGTTCGGCCGGTTCAGCGAATGTACTCGCGACGTGATTGCGGTTCCCGAAGCCCCTACAGCGCTCGTCACAGGAGCAAGTATGACGCTTTGTAGTTGTCGAACTCCACCCGGGTCCGGAGTTTCGTCAATAATCGCGTGGTGGCTTCCCCCGAAAACCCTGATCCGTTCACCTGGCCCCGGATTCTGGGCCGTCTCACCACCGGTCAGTCGCTGGCGACCGGCGAGGCGGCATGGGCGATGGACCAGATCATGACCGGCGCGGCGACCCCCGCGCAGATCGCCGGCTTCGGGGTGTCGATGAAGATGAAGCGCCCGACGTCGGCCGAGGTGACCGAGTTGGCCGACGTCATGCTCAAGCACGCGCGGCGGGTGCCGACCGATGACATCGGCAACGAAACCGTCGACGTGGTGGGCACCGGCGGCGACGGGTCCAACACGGTGAACCTGTCCACGATGGCGGCGATCGTCGTCGCCGCGGCGGGCGTTCCGGTGATCAAGCACGGCAACCGCGCCGCCTCCTCGCTGTCCGGAGGGGCGGACACGCTCGAGGCGCTCGGCGTGCGCATCGACCTGGCTCCCGACGATGTCGCGCGCAGTGTCGCCGAGGTCGGCATCGGCTTCGCGTTCGCGCCGCAGTTCCATCCGTCGTACCGGCACGCCGGCGTGGTGCGCCGCGAGATCGGGGTGCCGACGGTCTTCAACCTGCTTGGCCCGCTGACCAATCCGGCTTCGCCGCGGGCCGGCCTGATCGGCTGTGCCTGGGGTGACCTGGCCGAGGTGATGGCCGGCGTGTTCGCGACCCGCCGGTCCAGCGTGCTGGTGGTGCACGGCGACGACGGCCTCGACGAGCTGACGACGACCACGACAAGCACGATCTGGCGGGTGCAGGCGGGCACGGTCGAGCGGCTGACGTTCGACCCCGCCGCGTTCGGCTTCAAGCGCGCGGAGTTGTCGGAACTGGTCGGCGGCGATGCGGAATCGAACGCCGCGTCGGTGCGCGCGGTGCTGAGCGGTGCGTCCGGTGCGGTGCGCGACGCGGTGATCCTCAACGCGGCCGGGGCACTGGTGGCGCATGCCGGACTAGCCAGCGACGCCAAATGGGTGCCGGCCTGGGAGACGGGGCTGGCCAAGGCGGCCGAGGCCATCGACTCCGGGGCGGCCGAACAGCTCCTCGCGCGTTGGGTGCGGTTCACCCAAAAGGCTTGAGAGGTCTGTCCTTTCGTACTGCTCGGCGGCCAGCCGCGCCGAGCGCGCCGACGCGGCCCACGACGCCCACCGGCCGGCAGCGTGCACCGGCGAGCAGTACCCGCTGGTGGCGCGCACGATGCGCACCCCCGGTTGCTGCAGCCACCGTGCAATCAGCGCCGTCTCCTCGACCAGGGCGCCGCCCAGCGGCGCGGTCGTCGGCAAAACAGCTTGTGCGCCAACACAAATCGCGTCGATGACAGGCATCGGTGGCACGCCGCGCGCCGCGTTGCCCGCCGCTGCCAGCTGGCCGTTGCGGATCACCGCGAGCTGCCATCCGCCCGCGCCGTCGGGCCGTGCGGCGACCAACTCCGGAATGGCCGCCAGCGCCCGCAGCCGCTGCCCGCGCCACAGCACGTCGATCGCGGTGGCCGCGTGATCCCGAAGGCGCGCCGCCGTTTCGTATCGGCCGCGGTCGGCGAGATCGGTGATGTGGGCCAGCACCGCGGCCACCGTGCGGTCGTCGCGACCCTCGATCAGGTCGGTCGCGTAGGCCACCGCCTCCGCGTAGTCGGCGGCGCCGATGTCGCGCGGCGCCGGGCACGGCGACACCTCACGTTCCGGGCAGGCGGGGCCGTGCACTGCGGTTCGGGCGAGCTTTCTGGTGCACGTTCGCACGCCGGTGAACCGGGCCAAAAGCGCGGCGGTGTCGACGGCGTCGGAGCGCGCCCGGAACGGCCCGATGGGCGTGTCCTGTTTGGGTGCTCGCACCGCGGAGAAGCGGGGGAACGCTTCGTCGGTCAGCACCAACCACCACCACCGGTGCGGGAACTTCGACCGGCGGTTGTAGGGCGGCGCGTGGGCGGCCAGCAGCCGTAGTTCGCGCACGCCGGCCTCGAGGGCGTGTGCGCACTCGACATGGTCGACCGCGGTGGCCAGGGAGGCCATCTCCTTGATGCGGGTGCGCGAGTCGGAGCCGTTGAAGTACTGCCCGACGCGCCGGCGGAGGTTGACGGCGGTGCCGACGTAGAGCACTCCGCTGCTACGTGGGCACGTCCCGGAGGAAGGGCCGCGAAACAGGTAGACCCCCGGCCGGTTCGGCAGCGCCGCGGCGAGGTGACGGTTGCGCCGCTGCGCAGCAGTGACGTCGGGCAGGTACGACCGCAACTCGGTGTAGGTGTGCACACCCTGATTGCCCACCCGCTCGATGAGGCCGTGCAGGACGTCGACGGTGGCGCGGGCGTCGTCGAGGGCGCGGTGCGTCGGGGTGGTGGTGGCGGCGAACAGCCGGGCCAGCGCCGAGAGCCGCACGCTCGGCGCCTCGTCGCGGCTGAGCACCCGGCGGGCCAGTTTCACCGTGCACAGCACCGGCGGTCGAGGCCACGTGATCTGACAGCGTTCCGCGGCCGCGCGCAGGAACCCGATGTCGAAGCCGGCGTTGTGTGCGACCAGCACCGCGCCGCGGGAGAACTCCAGGAAGGCCGGGAGCACCGACTCGATCCTCGGCGCGTCGCACACCATCGCCGTGGTGATCCCCGTCAGGGCGACGATCTGCGGTGGGATGCTGCGGCCAGGATCCACCAGCGTGGCCAGTTCGCCGAGCACCGTTCCGCCGCGCACTTTGACCGCGCCGATCTCGGTGATCGCGTCGTGGTTGTCGCCGGTGGCCCGCCCTCCGGTGGTCTCCAAATCGACGACGACGAACGTGGTGTCGCGCAGCGAGAGATCAGCCTGCCCGTCAACATCGGCGAAGCTGAGCTGGCTCATGCGCTGACGGTAGGAAACGGCACCGACAGGACCGGGTTGCCACGCTTGACCGCGACGAGATGTCAGTGCCCCCGGATAGCGTGCGGACAGCACCGACCGAGAGGAGCCATTCGTGGGCACGGTGAAAATCGACTGCGACGACTGTGCGGTCCGCGGACCAGGCTGTCAGGACTGCGTCGTGAGTGTCTTGCTGGGCGTACCCGACACCTTGTTCGACGACGAGCGGCGAGCGCTGGAGGTGCTTGCCGACGTGGGTTTGGCGCCGCGGCTGCGGCTGGTCCCGATTCACCGGGACGGAAGTTCCGGTGTCGCCTGACGACACGCGGTGGGGCCGGCGGGGTATCGAAATGCAGGGCGACTGTTAAATTTGCGTCTTCTGTTGGACAACCCCGATGCCGTTTCGTAACCTGTCTGAGACCTAATAGCGTTTTCGACGCGGCTTCGTCACGGAAGTTGAAGGGCGCAAATCTTGAGGCTCGACCGTACGCGCTTGACCACACGCGGGTTTCGACGTCCCTTCGTCAGCGCGATAGTCGGTATCACCGTCCTCGCAGGCATCTTCACCGGCAGTGTGCAGGCTGATCCGGCCGACGATGCGCTGGCGAAGCTCAACGAGCTCTCGCGGCAGGCCGAGCAGACCACCGAGGCGATGCACTCGGCGCAGCTCGATCTCAACAACAAGCTGGCCATCCAGCAGAGCGCGGAGGCCAAGCACGCCGCCGACGCCGCGGCCGCAAACAAGGCGAGAGATCAGCTGGCAACCTTCCAGACGGCCGTGGACAAAGTTGCTGCCGCGGAGTACATGGGGGGCAGGACCGACGGGCTCGACGCGATACTGACCGCCGGCTCGCCGCAGGGTCTCATCGACCAGTTGTCGGTGCAACGCGTGATGGCCGCCGAGATGTCGGCACAGATGAAGAGCTACCGCGACATCGGCAGGAAGGCGGCCCTGGCCGAGGAGGCGTCGGCGAAATCGGCCGCCGAGGCGAAGACAGCGGCCGAACAGGCCGCGGCTGTGCGTGCGGAGCTGCAATCGAAGCAGAGCCGCCTGCAGGTCCAGATCGCCGTGGTCAAGTCGCAGTACGAGGCCCTGACACCGCGTCAGCGCGAGGCGCTGGCCGCAATGCCACCCGTGCCTCC
Source organism: Mycobacterium sp. IS-3022 (assembly GCF_001500065.1). Lineage (GTDB taxonomy): Bacteria > Actinomycetota > Actinomycetes > Mycobacteriales > Mycobacteriaceae > Mycobacterium. The sequence continues at coordinate 99,242 of NZ_LQIN01000006.1, forward strand.
GGTGCCCGCGCCCGGGCCCCCGCCGCCGGGTTCCGATCCCGCGGTCATCGCCGCGGCGCCGGTTCCCGGGGCCATCCCTCCTGGTGACATGGCCCCGCCGGTGGGCGGGCACTCCGCGACCGTGATCCAGGCCGCTCTGAGCCGCATCGGCTCGCCGTATTCGTGGGGTGGATCCGGTCCGAACGCATTCGACTGTTCCGGGCTCGTGATGTGGTCGTTCCAGCAGGCCGGCATCTCGCTGCCGCACTCCAGCCAGGCGCTGGCCAGCGGCGGGCAGCCGGTGTCGAGGGACCAGATGCAGCCCGGCGACCTGGTGACCTACTACTCCGATGCGTCGCACGTCGGCATCTACATTGGTGACGGAATGATGGTGCACGCCTCGACCTACGGCACGCCGGTGCGAGTCGCTCCGGTGGACAATGCGCCGATCTACAACGTCCGCCGCTACTGACCGCCGGAGGGCCGCGCATCCCAGAAGCAGGTCCAGACTCGCCGCACTCCTCGTCGCCGAGCTCATCTGTGCGCTGCTCCTGATCGGCCGTGCCGATGTCGCGTCCACGCCGACAGTCGCCACCCCGGCTGCCTCCGCTGCCCCGGTGGCTTCCGCTTCCGGGACCACGCCGACCGCCGCATCGCGTGTCCAGACGCTCAGCGACGGCCGCACGGTCCAGTTGATCGGCCTGGGCGGGGCGCGCGCCGAAAAGCTGTTGACGCGCATCGCCGGCGAGATGGACGGCGCGGCGGATGCGGTCACCGCGTTCTGGGGTCCGGAGTGGCCACACGAAGTGGTGATCGCCGCCGCGGGCACCGATGCACAGTTCGCGGCCGTCGGCGGCGGTGACGCACACACCGCGGCCACCGCGACGGCCGAGCGGATCATGTTCGCCCCCGGTGCCGCCGACATGAGCGACGCCGCGCTTCGAATCGTGCTGCGCCACGAACTGTTTCACTACGCGGCCCGCGCCAGGACCGCGCCCGACGCGCCGCGTTGGCTCACCGAAGGTGTGGCCGACTACGTCGCCCGGCCGGCGACGCCGCGGCCCGACGCGTCGGCGCTGCGGCTGCCCACTGAAGCCGAGCTGGCCGGGTCCGACCGCTCACTGGCCTACGACCGGGCCTGGTGGTTCACCCGGTTCGTCGCCGACCGGTACGGTCCGGGTCCGTTACGCGACCTGTATGAGCACGCGTGCGGGCCCGGCCACCCCGATGTAGCGACCGCGGTGCGGGACGCCCTCGGCGTCGACCAAGCCTCGCTGCTGGCGCAGTGGCGGCAGTGGGCGAGCTGACGTGAGCCGGGTTCTTTTGGTCACCAACGACTTTCCGCCGCGCCGTGGCGGTATCCAGTCCTACCTGCAGGAGCTGGTCGACCACCTGGTCGCCGCCGGGCAGCACAAGCTGACGGTGTACGCGCCGAAGTGGAAGGACTCCGACGCGTTCGATGCCGAGGCCGCCGCCGCCGGCTACGAGGTGGTGCGCCATCCGGGCACCCTGATGCTTCCCGAGCCGCGGGTGATCAGCCGCATGCGACGTCTCGTCGAGGAGCGCGCCGCCGAGACGGTGTGGTTCGGTGCGGCGGCTCCGCTGGCGCTGATGGCGCCGCTGGCCCGCGACGCAGGCGCACGTCGGGTGATCGCGAGCACCCACGGCCACGAGGTCGGCTGGTCGATGCTTCCGCTCGCCCGAACGGCATTGCGCCGCATCGGATCCGACACCGATGTGATCACCTACGTCAGCCAGTACACCCGGCGCCGGTTCGCGTCGGCGTTCGGGCCGCGGGCCGCGCTCGAGCACTTGCCGCCCGGAGTCGACACCGACCGGTTCGCCCCCGACGAGGTGGCGCGCGCCGAACTGCGCGCCCGCTACCGGCTCGGAAACCGGCCGGTCGTCGTCTGCCTGTCGCGGTTGGTGCCCCGCAAGGGCCAGGACATGCTGATCCGGGCGATGCCCGCGATCCGGCAACGCGTGCACGGCGCTGCGTTGGTGATCGTCGGCGGTGGCCCGTACCGCACATCCCTGCACAGGCTGGCGCACAGTTTCGGGGTGGCCGAACACGTGGTTTTCACCGACGCCGTCCCCGGCGACGAGTTGCCCGCTCACCACGCCATGGCCGACGTGTTCGCGATGCCGTGCCGCACCCGCGGCGCCGGGCTGGACGTCGAGGGGCTCGGCATCGTCTACCTCGAGGCGTCCGCTTCGGGCGTGCCGGTCGTGGCGGGCGGCTCGGGGGGCGCGCCGGAGACCGTGTGCGACGGGGAAACGGGCGTGGTGGTCGACGGCTGGGACGTGGGCGCGATCGCGGCGGCGGTCAGCGATCTGCTGGCCGATCCCGAGCGGGCGGCGCAGATGGGCGCGGCGGGCAGGCGCTGGGTGGTCGACAACTGGCAGTGGCACACCCGGGCGCAGCGGTTGTCGAGCCTGCTCTACCCCTCGTAGAGCGCCTCGATATCGGTGGCGAACTTCTGCGCCACCACTTTGCGCTTGACCTTCATCGTCGGGGTCAACTCACCGGTGTCCTCGGTGAAGTCCACGGGCAGGATGCGGAACTTGCGGATCGCCTCGGCTTTCGACACCGCCTGGTTTGCCTCCTTGACCGCCAGGTCGATCTCGGCGAGCAGGTCGGGGTCGGTCGCCAGGTCGCCGACCGATGCGTCGGCGTTCTTGCTGTTGCGTTCCTTCCATCCCTCGATCGCCTCGGGGTCGATGGTGATCAGCGCGCCGATGAACGGCTTGGCGTCGCCGACCGCCATCGCCTGGCTGATCAGCGGGTGCGCGCGCAACCGGTCCTCCAGGATCGCCGGTGCGACGTTCTTGCCGCCGGCGGTGACGATGATCTCCTTCTTGCGGCCGATGATGGTCAGGAAGCCGTCGTCGTCGATCGCGCCGAGGTCGCCGGTGTGGAACCAGCCGTCGGAGAACACGGCCTCGGTCTCTTTGTCGTTGTGCCAGTAGCCGGTGAACACCACGCCGCCCTTGACCAACAGCTCGTCGTCATCGTTGATGCGCATACTGTTGCCGGGCAACAGCTTTCCGACCGATCCGACCTTGACATCGTCGATCCGGTTCACCGTGATCGCGGCGCTGGTCTCGGTGAGGCCGTAGCCCTCGTAGATGGCCAGCCCGACTCCGCGGTAGAAGTGGCCCAGCCGGGCGCCCAGCGGAGCGCCTCCGGAGATCGCGCCGCGGCAGTCTCCGCCGAGCGCGGCGCGCAGCTTGCCGTAGACGAGGCGGTCGAACAGCGCGTGCTTGGCCCGCAGCAGTAGCCCGGGCCCGCCGGTGTCCTCCGCCTTGCTGTAATCGATCGCGGTGTTGGCGGCGATCTCGAAGATGCGGCCCTTGCCGTCGTTGCGGGCGTTCTGCTCAGCGGTGTTGTACACCTTCTCGAACACCCGGGGCACCGAGACCACCAGCGTCGGCTTGAACACCGCGAACGTGGGCACGAGGTTCTTGATGTCGCTGGTGAAACCGAGCGTGACCTTGTACGTGAACGCCGCGAGCGTGATCGCGCGCGCCAGCACGTGCGCGAGCGGCAGGAAGACCAGCATCTTCTCGCCCTTGTCGAGCAGCGTCGGGAAACAGTCCTTGGCGCCGCGGATCTCGTAGACGAGGTTGGAATGGGTCAGCTGACAGCCCTTGGGCTGGCCGGTGGTACCGGAGGTGTAGATCAGCGTCGCGGGATCGGCGGCCTTCAGCGCGGCCAGCCGTTCGTCGAGTGCCTTGGCGTCGACCGACTTTCCCGCCTCGGCGAGCTCGTCGAGCGCCGGAGTGCCCGAGCCCTCGATGCGCAGTACCTCCCGCAGCGCAGGAAGTTCCGTTTCGAGGTGCTCGATCTTGTCGGCGTGCGCGTCGGTCTCGGCGATGATCAACACCGCCTCGGAGTCCGAAAGCACGAACTTCACCTGTTCGGGCGAATTGGTCTCGTAGATCGGCACGGTGAGCGCACCGGCGGCCAGGATCGCAAGATCCAGGATGGGCCACTCGTAGCGGGTCGCGGACAGCAGCGCGACGCGGTCGCCCGGGGCCACGCCCTTGGCGATTAAACCGAGTGCGGTGGCCCGGATCTGATCGGCGGCCTGCTTGCAGGTGACGTCGACCCATGTGCCGTCGACGAGACGCTGGAAGATGACATGGTCGGGATCGTCGCGCTCATGGTCGAACACGGAGCTGACGACGTTGTCGTGCTCGCCCACCGTGAAGGTTGCGGGCACACTGAACTCACGCACGGTCTTGGCCTCCCGATCCGGCTGGTCTGCTGGAACCAGCCTAGTCGGCCGCGATCTGCCGGGTCAGGGCCATATGTGAAGCTGGTAGGCCATGTACAGCATCCAGATCGCGGACGACACCTTCGTCGCGGCCGACCCCGTCGAGGTCGGCCGGTACGTCGCGGATCCTGCGAGCTGGCGGCGCTGGTGGCCCGACCTGCGGTTGACGGTGGTCGAGGATCGCGGGGAGAAGGGCCACCGCTGGACCGTCACCGGCGCGCTGATCGGGACGATGGAGATCTGGCTGGAACCGGTGCTCGATGGCGTCGTCCTGCACTATTTCCTGCACGCCGAGCCCTCGGGCGTGGCGGCGTGGCAGCTGGCCAAGATGAATCTGGCCAAGATGAACCACCGGCGGCGGGTCGCGGGTAAGAACATGGCGTTCGAGGTCAAGCAGCGGCTGGAGGCCACCCGCCCGGTGGGCGTCTCGCCGTTGGCGTGATGCAGCGTGGCGCCGTCGCCGGCAGGGGAGGGTAGATTTTCACCGTGGCGGACAAGACGGCGCAGACCATTCACATCGAGGCCGACCCTTCGACGGTCATGGACGTCATCGCAGACATCGGGTCTTATCCGGACTGGGTGGCCGAGTACAAGGAGACAGAGGTCCTCGAGGCCGACGCCGAGGGCTATCCGAAGACCGCCCGGCTGGTGCTCGACGCCGCCGTACTCAAGGACACGATGGTGCTGTCGTACGACTGGCCACCGGACCGCAAGTCCGTGAGGTGGAGCCTGGTGTCCAGCTCACTGTTGAGATCCCTCGAAGGGACATATCGACTGTCTCCCAAGGGATCTGGAACCGACGTCACCTATGAGCTGTCGGTGGATCTGGTCATTCCGATGATCGGGCTGTTGAAGCGCAAGGCCGAACGGCGCCTCACCGACACCGCGCTCAAGGACCTCAAGAAACGAGTCGAGGCTGAGTGAGCGCCGATGCCGTCGACATGCCTGCCGCCAGAATCAGCCTGTTCGTCGGTAAGGGCGGAGTAGGCAAGTCGACGTTGGCGACGGCCACCGCCGTGCGCGACGCACGGGCGGGCCTGCGGGTGCTGATCGTCTCGACCGACCAGGCGCATTCCATCGGCGACGTGCTCGGCACGACGGTGACCCCCACCGGATCGGGCGAGCCGACCCGGGTGTTCGCCGACCTGGAAACCGGGGGAGCCGTCCCCGGTGGCGGTTCCCTCGATGCGCTCGCGCTGGACACGCTGTCGCTGCTCGAGTCGCGGTGGCGCGAGATCGCCGGGTTACTGTCCGGCAGGTTCTCCGAGTCGGAGTTGGGAAGCGTTGCCCCGGAAGAGCTTTCGGCACTGCCCGGGGTGCAGGAGGTGCTCGGGCTGCACGAGGTGGGTGAGCTGGCGGCCTCCGGGCGGTGGGACCGCGTCGTGGTGGACTGTGCGTCGACCGCCGACGCGCTGCGCATGCTGACCCTGCCCGCGACGTTCGGTCTGTATCTGGAGCGGGCGTGGCCGCGGCACCGGCGGCTGTCCACCGGAGCCGATGACCCGCACACCGCTGCCGTCGTGGCCCTGTTCGAGCGGGTGGGCGCCGGAACCGAGCGGCTGAGCACATTGCTCACCGACGAGTCCAAGGTCAGCGCGCATCTGGTGATGACGGCCGAGCGGGTGGTGGCGGCGGAGGCGGCGCGGACGCTGGGATCGCTGTCGCTGATGGGTGTTCAGGTTGCGGAGTTGATCGTCAATCAGATCCTCGTGCAAGACGATTCGTATGAGTACCGCAACCTGCCCGACCATCCCGCGTTCGACTGGTACACCGAGCGGATCTCGGAGCAGCGGACCGTCCTCGATGAGCTCGACGCCACGATCGGCGACGTCCGCCTGGTGCTGGTGCCCCATATGGCGGGCGAACCGATCGGCGCCAAGGCGCTCGGTGAGCTGCTGGACAGCGCGCGCCGCCGGGACGGGTCGGCGCCGCCGGGGCCGCTGCGTCCGATCGTCGACCGCGAGTCGGGCTCTGGCCTCGAATCGGTCTACCGGTTGCGGCTAGAGTTACCGCAGGTCGACTCTTCGGCGCTTTCGCTTGGCAGGGTCGACGACGACTTGATCATCGGCGCCGGCGGCTTACGGCGCCGGGTCCGTCTAGCGTCCGTGCTGCGTAGGTGCATCGTGGTGGACGCGCAATTGCGAGGGTGTGAGTTGACCGTGCGGTTCCGTCCGAATCCGGAGGTGTGGCCGAAGTGACTGGCCCACACGCCGATCTCGGGCCGGAGCTGCGCCAGCTCGCGCAGACGATCCTGGACAAGCTCGACCCCGCGTTGCGGCTCGCCGCAGCGCGGGCGATGGGCAGCGGCGCGGGCAAGTGCCAGCAGGTGTGGTGCCCCGTCTGTGCGCTTGCGGCGCTGGTGGCCGGCGAACAGCATCCGCTGCTCACGGTCATCGCGGAGCACAGCGTCGCGTTGCTGGCCGTGGTTCGGGCGGTTCTCGAGCAGGCCGAGCGGCAGACGGGGTCGGGCGAACCGCCCGACGGCCCGCCGACACCGCCGACCGAGCCCGGCCCGGACGGACCCGAGCCGCCGCCCGCACCGGGCCGCTATCAACACATCCCCGTCACAGTCGAGGAGTAAGTGTTGCTCGCTGTGGTCGCATCCACAGCGCGTGGGTAAAGTTGTCGCAGAACACCGGCCGGTGTTCGCTCACCGGGAGGGCCCATGTGGTATTGGCTGTTCAAGTACATCTTCATGGGGCCACTGCTTTCACTGCTGGGTAGGCCCAAAGTCCAAGGGCTTGAACATGTTCCGCACTCCGGTGCGGCGATTCTGGCCAGTAACCACCTCGCGGTCGCGGACAGCTTTTATCTGCCGTTGGTGGTCAGCCGCAGGATCACGTTCCTGGCCAAGGCCGAGTACTTCACCGGCACCGGCATCAAGGGCTGGTTCACCCGCTGGTTCTACACCGTCGCCGGTCAGGTGCCGATCGACCGCACCGATGCCGACAGCGCGCAGAGCGCTCTGAACACGGCCGAGCGCATCCTCGCCGAGGGCAAGCTGCTCGGGATGTATCCCGAAGGCACCCGGTCGCCCGACGGACGGCTCTACAAGGGCAAGACCGGCCTGGCCAGGCTGGCGCTGCAGACCGGTGTGCCGGTGATTCCGGTCGCCATGATCGGAACCGACGTCGTCAATCCGCCGGGCAGCAAGATGTGGCGCTTCGGTCGGGTACAGGTCAAGTTCGGCAAGCCGATGGACTTCAGCCGCTTCGAGGGGCTGGCGGGCAACCGCTTCATCGAGCGCGCGGTCATCGATGAGGTGATGTACGAGTTGATGCGGTTGTCCGGTCAGGAGTACGTCGACCTCTACGCCGCCGACATCAAGGAGGGTAGGGCCGACGACGCGATGAAGCCGTCGGCCCGCATGCCGGAAGTAGCCGCCGGTTAGTTGACCGCGGGCACCGGCGCGGCGTCGACGACCGGCCTGCTGCGCTGCGCGGTGGCCACCGACAGTGAGCCCGCCGAGACGATCACCGCGATCGCCCACCACACGTAGGAGCCGCCGGCGAGTTGGCGCCACAGCGACGCCGCGGTCTCCTTGTGCTCAGGCATCAGCGTGATCGGCGTCCACACCATCAACGCCAAACCTGCGACCGCCACCACGGCCAGCGCCGCGTGCCGTCTTCGGTACGCCACCAGCGCCGCGACCACCAGCGCGGGCAGCGCCCACACCCAGTGGTGCGACCACGACACCGGTGACACCACGAGCCCGAACATGGCCACGCAGATCAGTGCGAGGACGGGCTGATCGGCCTTGAGCACGCGTCGCACCGCCCACACGGTCAGCCCCAGCACCGCGAAACAGGCTATTGCCCACAGCACGAACCGCGGTCCTTCGCCCAGCCCGAGCCGGGCCAACGCGCCCGCGATGTTCTGGTTGGTGTTCAGCGTCGCGGTGCCGATGCGATCGGTGTTGCGCACCGTCTCGGTCCAGTACTCGAGCGAGTCACGCCAGGCGAACGCGACCCCGACCAGCGTGGCGACGACGGCGGACGCCGCGGTGACGAGCAGTGCGCGGGTGTCGCGACGCAGCAGGAAGTAGAGCAGGAAGACCGCCGGGGTGAGTTTCAGCGCGATCGCCAGCCCGAGCAGCATGCCCCGCGGCCACGGTGTCCGGCGCGGCACGCAATCGGCGATCACCAGCGTCATCAACACCACGTTGATCTGCCCGAAGTCGAAGTTCGACCGGATGGGCTCCAAGTAGACGACCGCCGGTGCGACGACGGCCGCGGCCAGCCACGCCTGCCGCAGCCACGCGGGTTCGCCGGTCACCGTGGTCGCGGGCCAGACGTCGCACCGGTGAAGCACGATCGTCACCGCGACGATCAGCAACACCAGCGTGGTCACCGTGATCGCCGCGCTGGCCGCCTCCAACGACAACAACGCGAACGGGGAGAAGGCCACGGCGGCCAGCGGCGGATAGGTGAACGGCAGGTCCAGCCCGCCCCGCGTGTGGAACATCGCGCCGTCGGCGTAGAGCGCTCGACCGTCCAGCCAGGCTTGTCCGCCCATCCGGTAGACGTCGACGTCGATGCGGTAAGGGACCGGGCCGAGCAACCGCCAACCCGCCCAGGCCAACGCGGCCACGGTGAGCAACTGGAACAGCCGCCAGGCGAGCGTTGGCCCCCAACCAGCCCCGCCGGGCGACCGCCACATACTCATGTCATCGACCAGACTATCGGGGTGCACCGGCAGGTCGGCCGGTATCCCGGCCACGACACGCGCAGGTCATTGTGCTCCTCGCGTCCGCAGCGGGCGGCGTAAGTTTTCTGAGTGCTCGCGGACATCCACCTCGACTTCGCCGTCCCCCCGGCGCGGGTGCCGCTCGTGTTCTGCCTGGTCGCGTTCATCCTGACGTTCTTCGTGACCCGCACGATCGTGCGGTACATCCGCAGCCACCAGAACAGCACTGCGCCACGCAAGTGGTGGCAGCCGCGCAATATCTCTGTTTCGGCGGCGCAGGGTAGTGGGCTGCACATCCACCACGTGGTGATCGGTGTGGTCCTGGTCATGGTCTCCGGTGTGACGATGGTGACGTTGGCGGTTGACGGGGGAGTACCCGAATTCACGGCGGCGGCAATCTTTTTCGGAATCGGCGCGGCGCTGGTCCTCGACGAGTTCGCGTTGATCCTGCATCTGGAGGACGTGTACTGGGCCGAGGACGGGCGGACCTCGGTCGATGCGGTGTTCGCCGCGGTCGCCGTCGCCGGCCTGCTGATTCTGGGTTTCAACCCGCTGTCGTTCTTCGACATCGACATCTGGCGCACCGACCACAATCTGCTGGCGCGGGCGGGGGTGATCGCGGCGGCGGTGCTGACGCTGCTGCTTGCCGTCGTTGTGCTGCTCAAGGGCAAGGTGTGGACAGGGCTGATCGGGATGTTCCTCACACCGCTGCTCGTCGTCGGTGCGATCCGGTTGTCCCGCCCGCATGCGCCGTGGGCGCGCTGGCGCTACACCAACCGGCCCCGCAAGATGCGCCGGGCGCTGGAACGGGAGCGGTGGCTGCGGCGGCCCGTCGTGCAGGCCAAGTTGTGGTTGCAGGACGCCGTCGCCGGCATGCCCAAGTTCCCAGACGACGCGGAGGTCGACGAGCAACTCGACCGCGAAATCCGCGCCGCTCCGGCGCCGAAGGACCGGTCGGTCGCGGCGGAAACCGAAAAGGAACCTGCTTAGTGCGCTACTTCTACGACACCGAGTTCATCGACAACGGTCGCACGATCGAACTGATATCGATCGGCGTTGCCGCAGAGGACGGCCGCGAATATTACGCAGTGTCAACCGAATTCAACCCCGAACGGGCGGGCAGCTGGGTACGCAAGCACGTGCTGCCCAAACTTCCGCCGCCGGCCTCACAGCTGTGGCGTTCGCGGCGCCAGATCCGCTCGGAGCTGGAGGACTTCTTCGGCATCGATGGTGACGAGCCGATCGAGCTGTGGGCCTGGGTGGGCGCCTACGACCACGTCGTGCTGTGTCAGCTGTGGGGCCCGATGACCGACCTTCCGCCGGCGATCCCGCGTTTCACGCGGGAGTTGCGTCAGTACTGGGAAGAGCGCGGTTCCCCGCGGATGCCGCCGCGGCCGCGGGATTCTCACGATGCGCTGGTCGATGCTCGCCACAATCTGCGGCGGTTTCAGCTGATGACCACCGGTGAAGCGTCGGCCCAGCGGTGAGAAAGCACATGTCGCGGGCCGTTACCATGAACGGGTGAACTGGACCGTCGACGTACCCATCGACCAGTTGCCACCGTTGCCGCCACTGCCCGATGAACTGCGGCACCGGCTCGACGCCGCGCTCGCCAAGCCTGCGGTTCAGCAGCCGAGCTGGGACGCCGATGCGGCCAAGAACATGCGCACCGTGCTGGAGAGTGTTCCGCCGGTGACCGTGCCCGCCGAGGTCGAGCGGCTCAAGGGTCTGCTGGCCGACGTGGCGTGCGGCAAGGCGTTCCTGTTGCAGGGCGGAGACTGCGCCGAGACGTTCGTCAACAACACCGAACCCCACATCCGGGCCAACATCCGCGCGTTGCTGCAGATGGCGGTGGTACTCACCTACGGCGCCAGCGTGCCGGTCGTCAAGGTCGCGCGTATCGCGGGCCAGTACGCCAAACCCCGCTCGGCCGACATCGACGCGCTCGGACTGCGGTCCTACCGCGGCGACATGGTCAACGGCTTCGCACCCGAGCCCGCGGCTCGTGAGCACGACCCGTCGCGGCTGGTGCGGGCCTACGCCAACGCGAGCGCGGCGATGAACCTGGTCCGGGCGCTGACCGGGTCCGGTCTCGCGTCGCTGCATCAGGTGCACGACTGGAACCGCGAGTTCGTCCGCACTTCCCCCGCGGGCGCCCGCTACGAGGCGCTGGCCGGTGAAATCGACCGCGCGCTGACGTTCATGAGCGCCTGCGGTGTCGACAACCGCAATCTGGAGACCGCCGAGATCTACGCCAGCCATGAGGCGCTGGTGCTCGACTACGAACGCGCGATGCTCCGGCTGTCCGAGACCGAGCAGGGCTCGAAGCTCTACGACCTGTCCGCGCACTACGTGTGGATCGGCGAGCGGACCCGCCAACTCGATGGCGCCCACATCGCGTTCGCGGAGGTGATCGCGAATCCGATCGGCGTCAAACTCGGCCCGACCATGACACCGGAACTCGCGGTCGAGTACGTCGAGCGGCTGGACCCGAACAACGTGCCGGGCCGGCTGACGCTGGTGACCCGCATGGGCAACAACAAGGTCCGCGATCTGCTGCCGCCGATCATCGAGAAGGTCCAGGCCACCGGCCACCAGGTGATCTGGCAGTGCGATCCGATGCACGGCAACACCCACGAGTCCTCCACCGGCTACAAGACCCGCCACTTCGACCGCATCGTCGACGAGGTGCAGGGCTACTTCGAGGTGCACCGGGCGTTGGGCACCCACCCCGGCGGCATCCACGTCGAGATCACCGGTGAGAACGTCACCGAATGTCTCGGCGGAGCGCAGGACATCTCGGATTCCGACCTCGCCGGGCGCTACGAAACCGCCTGTGACCCGCGGTTGAACACCCAGCAGAGCCTGGAACTCGCGTTCCTGGTCGCGGAGATGCTGCGCGACTAGATCGCGGCTAGAAGAGGTTGGGCAGGTTGCTGCCGGCGGTCCATGCGGCCGCCGCGATCAGCGCCGTCAGCGTCAACACGGCGACCACCCAGAACAGCAGCGTGCGGCGAGCGCGCTGCCGCGCCCAGTAGAACTCGTCGAGGTCGATTCCAGCGAACTGTCCCACCGCCGGCTGGAGTTCGGGCTCGGGCACCGGCCAGTCGTCTCGCGGTAGCGTCCGGGTCTGTTGGCGCGGCGCCGGTGAATTCGCCGTCCGCGCCGCGGCGGTCTGCAGGGCCGCGGACGCATGCTGGGCGGAATTGCGGGGAGCCGGCACCCGGAACGGCGGCAACCCGAGTTCGTCGACGATCGCCTCCAGGTGCTCGCCCATCTCATCGGCGTCGGCGTAGCGGTGCGCGGTGTCGCGGGCGGTGGCCCGCGCCACCAGATCGTCGAATTGCGCTGGGACGCCGGCGATCGTCGAGCTCGGTGCCGGCACGTCGTTGTCCATCCGCTGATAGGCCACCGCGAGCGCGGTGTCGCCGGCGAACGGCGTATGGCCGGTCAGCAGTTCGTAGGTCAGGATCCCGACTGCGTAGACGTCGCTGCGTGGGTCGGCGTCGCCGGTGCTGACCTGTTCCGGCGACAGATACGCCGCGGTGCCCAGGATGACGCTGGTGGAGGTGATTTTCGCTTCGGCGACCGCGCGCACCAGCCCGAAGTCGGCGATCTTGACGTCGCCGCCGTCGGAGATCAGCACGTTCTCGGGCTTGACGTCGCGGTGCACCAGGCCCGCCCGGTGCGCCGCCGCGAGTCCGCCGAGAACCGGCGCCAGCACCGCCGCGGCCGCATGCGGGGGCATCGGCCCGCGCTCGCGCAGCAGTTCGCGAAGCGTCCCACCCTCGACGAGTTCCATCACCAGGAAGGGGGGATGGCCACCTACGGCTCCGCCGCCCTGGTCGTACACGGCGACCAGGCCGGGATCGGTCAACCGGGCGACCGCGCGTGCCTCACGCTGGAACCGGGTCAAGAACTGCGTGTCCCCCGCGTACCGCGCGTCCATCACCTTGAGCGCCACGGGCCGATCGAGGCGTAGGTCGAGCCCACGGTAGACCGCGGACATGCCGCCGGTGGCGATCAAGGTGTCGACGCGGTACCGACCGTCGAGCACGGCCCCGGCAAGCGGGTCCGTGTGCGGGTAGGCATCCACCGAAGACATGTTACGGAGGGCGATCTCGTCGATTTCGCGCCTCCGGCCGGGCGTGACCGGATTTAGACTCGGTGCCGTGAGCAGTATTCCGGCCGCGGAGGACGTCCTCGACCCGGCCGAGGATGTCTACGACCTGCCGACCGTCGCCGAGATGCTGGGCGTGGCGGTGACCAAGGTGCATCAGCAACTGCGCGACGGCCATCTGATCGGGGTGCGCCGAGACGGCGCGGTGGTGGTCCCGAAGATCTTCTTCGACGCCACCGGCCACGTCGTCAAGACGCTGCCCGGTCTACTGGTCGTGTTGCGCGACGGCGGTTACCACGACACCGAGATCGTGCGCTGGCTGTTCACCCCCGACGCATCGTTGACGATCAGGCGCGACGGCACCACCGACGCGTTGGCTAATGCCCGGCCGGTTGACGCTCTTCACTCGCATCAGGCCCGTGAGGTGGTGCGCCGGGCTCAGGCGTTGGCTTATTGACGGCTCGCCGTGGCGCTTTGTACAGCGAATACCACGCCACCGCGGCGCACGCCACGGACAACAGCACGTGCGCCCACGAATACATGCCGTGCGCCCCGTCGGGTTTCCAGATCACGGTGATCCACGTGGACAGTCCCGCGATCACCGCGATCGACCGGCGGCTCTGGGCCAGCGCCGCCACCACCGCCAGCGGCCAGGTGTAGTACCAGGGCAGGGCCGCGGGGACCAACAGCACCACGATCACCATCACCACCGCGATACCGGTCAGCGCCTCCCGGTCGGTGTGCCGAAATCGCCACCACACGAACGGAAGTGACACCGCGATGACCACGATCCCGATGATCCTGGCGACGTCGAGCACGGCGTAGAAGTTCACTGGCAGGAACAATCCGCCGATGACGTTGATGAGGTTCGCCGCCGCGGTCGGCAGCGTCAGCCAATTGATGATCTTCACCGATCCGGCCAGCGCGGTGAGCCAGCCCAGCCCCACCCCCGCCGCGAAGGACAGCGCCGCGAACACCGCGGACAAGATCAGCGCCGAGCCCGCGGTCGCCGCCACGAACGCCTTGACCGGTGAGAAGCCGCGCCCGTCGCGCAGGTTGCGGGCCCACACCCACACCATGAACGGAAGCGCCAGCCCGGCAGTCGCTTTCACCGCGACCGCGACCGCGATCAGGCTCACGCCCCACAGATGGCGGCCATTGAACGTCAACGCGATGCCCGCCATCATCAGGCCCACCATCAACATCTCGTTGTGCACGCCGCCCATCAGATGGATGATCACCAGCGGGTTGAGCACGCAGATCCACAGTGCGGTCGCGCCGTCGGCGCCGATATGGCGGGCGACGCGCGGCGCGGCCCAGATCAGCAGCGCCAGGCCGGGGAGCATGCACAGCCGCAGCAGCATCGTGCCCGCGACGACGTCGTCGCCGACCAGCATCGTGACGAACTTGGAGATGAGGATGAAGCCCGGGCCGTATGGCGCGGTGGTGGTGGTCCAGATCGGGCTGACGTTGTCCAGCAACGAGTTCGGGTTGTCGACGGGGCCAACCGCGTACGGGTCGAGCCCGTCGCGCAGCAGAGCGCCCTGAGCGAGGTAGGAATAGGTGTCGCGGCTGAACAGTGGGACGCTCAGCAGCAGCGGCGCCAACCAGAAGGCGGTCGTCGCAACCATGGTGTATTCGGTCGCGGTGCGGTTGACCACCTGGCGGCCCAGCCACAGCCACGCCGCCAGCATCAGCGCCACGCCGCCCCACAGCAGGATCGACGACAGCACCAAGCCGTGCCCGAACCGCAGCCACGACATGTGCAGCGATTCCAGCAGCGGGTCGTGCAGTCGGGTACTGCCCGCGCCCAGACCGCCCGCGGTGATCAGCACCGCCCCCACGAAACCGAGCCGGGCGGGTTGGGCCTGCGGTGACGTCGCGAATGAGGTCAACCTTGAGAAGTGCTGGGTCACACTGCTTTTCGATGGCCAGGTCGACGGTGGGGTGGTCATGCTCACGCGGTTCGATTCGCGGCCAGTCGGGCCAGCTCGGACAGTCCCGCCTTGGCGTGCGCGTCGATGTCGGCGGCGCCGAGGGTGTCGAGCGCCCGGCGGGTGAGCTCCTCGATGCGGCTCTCCACCGCCGCGAGCGCACCGACCGACTCGATCACCCCGCACAGCTCTGAGACCTGAGCCTCGGACAGTTCAGAACCGATGGAGGTGCGCAGCAGCTTGGCCGCCACCGGGTCGGTCTTCTCGGCGAGCTCGACCGCCTCGGCCAGCAGCACGGTGCGCTTGCCGGCCCGCAGGTCGTCGCCGGAGGGTTTGCCGGTGACCGCGGGGTCGCCGAACACCCCGAGCACATCGTCGCGCAGCTGGAACGCCACGCCGAGGTCGGTGCCGAGATCGTGAAAGGCGTCTTGGACGTCCGGACGGTCGGCGGCGGCAGCGACGCCGAGTTGCAGCGGCCGGGTGATCGTGTACGACGCGGTCTTGTAGATGTTGACAGTCAGCGCCGAGGCCACCGACTGCGCGCCGCTGGCTTCGGCGACGATGTCGAGATACTGGCCGCCGAGCACTTCGGTACGGATCGCGGCCCACACCCGCCGCACCCGCCGCGCCGCGTCGGCGGGCAGCTCGGCCGTCGCGACGACGTCGTCCGCCCACACCAGCGCAAGGTCGCCGAGCAGGATCGCCGCCGACATGCCGAACTGCTCGGCCGAGCCGCGCCACCCGTGCGCGCGGTGCCGCTCGGCGAACAGCCGGTGCACCGTGGGCAGTCCGCGGCGCGTGGCCGACGCGTCGATGACGTCGTCATGCACCAGCGCGCACGCGTGCAGCAGTTCGAGCGCCGAGCACAATCGCAACACATCCGGATCGAGCGGGTCCTCGGACCGGTCGGCAACCGACCGCCAACCCCAGTACGCGAAGGCGGGCCGCAGCCGCTTGCCGCCGCGCAGCACGAATTCCTCCAGCGCCGCGGTCAGTTCGGCGTAATCGTCGCCCATGTATGCGCATTCGCTGCGCCGGTCCTGCAGCAGACCGCGCAGCTGGTCGGTGACGGCGCCGGCCAGTTCGACGGCTGACGGTGCCGCGGCATGCACGCTCAGCGGGCGCCCCTTTCTCTGTCTAATCGCGGGCGTCGCCCACCCGCGGGGATTGATCACGGCTCATATAGGCCAACGCGCCGATGATGCCGGCCACCAGGAACGAGCCCAGGCCCAGCCAGATCGCCGCGCCGGTGAACGACCGGGCGCTCGGGTCGGTGTAGCGGGCTTGGGCGTTCATCGTGCTGACGACGCCGGGCCGCAACTTCCATTCGACGATCTCGGTGGAGACCTGGTCGCCGTTGGTCGAGGTGACCTCGCCGGGGAAGGACACCGTCAGCGAGACGTCGGCCTCCGGGTCGTTGAGCGAGGTGAGGTCCGCACGACCCTCGAGGATCACCAGGTCGCCGGCGCGGCGCAGCGAGATGTCGACACCCGCGGCGTCGCGGTTCATGTTGGCCAACTGCGGCAGCTCGGCGAATGTGAGGTCGGAGAACACCGCCTGGGAACCGACGTAGTCGTCGCGGCTGTACTCCGAGACCGCCACCTTGTTGGCGAACGGCAGGTTGTTCAACAGCTGAGGGCCCTTGTCGTCGGCGTTCCGCGGTTTGGCCGCGGCGACGATCTGTCCGGACACCCGGTCGTCGGGGGACACCGTGATCGACGCCCGCACTCGAACGCAGCCAACGGCCGTCGGCAGCACGACGAGAGTCAGCATCACGAGCGCGAGCAACCGGGTTCTGCTGCTGCGATGGCGGGCCGGCACGAGGTCATCGTGCCAGATGCCCGATCACAGTGGCAGTGACCGGCCCAGGATCGCGAAAGCGCGCGGATCGCCCGCGAAGTGGTAGCCGCGGATAACGTCGGTGAACCCCAGCCTGCGGTACAAACGCCACGCCCGATTCGCCTCGCCGTTGATCTCGGGCGTCGACAGCAACACGTGGGACTCCTCCCGGCCGGCGAGCAGCCTGCGGGCCAACGCCTCACCGAGCCCACGGCCCTGAGCGCGGGGGTGGATGTGCAACTCGGTGAGCTCGAAGTAGCTCGTCATCAACTCTGCGATCCGCGCCCGGTCGGCCCCCACGCGCTGCAGCCCGGCCACGACCTGCTGTTGCCACCACTGATCCGGTGCGCCGCAGTAGCCGTAGGCGACGCCGAGAATGGCGGCGCTGCACGGATCGGCGTCAAGGCCCTCGACGGCGGCGACGGCCTTCCATCCCGGCCTGCGGGTGTGCTCGAGCCACATCGACGCCCGCTGGTCCTCGGTGCCGCGTGGATAGCGCATCGCGTCGACGTAGACGGCGAGCGCGTCACCGAGCCGGCGTTGCATATCGCCCGGCGACAGATCGATGAGAAATGTCGCCAACTGTGCCTGCCTCTCCGCGTGCCTTGCGGTGTCGTCCACACCATTATCGAGCGCAGCCGCCCGCGCTCTCCAAACGGCGGTGTCACGTCATACAATCGGGCGTCGAACTAGGTGGTACGGCTCAGATCGACCTCGTATCATGACTGTTAGGTGCCCGGAAGGCGGGCGCCGTCGAGTTTGGACTTCGAGACGGCCGCAGTCGGCCCAGGGTTTCCGAGGGAGGGACGAATGCCACTCTCCGATCATGAGCAGCGCATGCTCGACCAGATCGAGAGCGCGCTCTACGCCGAGGACCCGAAGTTCGCTTCGAGTGTTCGCGGCGGCACCCTGCGCGCTCCCTCGACCCGACGCCGACTGCAAGGCGCCGCGCTGTTCGTGATCGGCCTCGCGATGCTGGTGTCCGGTGTCGCGTTCCCGGCCACCCAGATCAGTGGCTTCCCAGTGCTCTCGGTCCTCGGTTTCATCGTGATGTTCGGCGGTGTCGTGTATGCGATCACCGGCCCGCGTGTACCCGGTGGCCGCGACCGCTCGGCTCCCGAGCCCGGCGCCCCGCGTCAGAAGCGCAGCAAGGGTTCGGGCGGATCGTTCGCCAGTCGCATGGAAGATCGGTTCCGCCGCCGCTTCGACGAGTAGTTACCCGCCGACGCAGGGGCAGCCCGTAAGGGGCTGCCCCTTTTTTCGTGGGCGGGCGGGCCGTCACGCCCCACTGTTCCCCACCACTGCGCCGCGCGCCGTCTAGCAGCGATTTTCCCTGCCCAGCGCGACGGCCGCCCAGCCGCGAGAGATCTAGTTACCACTCTTTTTGGGGCCGGAGTGGGGCTACCGGCAGAATTGCCCGCTCTAAATGGTGGAGAGTGGGGGATTGTGGGGTAAAGTGGCAGACACCGGAGCGACCGGACTCCGGGCGGCAGGGAGGTCGGCGAGATGTTTCTCGGCACCTACACGCCGAAACTCGACGACAAAGGGCGGCTCACGCTGCCCGCCAAGTTCCGCGACGCGCTGGCAGGAGGGTTGATGGTCACCAAGAGTCAGGATCACAGCCTCGCCGTTTACCCGCGCGCCGAGTTCGAGAAGCTGGCGCGGCGGGCGTCGCAGGCATCGCGAAGCAATCCCGAAGCGCGCGCTTTCCTGCGGAACCTGGCTGCCGCCACCGATGAACAGCATCCGGATGCGCAAGGCCGGATCACCCTGTCGGCCGATCACCGTCGCTACGCGAACCTGTCGAAGGACTGCGTGGTGATCGGATCGGTCGATTACCTGGAGATCTGGGATTCGACAGCATGGCAGGAGTACCAGCAGACCCACGAAGAGAACTTCTCTGCGGCCACCGATGAAGCTCTGCACGACATCATCTGATCCGGCGGTCGACCGACACAGCGGCCGACATCTGGCCCGTGCATCGCGGTCTCTGCCCGAACCGGCCCTGGCGTACTTCCCCAACGCCAGGTTCGCGCTCTCGGACAGGGACCCCGATGCAGGGGCGTGGAACGGAGGGAAGGCGATGGAACGGCGCACCGGAGACCATGGACACGTCCCGGTCATGCTGGACCGCTGCGTCGAACTCCTCAAACCCGCGCTGACGCGGCACAGCTCATCCGGTGAGGGAGCGCTGCTCGTCGACGCGACCCTCGGCGCGGGCGGACACGCCGAGAGGTTTCTGACCGAACTGCCCGGGCTGCGACTGATCGGCCTGGACCGCGACCCCGACGCACTGTGGATCGCGGGGGAGCGGTTGTCGCGGTTCGCCGACCGGGTGACGTTGGTGCGCACTCGCTACGACGGCATCGCGACGGCCCTCAGCGAAACCGCCTGGAGCGCAGGCAAAGCCGACGGTGTGCTGTTCGACCTCGGCGTGTCCTCCATGCAGCTGGACCGCACCGACCGCGGGTTCTCCTACGCCGCGGACGCGCCGCTGGACATGCGGATGGACCCCGACGCGGAGCTGACGGCCGCGGACGTCGTCAACACCTACGACCAGAAGTCGCTGACCCGGCTGTTGCGCGAGTTCGGCGAGGAGCGCTTCGCCGGCCGGATCGCCGCCGCGCTCGTCCGCCGGCGCGCCCGCCAGCCCTTCCGTACCACCGGCGAGCTGGTCGAGCTGCTTTATCAGGCGATTCCGGCGCCTGCGCGGCGCACCGGCGGCCACCCGGCGAAGCGCACGTTCCAGGCGCTGCGCATCGCGGTCAACGGCGAGTTGGACTCGTTGCGTGCCGCGTTGCCGGCGGCGCTGAGCGCTCTCACCCCGGGAGGCCGCATCGTCGTGATGGCCTACCAGTCGTTGGAGGACCGCATCGTCAAATCGGCCTTCGCGGCCGCAGCGGCGTCCAGGACACCACCCGGCCTTCCCGTCGAACTGCCGGGTCACGGCCCGGAGTTCGTCGCACTGACCCGCGGTGTCGAGCGCGCAGCTCCCGAGGAGATCGAACGAAACCCGCGTAGCGCGCCCGTGCGGCTACGAGCACTGGAGAAGGTGGGGGCCGCCAGGTGAAGGTTAAGCAGACCAAGCAGACCAAGCAGACCAAGCGGGCCAAGCCGACCAAGCAGGTCAAGCGAGGTGCAGCGGTGCGCGGCGGCGACGAGCGTCGGCGCTCCACCCGAGGTGCCCAGCGTCGCTCGGGGGATGCGCAGGCGCGACGCAAGCCCACTCGTGAGCAGCGACCGCAGCGCTCCGGGCCGCAGACCAATCCCATTCCGCGTCCCTCCGATGCACCGGGCCGGCCGAAGAACGCCAGCCAGGCCAAGGCGCGGGCCAAGGCCCGAAAAGCCAAAGCCCCGAAGGTCGTTCGGCCGCCGCTGCGCGAGCGCATCATCGTCAAGCTGGCCTCGATCGAGCTGAATCCGCGTGCTCTGATGTCCAGGGTGCCGTTCGTGGTGCTCGTGATCGGCTCGCTTGGATTCGGCCTCGGGACCACACTGTGGCTTTCCACCGACGCGGCGGAGCGCTCCTACCGGCTGGGCAACGCCCGCGAGACGAATCAGGCTCTGCTGCAACAGAAGGAAGCGCTGGAGCGCGATGTGCTCGAGGCGCAGGCCGCACCCGCGTTGGCCGAAGCCGCCCGCGAGCTCGGGATGATCCCGTCGCGCGACACCGCTCACCTGGTGCAGGATCCCGCCGGCAACTGGGTAGTGGTCGGAACTCCCAAGCCGGCCGAAGGGGTTCCGCCGCCGCCGCTCAACACGCCACTGCCGGAAGAGACTCCGCCGCCGGCGCCGCGGCCGCCCGCGCCGCGTGTCGTCGAGCCCCGTGAGCTGACCGTTCGCATGCCGTCCCGCGAGGAACCGCAGCTGGGCGCACAGGCGCCGACGGCAGTCCCCCCGGGCGCACAGTCGCCGACGGCGGTGCCGCCGGCCGTGGCCGCGCCGCATGCGCTTCCGGGACAGCCGCCGCTTCCCGGCCCCGCCGCCGCGATGCCGCCGACCGCGCCGATCGTCCCGCCCGGCGATCACATGCAGGCCGCTCCGCTCGGTGCGCCGCACGTTCCCACCCAGCAGGCGCTGCCGGGCCCGGTACCGGGAGCCGAGCAGTTCAGCCCCGCCGTCCCGGCGCCGGCAGGCGCTGGAGCATGAGCCGCGGCGAGCGCCGGCGCCGCGATGGCGGTGCTCAGGACACCCGCCGCAAGTCCGTCGCCGTTTCGCAGGAACGGTCGGCAAAATCCCGCCGGACCCGCGCGCCGATGGCCGGAACCGGCTTGCGCAGCGCGTCTTTCGTGTTCCGGCACCGGGTCGGCAACGCGGTCATCTTCCTGGTGCTGATCGTCGCGGCCGGTCAGCTGTTCAACCTTCAGGTGCCTCGCGCGGAGGGGCTGCGCGCCGAGGCCGCGGGCCAGCTCAAGGTCGTCGACGTCGAGAAGGCTGTGCGCGGTTCGATCGTCGACCGCAACAACGACAAGCTCGCCTTCACGATCGAGGCGCGCGCCCTGACCTTTCAGCCGGTCAAGGTCCGCAAGCAGTTGGAGGAGGCCAGGGCGAAATCCACGGAGGCGCCCGAACCGAACCGCAGGCTACGTGAGATCGCCGCCGAGGTGGCGTCGCGGCTGAACAACAAGCCCGATGCCGCAACCGTTCTCAAGAAGCTCAAGAGCAGTGAGACGTTCGTCTACCTCGCGCGTGCGGTCGACCCCGCGATCGCCGACGCGATCACCACCAAGTTCCCCGAGGTGGGTTCGGAGCGCCAGGATCTGCGCCAGTATCCGGGCGGCTCGTTGGCCGCCAACATCGTGGGCGGTATCGACTGGGACGGGCACGGCCTGCTCGGCCTCGAGGACTCGCTCGACGCCGTGCTGGCGGGCACCGACGGGTCGATCACCTATGACCGCGGGTCCGACGGCGTCGTCATCCCGGGCAGTTACCGCAACCGCCACGACGCGGTCGACGGTTCCACGGTGATGCTGACCATTGACGACGACATCCAGTTCTACGTTCAGCAGCAGGTGCAGCAGGCCAAGAACCTGTCCGGCGCCAAGAACGTCTCCGCCGTGGTGCTGGACGCGAAAAGCGGTGAGGTGCTGGCGATGGCGAACGACAACACGTTCGACCCGAGCCAGGACATCGGCCGTCAGGAGGATCGCGAACTGGGCAACCCGTCGGTGTCGTCTCCGTACGAGCCCGGCTCGGTCAACAAGATCGTCACCGCCGCCTCCGTCATCGAGTACGGGTTGTCGCATCCCGACGAGGTGCTGCAGGTGCCGGGGTCGATCCATATGGGTGGCGTCACCGTCGGCGACGCGTGGGAGCACGGCACGATGCCCTACACCACCACCGGGATCTTCGGTAAGTCCTCCAACGTGGGCACGCTGATGCTGGCCCAGCGTCTCGGCCCCGAGCGCTTCTTCGAGATGCTGCGCAAGTTCGGTCTCGGGCAGCGCACTCGGGTCGGACTGCCGGGGGAGAGCGCAGGTCTGGTCCCGCCGATCGACCAGTGGTCGGGTAGCACGTTCGCCAACCTGCCCATCGGACAGGGCCTTTCGATGACGCTGCTTCAGATGACGGGGATGTATCAGGCGATCGCCAACGACGGTGTGCGCGTCCCACCCCGCATCGTCAAGTCCACCATCGGTCCCGACGGCACTCGCACCGACGAACCGCGGCCCGAGGGTGTGCGGGTGGTGTCGCCGAAGACCGCGCAGACAGTGCGGCAGATGCTGCGGGCGACGGTGCAACGCGACCCCACGGGCGAACAGCAGGGCACCGGCTGGCAGGCCGGCGTCGAGGGGTATCAGATCTCCGGGAAAACCGGCACGGCACAGCAGATCAACCCGGCGTGCGGGTGCTACTACGACGACGTCTACTGGATCACCTTCGCCGGCATCGCCACCACCGACGATCCTCGCTACGTGGTCGGCATCATGATGGACAACCCGCAGCGCACCGCCGACGGCCAGCCTGGAACGACGGCAGCGCCGCTGTTCCACAACATCACGTCCTGGCTGCTGCAGCGCGAGAATGTGCCGCTCTCGCCGGACCCCGGTCCACGGCTGACGCTGCAGGCCACCTGAGGGCGGCGCCGACGGCCTCCGACATGCGGCGGGCGCCCAGAGTGCCGGGTCGGTAGGGTGTCTTGGCCATGAACCTGCGACCCCGCCATCCCGCCGGTCCGGCGCTCGGGCCACTGGCCGAGCAGGTCCAGGCGGTGCCCGCCGGAGGCGGACCCGTGCCGCAGATCAGCATCACCGGAGTCACGTTGCGCAGCGGCGACGTCGAACCCGGCGACCTGTTCGCGGCGCTGCCCGGCGCGTCGTCGCACGGCGGACGGCATGCGAGTGAGGCCGTCGCACGCGGCGCGACCGCGGTCCTGACCGATCCGGACGGGCTGGTGCTCGTGGGGACCGAGGTGGACGTGCCCGTCCTCATCCACCCGTCCCCGCGGTCGGTGCTCGGCGAGTTGGCGGCGGCGGTGTACGGACGACCGTCCGAGCGGCTGCGTGTCATCGGGGTCACGGGCACTTCCGGCAAGACCACCACCACATATCTGGTGGAGGCCGGGCTGCGGTCGGCGGAGCGGGTGGCCGGGCTGATCGGCACGGTCGGGGTCCGAATCGACGGACGCGATCAGGCCAGTGCCCTCACCACGCCCGAAGCGCCCGATCTGCAAGCGTTGCTCGCGGTGATGGTCGAGCAGGGGGTCGACACCGTCGTGATGGAGGTGTCGAGCCACGCACTGTCGCTGGGCCGCGTCGACGGTGTGCGGTTCGCGGTCGGAGGGTTCACCAACCTGTCGCGCGACCACCTCGACTTCCACCCGACGATGCGCGACTACTTCGAAGCCAAGGCGCGGCTGTTCGATCCCGAATCCCGCAATTGCGCAGACGTTTCCGTGCTGTGCGTGGACGACGACGCAGGCCGCGCGATGGCCAGGCTGGCGCGCGACCCGGTCACCGTCAGTGCGACCGGACGCGACGCCGACTGGCGTGTCGACGACATCCGCACCGTCGACCGCAACGCGCAGGAGTTCTTCGCGGTCGACCCCGCCGGTGTGCATCACGGGCTGCGGATCGGGCTGCCGGGTCGCTACAACGTGGCCAACTGCCTACTCGCGGCCGCGCTGCTCGACGCGGTCGGGGTCTCGCCCGAACAGGCCGCGCCCGGATTGCGCACCGCGACCGTGCCGGGCCGGATGGAAGCCGTCGAGCGCGGACAGGACTTCCTGGCGCTGGTCGACTACGCGCACAAGCCCGGAGCGCTGCAGGCGGTGCTGGAGACACTGCGGGCGCAGACCGACGGCCGGCTGGCGGTGGTCTTCGGTGCGGGCGGCAACCGCGATCAAGGTAAGCGGGAGCCGATGGGACGCGTCGCCGCCGAGTTGGCCGACCTGGTGGTCGTCACCGACGACAATCCTCGCGACGAGGATCCCGCCGCGATCCGCGCGGCGATCGTCGCGGGAGCCTCGACCGGGTCCACGAAGGTCGTCGAGATCGGGGACCGCCGCGCGGCGATCGCTCACGCGGTGGCGTGGGCGCGGGCCGGGGACGTCGTGTTGATCGCGGGGAAGGGCCACGAGGCCGGCCAGACCAGCGCCGGAGTGACCCGCCCGTTCGACGACCGCCAGGAGCTGGCGGACGCCCTCGAGGCAGCGGGTCACCGGCCATGATCGACCTCACGATCGCCCAGATCGCCGAGATCGTCGGCGGCCGGCTCGCCGACGTCTCCGCCGAGGACGCTTCATCCACCCGGATCACGGGCACCGTCGAGTTCGACTCGCGGGCCGTCACGCGCGGCGGCCTCTTTCTCGCGCTGCCCGGGGCCCGTTCGGACGGACACGACTTTGCCGCCGCGGCCGTGGCGTCCGGCGCCGCCGCAGTGCTCGCCGCGCGGCCGGTCGGGGTGCCCGCGATCGTCGTCGATCCGACCCCCGAGACGTCCGACCGTGGCGCAGGCGTGCTGGAGCACGACTCCGACGGCTCCGGCGCAGCGGTGCTGGCAGCATTGGCGAAGCTGGCGGCCGCGGTCGCCGCGGAACTCGTCGAGGGCGGGCTCACGATCATCGGCATCACCGGATCGTCCGGCAAGACCTCGACCAAGGACCTGGTGGCTGCGGTGCTGGCGCCGCTGGGCGAGGTGATCGCGCCGCCGGGGTCGTTCAACAATGAACTCGGTCATCCCTGGACGGTGCTGCGCGCGACGCGGGCCACCGATTTCCTGGTGCTGGAGATGTCGGCTCGCCACCGCGGCAACATCGCGGCGCTGGCCGCCATCGCCACGCCGTCCATCGCGGTGGTGTTGAACGTGGGCACTGCGCACCTCGGCGAGTTTGGTTCCCGTGAGGCGATTGCGGCGACGAAAGCCGAACTGCCGCAAGCTGTTCCGGCGTCCGGGGCGGTAGTGCTCAATGTCGACGACAGCGCGGTGGCCGCGATGGCCGCGCAGACCGCGGCGCGGGTGGTCCGGGTGTCCCGGGAGCCCGGCGGCGGGGACGCGGACGTCTGGGCCGAGGCGGTCACGCTCGACGAGCTGGCCCGGCCGCGGTTCAACCTGCACGCCGGACCCCGACATGTCGAGGTCACGCTTTCCGTGCACGGCGACCACCAGGTCTCCAACGCCCTGTGTGCGGCGGCCGTCGCGTTGGAGTGCGGCGCTTCTCTCGAGCAAGTGGCGGCCGCGCTCGCCACCGCCGGGCCGGTGTCCAAACACCGCATGCAGGTCACCACCCGCAGCGACGGGGTCACCGTCATCAACGACGCGTACAACGCCAACCCCGACTCGATGCGCGCGGGTCTCAAGGCGCTGGCGTGGATGGCGCGCGTGGGCCCACACCCGGTGGGCCCACGCGCGCTGCGCAGCGGAGGTAGGGGAGGCGGGGGACGACGCCGCAGCTGGGCGGTGCTCGGCGAGATGGCCGAACTCGGCGACGACGCGATATCCGAGCATGACCGCATCGGCCGACTGGCCGTGCGATTAGATGTGTCACGACTCATCGTCGTCGGAACCGGGAGGGCTATGAGCGCCATGCACCACGGCGCAGTGATGGAGGGATCGTGGGGGGCTGAGGCCACCATGGTCGCCGACGCCGACGCGGCGCTGGCACTGCTGCGCGCCGAACTGCAACCGTCAGACGTGGTGCTGGTGAAGGCCTCCAACGCGGCCGGGCTGGGCGCGTTGGCCGATGCTTTGCTTGATCTTGGGGCTGCCGAGACCCGGGACCCGCACGCATGAGACAGATCCTCATCGCCGTCGGCATTGCGCTGACGGTCTCGATCCTGCTCACCCCGTTGCTGATCCGGCTGTTCACCCGACAGGGCTTCGGCCACGAGATCCGCGAGGACGGGCCGCCGACCCACCACAAGAAGCGCGGCACACCGTCGATGGGCGGGGTGGCGATCGTCGCAGGGATCTGGGCCAGCTACCTGGGCACGCACCTGGTGGGTGTCGTGATGGACGGCCGGGGCCCGTCCGCGTCGGGGTTGCTGGTGTTGTTCCTGGCCACCGCGCTGGGCGTCGTGGGCTTCGTCGACGACCTGATCAAGATTCGGCGCTCGCGCAACCTCGGCCTGAACAAGACCGCCAAGACGCTCGGGATCCTGGCCGCCGCGATGCTGTTCGGCGTGCTGGCCCTGCAGTTCCGCAACGCCGACGGGTTGACGCCCGGCAGCGCCGAACTGTCCTATGTGCGCGAGATCGCCACCGTCACGTTGCCGCCCGTGTTGTTCGTATTGTTCTGCGTCGTCGTGGTCAGCGCCTGGTCGAACGCGGTGAACTTCACCGATGGTCTGGACGGCCTCGCCGCGGGCGCGATGGCGATGGTGTGCGCGGCGTACGTGCTGATCACGTTCTGGCAGTTCCGCAATGCCTGTGCGACCAGCCCCGGGCTGGGCTGCTACAACGTGCGCGACCCGCTGGACCTGGCGATCATCGCGGCCGCGACCGCGGGGGCGTGCATCGGTTTCCTGTGGTGGAATGCCGCGCCGGCCAAGATCTTCATGGGCGACACCGGATCGCTGGCGCTGGGCGGCATCATCGCCGGGCTGTCGGTAGCGAGCCGCACCGAGATGTTGGCCGTGGTGCTCGGTGCGCTGTTCGTCGCCGAGGTGGTGTCGGTCGTCGTGCAGATCATGGCGTTTCGCACCACCGGGCGCCGGGTGTTCCGGATGGCGCCGTTCCACCACCACTTCGAGCTGGTCGGGTGGGCGGAGACAACGGTGATCATCCGGTTTTGGCTGCTCACCGCGATCGCCTGCGGGCTCGGTGTCGCGCTGTTCTACAGCGAGTGGCTGACCACCGTCGGTGCCTGAAATGGTCCGGATCGAGCCGCTGGTACCCGGTGCCCGTGTGCTGGTCACCGGCGCCGGGCTCACCGGCCGCTCGGTGAGCGCCGTGCTGGAGCCGACCGGCGTTCGACTGACGATTTGCGACGACGACCCGCTTGCGTTGCAGCGGCTGATCACGCCCGCGACGGTCGTCACCACCGCCGAGGCCGAGGCGAACATCGGCGACTACGCGTTGGTGGTCACCAGCCCGGGGTTCGCGCCGACCACGCCGGTGCTGGTCGCGGCGGCGGCGGCCGGGGTGCCGGTCTGGGGTGACGTGGAGCTGGCCTGGCGGCTGGACCGGGCCGGCTGGTTCGGGCCGCCGCGGCGCTGGCTGGTGGTCACCGGGACCAACGGCAAGACGACGACCACGTCGATGTTGCACGCCATGCTGGTCGCGGCGGGGCGCCGCGCGGTGCTGTGCGGCAACATCGGCAACCCGGTGCTCGACGTGTTGGCCGAGCCATCCGACCTGCTCGCGGTCGAGTTGTCCAGCTTCCAGCTGCACTGGGCGCCGTCGCTGCGCCCGGACGCGGGCGTGGTGCTCAACGTCGCCGAAGACCACCTCGACTGGCACGGTTCGATGGCGGCCTATGCCCGCGACAAGGCCCGCGTGCTGGACGGGCGCGTCGCGGTGGTCGGACTCGACGACCCGGTCGCCGCGGGCCTGCTCGACACCGCCGCCGCCGCCACCCGCGTCGGCTTCCGCCTCGGCGAGCCGGGCGCCGGTGAACTCGGCGTGGTCGGCGGCACACTCGTCGACAACGCTTTCGGCGATCGGGTCGCGCTCGCCGAAGCGGCGTCCATCCCGGTGGCCGGACCGGTCGGGGTCCTTGACGCGCTCGCCGCGGCCGCCCTCGCCCGCGCGGTCGACGTGGCGCCGAGCGCCATCGCCGACGCGTTGGCCGGCTTCCAGGTCGGCAGGCACCGCGCCCAGGTGGTCGGGACGGTCGACGGGGTCACCTATGTCGACGACTCCAAGGCGACCAACCCGCACGCCGCCCGCGCGTCGATCGCCGCCTACTCGCGGGTGGTGTGGGTGGCCGGCGGCATGCTCAAGGGCGCTTCGGTCGACGAGCTGCTCGCCTCCGTGGCGAATCGGCTGGTCGGAGCGGTGCTGATCGGCCGCGACCGGGCGACGATCGCCGAGGCGTTATCGCGACACGCCCCGGATGTCCCCGTCATCGAGGTTGTGACGGGGGAGGATTTTGGGGTGCAAGGGACAATTGGGTCGAAAGTTAGTCCTGTTACTAATGTGATCAGACTCGGAGACGCCTCCTCCGGGAACGAGATCATGGCCGCGGTCGTCGGCGCGGCCCGGGACCTCGCCCGCGCGGGCGACACCGTGTTGTTGGCCCCCGCCGGCGCCTCCTTCGACCAGTTCAGCGGCTACAGCCACCGGGGCGACGCGTTCGCCGACGCCGTGCGCGCCCTGTCCGGATAGCGGGCGATGAGCGCGATCCTGACCCGGCTGCGGCTACGCAGGGCGGGCGCCGAGGACAAGCCGGCGGAGCCGGTGCCCGAAACGGCCGGACCCCGAACCCGTTTCGGAGCGTGGCTCGGCCGGCCGATGACGTCGTTTCACCTGATCATCGCGGTTGCCGCCCTGCTGACCACGCTCGGGCTGACGATGGTGCTGTCGGCCTCCGGGGTGTACTCCTACGACCAGGACGGCTCGCCCTGGGTCGTGTTCGGCAAGCAGGTGCTGTGGACGGTGGTCGGGCTGTTCGCGTTCTACCTCGCGTTGCGCGTCCCCATCCAATTGATGCGCAGCCTCGCGTTCTCGGGGTTCGCGATCACGATCGTGCTGTTGATCCTGGTGCTGGTCCCGGGAATCGGCACGGTGGCCAACGGTTCTCGGGGCTGGTTCGTGGTCGCGGGACTGTCGATGCAGCCTTCCGAGCTGGCCAAGATCGCATTCGCCATCTGGGGTGCCCATCTGCTGGCCGCCCGTCGGATGGAACAGGCCTCGCTCAAGGAGATGCTGATCCCGCTCGTGCCGGCCGCGTTCGTCGCGCTGGCGCTCATCGTCGCGCAGCCCGACCTCGGACAAACCGTGTCGCTGGGCATCATCCTGTTGGGCCTGCTGTGGTACGCCGGGCTGCCGCTGCGGGTGTTCGTGTCCTCACTGTTCATGGTCGTGGTGTCGGCCGCCGTACTCGCCATGGCCGAGGGCTACCGGTCGGCGCGGGTGCAGTCCTGGCTGAATCCCGCGGCCGACGCGCAGGGGTCCGGGTATCAGGCCCGTCAGGCCCGGTTCGCGCTGGCCAACGGCGGGGTCTTCGGGGACGGTCTGGGCCAGGGCGCGGCCAAATGGAATTACCTGCCCAACGCCCACAACGACTTCATCTTCGCGATCATCGGCGAGGAGCTGGGCTTCATCGGCGCTGCGGGCCTGTTGTGTCTGTTCGGCCTGTTCGCCTACACCGGTATGCGCATCGCCCGGCGCTCTGCCGATCCGTTCCTGCGCCTGCTGACCGCCACCGCGACGTTGTGGATCATGGGCCAGGTATTCATCAACGTGGGCTACGTGGTCGGGTTGCTGCCGGTCACCGGGCTCCAGCTGCCGCTCATCTCGGCCGGCGGAACATCAACGGCGACAACGCTTCTGATGATCGGCATCATGGCGAACGCGGCGCGGCACGAACCCGAGGCGGTGGCGGCTCTGCGCGCCGGCCGCGACGATCGGGTCAACAACCTGCTGCGGTTGCCGCTGCCCGCGCCCTATGTGCCGTCGCGCACCGAGGCGCTGCGCGACCGGCTCAGCAGGCGCGGCGCCGAGCGGTCCGGCAAACCGAGTAAGGGCAACCGCACTCGGCCCGCCAAGCCCGCGGCCAAGCAGGCCCCCAAGCCCGCGCGCAAGCAGGCCGCCGGCGACCGCCGCAAACGTCAGACGGCCGGCGGGCCGGTACGGGCCGCAAGGCATCATGGAAGCGGCCGTTCGGACAGAAGCCGGCGGCGCGCACTGGAAGGTCAGCGTTACGGGTGAACGACACGGTCTCCGTGGTACTCGCGGGCGGCGGCACCGCGGGACACGTCGAACCGGCGATGGCGGTGGCCGACGCCCTGGCCGCGCTCAGCCCGACTGTGCGGATCACGGCGCTGGGCACACCCCGTGGCCTGGAGACCCGGCTGGTGCCTCAACGCGGCTATCACCTCGAACTGATCCAGCCGGTGCCTTTGCCGCGCAAACTCTCCGGTGATCTCGTCCGCCTGCCCGTGCGGCTGCGACGGGCGGTTCGGCAGACCCGGGCGGTGCTCGACGAGGTCCAGGCCGACGTCGTCGTCGGATTCGGTGGCTATGTCGCGGTGCCGGCATATCTGGCCTCGCACAGCCTGCGGCGGCGCCGGCGGGTGCCGGTGGTGGTGCACGAGGCGAACGCCAGCGCCGGCTGGGCCAACCGGGTCGGGGCCCGATCGGCGCGGCGGATCCTCTCGGCGGTGCCCGACCCCGGGTTGGGCGATGTCGAGGTGGTCGGAGTCCCGGTGCGCGCGGCGATCACCTCGCTGGACCGGACGGCATTGCGGGCCGAGGCCCGCGCCCACTTCGGATTCGCCCCCGATGCCCGCGTGCTGTTGGTGTTCGGCGGATCGCAGGGTGCCCAGTCCCTCAACGGTGCGGTGTCGGCCGCAGCCAAAGACCTTGCCGCTGCCGGCATTTCGGTGTTGCACGCCCACGGCCCCAAGAACACCCTGGACCTGCGTGAGCCCGCCGACGGCGACCCGCCTTATGTCGCGGTGCCGTATCTGGACCGGATGGATCTGGCGTACGCCGCAGCGGACCTGGCGATCTGCCGATCCGGCGCGATGACCGTCGCCGAACTGACCGCGGTCGGGCTGCCCGCGGTGTACGTGCCGCTGCCGATCGGCAACGGCGAGCAACGGCTCAACGCGCTGCCCGTGGTCAACGCCGGCGGGGGGCTGATCGTCGAGGACGCCGACCTGTCGCCGGGCGTCGTCGCCGACACCGTCGTGAACCTGCTCACCGACCCCGGCCGGATGCAGACGATGACGGCGGCCGCTGCGCTGGCCGGTCACCGCGACGCGGCCAGGCGGGTTGCTGAGATCGCTCTCGAAGTCGCGCGTGGCTCCGGACGAAAGAGCCTGCAGTGAAAGCGAAGTCGCTGCCGGACGAGCTGCAGCGGGTGCACATGGTCGGCATTGGCGGAGCGGGCATGTCGGGTATCGCTCGCATCCTGCTGGACCGCGGCGGGCTGGTGTCGGGCTCCGACGCCAAGGAGTCCCGCGCGGTGGCCGCGCTGCGGGCCCGCGGCGCGGCGATCCGGATCGGGCACGATGCGTCCTCACTGGACCTGCTGCCCGGTGGGCCGACCGCGGTTGTCACCACCCACGCCGCGATCCCGAAGACCAATCCGGAGCTGGTCGAGGCGCGGCGGCGCGGTATCCCGGTGATACTGCGGCCGGTGGTGCTGGCCAAGCTGATGGCGGGATACACCACGTTGATGGTGACCGGCACGCACGGCAAGACCACAACCACGTCCATGCTCATCGTGGCGTTGCAGCACAGCGGTTTCGACCCGTCCTTCGCCGTGGGCGGGGACCTCGGCGAGGCCGGCACGAACGCACACAACGGCAGCGGCGAATGCTTCGTCGCCGAGGCCGATGAAAGCGACGGCTCACTGCTGGAGTACACCCCCGACGTCGCGGTGGTGACGAACATCGAGGCCGACCATCTCGACTTCTTCGGCAGCGCCGAGGCCTACGGCGCCGTGTTCGACGACTTCGTCGAACGCCTCAAACCCGGTGGCGCACTGGTGGTCTGCACCGACGACCCGGGTGCCGCGGCGCTCGCCGAGCGCACCGCGGAGCTTGGTATCCGGGTGCTGCGGTACGGCAGCGACCCGGTCCTGCCCCTGCAGGGCACGTTGCTGAGTTGGGAGCAGCACGACACCGGTGCGGTGGCCCACATCCGGCTCGCCGGCGAACCGCACCCGCGGGTGATGCGCCTTTCGGTGCCGGGACGGCATATGGCGCTCAACGCGATCGCGGCGGTGCTGGCCGCGATCGAGGTGGGCGCACCGGTCGACGCTGTGCTCGACGGGCTGGCGGGCTTCGAAGGGGTGCGCCGCCGGTTCGAGTTGGTCGGAACGGCCGGCGGTGTCCGCGTCTTTGACGACTATGCGCACCATCCGACCGAGGTTCGGGCCACGCTGAGCGCAGTACGCACGGTCACCGAACAGTCCGGCGGCCGGTCCATCGTGGTGTTCCAGCCGCACTTGTATTCGCGCACACAGACATTCGCGCGTGACTTCGGGCAAGCGCTCGACGGCGCCGACGAGGTGTTCGTGCTCGACGTGTACGCGGCCCGCGAACAACCGATCGCCGGCGTCAGCGGCGCGAGCGTCGTCGAACACGTCAGCGTGCCCGCGACGTATGTGCCGGATCTTTCCGCGGTGCCGGCGCGGGTGGCCGAGGCCGCCGCGCCGGGCGACGTCGTGGTCACCATGGGCGCCGGTGACGTGACCGTTCTCGGCGCCGAAATCCTTGCAGCGCTGCGGGTCAAGGCCAACCGCGGGACACCGGGGTCGCGATGACCGAGCCGACCGACAGCGGCCCGACCGAGCAGGCGGACAACCCTGAGACGCCGGCGGCGCCCTCCGCTGCGGCTCCGGATTTCGAGGGGCCGCGGCGGCGGGCACGCCGGGAGCGGGAAGAGCGCCGCGCCGCGCAGGCCCGCGCCACCGCGATCGAGCAGGCCCGCAGGGAGGCCAAGCGGCGTGCGCTCGGCAAGCCCGCCGAGAACACCCGAAAGCTCGGCCGCGGCACGGTCCGAGGCCTGAAGGTGCTGATGTGGTCGGCGCTGGTCAGCGTGATCGTCGTGGGCCTGGGGCTGCTGCTGTACTTCACCCCGGTCATGGCCGTGCGCAACACCGTGGTCACCGGATTGGGGGCGGTGCCGCGGGACGAGGTCGTCGCGGCTGCAGCGGTCGCGCCGGGCACGCCGCTTCTGCAGGTGAACACCGACAACGTCGCCGAACGGGTGGCGACGATCCGGCGGGTCGCCAGCGCGCGCGTCCAGCGCCAGTACCCGTCGACCCTGCGGATCACCGTCGAGGAGCGGGTGCCGGTGGTGGTCAAGGACTATCCCGACGGTCCGCACCTATTCGACCGCGACGGCGTGGATTTCGCGATCGGACCGCCGCCGCCGGGGGTGCCGTATCTCGACGCCGACAACCCCGGCCCCAACGACGGGCCGACCAAGGCGGCGCTGCAGGTGATGACGTCGCTGCGCCCGGAGGTCGCCGCGCAGGTCGCGCGGATCGCGGCGCCGTCGGTCGCGGCCATCACCTTGCAGCTCGTCGACGGCAGACAGGTGATCTGGGGCACCACCGATCGCACCGAGGAGAAGGCGTTGAAACTCGGGGCGCTGCTCACCCAGCCGGGACAGACCTACGACGTGTCGAGCCCGGACCTGCCGACGGTGAAGTAGCCGCACACGCGCGGGGAAAAATCTGCGAAACGTCGGCGCGCCTGCATGGCAACCGCTCGACCTCGCCCTACCGTTCTGATTGCGCGGAAACAACTTGACATAACTATAACCCTCTGGTTGAGGTTTAGGGTTTGCCAAGCGGTCGGCGTGTCGACAGCCAACCCGGGAGGAAGGGATCGCAATGACCCCCCCACACAACTACCTCGCCGTCATCAAGGTGGTCGGCATCGGTGGCGGCGGCGTCAACGCCGTCAACCGGATGATCGAGCAAGGCCTCAAGGGCGTGGAGTTCATCGCCATCAACACCGACGCGCAAGCGTTGTTGATGAGCGACGCCGACGTGAAGCTCGACGTCGGTCGCGACTCCACGCGTGGTCTGGGCGCCGGCGCCGACCCCGAAGTCGGGCGCAAAGCCGCCGAGGACGCCAAGGATGACATCGAGGAGCTGCTGCGTGGCGCCGACATGGTGTTCGTCACTGCGGGCGAAGGCGGCGGCACCGGCACCGGCGGCGCGCCCGTGGTCGCAACGATCGCGCGAAAACTGGGCGCATTGACCGTCGGCGTGGTGACGCGGCCGTTCTCGTTCGAGGGCAAGCGGCGCAGCAACCAGGCCGAGAACGGCATTCAGGCGCTGCGGGAGAGCTGCGACACCCTGATCGTGATCCCCAACGACCGGCTGCTGCAGATGGGCGACGCGGCGGTGTCGTTGATGGACGCCTTCCGCAGCGCCGACGAAGTGCTGCTCAACGGCGTGCAGGGAATCACCGACCTGATCACCACGCCGGGCCTGATCAACGTCGACTTCGCCGACGTCAAGGGCGTGATGAGCGGGGCCGGCACCGCGCTCATGGGCATCGGTTCGGCCCGCGGCGATGGCCGCGCACTCAAGGCCGCCGAGATCGCGATCAACTCGCCGCTGCTGGAGGCGTCGATGGAGGGTGCGCAGGGCGTGCTGCTCTCGGTTGCGGGCGGCAGTGATCTCGGTCTGTTCGAGATCAACGAGGCCGCATCGCTCGTACAAGACGCCGCCCATCCCGATGCCAACATCATCTTCGGCACCGTCATCGACGACTCGCTCGGCGACGAGGTCCGCGTGACCGTGATCGCCGCAGGGTTCGACTCCACCGGCCCAGGACGCAAACCGGTGGTCAGTCCCGCCGAGGGGCAGGGCATCACGCCCGGCAAGGCCGGCAAGGTGACCACGTCGCTGTTCGACCCCGCCGATCCGGCGAGCGTGCCGGTGCACACCAACGGCGCGACGGTCAGCATCGGCGGGGACGACGGCGGCATCGCCGACGACGACGTCGACGTGCCGCCCTTCATGCGCCACTAGCCATACTGGCGACCGTGACGGTTCGGATACGGCGCGTGACCACCACACGCGCCGGCGGCTTCTCCGCGCCGCCCTTCGACACCTTCAACCTCGGCGATCACGTGGGCGACGACCCGGCCGCCGTCGGGGCCAACCGAAAGCGGTTGAGCGCAGCGGTCGGATTGGGGGACCACGGAATCGTCTGGATGAACCAGGTGCACGGCGATCACGTCGTCGTGGTGGAGCGAGCGCCAGACGCGCCGGTCGACAATACTGACGCATTGGTTACGACTCGGCGCCGTTTGGCATTGGCGGTGGTTACCGCCGATTGTGTTCCCGTTTTATTGGGCGACGCGCGAGCAGGAGTGGTGGCTGCCGTGCACGCCGGACGCGTCGGCGCACAGAAAGGCGTCGTGGCGCGCGCGGTCGAGACGATGATCGCGCTGGGTGCGCGGGCCGAGGACATCTCGGCTCTGTTGGGACCCGCGGTCAGCGGCCGCAACTACGAGGTTCCGGAGGCGATGGCCGCAGAGGTGGAGATCGCACTGCCCGGCAGCCGCACGAAGACCGCGAAAAATACGCCCGGGCTGGATCTGCGAGCCGGAATCTCCCGTCAACTAACCACTTTGGGTGTCGCCGCCATCGACGTCGACCCGCGCTGCACGGTCGAGGACCCCGACTTGTTCAGCCACCGGCGTGACGCGCCGACCGGGCGGCTCGCATCGCTGGTGTGGATGGAGTGACGGCCGCCTTGCCTACGTCGCGCGAACTCGAGTTGGCCGAATCGCTGGCCGGCGTGCGGGCCCGCCTCGCCGCCGCGGCGGACGCCGCCGGACGCAATATCGACGAAATTGAATTACTCCCGGTGACCAAATTCTTTCCGGCAACCGATGTCATTGTTTTGCGCCGTTTGGGATGCGAAGCTTTTGGCGAATCACGCGAACAGGAAGCGTCGAATAAAGTCAAAGAAATCGCTTCGATGGCAAATGTCGCAGCCATTCGCTGGCACATGGTCGGACGGATTCAACGCAACAAAGCGCGCTCCGTCGCGGGCTGGGCGTATGCGGCGCACTCCGTCGACAGCCACAGATTGACAGCCGCGCTGAACCGCGCCGCGGCCGACGCGCTCGACGACGGACGCCGCGCCGAACCACTGCGCGTCTTCATCCAGGTGAGCCTCGATGGCGACGAGAGCCGGGGCGGCGTCGACGTCAACAGGCCCGAGCAAGTCGACGAGCTGTGCGCGGCCGCGCACGCGGCGGCCGCGTTGGAGTTCGTCGGCCTGATGGCGATCCCGCCTCTCGGTGCCGACCCCGACGCCGCGTTCGCGCGTCTGCAGGCCGAACATCAGCGGGTGCAGGCGGCCTACCGGCAACGTCTGCAGTTGTCGGCGGGCATGTCCGACGACCTCGAGGCGGCGGTCAAACACGGCTCGACATGTGTGCGTGTCGGTACCGCGTTATTGGGACAACGTCCTCTACCGTCACCAGAAGTAGTCACTCCAGTCACACATTCATCACAGACACCAGAGTCCAGGGCATGAGAAGGGTCGAGCGATGAGCACACTTCACAAGGTCAAGGCCTACTTCGGTATGGCCCCGATGGATGACTACGACGACGAGTACTACGAGGACGACGACCGCGGCGCCCCCCGTGGATATTCGCGCCGTAGCCGCGACGACCGCTTCGACGAGGACGGCTACGGCTCCGGCCTCCGGGGCTACGACGACCGCGAGTACGACGACGCTCCGGCCGGTTACCGGGCCGGTTACGACGACCGGTTCGAGCCGAGGCTGCGACCCCGCGAATTCGACCGTCCCGCACCACGATTCGCTCCGATGCGCGGCGCGACCCGCGGCGCGCTGGCGATGGATCCCCGCCGGATGGCCGAATTGTTCGAGGCGGGCAGCCCGCTGTCGAAGATCACCACGCTGCGGCCCAAGGACTACAGCGAGGCGCGCACGATCGGCGAGCGGTTCCGCGACGGCACCCCGGTGATCATGGACCTGGTGTCGATGGACAACGCCGACGCCAAGCGTCTGGTCGACTTCGCCGCCGGCCTCGCGTTCGCGCTGAGGGGTTCGTTCGACAAGGTCGCCACCAAGGTGTTCTTGTTGTCACCCGCGGACATCGACGTCAGCGCCGAGGAGCGGCGCCGCATCGCCGAGGCGGGCTTCTACGCCTATCAGTAGGCACTCCGGGACGGACAGGTAGGCTGGCGTCGCACCTCGGGCGTGACCAGCCGCGAGGGCTGTATCTGATGTCACACCCCTGCCCGTAGCGAGGTCGGCTCCGTTGTCGCTCTTCTTCGAAATCCTGGGCTTCGCCCTGTTCGTGTTCTGGCTGCTGCTGATCGCCCGGGTCGTGGTGGAGTTCATCCGGTCGTTCTCCCGCGACTGGCATCCCAAGGGCGCGACGGTGGTGATCCTGGAGCTCATCATGACGGTGACGGATCCGCCGGTGAAACTGCTTCGGCGGCTCATTCCCCAGCTCACGATAGGTGCGGTGCGGTTCGACCTGTCGATCATGGTGTTGCTGCTGGTCGCCTTCATCGGCATGCAACTGGCGTTCGGCGCGGCCGCCTGAGCGCCGGCCACGCAGCGCATCGATCGGGGCCGGTTGCGAGTTGCGGACACGATTTGCCGGGGCCGAAATTGAGCCGCGAAATCGTCCCCGAACGTCCGACGATGTTTGAAATTCGTTCTTAATTTCATCCACTTCTGCAACGGCCGCGGCTGGTGTGACAGGATGGACGCCAGTTACGTTCCACCCAAGCTCTACACTTTGAGACCGGTTGACTGTCCAGACTTCAAGGGGGCGACAATGCCGCTCACACCCGCCGACGTTCACAATGTCGCGTTCAGCAAGCCACCCATTGGCAAGCGCGGCTACAACGAGGACGAGGTCGACGCGTTCCTCGACTTGGTGGAGAACGAGCTGACGCGGCTCATCGAGGAGAACGCCGACCTCCGTCAGCGCGTCGCCGAGCTGGACCAGGAGTTGGCCTCCGCCCGCTCCGGTGGCACCGGCCAGTCGACGCAGGCCATGCCGGTCTACGAGCAGCCCGCCCCCGAGCCC
>NZ_LQIN01000007.1 GCF_001500065.1 Mycobacterium sp. IS-3022
CCCACCGACGACCCCACCCCCATCGACGCCTCCGCCGGAGCCGCCACCGGTGTCCGAACCCCCGCCCATCGACCCGGGTCCGGGCGACGGCGGACCGGACGGCGGTTCGACGCCCGAGAACCCCGCACCGAGCGACGAGGGAACCGGCGAAGAACCCGCGCCCGTCACACCGGACCCGATCGACGGTGCGTAGTTAGGTCAACCTTCGTAGCGGCGCGTCCCCGCAAGGTGCAACTATGAGCCCCGGGCTTGAGCAGGCCCTGAGCTAAAGTTACCCACGGGTAACATGCATTAAGTTACTCTTGGGTAACTTAGAAACGGGAGGCGCGCGGTGGATACCCAGATGCTGATCAGACTCGTCGTCGGCCTCGGGCTGACGGCACTCGTGCTGGTCTTCGCCGCGAAACGCGTGCTCTGGCTGACGAATCTGATCCGCTCCGGGGCGCCGACCAGCCCGGAGAACAACCGCAAAGACAACCTCTCCAGGCGGATCACGACGCAGATCACGGAGGTGTTCGGGCAAACCCGGCTGCTGAAGTGGTCGATCCCCGGCATCGCACACTTCTTCACGATGTGGGGCTTCTTCATCCTCGCGTCGGTCTATCTCGAGGCGTACGGCCTGATCTTCGACCACGACTTCCACATCCCGTTCATCGGCCGCTGGGACGGGCTGGGATTCCTGCAGGACTTCTTCGCCGTCGCCGTGCTGGCCGGCATCATCGTCTTCGCGATCATCCGGCTGCGCACCGAGCCCAAGGAACACGGACGCGACTCGCGCTTCTACGGATCGCACACCGGCGGCGCCTGGCTGATCCTGTTCATGATCTTCAACGTCATCTGGACCTACGCGCTGGTGCGTGGCGCCGCGGTGAACACCGACGCCCTGCCGTACGGCAACGGCGCGTTCTTCTCGCAGTTCATGGGTTGGGTGCTGAACCCTCTGGGCCACACCGCCAACGAGTGGATCGAGACCATCGCGCTGCTGCTGCACATCGCGGTGATGCTGGTGTTCCTGCTGATCGTGTTGCACTCCAAGCACCTGCACATCGGCCTGGCCCCCATCAACGTCACGTTCAAGCGCCTGCCCGACGGCCTGGGTCCGCTGCTCCCCGTGGAGTATGACGGCAAGCAGATCGACTTCGAGGATCCGCCGGAGGATGCCGTGCTGGGCCGCGGCAAGATCGAGGACTTCACGTGGAAGGCCTACCTCGACATGACCACGTGTACCGAGTGCGGCCGCTGCCAGTCGCAGTGCCCGGCGTGGAACACCGGTAAGCCGCTGTCACCCAAGCTCGTGATCATGAACCTGCGCGACCACCTGTTCGCCAAGGCGCCGTACGTCCTCGGCGACAAGGAGTCCCCGCTCGAGAACACCCCCGAGGGCGGTCTCGGTGAGGAAGTGCGCGGCGAGAAGCACTCCGAGGAGCATTCGCACGACCACGTTCCCGAGTCCGGCTTCGAGCGGATCCTGGGTTCAGGCCCCGAGCAAGCCACCCGGCCGCTGGTCGGCACCGAGGAACAGGGCGGGGTCATCGATCCCGACGTGCTGTGGTCCTGCACGACGTGTGGTGCCTGCGTCGAGCAGTGCCCGGTCGACATCGAGCACATCGACCACATCGTCGACATGCGGCGCTACCAGGTGATGATGGAGTCGGAGTTCCCCGGGGAACTCGGCGTGCTGTTCAAGAACCTGGAGACCAAGGGCAACCCGTGGGGTCAGAACGCCAAGGACCGCACGAACTGGATCGACGAGGTCGACTTCGACGTGCCGGTGTACGGCAAGGACGTCGAGTCGTTCGACGGCTACGAATACCTGTTCTGGGTGGGGTGTGCCGGCGCATATGAGGACCGCGCGAAGAAGACCACCAAGGCCGTCGCCGAGCTGCTCGCCGCCGCGGGCGTGAAGTACCTGGTGCTCGGCGAGGGGGAAACCTGCAACGGCGACTCGGCCCGCCGCTCGGGCAACGAGTTCCTGTTCCAGCAGCTCGCCGCGCAGAACGTCGAGACGCTCAACGATCTCTTCGAGGGCGTCGAGCGGGTGGACCGCAAAATCGTGGTCACCTGCCCGCACTGCTTCAACACGCTCGGACGCGAATACCCGCAGCTCGGCGGCAACTTCACCGTGCTGCATCACACGCAACTGTTGAACCGGCTGGTCCGCGACAAGAAGCTGATTCCGGTCACCCCTGCCGACGGCGGGATGGACATCACCTATCACGACCCGTGCTACCTGGGCCGGCACAACAAGGAGTACTCGGCGCCGCGTGAGCTGATCGGCGCGTCGGGGGCGAAGCTGACCGAGATGCCCCGGCACGCCGACCGCGGCCTGTGCT
This sequence comes from Mycobacterium sp. IS-3022, assembly GCF_001500065.1. Taxonomy (GTDB): domain Bacteria; phylum Actinomycetota; class Actinomycetes; order Mycobacteriales; family Mycobacteriaceae; genus Mycobacterium. Next base: position 2,334 of record NZ_LQIN01000007.1, read on the forward strand.
GCGGTGCGGGCGGCGCGCGGATGTGGATGGAAGAGCACATCGGCAAGCGCGTCAACGTGGAACGCACCGAAGAGGCCATGGACACCGCCTCGACGATCGCGACCGGCTGCCCGTTCTGCCGCGTGATGATCACCGACGGTGTCGACGACGTCGCCGCCGCCCGCAACGTGGAGAAGGCCGAGGTCCTCGACGTCGCTCAGCTGCTGCTGGGCTCCCTCGACAAGACCGCCATCACGCTGCCCGAGAAGGGCACCGCGGCCAAGGAGGCCGAGGAACGCGCCGCCGAGTTGGCCGCGCGGGCGCCGGCGGTCGAGGAGGCTGAAAAAGTCGAAGAGGCGCCGCAGCCCAAGGCCGAAGCGGCAACGGCGACCGCAACCAAACCCGTGACCGGTCTCGGTATCGCGGGCGGCGCCAAGCGGCCCGGGGCGAAGAAGGCCGCCCCCGCCGAGGAAAAGCCGGCCGCTGACGACAAGCCCGCTGCCGCAGCGGCACCCGCGAAGGGACTCGGTATCGCGGCCGGGGCCAAGCGCCCCGGCGCCAAGAAGGCCGCACCGGCCGCTGCGGCCGCTCAGACACCAGCCGCTGAGGCACCCGAGACAACGGCCAAGCCGGAGCCCGAGGTGAAGGGCCTAGGGATCGCGGCGGGCGCCAAGAGGCCGGGCGCCAAGAAGGCCGCCAAGACCCCCAACGCGGGCGAAGCGACCGTCACCCAGCCGCCGAACGTCGACCCGGACAAGGCGGTGCCGGGCGCCAAGACCGATACCGCGGACTCGGACCGAGGCTTGGACGGCAAGCCCGAGCCCGAGGTCAAGGGCCTGGGCATCGCGCCGGGTGCCCGCCGGCCGGGCGCCAAGAAGGCAACCCCGGCAGCGCAGCCCGCCACTGCACCGAAACCCGCTGCGGCACAAGATGAATCGGCGACTGACGGCGAAACCGGCGCTGCCGCTGAGCCTTCCGACGCCGACAATGGAGACACGCCGGCGCCGCCACCGGTTAAGGGTCTCGGAATCGCCAAGGGCGCCCGCCCGCCGGGCAAGCGCTGACCCATTTGAGCAGCTTTTTCGTTAATCGCTGGACAGCAGTGAGACTATGGAGGGCGTGACCACGCACCAGGTGCCGATCCATGCCACGGGGCACAGCCCGCGGCAGCGCACGTTCACGCAGTCTTCCAAGCTGCAGGACGTGCTCTACGAGATCCGCGGTCCGGTGCACGAGCACGCTTCGCGCCTCGAGGCGGAGGGCCACCGCATCCTCAAGCTCAACATCGGCAATCCGGCGCCATTCGGCTTCGAGGCGCCAGACGTGATCATGCGCGACATCATCCAGGCGCTGCCGTATGCGCAGGGGTACTCCGACTCCAAGGGCATCATGCCGGCCCGGCGCGCGGTGTTCACCCGCTACGAACTCGTGGAGGGGTTCCCGAAATTCGACGTCGACGACGTCTATCTCGGCAACGGCGCTTCGGAGCTGATCCAGATGACGCTGCAGGCGCTCCTGGACAACGGAGACCAGGTGTTGATCCCGGCGCCGGACTACCCGCTGTGGACCGCGTGCACCTCGTTGGCCGGTGGCACCCCCGTGCACTATCTGTGCGACGAGACGCAGGGCTGGATGCCCGACATCGCCGATCTGGAATCCAAGATCACCGACCGCACGAAGGCGATCGTCGTGATCAATCCGAACAACCCGACCGGCGCGGTATACCGCCGCGAAACCCTCGAGCAGATCGCTGAATTGGCGCGTGAGCACCAACTGTTGCTGCTGGCCGACGAGATCTACGACAAGATCCTCTACGACGACGCCGAGCACATCGCGATGGCGTCGGTGGCCCCCGATGTGCTGACCCTGACCTTCAACGGGCTGTCGAAGGCCTACCGGGTGGCCGGCTATCGGTCCGGATGGCTGGTGATCACCGGGCCGAAGGAGAACGCCGGCAGCTTCATCGAGGGCATCAGCTTGCTCGCGAACATGCGTCTGTGCCCGAATGTTCCTGCGCAGCACGCGATTCAGGTCGCCCTCGGCGGACATCAGAGCATCGAGGACCTGGTGTTGCCGGGCGGCCGGCTGCGCGAGCAGCGCGATGTGGCATGGCAGATGCTCAACGAGATTCCCGGCGTGTCGTGCGTGAAACCCCAAGGCGCGCTTTACGCCTTCCCGCGCCTGGACCCCGAGGTCTACGACATCGTCGACGACGAGCAGCTGGTTCTGGATCTGCTGCTGCAGGAGAAGATCCTCGTCACACAGGGCACCGGTTTCAATTGGCCGACACCGGATCACCTGCGCATCGTGACGCTGCCGTGGGCTCGCGATCTGGCCAACGCCATCGAGCGGCTGGGTAACTTCCTCGTCAGCTACCGGCAGTAGCGGCCTTCTCTACGCTGTAATCCGTGACGCACTCGCACGGACACTCGCATTCCCTGCAGGGTCCAGCGCCGCTGGGACCGATGGCCGCGAAGATCGTCGTCGGCCTGTTGATCGCGATCGGGTTGGCCGTCCTGGTCGGTGCCACCTGGCTGTGGCCGAGCCAGCAGAAGACCGACATCCCGCTGCCGTTCCAGAACGCCGAGGGCGGCGCGGTCACCACCGAGGCCGGCCACGTGGTGTCCAGCAGCGCAGCCGTATGCGGTGGGCCGTCCGTGGGAGCGGTGCTGACGACGGAACCGGCACCGGCCGAGGGCGACAAGGCCAACTGCGTGCACTCGCTCATCGCGATCGACTCCGGCCCGAACCAGGGCGCCCACACGCTGCTGCAGTTCAGCGGCGGGCCGGGGCAACCCCAACTCGCGGTCGGTGACCGAATCCGGATCACCCGCCAGGTCGACCCGACCGGCACAACGACCTACTCCTTCTACGACTACGAACGTGCGTGGCCGTTGACCGGGCTGGCCGCTGCGTTCGCGGTTGTGGTTGTCGCGGTCGCCGGATGGCGCGGGTTGCGGGCGCTCGTCGGCATTCTCGTCGCATTCGCGGTACTCGTCGTGTTCATGCTGCCGGCCCTACGGGACGGAGCCGCCGCCATTCCCGTCGCGTTGGTGGCATCGGCGCTGATCCTCTACGCGGTGATCTATCTTGCACACGGCGTGAGCCTGCGCACCAGCGCGGCGCTGCTCGGCACGCTGACATCCCTGCTACTCGCAGCGGTATTATCCCGGGCCGCAATAGAGTTGACGCACCTCACCGGCCTGTCCGAGGAGGAGAACAACGCCGTCGCCACCTACCTCGGCAACGTGTCGATCACCGGGCTGCTGCTGGCCGGGTTCATCATCGGGTCACTGGGCGTACTCAACGACGTCACGGTCACGCAGGCGTCCACCGTGTTCGAGCTGGCCGAACTCGAGGGGGCCACGCGGCGGGCGATCTTCGTGGGTGCCATGCGGGTGGGCCGCGACCACATCGCGAGCACGGTCTACACCCTGGTGCTGGCCTATGCGGGCAGCGCGCTGCCGCTGCTGCTGTTGTTCAGCGTCGCCAACCGGGCCCTCGGCGACGTGCTCACCAGCGAGAGTGTGGCCATCGAGATCGCCCGCTCGGCAGTCGGCGGCATCGCGCTGGCCATGTCGGTTCCGCTGACGACGGGCATCGCCGCGGTGCTGGCGACGCCTACCGGCCGACGATCGGCACCTGTGTCGCCTCACAATGCGCCAGACTGAGATGATGGCGGCCACCGACAGGGCGCAGGACGCTTTTGAGCACCGGGCGTGGCCCGAGGTCTACGACACCCTGATCCAGGCCAGCGCGCAGCGCGATCTCGATGCGAACGATCTCGAACGCCTCGCGATTGCCACCTACCTGCTGGGAAGGGACGAGGAAAGCACTCGAGCCTGGGAACAGGCCTACTCCGCACACTTGGCGCGCGACGACCCCGGCCGCGCCGCAGAGTGCGGGTTCTGGTTGGCGCTCACACAGCTGCTTGCAGGCAACGGCGCACGCGGCGGCGGATGGCTCGCGCGGGTAGGCCGGCTCGTGGAGGACGGCAAGCTGGACTGCGCCGCTCGCGGTTACCTACTCGTATCCGCGGGCCTTCAGTTGTGGACGAGTGGGGACTCGGCCGAATCGTTTGCGATGTTCGCCGAGGCCGGCAGGATCGCGGCACGATTCGCCGACCCGGACCTGGCGGCCCTCGCTCGGTTGGGGCAAGGTCAGGCGTCGGTCACCGGCGGTGAGACGGCTCGGGGTGTGGCGCTGCTCGACGAAGCGATGGTGAGCGTCACCGCGGGCGAAGTGTCGCCCATCCCGGCCGGCATCGTCTACTGCGCCGTCATCGAGACGTGCATGGGCGCGTTCGACCTGCGGCGAGCAACCGAGTGGACCCTGGCGTTGAGCGAATGGTGTGACGCCCAGCCTGGCCTCGTCCCCTACCGCGGCCAATGCCTCGTGCATCGCGCGCAAATCTTGCAGATCCACGGCGAGTGGTCCAAGGCGACGACCGCAGCCCGTCAGGCCTGCGCACACCTGTCACACCCGACGCCACACCCTACTTTCGGGCTGGCCGCCTACCAGCAAGCGGAGCTGCACCGGCTGCGCGGGGAGTTCGACGACGCCGAGGCCGCATACCGGCAGGCCCACCAATCTGGACGAGAGCCGTTGCCCGGCTTGGCCTTACTCCGAATGGCCGAGGGAAAACTCGACGCAGCGACGACCGCCATCCGCCGCGCGGTCGACGAAATCTCAGATCCCTTCGGCCGGCCGGCCGCATTGGCGGCTCACGTTGAGATCATGCTCACGAGCGGCGACGTCGCGGCAGCGCGGACGAGCGCCGACGAACTGTCCGGGCTCGCGGAAACCATCGACGCTCCGTTCCTGCGCGCGGTCGCCGCTCACGCCGACGGGTCGACGCTGCTGGCCGAGGGCGACGCCGCCGGGGCGCTTGCCGCGTTGCACCGCGCATCGGCCTGGTGGCGGGACCTGGCAATGCCTTACGAAGCCGCTCGAACTCGGGTCCAGTGCGGGCTGGCGTGCCGGGCGCTTGGCGACTTCGACTCCGCAGCAATGGAATTCGACGCTGCACGTGACGGCTTTGACCGGCTCGGCGCCAAGCCAGACGCGAAACGCTTGGCCGAACTCGTCGGGAGTCCGCAGGCGCCGAAGGGCATGCTGACCGCACGCGAATGCGAGGTGTTACGGCTTGTCGCCGCCGGCAAGACCAACCGAGAGATCGGTGCGAGCCTCGTGCTCAGCGAGCACACCGTAGCGCGCCATCTGCAGAACATCTTCACGAAGCTCGGCTTGTCGTCCCGGTCGGCGGCCACCGCCTACGCCTACGAGCAACACCTCGTCTGAGGGGCGAGTGGTCAGAACTGACCACGGGCATCGCAGCGAAATGGTCGATTCGGTCGACGCGGCGAGAGCGTTGCCGTTCATACCGTCTCACCATGTCTCAACAAGTTGATTACCGTGACCTCCGGCGAACCGAAGCCGAGTGTTACGCGACCAATTTCGTCCCGCTCATTCCCGCGCCGTTGGCCGACGATCTCATCGAGGCGGCCGCACCCGAGTCGGGTGAATATGTCGTCGACATCGCGTGCGGAACCGGCGTCGTCACCCGTCTGGCCGCCGAGCGGGTAGGACCCACCGGGAAAGTCGTCGGAGTGGATCTCACCCCTGAAATGCTGGAGGTTGCCCGCGCAAGCGCCCCGCCGTCCGGTGCCGTAATTGAATGGCGGCAGGGAAGCGCCGAAGCTCTCCCGCTTGCCGATGAGTCCTACGACTTGGCGTTGTGTCAGCTCGGGCTGATGTTCTTTCCCGACCGAGCAGCGGCAGTGAGCCAGATGTGGCGGGTGCTGTCGCCGGGTGGCCGCGTCGCCGTCAACGTGCCGGGAGCGATGCCCCGACTGTTCGAGATCATGGCCGATGCTCTTGGCCGCCACATCAATCCTGATCTTCCCGGTTTCCTACGGGCGGTCTTCTCAGTGAGCGAAACTGAACTTCGCCGGCTGTTGGACGGCGCTCACTTCCAAGACGTGACCGTCAAAACCATGACGAAGACGTTGCGACTTCCGCCACCGGCCGAATTCCTTTGGCAATACCTCGAAGTCACACCTATAGCGGGCCTCGTCTTAGGGACAGATGACAGCCACCGACGAAGACTCGAAGACGACGTCGTCGCGCGCTGGCAAGACTTCGTCCACGACAACGAACTGGTTCTCGAGCTGTCAGTCGCTATAGCCACGGCCCGAAAGTAGCTGGCATGACATTGCTATAGCGACCTTTGGCATCGCCGCGGTGCTGGCGACGCCTAGAAGTTCGTCCGCTCCAGCCACCGGTCCCAGACCGCGGCATCGCCCAGCACTTCGACGCCGAGATCGCCGGCCGCTCGCCGGCGAGTGATGGCCAGCAGCAGGTCCGTCGCGGTGCCGCGCAGGGCGGCGTCGGCCTTGGTGTGGTTGTGCGACCACCAGACGCCTTCCTCGTCATGGACGATTGTCCACTCGCCGGTGGGCCCGAGCCCGCCGTCGGTGGCGTGCATGTGGATGGTCCGGCCGCGGTCGAGCGCGGGCTGGGTCGTATTGCCCGCCATCAGCTCGACCCATTCACTGATCGCGTCGGCGGCAAGGTCGGGCGGCGGGTCGTACTCGACGCCGAGGGCAAGCGCCGCGTCCGCGTGGTGCACGGTCACCTCGTGCAGCCGTCGACGGATCCACCAGCCTGCCGGGCGCGGACCGCGAAACGTCCACACCCGAGTGGCGGGACCGACCCGCTCGACCGCGTCGACGATCAGCCGCGCACCCTGGTTGAGCCAGTCGGTCGCACCGTCGGGGTCGTCGGGAGGCCTGCCGTCGCGGACGTCGCGCGGATCGAGCGCAGCCATCCGGCGTTCGGCGATGATCTGTGCGGCCCAACGATTTCCGCGTCCGACGTGACGGAACAGTTGCTTGAGCGTCCAGTCGGGGCAGGTCGGCACGGGCGTTGACGGGTCTGCACTGCGGATCAGTTCCCCGAAGGCCCGGGTCTGGTCGAGCAGCGCGGCTCGGAAATCCACGCTCCGAACGTACTCAATACTCGATGCGGAAACCGCCGATCGCTTGACGTGCTCCCCGCCGTGAATGGCGGGGACTCCCGTGCGGCTATGCCGCGGTTGGGGTGCTTCCTGTTTCATCGTCCCGTGCCTTCCGGGTGGGAGGACTTACTGGGACTCCGCAGGCGTTTAGTCTCTCTGCCCGCCCGGCAGCGAGAATGTTTTTGGCGGCGTTGTGGTCGCGGTCGTGGACCGCCCCGCAGTCCGGGCACGTCCAGGTGCGGACCTGTAGTGGGAGTTCGTCGAGCACATAGCCACATCCGGGTGCCGAGCAGGTTTTGCTCGACGCCAGCCACCGCGACACCCGATGTACGGTGCGTCCGTAGCGGTCGGCCTTCTCGCCGATGATCCGCACGAACTGACCCCACCCGGCATCGCTGATCGCCCGCGCGAGGCGACGGTTTTTGACCATGCCCACGATGTTGAGGTCCTCGACGTGGATCGCTTGGTTGTCGCGAACCAACGCCAAAGCCTGCTTGTGGTGATAGTCCCGCCGAGCCCGGGCGACCTCGTTGTGCGCGACGGCCACCTTGCGCCGCGACTTTTCCCTGTTGGTTGATCCTTTCTGCCGGCGCGACTTCTCCCGCTCCAACCGGCGCAGTTTGCCCAGCTTGCGGCCCAAATGCTTCGGATTGTCGATCTCGGACCGGCCACCGTCGCTGGTGGCGATCGTGGCCAGCCGGGCGATCCCCACATCCACACCGGCCTCGCGGCCGACCACCGGCAAAGGACAGCCCGGCACCTCGACGACGAAGCTGGCGTAGAATTGTCCGTCCGGTTCCCGAATGATCGTGACCGAGGACGGCTCCGACGGCAGCTCGCGTGACCAGCGCGCCCGCACCTGCCCGACCTTGGCCACAAACAATCGACCATTGGCTTTCAGACTGAAACCGTTGCGGGTGAGCCGAAACGACTGCCGATGGTCCTTGCGGGACTTGTAACGAGGATGACCGACCCTGCGGCCCTTGCGTTTGCCGCTGCCGGAGTCGAAGAAGTTGCGCCAGGCCCGCCGGGAGTCGTTGACCGACTGCACCAGCGCGACACTGGGCACCTCGCTCAACCAGGCCCGCTCTTGGGTGGTCTTCGCCGCGGTGATCACCCGCCGTTGAATCTCGCTGTCGGACAACTGCACCCCCGCCCGATAGGCCTCGCCGCGGACCCGCAACGCGTCGTTGAACACCACCCGGGCGCAGCCAAACACCCGCGCCAGCACCGCCTGCTGTGCCGGTGTCGGTTCGATGCGATACCGGTAACGCATCTGCATGCCCAGACTGTAAAGGCCACCTATGACAACCCGGACCCACCGCCGAGGACGCCACCGCGTGTCGCTGCTGCACGCCCATCTGATGTTCATAACCAAAACACCGGCGCCGTGTGGTCACCGACCCGATGCTCACCCACTGCGAAACCACCATGCGCGTGGTCTGCGCCGAACTCGACGTCGAGTTGGTCGAATGCAACGGAGAAGCCGACCACGTCCACCTGCTCGTCGCCTACTCGCCCCACACTGGCGATCGCCACACTGGACCAGCGACTCAAGGGCCACCCCGCTACGCAGACGACGACATGGTCGCAGCGAACCCCGTGCGCCGCGAACTCACGGCGCCTGCGCCCGCGCACCGCACGCGCGCACACCTCCGCTCGCCGTCCTACTTCGTCATCTCCTGCGGTGCAGCGCCACTGTCGATCACCAAGCAATACACCGACCGACAAGCCCGACCACTCTAACCAGTAGGCGACGCCGGCCAACAAACGCGATGGGCCAACCCCGGACCGAAGTCCAAGGCTTGCGCCCAACATGCAGGTCAGGACGGCGCACCAATACGTGCCCGAGCTGTGCCCAGCGCGATCGGCAGCGACGCCCACCCACGCAGCACCCGGGTCTCGCGCCTGCTGCCGGCACCGGCCAACCGAGCGTCGGGGAACCGCTCGAAGAACGTGCGCAGTCCGACCTCGCCCTCGGCGCGCGCCAGCGCCGCTCCCAGGCAGAAGTGCCTGCCGCCGGAGAACGACAGATGCCTGCCGGCGTTCTCGCGTTCGAGGTCGAAGCGATGCGGGTCGTCGAACACGTTCGGGTCGCGGTTGGCGCCCGCGATGTAGAGGATCACGCCGTCGCCGGGCCGGACCCGCGTGCCCGCGATCTCGGTGTTCTTCTTCGCCACCCGCGCGGTGAGTTGCACCGGAGGGTCGAGCCGCAGGATCTCCTCCACGGCGGTTGGCCACAACTCCGGGCGCTCCAACAGCGTGTCCAGGTGCCACGGATGGTCGAGCAGCATCCGAATTCCGTTGCCCAGCAGGTTGACCGTCGTTTCGAAACCGGCCGCGAGCACCAGCCCCGCGGTGGCCATCAGCTCCTGCTGGTTGAGCCGCGCGCCTTCATCGGACGCCGCGATCAGCTGGCTCATCAAGTCGTCGCCCGGCTGGCGGCGCAGCTCTTCGAGGTGCTTCCAGAGCCAGTCGTTGAAGCCTTCGACGCCCCGGTAGACGTTGCGGTACTGCGCCCAGGTCAGGCCCATGTCGAGGCTCGGCGCTCCGAGCTCGCCGAACTCCAGGATGCGTGGCCGGGCCTCGTCGGGAACACCGAGGATGTCGCCGATCACGGCGACCGGCAGCTGCGAGCAGTACCGCTCGACCACGTCGACGGTTCCGGCACCGGCGAGGTCGTCGAGCAGCGAATCGGCGGTGGCCTGCACCCGGTCCTTCAGTGTGGCAACGGCTCTGGTGGTGAACACCGACGACACCAGCTTGCGGTAGCGGGTGTGCTCGGGCGGTTCCACCGACAGCATCGACGGCGGTTCCAGCGGATACAGCAGCCCGGTCTTGGTGTGGTTCGTGACCCATTGCAGCGGCTTGGGCAGGTTCGACCCAATCGGCAGGACGTGGTAGTCGTCGGACCGCAGCAGATCGCTGGCGATCGCGTGGTCGACGGTGATGTGCATGACGCGGCCCTTGACCATCGGCCCTCGTGCGCGCAGTTCCTCGGTGAATGCCACCGGGTCGACGCGCACGCCCGGGTCCGCGATCAGCCTGCCCTGCACGTCGCCGCGGCGGGCGAGCAGTTTCGAGGCGACGCGCACGAAACCGTGTAGGGCCAACCATCGAATCCGGTGGCGGATGGGCCCGGCCCGCCGAGCGTGACGAATCGGTTCCACGTAGCCTCCCTTGACCCGATTGGCGGTTCGGTCAGGTGGCCCCAGCCTACCGAGCGGGCAAGCTCGCAGTCCTGCCGAGGCAGTGCACCTGCCAGCCGGCTTGCGCCCACCGGTCGATGTCGAGGCAATTTCGGCCGTCGACAATCACTTTCGCGTGCACGATGCCGGCCAGGTCGGCAGGGTCCAACTCGACGAACTCGCGCCATTCGGTGAGCACGAGGACGGCGTCGGCACGTGCGCAGGCTTCGGTGACCGACGTCGCGTAGGTCAGCGTCGGAAACACCCGCCGGGAGTTCTCCATCGCCTTCGGGTCGTACACGCTGACCGTGGCGCCGTTGAGTTGCAGCATGCCCGCGACGTTGAGCGCGGGCGAGTCGCGCACATCGTCGGACTCTGGCTTGAACGCGGCACCGAGCACGGCGATGTTCGCGCCGAGCAGCGAACCGCCGCAGGCGGCGGTCGTCAGTTCGACCATCCGGGTGCGCCGACGCATGTTGATGCTGTCCACCTCGCGCAGGAACGTCAGTGCGTGGTTGGCACCCAGTTCGCCGGCACGCGCCATGAATGCGCGGATGTCCTTCGGTAGGCAACCCCCGCCGAAACCCAGGCCGGCGTTCAAGAAGCGGCGACCTATCCGTGAGTCGTAGCCCAGCGCGTCGGCGAGGAGCGTGACATCGGCGTCGACGGCCTCGCAGACCTCGGAGATCGCGTTGATGAACGAGATCTTGGTGGCCAGGAACGCGTTCGCGGACACCTTGGCCAACTCTGCGGTCTGCAGGTCGGTGACCAGAAGTGGCACCTGCTGCGCCAACAGCGGCGCGTACAACTCGCGGATCGCCGGCTCGGCCGACGTCGAGTTCCGTTGCACCCCAAGCACGATGCGGTCGGGATGCAGGGTGTCGTGTACGGCGAACCCCTCGCGGAGGAACTCCGGGTTCCAGGCGATCTCGACGTCGACTCCCGCCGGCGCGAGTGCGCGAGCCCGGTCGCCGAGTTCGGCCGCGGTGCCCACCGGCACCGTCGACTTGCCGACGATGACGGCCGAGCGTCGCAGCCGCGGCACCAGCGTGTCGATCACCGCGTGCACGTGGCGCAGGTCGGCACCGTACTCGCCCTTCTTCTGCGGCGTGCCGACACCGAGGAAGTGCACGTCGGCGAACTCGGCCGCGGCGTCGTAGTCGGTGGTGAACGTCAATCGACCGGCAGTGAGGTTGTCCCGCAACATGTTTCGCAGGCCGGGCTCGTAGAACGGAATCTCTCCGGATGCGAGCTTGGCGACCTTGCCCGCATCGAGGTCGACGCCGATCACCTCGTGGCCCAACTCGGCCATGCCGGCCGCGTGGGTGGCTCCGAGATAACCCGTGCCGAAGACGGTGCACCGCATACGGCCTTGATATGCGGGCGGGATGAGCTAGCCGCGACGCGACACTGATCGGCAGGCCAACGTCAGGTTACGAGTGCCTATCCGCAGAAGATCAGGAAGCAGTTCGACCCGCCACCACCGGACGAGCCGCCCGAGCGCCGGGGCCCGTCGTCACCGGATCCGCTGCCTGGGTACCGCCCGGAGCCGCTGCCGGAGTTACCGCCGGACCCGGACCCGGGGTAGTTGCCCGAACCGGGATAGCCGCCGGACCCGTTGCCGGACCCGTTCTGCCACGGCGGCGTCTCGAGGTCGGGCCACTCCGGCTCTTCCGGTTCGTCCCGCCACGGCGGGGTCCACGGCGACGACTTCGGCGGAGTCCACGGCGACCGCGGCGGATTCCACGGGTTCTGGGGCCGCGGGTAGTAGTACGGCGGCGGCGCCACTGCCGGCGGCAGGTAAGCCGGAACCGGCGCGGGCGCGACCGGGGCCGGGGCCGGCGGGGGTGCGGCCGGAGCGGGTGGCGGGGCTACCGGCGCGGGAGCGGGCGCGGGCGCTTGCGGCGCAGGGGCGGGCGCCTCGACGTAGACCGTCCGCGGAGACTGCGGCGCAGGTTGCTCCTGAACGACGGGTACCGGCGCCTTGATGGTCTCAGCCGGTGGCGGTGGCGCCTGGACCGGCTGCGCCTGCTCCACCGGGGGAGGCGGCGGCGCGGGTGCGACGGAGCTGGGCACGATCGCGCTCTGGCCGGGGCTGGGCCGCTCATCGGCGGTCGGGCGGATGCTCACCGCCAACGAGATCACCAGCGCCACAACGCCGACGACGAAGATCGACGTCAAGGCGCTGCCGACGAGCAGGAACGGCTTGCGGTCGTCGTTGGAGGCGGGTGACATGTCGGTTTGCGGCTCGTCGGTGTCGAGGTAGGCGCCGTCACCCCCGGCGGGGGCGAGCTGCGTCTGGGCGCCAGCCAGCCCGGCGTACACCGAACCCGCTGTGGTGCCGTCGGGGTCCTGCGAGTAGGCGAGTCCGACCGTCGACGCTTCGAAAGCGGGCGCGTGGGCCGCCGCCAGCGCCGCGCCGCGGGCCAACGCCATCTCGGGTTCGTCGGGGGCGTGCACCGGCAGGCTCACCAGGTTCGCGAGATGGCTCTTCACCGAGCTGACGTCGACGCCGGAACCGACGACGAACATGCCCTGCGGCCGCGTGTCCTGGGCGTCGACGGCGGCGGCCATGTCGGCGAGGACGGCCATCGCGTCGTGGCTGTGCAGGGTGCGGCCCAGCACCTTGACCACCGACCCGTCGTCGGTCTGCACGACCGAGAGCGTGGCGGTGTCGCGGTCGATGAACAGCAGCGCGGTGGTGTCGTAGCCGACCGCCCTGCCGACGGCCTGCGCGAGCGCGGCCGCGGCGTGGCCGTCGGAGACGAGCATGACGTCGTCTATGCCACGAGCGGCCAGCAGGTCGCGCAGTTGCGCCGCCTCGGCATGGTCGCTCCACGTGACACCGATGGCCTTGAGTTCGTGGCCGCCGGCCTCGGCGCTCTCCTTGGTGCCGAGCACCGCATCCACCACCTGGGCGGCCGCGCCCGGCGTTGCCGAACCCTCACTTTCGCTCACGTCGAAGACGTCGTGATCGACGGTCGCCCCGTCGGCTTTCTCGCCTTCGACCAGCACGATGCGGACCGTCGCAGGTGTCATCGACACACCCAGTACGATGTCCACTGCCCCTCCATGAGTATTTGCTACGTTGCCTGGATCGTCGACCGGTGTCTCGTTCCGCACAAGCCGCCGACTAGTGCTTTATCGTCCTGAGCAGCAGGGGCGTTACACCCGAACCCGCATTTGCTAGGGACGATCAGCCACGGCCGGCGTGTGGACGGCACGGGTACGGCCGACTCCGGTATCTAGACCCTACTCGTGTCAACGACCGAAAGCGCCCGGCGGTTCAACTCTCTTCGGCGGTTTCCGCCGGCTGTGGTGTTCCGGGTGTTTCGAGGGCCCCGAGTCCGCCCAGACCCGGGCGCCTCGTCGGCACGTGGCCGTGCACACCCTCCGCGTAGGCGGTCTCGGCGTGCTGGGTGAAGTCGACCCCGGTGGTCTCGTCCTCGGGGCTGACCCGGAAGCCCATCACCCGGTCGATCATCTTGGCGATCACGTAAGAGGCGGTGAACGCGTAGACGGCGACGACCACGACCGCCAGTGACTGCTTGCCGAGTTGGGTCAGTCCGCCGCCGTAGAACAGGCCCGACGGACCCGCGGTCATCACCTCGGTGGCGATCAGGCCGATCAGCAGCACACCGACGACCCCGCCGACGAAGTGCACGCCGACCACGTCGAGCGAGTCGTCATAACCCCATCGGAACTTCAGCCCGACCGCGAACGAGCAGACCACTCCGGCGGCGGCGCCGACGATGAACGCGCCGAGGGTGTTGACCGTCCCGCACGATGGTGTGATCGCGACCAGACCGGCGACCACACCCGAGGCGGCGCCGAAGGTGGTCGGCTTGCCGTCGCGGAGCCGCTCGACGGTGATCCAGCCGAGCATGCCGAGGCAGCCGGCCACCAGCGTGTTGAGGAACACCGCGGCCGCGGTGCCGTTGGCGGCCAGCGCCGACCCGGCGTTGAACCCGAACCAGCCGAACCACAGCAGCCCGGCACCGAGCAACACGAACGGCAGGTTGTGCGGGCGCATGGCGTCCTTCTTGAAGCCGATCCGCGGGCCGAGCACCAGGGCGAGCGCCAAAGCGGAAGCGCCAGAGACGATCTCGACGACCAGACCGCCGGCATAGTCGAGCACGCCGAACTCGAAGAGCCAGCCGCCGGGCCCCCACACCCAGTGCGCGACGACGGCGTACACCGCGACCGTCCACACCGGAACGAACACCATCCAGGCCGCGAACCGGGCACGGTCGGCGATCGCGCCGCTGATGAGCGCGGCGGTGACGATCGCGAAGGTGAGCTGGAATGTCGCGAACAGCAGTTCGGGAACCTCGCCGCGCAGCGTGGTCGGATCGATGCCGAGCATCCCGAAGTGGGTCAGGTTGCCGATCAACCCGCCGCCTGCGTCGTCGGAGAACGCCACGCTGTAGCCGGCGAGCAACCACGCGACCGTGCACAACGGGATCGAGATGAAGCACATCATGATCATGTTGAGCACCCCGGTGGTGCGGACCATGCCGCCGTAGAAGATCGCCAGGCCAGGCGTCATCAACAGCACCATCGCCGTCGCCGCCAGCAGCCAGGCCGTCGCGGCCGGATCGATCGCGTCCATGGGGCTCCTCCCGGTCGGGGACGAGCATTTCGGCTTCAGGTTTCGGTCGCGGGGCGCGCGTGTTTCCGGATTGTTTCGTGTTTCTGCGCGGTTACCGCGTGCTCACCATGCGTCGAGGTTCAGCTGGACTTGATGAAGTTCTGATACGAGCGCGACGGCGTCGGACCCCGCTGGCCCTGGTACTTCGACCCGGCCTTGGCGCTGCCGTACGGATGCTCGGCGGGGCTTGTCAGGCGCAGCAGGCACAGCTGGCCGATCTTCATGCCCGGCCACAGCGTGATCGGGAGGTTGGCGACGTTGGACAGTTCGAGCGTGATGTGGCCGGAGAAACCCGGGTCGATGAAGCCCGCGGTGGAGTGCGTCAGCAGCCCGAGGCGGCCCAGCGAGGACTTGCCTTCCAGCCGGCCGGCCAGGTCATCGGGCAGCGTGCACAGCTCCAGCGTCGAGCCCAGCACGAACTCGCCGGGATGCAGCACGAACGGCTCGCCGGGTTCGGGCTGCACGAGGCTGGTGAGCTCGTCCTGCTGCTTGGCCGGATCGATGTGGGTGTAGCGCGTGTTGTTGAAGACGCGGAACAAGCTGTCGAGGCGGACGTCGATGCTCGACGGCTGGACCAACGTGTCGTCGAACGGGTCGAGACTCAGTCGCTCGGCGGCGATCTCGGCGCGGATGTCGCGGTCGGAGAGCAGCACCCGACGAGCGTAGCCGCTCGGATGCTAGCCTTCGTGCTCAAACCAGCCGGTGTAGTTCAATGGCAGAACATCAGCTTCCCAAGCTGAGAACGCGGGTTCGATTCCCGTCACCGGCTCCATGTGATGTCGCAAGCGCGTCGGTTTTCTGCACAATTCACCCCGCCTCGCCCCGCACCGGCAATAGTCTCGACTTTGCCTCGTGTGCTTCTTGTCGAGGCGCTCGAACCGGAGGTGTGAGATGTTCGATCTGCCAAGGCCTGTCCGCAGGTTTGCCGGTGCAGCCGTCCTCGGTGTCGCGCTCGCCACGGGTCCCGCCGTAGCCGCACTGACCGATACTCATCCGCAGCCGGTCGCGGAACCTGCATGCACCGGAAGCGAATCCGTCGTCGACGGCAAACCGACCTGCGTGCCTGCCCCCACCGCACCGGACGCGTCCAACCCTGTGACCGGTCCGGTGGACAGCCGGGAACACGACGGCGGGCACCACTGAGACCGGCTGCAGGTCAACGCGTCAGCGGAGGTAGACCTCGTCACCGTCGGGATAGCCGCCGCCCGTCGTGGTGATGTGCACGTGGTCGAAGTGACCGTAGCCACCGTTCTGCGCACCGTCGGGGGTGTAATAGACGCCGCGCCAGATCGCGTCCTGCAATCCGAAACGCTTCGCGTTCCGCAGTGCGTACCAGACGATTTCGTTGCCGAGCGCGATCCCTTCCGCACTAGTGGGGTTGGGGATCATCACGTCGAGCGCCAGGCCATTGGGGTGCCATCTGAGCGAATCCGGTCGTACCCCGCCGATGTTGCTGATCTCGGGGAACGCATCGCTGATCGCACGCGACGCCAGGATCGTCTTCACCTGGAGCCCGCGTTCGGGCGCCATTCCGACCGGTAGCGAACGGTCGACGGTGCGGTACCGGGCTGCTGCCACCATGGCGTCGGGCATCGCGCTCAAGGCGACCTGACCGACCGACGGAGCCGCAGGTCGCGTCGCCGGTGCCGCCGCCACGATCTCCACGCAACACGGCGTGGCATCCTCGACGACGGGTTCGGTTTCGGGCGCCGGGCGGGCGGAAAGGTGGACGTCTCCTCCCACCGCGAAGAAGAGCGCTGCCGGGGCGATGGCTGCAACCACGCCCATCGGTGGCGTGCGCCGCTTCTTGGCTACGGAGTGCCGTCCCACGGGGGGTTGTATATCAAATCGTTACCTTGACCGCAATTCCGCGGATCCGCCGAACGCGCTCGGTCCGCCTCGAACGTGAGCTGGTGCTCAATGCTCTCGTTCGGCACCGCGGCGGTCGGGAGGTAACCTCAGAACCTGATTCACCGCAAGAACGGGGACACGAATATGGACCTCGTGCTCGGCCTGTCAATGACGTCCAGCACGGTTCGGTGGGTGCTCGTCGAGGGCACGACCGGCGAGGGCGCCACCGTCGACCGCGGCTCGTTCGACTTCGACGCCGAGGTCGATCCCGACGATCTGCTCAACGTGGTGCTTGCCGACGTCGTCGACAGCCCGATCCACGCGATCGGCGTCACCTGGACCAACGAAGCCGAAGAGGTCGCGTCCGGTGTGCTCACGGCGCTCTCCGCCCGCGGTTACGACAACGCAATCGCGATCTCCGAACTGGAGGCCGGCGACGTGCTGGCGGCGGGCATCGCCGACCTCGCTGACTACGACGACGTCGCGGTGTGCATCGTGGAACCCGACGCCGCGGTGGTCGCCATGGTCACCGGCGACGGCGTGACCGTCGACCGCATCGCCCGACCGCTCGACGGCGCCGACGTCATCGAGTTGCCGAGCAGCGTGATCGCGATGCTCGAACTCAATGAATGGCAGCCGGCCGCGATCTTCGTGGTGGGGTCGGCCCCTGATCTCGATCTGATCACCTCGACGCTCGGCGATGTCACGCAATCACCGGTGTTCTCCGCGGCCGAGGCCGACCTCGCGATGGCACGCGGCGCGGCGTTGGCGTCGGCGCGTGCGGTGAACGCTCTGGACGCGACGGGTTCCCGCCAGCCCACGACGGTGGGCGCGCTGGCGTCGGTGCTCGTCGCCGCCGTGGTGACGTTCGTGGTGTCGGTCTCGGCGGCGGTCGGGCTCAGCCTCACCGGTGACGACGATCCCGCACCTGCGGCCGCCGGCGCCGACGACGAGTCCGTTGCCGTCGCCGAAGAGGCGCCCCCGGCCGTGCAGAAGGTGACGACGCCTGCCGAGGCGAGACCGGTGGTCGCGCAGACCATCGCCGTGGCCGCGCCTCCACCTCCGGCCGCACCCGCTGCCGAGCCGGTCTACGAACCACCTGCCTATGTGCCGCCCGCGCCCGCGCCCGCGTACGCGCCACCGGCGCCCGCGCCGGCCTACTCACCGCCCGCGCCGGCCTACACACCGCCCGCACCCGTGTACGCACCGCCCCCGCCGGTGCCCGCCTATGTGCCTCCGCCGCAGCCGCGCCTGCGCGACCGCATCATCGAGCGGATCCCGATCATCAATCGGTTCCACGAACCGGATTACTCGTACGGGCGCTAAGCCCTACGGGCAGGCGGCCGGGGCATCGTCCCGAACCGGCCGGTCGGCAGGCAGCGTGTAAGTGACCGTCGCCTCCGCGTGCTCAAAACCCTTGTTGGACACCACATGCGGCACGCCGGCCGGGACGAAGATGGCCTGTCCCGCAGCGAAGGCGATCGGCGCACAACCTGTCGCGGTTTGCAGGGTCACTGTGCCGGCGTTGATCACCGAGTGCTCGGGGCCGGGGTGCGTGTGCCAACCGCTGCTCGACGCCGGAGACAGCACGAGGTTCTGCACATACAGGGTCGTCGGCTGGCCCACCGTGACGATCGCGATCGGCGTATTTGTGGTGCCCTTCGCCAGATCGGTGCGCTCGATGTCGCCCTCGGCCGGCGTGCCCGCCGCGGGCGATGACACCGTCATTCCCGCGAACACAACCGCAACCGCCGCCGCGACTGCCCTACCCGCACGGTTCATCACCGCATTATCCGTCACCTGGGCCTACGGGACCGGCTGGTACGGATTCTGTGGGACCTGGATCGGGATCGGAACGGGCACGAACGGCACCGTCAGGTAGGTGGTTGTCATCGGCGTCGTCGTCGGGGTGGTGGTCGTCGTCGTCGTGGATGGGGTGGTTGTCGTGGATGTCGTTGTCGTGGTGGTCGTCGTCGTTGTGGTTGTTGTTGTTGTGGTGGTCGTCGTTGTGGTGGTGGTCGGTTCCGTCGTGGTGACGACGGTGGTCACCGGTGGGGGCGGCGCCTCGCTGGTCATCGGCGGAGGCGGCGGCGCACCGGTGACCGTGACCGACTCCACGGGTGGTGGCGGCGGCGCCTCGCTGGTCGCAGGAGGCAGCGCGGACGGCGGCGGAACCGGCGAGGTGCGTGGCACCTCCGACACACCGGTGCTGCCCGTCGCGCTCGTCAACGCGATCGCCACTCCGCCGACGGCGACCACCGCGACGGCGGCGGCGACGCCGAAGACCATCCCTGGCAACCGCTGCCAGATGCGCGGTTCGTCGATCGGCCCGGTCGGGGCAACGTACCGCACCGGTGGCCGCATCGACCCGGTGTCGTACGGAGTCTCGTACGGTTCCAGCCCGGTGTAAGGCACGGGTTCGCCGGCCGCGTCGTCGTCTTGCGACCACGCCAGCGCCCGAAACGTCTCCGACCCCGGCGAGTCGACCTCCGCCGGCGGCACCGGAGCCAAGCCGGTCTGCGCTTCGGCGGCCGAGGTATAGGCCCCGATCAGCGCGGCGCCCACCGCGGCCGCGACCGAAGGTTGCGGTGTCGCGGTCACCGGGATGCCGGAGTGCTCGGCAAGTCGTCGCCGGATCAACGGAATGTTGGCGCCGCCGCCGACCGCGACGACGGCCGCAATGTCAGAGCGGTCAATTACGTTGCGCTGCAACGTATTATCTAGCTTCTGTAGAACATAGGCGAGCGGTGTGGCGATCAATGCCTCCAGCTCGTCGCGGGTCACCCGGACCGCCGCCCGGTGGCCGGGCAGCTCCGCGTCGACGTCGGTCGCCTCCTCCCCCGACAACCGTTCCTTGGCGTGGCGGCACTCGTCTCGCAGGCGGGTCAGCGATCCCACCGCGGCGGTACTCGCGGGATCGACGCGCCCAGACGTCGCGAGCTCGTCGAGAATATGACTGAGCAGCGCCTGGTCCACCCAGTCGCCGGAGAACTCCGCGTGCCGGACGGTCTCGGCGATCGGCTCGAGAGCGGCGCCCGCGTCCGCCAGCGTGATGCTGGTTCCGCCGCCGCCGAAGTCCAACAGGGCCACCACACCCTGCGCCGGGAGACCGGGATTGGCCTGCAGCGCCCTCAGCGACGCGGCGGCGTCGGAAACCAGCCGAGCAGGCCCGTCAGCGCCGAGGGCCGAGTTTCCGCGCATCGCGGTACGCAACGTCTGCAGCGTCGCGGGTCCCCAATGCGCGGGGACCGCGACGGTGACATCGGCCGACGGCCCGCCACCGATGCTGTCGACCAGCTCGGCAAGCGCCGCGACCAGCAGCCGGTCGGCCGAATGCAGCGATCCGTCCGGGGCGACCAGCGGCACCGAGTCGCCGACGCGCTCGACCAAGCCGGTCATCACGACGCCGTCCGGCAGGGTGAACACCGGACGCCTGGTCACAGGTTGATTGCCGACACGTACCGCGACCAAGTTCGTCGTCCCGATCGACAACCCCAACGGGTCGCTCATAACGGACCACACGATAGCCGTCCGACCACGCGGAAACCGTCAGACACTCCGTGCGAACCCCGTTCGGCCGCCGTCGTTTTGGGCCGCCCCAAACGGGTATCTGCAAGGCCATGACATCTCTCTGGCTGGCAAACCGCGTCGAGCAGCCGACACCGCCCGAGCCGTTGGGCGAATCGGATCGTTCGGCCGACATCGTGGTCGTGGGTGCCGGGATAACCGGCCTCATCACCGCAGTGCTGTTGGCGCGGGCGGGCAAAGACGTGCTGGTGCTGGAAGCGCAACGGGTCGGCGCGGGCGCGACCGGCAACACCACCGCGAAGATCAGCCTGCTGCAGAGCACCAAGCTGTCGAAGATCGTCGACAAGCACGGTCCCAAGACGGCCGGCCAGTACGTCCAGGGCAACCGCGAGGGTCAGGAGTGGCTGATTCAGCACTGCGAGGCGCACGGGCTGTCCGTACAGCGCGAGGACGCCTACACCTATGCGCAGTCGGACAAAGGCGTCTCGTCGGTGCGTCAGGAGCTGCAGGCCTGCGAGGCCGCGGGGCTCGACGCCCAGTGGGTGGACGAGGCCGACGTGCCGTTCCCGTTCCACGGCGCGGTCCGGCTGGCCGACCAGGCGCAGTTCGACCCGATGCCGTTGCTGGACAGCCTGGTCGTCGAACTCGAGGAGCGCGGCGGCCGGTTGGCGCAAGGCGTTCGGGTGCAGAAGGTCTCGACCGAGGGCGACGGACTCGCTTTGGCCGTCCGCACCAGCGCCGGTGACGAATTCGACGTCCGCACCAATCAAACCGTTCTCGCGACGGGTATTCCGATCCTGGATCGCGGCGGCTTCTTCGCCCGTCTCAAGCCGCAACGCTCCTACTGCATGGCGTACAAGGTGCCGGGCAACATCACGCGCGGGATGTACATCTCCGCCGACTCCCCCACCCGGTCGGTCCGGTACGCGCCGACACCCGACGGCGACTTCCTTATCACCGGTGGCGCAGGACATCCGGTCGGTCACCAGAAGAGCCCCGCGTCCTCGGTGCAGGAACTCGACCAGTGGACGAAGTTGCACTACCCCGGTGCGATGCAGACGCATTACTGGTCCGCGCAGGACTATTCGCCGATCGACGAACTGCCCTACGTCGGCCCGATCCTGCCCGGCAACGACAAGATCTTCGTGGCAACAGGTTTCGACAAGTGGGGAATGACCAATGGCACCGCCGCGGCGCTCGCACTGTCGAGTCGCATCCTCGGCGGGCGGATGGACTGGGCGGAGGCGTTCGCCAGTTGGAGTCCGCACGAGCTGTCCGGGATCCCAAAGGCGCTGCAGACCAACGCGCAGGTCGCTCTGTATCTGGCGCGAGGGTGGATCACACCGGTCACCCGAATCGCCAACCGCACGCCCGACGAGGGCGGTGTGGTCAGCGGGCCGCCGTGGGACCTGGAGGCCCGAAGTGTGGTCGACGGCCGCGAGTACCGGGTGTCGCCGGTGTGCCCGCATCTGGGCGGCATCGTCAATTGGAACGACGCCGACGAGTCATGGGAGTGCCCGCTGCACGGATCGCGCTTCGCGCCCGACGGCACGCTGCTCGAGGGCCCGGCCACCCGCAATCTGACATCCGCGCGGTAACCCGCACCCGCGTGTGCTGCAATGTCCGCCATGGGTGACATCGACGAGATCCAGCAAGTGAAGTTCCGGTACCTGCGCGCTCTGGACACCAAGCATTGGGACGAGTTCGCCGAAACCCTCACCGAGGATGTGGTCGGCAAGTACGGCGAGTCGATCGGCGAGGAGCACCACTTCACCAACCGCGAAGAACTGGTGAAGTTCATGCGCGACTCGCTTGGTCCCGAGATCATCACCGAACACCGCGTCACCCATCCCGAGATCACCGTCGACGGTGACGAGGCGACGGGCACCTGGTATCTGCAGGACAGGGTGATCGCGCCGGACTTCAACTTCATGTTGATCGGCGCGGGCTTCTATCACGACCGCTACCGGCGCACCAGCGACGGGTGGCGGATCAGTGAGACGGGATACGACCGCACCTACGACGCGTCGATGTCGCTCGAGGCGCTCAATTTCAAGGTGAAACCCGGTCGGGCCCTGAACATCTGACTCACTGAGCGACCGCGATCAACGCCCCCGGCCGCAGCCACCGCATGATCTCGACCAGTTTGTCGTCGGCGATCGCCACGCATCCCGCGGTCGGGCCGCCGTCGGTGGCGTGCAGGAAGAATGCGCCGCCGTTTCCGGGCACCCGTGCCTTGTTGACCCCCATCACGACCGCATGCACGTACTGCGGGATGTCGAGATTCTCGGTGCCGCTGGCCGGATCGGTGTCGAACGGGCACTGGGCCTTCTTGCAGACCTGCATGGTGTTGTAGGTGGGGCTTTTCATGTCACCGTCCCACCAGTGGTCGGGCCCGACCTGGACATACGGCAGGCCCCCGCCGGGGTTCGGTGCGGTGCCGAACGCGAAGTCGAGCGTGAATACGCCCATGGGCGTTTTCATTTCGCCGTCATGGGTTTGCGGCGACATGCCGTTCGCGCCAATCCAGGCCGGGATGCCCGCCGCCACTGGTTGCCAACCGGCGGCGGTCCGCTGGTAGACGTCCATTTTCGCCTTCGAACCGCCGGTGCCCACAACCGAGATCACCTGGGTGGCCGAGCCGACCGACTGGGCGAACCACGGTACGGTCTGCGCTCGGCCGACGGGCGCCATCGCCAGAGTCATCGCGACCGCACACAGCAGGGTCAGCAGGCGCACCCGGTCATGCTATGGCCCGGCGCTGCGCCCGTCGGGTAAGCCACGCTCGGCGTTGCCAGGATTAGTTGGTGCGGAGTGTGGATACGTTGGGGGGATGAACTTGCTGTCCCGGAGTCGCCACCGCGGTATCCGGCAGATCGGCCAGGGCCTCGGCACGCTCGACCGCGAGGTGTTCGAAGCGATCGCGGAGTCGCCGAGTCCACTGCTCGACGCGGTGATGCCACGGCTGACCCGCGCGGCCGATCACTCGAAGCTGTGGTTCGCCATCGCGGCGATGCTGGCGGCGTCCGGGAGCGCGTCGGCAAAGCGCGGTGCGATCCGCGGTGTCCTCACCCTTGCGGTCACCAGCCTGATCACCAACCAGGGAGCCAAGCGGGTGTGGCGGCGACAGCGGCCGAACCGCCTGCTGGTGCCGTTGGCGCGCCAGGCGCGTCGGACGCCGACGTCCAACTCGCTACCGTCCGGGCATTCGGCCAGCGCGGCCGCATTCGCCGTCGGGGTCGGTTTGGAAAGCCCGCCGCTCGGCCTCGGGCTCACGCTGTTGGCGGGTCTGGTCGGCATGTCGAGGATTGCCACGGGTGCGCACTATCCCGGTGACGTGCTCGCCGGATTCGGCATCGGCGCCGGCGTAGCCGTGCTGGGCGGACGGGTGGTCCCCGCGGTGGTCCCACCGAGGATCCCGACCGCCGACCCGCTTCGGGTGGAGACCCCGCCGCGTCCGGAGGGAGCCGGGGTGGTGCTGGTCGTCAACCCGACATCCGGCAGCGGTACAGGTGCGCGGATCGTCGAGCAGGTACGAAACGCTTTGCCCCGCACGGAGATCGCCGAGCTCGACGATGACGACGACATCGAAAGCGTGCTGCGTTCGGCGGCGCAGCGGGCAGAGGTCCTCGCCATCGGCGGCGGGGACGGCACGGTGTCGTCCGCCGCGGCTGCCGCCCTCGAAGCGGGTATCCCGCTCGCGGTTTTCCCGGGCGGCACATTCAACCACTTCGCCAAGGACATCGGTTGCGAGACAGTGGACAAGACGATCGAGGCGATCCGGCAGGGCAGCGTCGCGTGTGTCGATCTGGTGTGCATGAACGAGAATCAGATGGTGGTCAACACCGCCAGTATCGGCGCGTACCCGGCGTTTGTGCGGACGAGGGAGAAGTACGAGCACAAGGTCGGTAAGCCGCTGGCCGGCCTGTACGCGATGTTTCACACCTTGCGCCACGAGAAGCCGGTACGCATCTGCTACGACAACAAGACGTTGCAGACGTTCCTGTTCTTCCTGGGCAATTCGGCTTATCTGCCATCAGGATTCGCGCCGTCGCGGCGGACCCGCATGGACGACGGCCTGATGGACATCCGGATTCTCGAGACCGGCCGCCGGTTCAGCCGGCTGCGCATCCTCGTCGACGCCGCCCTCGGCCGACTTGTGCGCAGCCCGTTCTATCACGAGATGCGGGTTCCGGAGTTCGAGTTCACGGCGGTGGACGGTCCCACGATGCTTGCCCTGGACGGCGAAGTCGGAACCGAATGCGCCACGGCCAGTTTTAGTGTGCGGTACCGGGCGCTTCCGGTGTTTCGTCCGCTACCGTGAGCGGTCGCGACGGCGGCACCGCCAGCAGGCAGAACACGAAATACGCGTAGCCCAATGCCCATCCGGCCACCACGTCGGACGGGTGATGCACATTGAGCACCACCCGACCGAGACCGATCACGACGACGACAACCGCACCGAACGCGATCAGCCAACCTCGCGCAGGAGCCCGCACGATCGGCAGTCCCACGGTCAACAGCGCGAGTACGGCGACCAGCACGCCGAGCGCGTGGCCGGAGGGGAACGACGTGCCGAGCGCAAAGACGAACGCGGTGTCCGGGCGGGGACGATCGGCCGCCGCCTTTGCGGCCTCGGTGACGAGACCGGAGAGTTCGACGCTGATCAGAAGGAACATCGCGATCCGGACGTTGCGCCGCGCCAGCGCCACGATGATCACCACGACGGTGATCAACCGGAAGGCGTTAGGCCCCAGGAGGGTGCACAGGACGTCCCACCCGAGCACCCAGCCCGGATGTCCGTCGCCACGACGATAGAACGAGTCGAGCGCGCGGGAGTCGACGGCCGTCAGCCACGTCCACTGCTGCGCATATCCCACCCACAGCACGGCATACACCGCGATCGCGCCAACGGCCGTTGCCGCCAGCCAGCGCTTGGGTGATGCCACCGCTTCAGCTCTACCACGTGAATCACTGTGCCGTTAGGGTGACAGCTCATGGCCGTGTTCCTGCGTAAGCTGCTCCGAATCGGCGGTCTGCCCGACGACATGCGGACCGAGGTGGAGGCCGAAGGCGTCATCTTCCTCGCCGAGTACATCGCGGTCACCCGGCGGTTCAGCGGCAAAATCCCGGGCCGGCGCGCGAACGTCAACGTCACCAGCTACGTCGGCTCGCTGGCGCTGACCCACGAGCGGGTCCTCGGCACGCTGTCGACGGTTCCGAAGTTGGCGGCCGGCACCATCGACCAACGCTGGGACGCCGCGCAATCGGGCCCCGTCAGCGCCGAACTCTCGGCTACCGGCATGCTGATCGACGTCGACATTGCCGGGATCGATTCGCGCTTCAGCGGCCAACTTTCGATGCACTACAAAGTGACGATCCCCGAGGACGTGCTGATGCGCCTGCCCCGGCGATCGCTGTCGTTCGACGCACCGCCCGAGTACGTGTTCCGCGCGGTGGGAGTGCCCTACCACCCTTGA
Source organism: Mycobacterium sp. IS-3022 (assembly GCF_001500065.1). Taxonomy (GTDB): domain Bacteria; phylum Actinomycetota; class Actinomycetes; order Mycobacteriales; family Mycobacteriaceae; genus Mycobacterium. Next base: position 28,029 of record NZ_LQIN01000007.1, read on the forward strand.
CCGCCCGTTGGCGCACCCCTTGGGGTATTCAGAACGGTGGCGGCTCGTTGCGAGCCAAAGGGTTGCCCGCCCGTACCGCCTACGTTTCAGTGGGCACGGCAGCGACGAGAGGACAGGCGGTGAGCGACCCGAGACCGGACAACGTGCTGATCGTGCACTGGCACGACCTCGGTCGCCATCTCGGTGCGTACGGCCATCAGGATGTGTCGAGTCCGCGCCTCGACGCGCTCGCCGCCGAGGGGATTCTGTTCACCCGCGCGCACGCCACGGCGCCGCTCTGCTCGCCGTCGCGCGGTTCGCTGTTCACCGGCCGCTACCCGCAGAGCAACGGGTTGGTCGGACTGGCCCACCACGGGTGGGAATACCGGACGGGCGTGCGCACCCTGCCCGACCTGTTGTCCGAATCGGGTTGGCACACTGCGCTGTTCGGTATGCAGCACGAAACGTCGTATCCGGCCAGACTGGGTTTCGACGAGTTCGACGTCTCCAACTCATACTGCGAGTACGTCGTCGACCAGGCCACCCGCTGGCTGGCCGACCCGCCCGCGCAGCCGTTCCTGCTCACTACGGGCTTCTTCGAGACCCACCGACCGTATCCCCGCGACAGGTACGAACCCGCCGATGCGACCGACGTCGTCGTGCCCGACTATCTGCCCGATACCCCGGAAGTCCGCGAGGATCTCGCCGCGTTCTACGGAGCGATATCGGTCGCCGATGCCGCGGTCGGCCAGCTGGTCGACGCGCTGTCGACCACGGGCCTCGACCGCACCACCTGGGTGGTGTTCACGACCGATCACGGCCCGGCGTTACCCCGCGCCAAATCGACCTTGTACGACGCCGGCACGGGCATCGCGATGATCATGCGCCCCCCACGCGACGCGAACATCGAGCCGAAGGTCTACGACGAGTTGTTCAGCGGCGTGGACCTGCTACCCACCCTGCTCGAGCTTCTCGGCGTCGACATCCCCGCCGATGTCGAGGGCCTGTCACATTCGGCCGGTCTGCTTACCGCGGCGGCGCCGGCGCGCACCGAGGTCTACACCACGAAGACGTACCACGACTCCTTCGATCCGATCCGCGCGGTCCGGACCAAGGAGTACAGCTACATCGAGAACTATGCGGCGCGGCCGCTGCTCGATCTGCCCTTGGACATCGCCGACAGCGCTCCCGGCCGCACCGTGGCGCCGCTGGTGCAAGCCCAACGCCCGCAGCGCGAACTGTATGATCTCCGAACCGATCCCACCGAATCACGCAATCTGCTGGGGCCGGACGCCACCGGAAGCGCGAAAGCCGTCGCCGACGACCTGGCGCTGCTGCTCAACGACTGGCGCACCAAGACCAACGACGTGATCCCGTCGGAGTTCGCGGGCACCCGCATATCCGAGCGCTACACCGAGACCTACCTACGCCTGCACGGTCCTAGCGTCACCAGCCGGTCGGCGATCGCCTCGGACCGCGGTGTCGAAGGGAACCACAGCAGCTGAGAGTTTCGCGCATCATGATCGAAAACCTCCGCCGCGCATGATCTTTGAAGTCCCGTTATGCTCTCGCGCATGTCAGCGCACGCGACGGCGTACCTCGTTCTGGCGTCCCAGCGCAGCGGTAGCACGCTGCTGGTCGAGTCTTTGCGCGCGACGGGTGTCGCCGGCGAACCCGCAGAGTTCTTCCAGTACCTGCCGACCACCAGTCAGGCGCCCCAGCCGCGTCAGTGGTTCGAGGAGGCCACCGACGAATCGATCCTGCGACTCCTCGATCCCCTCGACGACGGCAAGCCCGACCTGGCGCCGCCGGAGATCTGGCGTGACTACATCCGCACAGCGGGCCGCACCCCCAACGGCATCTGGGGCGGCAAGCTGATGTGGAACCAGACACCGCTGCTGCTCGAGCGCGCCAACGGGCTGCCGGACCGCTCGGGCACCGGCCTGCTCTCGGCCATCCGCGACGTCATCGGCAGTGACCCTCTACTAGTTCACGTCCATCGCCCCGACGTTGTGTCACAAGCTGTTTCGTTCTGGCGCGCGGTGCAGACCCGGGGCTGGCGCGGCCGTCCGGACCCGTCGCGCGATGCGCGCGCTGAATACCACGCAGGCGCGATCGCTCACGTCGTCACGATTCTGCGGGCCCAGCAGGAAGGCTGGCGCAACTGGTTCGCCCAGGAGGGCGTCTCGCCCATCGAAGTGTCCTATCCGGTGTTGTGGCGCAACATCACCCAGGTCGTCGGCGACATCCTGGAGGCGCTCGGCCAGGACCGCCGGCTTGCGCCGGAGCCGGTGCTGGAGCGGCAGGCCGACCAACGCTCCGACGACTGGGTCGACAGGTACCGGGCCGACGCCGAGCGGGATGGCTTGCCCACCTGAGTCAGCCGATCTGCGCGACCACGACGATGCGGCGAAAACGGGAAGAACGTCCGCACGTTGCCAGTCTGGCACCGCCGGCGCCGGTTACCATGCGGACGTGAACCAATCGGACGCCAACCCGGTGGATCCGCCAATTCCCGTGCCCGACGTACCCGGCGCGGACGCCACTACCGTCGGACTTCCTCGCCGTGCCGATCTCACATTGCGCCAGCGGCTCATCGTCGACACGTCGGCCGTCGCCGACATCGCGCTGCGGACCGCGATCGCCTCGCTGCTCGCGACCACGATGCTGCCGACCCTGGCGGGCGGGCTGCGCCGGTCGCAGTCGCGCGCCGAGCGCGAGCAGTTGCAGTTCTACGCCGAACTGGCGGCCGCGAGGGATTCCGCGCAGTCGTTCCCGGCGCCGACATCGCTCCCCCGGGTCGCCTCGCGGACCGCGAACCCGCTCGCCGAGTGGATAGCGAAGGGCCGCGTCGAGAACATCCGGTTCAACAGCAGCTTCGAGGCGATCAACCCGGCGTTGCGCCCACAGTGCCGAGGATTCGAGCGCAACAACGTCGTGCATGCCCAGCACTGGCGGCACGACGACGGTCCGCACCCGACGCTGTGTCTGATCCACGGGTTCATGGGCTCGCCGTATCTGTTCAACGGGCTGTTCTTCTCCCTGCCGTGGTTCTTCCGATCCGGTTACGACGTCCTGCTCTACACCATGCCCTTTCACGGTCCCCGCGCCGAGAAGGGCTCGCCCTTCAGCGGTTACGGGTTCTTCGCCAACGGGTTCGCCGGTTTCGCCGAAGCGATGGCGCAGTCGGTGCATGACTTCCGCTCGATCATGGACTATCTCGAGTTCACCGGCGTCGATCGCATCGCCTTGACCGGGATGTCGCTCGGCGGGTATACGGCGGCGCTGATCGCGGGCATCGACGATCGCATCCAGGCCGTCATCCCCAACGTCCCGGTGGTGGCGCCCGATCAGACCGTCGACGAATGGTTCCCAGCCAACAAGGTGGTGGCGTTGCGTAACCTGCTGTCGGGCACCGACGCCGAGCTCACCAGCGCTGCGACCCGGTTCTCGTCGCCGCTGAACTACGCGCCGCTGGTGCCGAAGGACAGGAGGTTGATCATCACCGGTCTCGGTGACCGGTTGGCGCCGCCGGAGCAGGCCGAGATGCTATGGGAGCACTGGGACCGCTGCGCGTTCCACTGGTTTCCCGGCAACCACATCCTGCACGTCAGCCAGCCCGACTATCTGCGCCGGATGACGCGGTTCATGCAGGGCTTCATGTTCGGCTGAACTCGGACCGCGTTCCCGCCGGCCAACCGATCTGCTCCAGCAGCGCACTCGATACCGGCTTGCCCGCAACACCTAGACGGCCAACGGCTTTGGGGTCCAGTGCAGCCAGCAACGGCCGTTGGATTCCACGGCGGGCGGTCAACCCGGACAACGGCGCCTTGCGCACCACGTCGGGGGTGCGGAACGCGCACGCCGCCGCGACGACCGGTTGCGCCGCGGTGCCGCTGAACTCGAGGGCGGTCCACGTCTCACCCTGCTGCGACCACACCTCGGCGAGGCGCTCACCCAACCGCTCATCGACCGGAATCCCGTAGGCAGAGATGAATCCGCGGTCATCGCACACCCCCGACCACTTCTCGCGCCGCGCTGCGCCCAACGGCGCGTCGGTGTCTTCGACCATCGCGGCGTCGAGACCGGCCTCCCGCAGATGGTCGGCGAGCCGCCGGCCGGCGATCTCAGCGGTGTCGTGCAGCGGAAGTTCCGGCGAACGCGCCTGCAGGGCAACCAGATTCGCCTTCGCGTCCAGGGTCAGGCTGATCCAGGTGGTGCGGACACCGTCCTGATCGAGGTTGGTGACCCGAACCTTCTCGCTGCGGACCCCGAACCGCTCGACGTATCCGGCCAGCAACGGCAGGGACACATCGACGCCTGCCGGGCCGTCGACACGCAGCACCACGGTCACCTGATCCGGCCTCTGCGCCTTCGGCTTCGAGTGGTTGCGTCGCCACACCGCCAGCCGACGGCCGATCATGGTCGTCACGAACTGTCCACGCCACCAGGCGAACACCACCAGCACGACTGCGGCCGCGATTCCCAGGATCCACCAGTCAGTGGCGGACTCCCACGGGTACGCCATGGCCGCCAACACCACGGCCAACGACGCCAACGCAATTCGAACGGTCACGATGCCTCCGGTTGATTGTCGAGTTTCCGTCGCCGGTGCACCGCCACCGCCGCCGTCACGGTCACGATCAACGCCAACGCCCCGGTACCCGCGAACGCGATGACCTTCGGGGTGGAATCGGGCGCCTGCGGCTCCGGCGGCGCGGCGACCGGTTGGGGTTCGGGGTCGGCGTCGTCGTCGATGGCCGCGGTCACATCCCAGGTCAGGGAGGCGACGGGGTCGACGAGCCCGAACCCGGTCAGGTTCGACGGCGCCCGGGCCGCCCCCTGCGCCCCTGCCGTGAGCCGGTCCCGGACCTGTTCGGCGGTCAGCTCGGGGAACCTGCTGCGCACCAACGCCGCGACACCGGACACATAGGCCGCCGCGAAACTCGAACTGTTCAGTGGGAACAGCCGGCCCTGGCCGTCGGGCAACGCGTTCGCGAGTCCGCCGCCGTCTCCGTTGCCGACCGACGCGATGTCCTGCCCCGGCGCCGCTATGTCCACCCATGGTCCGGCCATCGTGAAATCCGCCGGCCGGCCCGCCGAGGTCAGGGCCCCGACCGAGAGCACGAACGGCTGCCAGGACGACGGAATCGACACCGACGTGACGCCCGACCAGTTGCGCGGGTCATCCGGCCGAGCGGGATCCGACAACGGGTTCGACGGGCATGCCGAACCCGGGTTGAGGCCCGCCTTGTTGTTTCCCGCCGCGGCGATGATCACCGCATCCTTCTCGACGGCGGCGTACCGCAGGGCCGCGCCCAGCTGACTCTGGTCCACGGTCTCGGTGGCGGGCAGGCAGGTCACCGCGGAGACGTTGATCACCCGCGCACCCAGATCCGCGGCGCGCACGACCGCGCGGGCCAGCGTCGCGACGTCGAGCGCGACGCGGGCCACGGCCTGGTTCTCCACCGATTCGGTCGGTGAGAACCGCGCCGAGGTGGACCGGATCGACAGCACCCGGGCTCCGGGCGCCACGCCGGAGAACCCGTCGGGCCCCGGCTGGCCGGCGATCAGCCCGGCCACCAGGGTTCCGTGTCCGTCGCAGTCCGTCAGCCCGTCGGTGGCCGCGACGAAGTCTCCACCTGGATCGACGTTCGGCAGCCGCGGGCCCGGCCGGACACCGGTGTCGATGACGGCCACGACCTGTCCGTCCCCGCGGCTGTACTCCCAGGCGCCGTCGAGGTTGAGCAGCTCGCGGTTCGGGCCGGGCGCACCGGGATCGGTGCCCGGCAGCACACCGGCGCTGACGCACGGACCGCGCTGAGACATCGGTTGCACGGGGCCGGGGGCACCCGACGGCGGTGGCACCGCCGGGTCCACTTGCGGCGGTGTGATCGCCTGTGCCATCGGGCAACTCATGCTCAGGACGGTCAGTCCCACCGCCGTGGCGGCGAATACGGTGCGCAGTCCGTCGCGCATCACCGATGCCTCATCGGTTCAGCACCCAGGCGAACAGTCCGACCAGATACGCCAGCACGGGGATGAGCGACGCGTCGACGGCAGACGCCAGGAAACCGACCAGGCGGCGCATGGGCAGCGAATAGGTGTCGGGCAACGCCACCCGCGGGAACAGCGCCGCGATCACCCACACCGCCGTCAAGCCCGCGAGTGCCGCCAATGCCCACCACGCCGCGGTGTAGCGGTCGTCGACACCGAACACGACGAGGAACGAGATCGCCAGCAGGAACGGCAGACTCAGCAACCACGCCTTGCACGGCGCGGAGTCCCACACCCGCGCCCGCAGCACAGAACCCAGCGCAACCGCGGCCACGACGTACCATGCCCAGCTCGAAACACCTTGCGGGGCAGCCAGTGTCAGTGCGCCCGCGGTGCTCAGCAGCACCCCTCCGGCGATGAAGCCGGTCTGGTGGGAATCGCTGATCCGGACCCGCCGCGGCAGGTCCGCGAGCACCTTGAGTGGCGGCGCCGACGGCGTCGGGTCACCGGGGGCGGGAATCACCGGCATCGGCAGTCGCGACCACAACGCGGAGAGTTGGGCGGCTTGGACCGTGACCACCAGCGCCAGCACCACCAGCACGGATCCGATGACGACGTGGTCCAGCGTCCAGATCGTCGCGGCGCCCGCGGTGATCAGGGCGCCGGTGCCGACGACGGTTGCCGCCGTGAAGACCGCGATGGCGCGCTGGGCGACGACGATGCTCATGATCGACCAAGCCGTCACGCCCGCGGCGGCCAGCAGCACGTGCGACGGCCCGAACTCGCCGGGTACCGCGAGCGCGAGGGCCACGGCGATCGGCACCAACGCCGTCACGGCCAGCGCCGTGCCGAGCCGAGGTGACCGGCCCCAGGTGAGCAGCGCGGCCAGCACCGTGAGCACCGCGATGCCGCTGACCGCCATGAGGCCGACGAAACCGCCGACGACCTCACTGTGCACAGCGGCGAACGTCGTGGCAACCAGGATCAGCGCGACGACGGCCGCCGCCGCGCCACGAGCGATGTGCGCCGCCCCCCAGGGCTTTTCGCGGGCGGCCGAGAAGATGACGGCCGCATCGCCGATGTCCTCGACGATTCGCGGTGCCGCGGGCCCGGCGGGTAGTGGCTGCAGTGCAAGAAGGTCGCCGTCGACGACGCCGACGGTGTTCAAGGTCGCGTCGAGGCTGAACGGCGCGCCGCCGACCGGGGCGAGCGACAGCACGACCGGTGCGGCGTCGTCGTATTCCTCGTCGGCGGGCATCGCCATCCGGCGTACCGCGGGCAGGATCTCGCGCAGGGGGAGTTCGGTAGGCAACGCCATGTCCGTGACTCGGCCGCCGGCCTCGCCCGCAGCGAGCACGGCGACACGAACGATCGGCATCGACGGCGCGGACGCCTCGGTCCTCCCCGGCGGTCCTGGCGGCATGGTTGCCAGGGAGGTGGTGCCGGTCATCGGATGGTCTGCCATTGCGGTTCCGTTCTTTGGTTTGAATCGAAGTCTCGGGTGAGTTGCAGGTCGGGGAACCACGCCCCGTCGGGCAGCGTTGCGGTGAGCCGCTCGACCGCCGTCGCGATCGCCAGCGGCGTGCCGGGGGTGAACGTCGACACCCATTCGCCGTCGAACGCCTTCGACGGGTGCACGAGGACCCTGCCTTCCCGGGTGTCGACGACGCTGACGCCGACGTCGGTGCTGACACGGTGACCGTCGCGGTGATCGCCCGCGACAATCTCCACATAACTGCGGTCCGGCGCGTAAGCGGCTTCCACCGCGGCCCGCGCGCTCGGCGGGATGCCGAGGAACTCGACGACGTCGTCCAGCGTCGCGCCGTTGCGCAGCTGCTCGTCGGCACGCGCACCGATCCGCGCGGGGATGGCGAACTCATCGAAGCTGGCCGGCGGCCGGCCCGACAACCCGGCGGTCAGGATGGGCACCAGCGCCTGCGGGTGGTCCACGTCCAACGCGGTGAGCGTGACGAGGCCGCCGCCGCGCAGCGCGACGACGGTGTGCTCGCCACGGCGCGCGACGTGCCCGCGCAGCATGCTGCCGGAGCCGCGGACGAATCTGAGCTCGAGCCACCGCCGGGGCCGGCACGTCGTCGTAACCCATTGCCGGACATTGGGATCGACGACCCGGTCCGCGGTCATCACGCCCAGCTCCACCAGTTCGGCCGACAGCCTGGACTCGAATGCCGGCCGCTCAGCGTGATCGCTGTACGGCGGGGTGATGGCCAGCACCCAGGGATAGTTCCCTGCGCCCGACGCATCGGCGACGAACCAGGCCTGCTCCGCGGTCAGCTCGACTGCGTTAACTGCCACCGCCGATCAGCCACCCCATTTGGCGCCTTCGGCCTGGTCACGGGCGCTCATCGACATCGTGTTCTGTTCATGCGTGGCGGCCATCGCGCGGTACGCGCGCACCAGTTCCTCGAGGCTGGCGTTCCACTGCGCCTGCCACGCCTGGTACGTCATGCCGGTGTCGCCCTGCCACGCGCCGGCCAATGCCGCCTGCTCGCTGGCGATGTCGGCGCCGACGGCGTGCAGAGCGCCCGCGTAACCGGACATCTCGCCCGCGTGGGCCAGCATCGCCGGGTAGTTGTACATGATCTGAGACATCAGGTTCTCCCTCTAGGTCAGTTCGAAGTTCAGATACCGGTGTAGGTGCTGGCCGCCGCGGCATCCTCCGCGACATAGGTGCCCGCGGCGTCGCCGAGATTGACCTGGGCGATGTCGAGCAGCGAGTTGATCTTCGCGGAGACCTCGATGAAGCGGGCGTGGGACGCCTGGAAGGCGGCCGACGACTCGCCCATGTGGAACGCCTGCGCCGACTGGGCAGCCTGTTCGGCCTGCGCCATGGTGCTGCGCATCAGGGCGGCCTTCGCGGAGAACGCAGCCTCGGATGACACGAGTTGCGGGATGTGAGCGTCCAAGAGGCTCATGGATTTTCCTTTCGGATCGTGGTTCTGCGGTTCGGGTTTCGCTCAGCTCTGTTCAGTCGCGCTCTCCCCCCTTGTGGTCCCAGTCGCTGGGCAGCATGGGTTCGGTGGGTCCGCCGCCGAAGGAGTCGCCGGCGAGCTCGGTCAGCCCGGTCGCCTGCTCGGTGTCGGACTTGGTCGCTGCACCGGTGAAACCCACTGCGCCTGCGCCCTTTTCCGATGCGCTCACGTGCGGGCGCCGTACCGGTTCGGGCGGCGGGGTGTCGTCTTCCGGCTCGTAATCCATGTAGGCGTCGGCGTACTGGCGTTGATGGATCGGCTGTGGGCGTTTGCGGCGAGCCTTGCGTTTGGCCAACGACGATGCCGCGGCGGCCGCAGCCGCGGATGCCGCGATGTCGGACGCCGGCGCCTTGGCGCCGATACCGTCCCGGAACGTCGGGGAGACGCCCTCGTCCGGGTCGGGGCCGGCGATCGCGTACGGCACCGCAGTTGCCGCCGCCGGGGCGGGCGGCGCGCCCGCGGGGGCCGACCCGGCACCGACCGACGTTGTCGGAGCGGCGGTTCCAGTGGCGACGGTCGGCGCCACCGCGGTGACCGGTGGCATGCTCTCGGCCCGCGTCGCCGGGACCGGCTGGGCCGGGACAGGGGCGACCGCAGGTGCTGGCGCGGGTGCGGGCACAGCCATCGGCGGAGGGTTCAGTGCCTGGACGATGAGGCCGATCATTATCGGCAGCAATATCGGAGCACTGAAGATCAGCGACCACGTGGTCCATCCGAGCGGCTGCGTGATCGCCTGGTAGAGGACGAATAAGAGCACCGCTCCCGACCCCGGATTCAACAGCCACGCGAGGAAGCTGCCCATGAAGTCGTTGAGAGAATCGAACAAGTCCTCGAAGAACTTCTGAAGCTCCTGCAGAAATCGTGCGATGGAGTCCGCGAGATTCCGTGCGGCACCGGAGTCGGCGGCGGTGGCCATCGCCGACGCCTGCTGTGCATCGGCGGCGGCCGAACCGGCCTCTCCCACACCGGGAGCCAACAGCATCGGCGCCGGTGTCGTCATGGGGGTGGCCGCCACCGCCGCTCCCGACACCGCCTGGTAGGTGCTCATCGTCGTCGCGGCCTGGATCCACATCCGCACGTAGTCGGCTTCGTTCAACGCGATCGGGATCGTGTTGATCCCCAGGAAGTTCGTCGCCGTCAGCACCGCGTGCGTGGCATGGTTGAGCGCCAACTCAGGCAGCGTCGGCATCATCGCCAGCGCCGTCGTATACGCCGCCGCGGCGGCCTCGTGCTGAACCGCCGACGCCGCGCTGTTGGCGCTGGCCTGGGCCAACCACGCGAGATACGGTGCATGCGCAGCGACATACTGCTCGGCGCTCGGCCCTTCCCAGGCGCCGCCCTGCACCGCCCCCAGCACGGCGGTCAACTCCGCTGCGGCGGAGGAGTATTCGGCGGCCAGCGACTGCCACGCACCCGCGGCCGCCAACAGCGAACCCGGCCCGGGCCCGCTGCTCAGCATGGTCGAGTGCACCTCCGGAGGCAGCGCCATCCAGATCGGAGCCGTCATGATCAGCTACCGGCGACCAGGTACGTCGAAGCGGCCATGGCGTCACCGGTGGCGTAACTGGTGGCGGACTGTCCGACGCCGAGGCCGGAGCGGCCCAGCTCCTCGACGCCCTGCGCGGCCACCGTGTTGTGCTGCGTGCCGTGCGCGCTCAGGCCCGCGGCGGTCTGCAGCGACACCGCGTCGACGGCCGGCGGCACCACCGTGCTGACCAATGGCGCGGCGGCGGCGTGCGCGGCCGCCAATCGGGCCGTCAACGCCTCGACGGCGGAACCCGCCGCGGCCAGACCCTCGGGAACGACGCGAAGAGTCATCAGTTGAACTCCCTTCCACTAGTGCCGTTGTTGCCGGTGCTCTCTGCGACCGCGTCGGCGAACGGGTTGACAAGTTGCAGGAACGTCGGAGCATCGCCATCGTCCAGCAACATCGCGCGTCCCGCAGGCAGACGGCGGAACCGGTGGCCCCGGATCTTGCCGCTGTCCTGCGGGTTGCCCGACAGCATGAGGATGGCTGCCTGCAACTCGTTGAGCCGGCGCAGCAGCGGTGCCGTCATCAAGGCGTGCGCAGAACCGGTGGCCCGCGCGGTCACGATCACGCGCAGGCCCAGTTCGCTTGCCTGCGAGAGCAATCCGATGATCCCGGTCCACGGCCGTTGTCCGACGAACGGGCCGCTGACCGCCGGGGCGTCCGGAATCTGGTCGACGTCGTCGATGATCAAGTAGTGGGTGTGGCCGTCCTCACCGGATTGGTAGGTCCACCTGCTCAGTTCCTGCGGGGACAGGCCGGCCGGCGGGCGGCGCCTCTCCAGCAGTGCGCTCAGCCCGAGCATCGCCGGAGTGATCCGGTCGATGTTCGGTGTGTACTCGTTGTCCGGGAACAACGGTTCGTCGACCAGATGCAGGCGACGGTCGATCACCGTGAAGGCGACCCGGTCCGACGTGGAGTGCTCCCGAACGGTGCGGATCACGTGACGCAGCAGCGTCGTCTTGCCCGACTTGGCATCGCCGAACACCATCAGCAACGGGTTCTGGTCGAACGCCATCGACACGGCCGCGAGGTCCTCCTCGCGCTGACCGATGACGACGCGCTCCGGCGCCGGATACAACGGCGCCACCGCGGCCGGCGCCAGATCCTGCGGCAGCAGCCGCACCGGCGGCGCGGTGACACCGTGGTGGCGGGCGTTGATCACCCGGATGTCGCGCAGCGACGGCTCCGCGAACAGGAAGTGCTCGGCGGCCATCGTCAGGCCGCGGCCCGGCTGGTCGGCGGGCACCGCTTCGGCGGGCCGGCGCAGCGCACCGGTGATCCGCACGTTGCTGTCACGCGCGTCGGACAGCTTCAACTCGAGGCGCAGACCGAGGCCGTCGCGCATCGCAAGCGGCACCTCGAGCCAGTTCGGCGTCGTGATCACGACGTGGATGCCGTAGGACATCCCGGTGTTCACCAGCTCGGTCACCTTCGCCAGCAACGGATTTCGGGTGTTGAAGGTGTCGGTGTTGTCGCGGCTGAACGCGTACAGGTTGTCGATGACCAGGAAAACTTCGCCGTACTCGTCGCGCTGACCGTTACCCGAGTGGCCACGTGCCTGGCGGGCCCGCAGCAGCTGTTCGAGCTCACCGAACGTGCGCCGGATGCGCTCGGGTTCCAGCGGCGACGCGACGCTTCCGACGTGTGCCAGGTCTGCCAGCGGACGCAACTGGCCGCCGCCGTAGTCCAGGCAGTAGAACGACACGTCGCGCGGGGAGTGCAGCGCCGCCGCGGACAGGATGAACGTCTGCAGCGCCGTGGTTTTACCCGACTTCGGGCCGCCGTGGATCAACACGTTGGCCGCAGCGGATCTGGCGTTGAAGATCAGCGGGTCGCGGCGCATCGCGAACGGGCGGTCGATCTCGCCGAGCGGCCAACGCCACTGGCGTTCGGTCACGTCGGCGCGTGCGAGCAACTCGTCGAGCGGAATCGGCTCGTCCAGCGGCGGCAACCACAGCCGTGGCGCCTTGGGCCCGTAGTTCGCGAGCTGATCGCCGATGGTGGCGACGAGCTTGCGCGGCGGCCGGTCCTCATGCGCGGCCGGATCGGACACGACCACGGTGTCGGCGGGGGCCTCCACGTGACCCGCAGTGAACTGTTGCGGCACCGGAACCGATTGCACGACAACAGACTTCTCGATCCGCGGCGGGTCGTAGATGCCGTCGACGTAGGTGCTGCGGAACTTGACCGGCATCGCACCGGGCGTCGGCACCAGAAAACCCTCACCCTTGTGCTCGGGACCCGCCTCGATGTGGAACGCATCCTCGACACCGATGATCTGGCGGCTGACGGCCGGACTGGCCACCTTGAGCCCGATGCGATAGGAGGTGTTCTTGTCGATGTCCTTGATCCGGCCCACGTCCAACGTCTGCGACGCGAACAGGATGTGGATGCGGAACGAACGGCCCTTGCGCGCGACGTAGTCGAACAGCTCGGCGTACTCCGGGTGATCGGACAGCATCAGTGAGAACTCGTCGGCGACGACGAGCAGCGTGGGCAACGGCGGCAGGTCGTGACCCGCCGCGATGGCGGCCTCGTACTCGAGCACCGAGTTGAACGCGCTGCCCTGCACCCTACGGCCGGCTTCCATCAGCAGTTGCTCACGGCGCGCCACCTCACCGCGCAGTGTGTCGGCGAATCGGTCAGCCAGCGAACGCTTTTCGGCCATGTTCGAGATGACGGCGACCACCTGCGGGAAGTCACGGAAGATGTCCGCCCCGGCCTCACCCTTGAAGTCGGCGTAGATCACGATCAGCCGATCTGCGGAGTGAGTCGTCAACAGCGACAGCAGGATCGACATCAAGGTCTGCGACTTGCCCGAACCCGTCATGCCGATCATCAGGCCGTGCGGGCCCATGCCGCCCTCCGCCTCGTCCTTGAGGTCGAAGATGAGCGGCTCGCCCGTCGCGGTCACCCCGATGGGCACCCGCAGTTCGTCGGCGCGCGCCCGGGGCGCCCACAGGCTGGCCACGTCCAGCGCCGCGGCGTCCGGGATGCCGAGCAGTGTCGAGAACGTCGCGACGCCTGCGCTGGCGGTCCGCGCGTGGCTCGGATTCGAGTCCCACCTCGACAGCCGGCGTGCGATGTGCCGGGCGGTGGCGACGTCGAGTTGGTCGGCGGCGTCGACGTATGGCTGCCAACCGCCGGTCTGCCAACGCCGCAGCTGACCGTCGCTCACCTGCAGGATCGGCCGCTCCGGGTCGGGGTACTGCTCGCGGTGCGGCGGTTCGGCGATCCGCTGCACCAGCGTCACACCGGCCAGTCCGCCCGGCGGGACCAGCGCGCCGGGATCCACATCGGGATCGTCGACGATGATGAGCAGGTGCTTGGCTCCCGCTTCGTCGGCGTTGCCGAAAGGCGGCCGGTCGTCGAGCGCTGGCGCGAGCAGCGAGCGCAGCTCAGCGATATCTGACGCCAGGTAGCGGGCCGGTCCGGCGCCGTCCACGGACCCAGGAATGTCGTTGTGCGGCAGCCACTTCAGCCAGGACCAGTCGTCCCTCTCGATGTCCGGCGCGAGCAGTGCGACGCCAAGCACCGCCGGGTCGTGCCAGGTGACCGCCTGGGTGATCCAGGCGCGCAGTGCCCCGCGGACGTCGTCCGGCTCGCCGAGCACCGTGATGCGGGAGACCTTGCCCAGGTCGATGCCCGTCGGGACCGCACGTACCGTGCGCTGCACGTCGAGCAGTCCCCGTAACGCGCTGTGCGACACCGGTTCCAGGTCGACCTCGTCCGCGCTGTCCTTCACCCGCAGCGTCGCGTTGAGCGGGGCGTCGTGCAGTCCGGTGCGCACCACCAGGAAGTCCGGATCGTGCGGATCGCGCTCCCACTGCCTGCGCGTACCGGGGACGTCGATGAGCAGGCCCGGATCCGGGTGCGACCACTCGAGTGCGGCGCGCTGCTCGGCGGCGTGTGCGCGCACGTTGTCGCGAACCACCGAGAGGTAGCGCAGGTAGTCGGCGCGCTCGGCGTCGACCTCCTCGGTGCGCATCTTGTTGTCGGTGCCGCGGTAGAGCGCGGTGGCGGCCAGCAGCAGGACAAACGGAAAGAACAGCGTCGTCGGCGAGATCAGCCGCATGCCGGTGGCCACCAGCGCCACGATCATGCCGACGATCAGGATGACGATGAGGTACGGCAGCACCCGCCGCAGCAGCGACGGCGGCACGACCCGCGGCAGTTCCGGCGGCGGCTCGATGGTGATGGTGCCCTTGCGCGTCGTCGGCACCGGGATGCGGCGACGCGCCTCGAAAATGAGCCGACTCACGCGCCGGCCTCGCAGGGGCGCCCGGCGTGTTCTGTGCTGATGGTTCGCTTGCAAGCTGCGCTCACGGCTTCTCCCTCACGACGGCGGGGCGGGGGTCGGCGGCGAGCGCGTCATGGGCCAACAGCGCGTCGGCGCGCGACAACGTTGGACCTGGCGCGAACTGGCTCAGCATCGACCATGGAATCGGAACCGCGGGCGGGGTCAGCCCGAGCGCGGAGATGGCTTTTTGGTCACCGTCCTCGTCGAGGCCGTAGCGGACCCCGACATCGCTGAGCCAGAAGGAGGCGCCCCCGACGGGTGGGGTCGACGCACCCCCGCCGTCCTGGCCGACCGTCTGGACCAGGTAGCCGCGACCAGGCGTCAGCACTACGCGGTTCGCGGTGGTGCCCGAGCCGGCTCCGACCAGTGGGACGGCGCGCAGTTCCTCGGATACCGGCAGTGTGACACCGGACCGGAGGTCCAGCGTTGCGCTGGTGGCGTCGGCGGGCCGCGTCCACCGAGCGCATGTCAACGGCGCGTCCGCGGCGTCGACGAGCGTGAGCGGTTCACTCGGATACGCGGCGGTGTCGATGACATTCGCGACGGGCAGACGCGCGATGTCATCGGCGCCCAACCTCGGCGGCTGGTCGAGCCCGAACGAGTTCGCGTTGCGCATGATCGACGCGACGACCGGTGAAATCGGTTGCAGGCCTTCGCTGAGCACCGCGTAATGGCGCAGCGTGTTGTCGGCGGCGAAGGCGGCCACCACCGCACCGACCGGTGCGGGCACCGGCAGCGGATAACGCGGCGGTTCTCCTGCGCCAGGAACCGCCGGCGGGCTCAGCGCGGGCGCTTCGGGCACCGCGTTGAACAGCCCCGGTGCGATCGGACGGGCGACGGCGGGCTCGGTACCGAAGCCCAGCGCGCTGGTGACCGCGCGGTCGTTCATGTCGATCGGGCTGCGACGGCCGTCCCACAGCAACCAGGTGCCGGCGTTGGGGCCGCTCGGGTTCGACACCAGAATCGCTTGGTCGTCGGGCAACGGTGCGGCGCGCTCGCCACCGTCGGCCAACGGGCCGGCGATCATCGTGACACCGACGGCGGGTCCTGAAACCCCGTCGCACACCGTCCAGTCGGCGTCCCGGGTCGTGTTCTGCACCATGCGATCCGGCGCGCCGGGGATGCCGAGCAGGTTGCCGCGGGGGAACTGGTCGATCTCGCTTGTCTTGACCTGCGAGGGGTTGTCCGGGCGGCCCGCGATCAGGCGTGCGGATGTCAGGTTCAGCACCGGGTGCAGCTGCTCACCGAGGCGGACGTAGAGCGCCGAGGTGGTGCGCTCGGCCAGGATCGCGTCGTTGCCCGCCACGCCGCCGGGCCGGATCAGCGAGAAGACGAAACACCCTGCCAGCCCGGTGATCAGCACCAGGGCGCCGACGAGCACCGAGCGGGTCTGCGTGCGAAGCGGGTCGACGAGCATGCGGGTGTCGTGCAGGGCGACGCCGGATGCGATGCGCCGCATGATGAATCGCCATCCGGTGACCTGATGACGGGTGACGAACCCGCGGCGGTACACGACCCGGTCGGGGTTCTCGTTGGTCGGTGTCCGCGAGGCGAACGCGCGGCGATTGGAGTTGTCGGGAGTGCTCATTCGGGCACCGCCAGGCCGAGGCCACGCAGCAGCGGAATGGCGGACTTGGTGACGTCTTCGTCGGTGATGGTCATCAGCTCGTCATCGGTGAAGTCTTCGGAATCGGAGTGGTCGAGTCGGTATTCGCGCTCCTCCTCGGAACGCTCGACCAGGTTGCGGACGAACCGGCCGTTACCGGCGATGTCCAGGTTGCGCCGCTCGATCCCGGTGGCGTCCGGCGTTGTGGCCGCGGCCAATTGGCCGAACAACGCTTCCATGTGGGCAAGTGCGGCCGGCTCGAAGACACTGTCGCGCTTCTCGGCCATCCGCATCGCGATCTCGACCAGTTCATGTGGTGAGTACGAGGGAAATTCGATGCTGCGCGTGAAGCGGGACCGCAGACCCTCGTTGGTGTCGAGGAACGCGTCGAGGTCCTTGCGGTAACCGGCGACGATGACGACCAACCGCTCGCGGTCGTTTTCCATCCGTGCCAGCAGCGTGTCGATGGCGACCAGGCCGAAGTCGTTCTTGGCGCCGGTCGACACCAACGCATAGGCCTCATCGAGGAACAGCACGCCGTCGAGCGCGCTGTCGATGATCGCGTTGGTCTTGGCTTCGGTCTCACCGATGTGCTGACCGATCAGGTCGGCGCGGTGCACCTCGCGGACGGTCTCCTTCTTGAGAATGCCCAGCCCGCAATAGATCTTGGCGACGACGCGCGCGATCGTGGTCTTACCGGTACCGGGCGGGCCCGCGAACACCAGGTGGTTGGTGCGCTGGGCCACCGTCAGCCCGCGCTCTTGGCGGCGGATCGCCATCGCGACCGAACTCTTCAGGCGCGCAACCTGATACTTGACCTCTTCCAGGCCGATGAACTCGGCGAGCTCGGCCTCGGCTTCGACCAATAGGTGCGCTTTGCGTTCCTTGGCGCCGGGGTCGACGAAGTCGGCTTCGGATGGTTCGGTAGCGGGATCCCACGGATCGGAGCGGCCCTCGATGCGCGCGGCCGTGGTGGTCACGATGCCGTAGGAGGTGTCCGACAGCGCGAGCTCGATCTGCTCGTTCTCCGGGTTGGCGGCGTAGAGCTCGGCGAGCACATCGGCGGCGTCGAGCTCTTCGCCCTGCGCGCGCAGGCACAGCGCCTTGACGAGCGTGCCGTCCGTCGTCGCGACATCGACAGGCCCGCCGGCCTCTTCGAGGTATGACAGCGCCGGGGCGAACATGCCGAGGCGGGCCAGTGAAATGCCGAGCGTCACGCGCACGGCGTGTGCCGACGTCTCGTCGAGCTTCTTGTCGTTGACGATCGGGGTGAGCAGCCGCACCACGTCGGACCAGCGCTCGGCCCGGTAGTACATCGCGACCCGCACCCACCGCGCCTCGAACCAGCCGGGGCGCCTGGTGATCAGCGGCTCCACCAGTTCGTCGGCCGCGGAATAGTCGCCGGCGTCGCACAGCGTGACGGCGTAGGCCAGCTGGAAGTCGTCGGGAGCCGACGCCGAGAACTTGAGGTAGAGCCCGGTGTCGTAGGTGAACGCCAGATCGCCCTCGGTGAGTTGCACGTGACGTTGCAGCACCCCCGCCGTGGCGACGGTGCGCCAGATGGCTTCAACGACCTTCGCGCTGGTGTCACCCGCCGCGGCGAGCCCGGTCCAGGCATCGCACTGTTCGCGGGCGATGCGGGTGAGTTCGGCGAAACCGGCGCGGGCTGCGGCGGGATCGGGCGGACGGCGGCGGTCGTGCACGGAGAGCCCCAGGGCTCGGCAACATGTGGCGAACCGACTCACCACGTCGTGATCGACGCGCGAAGTCGCAGCAAAATCGGTTGGTAGCGGCACGCGCCGTGATCTCCCCGTAGTCATCGCAGGCTAACTTTCCGCCCGAAGTTAGCATTGACTAAGCTAACTTGTACAGACGCACCTATTTTGCTTCAGCCGGTGAGCCGTTTCCCTCTTTGACGGCGCTGACCAGGCTGATCGTGCTGACCATCACGGCGGCCCCGGAATCGTCCGCCGGCACCGGCCGACCGTTCCCGCGCAGCCAGTCCGGGAGTGGGGTGGCTTCGGTGCGCCACCCGCGGGCGCCGAACCAGCTCGCGGCGGGCTCGTGCTGTTCGTTGTAGACCAGGTTGAAGAACGTGTCGTCCCCGCCCGTGGCCCGCTCTTCGGCCCTCTTGGCCTCGAACGCGGCGGCGTCCATCGGCGCCGCTTCCTCCACGGCGGCGTGACTACCGGGTGCGGCCAGGGCGTCGATACCGGTGAACAGCTGCCGTTGAGCGGCGGCGGGTAGATAGATCAGCAGTCCCTCGGCGATCCAGGCGGACGGCTTGGCCGCGTCGAACCCGTGGCCCCTCAGCGCTTGCGGCCAGTCGTTGCGCAGGTCGACCGCGATCTCCCTGCGTTCGGCCCGCGGGCTGTGTCCGGCGAGCGTTTGCCGCTTGAATTCGAGCACCTGCGGCTGGTCCAACTCGAAAAGTACGGTGCCGTCGGGCCAGTCGAGTCGGTACCCGCGCGTGTCAAGCCCGGCGGCCAGAAGGACGATCTGCCGAACGCCCGCTGCGGCCGCGGCGCGGAAGTAGTCGTCGAAGTACTTGGTGCGCACCGCCTGGAAGTTGACGAAGTCCACGCCGAACTCTGTGTTGAGCGCATGCTCGGGTGCCCGGCCGTCGAGCAGGTCCGCCCACTCGCCGCCTACGGCGCGACAAAAGACCTCGGCGAACGGATCGACCGCGACCTGGTCGGACTTCTGCGCCTCCAGCGCACGGGCGGCGGCGACGAACAACGCCGTCGAGCCGACGCTTGTGGTGATGTCCCAGGTGTCGTCATCAGTACGCATGCAGTTGTTTCTACGCCGAGATTCCGACAGTGGGCTCGCTACACCAGGGGGCGGCCGGTGCGGACGCGCCAGTCCAGATCCTTGAGCAGCACGTTGAACGGAAACTGCCGGACGAAGCGCGGCATCACGTTGTTGACCCGGCCCAGCGTCCGCATCACCCGGTTGAACCGGCGCTGTCTGGCCGCATCCCACGGCAACCCCATCTCGTCGCGGAAGCGCTGGGGCAGAAAGCCGGTCGTCATGAAGAGGTTGACGGCGTCGGTCCGCCGCTGCAGCCACGCCGGCGCCTTGACGTCGCCGAGCCGGCCCGCCGCGATCGGCCACAGGTACTCGCGCACCGCGGCGTCGATGTGCACCTTGTCCAGCGACTCTTGCCAGTACTCATCGAACGCCTTGCGGTCCGCGGGCCACATCTCGGCGGGCACCTGCAGCGTCGTGCCGAGCGCGGCGGCGTCCCGGTAGTGGCGGTCTGCGGATTCATCGTCCATCTCGCCGACGAAGATCCGGAACACGTCGACGAACCCCTTGTACAGGCAGGCGGCCACCCAGAGCTGGAGATCCTTGTTGAACGCGTTGTATTCGACCGGGCTGTCCGGCAGCGAGTACACCTCGGCGTGCGACCGGTTGACCGCGCGACGGTACACCGCCTTCTGTTCGTCGCTGCCCGCGAGCGCCACGGCCAGGTACGTGAACGTGGTCCGCGCCCGCTTGATCGGGTGCCTGTCCGCGCGGCCACTTTCGACACGGCTGTCCTTCACGCCGTATCCGACCCCCGGCCGCGCGAGTTCCATGATCACGTTCGCGGCCCCGGAGAGCAGCCCGATGCCCAGCATCGCGTCCTCGGGCCCGACGTTGCGCCGCAACGGGCGCCCGGGCAGGGGCGCGTCGTTGACCGCACGTCCGACGTGGTCGATCGGCTCGGAAACCATCTACACCCCTATCGCGCAAAAGTGAGAACATCTGTTTCCTGATCTTGCCCCTGCCCTGGACGGGTGTCAAGATGGCGGCATGGCACAGGTCAGGCCGTACCGCGGCGTCGAGGCGGCCGAGCGCCTCGCGGACCGCAGGCGCCGACTGCTCGAGGCGGGCCTCGACCTGCTCGGTACCGGCGACCCCGCGGAACTGACGGTTCGCGCCATCTGTGCACAGGCCGGTCTGGGCGTGCGCTATTTCTACGAGAGCTTCAGCGACAAGGACGACCTGATCGGCCAGGTCTACGACTGGGTGATCGGCCGCATCGCCACGACGACGCAAGCAGCCGTCGCAGCCGCCCCCGCCGGCGAGAAGAACCGCGCCGCCATGGCCAACATCGTGCAGAGCATCGCCGCCGACAACCGTGTCGGGCGACTGGTCTTCAGCTCACGGCTGTCCAACGGAGTGGTGCTCCGCAAGCGTGCCGAGTCCTTCGCGCTCATGGTCATGCTGACCTTTCAGACCGCGAGCGAGATGGGCGCACAGCGGGACTCCCAGACCAAGGCGGCCGCCCATTTCGTGGTCGGTGGTGTCACGCAGACCATCACGGCCTGGTTGGACGGCGACATCGAACTCGACGACGCTCAACTGGTCGACCACCTGGCCGCGCTGCTCGACCACCTGGCGGTTCCGCCGAGAAGCGAGACCTGACCGTCAGGCGGTGACCTTGGGGCGGCGGTCGGCGGCCGTCCTGGGCGTCGCCTGAGCGTCGCTGTCGGTGAATTCCTTCGTCCAGCAAGCGAATTCGAGCGTGATGCCGTCGGGATCGTGGAAGTAGAACGAACGGACGTAGACGCCGGGGTGCACGGTGGGCGAGACCTGCGCCTCGCTCTCGTCGTGGTTGAGCACCGGACCGACCCGCACGCCCTTGTCCTTGAGGCGCTGCCGGTACTCGTCGAACTTGTCGGCGGGCACGTGAAAAGCCAGGTGATTCATGGTGCTGACCGCGCTGACGATGTCGCCGATACCGGGGATGGCCTCGGGCGAGGAGATGCCGGGCACCCGGTCCGGGGCGTCGGCGAACCAGAAGAACGCGACGCAGTCGCCGTTGCCCGCATCGAAGAAGAAGTGCTGGCCCATGCCGCCCGGCAGATCCAGCGACTTGATCAACGGCATGCCGAGGATGTTGCTGTAGAAGTCGACGGTCTTCGCCATGTCCGAGCACACCAGCGCCACATGATTGATTCCGCCGAGTTCGAATTCGGAGTTCGGATTGTCGGGCCTGATCATCTGGCGCCTCCTCGGGCGAATCTCTGGCCAGAAACGCAAACTGAATTTAGCATCAGGTTCAAGCTCGAGCAATGACGAACGGACGGGCCCGAATTCGGGACCATCTCTAACGTGGATGTACCGTCGGGGGGCCGTATGAGCAAGACGTCCTCGAACGCCGCAACGCCGGGCGTCATGCGCGAGTTCATCGGTGTTGACTCCCCCACCGCCCGCCGCGCCGGCGCCGGCGGACATCCGTGCCAAGGTCTTTATCACCGCGGTTTGGGCCGCAAGCCGAAGGTCGCGATGATCGCCACGCACTACCAGATCGACTTCTCCGAGCACTATCTCGCCGACTACATGGCCACCCGCGGCATCGGCTTCCTGGGCTGGAACACGCGGTATCGCGGGTTCGAGAGCAGCTTCCTGCTCGACCACGCGCTCGTCGACATCGGCGTGGGGGTGCGCTGGCTGCGCGAGGTCCAGGGCGTGGAAACCGTTGTTCTGCTTGGCAACTCCGGCGGCGGATCGTTGATGGCGGCATACCAGGCGCAGGCCGTCGACCCGCATGTGGCACCGCTTGCCGGCATGCGCCCGGCGGCCGGGCTCACCGACCTGCCGCCCGCCGACGGCTACGTCTCGACCGCCGCACACCCCGGTCGCCCCGACGTGCTCACCGCATGGATGGACGGTGCCGTCGTCGACGAAACCGATCCGGTGGCAAGCGATCCCGAACTCGACCTGTTCGACGAACACAACGGCCCGCCGTACTCAGAAGATTTCGTCGAGCGTTACCGGGCCGCCCAGGTCGCACGCAATGAGGCGATCACCGACTGGGCCGAAGCAGAGCTCGAGCGCGTGCAGGCGGCGGGTTTCTCCGACCGCCCCTTCACGGTGCTGCGCACGTGGGCCGACCCGCGCATGGTGGATCCCACCCTGGAACCGACGAAGCGGCCCCCGAACATGTGCTACGCCGGAGTGCCGGTGCAGGCCAACCGATCCGCGCGCGGCATCGCGGCAGCGTGCACGCTGCGCAACTGGATCGGCATGTGGAGCCTGCGGCATGCGCAGACGCGTGCCGAACCACACCTCAACCGGATCACGTGCCCTGCGCTGGTCATCAACGCCGATCAGGACACCGGGGTGTACCCGTCAGATGCGCAGCACATCTTCGACGCACTGGCCAGCGCCGACAAGGTGCAATGCTCGATCGACACCGACCACTACTTCACCACTCCCGGGGCCCGCAGTGAGCAAGCCGATACCATCGCCAAGTGGATCGCCAAGCGGTGGCGCTAGCCGTCGACGACTCGCGCGAGCGCGCAACGCTACGAGTCCTCGCCCATTTCGACCCTGGTCCGAAGGTGTTCGATTTCGTTGCCCCGGAGGCTGATTGGCTCGACATCCGCTACTGCGCAGAGGATGACGACGCCACCTTCTACCGCGAGCTGCCCGAGGCCGAGGTGATCTGGCACGTCTTGCGGCCGATCTCCGGCGAGGACCTCGCCAAGGCCGGCCGCTGCCTGCTGGTGCACAAGCTGGGCGCCGGGGTCAACACCGTCGACGTGGACTTCGCGGCCGGCCACGGGATCGCGGTAGCGAACATGCCCGGCGCGAACGCCCCCTCGGTCGCCGAAGGGACCGTGCTGCTGATGCTGGCCGCGTTGCGCCGGTTGACCGAACTGGACAGCGCCACCCGCGCGGGCCGGGGTTGGCCGTCCGACCCGTGCCTGGGCGAAACCGTGCGTGACATCGGCGGCTGCACCGTCGGTTTGGTCGGCTACGGCAACATCGCCAAGCGGGTGGAGCGAATCGTGCTGGCCATGGGCACCCCGCCCGATCAGATTCTGCACACCAGCACCCGCGACGACGGTCATCCCGGTTGGCGAGCGCTACCCGACCTGCTGGCCGCCAGTGACATCGTCTCGCTGCATCTCCCGCTGACCGACCGCACCGCGGGCATGCTCGACCGTGCGGCGCTGTCGCTGATGAAGCCCGACGCCGTGCTGGTCAACACCAGCCGCGGCGCCATCGTCGACGAGGTGGCCCTGGTCGAGGCGCTGCGTGCAGGCCACCTGGCCGGCGCGGGCCTCGACGTCTTCGCGACCGAGCCGGTCGCGGCCGACAACCCGCTGTTGCAACTCGACAATGTGGTGCTGACGCCGCACGTCAGCTGGTACACCGCCGACACGATGCGGCGGTACCTGGAATTCGCGCTGGACAACTGCCGCCGCCTGCGGGACGGCCGGGAGCTGGCCAACGTCGTGAACGGTATCGTGTTTCCCAACCGACCGGTTAATAGGGAATGACCCGTCCCAGCCCAGTCACAAAGAGGTGTAGGTATGCCCATCGCCATCAACCCTGAGCACAACGACCTGGCCGATTCGGTACGGTCCTTCGTCGCGCGGGTGGCACCGTCGGAGGTGCTGCACGAAGCGCTGGAGACACCAATCCCGAATCCGCCGCCCTACTGGAGGGGCGCCGCCGAGCAGGGCCTGCAGGGCGTGCACCTGTCGGAAGGCGTTGGCGGACAAGGCTTCGGCATCCTCGAGTTGGCGATCGTCGTCGCGGAGTTCGGCTACGGCGCGATGCCGGGGCCGTTCGTGCCGTCGGCGATCGCCAGCGCGCTGATCGCCGCGCACGATCCCGAGGCCGCGGTCCTGAACGACCTGGCCTCCGGCGCGACGATCGCGGCCTACGCCATCGACTCCGGGCTGACCGCCACCCGGCACGGTGACGACGACGCCGCGGGTCTGGTCATCCGCGGCGAGGTGCGCGCCGTGGCCGCCGCAGAGCAGGCCTCGGTGCTGGTGCTGCCGGTCGCCGGGTTGGAAGAAGGAACCAGCGGTTACAAATGGGTGGTCCTGAACGCCGCGGAACTGGAGATCGAACCGGTCAAGAGCCTGGACCCGCTGCGGCCGGTGGCCCACGTGCGCGCGAACGCCGTCGAGGTCGGCGACGACCGGGTGCTGAGCAACCTGAGCCGCCCGCTGGCCCTCGCACTGATCTCGACGTTGCTGTCCGCTGAATGCATCGGCGTCGCCCGGTGGGCCACCGACACCGCGGCCGAGTACGCCAAGATCCGCGAGCAGTTCGGCAGGCCCATCGGCCAGTTCCAAGCCATCAAGCACAAGTGCGCGGGCATGATCGCCGACACCGAGCGGGCCACCGCCGCCGTCTGGGACGCGGCCCGGGCCATCGACGAGTTCCGCGAAACCAGCTCAGCCGAAAGCTCTTTCGAGTTCGCCGCGGCGGTCGCGGCCACCCTTGCACCCGAAGCCGCGCAACACTGCGCCCAGGATTGCATCCAGGTGCACGGCGGTATCGGCTTCACCTGGGAGCACGACGTCAACGTCTACTACCGCCGTGCGCTGGTGCTGGCGGCCGGTTTCGGGCGCCACGCCGACTACCCGCAGCACGTCGTCGACGTCGCGACCAGCACCGGCATGCGCAAGCTCAACATCGACCTCGATCCGGAGACCGAGAAGCTGCGCGACGAGATCCGTGCGGAAGTCGCTGCGCTGAAAGACATTCCACGGGAGGAACGCACCGTCGCGATCGCGGAGGGCGGCTGGGTGCAGCCGCATCTGCCCAAACCGTGGGGCCGTGCGGCCGGACCCGTCGAGCAGATCATCATCGCCCAGGAGTTCGAGGCCGGCCGGGTCAAACGCCCGCAGATGGGCATCGCGGCCTGGATCATCCCCTCGATCGTCGCGTTCGGCACCGAAGAACAGCAGCAGCGCTTCCTGCCGCCGACGTTCCGCGGCGAAATGATCTGGTGTCAGCTGTTTTCCGAGCCCGGCGCAGGTTCGGACCTGGCCAGCCTGACCACCAAGGCAACCAAGGTCGACGGCGGCTGGCGCATCACCGGACAGAAGATCTGGACCACCGGCGCGCAATACTCGCAATGGGGCGCGCTGCTCGCGCGCACGGACCCGAGTGCCCCGAAACACAATGGCATCACGTATTTCCTGCTCGACATGGCCACCGACGGCGTCGAGGTCAAGCCGTTGCGCGAGCTCACCGGCAACGCGATGTTCAACACGGTGTTCATCGACGACGTGTTCGTCCCCGACGAACTGGTGCTGGGCGAGGTGAACCGGGGCTGGGAGGTCAGCCGTAACACGCTCACCAACGAGCGGGTGTCGATCGGCAGCAGCGAGCCGCCGTTCCTGGCCAACCTCAACGGGTTCGTCGAGTTTCTCCGGGACGGCCAGTTCGACCAGATCGAGCAGAACCACGCCGGCAGGCTGATCGCCGAGGGCCATGCGGCCAAGGTGCTCAACATGCGGTCGACGCTGCTGACGCTCGCCGGCGGCGATCCGATGCCGGCCGCGGCGATCTCCAAGCTGCTGTCGATGAAGACCGGGCAGGGCTACGCGGAATTCGCGGTGTCGACGTTCGGCACCGACGGCGCCGTCGCCGACCCGAAAGAGTTGCCGGGCGTGTGGTCGGAGTACCTGCTCGGCAGCCGGGCCACCACGATCTACGGCGGCACCACCGAAGTGCAACTCAACATCATCGCCGAACGCCTGCTGGGACTGCCTCGCGACCCGTAACGGCGCTCGGCGGTTGTAAGCCCGGCTTCCGACGGCGCCTGCCGCACGTTTAACAACCCGGCCGAAGGCAACCCGGCTGTCATGACCAACGATGTCGAGAAGCGCTGGGACAAGCCGAGCGCATTCCGCGCCGCCGCCACCTATGTGGCCGTGGTGGTCGCGGTGGCGGCCGTCGCGTTCGTCATCTACGCAGTCGTGTCGAAGACCTCGGTGGTGGGTGCGTCGACCGTGCCGGCGATCCTGTTGCTCGGCGGGCTGGGCGCATTCGTCAAGACCTACCGCGAGTGGAAGGCACAGGGCCAGTGGGTGCAGTGGCAGGGGGCCGGCTGGTTCCTGCTCTTGCTGATGCTGGTGTGCCTGTCGATTCCGGGCGCGGCCGCGATGGCCGACTAGGACTGCCTACTCCACTTCCATTTCGCGGAGCTCACGCTTGAGGATCTTGCCGGTCGGATTGCGCGGCAACTCGTCGAGGAAGACCACTTCGCGCGGCACCTTGTACCGGGCCAGGTGCTCGCGGACGTAATGCTTGATGTCGTCCTCGCCGATCGAGGCGCCGTCGGCCTTGACCACGAAGGCCCGCAGCCGGTGTCCCCACTCCTTGTCCTCCACGCCGAGGGCGGTGGCCTCGACGACCTCGGGGTGACCGCTGATGAGGTCCTCGACCTCGGCGGGGAACACGTTCTCACCGCCGGAGACGATCATCTCGTCGTCGCGGCCGCTGACGTAGAGCAGGCCGTCCTCGTCGAAATAGCCGACGTCACCAGACGACATCAGCCCGTCGATGATCTCCTTGTGCCCGCCGCCGGTGTAGCCCTCGAACGGGAAGAAGTTGCCGACGAAGATGCGCCCCACCTCGCCCTGCGGCAGTTCCTTGCCGTTGTCGTCGAGGATCTTGACCTTCACACCCTTCACGACGGGGCCGACGGTGGCCGGGTTCTTCTCCAGATCCTGGGGCCGCGCGATGGTGGCGAACGCGATCTCGGTCGACCCGTACAGGTTGTAGATGACGGGTCCGAGCATCTTGAGTGCGCGCTGCGCCATCTCCGCGCCCAACTGCGATCCCGACACGAACACGATCCGCAGCGACGACAGGTCCGGCTTGCGCTCCATGCCGTCGAGCGCGTCGAGCATCCGCGACAGCATCACCGGCACCACCACCACGGCGGTCACCTTGTGTTTCTCGATGTCCTCGAGCACGGTCGCGGGCTTGAAACGCCTGCGCAGCACCAACGTCGTGCCCAACATCATCGCGATCGTCGCGTGCAGAAAGCCCAGCGCGTGAAACATCGGCGCGGGCAGCGACGTGATCTCGCCACCCTTGAACGGCACGTGCGAGAGCACACCACCGATCGGGGCCAGGGTCGGCGGCGTACTTCTGTTGGCGCCCTTGGGAGTTCCCGTCGTACCGCTGGTCAAGATGATCACCGACGAGTGCTTGGTCGCCTTCGGCGCGGGCTTACCGGTGTGACGGGAGACGAAGTCCTCGAGGGTCTCATCGGTGCTGTTCGACGGCTCGTCCTTGTCGGGATTCACACCGAGCGCACGTAGCTTGCCCAGCGGCGGATCGGCCTTGGACACCGCCTGGCAGTACTCGTCGTCGTAGATGATCAGCTTGGCGCCCTCGCGTTCGGACACCTCCTTGACCTGCGGACCCGAGAACTCGCTGTTGAGCAGGATGATGCGCGCACCGGTGCG
Organism: Mycobacterium sp. IS-3022; assembly: GCF_001500065.1. Classification (GTDB taxonomy): domain Bacteria; phylum Actinomycetota; class Actinomycetes; order Mycobacteriales; family Mycobacteriaceae; genus Mycobacterium. Next base: position 55,660 of record NZ_LQIN01000007.1, read on the forward strand.
GGCGGCGCCGTAGAGCGCGACGAGGAACCACCGGTGGTTGCGGGCCAGGATCGCAACCCCGTCGCCTCCCTTGACCCCCTTCTCCAGCAGGCCGTTGGCCACCGAGTGCGCGGCGTCGTCGAGTTCCTTGAACGTCATCTCGCCGAAGTCGTCGATGATCGCGGTGCTGTTGGGGGTGCGACGCGCATTGAGGGCGGGAATCATCCCGAACTCGCCCCAGCGCCGGATGTCGGCGAGCATCCCGGCGATGTTCTGCGGCGGTTCGATCTTGAACGCGCCGGCGCCGAACATCTTGCTGGCGTAGTGCAGCTCGGCCGACCCGCGTTCGACGAGCTGTTGAGCCTTCGCGACTGCTTGCAACGGGAGATCGGTGAGTCTGGCCATGGACCCACAATATGTGACCGGCGTCGCACTTCGACCGGGAAACTAGCATGACGATATGGCCTCTCGGCGGCAGGAAGCCCAGTATCTGGAGGTCGACGGTCAACGGGTGCCGATCACCAACCCCGACAAGGTCGTCTTCCCCGAGATCGGGGTGACCAAGTCCGATCTGATGCACTACTACATCAGCGTCGCCGACGGCGCCCTGCGCGGCGTGCGGGACCGGCCGATGATTCTCAAGCGATTCGTCAAGGGCATCACCGAGGAGGCGGTGTTCCAGAAACGGGCGCCGCAGAAGCGGCCGGATTTCGTCGACGTCGCCGAGCTGAAATACGCGTCCGGGACCTCGGCCGCCGAAGCGGTGATCCGCGGTCCGGCCGGCCTGGTCTGGGCGGTGAACCTCGGTTGCGTCGACCTCAATCCCCATCCGGTGCGGTCGGACGATCTGGCCCATCCCGACGAGCTGCGCGTCGACCTCGATCCGATGCCCGGCGTCGCGTGGCCACAGATCATCGACGTGGCGATGGTCGCCCGGGAGGTGCTCGAGGATCACGGGTTGACGGCGTGGCCGAAGACATCGGGATCCCGGGGTTTTCACATCTACGCGCGGATTCAGCGGCGGTGGCCGTTCAAGTTCGTTCGGCTGGCCGCGCAGGCGGTCGCCCGTGAAATAGAGCGCAGGACGCCGCACATCGCGACCGCGCGCTGGTGGAAGGAGGAACGCGAGGGCGTCTTCGTCGATTTCAACCAGAACGCGTTCGACCGGACCGTCGCGTCGGCCTACTCGGTGCGGGCGACGCCGGATGCCCGGGTGTCCACGCCCCTGCGGTGGAGTGAGGTGCCCGGCTGCCGACCGGAGGCGTTCACGATCGCGACGGTGCCGGAGCGGTTCGCCGAAACCGGCGATCCGTGGGAGGGCATCGACGACTCGGCGGGTTCGCTGGACGCGTTGCTCGATCTCGCCGACCGGCTCGGCCCGGCAGAGAAGGCGCCGCGCGGGGCGAAGCGTTCGGGCGGTGAGGACGGGCGCCGCGGCACAGGCCGCACGTCGTCGAAGCCGCTGATCGAGATCGCCCGCACCAAGACAAAGGACGAGGCGATGGCCGCGCTCGAACAATGGCGGCGACGTTACCCGTCGGTAGCCGAAAAACTAGAGCCCGCAGATGTTCTCGTCGACGGAATGCGGGGACCCAGTTCGATCTGGTATCGGATCCGGATCAACCTGCAGCATGTGCCCGAAAATCAGCGCCCCCCACAGGAAGAGCTGCTTGCCGACTACAGCCCCTGGGAGAACTATTCGGGTCCCCAGTGGATGCGCCGCGGTTGACGGGTTTGCTAGCCGACGCGAATGCGGCTTCTTATCAAAGTATTAGCCGCCGCTCCCGGTTGCCTTAAGTTGGCCGCTTAGCTTGGGTTCCAAGGTCAAAGTTGAGGTGCAGCAGGAGGCAGGGATGCCCGGAAAAATGTACGGCAATCCGACATTCGACTGCGCAGGCGCCCAGCTTCACGCGGTGTGCCGCCAGCTGGCGACGGTCGTGACGGTCGACGGAGTCATCGACGATACGAACATCGAGCGGATCACCGCGTTCGCGCACCGGTTCGTGCTCGCCGAGAAGCCGTTCGTTCTCGACCTCAGCGGCGTCACTTCGTGTGCGGGCCAGATTGTTTCACTGATGTACGACGTCGATGAGTGCTGCTTCCACGCCGGTGTGGGGTGGTCGGTCATCGCCGGCGAAGCTGTGCAGCGCGTGCTGCGCGGGACCGGAGTGAGCTTCCCGGTGGCCGAGTCGGTGCCGGACGCGCTCGGACACTTCGCCGACAGCATCGACCAACGGCGCCGCCTGCTGCCGCTGTTGACCAAGAAGACCGCATAGCGGAAGGCGACACACGTGCTACTCGACATTCGCTGGCTCGGTTACCTGCTTGGCCGTCGGCATCCGGCGGCCAAGCAGACCGGCCACGCCGCTCACTGAACCGCCGACGCCCTCGACTGACGCCCGCACCGACGGATGCGCTGGATCGTCGACGGGATGAACGTGATCGGAACGCGCCCCGACGGCTGGTGGCGCGACCGGCACCGCGCGATGGTCACCCTGGTCGAGCGCCTGGAACGGTGGCGACCCACCGGTGACGACGTCACCGTGGTGTTCGAACGGCCGCCGAAGCCACCGATCGCCTCGTCGATCATCACCGTCGCGCACGCGCCGCAGCCGGCCGCCAACTCGGCCGACGACGAGATCGTGCGACTGGTACAAGCCGAACCCCGCCCGGCCGACATTCGCGTTGCGACGTCGGATCGTACGCTCGCCGAGCGGGTGAGAGCCGCCGGCGCCTCCGTCTGTCCGGCGGAAAGACTGCGCGATCTCATCGACCCGCGGTGACGCCTTCCGCCCGCCAGCCGGGTGAGCGGCCGAGGTGGCGCAGCAGCCGATCGAGGTCGCCCGTGCCCTCTTCCTGAGGGACCGCGTGGGCGAACGGCGAGTTGTCCATGTCGCGGATCTCGCCGTCCGGAACCGCCAACGCCAGCGGAAGAACGGCCTCGATCACCTCGGTCGGCAGCGAGAACGGCAGACCGAGGCTACGGGCGACGTCCCAACCATGGACGACGTAGTCGACGAAGTGAAAGCCGATCGCCATCGATCCCGGAACGGCGGCGTCCTTCCCGAACTCCGGTAGCGCGAACGTGGCATCCGGCACGCCGTCGGCGGAGAACGCCTCGAGCACGTCGGCGGCGGCCGCGGCATAGGTGCCGCCGGGGTCCGCGCGCACCGCGTCCGCGACGGTCGCGGGGTCCCATACCGCGAGGTCTGCACCCGACCCGCGCGCGGCGGCGGCAAACCCGTCGTGCTGCACGGTCATATGGGTCAGCAGGTCGCCGAGGTCCCAGCCGGCGCACGGGGTCGGTGAAGCGAGGTCGCCGAGGGTGACGCCCGCGACGATGTCGACGGACGCGGCGACGGCGATCCGGTGGAACGGTCGAAGGTCATTATTGATATGCATGCGCTTACGATATACGCATACTTATCATTGGTCAATGCGTAACATTCGCCCATGCCGCCGAAGTCGAGACGACCGGACCTCGCGGCGATGCTCGCCCCGCTGCTGCGCCGGCTGATCGCCCTCGAAACCCCCATCCTGGCGTCGCACGACGTGTCGATGTGGGGGTACAGCGTGCTGGTGGCGCTCGACGAGTCGCCGGTGCGCACCCAGGCTGCGCTCGCCGAGGCGATCGGCGCCGACAAGACCCGGATCATTCCCACGCTCGACGAGTTGCAGGCCAAGGGCTACATCGAGCGCCGGCCCGATCCGGCCGACCGGCGTGCGCGGCTACTGGCCATCACCGAAGAGGGCCGTGCCCTCAAGGACGCGGTGCAAGCGGAGATCCAGCGCGGAGAGGAGCGGTGGCTGTCGGTGTTGTCGGCCGCCGAGCGGCGGGCGTTCCTGCGGGCTCTGCACGAGATGACGCGCGTAGACGGCAACCCATAGGGTGCGGAGAGTGACTCGCCTCGTCGACCGCTTCTTCGAGATCTCGGCGCGCGGTACGACGGTCGGCGCAGAAGTCCGCGGCGGACTGGTCACGTTCATCGCGATGGCCTACATCATCGTGTTGAACCCGATCATCCTGTCCAGCTCCGAGGACGTTGCCGGCCAGAGGCTCCAATTCGCCGAGGTGTCGGCGGTGACCGCGCTGACGGCGGGCGTGATGACAATCCTGTTCGGCGTCATCGCGCGGCTGCCGTTCGCTTTCGCCGCGGGCCTGGGCATCAACTCGTTTGTCGCGACCACGCTCGTCGGCTCCCTCACGTGGGCCGAAGCCATGGGCCTGGTGGTGGTCAACGGGCTCGTCATCGTCGTGCTGGCCGCGACCGGATTGCGGCGGCTGGTATTCGACGCCGTGCCGATGCAGCTCAAGCTCGCGATCACGGCGGGCATCGGGCTGTTCATCCTGTTCGTCGGTCTGGTGGACGCCGGCTTCATCGGCAGCACCGGGGAGCCGTCCCCACCGGTCGGCCTGGGCCGTCTCGGCGACGGCTCCATCGGCACCGTGCCCACCGTCGTCTTCGTGTTCACACTGCTGTTGACGGGAACCCTCGTGGCCCGAAAAGTGCGGGGCGGCATCCTCATTGGGCTCATCACCGGCACGGCCGTCGCGGTCGTCATCGAGGCGATCTGGCACCTCGGCCCGGCGGCTGACAAGCCCGGCGGGTGGAGTCTGTCGGTGCCGACGCTGTCGGGATCGCCGTTCGCGATCCCGGACCTGTCGCTGGTCGGCGTCTTCAGCCTGGACAGTTTCGGCCGCATCGGAATGATCGCGGCAATCATGTTCGTGTTCACGCTCGTGTTCGCGAACTTCTTCGACGCGATGGGGGTGTTCACCGGGCTGTCCCGCGAGGCGGGCCTGGCCGACGCGCAAGGAACCTTCCCACGGCTGCGTTCGGCGCTGATCGTGGAGGGCGCCGGCGCGGTGCTCGGCGGCGCATCGTCGGCGTCGTCGAACACGGTGTTCCTCGAATCGGGCGCGGGCATCGGCGAGGGCGCCAGGACCGGCCTGGCGAACCTGGTGACCGGCGGGCTGTTTCTCGCAGCGATGTTCATCTCGCCACTGGCCAACGTCGTGCCCACCGAAGTGGCCGCCGCAGCGCTCGTCGTCGTCGGCGTGATGATGGTGTCGCACCTGCGCCACATCGACATCTCCGAGTTCTCGGTCGCCCTGCCGGTGGTGCTGACCGTGGCGACGATGCCGTTCTCGTACTCGATCGCCAACGGCATCGGCGTCGGCTTCATCGCGTGGGTGGTGTTGCGATCGGCGGTCGGCAGGGCGCGCGAGATCAGCCCATTGCTGTGGGTCGTCGCCGCGGGGTTCCTGCTGTATTTCGGCCGCGGCTGGATCGAGTCGCTGATCGGGATGTAGCGCGGATCAGCGGTCGGCTTGCCGCGTCTCCTTCTCCGTTTCGGCGAGATCCTCGATCTTGTCCGCCTGCGCCTGCGTCACCGCGGCATCGACGCGCTTCTCCGCAGCGTCGTTGAGCTTGCCGGCCGCGCTCGCGGCGACGCTACGCTCGGCCGCGTCGATCTGCGCCTCTTCGCGACGCTTGGCGGTCTCCACGTTCCTCTTGCGCTGGGCGGCGATCTGGTCGGCCTGCGCCTTGTTCGCGGCGATGCGCTTCTCGGCGTTCTCGATCGCGGCCCGCTTACGCTGCTGTGCCTGCTTGCGGGCCTCTCGGGCTTCGCGTCCGGTCTCCTCGAAGGCATCCTGCTTGTCCTGCAGCGCCTTCTCGCGCGTCACCTCCAACTCGGCGTCGGCCTGCTTGGCGTTCTCGTCGGCGGCCGCGTCGAGTTCGGCCGCGCGGCGCAGCGCATCGCTGCGCTCGACGAGCGTGGCCCCCCGCTTACGAAGTTCGGGATCGCCGAGCGCGACGCCGACCGCGGTGTCCAACATGCCCAGGGAGCGCTCGTAGAACAGCCGCGCGGGCGCCTCGGAGTCCATCCGCGCGACGAACCGGTCGTCGATCAACTGCAGTGGCATGCGGGCCACCTGGTACTGAATCCTCAGCACCGCCCTCGGGATAGCGGTGAGACTCATGGTCAAGCTCCTTTGTGCCCTGGTCAGGCGTCGTTGTTGAGGTTCTCGGCCTGCCGCCGGATGCGGGCGGCCTCGGCGTGGGCGCTGGCCGACTCCGCGGCGGCTTCGCGATGTTCTTCGAGCGCGTCGGCGAGTTGGCTGTCGGCGTCGTGGATCTCCGCCCGCTGTTCGGCCTTCGCTTCGCGCGCCTTGCGCTCCGCGTCCCGGTCGGCCTGGCTGCGCTCTTCGTCGAGCTGCCGGTGGGCCGCCTGCTCGGCGGCCCGCTTCTGTGCGGCTTCCTGGTTGTCCACCGCGGCTTTCTCGGCGGCCGCTTCGGCGTTCAGCGCGGCGCGTTCCCCGGCGCTTTCGCGGTTGGCCTCGGCCACATCGGCCCGGGCCTCCCGAGCTTCGGCGTCGGCGACCGCCCGCTCCTTGTTGGCCTCTTTGCGCTGTTCGGCCTCAGCCTGCTGAAGCTGCCCTTCAGCGGTCATCGAGTCGTTTCCGGTGACCGCCCCGAACAGCTCTTTGGCCTTGCCCTTCACCGAGTCGATCAAGCTTTCGCGTGCCTGGCCGGCCTTGTCGTGGTCCGTCATTCGGGCCTCCTCTCGGGGGCTTAGGTTCCACGTCTGACGGGGTCCGAAACACGGCTGTGGGCCAATCGTTGACATCATGTGTTCCGTGGTGGCCCGCGTCCTGCAGCCGACAGTCCCCGTCATTGCGCTCACCGGTTATCTCGGCGCCGGCAAGACGACCCTGCTCAACCACCTGCTGCGCGCACCGGGCGCCCGCATCGGCGTGGTGATAAACGACTTCGGCGAACTCAACGTGGACGCCGCCCTGGTCAGCGGACAGGTCGACGAACCGGCCTCGATCGCGGGCGGCTGCATCTGCTGCCTGCCCGACGACGGCGGGCTCGACGAGGCGCTGGCCAAGCTCGCCGACCCGAAGCTGGCACTGGACGCGATCATCGTCGAAGCGAGCGGCCTGGCCGACCCGATCGCGATCTCCCGCATCATCCGGTTCAGCGGCGTGGACCGCATCCGGCCCGGCGGCGTCGTCGACGTCATCGACGCCAAGACGCATTTCGACACCGTCGACCCCCATGCCACCCCGTCGGCCCGGTACGGCGCGGCCTCGCTGGTGGTGGTGAACAAGCTCGACCAGATTCCGCACGACGACCGCGACGGCGTGCTCGCTCGCATCACTAACCGGGTGCGCGAACGCAATCCGGACGTCCACCTGGTCGGCGCCGTCGCGGGACGCGTCGATCCAGCGCTGCTGTACGACGTGTCCGAGGCGTCCACCGCGGACGGCCAGATGTCGCTGCGCGAATTGCTGGTCGACGCCGAACCCGACCACCATCCGCACGTGCACGCCGACTCCGTCACCGTGACCAGCGACGGATGCGTCGACCCGGACGCGCTGTTCGACCTGCTCGAGCAGCCGCCCGACGGCGTGTACCGGCTCAAGGGCATCGTCGCGGTGCGCTACCGCGACCGTGTCCGCAGCTACGTCGTGAACGGGGTCGGGACGTCGGTGCACGTCGCGGCGGCACCGTCGTCGGCGCGGGCCAACGGCCTTGTGGCGATCGGCACGCACATCGACGCCGACGACGTCCGCGCCCGCGTCGAGGCCGCGGTGCGCCCGCACGACGGCGCCCCGTCCGCCGCGGGTGTGCGGCGCCTGCAGCGCTATCGCCGACTCAGCGTGTGACGCTGCCTAGAGTGGGCCCATGAGCGTCGCCGAGGAGCGCGCCGGGGTTAGGCTGACAAACCTCGACCAGCCGTTGAGCGAGGATTCCGGGGCGACCAAGCGCGATCTCGTCGACTACCTCGACGCGGTGGCCGAACGGATACTGCCCGGTCTGGCGGGGCGCCCGCTGACCGTGCTGCGGGTGCTGCGCGGCCAGGCGCCGTTCATGCAGAAGAACGTCCCCAAGTACACCCCGGAGTGGGTGAAGACCGTGTCGATGTGGGCGGAGTCCTCGCATCGCGAGGTGCGCTACGCCCTGTGCGACGACCGCCGCACGCTGCTGTGGCTGGCCAACCAGCGCGCCGTGGAATACCACCCGACGCTGGGGCTGGCCGACGACATCTACCGCCCGACGCATCTGGTGCTCGACCTCGACCCGCCGCCCGGCAGCGCGTTCGACGCGGTGGTGGCTACGGCAGCGCTTGTGCGACAGGCGCTTTCGGACTGCGGCCTGACGGGGGTGGTGAAGACCAGTGGCGCCAAGGGGCTGCACGTGTTCGTGCCCGTCGACGACAGCGCCCCGGTCGACGACGTCGCAGCGGCCACCCGCGCCCTCGCGGCGCGTGCGGAGCAACTCGATCCCGCCCGCGCGACAACGGCTTTCATCGTCGAGGACCGCGAGGGCAAGGTTTTCATCGACTCCACCCGCGCCGGCGGTGCCACCGTCGTCGCCGTCTACAGTCCCCGACTGCGCGCCGGCACCCCGGTGTCGTTCCCGGTGGACTGGTCGGATCTGGACCGCATCACACCGGCGGACTTCTGCGTGCAGACCGCGCTCGGGGTGCTCGGCGACCGCGACCCGTGGGCCGAGCTGATGCCCGCCCCGCAGACGCTGCCACCGGATCTGATCGAGCACGGCAGGACCATCCCCGTCGCGCGGGTGGCCGCGATGCACGAGGGCAAGCGCCGGGCGCGGGCGCGCCGCGCGCAGGACGTCAAGGCGTCGGATTCGCCAGGGCGGTAAACGGGTATCGACCAGCGCATCAGCGAGGCCCGGGTGAGGGGGTCGGTGAGATGGTGGGCTGGCTGGACAGGCTGCAGCGACGTCACCGCCGCATCGGCTTCCTCATCGCGGTCATCTACAAGTACGTCGACGACCAGGGCGGCTATCTGGCCGCGCTGATCACGTACTACGCGTTCGTATCGCTGTTCCCGCTGCTGCTGCTCATGACGACGGCGCTGGGCGTGGTGCTCGCCGGACACCCGGACCTGCAGCAGCAGGTGCTGCAGTCCACGCTCAGCCAGTTCCCGGTCATCGGCGGTCAGCTGCAACGGCCGGAGCAACTCAGCGGCGGCGCCACGGGCGTCGTCGTCGGCATCGCCGGCGCCTTGTACGGCGGCCTGGGGCTGGGGCAGGCCGTGCAGAACGCGATGGACTCGGTGTGGGCGGTGCCGCGCAACAACCGGCCCGACCCGATCCGGTCGCGGCTGCGCAGCCTGCTGCTGCTGTTTGTGCTGGGTTCCGCGGCCATCGCCACGACGGTGCTCTCGGCGGTCGGCCACGCGACCGCCGGCCTCGGGTGGTTCGGCAAGTTCGGCGTCACCGTCGTCACGGTGGGCATCAACGCGCTCATCTGCCTGGTGGCGTTCCGCGTCACCACAGTGCGGCGCCTCTCCTACCGCGACGTGCTGCCCGGCGCCCTGACCGCGGCAGTGATCTGGCAACTGCTGCAGTGGTTCGGCGCCAGCTATGTCACCCACACCGTCAAGTCGACGAGCGCCACCAACAGTGTGTTCGCACTCGTGCTGGGGTTGCTGGCATTCCTGTTCCTGGTGTCGGTGACGCTGGTGATGTGCGCGGAGATCAACGTCGTCCGCGTCGACCAGCTGCATCCGCGGGCACTGCTGACACCGTTCACCGACGACGTCGACCTCACCTCCGCCGACCGCCGCACCTACACGCGTAGGGCGAAAGCCGAACGGGCCAAAGGCTTTCAACGGGTCAGCGTGCGCTTCGACGGTTCTCGCGAGCCGCCGTAGCGCCGGCTTGTACGGTCGGTGCGTGAGACAGAGTCGAGACCGGATGAGGGACACAGTCGGACGCGTCGCCGCGCTGCGGCGCTATCCGGTGAAGTCGATGCTCGGCGAGCGGTGCGATTCCATCGAGCTCAGTCCGCTGGGTGTGGCCGGAGATCGGCGGTACGCGGTCATCGACGACGCCACCGGGCACGTCGCGACCGCCAAACACCCCCGGCTATGGAGCGCGCTGCTGCAGTGTTCGTCGGCGACCGGACCCGACGGCGTCACGGTGACGCTGCCCGACGGCCGCACGGTGCCGGTCGCCGAGGCGGCCGCGCCGCTGTCGGATCTGCTCGGCCGTACGGTGCACCTCGCCGACGAGCGAGCGGCCGGGGCCGTGCTCGAACGGTCCGATCCCGTCGACGTGCTCACCCACGGCATCAACGCGGAGATCGACCCCGTGCTGCTCGAACTCGCACAGGGCACGCCGGGCGGAGCGTTCGTCGACCATTCTCCTGTGCACCTGATCTGCACCGCCACGCTCGACGCCGTCGGGGTCGACCACGCCGAGGCGATCCGGTACCGGCCGAACATCGTCGTCGACACCAACGGGTCTTCGCCCTTCGTCGAGAACGACTGGGTCGGCGCGCAGATCCAGCTCGGCGAGGTCGTGTTGCGGGGCACGCGGCCGACACCGCGGTGCGCCGTGCCGACCCTGAAACACGGCCGCTCCGAACGCCTTCCGGGAGCCGTCCGGCACCTGCTCGAGCACAATCGCGTCGAGGTGCCCGGTTCCGGTGCGCTCCCCTGCGCCGGTCTGTACGCGGAGGTCATCACCGCCGGCGCCGTCGACATCGGTGACGAGGTCCGCATCATGGGCGACATCGACGTCGTCGATGCGGGTATGAAGATCTGATGACGCAACCCCCGCCACCACGCAAGTCCGTCTTCATCACCGGTGCTGCCGCCGGGATCGGCCGCGCCACCGCGCTGACGTTCGCCCGCAACGGCTTCGTCGTCGGCGGCTACGACATCGACGAGGTCGGTCTCAAGAGCCTGGCCGACGACATCGACGGGCTGGGCGCCACCGCTGTCGTCGGGCACCTCGACGTCACCGATCCCGACGAGATGGCGCAGCGCGTGCGCGAGTTCGCCGAAGCCGCCGGCGGCCGCCTCGACGTCATGATCAACAACGCGGGCATTCTGCGTGCGGGCCGGTTCGAGGAGATGGACATCCGCGGCCATCTCAAGGAGATCGACATCAACGCCAAGGGCGTCGTCAACGGCCTGTACGCGGCGTTCCCCTATCTGAGGGCGACGCCGAACTCGGTCGTCGTCAACCTCGCCTCCGCTTCGGCGATCTACGGCCAGGCCGAACTGGCGAACTACAGCGCCACGAAGTTCTTCGTCCGCGGGATCACCGAGGCGCTCGACATCGAGTGGAGCCGGTACGGCATCCGGGTCATCGCGATGTGGCCGCTGTACGTGCAGACCGCGATGACCGAGAGCATCAAGACCGGCACGACGGATTCGCTCGGCATCCGGCTGACGGCTCAGGACATCGCCGACGCGATCGTCAAGGCCACCGACCCGTCGTGGTTGCGGCGGGCCATCCACCAGGTGCACTTCCCGGTCGGATCCCAGACCAAGGTGCTGGCCGCGGGTTCCCGGTTCTCCCCTGGATGGCTGACCCGGCTGGTGAACAAGAAGCTGGCGCACTCCTGACGTGGTCTGACCGTTCGGTTGGCTAGGCTCGCCGAGTGGCCACACGGCTGACTCGGCGAGGCTTCCTGACGGTGACCGCGGGCGCGGCGCTCGTCGTCGCGGGATGCGGCTCGGACGAGCCCGGCACCGTCGCCAAGGATGGCTCGGTCACCGTCAAGCACGTCTTCGGCGAGACCAAGATCCCGGCGCCGCCCACCCGGGTGGTCAGCGCGGGGCTCACCGAACAGGACGACCTGTTGGCGGTCGGGGTGGTGCCGATCGCGGTCACCGACTGGTTCGGTGGCGAACCGTTCGCGGTATGGCCATGGGCGCAGCCCAAACTCGGCGGCGCCCAACCCACGGTGCTCAGTCTCGCCGACGGGATTCAGGTCGCCCAGATCGCGTCGCTGAACCCCGATCTGATCGTCGCCGTCAACGCCGGCCTGGACTCCGACACCTACACGAAACTGTCCGAGATCGCGCCGACGGTCGCGCAGTCCGGGCACGCCGCGTTCTTCGAGCCGTGGAAGGACCAGGCGGGCACGGTCGGTCAAGCGGTCTTCAAGCACAACGAGATGCAAGCCCTGATCGCGGATGTCGACAAGAAGTTCACCGCGGTAGGTGAGAACAACACCGCGTGGGCCGGCAGGAGTGCGGCACTGCTGCACGGCCGGCTGGACGATGGAGAGCCGCGGGCCCTGACCCCCGATTGGCGCGCCGAGTTCCTCACCCAGATGGGTCTTCGCGTCGTCGAGAATCCCGACACGGCCGACGTGCTGATCTGGGCCACCGAGAGCGACGAGGAACAGGCCGCGCTGCTGGCCGACCCGGCCGTCGCGAAGCGCGGTAAGGCCAACGTGTTCACGGGCAAGGAACTCGCCGGGGCGATCGCGTTCGCCTCACCGCTGTCGTATCCGGTGGTGGCCGACCGACTGCCGTCGCGCATCGCCCAAGCACTGAGTTGAGAAGATGACCCGGTGACGGTCACCCCGGACGCCCAGCAGACCGAGCACCGCGGCTTCGCCACCACGGGGTCGGCCTACTATCCGACGCTCGTCGCGGTCTTCACCGGCCTGGTGCTGATCTCGAACGTGGCGGCGACCAAGGGCATCGCGTTCGGCCCCATCATCGGCGACTGGTCGCTGATCACCGACGGCGGCTTCGTCGTGTTCCCGCTGACCTACGTGATCGGCGACGTGTTGTCGGAGGTCTACGGCTTTGCCGCCACCCGGCGCGCGATCTACATCGCGTTCGTGATGGAGGCGCTCGCGGCGTTCACGTTCTGGCTCACCGCCGTGCTGCCCGCCGCCGACTTCTACACCAATCAAGCGGCGTTCGAGGCCGTGGTGAAGCCGTTCACGCAGTTGATCATCGCGGGGCTGGCGGGCTTCATCGTCGGGCAGACGCTCAACGCCTGGGTCGTCGTGAAGGTGAAGACCCGGGTCGGCGAGAAGCATCTGTGGGCCCGGTTGATCGGGTCGACGGTCATCGGCGAGTTCGCCGACACGCTCGTGTTCTGCAGCATCGCCGCGGCCGCCATCGGGATCGACACCTGGGGCGACTTCCTGACGTACGTGGCGCTGGGCTGGGTGTACAAGACCGCGGTGGAGGTGGTCGTGCTGCCGGTGACCTACCGCGTCATCGCGTTCATCAAGCGCCGCGAACCGACATATCAGCCCGCCTCCTGAGGCTTCGTTAAAACTCCTCTGGCAAGGCTCACAGAGCACGGGATTTGGTAGCTACTCGCGGGTAAGTTCGGGTCATGAGCGTGACAGCCGAAATGGACCGTGGCGTACGGGCCGCCGGCGCCATCCCCATCCGCGACTACGGGGACCGGGCGCTGCTGCTCGAGTTCGACCGCACCGCGGCAGTATTGGCGTGGACCGAGGCGATCCGACAGGCCGACCTGCCCGGCGTGCTCGACATCGTGCCGGCTTCGCGCACGGTGTTGATTAAGCTCGCCGGGCACCGGTACCAGGCGCCCACGCGGCAACGCCTGCGCAGCCTGCATGTCGACGCCGACTTCGATGCGGAGTTGACACCGCCGTCAGACCGCCGCGCCGACGTCACGATCGACGTCGTCTACGACGGTCCGGATCTCGACGAGGTGGCCCGCCTGACGGGCCTGACGCCAGAGCAGGTGGTCGCCGCGCACACCGGCAGGCTGTGGCGGGTCGGATTCGGTGGGTTCGCACCGGGTTTCGCCTATCTCGTCGGCGGTGATCCTCGCCTGGAGGTGCCGCGCCGGTCCGAACCGCGAACCAAGGTGCCGGCCGGGGCCGTCGGACTGGCAGGCGAGTTCAGCGGCATCTATCCGCGCGAGTCCCCAGGCGGCTGGCAGTTGATCGGCCGCACCTCTGCGGTGCTCTGGGACGTCGACCGCGAGAAGCCGGCGCTGCTGACCTCGGGCATGTGGGTGCAGTTCCGGGACGCTGGGTAGGACTGGATAGGAGGCAGCCATGACGACGCTGGAAATCCTGCGCTCCGGGCCGCTGGCGCTGATCGAGGATATGGGCCGTCCCGGGCTGGCGCACATGGGCGTCGGCCGATCCGGCGCCGCCGACCGGCGGTCGCACACGTTGGCCAACCGGCTGGTGGCCAACCCCGACGACCGGGCCACCATCGAGGTGACGTTCGGGGGGCTGGCGGCGCGGGTGCGCGGTGGCGACATCGCCATCGCCGTCACCGGCGCCGACACCGACCCAGCGGTCAACGGAATACCCTTCGGCACCAACAGCATTCACTTCGCCCGCGACGGTGAGGTGATCACGCTCGGTGCACCTTACTCCGGCCTGCGGACCTATCTGGCAGTGCGCGGCGGTATCGACGTCGAGCCGGTCCTGGGGTCGCGGTCATACGACGTGATGTCCGCGATCGGACCGCAGCCGCTGCAGCCGGGTGATGTGTTGCCGGTCGGCGAGCACACCGAGGAGTTCCCCGAACTCGATCAGGCGCCGGTCGCGGCCATCGAGGACGACGCGGTCGAGTTGATGGTGGTGCCCGGTCCGCGCGACGACTGGTTCGTCGACCCGGATGTGTTGATCCGCACCAACTGGTTGGCGACCACCAAGAGCGACCGCGTGGGCATGCGGCTGGTCGGGATGCCGCTGGAGTACCGCCGGCCGGATCGCCAACTCCCCAGCGAAGGAGCTACCCGCGGCGCAATTCAAGTGCCGCCGAACGGTTTTCCGGTCATCCTGGGGCCGGACCATCCGGTCACCGGCGGCTACCCGGTGATCGGCGTCGTCGCCGACGAGGACATCGACAAGGTGGCTCAGGTGCGGCCCGGGCAAACGGTGCGGATGCACTGGTCGCGGCCGCGCCGGCCGTTCGAAGACGGCTAGACCGGCAGCGAGCGCGCCGCGCTGGTAGAAAAGCAGTGTGCATGTTCAGGAGTCCCTTGTTCCCGTCGTGCGCATCCACACCGCGCGACTGATCCACACTTCCGACCTCGACCCCGAGACGCGCGAGGACGCCAAACGGATGGTGATCGAGGCGTTCGGCGGGGATTTCACCGAGGTCGACTGGGAACACTCCCTCGGCGGCATGCACGCGATGATCTTCGACCACGGCTCGCTGATCGCCCACGCGGCGGTGGTGCAGCGACGGCTGCTGTATCGCAGGACCGCGCTGCGCTGCGGCTACGTGGAGGCGGTCGCCGTGCGCGAGGACTGGCGCGGGCAGGGCCTGGCGCGAGCGGTGATGGATGCCGTGGAGCAGGTGCTGCGCGGGGCGTATCAACTCGGCGCGCTCAGCGCCTCGGAGGCGGGCAAGCACATCTACACCGCGCGCGGCTGGCTGCCGTGGCAGGGCCCGACGTCGGTGCTCGCACCGGCCGGGCTGACCCGCACCCCCGACGACGACCATACGTTGTTCGTGTTGCCGGTGAGCCTGCCGGACGGCATGGCGCTGGACACCAGCGCCGAGATCACCTGCGACTGGCGCGACGGCGACGTCTGGTGAGATTCAGCTCATAACGCCGGCTTGACCTGGGGTTTGTGGGCGGCCCGGGCTGCCGACACGACTCCGCAACGGTCAAGTAATCGCTCGGAAACATGCACTGCATACACATGTCGCATGACCGAGCCCGACTGGGCGCCGCTCACCGGCTTCCGGGTGGCGGTGACCTCCGCCCGGCGTGCCGACGAGTTGAGCGCGCTGCTGCGCCGCCGCGGTGCGACGGTGACCAGCGCGCCGGCGATCCAGATGGTGCCGCTGCCCGACGACGACGTGTTGCGCGCGCACACTCGAGCTCTGATCGACGCGCCACCGGACATCGTGATCGCCACCACCGGCATCGGCTTCCGGGGCTGGATCGCCGCCGCCGACGGCTGGGGCCTCGCCAACGACCTGATCGACGCGCTCGCAAAGGCGCGCATCCTGTCCCGTGGGCCCAAGGCGACGGGCGCCCTACGCGCGGCCGGCCTGCCCGAGGAGTGGTCTCCGGACTCGGAGTCGTCGCGCGAGTTGGTGCATTACCTCGTCGCGGGCGGGATCGCCGGTCAGCGCGTCGCGGTACAGATGCACGGCGCGACCGATGAGTGGGACCCGTTCCCCGAGTTTCTCGACGAGTTGCGTGCCGCCGGCGCCGAAGTCGTACCGATCCTGGTGTACCGGTGGCATCCGGCGCCACACAACGGGGACTTCGACCAGCTGGTGGCCGGCATCGCCGAGGAGAAGTTCGACGCGGTCAGCTTCACCTCGGCGCCCGCGGTCGCGTCGGTTCTGCTGCGGGCCAGGGAACTTGGGTTGGAGAGCCAGGTGCTCGCGGCGTTTCGCGGTGACGTGCACGCGATGTGCGTCGGGCCCGTGACCGCCCGACCGCTGGCGCGGCTCGGAGTGCCGACGTCGGCGCCAGACCGAATGCGGTTGGGCGCGTTGGTCCGTCACATCACCGACGAGTTGCCGCTGCTGTGCGCGCGGACGGTTCGGGTGGCCGGGCATCTGCTCGAGATCCGCGGCACCTGCGTGCTGGTCGACGGTGTGGTCAAGCCGGTGTCGCCGGCCGGCATGGCGACGATCCGCGCGCTGGCCCACCGGCCCGGCGCGGTGGTGTCGCGCGCCGACCTGCTGCGGGCGCTGCCCGGCAACGGCACCGACACCCACGCGGTCGAAACCGCGGTGCTGCGACTACGGACGGCGTTGGGCGACAAGAACATTGTGTCGACGGTCGTCAAGCGCGGCTACCGGCTGGCCGTCGAGGACAGTCTGGCGGTGGCGCCATGAGTTACCTGCTGGTGGCGCACGGCACCCGCAAACAGAGCGGGGTGTCGCTGATCGGGAACCTCGCAGATCAGGTGTCGACCGCGCTGGGCGCCCGCGTCCACGTCGCGTTCGTCGACGTACTGGGCCCGACACCGAGCGAAGTGCTGCAGAGCCTGCCCGATCGCACGATCCTGGTGCCAGCGTTCCTGTCCCGCGGATATCACGTCAACACCGACATCCCCGCACACGTAGCGGCCAGCGGACACCCCGGCGTGACGATCGCCGACGCGCTCGGTCCCAGCCCGCAGTTGACCCGCGTGCTGACCGATCGGCTGATCGAATGTGGTTGGCGGCCAGGCGATTCCGTGGTGCTGGCGGCAGCGGGCACCTCCGATGCGGGTGCGTTGTCTGATCTGCGGCGCATGTCGGCGCTGCTGTCGGCGGTGATCGGCGACCGGGTCGAGCTGGCGTATGCCGCCACCGGCGAGCCGCGGGTCGCCGACGCGGTGGCGAGTCTGCGCCGCAGCGGCGCGCGGCGGGTGGTGGTCGCCTCATACCTTCTGGCCGAAGGCCTGTTCCAAGACCGGTTGCGCGCCGGTGGGGCCGACGCGGTGGCCGATCCGCTGGGTACCCACCCCGCGATGGTCCGGTTGATCGCCAACCGGTTCCGCCGTGCCCGGCTGCCGTTGGCGGCCTGAGAGTTCTTTTGGCGAACAGACGCAAGCTGCCCCGAAAATGGCCGAAAATGGGTCACTTTGCGCTCCCCTGCCTTTGGCGTGGGCCCAGCTCGCGAGGAAAGGCTCGCGAGGAAAAGCTAGCCGCGGACTTCGACGTGACCGTCGGCGGTGAGCCGCGTCGGGTAGACCGGCAGCGAGACCTCGGGGTCGTCGAGGCACACACCGTCGTCAAGGGCGAACGCCTGCTTCTTGATCGGCGACTGAACGGTCGGACGTCCGCCGCGGTCACCCACGATGCCGCGTGACATCACCGCCGCGCCGGAGAACGGATCGATGTTGCCGACCGCGTGTAGCGATCCGTCGTCGAGGCGGAACAGCGCCGCCTGACCACCGTCGGCCAGGAGCACGCCGACGCCGCGGTTGGGGATCAGGAAGTCATAGCGACAGGCTGACGTCCATACCTGGGTTTCGTTGAGCACGGTCATCTTTGCGGCACCTTCGGCATCGCGAGCGGGACCTTGCGTCCCGAACTCTCGGTGAACTCGACAGTGGGGTCGTCAACATCCGGGGCGTTCACGAACGACACGAACCGCGACAGTTTCTGCGGGTCCTCCAACACGCCCTTCCATTCGCAGGCATAGCCGGCGACGTGTCGATCCATGGCGTCTTCGAATTCGGCGGCCAGGCCGAGCGAGTCGTTGCAGACCACGTCGCGCAGATGCTCGAGGCCGCCATCGAGCGCCTCCAACCACGGCGCCGTGCGCTGCAACCGGTCGGCGGTTCGGATGTAGAACATCAGGAACCGGTCGATGTAGCGGATCAGCGTCTCGTCGTCGAGGTCGCCGGCCAGCAGCTGTGCGTGCCGGGGCGACATGCCGCCGTTCCCGCAGACGTAGAGGTTCCAGCCCTGTTCGGTGGCGATGACGCCGACGTCCTTGCTCTGAGCCTCCGCACATTCGCGGGCGCAGCCCGAGACCGCCATCTTGATCTTGTGTGGCGCTCGCAGACCGCGGTAGCGCTTCTCGATGGTGACCGCCATGTCGACCGAATCCTGCTGACCGTAGCGGCACCATGTGCTGCCCACACAGCTCTTCACCGTGCGCAGCGCCTTGCCGTAGGCATGGCCGGATTCCATGCCACCCTCGACCAGCCGGCGCCAGATCTCCGGCAGTTGATCGACCCGCGCGCCGAACATGTCGATGCGCTGGCCACCGGTGATCTTGGTGTAAAGGTTGAAGTCCCTGGCGATCTCACCGATCAGGATCAACTGCTCGGGAGTGATCTCCCCGCCGGGTGACCGCGGCACCACCGAGTAGCTGCCGTTCTTCTGGATGTTGGCCAGGAAGTGGTCATTGGAATCCTGCAGCGAGGCCTGCTCACCGTCGAGAATGTGCTCTGAACTGGTCGACGCGAGAATTGACGCGACAACGGGTTTGCAGATGTCGCAACCCTTTCCGGTGCCGAACCGTTCGACCAGGCCGGAGAAGGTGCGGATCTCGGTGGCGCTGATGATCTCGAACAGCTCGGCGCGCGACTGGCTGAAGTGCTCGCACAGCGCCTTGGATTGTTCGACACCCTCGGCCTCGAGCAGCTGCTTGAGCAGTGGCACGCACGAGCCGCACGACGTGCCCGCCAGCGTGCACTTCTTCAGGCTCGGCACGTCGCAGCAGCCGCCGGCGATGGCGCCGGTCAGGTCCCCCTTGGTGACGTTGTTACACGAGCAGATCTGCGCGATGTCCGGTAGCGCACCGACTCCCAGGCCCGACGCGCTGCCGTCCGAGACCGGCGCGATCAAGGACAGCGGGTCCCCGGGCAGCTCGCTGGCGACCATCGGGCGCAGCACACCGTAGGCCGACGCGTCACCGACCAGGATGCCGCCCAGCAGGATCTTGGCGTCATCGGAGAGCACCAGTTTGGCGTAGGTCTGCTTGACCGGGTCGTTGACCACGACCTCCAGGCAGTTGGGCGTGCGGCCTTGAGCATCACCGAAGCTGGCCACATCGACGCCGAGCAGTTTGAGCTTGGTCGACATGTCGGCTTCACCGAACTCCGCGGCACCGCCGAGCAGCCGGTCCGCCACCACCTCCGCGGTGGTGTACCCGGGGCCGACCAGCCCGTAGCAGCGGCCCTCGATCGCGGCCACCTCGCCGATGGCGTAGATGTCGGGATCGCTTGTGACACAGGTCAAATCGGTGAGCACGCCGCCGCGCTGGGCGACATCCAGGCCGGCTTCGCGGGCCAGTTCGTCGCGCGGGCGCACCCCGGCGGCGAACACGACCACGCCGGTGTCGATATGGCTGCCGTCGTTGAGCGACAACCGCACCGAATCGTCTCGGTCGGATTTGCGCAGCGGCTCGTTGCGTTGCACCGGCACGATGCTCTCGGTGCCGACACCGGTGTGCACCTCGATGCCGAGGCCTTTGACCATCCGGCTCAGCAACGCACCGCCCGCCTCGTCGAGCTGCGCCGCCATCAGATGCGGCGCCATCTCGACGACGTGTGTCTTCAAGCCGAAGGTGCGCAACGCATTTGCCGCCTCCAGGCCGAGCAGGCCGCCGCCGATCACCACGCCGACCGGCGTTCTGGAATCGCGCGCGGCGTTCGCACCGGCCCGGATGGCGTCCAGGTCATCGAGGGTCCGGTAGACGTGGCAGACCGGCAGGTCACGCCCCGGCACCGGCGGAACGAACGCATACGATCCGGTGGCCAGCACCAACGCGTCGTAGGGCACGCGCTGACCGTCGGCGGTGAGCACCTCCTTCGCGGTCCGGTCGATCCCGGTCACCCGCGTGGCCAACCGCAGCTCGACCAGATCGTCGCCCCGGTAGTCATTACCCGGTAGCGCGAGCAGGTTGCGGTCCCAATGGTCGGTGTAGCCGGTGAGCCCGACGCGGTCGTAGGCGGCGTCGGCCTCCTCGGCAAGGACGGTGACACGCCAGTCGCCGTCGGCGTCCCGGGAGCGAAGCGCCTCGACGAACCGGTGACCGACCATGCCGTGTCCGACAACCACCACGTTTCTCGTTGACCGCATGCCGCCGACGTTAAGCAGCCGATATTGCCGCAATGTCGCCTCGTGTGAAGCGCCGATCACGGTGTGCTCACAGGGTTCGACGACCGATGTGAGACCGGTTTTGAGCTCTGCGGCGTGGCTTCGCTCACAGCGAAGACGGGCCGGGAACATGAGCGTAAGTGACTCAAGTTTAACCAGATGGCGACCGGTGCGGTGCCGGTCAACAGCGAGGAGGATGTACATGAGCACTCTGGCATTACGGACTCGTCCCGCGTGGGACATCGACCGGTGGGTACGCGACTTCTTCGGCCCCGCCACCGCCGACGACTGGTTTGCGGGCGCGTTCACCCCCGCCGCGGAAATCGTCAGGGACGGTGACGACGCGCTGGTCCGCGTCGAACTGCCCGGCGTCGACGTCGAGAAGGACGTCACCGTCGAGGTCGACCGCGGCCATCTGGTCATCCACGGTGAGCGTCGCGACGAGCGCGCCGAGGACCGCGATGGTCGCAGCCTTCGCGAGGTGCGTTACGGGTCGTTCCGCCGGTCGTTCAAGCTGCCGGCCCACGTCACCGGCGACGCCATCTCGGCGTCGTACGACGCCGGTGTGCTGACGGTGCGGGTGGCCGGGGCCCACAAGGGCGCCGAGACGCAGCGCATCGCGATCGAAAACAAGTAGCGCTCACGACACCAAAACCGGTGGAACCGGCGAGGTTCCACCGGTTTTGTGGTCTCAGCCGCCGGTCGTCTCCGTCGTCGTTCCATACGGATCCGATGTCGGTGTCTCATACGGATCCGACGTCGTCGTCTCATACGGATCCGTCGTCGTGGTCGTCGTGGTGGGACTGGCGGTGGTTGTGGTCGGGGGCGGCTCCGGCGTCCTGACTTCCGTGGTCTGCACGCTCGGGGTGGTGTAACTGGTGGTGGTCGTCGGCGAGGTGGTGTACACCGACGGAGTCGACGAAGGTGCAGGCGGCGGAATTGTTTCCGGGACGCGAGCGGCGTCCGCGGTACGGATCACCGCATAGATCAGGATCGCCACCAGCACCACCGCCGCCACACCGGCGGCGATGATCAGCGGCTCCTGCTCCTCCCAGTTCCGATCGTCGTCAGCCACCGCCGCCCCCTAGACCCACCGCTGCAACAACTCCTTGGCCCGCGTCGACAACGCGGCCTGCAGGAACGGTCCGAAGCTGACGCGTGCCACCCCCAAGGGGCCAAACGACGCCGGGTCGTCCTGATCGGGCACACCGATCGCGTTCACCGGTAGCGGCAACTCGGATGTCAAGCGGCGCAAGGTGTCCGGGTCATGACGGCCGACCGGGTAGAGCACGTCGGCGCCCGCGGCAGCCGCCTCGGTCAGCCTGGCCACCGCGCGGTCGACACGGTCGGCGTCGTCGCCGTCCTTGCGCAGGAACAGGTCCGTGCGGGCATTGATCACCACGTGCACACCGGTGCCGTCGGCCGCCTCCCGCAACGCGCCGACCAACTCCGCGTGCTCGGTGGCCGACCGCAGCCTGCCGTTCTCGCTGTGCACGGTGTCCTCGATGTTCAGCCCGACCGCGCCCGCCTCCAGCAGTCCGTCGATCAGGCGCCGCGGGGACTGGGCGTAGCCGGATTCCAGATCGACCGAGACCGGCACATCGACCGCCGCAGTGATCTGCTTGACGCGCGTGACGACATCGTCGAACGCCATGCCCTCCTGGTCGGGTTTGCCGACCGAGTCCGCCATCGGGTGACTGCCGACGGTCAGCGCAGCAAACCCCTCGCCGACCGCGAGCCGCGCCGACCAGGCGTCCCAGACGGTCGGCAGAATGACCGGGTTTCCGGGCTGGTGCAACGCCAGCAGGGCCTCGGCACGCTCTTTGAGTACCTGGTCGGGCATCGAGCCGCCTCCTTCGGTTTGACGTGATCTGTCTCACGGTGGACTGCATGATGTAGCTAGCATCGGGTGTCGTACTGTGATGCCTGACACCCTTCAGCCCAAGGAGGTCAATTGTCCAGCACTACCGAACTTGCCGAGCTGCATGAGCTAATCGGAAGCCTGCGGCGGTGCGTGACATCGCTGGCGTCGAGGTACGGGGATTCCCCGGCGACGCGTCGCATCGTCAATGACGCCGAACGCATCCTCAACGACATCGACCGTCTCGACATTGACGCCGAAGAGCTGGAGCTCGCCCGCGGCGTGGTGCACCATCGCGCCGGCGACCGCATCCCGATCCCGGACACCCAATACGACACCGATTTCTGGCGCGGTGTCGACGACGAGGGCCTCGGCGGCGTCCGCTGACGCGGAGGTCCGTCAGCACCCGGGACAACTCGACACCGAAAGGCAACAGTGAGCGCACCCACCGCCGACCGCAAGGCGACCGGCGTCTTTTCAGCGAGCCGTGCCGAGATTCCGCAACGCACCCTGCGCACCGACCGGTGGTGGCAGTCGCCGCTGATCGTGAATCTCGGCTTCGCCGCGTTCTTGATCTACGGCCTCGTCCGCGCGTTGATGCAGAAGTGGTACTACGTCGCCGAGTACCACTACCTGACGCCGTTCTACTCGCCGTGCGTCGTGAAATGGTCCGAGGCCGAGCAGTCCGGCTGCATCCCCGAAGCCAGCCACTTCGGTCAGTTCCTGCCGGACGTGTGGTGGTTGCCCTACGCGGCGGTGTCCCTGCCGTTCCTGCTGCTGTTCCGGCTCACCTGCTACTACTACCGCGGGGCTTACTACCGGTCGGTGTGGCAGGCGCCCACCGCATGCGCAGTGGCCGAACCCCATGCGACCTACACCGGTGAGACGCGGTTCCCGCTGATCATCCAGAACACACACCGCTACTTCTTCTACATCGCCGTGCTCATCTCGCTGATCAACACCTACGACGCGATCGTGGCGTTCCATTCGCCGTCGGGCTTCGGATTCGGTTTGGGCAACGTCATTCTCGTCGTCAACGTGATCCTGTTGTGGACGTATACGGTTTCATGCCACTCTTGCCGCCACGTCGTCGGCGGGCGCCTCAAGCACTTCTCCAAGCACCCGATCCGGTACTGGCTGTGGTCACAGGTCAGCAGGCTCAACACCAGGCACAAGGCCTACGCCTGGATCACGCTCGGCACGCTGATGCTCACCGACTTCTACATCATGTTGGTGGCCAGCGGCGCCATCTCTGACCTGAGATTCATTGGCTGACAGCTTTATCCAATCGGTAGTGAGGTTTATTTAATGGCGGAATCCGAGGCTCTCAGCGCAACCGGCTCACCACAGGTGGAACGGCACTCATACGACGTGCTCGTCATCGGTGCCGGCGGCGCGGGTTTGCGTGCGGTCATCGAGGCACGCGAGCGCGGTCAAAAGGTTGCGGTCATCACGAAGTCGCTCTTCGGTAAGGCGCACACCGTGATGGCCGAAGGTGGCTGCGCGGCCGCGATGGGCAATGCCAACCCGAAGGACAACTGGCAGGTCCACTTTCGCGACACCATGCGCGGTGGAAAGTTCCTCAACAACTGGCGGATGGCCGAGTTGCACGCCAAGGAGGCACCCGACCGGGTCTGGGAGCTCGAGACCTACGGCGCGCTGTTCGACCGCACCAAGGACGGCCGCATCAGCCAGCGCAACTTCGGCGGCCACACCTACGCGCGGCTGGCCCACGTCGGTGATCGCACCGGCCTGGAGATCATCCGCACACTGCAACAGAAGATCGTCTCGCTGCAGCAGGAGGACAAAGCCGAGTTCGGCGACTACGAGGCGCGGATCCGGGTCTTTCACGAATGCACCGTCACCGACCTGATCTTGGACGAGAACGGCGGCGAAAAGAGAGTGGCCGGCGCCTTCGGGTACTGGCGCGAGACGGGCAACTTCGTCTTGTTCGAGGCCCCCGCGGTGGTGCTGGCCACCGGCGGAATCGGCAAGTCCTACAAGGTGACGTCGAACTCGTGGGAGTACACCGGCGACGGGCACGCGCTGGCCCTGCGCGCCGGCGCGACGCTGATCAACATGGAGTTCGTCCAGTTCCACCCGACGGGCATGGTCTGGCCGCCCAGCGTCAAGGGCATTCTCGTCACCGAGGGCGTGCGCGGCGACGGCGGTGTGCTGAAGAACTCCGAGGGCACGCGGTTCATGTTCGACTACATCCCGCCCGTGTTCAAAGGCCAGTACGCCGAGAGCGTCGACGAGGCCGATCAGTGGCTGAAGGACAACGACTCCGCGCGCCGGACGCCGGACCTGCTGCCGCGTGACGAGGTGGCCCGCGCGATCAACTCCGAGGTGAAGGCCGGGCGCAACTCGCCGCACGGCGGAGTGTTCCTCGACATCGCGTCGCGGCTGCCCGCCGAGGAGATCAAGCGACGCCTGCCGTCGATGTACCACCAGTTCATGGAGCTGGCCGAGGTCGACATCACCAAGGAACCGATGGAAGTCGGGCCGACCTGTCACTACGTGATGGGCGGTATCGAGGTCGACCCTGACACGGCTGCGGCCACTACTCCGGGACTGTTCGCAGCCGGTGAGTGTGCGGGCGGCATGCACGGCTCCAACCGGCTCGGTGGTAACTCGCTGTCGGACCTGCTGGTGTTCGGCCGCCGCGCTGGGCTCGGCGCCTCCGACTACGCCCGGGCGCTGACCGATCGGCCTCAGGTGTCCGAGCAGGCGGTGCAAGACGCGATCAAACGGGCGCTGCTGCCGTTCGAGAGCGCGACGAACGGCGATGCACCGGAGAACCCCTACACGCTGCAACTCGACCTGCAGGACACGATGAACAGCCTGGTCGGGATCATCCGCAAGGCCGATGAGATCAGCGAAGCGCTCGACAAACTGACCGAGCTGCGCGAGCGGTACAAGCGGGTGCGCATCGACGGCGACCGGCCGTTCAACCCCGGCTGGCACCTGGCCATCGATCTGCGCAACATGATCCTGGTCAGTGAATGCATCGCCAAGGCGGCGCTGCAGCGCACGGAGAGTCGCGGCGGCCATACCCGCGATGACCACCCGTCGATGGAGTCGGATTGGCGCAAGACCCTGCTGGTCTGCCGCGCCGAAAGTGACGACACCGAGTTGGTGCCCGAGGTCAGCGTCACCAAACAAGACCAGATTCCGGTCCGGCAGGATCTGCTCGACCTGTTCGAGCTCTCTGAACTGGAGAAGTACTTCACCGACCAGGAACTGGCCCAGCATCCAGAACGGAGCAACTGATGGCCTATCAAGCGACCATGCGCGTATGGCGCGGCGATCTCGCGGGCGGCGGGCTGCAGGACTACTCCGTCGAGGTCAACGAGGGTGAGGTGGTGCTCGACATCATCCACCGTCTGCAGCAGACCCAGACCCCGGACCTCGCGGTGCGGTGGAACTGCAAGGCGGGCAAGTGCGGATCGTGTTCGGCGGAGGTCAATGGCCGTCCCCGGCTGATGTGCATGACGCGGATGTCGACGTTCGAGCCCGACGAGGTCGTCACCGTCACGCCGATCCGGACCTTCCCGATAATTCGCGATCTTGTCACCGATGTCTCGTTCAACTACGAAAAGGCGCGCGAGATACCGTCTTTCACACCGCCGAAGGACCTGCAGCCGGGTGAGTACCGGATGGCGCAGGAGGATGTGAACCGGTCGCAGGAGTTCCGCAAGTGCATCGAGTGCTTCCTGTGCCAGAACGTCTGCCACGTGATCCGTGACCACGAGGAGAACAAAGAGGCATACGCGGGTCCGCGCTACCTGATGCGCCAAGCCGAGTTGGACATGCATCCCCTCGACGTACACGAGCGTCGCGCCGAGGACGCTCAGGAAGTAAACGGGCTCGGGTACTGCAACATCAACAAGTGCTGCACCGAGGTCTGCCCCGAGCACATCAAGATCACCGACAATGCGCTGATCCCGATGAAGGAGCGCGCTGCCGACCGCAAGTATGACCCAGTGGTATGGCTCGGCGACAAGCTTTTCCGGCGCCGGTAGGAGCCGGTAGGAGCCCGAACACAAAGCTTCGAGCCGACGACGGTATGAGCCGGTTCGTCGTGGGTAGTCTGCAGTCAGCGGCCAATCAACGACGAAAGGCGGCACTGTGACTGCTCACAAGCCGGATCAGAGACCACACAGCATCAACGACATTCGCACCGCGATCCGCGAGCTTTCCGCCCGCGCCGAGTTGGCGCGCAAGGAGGGCCGCCCCGTCGACGCCGACGAGCTGGAGCGCCGCGTGGCCGGCTACCGCGAGGAGCTCAGCGCTCGCCCCTGAACATCACCCGCCGCCGAGCCGACGAAACGTGCTGCGGTGAAACACGATCGGGGCTACATCGGCGTGCATGGTGATGTC
Organism: Mycobacterium sp. IS-3022; assembly: GCF_001500065.1. Taxonomy (GTDB): domain Bacteria; phylum Actinomycetota; class Actinomycetes; order Mycobacteriales; family Mycobacteriaceae; genus Mycobacterium. Next base: position 82,194 of record NZ_LQIN01000007.1, read on the forward strand.
GCAGACCCGCAGGATCACGATCGTGTGGTCGCCGGCCGGGATCAGCTGCTCGATCGCACTCTCCAGCCACACCGCGGTGCCGTCGACGAACACCGCCCCCGACTCGCGCGACACCGTCTGCAGGCCGGCGAACCGGTCGCCGGTCTTGGCGGCGAGCGTGCGCGCGGCCTCGTCATGCGCCTCGCCGAGCACGCTGATCCCCAGGCTCGGCAGGTCCTTGAGCTTGGGCCACGTCTCCGAGGTGTTCTGCACGCAGAATGACACCAACGGCGGGTCCAGCGAGACCGGCACGAAGGTGCTCGCCGCCAGTCCGACGCGGGTGCCGTCCACCTCCGCCGCGATCGCGATGACGCCGGACGGGAAATGCCCGAACGCTTCGCGCAGTGTCGCGGGGCTGAGATCGGTGGCGCTCATATCCCGTCCATCTTCACACGCGGCCCTGCGCGGCGGCCACGTCCGGGTACGCCGATCCCGCTGAGCGGTAGCCTGACCTCGACATGTGGATCACGCTCCTGATGATGGCCGTTGCGGTCAGCCTGGAGCCGTTCCGGATCGGCATGACGGTGCTGATGATCAACCGGCCGCAGCCGGTTCTGCAGCTACTCACCTTCCTCACAGGCGGTTTCGTGATGGGAATCTCGGTGGGCCTGGTCGGGCTGTTCGTGCTGCGGCCGGCTCTCGGCTCGGGACACTCCTCGACGTTGCCGAAGGTGCAGATCGTGGTCGGCGCGGTGGTGTTGATCAACGCTGTGCTGGTGGCCACCGGCGTGCTGGGGGGTGGCCGGGACGACGGCGTCCCCGGCCGCGCGAACCGGATGCTGGCACCACTCGCGACCCGGGCGCGGAAGCTGCTCAACAGCGGCTCGCTGTGGACGGCGGGTGTCGCGGGGCTCGGTATCGCCCTGCCGTCGGTCGACTATCTGGCCGCGCTGGCGCTCATCGTCGCATCGGGCGCCGCGGCCGCCACCCAGTTCGGCGCCCTGATGCTGTTCAACGTGGTGGCGTTCGCGCTCGTGGAGATCCCGCTGCTGTGCTATCTGGTGGCCCCGGACCGAACCCGCGCGTCGCTGTCGGCACTGTACGAGTGGGTTCGGTCGCAAGGCCGTCTCGGGGTTTCCCTGCTGTTGGCCGCAGTGGGCGCTGTGCTGCTCGGGGTGGGGCTCGCCGGCCTGTAGCGCGGTCAGTTCTCCGGCGTATTTTTCAGCACGTACTGGAATCCGGCGAGCATCTGCGACAGCGGATCGGCGGCGCCTCCGAACGCGGCCTGGGTCGCCGGTGCCGTGACGGCCGCGGGGTCATAGCCGTTGCCCGGAGCCACCGTGATCGGCGCCGTCAGCGGATTGTCGGCGCGTGAATATCCGGCATCCACATACGGCTTCAGTACCCGATCGAGCTTGATCAGCGTCTCCTCGGGCACTCCGAGATACTTGAAGGGCAGTACCAGCGGGAGGTGTTCCTCGGGAATCAGATACGTCGTGGTCTTCGCACCCCGGGAGTTCACAGTTGTCCGGATGTTTCCGGGCGGCACCATGCTCGGTTTGGTGAAAGCAACCGAGGTGTGACCGGACGCGAGACCCGCGAGCGCATTGAGGACAGATATCCAGTTGTCCGGCCGGTCCGGCCAGTCGGCGATGCTGTCGTATGCGGTGACGAATTGGTAGGTGTCGTACTGACTCTCGACCGGCGGCGGGACGCGATAGTCCAGGAAAGGCGTTAGGGTTCCGACCGGGAATGACCGGGTCAGAAAGCTCTCACCGAAGGCGTGCCGCGCCACCGGGTCGCCATACATCGCGAAGCTCAACTGACCCGGCGGCGGGGCAGCAGGGTCGTACGCGAGTCGGGCCTGGACCTCGTTGAGCACCATCGCGCCTTCGGACAGCCCGAGCACGGTGCCGGGACCGCCCTCCCGGATCGCATTGATGACGTTCGGCGCTCCGACGTCGACTGACTCGGCCACGCTGGGGCCGTCGAGGCCCATTCCGGGCATGATTTCGTCGTCGAGCTTGCCGATGCCCGGAAACAGTCGCTCCAGGGTGTGTCCCTGCACCTGCCCGGAGGGATAGTCGACGATTTGCCGGTCCAGGCCGGGAAACCAGTCCGCTCCGGTGCGCATGATGTATTCGTCGTAAGGGATGCCCAGCACGCGCGCGCCGCCCAGCGCGTAGCCCTTGCCCGGCGTCCCCTCGGGCAGCGGAACGTCGGTCGGGCCGCCGGGGGCCGGCGGTATCACCGGTGGTTCGTCGGCCGTCGCGATGCCGAGTCCGAAGCAGCCTGTCGCGCCGATGGTCGTCACTGCAACGCCGAATGCGAGAAGTCGTTTCATGGCTGTCTGATCCACCCCCGCCCTCGGCTGCAGTGCCCCGAACCTTACTCCGGTCAACCCGCTCCCTCAGGCGTCCAACCGAATGAATTGGTCAAGCTGATACTGCTCGACACACGCCGCGCGCCGGATCTTGCCGCTGGTCGTCGTGGGTATGGCCCCCGGAGCCACCAGCACGAGATCTGCGACGTTGAGGCCGTGCGCATTGGAAATCGCGGCGGTTACATCGCTTTTGACGGTGCTCAACCACCGCATCCCGGCCTCGTCGAGCTCGGCTGGCATCCTGAGCTCGATGACGGCGACCAGGTTTTCCGTGCCGTTCACCGCAACCGACACCGCCGCGACCCGACCGCGGGTGATCTCCTGGACGGTCGCTTCGATGTCCTCGGGATAGTGATTGCGGCCTCGAATGATCAGTAGATCCTTGATGCGGCCGACGATGAACAACTCGCCTTCGTAGATGAAGCCGAGATCCCCGGTTTTCAACCACGGCCGGTCCGGCGTGCCGGGCGACGGTTCGAGAAGTGTTGCGCCGAAGCAACTCTGCTCCTCCGGCGGCTTGCGCCAATACCCGTCGGCGACGTTCTCACCGTGCACCCAGATCTCGCCGACGACGTCCGCCGCACACTCGCGGTGTGTCTTGCTGTCGACGATCCGCAGCGTAGGTGCCTGCGGTACCGAGTATTTGACGAGTGCGGTGCCCTTCCCGGCAGCACACGGTCGAACGCGACCCGCACCCAATTCTTCGGCATCGAAGTGTGCGGCCGGCGACGTCTCGCTCCAGGTCCCCGCGGCGACAAAGACCGTCGCCTCCGCCATACCGTAGGCAGGACGCATCATGTGGTCCCGGAAATTGAAGTGCGCGAACCGATCCACGAAGCGATGCAGCGTGGCCGGCTCCACGCGTTCGGCGCCGCTGAACACACCTACCACCCCACCGAGGTCGAGCCCGTTCAGGTCGCGGTCGGTGGTCTTGCGGGCGGCCAGATCGAACGCGAAGTTGGGTGCCGACGACAACGCCTGCGGGTTCTCGGCCAGTGCCCGCATCCACCGGGCCGGCCTCTCCAGGAACGCCACGGGGCTCATCAGCTCGGCACGACGGCCACACAGGATCGGCGCGCAGACTCCCAACACCAGTCCCATGTCGTGATAGAAGGGCAGCCACGACACGATCGTGGCGTCCGGCGGTAATGGGGAGTCGGCGAAAAAGCATTTCATCAGCTGCTCGAAATTCGCCGTGAGGTTGCGGTGCGAGAGCATGACCCCCGTCGGCGTGCGGGTCGAGCCCGAGCTGTACTGCAGGTACGCGATGCTCGGCCATTCGGTCGGCGCAAGGCTTGTCGGGTCCTCGACGTCCAGGTTCAGCGCATCGATCTCGACGATCTCCGGCGTCGTGTCCGAACGTGACCGAGCCACGAACTCGCCGACGTCGGCCGCGGACGCCGACGTCGTGCAGACAACGGCGGGCTCCGTGTCGGCAAGGACGGCGCTCACCCGGTCGTGGCCCGAGCCGGGATGGGGCAACGGAAGCGGCACCGCCACGAGTCCGGCCTGCATGGACCCCAGGAACGCCAGGATGTATTCCAGGCCTTGCGGCGCCAAGATCACCGCCCTGTCCCCGGGCGACCCGTGGCGTCGGATTTCGTGTGCCACGTTCATCGTTCGACGTGCCAGCTGCGACCAGGTGAGGCTCTCGGCGACCGCCGAGTCGTGGGCGTAGTCGGTGAACGTGTACGCGACGTCGTCGGGGCGCAGGCTAGCGCGTCCATACAGCATCGACAGAATCGATGACTCCGACGCGGGAGCGAGCTGGTTCAGCGTGTCCTCCGGTTTCTAGGTGATTTCGGCCGGCACCCGTGACGTCGACGGCGACGGCCCTATCCGCGACGGCCACCAGTTCGCCCGCCCGACCAGCGCTGCGACGGCCGGCACCGTGATGGTGCGGACCACGAACGTGTCCAGCAGGATGCCGACGCCGATCACGAAACCGCCCTGGACCACGGTGCCGATGCTGGAGAACAGCAGACCGGCCATCGAGGCGGCGAAGATCAAGCCGGCCGCGGTGATCACGCCGCCCGTCGAACTCAACGTGCGGATGACGCCGTACCGCACGCTGTGCGGGGATTCGTCGCGCATCCGCGAGACAAAGAGCATGTTGTAGTCGGCGCCCACCGCGACCAGCACCACGAAGGCCAGCGGAGGCACGCTCCAATGCAATTCCTCACCGAGTATCACTTGGAAGGTCAGAACGCCGATGCCGATGGCCGCGAAGTAGGAGAGCACCACAGACCCGACGAGGTAAAGCGGCGCGATGATCGAACGCAACAACACGACCAACGTCGCCAACACCACGATGAGGGCCATCAGGATGATGAATCGGATGTCTTGCTCGTAATAGTCGCGGGTGTCCCGCAGCGCAGCGGGAAACCCGCCCATCGATATCGAGGCGTCGGCGAGTGCGGTGTTGGGCTGAGCGCCCCGGGCGACGTCGTTGATCGCCGTGACCTGATCCATGGCCTCGGAGCTGAACGGGTTGAGCTTGGTCTGCACCAGATAGCGCACCGAGTGGCCGTCCGGCGAGACGAACGCCGCGGTGGCTTTCTTGAATTCCACGGCGTTGAGTACCTCGGGCGGAATGTTGAACCCCGCCATCGCCGAGTCGGCCGCGTCGTGCCGCATCGTCAACAAGAAGGCCGATGCCTGGTCGAGACCGGAGGCCATCCGTTTGACCTGCTCGACGAGTTCGTCGACTCCGGCGGCCACTCGCCGGCTTCCGCCGGCCAGGCGGTCGGCGCCTTGCTGCAGGTCGGTCAAACCCGCTTCGAGGCCGCCGGGTTTGTCCAGCCCCATCTCACTGACCGCCTCGCCGACGACGGTGAGCGCACCGTTCAGCTTGTTCATCGTGGCGTTCAGCGTCTTTCTGTTCTCGACGCTCTCCAACTCACCGGCCAGCTGGTTGATCCGGTCTCGGCTTCCTTCGTGACGCGCGTCGACGACCCGCTGAAATTGCGCACGGGTGGCGCTGCAGGAGGGATTCGCATCGCAGACCGCATTGCCGTTCAACGCGAACAGGACGGGTCCCATCCAGGCGAACATGTCCTCGACGGCGCCGAATCTCATGCCCGTGGCGGTGCCGAGCTTGTTGAGGCTGTCGATGAGTTCGGCGGCGACTTCGACGTACCGCACCAGCCGGTCGCCGCTGTACTCGGTTTTCATCGTCGAGACCGTCTCGAGCAAGCTATGGATACTGGGTGCGATCGCGTCGACCTGCGCGCGCATGTCGCTGAGCGAATCGGCCAGCGTGTTGGCGCCGGTGGCCAACTCGTCGAGGTCGTCCGTCCGCCCTTCGATCTGGGCGGAACCGGCGGCCAGCCGGTCACCGACAATGCCGGCCTGGAACGTGGCCCGGAACTCTCTGGGCACCTCGCCCAGCGGTCTCGTGACGCCGCTGACCAGGGAGACGTCCGGCAACTGGGCGATGCGCGACGCCATCTGCTCCAAATCCGCGAGGGCCTGCGGTGTGCGTAGGTCATGCGGAGACTGGACGAGCAGGTATTGCGGGATGGACTGGCTGACCGGGAAATGACGTTCCAGCGCGGCGTACCCGACCGAACTCGGCGCCGACGCCGCCACGGCCTTGCGATCGTCATAGTTGAACCGCGCGAACACTGCGAAGCTCGCCAAAAGGATCAACACGAGCAGACTCGCGACCAGATGTGGCACGGGTCGACGCACGATCCGGATGCCGGAACGGCGCCAGAACCGCGCGGTCAACTCGCGCCGCGGCTTGACCCAACCGCGCGGCCCGGCCAGCGCCAGGATTGCCGGCAGCAGGGTCACCGCGGCAAGGAAGGCAATGCCGATCCCGATTGCCGACGACACTCCTATCGTCCGGAACACTCCCATCTGGGTGAAGCTCATGAGCAGAAAGGTGATCCCCACCGTGGCCGCAGATGCGGTGATCACCTTTCCGATCGAGATCAACGCGGCTTTGACCGCCCGGTCGAAATCCGCGCCCTCCCGCAGATAATCGTGATAGCGGCTGATGAGAAAGACCGCATAATCCGTTCCGGCGCCGGCCATGATCGCGCTCAGGAACACGATGGACTGATTCGAGACGCCCGAGCCGGTCAGCTGGGAGTAGCCGGCGACTACGGCTTGGGCGATGATCAGCGACGATCCGATCGTCACCAACGGCAGCAACATCGTGACCGCGCTGCGGTAGACCAACAGCAACACCAGCAGCACCAAGACGGCGATCGCGACTTCGATGGGCAGCCGGTCGTGCTGGCCTGCGACGGTGAGGTCCGCGACGGTGGCCGCCGGACCGGTGATGTAGACCTTGAGTGGTCCGGCCGCATCTTTGCCACCGACGTTGAGTTCGACGATGTCGGACACCCGGTTGAATGAGTCGAAGCCGCGCGGCGTGCCCAACTCACCGTCGAGGTTGACCGGAAGCACCCAGGTCGTCTTGTCGTCGCTGGTCAGGAACGGGCGCAGTTGTGGCGTGCGGAGGAAGTCCTGCACCGCCACGACATCGCCGACGTCGTCGCGCAGCGCATCCACCACCTTGCGGTAGGTGGCTTCGTCGGCGGGCACCAGGCCGGCTTCGTTGATGAACGCGATGACCATGAGGTTGTCCGAACCCGACTCGTGAAAAGCCTCGGCCATCTTCTTGGCGGTGACGCTCGACGGTGCATCGCTGGGCAGGATGACGAGCGGATGCTTCTCCGACATCTCGTCCAGCGACGGGAATGCCAGCGGTAGGGCCAGCGCCATCGCGAGCCAAACCCCGATAACCGCCCACGGCCACCGCACTACGAGATCGGCTAACCGCCGCATATCCTCACCCCCGCCGCTTCACCTATGCGACACGCCCCCAGTGCCCGCTGTCGGCTACCAGTTCCGAGACCGACTTCATCGTCTTCATATAGCGGGCAACCGACTTTCTGGCGACCGAATTGTCGGGATGCATGACTGCCATCACCGTGCCCTCGCCATAACGGAATATGTAGATGGTGAGCTGATAGGAGAAACGGCCGTCCGGATAGATTCCGATATTGTTCGCCAGCCCCATGTCGGCCGCCGCCAGAACAGCATTGAGCGGCGCAGCGCCGCCGTGAAAGAAATTCGACACGGGGAAATTCGGCTGTGGCCACCTCAGCCATGGCGCCAACTCCAGCACTCGGTAATACGGCACTTTGGCCATATTCAGATTCGAGTCGAAAGAATCCTGCGCCGCCCACGCGGCGTCGCCGAATGAAGCCGCGCCTATCGGCACGGTGATCGGAATCAACCCCGTGAACCAGCCTTGCGTCATGAAATTGTCGGTGCCAGTGCGGGAATCCCGCGGCGTGAGACCGTAATAGGTGAGAGCACCCGTCAACTCGTGTTCCACCTGGGCGAGGCAGGCGAACAAGCCGCCGATGAAACGTGCGCCGGCCGCCGTGCAAGCTGATTCGAAGCGCTCGGTCTGCGCGGGGTCCATCAGGACTTCCGACATCATGTCACTGCTGGTCGACTCCAGCGGATTGCCAAGCGGCAGCGGGAATTCGGGGAAGCCGCCCTCGTTTTCTTCGGCGAACTCGATCCATGCCCGAACCTCGGGCGAATCCACGGTCAACGCCGATGTGCGCTCACGTTCGCGGACACAGAAATCATCGAAGCTCCCGGCATCGGGAAGCGTGAGCGCATCTCCGCCTTCGCTCAGCGCCGAATACATCCCGTTGGCTTCCAACATTGTTGTGCCGATCAATGTCGCGTCCCCGTGAACGTGATCCATGGCGGCGAAGAAAGTGAAGTAGTCCTCGTTCTGGTTTATTCCGAAAGTGAAGCAGCCCCACTCCAATGGAGGCGGTATGCCGACCACATGCGCGTGTATCTCGTCGACCGTCATGTTGCCGTGGTCGATCGGCATGAATTCGATGTCAGCCGGATCGACGATGGCGTGCCGAATGAACTCGCCATCGCCGACCGGTTCGAACCAACTGCGAAATGTGTCGTGCCGACGTAAGTAGGCGTTGACGGCGTGGTCCATCGCCGCGATATCGCACTGGCCGGACACATCGCAGCTGGCGATGATCTGCCGGGAGAAGTTCAGCCCCGCCGAAGCCCGTTGGCAGAAGTTGCGAAGATGTTGCGTCTGCATGTAACTGACCGGCACCGTACTGACCGGCGCGTGGCGCGCCTTTTCCGCGGCGGCGGCCGTCGGATGCCAGGAAGTGACGGTGCCCGGCTTCAGCGACCATTCCTCAAGTGCGCCAACCGTGATCTTGCCGATCCGCAAAACGTCGTCCTCCCGCTCGGCCGACGGTTCCGACATCGGCCGTGCGGGATCAACATACCCCCGCTTCCACGCAGTCGCCCGGCCTTGGCCGAACCTCGGAATCCGAACACCCCCATGCCACACGCATCGATGCCATAGTCTCCGGGGGGGTTGCACTTCAGGCGCGAGACGCTGCCTTACCGGCCGTCGTCTGTGACCGCCGACGCATGGGAGGACAACGGCATGGAATCCGCCGTACATCCGATCGAGCCGGGCCCGCCGCGTCTAGCAGTCATCGGCTATGCAGCGCGTTTCCCGGGCGCCCGGGACGCCGACGGGTTCTGGGACCTGCTTCGCGAAGGCCGCGACGCGGTATCGGAGGTGCCGCCGGACCGCTGGGATGTCGACGAATTCTTCGACCCGGATCCCGACGCTCCCGGCAAGGTCGTGACGCGTCGCGCCGGTTTCGCCGACGATGTGACGGGATTCGACGCGCCGTTCTTCGGCATGTCGACACGCGAGGTCAGGTTGATGGATCCGCAACATCGGCTGTTGCTGGAGACCGCGTGGCATGCGTTGGAGCATTCCGGGACGGCGCCGACCGCGCTGGCCGACTCCAACACCGGGGTGTTCGTGGGGATGTCCACCCACGACTACCTGGGCATGGCATCCGACGAGATGACCTACCCGGAGATCGAGGCCTACATGGCCATCGGCACGTCCCATGCCGCAGCGGCGGGCCGGATCAGCTACCGGCTGGGACTGCAGGGTCCGGCGGTCGCCGTCGACACGGCGTGCAGTTCGTCGCTGGTCGCCATGCATCAGGCGAGCCAGGCGCTGCGCCTGGGGGAATGTGACCTCGCCCTGGTCGGCGGCGTGAATCTCCTGCTCACCCCGGCGACCATGATCACTTTCTCCCGCGCACACATGCTCGCTCCCGACGGCCGCTGCAAGACGTTCGACGCGGCCGCCGACGGCTATGTGCGGGGCGAAGGCTGCGGTGTCATCGTCATCAAACGACTCGAGGACGCGATTCGCGACGGTGACCGCGTCCGGGCCGTGATCCGCGGCAGCGCGATCAATCAAGACGGCGCGTCGGGCGGCTTGACGGTGCCCAATGGCGTTGCGCAACAACGGGTCATCGCCGATGCGCTGAAGGGCGCCGCCCTCGAGCCCAGCGACGTCGGGTATCTGGAGGCACACGGCACCGGGACGTCACTGGGGGACCCGATCGAGGCCCAGGCCGCCGGGGCCGTGCTCGGCGCCGGACGCGACGCCGGCCAGCCGCTGTTGATCGGGTCGGTCAAGACCAACATCGGTCACCTGGAGGCAGCGGCGGGTATCGCGGGCGTCATCAAGGTCATCCTGTCGCTCGAGAACGAGTTGTTGCCGCAGCACCTGCACTTCCAGAATCCGTCGCCACACATCCCCTGGGGCCGGCTTCCGGTGGAGGTTGTCAAGCAGGCCACCCCTTGGGAACGCAACGGTGTGCCGCGTGTCGCCGGCGTCAGCTCATTCGGGTTCGCGGGGACGAACGCTCACGTCATCATCGAGGAAGCGCCGGAGCAGGCAACGCGGCCCGCTGTGCGCCCGGTCCCTCAGACCGCAAATCGGGAGTTCAGTCTCCTTCCGCTGTCTGCCCGGACGCCGGCGGCTCTGGTGCAGCTCGCCGGCCGATACCGCGATTGGCTGACCGCACACCCGGAGGCCACCTTGGCGGATGTCTGCTTCACCGCGGGGGCCGGTCGAGCACACTTGGAGCACCGGGCAGCGGTCGTCGCCAATTCAAGAGAATCCGCCATCGAGTTGCTCGGCGCACTGGCGGAGGACCGCCCGGCTCCCGGCCTGGTCCGCGGCGAGTCGTACGAGGCACCGAAGACGGCGTGGCTGTTCACCGGCCAAGGCAGCCAGTACCCCGGTATGGCCCGCGAGTTGTTCGACACCGAGCCGGTGTTCGCCGAGACGCTCAAACGGTGCGCGGCCGCGGTGGCGGATACCCTCGAAAAGCTCTTACTTGACGTGATTTTCGAGGTGGACAGCCCCGGCAGCGAGGAAACGCTGCGGCAGACCGCTTACGCGCAGCCTGCATTGTTCGCAGTGGAGATGGGGTTGGCCGCCCTGTGGCAGGCGTGGGGTTTCGAACCCGACGTGGTGCTGGGCCACAGCGTCGGCCAGTATTCGGCGGCCTGCGTCGCGGGTGTGCTCAGCCTCGAGGACGGTGCGCTGCTGATGGCCGAACGTGGACGCCTTTTCGGTAGTTTGCCCGCGGGCGGCCGGATGGTCGCGGTGTTCGCCACCCCCGATCGTGTCGAGAGCCGCGCCGATGAGTTCCCGAGCCTGTCGGTCGCCGCCTACAACGGTACCAACACCGTATTATCCGGTCCCGCAGAGGATCTCGAAAAGGCGACGGCGCAACTGGCGGCCGATGGTGTCCGCTGTGACTGGCTGGACACCAGCCACGCGTTCCACTCGGCGCTGCTGGATCCGATCCTCGACGACTTCGAGACGTATGCGCAGCAGTTCGAATTCCGAACGCCACAACGGATTTTGATTGACAACCGTACCGGCGTCGCGCTCGGCAGAAGCGTCAAGCTCGACGGCGCCTACTGGCGCCGTCACGCGCGCCAACCGGTGGAGTTCGCCAAGAGCGTACGCACGCTTGCCGACCTGAACTGCAAAGTGTTGCTCGAAATCGGTCCGCGGCCGGTACTCAGCGCCGCAGCCCTGGGTGCATGGCCGGACCCTGCCACCGCCCCGCGGGTGATCGCCTCGCTACGCCGAAACACCGCCGACCACAGGCAGATCATCGAAGCGGTTGCCGACGCCTATGTCCTGGGCCACCTGCCCGACTTCGGTGCGTTCCGGCAGGCGCACGCCCAAAAGGTCGACCTGCCCAGCTACCCGTTCGAGCATCGCGAATACTGGTATCGGGACAATCGCGAGCGCCCCACCCAACAGCAGAACCTCGACGCGCCGCGTACCGACGTCATCCGTCTTCTGGAGGACGGCCGGATCGAGGAACTCGCGGGCCTACTCAACGGTGCAGGCGACGACAGTCAAGCCCTGTCCGTGCTGACCAAGCTTGCGGCCCAACACAACCAGCAGCGAACGACCCGATCCATCGCTGACGACCGCTACGAGTTCCGCTGGGACAAGTTCGCTGCGCCAACCCTGCGCGGCAATGCCGGCGAAAGATCCACCTGCATCCTTGTCGGTGACGACTCCGAGGCAATCCAGCCTTTGGTCGATGCGTTGACCGCACGTGGCCACCGGTACCAGATCGTCGGCTTGCCGGCGTCCGACGCCGACCAGGAACGCCTCGCAGAGGTGATACGCGCTGCGGGAGCAGACGATCCGACCCTCCGTATCGTGCATGTCGCGGCCATCGACTTCGAGACCGCACCGTCGATGCAGTCGCTATTGCGGATGCAACACCGAATTCTGGGTGGGACACGGCGGCTCTTCCACGCCGCGGTCGCCGCTGATCTCCGCGCGCCCATCTGGCTGGTCACCAGAGGGGCGCAGCGGGTCGTCGACGGGGATTCCGTCGTACCCGATCAGAGTTGCCTGTGGGGATTCGGTCGCGCCGCAGCGCTGGAGCTTCCCCAAGTGTGGGGCGGGCTCGCGGACTTGCCGCACGGCAGGGACATTCGAGCCGACGAGTGGTCCGAGTTCATCAGCCGCATCACGACGCCGAACGACTCGGCCGTCAGGGAAGACCAATTCGCGCTGCGCGACCAAGCGGTCTACGTTCCCCGGCTGGTTCGGCGGGCGGGCCAGCCGAGTGGTGCGCCGCTGGAACTGCGCGGTGACGCAACGTATCTGGTGACCGGCGGGCTCGGCTCGATTGGGCTGGAGATCGCCGGGTACTTGGCCGCGCACGGCGCCAAGCACCTGGTGTTGACCAGTCGGCGTTCTCCCGGCGATGCTGTGCGACATCGCATCGACGCATTGAGCGAACTGCACGGCTGCGAAACCGAGGTCATGGCCGCCGATGTCGCCGATGCGCACGACGTCGCACGCCTGTTGACCACCGTGCAGGCCGAGTTGCCGCCGCTCGCGGGCATCGTCCATGCAGCGGGCGAGATCGGTACCGCCGCGCTGAGCAGCCAGGACGACGCCGAGGTTGATCGCGTCTTCGCCGGGAAGGTCTGGGGTGCTTGGCATTTGAGCGAAGCAGTGGCTGACCTTCAACTCGACTTCTTCATCAGTACCTCGTCGATCGCGTCGGTGTGGGGCGGGTACGGGCAGGCCGCGTACGGTGCGGCGAACGCCTTCCTCGACGGCCTCGCGTGGCGTCTGCGTGAACAGGGCGTTCCCGGGATCAGCGTCAACTTCGGTCCCTGGTCGGTCGGCATGGCCGACGCGCAATCCCGCGCACGACTGGATCAACGCGGCGTGAAGACGTTGTCACCTACCGTCGCATTGGCCGGTCTTGCCGATGTCGTCTCGACGTCTTCTGCCCAAGGAGTTGTGGCCCGCATCGACTGGGGTCGCTTCCTGCCGCTGTACCAGCAGGCGGGCAGGCGGGCATTCCTGGCGGAGTTGGAGCGCGAGGCACCTACTCAGGAGGCGGCGCCCGTTGTGCTGCCATCGGGTAACACCCAGCTGGTCGAGCAGCTCACCAATGCCCCGGTGCAGCAGCGAAAGAAGCTTCTGACCGACTATCTGCGCGACGCGGTGGCAGAGGTGACGCGCGTAGACTCCGCGCAGATCCGCGAGGACGCAGGCTTTTTCGATCTCGGAATGGATTCGCTGATGGGCGTCGAATTGCGGCGCCGCATCGAACAGGGCGTAGGCAAGGAGATCCCCATCACGCTGGTGATGGACCACCCCTGTCTGTCCGACGTAGCCGAATACCTGCTGGGAGACGTGCTGGGGCTCAGCGAGCAGGCCGATTCATCGCCGCAACCCGCGTCGGCGGTGACGCGTACGGACGAACCGATTGCCATCGTCGCGGTGTCGTGCCGTTTCCCCGGCGCACCCGATCCGGAAGCGTTCTGGGAAGTGCTGTCCGGCGGTGTCGATGCGATCGGAGAAGTCCCGGAGGACCGCTACGACATCGACGAGTTCTACGACCCGGATCCAGAGACGCCGGGCAAGATCTACACGCGCCGGGGTGGATTCCTCGACGACATCGACGGATTCGATCCCGAGTTCTTCGGCATTTCCCCGCGCGAGGCCGTGTGGATCGAGCCGCAGCAGCGGCTGACGCTGGAAGCGGCGTGGGAGGGTCTCGAGAGAGCCGGATATGCGCCATCGGCGTTGCGCGGCAGTCGAACCGGCATCTTCGTGGGAGTCGCGGCCAACGAGTACGCGCACCTGCTGTCCTCCGAGTCGGTCGACAAGATAGAGCCGTACTTCATCACCGGCAATGCACTCAATGCGGTTTCCGGTCGCGTTGCCTTCGCCCTCGGACTCGAGGGACCGGCCGTCGCTGTCGACACCGCATGTAGTTCGGCGTTGGTGGCCGTGCATCAGGCGTGCCAGGCGTTGCATGCCGGGGACTGCGATATGGCACTGGCCGGCGGTGTGAATGTGCTGCTGAGTCCGGTGACGGTGATTGCCGCCTCTCGCGCCAGGATGCTCTCCCCCGTCGGACGATGCAAGACGTTCGACGCCTCCGCCGACGGCTACGTGCGCAGCGAGGGCTGCGGCATGCTGGTGCTCAAGCGGCTGAGCGACGCGGTTCGTGATGGCGATCGAGTCCAAGCGGTCATCTCCGGCAGCGGAGTCAACCAGGACGGCGCGTCCAGCGGGCTGACGGTGCCCAACGGTGGTGCACAGCAACGCCTTATCGGGACCGTGCTGGCCCGCGCGGGTCTGGCCGGCGCCGACGTCGACTACCTCGAGGCGCACGGGACTGGCACCCCGCTGGGCGATCCGATCGAAGTGCAGGCGGCTGCAGCCGCCTACGGCGCCTCCCGCGACCCGGACCGACCGCTGCTGATGGGTTCGGTGAAGACCAACATCGGGCACCTCGAATCCGCCTCAGGCGCAGCGGGTCTGATCAAGGTCGTGTTGTCGCTGCAGAACGAGCTGCTGCCGCAGAGCCTGCACTTCGACAACCCTTCGCCGCACATTCCGTGGGACTCGCTGCCGGTGCGGGTCGTCGACAAGGCGACTCCGTGGCAGGCCAACGGCAGGCCGCGACGTGCCGGCGTGAGTTCCTTTGGATTCACCGGTACCAACGCGCATCTGCTGATCGAGGAAGCGCCGCCACTAGCGGTGGCCGCCGACGACGATGCCTCCGGCGCTTCCGCCTCAGACACCGACGAGCAGCGTGTCAATGTGCTGACGCTGTCGGCGCGGTCACCGGAAGCACTGGTGGAGTTGGCGCAGCGGTACGGCGCCTGGTTCGAGAAGTATCCGGATGCCGACCTCGCCGGGGTATGCCTCACCGCGGGGAAGGGCCGTTCGCATTTCGAGCATCGGGCCGCGCTGGTCGTGGATTCGGTCGAGGGCGCCCGCGAAGGCTTGGCCGAGTTGACGCAGAATCGGCAGCGACCGGGTGTGTTGCGTGGCGAGTGCACCGATCGACCGACGACAGCGTGGTTGTTCACCGGGCAGGGCAGCCAGTATCCGGGGATGGCGCGGGAGCTGTTCGACGCCGAACCGGTTTTCGCCGAAACGGTGAAGCGCTGTGCGGACGCGGTTGACGGTATGCTGCCACGCGCGCTGCTGGACGTGCTGTTCGCCACCGACAGGCGCGACGCTGAAGCGCTGCGGCACACGTCTTTTGCCCAGCCGGCGCTCTTCGCGGTCGAGATGGGTCTGGCCCGGCTGTGGCAGTCGTGGGGCATCGAGCCCGACGTGGTGCTGGGCCACAGCGTGGGCCAGTACGCAGCGGCCTGCGTGGCCGGGGTGTTCAGCCTCGAGGACGGGGCGCGGCTGATGGCCGAGCGTGGCCGGTTGTTCGGCAGCCTGCCCGAAGGTGGGCGAATGGTGGCGGTGTTCACCGATGCCAAACAGGTCGAGGAGACCGCCGGCGAGTTCCCCCGGGTCTCGGTCGGGGCCTACAACGGGCCCAACACTGTGCTCTCCGGTCCCGGTGAGGATCTGGAGCAGATCGTCGCCAAATTCGGTGACGAGGGAGTCCGTTGCACCTGGCTGGAGACCAGCCACGCGTTCCACTCCGAGCTTCTGGACCCGGTACTCGATGAATTCGAGTCATACGCATCGCAGTTGCAGTTCGCTGCCCCGACGCTGCCGCTGGTCTGCAACCGCACCGGCACTGTGCTCACGGCCCAAACTTCGCTCGACGCCCAGTATTGGCGACGTCATTCCCGCCAGCCGGTGCAATTCGCCGAAAGTGTGCGCACCGTGGCCGCGTTGGGATGTTCGGTGTTGATGGAGATCGGTCCGCAACCGGTGCTGACCGGTGCTGCGGTGCAGGTCTGGCCGGAGCACCTGGCGGCCCCTCGCGCGGTCGTCTCGCTGCGCAAAGGTGTCGGCGACCGGCGCCAGATCGCGGACGCGTTGGCCTCGGCCTACGTCGGCGGTCACCGCCCGGATTTCGCTGCGCTGCACCGTGAGCCGAGGCGCAGATTCGAATTGCCGACCTATCCGTTCCAGCGCCGCCGCTTCTGGCCCAGGACCGGAGGCATGTCCATAGAAGGAGGAGTCGGTCCGGCACCTTCTGGCATTCTCGGCAGTGCAAAGGATCTCGCCTCGGGCGAGTCGGTCTACACCAGCAGGCTGTCCGTCAAGTCGCTGCCGTGGCTTTCCGATCATGTCATCTACGGCACCGTCGTCGTTCCGGGGGCGACGTATGCGGCAATGGCGCTGGCCGCGGTGGGCGCCCCGGCCGCCGTCAAGGACGTCTTCTTCTACGAGCCGATCATCCTGCCCGACAAGAGCTCCCGCGAGGTGCAGCTGTCGTTGCATCCGCTGGAGGACGACGGCCAGTGGCGTTTCCAGGTACACAGCCGGCCCTACGGTGAACGCGGCGCGGAATGGTCGTTGAACGCCGACGGCACCGTCCTGAGCGGGGACTCGGCCGTCGCCGACGAGCCGGTATCGGAGAGTGCGGAGCCGGTCGACGAAGTGGTCGAGCGGCTGAACCGCATGCGCCCGCAGGACTTGTTCGAAACGTTCGCCGACGCTGAACTGGTGTGGGGGCCGACCTGGTCCAGTTCCCTGAAGTCGCTGTGGGTCGGTGAGGGCGAGGCGATCGGCGACCTCCTTGTCGGCGAGGAGCTGGCCGAACAACTGGGATCCGAGCCGATGCACCCGGTCCTGATGGATCTGTGCACCGGGGTCACCTTCCCGGCATTCCCGTCGCACCTTGCGGTCGAACGCGGTGTGAACGATCTGTTGCTGCCGTTGCGGTACGGGAGGGTGACGCTGCGAGAGAAGATTCCGCGGAGGTTCTACTGCCGCGCGAAGTGGCACGTCAGCGGCGTCGACAATGAGACCCAGGTCTTCGACCTGGATTTCGTTGACAGGGATGGCCGCGCACTGGGCGGAATTCGCGAGTTCACGGTCAAACGTGCGCCACGCGAGGCGCTGCTACGCGGCCTAGGCGGGGACGCCACCCGGCTGCTCTACACCCTGGGCTGGCACGAGGTGGCTTCAGCGGCGGCGGTCAGCGATACCGAGGGCGCCGAAATCGGCGACGGCACCTGGCTGATTGCCGGCTTCGACGAACTTGCAGCCAACGTGCCCGGCTGCATCCCGTTCGACCGGGACACCGATCCGGAGCTGTTGGGACAGGTGTTGGCGCACGCTCATGAGCGCGGTTCGCCGTTCTCTGGCGTCGTTTGGCGCAGCACCGCGCCGAGCGCAGGAGAATCGAGTGCCGACGTCAGCGCACGGATCGAGGCCGAACTCGCCAACCTGCTCAGCATTGTGCACGCTGTGCAAGGCGGCTCGAACAACGGCGGCGTGAAACTGCCTGGCGGACTGTGGATCAGCACCGAGCGGGCGGTGGCCACCGAATCGGGCGAGCCGGTCGACCCGGTCCAGGCCGCGCTGTGGGGATTCGGACGCACCGTGATCAACGAGGAACCGGCGCTGCGCTGCAAACTGGTCGACAGCGACGGTTCACCCGAGGCCGTGCAGGTGCTGGCAAGTCTGCTGGCCGCACCGGTCGACGAGCCGGAACTGGCACTGCGACAAGGCAAGCTGCTGGCCTCGAGGTTGTTGCCCTGGGCGCGCAGCGGGCATCTCTCGGTGCCGCGCTCATCGGACTACGTTCTTGCGCCCACCGAGCGCGGTGCGATCGACAACCTGCGGTTGACCGAGGCCGACGTGCCGCCGCCGGACCAGGGCTACGTGCAGGTACGGGTGGAGGCCGCAGGCCTCAACTTCCGGGATGTACTCAACGTATTGGGCCTCTACCCGGGCGACCCCGGACCGATCGGCGGTGACTTCGCCGGTGTCGTCACACAATTGGGCAGCGGTGTCACCGGTGTCGAGGTGGGTCAGCGCGTCTACGGTTTCATGCAGGGCGCATTCTGCAGCCGGTTCAATGTCCCGCTTCAGCTGGTGGCGCCGTTGCCCGACGGGCTGGGCGCGGTGGCGGCGGCGACCATCCCGGCCGCGGCGCTGACGGTGCGGCTCGCGTTCGACTGGGCGCAATTGCAGCCCGGTGATCGCGTGCTCATCCATGCCGCCAGTGGCGGCGTCGGACTGTACGCCGTCCAGATGGCCCAGCAGCACGGTGCCATCGTCTTCGCCACCGCCAGCACATACAAGCGTGCGACGCTGCGCAAGATGGGCGTGAAATACGTCTACGACTCGCGCACTACGGATTTCGCCGATCAGATACTGGCGGATACCGACGGTGCGGGCGTTGATGTGGTGCTCAACAGCCTGACCAATGAAGGGTTCGTCGAAGCGACCGTGCGGGCCACCGCTCAGAACGGCCGTTTCGCCGAGATCGCCAAGCGCGACATCTGGACACCGGAGCAGATGGCGGCGACGCGTCCCGATATCGCCTACGAGATCGTGGCGCTCGATGCCACCGCGCTGCACAATCCTGACCACGTGAAGCGGTTGTTGACCGAAGTGTCGGACGGGATGGCCAGCCGCGAGTGGACTCCACTGCCCGCCGAGATCTACCCGATCACCGAGGCGAGGGCGGCGTTCCGCCGCATGCAGCAGGCGCGGCACATCGGAAAGATCGTGCTGCAGATCCCGAATCCATTGCAGCCAAGAGCCGATCGGAGCTATCTGATCACCGGTGGCCTTGGCGCGATCGGTCTGCACACCGCGGCATATCTCGCCCAACTCGGTGCCGGTGACATCGTGCTGACCAGTCGGCGTGAACCCGACGCACACGCGCAGCACACGATTGGCGAGATCACCGAGCGCTACAAGTGCCGCGTCCACGTCTTCGCGGCCGATGTCAGCGACGAGTCCGAGGTTGCAGACGTACTCGAGCGGATCCGCGCGGAGTTGCCGCCGCTCGCCGGGGTGGCGCATCTGGCCGGCGTCCTCGATGATGCGCTGCTGTCGGAGCAGACCCTGGAGCGCTTCCGGACGACGTTGGCGCCCAAGGCGTTCGGCGCCTGCCATCTGGACCGGCTGACGAAAGATGACGATCTGGACTTCTTCGTCGTGTCCTCCTCGGTGTCCAGCGTGTTCGGTTCGCCCGGTCAGGCAAATTACGCGACTGCCAACGCGCTGCTCGACGGCTTGGTCGCGCTCAGGAGGGCGCAGGGCCTGCCGGCGACCGGGGTCAACTTCGGGCCCTGGGCCCAAGGCGGGATGGCCTCTTCGGACGCCGCGAGCGCCAATCTCAGTGCGCAGGGGCTGATTCCGCTCGAACCCTCGGCGGCGCTCAGCGCACTCAGCGAGGTCGTCGCCAACGGCACCGGGCAGGCCACCGTCATCAAAGCCAATTGGCAGCGCGCCGCGAAGTTGTTGGGCGCTTCGCGTCCACCGATTCTGGATCTGGTCTTGCCCCGTCCCGAAGGCGAGGTGACCGGCGACAGCGAATTGCTTCGGCAACTACAGGAGATTCCCGTGCCGCAGCGCGCCGGTTTCGTGACCGAATTCCTTCAGCGCGAAGTGCAGAACTTCCTGCGCCTGGCACAACCGCCGGCCGCAACCAGTCGATTCCTGGACCTGGGTACCGATTCCCTGATGGCGATCGAACTTCGCAACCGGTTGCACAGTCAGTTCGGCGGCGCGTTCACCATCAACGCGACCGCGGTATTCGACTATCCGACCATCGGGGGGCTCGCCGAGTATCTCGTGGGTCAGCTGCCGGACGCGGATTCGTCGCCGCAGGAGGAGGCGGAATCAACAGAGAAGCAGGTGGTTTCAGAGGGCGACTGATCCCGCCGAGACTGCGGGCCGATCGCCGATCTGGCGAAAATCGCGATCTGTGAGCAGTTTCGGCGAAACACAAGTTAGGCCCACCGTTGAGCTTGCACCTCGGGCGGCAGCGCCGTCTGCAGCGGCACGTCGAGCCCGTCATAAATGCCGGGCTTCTGATTCGACAACCAGTCGAGCGCACCGAGCAATCGATTGGCCGCGGTGGTGTTGCCGCCATCGGCCCGGGTGCCGCCCGGCACGTCGGCGCGGGTCGTGATCGTCAGCTGCGGATCACCGTCGATGATCACGCGGTGATCGCCGACGCCCTCGTCGGGATACGGCCAGTCGGGCGCACATGACGCGTGGATGCGGGTGATGTGGTCGATGACGATGCGCTCCCGCCCACCCGACTTGCCGATGACCTTGAGCCAGAACGCGCCCTGCGTACCCTTTTCGAAGGTCCCCATCACAGTCTCGACGGACTCCTCGAGCGGACGGCGTTCGACCTCTTCGGTGATCTCGTCGATCTCCATGCCCAGACCCCGCCCGACGAGCCGGATGTTGCCGCCCCACACCATCGTGGGGATGGTCGGCAGCAGCATCATCGGGGTCTCGTCCATGGATCCGCCAAACCCGCACGACACCTTGACGGCGAACGGCTGGTTGTAGGTGGAGTAGTCGAAGATCTCCTGGCAGTGGATGGTCTTGATTTTCGTGCACAACCCGGCGGCGAGGACCGCGAGCGCGTCGTTGCCCCAACCGGGGTCGACGCCGCTGACCAGTAGCGCGGAGTTGCCCTCCGCCGCGGCCCGGGTGAGCCGGTCGACCCAGTCCGGCGGCGCCGAACGCGGATCGTAGAGCGAGTACAGCGACGGGGTCACGACGTGACTGCCGGCGCGTAGGCAGCGTTCGATGTCGCCGACCGCCTCGTCGGGGCGGATGTCGCCGGACGCCATGTAGGCGACGGCGTCGCATTGCGCGAGGACGGCGCCGACGTCGGTGGTGGCGGTGACGCCGGTCGGCGCGTCGAGCCCGGCGAACGTCGCGGCATCGCGGCCGGCCTTGTCCGGCGAGGACGTGATGACACCGGCGAGCTGCAAGCCGGGAAAAGCCACCGTCGAGCGGATGGCGCAGGCGCCCATGTTTCCTGTTCCCCAGACCCCGACGCGAAGCATCGCAACACCCTATCGGGAGGGCAGGTGACGATTCTCACAGCGGGTCGAAACGGCCGGTCAAGGCCTTTTCAGCTGGGGTTTTGGCCGCCCGACCAACCAGGCGGTTAGTTAGCCTGCGGAAATTGTTCCGCGGAGGTTTGAGTTGAAGTTACTGATGGGTATAGTTCGGGGCAGTTACTGGTGGGTAACTTAGCCAGAAGTACCCAACCGTGAGTGGCTATCTCACCGAGGAGGAACCGTGAGCCACTATAAGAGCAACGTTCGTGACCAGGTCTTCAACCTGTTCGAGGTCTTCGGCGTTGACAAGGCGCTCGGCGAGGGTGACTTCGCCGACCTGGACATCGACACCGCCCGCGAAATGCTCGGCGAGGTCGCCCGGTTGGCTGAGGGCCCGATCGCCGAGTCGTTCGCCGAAGGCGACCGCAATCCGCCGGTGTTCGATCCGAACGCCCACTCGGTGACGCTGCCCGAGCCGTTCAAGAAGTCGATGCGCGCCCTGTTCGACGGCGGCTGGGACAAGATCGGCCTCGACGAGGAACTCGGCGGCATGCCGATGCCCCGCGCCCTGCAGTGGGCCCTCATCGAGCACATTCTCGGCGCCAACCCGGCCGCGTACATGTACGCGATGGGCCCGGGCATGGCCCAGATCATGTACAACCTCGGCACCGAGGAGCAGAAGAAGTGGGCCGTGCTGGCCTCCGAGCGCGGGTGGGGCGCCACGATGGTCCTCACCGAACCGGACGCCGGCTCCGACGTCGGCGCGGGCCGCACCAAGGCGGTCCAGCAGGACGACGGCTCCTGGCACATCGATGGCGTGAAGCGCTTCATCACCTCGGCCGACTCCGATGATCTGTTCGAGAACATCTTCCATTTGGTGTTGGCTCGCCCCGAGGGCGCAGGACCGGGCACCAAGGGTCTGTCGCTGTTCTTCGTACCGAAGTTCCTGTTCGATCCGGAGACCGGCGAGCCCGGTGAGCGCAACGGCGTGTTCGTCACCAACGTCGAGCACAAGATGGGCCTCAAGGTCTCCGCCACCTGTGAGCTGACGTTCGGCCAGCACGGCGTGCCCGCCAAGGGCTGGCTCGTCGGCGAGGTGCACGAGGGCATCGCGCAGATGTTCGAGGTCATCGAGCAGGCCCGGATGATGGTGGGCACCAAGGCGATTGCCACGCTGTCCACCGGTTACCTCAACGCGCTCGAGTACGCCAAGGAGCGTGTGCAGGGCGCGGACATGACGCAGATGACCGACAAGACCGCGCCGCGGGTGACCATCACGCACCACCCGGACGTCCGCCGGTCGCTGATGACCCAGAAGGCCTACGCCGAGGGTCTGCGCGCGCTGTACCTGTTCACCGCGACGTTCCAGGATTCCGCGGTCGCCAAGGCGCTGCACGACGTCGACGCCGAGCTGGCGGTCAAGGTCAACGACCTGATGCTGCCGGTCGTCAAGGGCGTCGGCTCCGAGCAGGCGTACGCCAAGCTGACCGAGAGCCTGCAGACCTTCGGTGGTTCGGGCTTCCTGCAGGACTATCCGATCGAGCAGTACATCCGCGACGCCAAGATCGACTCGCTCTACGAGGGCACCACCGCCATCCAGGCGCAGGACTTCTTCTTCCGCAAGATCGTCCGCGACAAGGGCCAGGCGCTGGCGTACGTGGCCGGCCAGATCGAGCAGTTCGTCAAGAACGAGTCGGGCAACGGCCGGCTGAAGGCCGAGCGTGCGCTGCTGGCCACCGCGCTGGAGGACGTCCAGGGCATGGCTGCCACGCTCACCGGAGACCTGATGGCCGCGCAGGAGAATCCGGCCGAGCTGTACAAGGTCGGCCTGGGCTCGGTGCGCTTCCTGATGAGCGTCGGCGACCTCGTCATCGGTTGGTTGCTGCAGCAGCACGCCGCGGTGGCGATCGACAAGCTCGACGCGGGAGCCAGCGGTGACGAGCGTGCCTTCTACGAGGGCAAGGTTGCGGTGGCGTCGTTCTTCGCGAAGAACTTCCTGCCGCTGCTCACCAGCACGCGCCAGATCATCGAGAACCTCGACAACGAGGTGATGGAGCTCGACGAGGCGGCTTTCTAAACCCTTCCGACCGCTTCACGAGAACGCCCCCGGACTCTTCCCGGGGGCGTTCTTGCGTTGCCGGCTTTCCCTCGCGAGGCGTAGCAGTCACCAAACCGCAAAAAAGGCGGGTTCGGGAGGGCAAATAGGTGCGTCACGTCAGTCTCGCGCGGTCGGCTTTCAACCCTTGCCGACTCTTCGGAATCGCCACTCCCGAACCCGTCGTGCGATCGATCGTACGCCCGGGATCTAGATCACACCAGAGGTAATTACGGGCGATCAATCGTCCTTCGATCGCAGCAGTGCGCGGGTGCGGGCACGCGTCTCGGCATCGGTGTCGAACATGCTCGCGACGAACTCGCCGACACCGGAATCGGCCAGTTCGTCGAGCCGCTGCGCCACGGTTTCCTCGTCGCCGATGATCGCGGCGTCCTCCGGCCCGGCGTAGCCTTCGCGGTCCAGCATCGCGCGGTACGACGGCAACTGCCCGTAAACCGCGAACTCCTCGGCGGCTCGTGCCCGGGCGCCCGCAACGTCGTCGGTGACGCTCACCGGCAGCGACGCCACCACCCGCACCGACGTCTCCGACCGGCCGGCTTCGGCGGCCGCGGTGCGCAGCGTCGGGATGACGTGATCGGCCAGCGTCCTGGGTCCGGTCATCCACGTCATGGTGCCGGCGCTGCGGCGGCCCGCGAGACGCAGCATCTGCGGTCCCAGGGCAGCGAGGTACACGTCCGGAGCCGGGGCACCCGGCACCTTGAGCGAACCGTGGGTGGTCCAGAATTCACCCGCGGTGTCGGCGGGCTCACCGGCCAGCAGCGGCAGCAGCGCGTCGAGATATTCGCGCATCTGGCGCACGGGCTTGTCGTACGAGATGCCCCACACGCCTTCGGTCACCATGCGGTGGCTCAGGCCGATACCCAGGCTGAACCGTCCGCCGGCAATCGTGTTGAGGGTCAGCGCGCGCTGGGCGAGCTGGGTCGGATGTTGGACCTGAATCGGCACCACGCCCGAGGCCACCTCTATGGTGTCGATCTCGCGGAAGGCGACGGCCAGGATGGTCAACAGGTCGGGATCGTAGGGCAGCTGGGCCATCCAGACCCGGCGGAACCCTTCGTCACGCAGCGCGGCGAGCTTGCCGAGGGTGGCGTCGAGCGGCGACCGCCCTTCGGCGTCGGTGAGGAGTCCCACGAGGGACATGCTGATCTGCATGCCCACCATCGAAGCATCCGCCGCCAAAAGTTAAGAGCCCCGTACTGCCGTCGGGTCGGGGGGTCAGACGGCAGTACGGAGCTATCTGTCTATCGACATGGCCCAAACCGGCGTTACAACCGTCGGCACAACTTTTTTCGCGGCTTTCTACGCCTCGAGGATCGCCGCGACGCCCTGCCCGCCGGCCGCGCAGATCGAGATCAGCCCGCGGACCGGTTGACCGGTCTGCTTCTTCTTCTCGGCCAGCTGCTTGGCCAACTGCGCGACGATGCGCCCGCCGGTCGCGGCGAACGGATGGCCCGCGGCCAGGGACGACCCATTGACATTGAGCTTCGACCGGTCGATCGAGCCGAGCGCGGCGTCGAGGCCGAGCCGCTCCTTGCAGTACTCCTCGGACTCCCACGCCTGCAGGTGTGCGAGCACCACCGACGCGAACGCCTCGTGGACCTCATAGAAGTCGAAATCCTGCAGGCTCAGCCCGTTGCGAGCGAGTAGGCGCGGCACCGCATACGTCGGCGCCATCAGCAGTCCGTCCTTGCCGTTGACGTAGTCCACCGCGGCGGTCTCCGCGTCGACGAAGTATGCGAGCGGTTCGACGCCATGGGCCGACGCCCACTCCTCGGAGGCCAGCAGCGACACCGAGGCGCCGTCGGTCAGCGGAGTGGAGTTGCCGGCGGTCATCGTCGCGTCGCCGTTGCGGACCCCGAACACAGGCTTGAGCTTGGCGAGCTTCTCGGCCGACGAGTCCGCCCGCAGGTTGTTGTCGCGGTACACGCCGAGGAACGGCGTGACCAGGTCGTCGAAGAACCCGCGGTCGTAGGCGGCGGACATGTTGCGATGGCTGGCGGCCGCCAATTCGTCCTGGTCGGTGCGCTTGATCCCCATCTCCTTGGCGGTGACGGCAGCGTGTTCGCCCATCGACATCCCGGTGCGCGGCTCGCTGTTGACGGGGATCTGGATGCCCAACGAGGCCGGCAGTTTGCCGACCAGCTTCAGCCGGTCGAGGTTCGACTTCGACCGGCGCAGCCCCAGCAGCGTGCGACGAAGGTCGTCGCCGAGTGCGATCGGCGCATCGGAGGCGGTGTCGACGCCGCCCGCCGCGGCCACCTCATAGCGGCCGGCGGCTATCCCGTCGGCCGCGGAGATGGTGGCCTGCAGCCCGGTTCCGCAGGCCTGCTGGATGTCGAAGGCCGGCGTGTACGACGACAGCGCGCTGCCGAGCACGCACTCGCGGATCAGGTTGAAGTCGCGGCTGTGCTTGAGCACCGCGCCGCCGATCACGGCGCCGAGAGTCTCGCCGGACAGGTTGAAGCGGTCGATGAGGCCGCCCAGGGCGGCGGTGAACATGTCCTGGTTCGACGCGCTGGCGTAGGCGCCGTCGGAGCGGGCGAACGGAATTCGGTTGCCGCCGAGGATGGCGACGCGTCGGCGGGTATCACTAGCCATGAACCCCATAGTACCCACCCTTCTTACTCAGGAGTAAGTTCGTCCCCATGGCTTCCGATCTGTACTCACAAATCGTCCATTCGACGCCGGGATCGTTCGTCGCCAAGCAGCTCGGCATTCCGCAGCCCGAGACGCTGCGCCGCTACAAGCAAGGCGATCCGCCGCTGGCGGGCACGTTGCTGATCGGCGGTGAGGGCCGTGTCGTGGAGCCGCTGCGCACCGCGCTGGCCGAGGATTACGACGTCGTCTCGAACAACCTCGGCGGTCGCTGGGCGGACTCGTTCGGCGGGCTGGTGTACGACGCGACCGGCATCACCGAACCGGCCGGGCTCAAGGGCTTGTACAAGTTCTTCACCCCGCTGCTGCGCAATCTCGGGCCGTCCGGCCGCGTCGTCGTCGTCGGCACCACCCCGGAGCAGGCGGGCAGTGAACACGAGCGCATCGCGCAGCGCGCGCTCGAGGGCTTCACCCGGTCGCTGGGCAAGGAGTTGCGCCGCGGCGCGACGGTGAACCTGGTGTACCTGTCCTCCGATGCCAAGCCCGCGGCGACGGGGCTGGAGTCGACGATGCGGTTCCTGCTCTCGGGCAAGTCCGCCTACGTGGACGGGCAGGTGTTCCGGATCGGTGCGGAGGACTCGGCGCCGCCGGCGGACTGGGACCGGCCACTGGACGGCAAGGTCGCGATCGTCACCGGCGCGGCCCGCGGGATCGGCGCGACGATCGCCGAGGTGTTCTCGCGCGACGGAGCGAAGGTGGTGTGCATCGATGTCGAGGGGGCCAAGGACGCGCTCGGCGTGACGGCCACCAAGGTCGGCGGCACTTCGATCGCGCTGGATGTGACGGCGCCCGATGCGGTCGAGCGCATCACCGAACACCTGAAGGAGAACCACGGCGGACGCGCCGACATCCTGGTCAACAACGCCGGCATCACCCGCGACAAGCTGCTCGCGAACATGGACGAGGCGCGTTGGGACTCCGTCGTCGCGGTGAATCTTCTTGCGCCGCTTGCCCTAGCCGAAGGGCTGGTCGGCAACGGCTCGATCGGTGAGGGCGGCCGGATCGTCGGGCTGTCGTCGATGGCGGGAATCGCGGGTAACCGCGGGCAGACCAACTACGCGACCACCAAGGCGGGCATGATCGGGTTGACCGACAGCCTGGCGCAGGCCTACGCCGACAAGGGCGTCACGGTCAACGCGGTGGCGCCCGGGTTCATCGAGACCAAGATGACCGAGGCCATCCCGCTGGCCACCCGCGAAGTCGGGCGACGGCTGAACTCGTTGTATCAGGGCGGCCAACCGGTCGACGTCGCCGAGACCATCGCCTACTTCGCGAGTCCCGCGTCCAACGCCGTGTCCGGCAACACGGTGCGCGTGTGCGGCCAGGCGTGGCTGGGGGCGTGACGTGACCCAACCGTCCGGGCTGATGAACCTGGTGCGCGCCGCGGCGGGCGCGCTGCCCTTCGTGCCGCGCGGGGAGACGCTACCCGACCGCACGCTGACCGTCGACGACCTGAGCATCGACCCCGACAACGTGGCGGCGTACGCCGACGTGACGGGTCTGCAGTTCGGCGACACCGTGCCGCTAACCTATCCCTTCGCGCTGACCTTCCCGACGCTGATGTCGTTGGTCACCGGCTTCGACTTTCCGTTCGCGGCAATGGGTTCGGTGCACATCGAAAACCACATCACGCAGTATCGGCCGATCGCAGTCACCGACACCGTGTCGGTGAAGGTGCACGCGGAGAACCTGCGTGAGCACCGGCGCGGCCTGCTGGTCGACCTCGTGACCGACGTCAACGTCGGCAACGAGCAGGCGTGGCACCAGGTGACGACGTTCCTGCATCAACAGCGCACGAGCTTGTCCGACGAACCCAAGCCGCCACCGCAGAAGCCACCGAAGCTGGGCCCCCCGAACGCGGTGCTGCGCATCACGCCCGGCCAGATCCGGCACTACGCCTCGGTGGGCGGCGACCACAACCCGATCCACACCAATCCCGTCGCGGCCAAGCTGTTCGGCTTTCCGACGGTGATCGCACACGGGATGTTCAGCGCCGCAGCGGTTCTCGCGAACATCGAGGGCCAGCTGCCGGTCGCGGTGAAGTACTCGGTGAAGTTCGCCAAGCCGGTGGTGCTGCCTGCCAGCGCCGGATTGTACGTCGACCGCGTCTCCGACGGCTGGGATCTGACGTTGCGCGACATGAAGAAGCGCGAGCCGCACCTGTTCGGCACGGTGCGGTCGCTCTAGCGATAGCTGGTTCGAGACTGCGCACAGATCGCGATCAGGCCTGGTTCGGCGATCTCGCCGCAGTCTCGAAGCCGCCCTTCGCGAACGCCTGCAGGAGACGGGGCATGGCCATCGAGCTGATCTTCGAAACGCATTCCTTGACTGTGGACAACGAAGCGGGCATTGCCACTGGATGGCTGCCCGGCGAGCTGTCGCCCCTAGGCCGCGAGCTTGCGCGTGAGCTTGGCCGGCGCCATCGCGACCGCCAACTCGCCGCTGTCTTCGTCTCCGATCTTGCCCGCGCCGTAGAGACTGCCGAGATTGCCTTCGCCGGCAGACATGTGCCCATCCGCACCGATTCCCGGCTACGCGAATGCAACTACGGGATGCTCAATGGCATGCCAGTTGCACGGCTCACCACCATCCGCCGTCAGCACATCACCGAGCCCTATCCGGGCGGGCAGAGCTATCAACAGGTCGTCGACCAGATGCGCTCATTCATAAGGAGTTTGGCCGCACAATACGACGATCGGACCGTGCTGGTCATCGCTCACTCGGCCAATAAGTGGGCACTTGACTACCTTCTGAAAGGACGACGTCTCGCCGAATCGGTCGACGCGCCGTTCGACTGGCAGGAAGGTTGGACCTACCACGCGCCACCGGGGTGGACCGTCGAGACCACTAACCGCGATTCGGGCTAGTTCGGCGATCGCCCCGCAGTCTCGACGGGGTGGTCGGCCACGGCGTGGTCGGCCGGCGTCCCCTTCAGGCCCCGCCAGAACAGGTTGATCATCAGTTCGGCGGCCTCGTCGACACCGGCGTCGCCGGTACTGACCCGGCTGGCCACCGCCTCGCCCGCTCCGACCAGCGCGACGGCCATCATGTCGAAATCCGTGTCCGGCTCGGGGTTTCGGGTACCCGACCGCAGCAGCCTGCTCACCAGATCGATGATGCGTTCGCGGCCCTCACGCACGGTGTGGGCGAACGCCTGAGAGCTGGTGGCCTGACTGTAGAGCACCATCCACGAGGCCCGGTTGGCGTCGATGTAGTTCAGGAACGCCAGAACCGCGGTGCGCAGAAGGTCTTTCGGGCTCTGCTTGAAGTCGATCCGGCTGCGCACGTCGTCGACGAACCGGGCCAGCTCACGATCCAGGCACGCCGCGAACAACTCCTCCTTGGAGCCGTAGTACAGATACAGCATCGGCTTGGAGATCTGCGCTTCGGCGGCGATCGCGTCCATGGACGTCTCGTGATAGCCGTTGACCGAGAAGATCTGCACCGCGGCGTCAAGCATCTGCTGCTCGCGCACGGCGCGCGGCAACCGCTTGGTCCCTCCGGCCATCACACAAGGGTAAGCAATCGGTGGACGCCAGGTGTCAACAGCGCGGGTTGGGCCCCTTCATCGCCGCCAGCCGCAGCACCGACGCGTCGACGCTGGACATCGACAGCTCACCGGCCGCCACCGCCTTCTCGAGCCGGTCGAGCACTGCGGGCACCTCACCGGTCGTCACCCACAACGCGTTGTCGGCGCCGGCCTGCAGGGCGCGCAGGGCGGCCTCGGCCACCCCGAACCGGTCGGAGATGGCCTGCATGGACGACAGGTCGTCGGTGAACACCGGACCGTTGAACGGCGGGCCGCCGTAATTGCCGGACCGCAGCAGCGCATACGCGGCCGGGCTCAGGCTCGCCGGATCGCTTCCGGTCAGACCGGGCACCTGCATGTGGCCGACCATCACGCCGACGGGGGCCTGCGTGGTCAGCGTCCGATACGGCACCAGGTCGGTCGTCTGCAGTTCGGCGAGATCCGGCGTGGAGACGCTACCGGTGTGCGAGTCGCCCGACCCGGAGCCGTGGCCCGGGAAGTGCTTGAGCACCGGGAGGACCCCCGCGTCGCGCAGCCCGCGAGCGTAGGCGCCGGCGAAGTCGGTGACGACGGTCGGGTCCGAACCAAAGGACCGGTCTCCGATGACACCGTCGACATTGGCCGCGTCGGTGACGTCGACGACCGGGGCGAAGTCGATGGTGATGCCCATCCCGCGCATCTGCTGGCCGCGCCGCAACGCAATGTCGTACACCTGCTCGGGGGTGTTGGTCTGCGCCAGCACCCGCGGGGAGGGCTGAGCACCGATCAGCGGGGCCAGCCGCGACACCCGGCCGCCCTCCTCGTCGACGCTGACCGCCAGCGGCAGCGGGTTCGCCGCAGTCGCGATGTCGGCCAACGATCCGTCGGACAGCATCGACAGGTCCGTCCAGCTGCCGATCATGATGCCGCCCACATGATGGGTGTCGACGACCGCGCGGGCGTCCGCCGCGCCGGTGACCCCGACCATCAGCAGTTGCGCGAGCTTGTCGCGCGTCGACATGGCCGAGAGCAGCTGCTCGCCGGCTCCGCACGCCGGTGCCGCCGGCGCGTCCGGCGCCGGAGCGTTCGGCACGGCGGTGGCCGCCTTCGTCAGCGGAGCCTCGGAGACGGCGGACGGGGCTTCGGGTTGCTCGGTCGGCGAACAGGCCAGCACGAGCCCGGTCAGTGCCACCAGTGCGCAGAGCGTCCTGGTCCTCGATGTCTTCCTCGATGTCAAGGCCATGGGCCTCGACACTAACGGCACTGGACGCTCAGTTCTATCTCCTGGTCGGCGAGCCGGGTGGCTCGACCGCCGGAACGCACGTTCATCTGCGGACATCGGCCGCGTGCTACTTTTGCCCCCATGGATCGGTTCCTCGTGCCCGCCGCCGCCAGCATCGTGGTCGGCGTGCTGCTGGGCGCGGCAGCCGTATTCGGCGTGACGCTGATGGTGCAGCAGGACAACAGGCCTCCTCTGCAAGCGGGCGATCCGGCGTCCTCGGTGCTCAACAGGGTCGAGTACGGCGACCGAAGCTAAATCCCGGGTCGCGTCGCTCCTGCCCTCCGCCGCTGAGACCGTCCCGCTCTCGCGGCGCTGGCTGTGGGTGGCCGCTGCCGCGGCGTTGGTCCTGACGTTCGCCCAGTCACCCGGCCAGATTTCGCCCGACACCAAGCTCGACCTGACCGCGAATCCCCTACGGTTTCTCACGCGCGCGTTCAACCTCTGGAACAGCGAACTGCCGTTCGGGCAGGCCCAGAACCAGGCGTACGGCTATCTGTTCCCGCATGGCGCGTTCTTTCTGATCGGTGACGTCGCCGGGCTGCCCGGATGGGTGACCCAGCGGCTGTGGTGGGCGCTGCTGCTGGTCGTCGGGTTCTGGGGCGTACTGCGGGTGGCCGAAGCGTTGAACATCGGCAGTCCGACGTCACGGGCGATCGCTGCGGTCGCCTATGCGCTGTCACCGCGGGTGCTGACCACGCTCGGCGCGATCTCCTCGGAGACGCTCCCGATGATGCTCGCGCCGTGGGTGCTGCTGCCGATGATCCTCGCCCTGCAGGGCGATGCAAGGATCCGGGTGCTGGCCGCGAGGTCGGCGGTGGCGATCGCCTTGATGGGCGCGGTCAACGCGGTGGCCACCCTTACCGGCTGCTTGTGCGCGGCCATCTGGTTGGCATGTCACCGCCCCACCAGACTGTGGTGGCGATTCACCGCCTGGTGGGCGGCGGGTATCGCGCTGGCGGTGCTCTGGTGGGTGACCGCGCTGGTACTGCTGGGCCGGATCAGTCCGCCGTTCCTCGACTTCATCGAATCCTCCGGCGTCACCACGCGCTGGATGTCGCTGACG
The DNA here is from genome assembly GCF_001500065.1 of Mycobacterium sp. IS-3022. GTDB lineage: Bacteria > Actinomycetota > Actinomycetes > Mycobacteriales > Mycobacteriaceae > Mycobacterium. The sequence continues at coordinate 113,840 of NZ_LQIN01000007.1, forward strand.
GAGATGCTGCGCGGCACCGACGCCTGGACGCCGTTCGTCGCACCGAACGCGACCGCCGGCGCGTCGCTGGTGACCGGTTCGGTCGCCGTGCTCGCCACCACCCTGGTCGCCGCCGCCGGCCTGGCCGGACTCGCCATGCGCACGATGCCGGCCCGCGGTCGGCTGATCACCATCCTGCTGACCGGTGTCACGCTGCTGGCGCTCGGCTACTCGGGTGGACTGGGATCGCCGGTGGCGCTCGAGGTTCAGGCGTTCCTCGACGCGTCGGGAACACCGCTGCGCAATCTGCACAAGCTCGAACCGCTGCTGCGCCTGCCGCTGGCCCTCGGATTGGCGCACCTGCTCGGCCGGATCCCGCTGCCGGGCAGCGCGCCGCGCTCTGAGTGGACGAGCGTGCTGGCTCACCCCGAACGCGACAGGCGGGTCGCCGTCGGGATCGTGGTGCTGGTCGCGCTGGCCGCCGGAACCTCGCTCGCGTGGACCGGACGCCTTACTCCGCCAGGCGCTTTCGACGCCATCCCGCAGTACTGGCATGACACCGCCGACTGGCTCGACGAACACAACACCGAGGGCCGCGTCCTCGTTGCGCCAGGCGCGCCGTTCGCCACCCAGGTTTGGGGCAACAGCCACGACGAACCGCTGCAGGTGCTCGGCGACAGTCCGTGGGGCGTGCGCGACTCCATCCCGCTGACCCCGCCGCAGACCATCCGCGCGCTGGACTCCGTGCAGCGCCTGTTCGCGGCGGGACGGCCGTCCGCTGGGCTCGCTGATACCCTTGCCCGCCAAGGTATTTCGTATGTCGTCGTGCGCAACGATCTCGATCCGGAGGCCTCGCGGTCGGCGCGGCCGCTGCTGGTGCACCGGGCCGTCGACGGCTCGCCCGGCCTGGAGAAGGTCGCCGAGTTCGGCGATCCGGTGGGGGGCGGCACCCTGGCCGGATTCGTCACCGACAGTGGACTGCGCCCCCGTTACCCCGCCGTCGAGATCTACCGGGTTCATGCCGAAACGCCGGTGACGCCTTACCTTGTCGACACCGAGAGCATGGCGCGCGTCGACGGTGCGCCCGAAGCTCTGCTCCGACTCGACGAGCGCCGACGACTCCTCGGTCAGCCGCCGCTGGGCCCCATGCTGTTGACGGCCGACGCCGAACGCGCGGACCTGCCCGCCCCGCTCGTCACCGTCACCGACACTCCGGTCGCACGCGAGACCGACTACGGCCGCGTCGACCACCACTCCTCGGCGATCCGCACCCCCGACGATGCCCGGCATACCCACAACCGGGTCATCGACTATCCCTCCCCCGGCACCGATCTCGTCTACGGGCAGTGGAACGGCGGCCGGGTCTCGGTGTCGAGTTCGGCGTCCGATTCGACCGCGCTGCCCAACGTCACGCCCGCCGCGGGCCCGGCCGCGGCGATCGACGCCGACCCGTCGACGAGTTGGGTGTCCAACGCGCTGCAGTCGGCGATCGGACAGTGGCTGCAGGTCGACCTCGACCACCCGGTGACCAACGCGACGATCACCGTCACGCCCAGCGCCACCGCGGTCGGCGCGCAGATCCGCCGCATCGAGATCTCGACCGTCAACGGCACCAGCACCCTGCGTTTCGACGAGTCCGGTAAACCGTTGACCACGGCGCTGCCTTACGGGGAGTCACCGTGGGTGCGGATCACCGCGGTCGCCACCGACGACGGATCGCCAGGTGTGCAATTCGGCCTCACCGACATCGCCGTCACCCAGTACGACGCGAACGGCTTCGCCCATCCCGTCAGCCTGCGCCACACCGTCGCGGTTCCGGGGCCGCCACCGGGTTCGACTGTGGCGCAGTGGGATCTGGGTTCGGAGTTGCTCGGCCGATCGGGCTGCGCGCATAGCCCCACGGGTACCAGGTGCGCCGCCGCGATGGCGCTGTCCCCCGAGGAGCCGGTGAACCTCAGCCGGACGCTGACCGTGCCGACACCGATCGCGGTGACCCCGACGGTGTGGGTGCGGGCCCGCCAGGGGCCCAAGCTGGCGGACCTGGTCGCCGCGCCGGGCGCCGCCCGCGCGCTGGGCGACGCCGATCCGATCGACATCCTGGGCTCGGCCTACGCCGCGGCCGACGGCGATCCCGGCACCGCGTGGACCGCGCCACAACGCGTCGTGCAGCACCAGACGCCACCGACGTTGACGCTCAAGCTGCCGCGGCGTAGCGAGGTCGCCGGGCTGCGGGTGACGCCGAGTTCGGTTGAGTTGCCGGCACACCCAACTCTGCTGGCCGTCGATCTCGGTGACGGTCCGCAGATCCGCCGCGTGGCCGGAGACGCGGGTGCGCAGACCCTGAAGCTCAAGCCGCGGGTCACCGACACCGTCACGGTGTCCATCCTCGAATGGGACGACGTCATCGACCGCACGGCGCTCGGCTTCGACCAACTCAAGCCGCCGGGGCTGGCCGAGGTGACGGCGCTGGACACCCAGGGTGCACCCATCGCAGCCGCCGACGCGGCGCGCAACCGGGACCGCACGATCGAATTGCCTTGCGGACGTGGACCGGTCATCGGGATCGCCGGCCAGTTCATTCAGACCTCGCTCACCACGACCGTCGGCAGCCTGCTCGACGGTGCGCCCGTCGCCGCGCAACCGTGCCGGAGCGAACCGATCCTGCTGCCGGCGGGGCAGCAGGAGCTGGTGGTCAGCCCAGGTACCGCGTTCATAGTCGACGGCGCGCAGTTGTCCGGACCCCTGGCCCGCGAAATACGCCCGGCGCCAACCACACCCGCGCAGACCGGCGCATGGGGCGCAGACCGCCGCGAGGTGAGCGTCGCGGCGTCTCCGGCGTCGCGGGTGCTCGTCGTGCCCGAAAGCATCAACCCCGGGTGGGTGGCACACGACAGCGACGGGACGGCATTGGCGCCGATCACGGTGAACGGCTGGCAGCAGGGTTGGGTGCTGCCGCCGGGAACGTCGGGTCCGGTCACGCTGTCCTTCCCGTCCAACGGGCCCTACCGCGTCGGCCTGATCGGCGGCTTGGCGCTGCTGCCGGTACTCGCCCTGCTGGCGTTCCTTCCGGCGCGCAGACGCCAACCGCCCCTTGACCCCGTGCCGGTGTGGCGGCCGCACGCGATCGCGGTGGCTGCCGCCACGCTCGCTGTCGGCGCAGCGATCTCCGGGCTGGCCGGTGTCGTGGTGGTCGGCGTCGCGCTGGGCGTTCGCCGCCTCCTTCGCGACCGCGAAAAGCTCTGCGAGGCAACTACTGTCGGCCTATCGGCCGGTGGACTGATTCTGGCCGGCGCGGTGCTGAGCCAGAACCCGTGGCGATCGGTCGACGGCTACGTCGGCCATTCGTGGGGCGTGCAGCTGCTGGCGTTGGTGTCGGTCGCCGCCGTCGCCGCCTCGACCGTGAGCACACGCAGGCGGGTCAGTTGACGGCGATCAGATGCTCGAGCGTGGGCTGGCCGATGACGAACTTGTCGACCGCCTGCTCGATGAGCAGGTCCTGCCGGGTCTGACGGGTCATGTGCTGGTGCAGATGCTCGTCCCACGACCGCACGACGAACGCCTCGACGAACGTGTTGGGCGACTCACCGCTGCGGAACAGCCGCCACTGCACGGCACCGGTGCGCTGCCGCGAGCGCTTCACCCTGGCCATCGCCGCGACGAACGCCGCCTCGTCCTCCGCCGCGACGCGATAGGTCTTCAGCACCACTACCGGTCCGTCTGGCGGCGCGGGTTCGAACACCAGCGCCGGCTCCGGCCAGTGCGCTGACGGTTCCACGTCCAGATTGCCGGTGCCCCGGTGCAGCGGCCACCACAGCAGCGACACCGCGCAGGCGGCCAGCAGCCCCGCGCTGATCAGAAGCGCCGTCACGCTGCTGGTGGCGCCGGCCACCAGGCCCCACATCAGCGAGCCGATCGCCTGCCCGCCCATGAACACCAACTGGTAGACCGACAGCCCGCGCGCCCGTACCCAGGCCGGAAGGCTCAGCTGCATCGACGCATTCAGCGTCGACAAGGTGAGCAGCCAGCACAGCCCGCCGAGCAGCATCGCGACGACCACCACCGCCAACACCGGAACCAGGGCCAACACCACAGTGGCGATCGCGAAACCGACGGCGCCGCCGGTGAGAAGGGCATTGCGCCCGAACGCCGTCTGCAGCCGCGACAACAGCGTCGCGCCGCACACCGCTCCGACCCCCAGCGCACCCAACAGCACGCCGTATCCCGCCGACGAGAGGTTCAGTTGCCGACTGGCGATGACGGCGAGCAATCCCCACAGTGCGCTGGCCGGCGCGATGAACAACAGCGCGCGCAACAGAATGCGCCGCACCACCGGTGAACTCCGGATGAAGCGCCCACCCGCGCTCAGCGCCGACAACGGCCTCTCGGTCGGCAGCAACCGTTGCGCGGCCGGACGACGCCAAACCACCAGCGCCGCGACGATGCCGACGAACGAGACCGCGTTCAACGCGAAAACCAGCGTGGGTCCCGACAGCGACACCAGCGCGCCCGCGATCGCAGGCCCGATCGCCCGGGCGCCGTTCATGGCCAAGCTGGTCAACGCCGCAGCAGCCGGGATCTGTTCGCGGGGAACGAGTTCGGGCTGGATCGCCTGCCACGCCGGCGCGGTCAGCGCCTGGCCACAGCCGATCAGGAACAGCAGGATCAGCAGCACCGCCGGGGTGGCCAGACCGACGCCGGTCAACGCCGCCAGCAGCGAGACGCCGGCCGCCATCGCCGCCTGGGTGGCGATCAGCAGCCGCCGCCGGTCGACGAGGTCGGCCAGCACACCGGAGGGCAGGGCCAGCAGCATCACCGGCAACGCCGTCGCCGTCTGCACTAGCGGCACCAGCACCGCCGCGCCGGGATCGGCGACCAGCATCCACTGCGCGCCGACCGTCTGCATCCAGGTGCCGAGGTTCGAGACGAACTGCGCGATCCACAGCGCACGGTAGATCGGCGAGGACAGCGGCGCCCACGCCGACGGCGCGGCGCGGACAGGGGACGATGCCGCCATGCGGTTGTGGCCTTTCTGTATGAACAGTTCTCAAGTACCCGATTGACCGATCGCTATCTCGTAGCATCGGCCGCGTGCCGCAACTGAACACCGCCGGCGGGGCGATCGACACCGGGGACCTGGGCGTCACGCTCATGCACGAACACGTCTTCATCCAGTCCCCCGACATCTCGGCCAACTATCCCGAAGTCTGGGGCGACGAGGGCAAACGCGAGGCCGACGCCGTCGTCCGCCTCAACGAGCTGAAGTCGCGCGGCGTCGACAGCATCGTCGACCTCACGGTGATCGGAATGGGCCGCTACATCCCGCGCATCGAACGCATCGCCGCGCAGACCGACATCAACATCATCGTGGCGACCGGCGTGTACACCTACAACGACGTGCCGATGTTCTTCCACTTCAGCGGCCCGGACACCCCGCTCGGCGAACCGATGGTGGACATGTTCGTCCGCGACATCACCACCGGTATCGCCGACACTGGCATCAAGGCGGCGATCCTCAAGTGCGCTACCGACGAACCGGGTGTGACTCCGGGTGTCGAGCGGGTGCTGCGGGCGGTCGCGCAGGCCCACCGCGAGACCGGCGTACCGATCTCGACGCACACCCACGCCGCGACGAAGCGGGGCCTGGATCAGCAGCGCGTCTTCACCGAGGAGGGCGTCGACCTCTCGCGGGTGGTGATCGGGCACTCGGGTGACACCACCGATCTCGGCTATCTCGAAGAGCTCATCGCCAACGGTTCCTACATCGGCATGGACCGGTTCGGCGTGGATGTGTTCCTCGGCTTCGAAGACCGGGTCGACACCGTCGCGAGGATGTGCGAGCGCGGTCACGCCGACAAGATGGTGTTGTCCCACGACGCATCGTGTTTCATCGACTGGTTACCGGAAGCGCTTGTGCCGGCGACCATGCCGAACTGGCACTATCTGCACATCCACAACGACGTCATCCCCGCGCTCAAGGATCGTGGTGTCACCGACGAGCAGCTGACCACGATGCTCGTCGACAACCCACGGCGGATCTTCGAGACACGGGGCGGCTACTGAGATGAGCGGACCGATCCCGCCGATCGGGACCCAGGTGTCACGGCTGGCGACGGCTGCCCCCGACGCACCGGCGGCGACGTGCGAGGGTGTCACGATCACGCGCGGTGAGCTCGACGAGTCGACCAACAGGCTGGCCCGCGCCTACGCCGAACTCGGTGTGCGACAAGGTGATTACGTAACGGTGGTGTTGGCGAACTCGATCGAGTTCGTGCAGGCGGTGCTCGCGACGTGGAAGCTCGGTGCCGTTCCGCAACCTCTCTCACCGCGGCTGCCCGACGCCGAGCTCGCCGGGTTGCTCGAGCTCAAACCGCGAGCACTGCTGGTGGGCCGCGACGACCCGACCGGCCGAACGCCAAGCGTGCCAACCGGTTACATGCCTGAGCCGGGGCTGTCGGATGCACCGCTGCCCGAGGCGGTGTCACCAGTGTTCAAGGTGATGGCCTCCGGCGGCAGCACCGGCAAGCCGAAGCTGATCGAATCCGGTGGCGACGGCCGGTTTCCGCCGGCCGCCGGGTACCCGCTCGGCGCACAGGAGCGCGACGTCAACCTGCTGTCGGTGCCGCTGAGCCACAACACCGGGTTCACCACGTTCGCGATCGGCCTGGTGCAGGGCCATCATCTGGTGCTGATGCCGCGGTTCGAACCGCACGAGTTCCTGCGTCTGGTGACCGAGCATCGGGTGACATTCCTGACGACGGTTCCGACGATCATGCAGCGGTTGCTGCCGGTCTACCGGGCCAACCCCGGCGCCTACGATCTGTCCTCGATCCGGCGGTTCTGGCATGTGGCCGCGGTCTGCCCGCCGGCCGTCAAGCAGGCGTGGATCGACATCCTGGGTCCGGACACAGTGTGGGAACTGTACGGCGGCACCGAGTTACAGGCGTTGACGTTCATCTCCGGGGACCAGTGGCTGACGCACCCGGGTTCCGTCGGCGTCGTTGTCGCGGGGGAGATGAAGGTGCTCGACGACGACGGCAACGAGTGCCCGCCGGGGGTCGCAGGCGAGATCTACATGCGCCCGCCGCCGGGTAGCGCGCCGACCTACCGCTACGTCGGCGCGTCCGCGAAGTCCCGCGACGGCTGGGACTCGCTGGGCGATCTGGGCTATTTCGACGAGGACGGCTTCCTGTACCTCAACGACCGTCGCGTCGACATGTTCACCGTCGGTGGCCGCAACGTGTACCCCGCGGAGATCGAGTCGGCGCTGGCCGAACACCCGGGTGTGCTGTCGTGTCTGGTCGTCGGTGTGCCGGACTCGGATCTCGGTCAGGTGCCGCATGCGCTCGTGCAGGCCGACGGTGATCTCGACGAGGCGACCGTCATCGCGTTCCTCTCGGAGCGCCTCGAGCGCCACAAGGTGCCGCGCACAGTCGAGTTCACCGACGCGCCGTTGCGCGACGACGCGGGCAAGGCGCGGCGCTCCGCGGTGCGCGACGAGGTCATCTCGCGACGGGCTCAGGCACGCCGCTGACCGCCGAGTCCAGCGGCGGTATCGGGCGTTCGTGACGAAACTCCCATCGCCGCAACGCCGTCCGGCACGGCGACTCCACCAGCGCGTAGCTGACCGCGGCGATCGCAAAGCCGAACACCACCGTCAGCACCAGCACCACCGGCATGTGCCCGCTGAACGCGAACTCGCCGATCACCGGGAACACCATCGCCAGCGCGGCGAGGTGCCAGATGAACAGTCCGTAGGACCACCGCCCCAACGTCACCATCGTCGTGTTGCCGAGTAGTCGGTGCGAGGTGTCGGGGCGGTCGAGCACCAGCGGGGCCACCAGCGCGGCGGCGACCACCGCGCCCATCGCGATCTTGACGATGAACTGGCTGACCGTGCCCGGGGTGAGTCCTTCGGGTCCCGCGATCGGGGACGCCGCGACCAGGAACGCGGCCACCGCGATGACCGCCATCAGTACGCGCCGCCGGGCCAACCGGTGCGGCCATCCGACCGGTGTCACCGTCAACTCGGCGAGCAGCATGCCCGCGGCGAACCAGGAGAAGAAGGCGGGCGGCCAGTTGAGGTGGTTGACGCCGGCGGAGGTGGCGATCGGCAGCACCGCCCACCCCAGGCTGGCGACTGCCGCGACCGCGATGACGGGTATTCGGGCGCACACCGGGACCCGTCGCACCAGCAGCGCGAGCAGCGGTAGCGCGAGGTAGAACGCCACCTCGACCGACAGGCTCCACATCTGCGTCAGCCCCGCGGTCAAGGTGAGCGGCACGTAGATCTGGGTCAGGGTGAGGTTGGCCAGCCATACGGTCAGGTCGGCTTTCGCATCGGGCAGCAGCGACAGGATCACCACCACCGCGACCAGGTAACCGGGCATGATGCGGACGATCCGCGAGCGCAGATAGTGGCCGGTCGACGGGGTCGGCCGCAACCCCCGCGCGGCCGCCGCATGCCCGCGCCACAGCAGGAAGCCCGAAAGCGCGAAGAACACTGCGACCGCTAGGTCGAAGCGGCCGAACAGCCGGCCGGTGATGCCGCCGGTGTGGCCGGTCTGGAACGCCACGTGGGTGACGACGACCCCGACCGCCGCGCAGGCCCGCATGCCTTCGACGGCAGGCAGGAATCCGCGGGTGCCGCCGACTTCCGCCACGTTTCCGATGCTGCCCACGGCAATCAGTGTGCCGGGAAGATCAAAACATGCTGAATACGGGTAGTCCGGGGCCGCGGGTGGATGCGCTCGGACTAAACGACGACCTTAAATTGTGCTGTTAGGGTCAAACGGGTTTTTGCGGCGTACCACGGGATGAAGCCGCGGACGCGAGGAGCGGGATATGGGAGGCACGGTTTGAACCGCGCAGTGGCGCTGCGTATTGCGGCGTGCGGGATCTTGGGGCTGGGTGCCGCCCTGCTGATCGCCGCGCTGTTGCTGTCCACCTACACCCACAGCAAGATCGCCAAGATTCCGTTGGACCTCGATGCCACCCTGATCAGCGAGGGCACCGGCACCGCGTTCGACCCGGCATCGCTCAACTCGGCCAAGTTCGTCATAGACCGCGACGTGCCGATGGCGATGCAGGAGCAGATCTCGGTGGAGTCCCCGTCGAACGCCGACGTGGTGACCCTCCAGGTCGGCAGCTCACTGCGCCGAACCGACAAGCAACAGGACACCGGCCTGCTGCTGGCGATGGTCGACACCGTGACCGTCGACCGCAGCACGGCCGAAGCGGTGTCCAGCGAGAGCAATCCGGGCGGCGCGGTGCAGAAGCCGCGCGCCATCGACGACGACAAGCCGCCGACCAACATCGCGCTGCCGCACGAGGGGCTGGCCTACCGGTTCCCGTTCGACACGGAGAAGAAGACCTATTCGGTGTTCGACCCGATCGCGCAGAAGGCGTTCGACGCCAATTACGACGGCGAGGAAGACGTCAACGGCATGACCACCTACCGGTTCACCCAGAACGTCGGCTACGACGCGGACGGCAAGCTGGTCGAGCCCGTGAAGTACGCCTCGCTCTACGAAGACGACGCCGACAGCGAGGTCACCGCGCGCGCGGCGATGTGGGGCGTGCCCGGTGAGCCCGACGAGCCGATCACGATGTCGCGGTACTACGCCGCGCAGCGCACCTTCTGGGTCGATCCGGTGTCCGGCACCATCGTCAAGAAGGACGAGCACGGCTACCACTACTACGCCCGCGAGCCGCTCAAGCCCGAGGTGACGTTCGTCGACTACAAGGTCACGTTCAACCAGGAAACCGTCGAGTCCCAGGTCGCCAGCGCCAGCGACGAACGCGACCGGGTCGCGCTGTGGGGCCGCATCCTGCCGATCACGTTCACCGCGATGGGCCTGGTGCTGCTGGTCGGCGGCGCGCTGCTCGGGTCGTTCAGCCTGCGCGCCGAGTCGGCGCTGATCGATCCCGGGCTTGACGAGGCCGACCACGGCTTCTTCGACACCCAGGGGATCAAGGTGCCCGGCGCGGAAGCCAAGACCGAGAAGATACCGACGTCCAGGCCGCCCGACCTGCCCCCGGACAGACCGGTCTGATCACGCGTCTGGCCGCGCCGTTGCGGGCGCAGTCGCTGGTGGCTCGACTGTTCCCGCTCGAGC
>NZ_LQIN01000008.1 GCF_001500065.1 Mycobacterium sp. IS-3022
ACCACCAATGTCGATGGCAACCAGACCACCGTCGGAGACATCGACGGCGGGGTGTCCGGCGGCATCTCCGGAGGCTCGAGTGTGGAGGACAACTCGGTGGACAACTCCGTCGACAACTCCGGGCAGGACAACTCGGTCGACAACTCCGGTCAGGTCAACACCGACGTCGATGTCGACACCACCGTCGACGCCGGCCTGTTCTGACCCACGACCACACAGCCCAACTGGCGGGGATCAAACCGTGATCCCCGCCAGTCGGCACGTCTACCGTTGACTGACCGGCCCACCCGGTCTCCGACACGAGGACTCCATGACGCAACCGAACGACCCCCGCAAGGCTCCATCGGCTGATCCCCGCAAGGTCAAGGTCATCGTCGAACTGATCGACCACACCGGCAAGATCGCCGATGCCAACGATCGCGGCGATCTGGTCGAGCGGCTGGCCAAGGCCAAGGTTCGCATCACCGACCCGCAGATCCGGGTGGTGGTCGCCGGTCAGCTCAAGCAGGGCAAGAGCCAGCTGCTGAACTCGCTGTTGAATGTCCCCGTCGCGCGGGTCGGCGACGACGAGAGCACGGTGCTGGCGACGGTGGTGACCTACGGCGAGACGGCAACCGCGAAGCTGATCGTCGCGCGGGGCGAGGGCGAGGAACCGGAAGCCGTCGAGATCCCGATGGCCGACATCAGGAACGATCTGCGGCGGGCGCCGCAGGCCGGCGGCCGAGAGGTGATCCGCGTCGAGGTCACCGCGGCCAGCCCGCTGCTCAAGAACGGCTTGGCGTTCGTGGACACGCCGGGTGTCGGCGGTCACGGCCAGCCGCACCTTTCGGCGACGTTGGGTCTGCTACCCGACGCCGACGCGGTGCTGATGTGCAGCGATACCAGCCAGGAGTTCACCGAACCCGAGATGACGTTCATGCGCCAGGCATTCGAAATATGCCCTGTCGCAGCGATTATCGCCACCAAGACCGACCTCTATCCGCACTGGCGCCAGATCGTGGAGGCCAACAACGGTCACTTGCAGCGCGCCGGCCTGTCGGTGCCGATGATCCCGTCGTCGGCGCTGTTGCGCGCCCACGCGATCCAGCTCAACGACAAGGAACTCAACGAGGAGTCGAACTTCCCGGCCATCGTGAGGTTCCTCAGCGAGCAGGTGCTGTCGCGCCAGAACGACCGGATTCGCGATCACGTCGTCAGCGAAATCCACTCCGCGGCCGAGCATCTGACGCTGAAGGTGAAGGCCGAGCTGTCGGCGCTCAACGACCCGGGCACCCGCGACCGGCTCAAGGAGGACCTCGAGCGGCGCAAGCAGGAGGCCCAGGACGCGCTGCAGCAGACGGCGCTGTGGCAGCAGGTGCTCAACGACGGAATCGCGGACCTGACCGCCGATGTCGACCATGACCTGCGCGGTCGGTTCCGGGTCATCGGCCAGCACATCGAGAAGGTCATCGACTCCTGCGATCCGACCCAGCATTGGGCCGAGATCGGTGCGGAACTCGAGAACGCGGTCGCCACCGCGGTGGGCGACAACTTCGTCTGGGCCTACCAGCGTGCCGAGGTGTTGGCCGCCGAGGTCGCCCGCACGTTCGTCGAGGCGGGTCTGGACGCCGTGAACATGCCGGAGCTGGACCCCAGCCGGATGGGCGCGAGCCTCGGGGAGATGAAGTCGCTGGGCCGCTTGGAGGCCAAGCAGTTGACCAAGGGCCGCAAGCTGACCATGGGCATGCAGGGCTCGTACGGTGGTGTGCTGATGTTCGGCATGATGACGTCGTTCGCGGGATTGGGCATGTTCAACCCGATCTCGCTCGGCGCGGGTCTGCTGATGGGACGCACCGCGTACAAGGAGAACGTGGAGAACCGGATGCTGCGGGTGCGCAACGAGGCCAAGACCAACACCCGACGGTTCATCGACGACACGCAGTTCGCGGTCAGCAAGGAATCGCGTGACCGGCTCAAAGCCATCCAGCGGCAGTTGCGCGACCACTACCGCGGCATCGCGAACCAGACGACCAGGTCGCTCAACGAATCGCTGCAGGCGACGCTGGCGGCGGCGCAGGTCGAGGAGGCCGAACGCAACGGCCGGATCCGAGAACTCGAGCGCCAGCTCAACATCCTCAATCAGGTCACCGAGCACGCGGTCAAGCTGATGCCCGGCCAATACGCGCCCGAACCCGTGGCAACCACGTAACCGCGCCGGTATCTAAGCTGGGTCTTTGGCCATTACCGAGGGGCCATTGCCGAACGGGAGGACGCCGAGGTAGCGCGAGATGAGCACTAGCGATCAGGTGCGCGCGATCCTCGGCGGAACCATCCAGGCCTACCGGGCCGACCCCGCTTACCGTCATCGTCCCGACGTGCACAACGAGTTGGAGCGCATCGGCGGTCGACTCAACCAGCCGATCCGCATCGCGCTGGCGGGCACGCTGAAGGCCGGCAAGTCGACGTTGGTGAACGCGCTTGTGGGCGAAGACATCGCGCCAACCGACGCCACCGAAGCCACGCGGATCGTGACGTGGTTCCGGCACGGACCCACGCCGAAGGTGACCGCAAATCACCGCGGCGGCAGGCGGTCCAACGTGCCGATCGGGCGGGACCCGAACGAGGGCGGGCTGACCTTCGACTTCGCCAGCCTCGACCCCGAGGACATCATCGACCTCGACGTCGAGTGGCCGGCCGCCGAGTTGATTGACACCACGATCATCGACACCCCGGGCACGTCGTCACTGTCCCGGGACGTCTCCGAGCGCACCCTGCGCCTGCTGGTGCCCGACGACGGCGTGCCGCGTGTCGACGCGGTGGTCTTCCTGTTGCGCACACTGAACGCCGCCGACATCGCGCTGCTCAAACAGATCGGCGAATTGGTCGGCGGCTCCGCCGGGGCGCTCGGCGTGATCGGGGTCGCGTCCCGCGCCGACGAGATCGGGGCCGGGCGAATCGACGCGATGCTGTCGGCCAAGGACGTCGCGACGCGGTTCACCGCCGAGATGGAGAGGACCGGCACGTGTCAGGCGGTGGTGCCGGTTTCGGGCCTGCTGGCATTGACGGCACGGACGCTGCGGCAGAGCGAGTTCGTCGCGCTGGAGAAGCTCGCCGGGGTGGACGCCGCCGAACTGACCAAGGCGATGTTGTCGGTGGACCGCTTCGTCCGCGAGGACAGTTCGCTGCCGGTGGACGCGGCGACGCGGGCGGCGCTGCTGGACCGGTTCGGGATGTTCGGGATCCGGATCTCGATCGCGGTGTTGCGCGCCGGTGTCAGCGATTCGGTGGCGCTGGCCGACGAGTTGTTGGAGCGCAGCGGGCTGGTGGCGTTGCGGGAGGTCATCGACCAGCAGTTCGCGCAGCGGTCGGATCTGCTCAAGGCGCACACGGCGTTACTGTCGTTGCGGCAGTTCGTGCAGAACAACCCGATCTACGCGACGCCTTACATCCTCGCCGACATCGATCCGCTGCTGGCCGACACGCACGCGTTCGAAGAGCTGCGACTGTTGAGCCAGTTACGTTCGCGGCCAACGACTTTGAACGATGACGAGATGGCGTCGCTGCGCCGGATCATCGGCGGGTCCGGTACCGACGCGGCCAGCAGGCTCGGCCTGCAACCGGACAACCCGTACGACGGGCCGCGCGCAGCCTTCGCGGCGGCGCAGCGCTGGCGCAGACGCGCCGAGCACCCGTTGAACGATCCGTTCACCACCCGTGCGTGCCGGGCGGCGGTCCGCAGCGCCGAAGCGCTGGTCGCCGCCTACGCTGCGCACGGGCGGGCCTGACTTCTACACGCCGAGTGCACGGTTGGTGTACGCAAATCGCGCGGAACCGTGCGCAGAGCGGACTCGACGACGGCTAGCGGAGTATCCGCTGTTCGAACAGATCGGCGCCACGGGAGGTTCCGCCGGCGGCCTCGAATCCCGCGGCGACCCGCTTGGCGCCTTCCGTCATGGTCTGCGCCTGTCGCACTTTCGTCCGCAACCGCGGTGCTGTCAGTTCTTTCGCGGGCAACCGGGTGCCGCATCGGGCGACTTCGACTCTCCGCGCAACCTCGAATTGGTCTCGCCCGAAGGGCACGACGCACACCGGTACGCCATGGAGAAGCGCCTTTTGCGTCGCTCCCATCCCGCCGTGGGTGACGGCGCACACCGCGCGGGCCAGGACAGCCTCGTGGGGCACCATCCCAAAGACCGTCGCGTTGGGCGACGCCGTCAAACCCTCCGATGGGCCGGCCGGGACAGTGGCGATCACATGTACCGGTTCATCGGCCAACGCGGCCATCGCCGTCGAGACGAGTTCGGCGTCGGCCTGCGGCTCCGATGATGTCGTGACGAGGATGACCGGCCGATCGATTTCGGCCAGCCAGTCGCAGGGGGCGTCACTACCGGGATCCAGCGCGCAGGGCCCGATCATGTGGACGGCATCGCCCCAATCGGTCTGCTCGTACTGGAACGGCTTACCGGTTGCCACAAACATCAGCGGTGCTCGACGAAGGTACTCGTCTGCCGAATTGACCGCAGGTAGGCAAACGTCGGCGCGGATTCTGTTGATCGCCTGCAGCAATGCCTTTTCGATCGACCGCGAGACCACGGCTTGTATCACCGCATCGCGGGTCCGGCCGAGCACTCCTCGCACCGGTTTGAGACCCAACCCGAAGGGCGGAACCCCGGGGGACCGCATCGGAGGTGTATACGGCGAGAAGCACGCCCAAGGAATGTCACCGGCCTCGGCCGCCGACAGCGCCCCCCAGCAGTTCACATCGATCAGCAGCGCATCCGGCGCAACGCACGCAACCGCGGCGGCGAGGTCGGTGGCTTCGTGTACGGCGCGTCGGCCGAAAGCCGCGACGCCGATCTGCAGGGCGCGGCGAGGGTCGGTCGTGTCTCCGTCGCCGAGCGGGATGCTCTCGATGCGAGGGTCGATCGCGGTGGTGTCGAAACCCAGGCGTTCTGCCATGTCGACCGCGCTGGACAGCGTGCGGAGATGGATGGTGTGGCCGCGGTGTGACAATTCCGATAGCAGCGCGCTGATCGGCAGCATGTGGCCGAGCGCGGGGGAGGTATACGCGAGGATTCTCGCCACGTCTCACACCATTCCGGCTTGCACAGTCGATTCATCCGCGAGCCGGTGCGCTTCGGCCAATCTGCCTCGGGCGTCGAGCCTTTCGCACAGCTGAAGGTAGAGGGCGGCCTCCTTGGCGAAGGTAGCCGAGCGATCTTCGGCCCGGGCCAGCAGGGCGCGAGCCTTCAGCCACCACAAGTCGAGAGCGGGTATTCCGGGACGCTCGTCCTGCCACTTCTCGACGATTCGATGCGCCTCGACGAGGTCGTCGTCTGTTCCCCGTTCGACGAGGAGGTCGATCAGGGCTTCATTGCCGACCACACCGAAAACCGGCGAGCAGCTGCTGCTTTGCGACGGCAGAGTTCGAAGTTCGTCGATCGCTTGGCTTCTTGCTCCACGACGGGCAGCGTCCAATGCAAGATCGCAGTCAATCGTCGTCAATCCGACCACTCCTACCCGGTACTTCATGATGTTCGCCCGCGCGCGTCGAAGCACGTCCACCGCTTCTTCACGGTGCTCCTGGCCCGCCCGCAGCAGGACCGTGCCATAGGCCCACTGCGCGATGACGATGCCACAGGCATCGCCGAACGCCTCTGCACGGCTGAGCGCGTCACGTGTGTTATGGACCAGATCGGCGGCCTTGCACAGGCCTAGGGACGACATCACACTCCAGTAGAATTGCACCCCCGCATAGTTGATGGCGGGGAGTGAGACCGCTTGGCGCATTCCTTCATCGAGATGACGTCGACCGATCTCCGGGTTGCCTAGGCATGCCTCCATGGTCCCGCGAAGTGCTATGGCTGGAGCCACTTCGACGGGTGGCACATCCGGTACCGAGTCGATGATTCCGTCGACCGCCCGCAGCGCACCTTTGAAATCGCAACTTGCGAAATAGCAATGCGCTAGCGAGTTCAGGATGATTCCCCGGGTCTCTGCATCGAGGTCTGGACTCGCTGCCAGCGCGTCCAGTTGCGGCAGCATCGGCGCGGCGTCGGAAACGCGGAAGCCGTTCACGGTCAGAGAAAAAATGCGCCCGGCCGTGCCAAGACCGAGCAACTTGAGATCACCGGCGGCTATGGCGAGTTCACGGAACTCTTCGTACCGCTCATCGGTATCCGGGGCATCGCCGGTGTACAGCAGTGTGGACATCAACATGGCGCGCGGAGCGACACGCTTCTCGAGGACGTTGTCGTGGCCGTCGGGGAGTTGGTCGGCAACGCGCCGGGCGCTGTCCCACTCTGCGCGTGCGGCACGCACATCCCGCGGCCGAAGCCATTCCGCCGCGCGCATGTGCCATCGGTATGCATCCGGCAGATCACCGGCGCCTTCGAGGTGCGTCGCGACCAATGCCGCGTTCTCTTCGGTGGCACTCGGGTCACGCGCTTCGATTGCGGCGGCAAGCCGACGGTGTGCTCGGGACCGGGCGCCGCTCAGCTGCGAGTCATAGGCGACCGTGCGCACCAGCGGGTGGTGGAAGCAATAGCGTTGACGCGGCACGAATTCCGTCTGGTCGATCAGTTCGGCGGACACGAGTTCGGCCAACCCGGGTGACACCGCACCTGTGCGCAGCACCTGGAGGGTCTCGACGTCGAACCGGGTACCGATCACGGCCGCCGAATTCAGGATCGCCTTGGCGTCGGCGGACAAGCGATCGATGCGAGCCGCGAGCACGGCCTGAACAGTTGCAGGAACGGATATTTCGCCGATGTGCGTGATCAATCGGTAGCTGCCACGGCTTCCGGACAGCGCTCCGCGACCGGCGAGATCGCGAACGATCTCCTCGATGAAGAACGGATACCCGGCTGCTGCGTCGGCGATCCGATCCGCAACACCCACCAGCGACGGGTCGGTGCCGAGGATCTGGCCCAGCAACTCCAGCGTTTTCGACTTCGTCAGTGGTTGAAGTGTCAGGGTGTGCTGCGAATGGCGGTGTAACGCTCCGTGGAACTCGGGACGGTAGGTTGTGACGAATATCGACGTCGTCGGGGCGAGCATGGCGGCGAATTCGGCGAGGACGGCGTCGCTGGGTTCGTCGATCCAGTGCGCGTCGTCGAGAACGAACACGAATCGGGTCGGGTGTGCCCGCACGGCTCGGCCCATCAGTTCCACCAGTCGCCGACGTCGGCCGTCGGCTCCGATCTGCACCGCAGGCGCGTCCGGGTCTGCGATACCCATGGCGTCGAACAGGATCTGCGCATCCATCGAGTACGGTTGCAGGCCCGCACAGGCCGCCAATGTGTGCCGGCGAGCGTCGTTGTCGCTTTGCCCCTCGACGCCGAACATGGCGCGCAGCAACCGCGTCACCGCTCGGAATGCGAGCTTCGTGGTATGTGCTTCGCAGCGGGCGAGCACCACCTGGGCGCCTTCGTTGGCCACTGCCGTGCTGAACTCCCGGATGAGCCGGCTCTTCCCGAGCCCGGGGCCACCGACTATCCCGACCAGCGATCCCCGTCGCGCCGCGAAGAGGCTCCGTAGTCGATCCAGCTCAGCGTCGCGGCCGAGCATGAGTCCTTCGTTGCGTCCCAATATGATTCGGCCGGATTCAACGCCGAGAAGTTCGCGCGCCGGCACGGACGTGTCGCTGCCTTTGATCGCGATCTCACGAACAGGGCCGAGCCGCGCTTCGTCTTCGACGAGCTGAGCGGTCGACATCGAGCACAAGGCGCCGCCCGGCGCAGCGGCCGCCTCCATCCGTTGAGCCATCCCGACGGGATGACCGATTGCCGTGTAACTGCCTGGACCCGAGCCGATTTCACCGGCGATGACTTCACCGGAGTTCAGGCCGACGCGCACGTGCAATGTGACACCGTCCCGGTTGAGCACTTCCTCCGCTAGCTCTCGGGCCACCGACTGGATCTCCAGCGCTGCTATGCAGGCCCGCAGCGCGTGATCTTCAAGAGCCCTTGGAGCGCCGAACAATGCCATCAAGCCGTCGCCGGTGAACTTGTCGACGGTTCCCTGGTAGCGCTGCACCACCGCCCCGGCGCGGTTGAACAGCTCATGCATGAGCTCTTGCAGCCGCTCGGCGTCCAGCCGCGCCGCGAGTTGCATCGAGCCGACAACGTCGGCGAACAGCACCGTTACGTGCTTGTGCTCACCGTCGGGCTGCCGCGGGGAAACCCCGACCCCGCAGGCGTCGCAGAAGCGCGCTCCGGCGCGAAGGCCATGACCACATGACCCACACCGATCGGCGATTGCACTGGGCGGACTGGCCATCCCCCGATATCTCCTGCGCCGTCAATTTGCGCATCGATCATCGCAAATCTGGCAGCGAAGCGGTTGATAACCGACAAGCTGGTGGAGGGGCGGGCGGCTCGACGGCGGCTACGGCCCTGGCGGTGGTGCCGTCACGGTCTCGGTGACCGTTTCGGTGCTGGTCTCCGTGCTGGTGCTGACACTGGTCGTCGGCGGCACGGTCGTCGTGGTGGTCGTGGTCGTGGTCGGCTCGGTGGTCGTCGTGGTCGGCGGTGCGATGGTGGTGGGAGTGACGGTTTCGGTGACGGTTTCCGGTGTCGCGGTCGTGGTGGCCGTCGCGGTGCGTGTCGTCGTGGTCAGCGGAGTCAACGAGGTCGGTTCGGTGGTGGTGTCGTCGTTGCTGATCAGGTTGGCGAGCCCCCACACGATCAGGGCGACGACCAATGCGCCGAGCGCGCCGAAGGAGACCAGGGCCGCGGGCTTGCGGTACCAGGGAACGGGCGGTTGGCCATAGCCACCGTCGTCGCCGTAGTCGATGTAGGCGGTGGGTTCGTTGTCGGGATAGTTCGGGTCGTCGGGAGGTCCGTTTCGCGCCACGGGCCGATAGTAAGCGCTCAGGGGTACGGATCGAAGGTCCGCGTCACATTCGTGCGGGGTCTCCGGCGCGTCGTCCGCTCGGTGGACTCCTCGCTCTCATCTTCCTCGAGGGTCGGCGACGCGCTGGTCGTCTGGGGGCTCGACTCGCTGGTTGAGGTCGGCAACGGTGACGTCGATGGATCGAGCGGCCCGCCGATCTCGGTCGTCTGGGGCGGACTGGTGCTGGTGATGGTCTGGGTGGTGGTGGGTGTGTCCACCGGCGGCGGCGTCGCCGAGAACGTCGGTTCGACGAAGTTCAGCGGCGCCTCCTCGGGCTCGCTGAAATGCCGAGACAGGTAGGTGATGGCGAGAATCAGCACGGCGACGACGGCGAGGGCGACCGCGCTGGCGCCGACGACCAGGGGCGTGCGATTGTGCCAGGGCTGCGACGCGCCTTCTGCGCCGTCATAGTCGTAGTTGGGCACCGCCCCCGATGGTAGGGCGGCTTGCTCGCGGGCGCTTGCTCAGCGGAACTGCGGGATCACCTCGCCGGCGAAGAACTCCAGGTGCTCCAGGTCTGACATGTCGAGAACCTGCAGGTACACGCGCTGTACCCCGGCCTGGATGAAGGCGCCGAGCTTGTCGGCGATCTCCGCCGGGGTGCCGACCGTCGCGGAGTTGCTGCGCAGTTCGTCGACCTCACGGCCGATCGCGGCCGCCCGTCGGGTGATCTCGGCGTCGTCGCGCCCCGCGCACAGCACGAACGCTGCGGAGTAGGTCATCGACTCGGCGGACCGACCGGCCTCCGAGACGGCCGTCGCGACGCGCTCGAACTGGGTCTTGACCGTTTCCAGCGGCACGAACGGCACATTGAACTCGGCGGCGAACTTCGCGGCCAACGCCGGCGTCCGCTTGGCGCCCTGCCCTCCGATGATAATCGGCGGGTGGGGCGCCTGCGGGGGCTTGGGCAACCCGGGAGACTTGACGACCGTGTAGTGCTCGCCCGAGTAGTCGAACGTCTGGCCCTGCGGCGTCGTCCACAGGCCTGTGATGATCTCGAGGTGTTCGGTGAGCCGGTCGAAGCGTTCCCGCAGCGACGGGAAAGGGACCGCGTACGCCTGATGTTCGGCCTCGAACCAACCGGCACCGATGCCGAATTCCACTCGGCCACCGCTCATCTCGTCGACCTGCGCGACCGAGATCGCCAGCGGGCCCGGATACCGGAACGTCGCGGAGGTGACCATCGTGCCGAGCCGGATCGATGACGTCTCGCGGGCGATGCCTGCCAGCGTGACCCAGGAGTCGGTCGGACCCGGCAGGCCGTCGCCGCTCATCGCGAGGTAGTGGTCGGATCGAAAGAACGCCGAGTAGCCGAGTTCCTCTGCGGCCCGGGCGACGGCTAGTTGATCGCCGTAGGTGGCACCCTGCTGAGGCTCGACGAAGACACGGAAATCCAGCGATGAACTCACGGCCGCCAGCTTAAACGCGACCATGCCGCTGTCGCCCGCGGTGGAGCGCCGATGTTCGGCGGCGTTCAGGTGGTCGAGGTGTAGGCGACGTGCACGCGGTCGATGTGGCCCTCAAACGGAAACGGTGCGCGCTCGCGGTAGTCCAGCGACACCGGTGAGCCCAAACAGGTGCCGATGTCGAGGCAGTCATTGGCGGTGAACAACAACGGCGCACTGACTGGAACTCGTCCGGTCGCCACCGTGTCACTGCCGAGCTTGACCGTGATGTCGAGCGGTCCGGCGGGCCGCTGTTCGGCGTAACAAGTGGTCACGGTGATGGTGGCGCGCCCCGGCGGCAGCTTGTCGGTCGAGCGGATCTTGGTGCGCTGCAAGATGAAAAGGTTGTATTCGTAACACAGGTGGCCCTCGTCGAGGTAGCACGTCAACCCACCGGCACCCGAACCGAGCGCATAGAGCACACCGTTGGCGTCGGCGGGGATGTCCGCGTCGATGGTTACGACATTGTCCTTGTTGCCCAGCGCGGGCGCGCAGAACTCGGGCATTCGCACCATGTCGCCGGAGAACTCCCATTCCCGGTACGGCGGGGAGATTCTCAACTCGGGGTGATAGACGGGCACCCACAGCCCGCCGCCCACGGGCAGCACCGAATTTCGCGCGGCCTCGATCGCGAACATCTCCCGCATCTGAACGAGCTTGTCGGGCAGCTCGTCGGCAAGATCCTTGGCCTGTGACCAGTCCTCGTCAAGGTGATACAGCTCCCACACGTCGTTGTCGGGAGTCCAGGTGGCGATGCCTTCGGGCTGGCCGGGCACCCACGGCAACCGCGGCCCGCGGGCGCACGCCATCCACCCCTCGTGATAGATGGCGCGGCTGCCCATGATCTCGAAATACTGGGTCTTCTTCCCGCCTGTGGCGTTCCGGTCGGCCAAGGTGCGGGCGAAACTCGCGCCCGCGATGGGGATCTGTGGCTCGCCATTTACCACCCGCGGCGCCTCGATGCCGACGACCTCGTAGATGGTTGGCACGACATCGGTGCAGTGCAGGAACACGTCACGCGGCAGTGGGTCGGCAGAGATCTTCGCGGGCCACCGTACGGCCATGGGGTTACGGGTGCCGCCGAGGTGGGACGCGAGCAGCTTCATGCCCTTGTAGGGCGTGCTGCCCGCCCACGCCCACGCCGCATGGTACTGATTGTCGACCAGTGGGGAGCCCAGCACGTCCAGGCCGCCGAGTTCGTCGAGGACGTCGATGTGCTGGCGCACAGTGGTGGGAATCCCATTCTGCGCCAACAGCTCCGCGATGGTGCCGTTCTGCCCCTCGCCTGACGAGCCGTTGTCACCCCAGATGTAGAGGAACAGCGTGTTGTCGGCGTACCCGAGCCGGCCCAACTCGTCAGCGATGCGCCCCACTTGCACGTCGACGTGCTCGGCGTACCCGGCGGCGACTTCCATGAGGCGACGCTGGAAGGGCTTCTCGTCATCAGGGATGCTGTCCCAGGAGGCCAACGCGTCGTCGCGCTCGGTGAGCTGGCAGTCGGGCGGGATCCAGCCCTTCTCCTTGGCCCGCTCGAACACTCGCTGCCGGTAGGCATCCCAGCCGTCGTCGAACTTGCCGGAGTACTTGTCGGCCCACTCTTTCATGATGTGGTGCGGGCCGTGCAGACAGCCGCTGGCCCAGTACATGAAGAATGGCTTGTCGGCGTTGAATGCCTTATGCCGGCGCAACCACGCGATGGCGTCGTCGGCCAGATCCTCCGACAGGTGATAACCCTCCTCCGGTGTGCGCGGTGGCGCGACGACGGTGGTGTTGCGTACGAGATGCGGTTCGTATTGCGAGGCTTCCCCGGCCAAGAAGCCGTAGAAGTACTCGAATCCCAAACCCGTGGGCCAATTTTCGAACGGGCCGGCGGCGGTGGTCTCCTCAGCGGGCGTGTTGTGCCACTTGCCGAAAGCGGACGTGGCGTAGCCGTACTGCTTGAGCACCTCAGCGACCGTGGCGCTACTACGAGGGATCTTGCCGGCATATCCATCCCAGTCGTTGGCCAGCTCAGCGATCTGGCCGTTGCCGATCTCATGATGGTTGCGCCCGGTCAGTAGCGACGCCCGTGTCGGTGAGCACATCGCGGTGGTGTGAAAGCGGTTGTAGGACACTCCTTCCGCGCAGATTCGGTCCATGGTCTCGGTGCGGACCTCACCGCCGAACGTCGTCGGCAGACCCGGACCGGCATCATCGATGAGGACGATGACGATGTTGGGTGCGTCGTCGTGCAGGCGCCGCGGCACCGCCCGCTGGGCATAGGTGGATTCCTGCAGCGTGCGACCCGCGATGCTGGCAGATGGAACGGGCGCGAACGGCAACACTCCGCCACCCGGCAACTTCGGAGCCACTACGTCGGTGTCTGTATCCTCGGGCATTGCTGTCCTTTCGCCGCTCCCACTGTGTCAGCCTAGGCAATCAGTGCCGAGGTCACCCGAGGAACGGGTTGCGTTCCGGGAGAGGCTTGATCAACGGATCGAGTAGCTTGGCGGACTGCTCGACAGTGAGGACATCGATCGGATCCAGCTGAATGAACGCGCGTGCCCGCTCGTCGTACTCCCACACGTCTTCACCGACCAACCGACCGTTGTCATAAGGCCAGATCATGTGTTCGGCCGTCTTCACCAGATACGTGGCGTCCGGGTCCACCGGCACGCCCTCGGCTGCCAGGATGGCACCGGGCGTCTGCTGATAGATGAACGATGTCGACACGATCATGTCGTCGCTGATCGCCAGCTTCTCGTCGTCGACGTAGAAGATGCACTGGGCCGTGTGCGCCCACTCACGGTAGAGCGACTTCACTGCCTCGGCCCCCTCGACGGTCAGCGTCTTACCGAGCATGTTGAAGTGGTAGACGGGCGTTTCGACCGTCATGTCCGGGGCAAAAATCTCCTCATAGCGGCCGGCCATCTCCAGGTAGCGATGCCGGTTGTAGGCGTGCAGCAGATACAGATGGCGGGGATTGTCTGTGGTCTCGATCAATCGCTCCACGGCCCGGTTGGTCTGGGTGATGTCAAAACGGCTCATGTTCGGTTCCTTTCAGGGCGTTGTGAACAGGTTTCGCAGTTCGGATTTCTTGGATGTCGTCCATGCTGTTGCTGCTGAGCAGGTTTGCGGTCATGACGCCGCCTTCTGCGCAGCAATCCGCAGTTCGTCCAGGCCGGCGCGCAGGGCATCGAGGATTGACCACGGGTCGTCGACCACCTCGCGGTCGACGACGATGCCGAACTCGAGTGAATCCTGATAGCTCATCACGGTGATGTTGATGCCGATTCCGTCCAGCACTCCCGAGACCGGGAACTGCGCGCGTTGCCGGGTACCGCCGAGATACAACGGATTCGACGGCCCTGGGACGTTCGAAATCATCACGTTGGCAGGCTGATTGAGCCCGCGCACGCCCGCCAGCCGGGACATCGCCCGGGCCGCCTGTGCGAACAAGGCCGGTGGAATGAAGTGGTTGGCGTCCTGCAGCAGGGATGCCGGCAGCGCGCGGTGGCGCTCCTTGGCGCCGTGCATTGCCGCGTTGATTCGGCGCAGGCGCATCACCGGATCCGGCACGTCGGTTGGTAGCTGGGTGAGCA
This sequence comes from Mycobacterium sp. IS-3022, assembly GCF_001500065.1. Classification (GTDB taxonomy): domain Bacteria; phylum Actinomycetota; class Actinomycetes; order Mycobacteriales; family Mycobacteriaceae; genus Mycobacterium. The sequence continues at coordinate 13,901 of NZ_LQIN01000008.1, forward strand.
TCACCGAAACGCGGTTTCCGAAGGTGCCCTTCTGCTCTGGTGTGCGCACCGACATCGGAATGAAGCTCGCGAGAGGTTCGGCTGGCAGCTCATTTCGCTCGTCGAGCCAGGACCGCAGACCTGCGGTGCAGATCGCCAGGACGACGTCGTTGACGGTGCAGCCGAAGGTGTTCTTGATCATCTTGACCTCGGCCAGCGACAACGAGCCGAACGCGACGCGGCGGTGCGGTGACACGCGAGCCTGGAAACGCGTCCGGGGCGCGGTGACGTCGCTGCCGCGCAAGGGCGCTCCGGCACCAGCCCCAAGCCCCCTTTTGAGCAGCCGGCCGCTGCGCGCGATGGATTTCACGCCAGGTAGGTGGCGAATCGTCGGAACGTCGTCGAGATGAGGCAACGCCGTGGGACCCGCGCGCAGAATCCGCAGCGGCTGGCTCATCAGCCCGACCAGACCACGGCCGAGCATCTCCACCTCCGACGGGTAGGTCTCCGCGACGACGTCCGGCGCCGACCCCGGCTCACTCCCGGGCTTCTCATCGAGCAGGATGCTCATGACCTCGGCACCGGAAAGGCCGTCGACCGCGGCGTGATGCATTTTTGTGAGCACCGCGACCCCGCCGTCCTGGAGGCCGTGGATGACGTACACCTCCCACAGCGGCCGTGCCCGGTCGAGCTGCCTGCCGATGATTCGAGCGACCTGCTCGGCGAGCTGTCGCTGGGTGCCCGGCGACGGCAGGGCGAGCTCGCGGACGTGGTACTCGATATCGAAGGTTCCGTCGTCGACCCAGTACGGGTAGTCGAGATCGAAGGGCACACGCGCGAGCCGCCAGCGGAACGTGGGCAGCAGGTGCAGGCGTTCGCTGATCACATCCCGAACGCGGTCTGCATCAAGGGTTTCGCCAGAGCTGGTGTGGGAGTCGTAGATCCCGAGCGCGCTGACGTGGCCCTGGACGCGGTCGTTCTCCATGGCCAGGAACTGTGCGTCGAGGCTGGTCAGTTGTCGCATGAAACGATGGTCGGTCGTCGGCGCCGGTTTTCTCTTGTCTGTACGCGCCAACGTCGATCCCGGCCGTTGTGCAATTTGCGCACCATCGGTTGGGCCCGGCGATAGCGTGCAGGCATGGAGCCGGTCTGGACGGGCGCGCATGGCGACGACCAGCGGCGGGTTTGGTCGTCGGTGCTGCGGCCCGCCGCTGCAGAACTCGCCGAGCGCGCCGGCGAGATCTCGCAGTCCGTGAACGATTACACCAGCGAGCGGTTGCCCGATCTGCTCGCCAGCGCCGAGGCGCTCGAAGTCAACCGCGCCAGCACCGAAGCGAGCATTCGTGACTTCGCCGAGGTGCTACAGGCCGGAGCCGATCCCGCCGAAGTGGCGCGCCTGTCTTCGCCGACCCTCGCCTACGCCCAGGACGGCGCGCAACACGGCATACCGCTGACCACCTTGATGCGCAGCTACCGGCTCGCCCACGCCGCAACTTCTCGCCACTTCAACGCGATCCTGCAGGCGCACGCGCGCGACGGCGAAGAACATAAGCTCGCATCCGAGTTGGGTTCGGACTGGATGTTCGCCTACGTCGACGCCGCGCTGTGTCTGGTCGAGGAGGTGTACACCACCGAGCGTGATCGGTGGCTGCGCAGCGCCGCCGCCAGCCAGGCCGAGACGATCAGCACGATCCTGGCCGGACAGCCGATCGACGCAGACGTCGCGACCAGGCGGTTGCACCACGACGTCCGCCGCGTGCATGTCGCGGCCATCGCCTGGCTCGAATCCCACGAAGAAGGGCGCAACACGCAAGCCCTTCTCGAAACGGCCATCCGCGATATCGCTTCCGCGATCGGAAATCAGAAGCCCCTCGTGCATTCGCTCGGGATACTGTCGGCCGCGGCCTGGATCAGCTCCCACAGCGCCGCACCGTCGAAAGTGTTGAATGAGTTGCGGTTTCGAACCGCTAACGCACCTGGCGTGCACATCGCTATCGGCGAGCCTGCCCGCGGCATCGCGGGCTTTCGCTCCAGCTATCTCGAAGCGCTCGAGGCGCAACGTATCGCACGTATGATCGGCCGCCCCGCCGGTAGCGTCACGCGCTACGACAACATCTCGCTACGCGCCATCGCCACCGTCGACGTCGGCCAGGCGCGGATGTTCGTTCGACGTGAGTTGGGCCGGTTGGGGTCGACGGATGAGACCACCCGTCGGCTGGCCGCCACGCTGCGGGCCTATCTCGACGAGAATTGCAGTCGCGGACGAACCGCCAAGCGACTACACGTTCACGACAACACGGTGGCCTACCGGATCCGTCAGGCGGAGGAGCTGCTGGGTAGATCGCTGGACAAGCGGACCCTCGAACTGCGTGTCGCGCTGGCTCTCGCCGAACTCGTTGGGGAGGCATCCGACGCGGGCACCGAGGCGCTGGCGCCATCCGCCGACAGTGGGATTGCGACACGGTGTCAACGCGCGACATGTGCGGGTAACCCACGTTCGGCGGCCAGCTAGGAGGGGTCAGCGAACCAGCCGTCGCGCCACGCGTCTACAGCCCCCGGCGGTTGGCCCGGACTGCGGCGACGGTCTCGTCGTCGCCGTCGAAGTCGACTCGAACGGCGTCGCGGCCGGAGATGAACAGCAGCAGTTCCGGCAGTTCACCGGTGAGGGTCAGCGCGGGACCCTTCCCGGCGGTGGCGATCACCTTGCCCTGCGGCGTCTTCAGCGTCACCCGGGCGGGCGCCTTGGCCAGCGTCATCCTCGCCATCAGGGGCAGTGAGCGGCTCAGCGCCTTGATTGTGTCGTCCTCGAGTGGTCTTGGCTCCCAATCTGATTGGGCTCGGCGGACATCTTCGTGATGGATGAACATCTCGCCCATGTTGGCCACCGGGTCGAGAAGCTTGAACGGTGAGAACAGCGGCGGCCCCGAGGCGATCTTGGCCAGCAACTCGTCCCACTCGGTGCTCGACGCGGTCTGCCGTTGGATCTTGTCGGTGTAGCCGGCCAGCGCCGGGATCATGATGCCGGGAGTGGCGTCGAGCCTGCGCTCGCGGATCACCAGGTGGGCGGCGAGGTCGCGGGTCGACCAGTCGCCGCACAGGGTCGGCGCATCGGGACCGACGGTGCGCATGGTTTCGACGAGTGCGGCGCGTTCACGCTGGGCGGCTGTCATGCGTTCCACCTTAAGGACGGGCGGCCCTCACACGCTCCACTTGACCATCTCGCGGTCGGGATGGGCCTCGTGCCACGCCTCGATCGCGGCGTCCCACTCATCGCCGTCCAGAGACGTGAGTGCGGCCGGAAAGACACCGTCTTCCTCTTTTCTGGTGTGCTCCCAGAGATCCTCTACCGCTTCGCGAATCGCACGCCGATGCTCGGGGCGCGCCAGGTCGACGTTGGCAAGTAACTCGCTCAGTTCGCGATGTTCAGCGACCAGCGGATCGATGTGCTCGGCGAACAATTCTTCGCGCACCATCACCTTGAACAGCCCGTTTTCCTCGCCGCGCCAGTGCGACTCCAGTTCCGCGGACATCTCGGCGAGCAGGCGCCGTGCGCAGTCGAGATCGCTACGGTCGATCGCGCGGACGGCTTCACCGCCGAGGTTGAGTACGCGGGCATGTTCGGCGATGTAGTCGCGGATCAGTGGCATGTCCCGGCATCCGCAGTATTGACACATCGGTTTCGACGCTACCCGGGAGCAACCGATGCAACCAGCGACACCGCTTCCCCGCCTCCCTTGACAAGGGAAGTTCTTCGGGAGCACTTGGCCTCAAGTTCGCCTCGGAATGCGCCGATCGACGGACAATGCAGCGTATCGACCGGCCTCGAGCGTGCGGAGAGCTGATGTGAAGACTGCGCCGTCCGCATGCCAACGATGTGGCGCCCGGCCGCGCGAGCAAGCGCGGTTCTGTGATGCCTGCGGCGCGGCACTATCCGCACCAGACCGCCTGACCGAGTACAAGCAGGTGACGATTCTGTTCGCCGACGTGGTGAGGTCGATGGACATCGCCGAAGCGCTCGGTGCCGAACGCTTACGCGAGCTGATGACCGATCTCGTCCAGCGGTCCGGCGTGGTGGTCCAGCGGTACGGCGGAACGATGAACCAGTTCACCGGCGATGGATTCATGGCGCTGTTCGGCGCGCCCCTCGCGATGGAGGATCACGCGCTGCGTGCCTGTCTTGCCGCGTTGGACGTCCAGGTTCAGGCCCACGCACTGGCGGCCGAGGTCTACCCGCGCGACGGTATCGCCCTGCAGCTGCGGATCGGCCTGAACTCGGGTGAGGTGGTCGTCGGCGAGATCGACTCGGGACCGATGAAATACACGGTGTCCGGTCAGCAGGTCGGCATGGCACAGCGGATGGAGTCCGTCGCCGAGCCCGGTGGCGTGATGCTCAGCGAGTCGACTGCCCGACTTGTCGACGACCAGACGGCCCTGGGTGAGCCGCGGTCGGTCCGCATCAAAGGCGCCGCCGACCCGGTGACAGCGCGGCCGCTGCTGGCCGTCGACACCCAACACCACAGGGCCGCGAAGAGTGAGTCTCGTCTGGTCGGGCGTGATCGCGAAATGGCGGCGGTTCGAGAGGCGTTGCACGCCACCATGGGTGGCAGCGGGGGAGTCGTCGCGGTCGTCGGCCCACCGGGCATCGGCAAGAGCCGATTGATCCGGGAGTCAACGGCCATCGCGAAATCCTCGGGCGCGCAGGTCTTTTACACCTACTGCGAATCGCATACCCGCGACATCTCCTTCCATGTCATCGCGCGGACTCTGCGCGCCGCGATGGGCATCACCGGCCTGCCGTCCGACCAGGCGCGGGCCCAACTGCGCAGCCGGCTCGCGGAACACGACGAGCGGGACATCTGGCTGCTCGACGACCTGCTCGGTATCCGGGACCCCGACGCAGCGTTGTTCGAAGTCAGTCCGGATGCCCGTCGCCGCCGTATCGTCGAAATTCTCAACACGGGCGCGGTCGCCCGGCGGGTACCCGCGGTGTACGTCGTCGAAGACGTGCACTGGATCGACGCCGTCAGCGAGGGTTTGCTTGCCGAGTTGGCTGCCGCATTGCCCCGAACGCGGTCGTCGATGTTGGTGACCTACCGTCCGGAGTACCGGGGCGCCTTGGCGACGGTCGCGAATGTCCGAACCATAACGCTTGTTCCGCTTGATGATTCGCACAGCTCAGAGTTGACCGCCGAACTTCTCGGCCGCGATCCCTCGGTCCACGCCCTTGCCGGCTTGGTCACCGACCGAGCCGCCGGGGTCCCGTTCTTTGCCGAGGAAATCGTCCGGGACCTCGCCGAGCGCGGCGTGCTGCGTGGCGCCAGCGGCGCGTATAGGTGCGTGACAGCGGTCGACGGCATCCACGTGCCCGCGACGTTGCAGGCCGCCATCGGTTCGCGTATCGACCGGCTCGACGAGCAGGCGAAGCGGACCCTGCACGCGGCGGCCGTGATCGGTTCGCGGTTCAGTGCGGACCTGCTCGGAAAGCTGACGCCGGCAACCGCATTGGCGGAACTGGTCGACGGCGAACTGATCGTCGCGCTCTCGGCGGGGCCGCCCGCCGAATACGCCTTTCGCCATCCGCTGATCCAGCAGGTCGCGTACCAGTCGCAGCTGCGTTCTGAGCGCGAGAAGCTGCACCGCAGGCTGGCGACGGTGATCGACCCGGTCGACGAGAACGCCGCGTTGATCGCCACGCAGTGGGAGGCCGCGGGTGACTTCCGCGAAGCGTTCCAGTGGCATATGCGGGCCGGATCATGGTTCAACTATCGCGATCACGGGGCTGCGCTGACGAGTTGGCAACGCGCCCGTGCCGTCGCCGACCGCTTGCCAGACGACGATCCGGCGCGGCTGTCGATGCGGATTGCGCCCCGAACGTTGATCTGCGCAACCACTTTTCGTGTCGGCGGTGGTCCGGCGGACACTGGGTTCGAGGAATTGCAGCAGCTCACCGGGGAAGCCGGTGACAAGACCTCGCTCGCGATCGGCATGGCCGGTCACCTCACGACTCTTGCGTTCATGTCGCATCATCGCGAAGCGTCACAGATGGCCTCGGAATTCGTCACGTTGCTCGAGTCGATCGGTGACGACGCGATGACAGTGGGGCTGCTTCCGGCGGCGGCGCAGGTGAAATACGAGTCCGGCGAGCTTTCCGAGTGTCTCCGATTTGCCGAGCGGGTGATCGAGTTGGCCGGTGGTGACGAGAAGTTGGGCAACGTCATCATCGCGAGCCCGCTTGGGTGGGCCTACGCCTTGCGGGGTACCGCGAAGATGTGCCTTGGCCGGAAGGGCTGGCTCGCCGACCTCGACGGTGCGCTCGACATCGCCATGCGGTTCGACATCGGAACCGTGTGCAACGCCGCACTGTACAAACACGTGTTGGCGTTTCAATGCGAAGCCGTCCTCCCTGATCCGACGGATGTGGCCCGTACGGCGGACTGGCTAGAGGCCGCCGACACGTCCGATGACACGACTGCCATCACGTTCGTGAGGTTCATTCGCGGCATCACGCTGATCCACGCCGCGCCGCAGTGTCGCGAGGATGGCGTAAAGCTGTTGGTCGAGGCGTACGACCGCCTGGCGAAACTGTCGAGTGCGCTGCGGCGCTTCGCCGACAACGAGATTGCGGCTCACCGCGCCCGCACTGGTGATCTCGATGGTGCAATCGCGTTGGCGCAGTCCACCCTCGACGAACAGTTCCGAACGGGTGAAATGATTTCGCGTGGCGCAGCGACGACCGTTTTGGTCGAAGCGCTGCTACGACGCGGGACGGCATCCGACCTCGCCGCCGCCCAGCAGGCGATTGACAGACTGGCGGCGGTACCGACGGATCCCGGCTACGTCCTGCATGAACTGCCCATACTGCGTCTGAACTCACTGACCGCGCAGGCTCGCGGCGACGAGCCGGCCCACCGACAGTTCCTGGCGCGATATCGCATGAGAGCCCAAGAAGCGGAATTCGAAGGTTGTGTCACCCGGTGTAGGAATTCAGTGAATGTGTCGGAAGATGACCGCTGTGACTTCGGCGTTCTCAATAACGTGTCGGTCTGCGATTCTCATTAAGCTGTCGGATTCCTCGGCGAGCCGCCAATTGCGACGGGCTCTGCCTGGTACCAGGAACTGACGTCAGGGGACGACGCTCCGATTCCGTGATCGCGGGCCAGTGTGGAGCCAGGTGTCCGAGACAGACATTTGAGACACGATGAATGGCGAAACCTCAGACGAGCTACCTACGAGCCCGTTGTCTCGTTCACCGCCGACGGTGACCTGCCCGTCGGGGCCTGGCCCTGGGTGACGATTTCGGTAAAGCGGCAGACGCTCTCGTCGCGTCACCTACCATTCCTGGGGGATCTTGATCGGGGGGCGGGCCGGTGCTCGAAGTAATCGACAAGGGGGCTGCCACCGAAACACACCCTGTACCGCTGCTTTTCGTCCACGGCGCTTCTGTCGCTGCGTGGTGCTGGGATGAGCATTTTCTGGACTTCTTCGCCAGTAGGTGCTACCGCGCGGCGGCACTGAGCCTTCGCGGCCACGGTGGCAGCACCTTGTCCAAGCCCCTCAATTCTTGTTCTCTTGCCGACTACGTCGATGACGTAAACGCTGTTGTCGCCAACCTAGGTTTGCCCCCAGTGCTCATCGGTCACTCCCTAGGCTGCTGGGTCGTACTTAATTGCCTTGTGACGCAAGGTGCCCCAGCGGGGATTCTCATGGCGCCCGGCACACCGCAGGGATTACGGCGATGGGCATTCCGATCGATCCGCCGTCACCCTTGGACCTTTTTACGCGCCAACACCTTCGGCAACCCAGCCGATCTGGTTAACACGCCGACATTGGCCCGTGAATTCTGCTTCACAGCGAGCACTCCAGACCCCATAGTCAGGTCCTGCATGGCCCGTTTAGAGCCTGAGAGCACACTCGCTGCACGAGAAACGGTGAACCGACTTCCCGACGCTGGCCTCGTGAAATCACCGATGCTTGTCCTCGGAGCAGCGGATGACGGCATGCGAGTCGACGGAGATGCGCTTGCCGTGGCACAGATCTACCAAACAGACTTGGAGATCTTTCCCGACATGGGGCACGTCATGATGCTTGAGCCAGGATGGCAAGCAGTCGCCGAAAGGATCGACAGCTGGCTCGGGGGCCAGGGATTTTAGGAGAATCGATTCCAGCGACTCTGACACGGATTTCGCAGCAGCTGCAGCAGCAAATGTAGGAATTCGCCGAACCTGACACCGCAGCAGTCCATCGACCGGGGTTTCCGAGCGCTATGTCACCGCGAGATTCTCACTAGCGTGTCCAGTCGCAAGCAACGCGGTGACGAGGTCAGTGGGTCAACGGATTCAGGGTGCCGTTGGCGATACCCCTTGCTGTCTCGTATGCCCGCTGAACACCGGCGTCGAGTCGTGCGAGCGTGCGCTTGTCAATGTCGGTTAGGTCATCCACTGAATTCCGGAGACCCGCGCGATCCTCGGGGGTCAATCCCGAAAACGACGATGTCATGCTCTGTACTCCTCTTTTAGGCCGTTTACTACTTGGCGTTCTCTCGCAGCTCGGTCTTCATCCTCCCTCACCAGTCCGACAAGCGGCTCCGCGACGCTCCGGTCGTGCTTCGGAAATTGCGCAAGTTCATCGGCCTCGGGCACAGGGCGGTCGCCAAAAATTTGCATGTAGCGGCGCGGCGCCACGCCGGCGAACGGAACCAGCTTGTCCTCCGCGCCTTGGGAGAACATCTCCACCGCACGGCTTTTCGGATAGGGCTCGATGTACTCGACGTGATCCAGACGCACCGACAGAGCGTGCTTGTAGCACAGATGGCACGGATATGTGGTGACGTATAGAGTTCCACCCCTCGGGGAAACCCCGCGCACTGTCGCGTCGTCTATCGCTTTCGCCTCGGCATGCACGGCGCGCTGGTACTCGATCACGCTCATCAACTCACCTTTGTCGAGCGCCGCGGCGGCCTGGGCCACCCCGTCGTCATCGGTATCGAGGCCGTCGGCAAGCATCCCGGCATCCTTCAGCCGTCGCAGGGTGTCGCGCAGATTCTCTTTCTTGAACTGCTCGCTCGTATCTACGCCCTCGAGAACGTCTGGGATTTGACCATGCGGCACGTCGTTGTACCCGGTGGCCACGACCGCGTCATCGACAACGATCGCAGCGCCGACTTTGCGGCTCGCAGCCAGTGACCGGGCGCTGCTGGCCAACGCCACATACATCGCATACTCGCCGATCGTGGGCGCTTCCGGCCTGCCGAACAGCAGGTCGACCACCCGGTCGATGTCGGCGCGGTCATTGTTGCGGATAAAGAAGTCGGCCTGCGGGTAGGTGCGGTTGACGTTCTGACCGAGCCGCTCCTGCTCGTCGGCATCGATGTCGATCAACTCCTCGACGATGGCCTGCTTGCCGGCGTCATCAGCGGCGGAAAGATTCAGCTGCATGAGGCTCCGTGTGCGCTCGGCGACGCTGCCCTGACTGCCGATGAGGATGAACTGGCCTCCATACACCCATCGCAGCAGCTGAACCTCCTCTCGCCGCTTGAGGGACTGCAAAATGTATGCCGTGCGCGGCCTCCCGCCGGTGATCTCGGCGAACGGCCGGGTGTCGCCGTCCTGCCGGAAAAGTTCAATCCGTCGCGTCCGGATGGCGTTGACAGCCAATCGCGCTACTGCAGCGGGATCCTCGTTGTTGTTCTTGCAGAACTGGTTACCGGCGGCGATGAGCCGAAGGATCCGCCGATCCTCGGCCTCACTGATCGGCGCAGGTCCAGCGGTAGGTAGAAGGTCTGACAGCTTGATCGGGACAATTCGGTAATCACAGCGCGAAAGGGAACCCTGGATCTCTCTGGTTAGGTCGGTGGTGCTCGTGCCCACCGGCGCCACGAGTCCGATTATCAACTCCGGGCCATCTGCAGCCACCGCCGCAGCGTAATTCAGCGAGCACCGCTGATCGGCCATTTTCCACGCGCATACCATCGATTGGTCGCCGCCGGGACGGTGGGAGCTGGCTCACTAACGTGCCGGAATCCCCTGTCCGTTAGCTCTCTGAGCCGGCCCAACAAGCGAACGGCCTGCTGGCCAGGCCGAAGATCGGCACGAACCGATCGGCGCCGCGTCGCATCCTGCCGCCTGACGCGGACTGAAAGAAGGCCCGGCAGCGATTTGCTGCGGCGTTGTTAGCTGTAAATCTCCGAAGCCGCGCCGATGTGTCGGTGCGTCGTTCTACTCTTCTCGCGACGATAAGGTCAGGCGATCGGGATGTAGCGGCATGGCAGAGATCAACGCCAGGTATGCGGAAACGCGGGCCGCTTTCCAGCGGCACACGTTGCGGTTGCTGAATCAGCAGCGCGCGCCGTTGGTGACTGCGATCTTGCAGGAGCTATTTCCGGCCGAACGGCAGCGGATCCGTGCGGATGAGTTCTACGCCGAGGTGAACGCACTGCTGGATCAGCTGGTGCATGAGAATGTCGACTTGCCGGCGGAGCGGGGTCGCGCTTTGTGTCAACGCTGGATGAATGATCGGTGGCTGCTTCATAGAGACACACCTGACGGGGAGCAGGTTTACGAGCTCACCGCCGAAGGTGGGGAGGCGCTGGCCTATGTGCAGCGCGTCGGGGGCCGCAGGATCGTGTCTGAGTCGCGCATTCGGTCGATCATGGATAAGGCGCAGCATGCGGCGTTGCGCGCGTCGGGGGACCGCGACCAACGGGTGGCGATTCTGAATGCCGAGATTGACCGGCTCGTTGCGGAGCGGGACCGCCTTGCCGCTGGCGCGCCAATAGATGTCGCATCTGACGAGCAGATGTTCGAGCTGTTCATGTCGCTCATGGACGACCTCGAGAATCTTCCGTCCGACTTCAAGCGCGTCGAGCAGACCGTGACTGAGATGCGTCGGCAGCTGCTGCAGGAGTTCCGCGCAGATGAACGCCCGAAGGGTGAGGTGCTAAAGAGCTATCTCGATCGATCCGACAACCTCCTCCAAGAGGGTCTTGGCGGGCGGGCATTCCTTGGGGCGCTCGAGGTGTTGATGAACGACGAGCTGTTGGCGACGTTCAGGCGTGACGTCGACACGATCCTGTCGCACAGCTTTGCCGACGGCCTTATTGGACCAAAGGACCGCGAACCGGTCGAGGGGACGGCAGCGCTGCTGGAAGACGGAGTTCAATCGGTGCTGTCCGCCCAGCGACAGGTCTCGGCAACACTGCGAGCACACCTGGTGCGGCACGACAGTCTTCGGGCTCGTGAACTGACCCAGGTGCTCAAAGACCTTGATCGACTACTCGCCGATAAGAAAGCTGGGGCGAAACCGCGGACACGGGTGCCAATCGCGTTCCTGCCGCCGACCATTGATGTTGAGCGGCTCCGCACAAGGCTCTACGACCCGGCCGACAACGCCGCACCCCCTCCGCTTGAAGACGTGTCTCACCTAGCCGCGGCGGGACTGACTACCGCCGATGTGCAGGGACAGGGCGGACCCGACTACGACCGGATTCGATCTGTGCTGATCGCCAGCCTCAAGCAGGACCGCCACACCACCGGTGCGCAAGTGTTTAACGGCTTCCCAGATAGCGCGCGTCGTCCGGTTGACTTACTGGGGCTATTCCACATGTCAGCGCTAACCACCGCGATTGAACGATCCAGCAGCCTCGTGGGTACCGACGACTACCACACCGTTCGCCCAGACGGCAATGCTCGAACATTCAAGGCACCGCGGCTCACCTACACCGACGACGACCGTGCGGCGCTAATCGCAGATATGGATGGGGCCCGACCGTGAGCGACAGCCAGGAATGGGGCGACGAGCGGGCTGACGAGCACGCCGCTGACGATATCGGCCAAGAGCGCGGTTTCGACACCATGCTTTTCGACGGGGACCAGGGAACCCTGCCACTGCCGGCGCGCAAGGCGCTGGTGGCGGTCGTGAAGAATAGCTACGTCTCGGCTGAGCAGGAGCCGAACACGTGGGCGGTGTTGTTGGCGCATCGTGTCGATATCGAATCCCGTCTGAACGACATGTTTCTCGTCTTGATCGTGGACAAGAACGCAGGCATCGCATACAAGCAGCAAGCGCCCGGTGATCGGTTCACCACTCTGCTGCCTCGGGACACCTCGTACAGCTTGGATGAAACGATCCTGCTCCGGAACTTGCGGGAGATCTACAGCAATGAACGCGGTTTGAGCGGCGAATCGGTGTTCGTCTATCGAGACGACATGATCGCTCGTATTCTTGCCGACGCGCCCCAAACGCAAACCGATCTGGTCAGGGCAAGGCGTAGCGCGGAGAACGCGTTCGAGAACGTCCGCACTTCGCGAATCCTGCTGAAGACCAATGACCCTGAGCGTTGGCAAATCTCTCCCGTTATTGAACCGTTGCTACCGGTTGAGAAGCTGCGCGACCTGCAGGAGTGGCTCAGAACCTCAGCCGCCGACGAGCCCGCCGAGCCCAACATTGAGACGGTCAATGACAACACCACCGCGCTAGAGACATCATGACGGTCGCTGAACTCCAGACTGCCGGTGCGGCCACATCACGTGACGATTCGCCACAGTGGAAAGCTGAACTGCTGCAACTATTTAACTGGGGCGGCTTTCACGGATACAACCTCATCACTCTGGACGGCGACGCGACATTGATCAGCGGCGGGTCGGGCACCGGCAAGTCCACCCTGATGGATGCCTACATCGCGTTGATGATGCCGCATACCGTGCCGTTCAACGGCGCATCGAATGCCGCCAAAGGCCGCGCTCGCGGCGAAGATCAGCGAAGTGTCCTTAGCTACATGCGCGGCAAAACCGACACGGTAGAGGACCGCGAGACAGGTGAGGCTATCGATCATCTCTTGCGCGGCAAGAAAACCAGCGTTGCTTCCGGTATAGCGATGACCTTCCGCCACGATGATGGGCAGCGGTTCACGGCGGCCCGTCTTATGTATGCCAAGGCCTCCGCTGTCCGCGATGCGGACGTGATTAAGCGATGGGTAACGATTCCGGATCTACTCGACCTGCAGTCGGTGTATGAGTTTTCCGCCGAACAGTTTCCCCCCGGGCCGATGAAGGCCCGCTACCGCGGCATGCGGACCTATGACTCCTATGACGCCTTCTCTCATGCCCTATTCATCAGCCTAAGCATCGGCTCGCGCGGCGAGGGGGAGAACGCCCTGAAGCTCTTGTCGCGCATCCAAAGTGGACATCATGAATCGACAGTCGACGACCTGTACAAGCGGCTCGTACTTGAGCGCCCAACAACGTACGACGAAGCCGAGAAGGTGGTCGCGCACTTCGACGACTTATCGCAGCTGTACGACGAACTGCGCCGCGACCAGGATCAAATCGACACGCTGTCCGATATCCCCGAGCAGTACGACCGCTACCAAACAGCGCAACAAGCCCGCGGCGTGATCGCGTCCCTTCGCCACAACCAGCCCGGTGACACCCCGTTCAAACTATGGGCCACCGGCATCAAATGTGACGCATTTGCCGCAGAGCTGCAGAGATTGAACGCAGAGCAGTCGGCGACTGTCGAACTCCTGGCTGCCGCTGAAAGCGAAGTGCGGCAACAGGAAACGAGACAAGAACAGCTGGCCGAGCAGATCCGCGCCAACGGCGGAGACGCGCTGACACAACTCGAACACGAGCTCGCCCAGCTCAAGGGGCAGCTCGACAAGGCCAAACACCACCGGATGAATTTCCTTGAGCGCACTGCTGCGCTCGAGCGTGCTCCGAATTCTGCCGACGACTTTGTGGCCATGGCCCAGACTGCCTCCGAGGCGCTGAGCACGATGGAAACCGCCAAGGAGGAGCTGGATAGGAAGAAACGACAGGCCATAGTTGACGGAGAACGTCTACTCGAAAAAATGCGGGAGCTCGAGGGGGACCTCAACTCCCTGTTAGAACGCAAGGGATCACGAATCCGCGAGAGCCTATCGTCGCGTCGCGACCAACTCGCTGGCGCGGCCGGCCTGGACCGCAGCCAACTGCCATTCATCGCCGAACTCATCGACATCCACCCCGACGACGAACGGTGGCGCACAGCAGCCGAAGCGGTGATGGGCGGATTCGCCAGAATGGTAGTGCTGGACAAACGCATCATCGACGACTTCACACGACGCATCGACAGCTTCCCTCCCCGCGAACGGATCCAATACCGCGGTGTCCCTCTGAACCTGCCCACCACATCGCCAGCGGACCCAAGAACGTTGGCGGGCAAGCTCATCTTCAAAGACGGGCCGTTCAAAGGGTGGCTGCAAAAGCGCACCGCGGAACTGTTCGACCACGAATGCGTCGAAACCCCAGAAGAACTCATCAGCGATGGCCGCCGACGCGTGAGCCTATCCGGCCAAGAGCGCCGCGGCGCCCAGGGTGCCCACGGAGTCCCATCGAGGACCAACTACGTCATCGGCTTCTCCAACGAAGAACTGATCGCCACACTTCGAGACGAGATTGCAGACCTCACCAACCAGATCGGTGACCATGCGCGGTCCGAACGCGACGCTGGCAGGCAACTGGCCGAACTCGCAGAACTCGAGCTCGCCTACCAGGAGGTTCTGCGTACAGACTGGACCGACATCGACGTCGCCGCAGTGGAACGGAAGATCCAGTCAAACGAAGAACAACAACAACAAATCCTTGCGGCCACCAACATCCTCGCCGCGCTGCGCCGACAGAAGGACGCGATAGACAAAGACCTTAATACTGCTCGCAGCCGCAAGTTCGGTCATGAGAGCCGGCGCGACGAGCTCGCAAAGAAGATCGAAACCTTCTCCGCGGAGCACACCGTTGTCGCCGAGGACTTAGCGCGACAACTGGCGCTTGGTGCCATTTCACTGACTGACGACCAGAAGGAACTTCTCACCGTTCTCCTGGCCGACGAATACACCGGTGATGCCGTGGAGTTCCTCGGCAAGGCCATCGACAGGGTACATAACCGCCTCACCGAGCGAGGTGATCATGAGGCAGATCGCGAACGCCAGGCACGTCAAGCCATCGAGAAAGCGTTCCACACGTTCCAGAGCCGCTGGCGGCAATACGACTGGGGCACTGACATCGAGTCCTACCCCAACTATCGTGATCATTACGACGCGCTCGTCACGACGGGCCTGGCCGAGCATCGCGATCAGTTCGCCAAGAAGGTGACCCGGTGGAGTGGCGCCGATCTCGTCGAGCTGCGCCGCGCGTTTCGTAACGCCAAGGACGGGATCGAGACTCGGCTGGACGCGGTCAACCGCATTCTCAACGAGATTCCATTCGGCGCGAAGAGGGACCGCCTCCATATTCGATTGCGCCACCGCACGATCCAGCTCGTCAAGCGCTTCACCGCAGAGATGGAGGAGTTCGCCTCCGCAGCAACCAGTATGGAAACCGAGGACCTAACCAGCGAAGAGATCGAGCAGCGATACCGCGCCATCCAAAACTTCATCAAGTACCTGCTTCCCCCCGAGCGGCTGCCGAAGGGTGAGTTCTCCACGCGTGACGAACTGCTCGACGTACGCCGTCACGTCGCGATCATCGCCGAACGCGTTGACAAGGACAGCAAAGAACCATTGAGCAGCTATAACAGTCTGGGCGGCAAGTCAGGCGGTGAAACCCAGGAACTCATGGCCTTCATCGTCGGCGCTGCGCTGCGCTACCAACTTGGAGATGAATCACGCACTCGACCACGTTTCGCCCCGGTATTGCTCGACGAGGGGTTCATCAAAGCCGATGCCCAGTTCGCCGGCCGCGCCGTCGAAGCGTGGCGCAAGCTGGGCTTCCAGCTCATCGTCGGGTCTGTCATCGACAAAGTCAGCGCCATCGAACCCTACGTCAGCCACATACTGCAGATCACCAAGTCACCCGAAGGCTATTCGCACGTCACTATGTTCGACGCCACCACGCCCGCGATCGTCACACAAGACTCAACCGAGGTCGAAGGCTTCATGGCATGAAGTCGCCGGACCTGATCAAAGCCGACATCGCCCGCCACCTTCACCGCACCTTTCCGACCGCAGTGGCTGAAGCCGCGGAAACCGGCTGGCCGCACCGCTTCCCACTAGGGTCGATCAGCAAGACGAACCTCGAGTCGAGCTTCGGACCAGTGGCTGAACAAGTGCAACAGTGGTATCGATGGGTGCGTGAATGCCGCGATGCCGGTCTGGCGCTCCAGCTGCAGACAAGCCGCCGTCGCGTGTGGGGAACTGCTCAAACCATCCCCACGCATTTGACAGTGGAATCGATCGATGCCGGAGCGCACATCGCGGGGGATGGCTGGCCGGCTCGGCTGGCTCGTCAGCGAGGTCGCCGTGACACGATCGCACGGCGCTTCCCGGCGCTCGCGGTGGAAGAACTCGCACGAACTCTGCGCAACACGGACGATTACAACGATGTCGACTTTCGACTCCTGTGTGACACAGCAGCCTGGTTCCAGACCAATAGCGCGGTAGGGCTCACACCGCGACAAGTCCCGATCCCGGGCGTACACGCCAAGTGGCTCAACACCAGCCAACACCTCGTCGAGCGGCTCGCAGGCATCGACAGTCTCGGGCTGGCGCCCGCACATCCGCCCCGAGTCCATCTCACGTATCTCGATCCGGGCTACCGCGCGTCCGGAGGCCGCAGACATGACGTTGCCGCCGTGGGTGATGCGATGCGTCCGGCCTATCCGCCAAACGTGATCGTAATCTCCGAAAACAAGGACACCGCAGTCGGATTCCCCCTCACGGACGATGGCATCGCCATCGAAGGCGAGGGCAAGGCTGGTCCTCGAGCCATCAGTCAGCTCGATTGGGTGCGCGACTGCCGACGGCTGTACTACTGGGGCGACATCGACGCGGACGGCTTCGAAATCCTCAACAACTACCGCGTCGCGGGTCTACACATCGCCAGCATCTTGATGGATTGCGAGACATATTGTCGGTATAAGCATTTCGGCACTTATCACGACCGCAAGGGCAGAACCATCCCAGTGCCGGAACGTCGCCACCTCCCGATGCTCACAGACGGTGAACGGCGCATGTACAACATAATCACCAGCCGCGACCTCACCGATCCGCCGCGGCTTGAACAAGAGCGGATCCCGCTAGCGGATGCAGCCGCGGCAGTCCTCGCCTCCCTATCGCCGATTCAACCGGTTAGCGCTCCGCAGTGTTCACCGTCCTAGAAGGACTCGGTGCGGCCCGAATGTTGTGAGCGCTCCCCAGCAGGAAATCCGCGCAGCGTTCGCCGACCATGATCGATGGTGCGTTGGTGTTGGCGCGGGGGATCTTGGGTAGCACCGAGGCGTCGGCGACGCGAAGGTTGTCGACGCCGCGAACCCGCAGCTTCTCGTCAAGGGGGCTTTCATCGTCACTGCCCATCGCGACGCTGCACGCCGGATGGGCGGTGGTTTTCGCGGTGTTCCTGATGTAGGTCTCGATATCCCCACCCCGGCCTGGAACGATCTCGCGCTCGACGGCTGATGCGATCGGCTCAGTGGCGATGATCTCGCGTGTGCGCTGAATAGCGCGCACCAGTGCCTCGACATCCTCGCGCTCGGTGAGCAGGTTCATCCGGATCGCCGGTGCTACAGCGGGATCCGATGAACGAATCAAGACACTTCCGCGGCTCTCGGGTGTCCAATACGAGTGCCCGACCGACAACGCGGGCGCAAATCTTCCCCCACGCGGTTCAGCCCGGGCGTCGGCGGGCGTGAAGATCAGCTGAACGTCGCATGCCGGGGCCTCGACCGCCGACCGGATATGGGCCAGCGCCTCCCCGCCATTACTGGTGAGCTTGCCGCTGCGGTGTAATAGCCACTGCAGCAACCATTTTGGGTTCGAGACATCGGCGAGGCCTGTATAGCCGGGCGCGAGGGACCATACCGCCCATACGAGCGGGTGGTCGGTCAACCCTTGGCCAATACGGGGGCTGTCGACGAGTGGGTTGACTCCGACCCGGCGGAGGTGATCCGCCGGACCGATACCGGACAACTGCAGTAGCTGCGGAGTGCCGAAAGCGCCGGCGCTGAGGACGACCTCCTGGTCGGCGAAAGCCTGGTACGCACGTCCGCGACGGCGGTATTCGATTCCGACGGCACGACCGTTGCGGATGATCACGCGGTCAACCAACGCCTTGGTGACGACCGTCAAATTGTTCTGGTGTCGGAGGTAGCCGCGCGCCGCGCTCCAGCGTTGACCCTTGTAAATGTTGACCGGCGTGATCGCCGCACCGTCGAGTTCGGGTCCGCTGACATCGTCGTTGGCAGCGACGCCCGCCGCCCGCGCTGCGGCGACGAAGCGATGAGACAACTCGTCGGGAAATGGTGAGCGCGTGATGTGCATCGGACTTTGCTCGATCCGCGTGAACACCGGCGCAACGTCATTCCATCCCCAGCCGGGCAGCTGCCATCCGTCGTAGTCCAGATTGCTGCCCTTAACCCAAAACATGCTGTTCATCGCACTGCAGCCGCCGAGCACACGACCGCGCGGCTGTGCGATCTGCCGACCGGCACAGCCGGACTCAGGTTCGGTCTCGTACGCCCAGTCCAACGACGTCCCGTACTGCATAGATGCGGCCAGCGGAGCCCGAATCGTAAATCGTCGGTCCGAACCACCGGCTTCAATCAACAGCACACGTGCCCACGACTCAGTCGCCAATCGCCCGGCCACCGCGCAACCCGCCGAACCGGCACCGACCACGATGAAGTCATATCCCGTCCTGGTTTTTGTCATGCAGAGGACTATTCGGTGGCGGCGACGAGTGTCCATCGGCCAATACGCCTAAATCCGCGGTGGCCCGACGCGTATATACGCATGCCAACGCCGCAACAATTGGCGATTTCGCTGATGTTCGGGGATGGACGTCACCGCATGCTCGCTAGCATGAGCGAAACTAGCTGGAAGAACCTGGACATGAGCGAGCTTCCGACTGGAACGGTCACTTTGCTGCTGGCCGACGTCGAAGGTTCGACCCGCTTGTGGGAGACCCAGCCCGAGTCGATGAAGGCCGCCGTCGAGCGCCTCGACCAGACCCTGGCCGAGGTGGTCGCCGCCCATGGCGGGGTACGACCCGTCGAACAGGGCGAAGGCGACAGCTTCGTCGTTGCGTTCCCCCGAGCCGCCGACGCGGTGGCATGCGCGCTCGACTTGCAGCGAGCGCCGCTGGCACCGATCAAGCTCCGCATCGGGTTACACACCGGTGACGTACACCTGCGCGACGAGGGCAACTACATCGGCTCGACGATCAACCGCACCGCGCGACTGCGCGACCTCGCGCACGGCGGCCAGACCGTGCTCTCGGGTGCGACGGCACCCCTCGTCATCGATCAGCTTCCCGCCGACGTCACGCTCAACGACCTCGGTAGCCATCCGCTGCGCGACCTCCCGCGCCCCGAACGGGTGGTGCAGCTTTGCCATCCGGATCTGCACAACGACTTCCCGCCGCTGCGCACAGCGACTGTCGATGCGGCCGAGAATCTTCCAGTCCAGCTTTCGAGCTTCATCGGACGCAAGGCCGAAATCAGTGGCATCCGCGAGGCACTCGCGGCCAACCGTCTCGTCACACTGACCGGCGCGGGCGGCGCGGGCAAGACGCGCCTGGCAATACAGGTCGCCGCCGAGATAGCCAGCGAGTTCGCCGACGGGGTCTGGTATGTCGACCTGGCCCCGATCACCGATCCCGACGTGGTGCCCGTGACGACGGCGCGCGCGCTGGGTATTCCCGACCAGCCGGGCCAACCGACCAGGGACGTATTGCTGCGGTTCATACGTGATCGCCGGATGCTGATACTGCTCGACAACTGCGAACACCTGCTCGACTCCAGCGCGGATCTGGTCATCGCCCTGTTGGCCGGTGGCCCGGCGCTCACTCTGCTGGCCACAAGTCGCGAGCCGATCGGCGTGACCGGCGAAGTGAGCTGGCGGGTGCCGTCGTTGTCGCTGACAGACGACGCGATCGAGCTGTTCAGCGACCGCGCACGGAGGACCAAGCCCGAGTTTCGTGTCACTCCGGAAAACACCGAAATCGTGACCGAGATCTGTCGCAGGCTCGACGGACTTCCGCTGGCCATCGAACTTGCCGCGGCCCGTGTCCGTGCGCTATCGCCGTCCGAGATCCTCATCAGTCTGCACGACCAGTTTCGCCTGCTGACGGGCGGAGCGCGTACCGCGGTGCGCCGCCAGCAGACGTTGCGCGCATCGGTGGACTGGTCGCACGCGCTGCTGAGCGAGCCCGAACAGGTGTTGTTCCGAAGGCTTTCGGTTTTCCACGGCGGGTTCGATGTAGACGCCGCGCAGGCGGTCGCGGGCGGCGCCGACGCGGAGCGCTACCAGGTGCTCGATCAGCTCACGCTGCTTGTCGACAAGTCACTCGTGGTCGCCGAGGACACCCCACATCGGACCCGTTATCGGCTGCTGGAAACCGTCCGCCAGTACGCACAGGAAAAACTGCACGAGTCCCGCGAAGGCGACGATGTGCGAACCCGTCACCGCGACCATTACACCGCGACGGCCGCCATGTTGGACGCGCGTGCGGACAGCGGCTACCAAGAGCGCGTCGGGTGGGCGGAAGCCGAAATAGACAATCTAAGAGCGGCTTTCGCGTGGAGCCGAGAACGAGCGGATGACAGGTTGGCACTTGCGTTGGCGTCGTCGCTGCAACCAGTGTGGTCGACACGGGGACGCGTGCAGGAAGGATTGAACTGGCTCAGCGCCGCGCTTGCCGGCGACAGTCCACCTAACGGCGACACAGCGGCTGCGCGCGTGCGGGCTACCGCGGACAAAGCGCTGCTGCTGTCGTTTGCCGGTTCGACCGAGGGCCGCGAAGAGGCCGAGCAGGCCCTGGCAACTGCACGGGAACTCGGCGACCCCGTGCTTGTGGTGCGGGCGCTGACCGCCTGCGGTGCTCTCGTCAATGCGTACGACCGTGAGGCGGCCCGACCGTACTTCGCAGAGGCGATGGAACTCGCGCGGGAGCTTGGCGATTTCTGGTCGGTGGCGCAGATCATCGGCCTCGAGTGGATGACCGGTCGCGTGTTGGACGATCCCGCTGCGGCTCAAGTAGCTGCCGAGGAAGGACTTCGGATCGCGGAGGACATCGGTGACGGTTTCCTCTGTCGTCAGTTGCGTTATGTGCTGGGCTGGGCGCAGGTCCTCCGCGGCGACTTGATCGGGTGCGTCGCTCAACTCGGCGAGGTGGTCGAAGAGTGCCTCGCGGCCAACGATTTGGCGTGGGGTATGGCCGCGTCGACTACGCGGACCTACACACTGGCTTACCTCGGAGATGTTGCGAACGCACGCGCAAGGGCGGTTGAGAACCTCGAACGTGCATCGGAGTCCCTCGAGTTCCACAGAGGACTGGCCCACGCAGCCTTGGGCACCGTTCACCTAGTCACGGGCGATGCGTCCGCAGCGTGGGAAGCATATGAAGCCGCGCGCAAGCACACCGCAATGGATCCCTTGACGGCGGGGATATACACGTGGGTGCCGCTCGCGCCGTTGGCATGCGGCGATCTGGCCGCCGCATGCCGCTGGGCCGACGATGTGGTGTCGGTGACCACCGCGTGGAGTCTGGCGGCATCGCTAACATCACGCTCGCGCGTCCTGATCGCGCAGGGCGAGATCGAGGCCGCAGAACGCGACGCCTACGAGGCGCTGGCTTTGGCTTCTCGCATCGGCGGTGACCTTGTCGTTCCATTCGCGCTCGACTGTCTCGCCACTGCGGCGGCGCAAGTCGACAACCACCTGTTGGCGGCCCGCCTCTTCGGCGCGGCAGAAGCGGCTCGCCAGCAGATGGGCCTGGTGCGCTTCAAGATCTTCGACCAGAGCGATGAAGCCACAGTCGCAGCGCTTCGGGATACCCTCGGTACGAATGACTTTGAGGCAGCGTGGGCGGAGGGCGCGGCGCTGTCTATCCCGGAAGCCATCGCCTATGCGCAACGCGGTCGAGGCGAACGCAAACGGGCGAGCAGCGGATGGGCGTCGCTCACCCGCTCCGAGCTCGACGTCGTGAAACTCGTTAGCGAAGGCCTGGGCAACAAGGAGGTAGCCGCGCGGCTGTTCGTCTCACCGCGCACAGTGCAGGCCCACCTCACGCACATCTACACCAAACTTGGGCTAACTTCGCGCGTGCAGCTGGCCCAGGAGGCGACGCGTCGGGGCTGACTACGAGCATATTCGGTGGACCGCGCTCACAGCAGCCATTCTCGGCCTCGGTCAGTTCCAGAATCTCACTGTCCAATCCGCCGATATGCCTTAAGGCTGGCCAGTTGTGAGAATGTTCATCCACTGCCCGGGGAAACCGCCGAAAACGTGGTCTGCACGCGCCAGGACCCTTGCTTCGCGCCGGAGGTCTTGCGGGCGTTTGCGTTCGAGCCCGCTCACCAGGTTTCTCTGTAGGTCGATGACGGCGTCGAGTTTGAGAGCGCCGCATTGCCACCAATCGTGAATCGGGTGACTGACCGGCCATGCCGAGAGGTCACGCAGGGTTTGGTGGAGGATTGCTGCTTGCCATCGCAGTTCGGTGTCTTGATCGGGCAACTTGACGATGGCCAGAGTGACGAGGTCGGCGGGATCGGCCAGCCAGTACGAGGACATTCCCGGTGCTGCCGCCGTCGTCGGAGTGATGGGCACGGGCGGCGAGTCGGCGCACAGTGTTCAAGGTGGTCGCCACGTCAGTGGCCCCGAGGGGCGCAGGCCGTTGCCCCGCCGCATGCTTTCGTATGCGTCCTGGAAGAGCTCCGCGCAAGTGTGGTCTATTGTGGCGGTCTGCTTGCGCCACTGCCGAATTCGCGAAGATGGTAGCCCGTAGTGTGGTGGTGCGTAGGCGAGGTCACCGCCGGTGAAGTGCTCCCAGAACCGGCGCACCACGTCGCCGACGCCGTGGTTGTTCCCGGTCGACGTGTCGAACCCGGCCTCGCGGATGGCTCGGACGAGGCGATTGGGGTCGTCGGCGATGATGCGGCGGAGCTGGTAGTCGATGGGCGGCGGGTCGCGCCGGAGTTGTTCGCGCAGCGCGGTCAGCGTCGCCAGCGCCTCCTCCCATTGCCCGCTGCGCACGATCTGACGCCAATACCTGGTCACCGGGGTGGACATGTCTTTGGGTAGGCCGAGATCCAGCGCGATGAGTTTCCAGGACCGGATATCCCCCATTTTGGCCAGGGCCATGGCTTGCGCCACGGCCTCGATGTCGGGCGGTGCCGCGCCGCGGCGCCAGATAGTGTTGGGCCACAACACTTGCGGCACCCACGCCGATGTGGGCTCGGGCAGGTCGGGATGGTGCTCGGGCAGCCGCAACCAGGTGCGGTCGTCCTGGTTCTCCGCGACGGGGTAGCGCGGCCACCGGCTACCGCAGCCGAGCATGAGCTGCGTTGTCGGGCTCAACGACGGCACGAGCGGGTGGATGCGGATCGCGGCCAGTAGTGGGTTGCGCGGCCGGCGCAGGATGACGTTGTCCGGGCCGATCGGGGCGATGGGACCGCCCGGGTTCAGCAGGCCGACGTCGTCGGCTTTGTGGGCGGCGTCGGTGGCTGTGTCGCTGGACAGGATTGTGCCGCAGTCGCGCAGCGCTCTGGTGAGTTTGGTGCGGTCGTAGCCGGGCGTGAACAGCGTGAGTATGTCTAGTGATTCGTCCAGCAGCTCGCAGATGGCATCGAACGCGATCGTGGCGGTCACCTCGATACCGGCGATGGTGACCGTGTTCTCGGGACCCTCGAGGCGTCGTTCGCACAGGTCGGTGATGAACTGCTGGACGCCGACCAGATCCGCATCGACGTCGTAGACATCGACCTCGCGCAGGTCGTAGTCGCAGAACCGGGCGCCCACCCCAACGCGATCATCGGGTCCGCGCGGGCGGCGGATGCCGCACCGATGCAGTGAATTCTCCCGGTTCGATAGCCATGCGGTGGTCGACCAGGGAGCCTGCCCACAGCGGGGACATGCCCTGACCAGCAGGCACGAGTGTTCGACACAGGCCAGGGCGAATACGTTGGACCACTGGCGTTTCCAGCGCGGGTCGGGTTCGGACAGACACCGTGGGCAGTAGGAGCATCCCGCCAGCAGGGCGCGCCGCAGGCCCCTATATCGCTGGACGTAGTCCGAGAGTGCGGATTTGGGATGGATGCGCCGCGCCGCGGCATTCACCTGATCGGGGGTGCTGCCGAGCAGGTGGGCCAGCTGGTCGGCGTGGCCGGTGATTGCGGCGGCGAATTGTGCTGGCCGGTAGATGTGCTCGTCGATTCCGGCTGTGGCCAGCAGTGCCCGCGGTGTCATGCCGTAGCGCAGCGCCGCCCGCATCAACCATGACTGGACGGTTTCGTCGGGTCCGATCGGGACGCGGATGGGCCAGCGGTTGATGTCATAGCCGCCGGGGATGCAGCGAAGCCGCCGCCGAGGTGGCTGTGGTTCACGCGGTGCGGCTGCTGGTTTGGGCGGCATTGTCGATGGTGGTCGCGGCGATCAAGTCCGCGGTGATGGTTTCGGCGCCTGAGGTGATAGCCAAGTAACAGACGCGGTCAAGCAGGTTGGTCAACGACGCGATGCGGCCCTGGGTGCGGCGGTGAAGCTCTTTGGCGTGTTCGACGAGCATGCCCGCACGGGCGTCGGCCAACTTGATGTGGCTCTCCATCGCCCGTAGCAGACCGATCCAGCCACGCATGCCCGCGTCGCTGTTGATGGCGAACGGGGCTACCGGGCAGCGGGTGGCACGTCGACTGGTTTGGGCGTAGGCAGCTTGTTCACCGACCAGGCCCTCGTCGAAGAACCGTTTTTCGCGCAGCTGCACGCCGACGTAGATGAAGGTGGCGGCCATTTCGTTGGCCAGGCCCTTGAGGTGATTCGAGACATCCACGCCGTTGCGGTGGCGAAAATCGATGAAGTGCAGATCGTCGATCACGATCAGCCGCGTCTGACAACTGGTCACGCAATCGACAGCCAACGCCCCCAGCCGTGAGGTTGAGGCGCGGTCCACCGCCGGGTGCCCGTAGAACCGCAGCATCTGCTGATTGAGCCCTTTGAGGGTGATCCCGGCGCTGAGCGGGACGAACGCCACCGGCAGGCGCTGGTGCCCATCGGGGGTGGTGGGTCCTTCGCGGCGGTAGACGCGGCGGTGAAAGTCGCGGGCATACCGGGTGGCGATGGTGGTCTTACCCAAACCCGGTTCGGCGTCGATGACCACCGAGCCGCGCAGTCGATCAGCGTCGCGACGGCCGGAGGCCATGACCTGATCGATGATGCCGTACGCCTCTTTCAACTGGGCGGTCTTCACGGTGGGCAGGTTCGCGTTCCACACCATGCGGGCCTCGTTATAGTCCTCGAGTTCCTCGCCGTTCAGCTTGGCCATGTCAGTGCGGGACAACACCTCGAAGTCCTCGCGCGGCGCGGTGAACACGAACTCGTCCCATCCCTGCTTACGCGACAGTTGGGTCGTAGTCCTGCCATTGGTGGCGAGCCAGCGCGACCACGTGTTGCTCATTCGTCAAACACCTCGAAGGTGTCCTCGTCGGGGTGCTCGCGGTAGTACTGCTCGAACACATCGAGATCGTCGACGACCTGCAGACCTTCGCCGATAGGCTTTCGTGTTAACAGGTCGACAACAGTTGGCAGCGAAGCCACCTCGCGCTGCTCATCGTGATGCGTTGGCTCTCCGCCACGGACGGGCATTTCTTGGTGTCGTTGGCTGCTGAGCCGCCGAGCAAGCGAACGGTCGCGTCTGGCAACGACTTCGTCGCGGCCCCATTGGCGCAACAGATCCTGGATCGCTTGCGCCGGATCGACATGGCGATTGGCCCGCACGCTAACAGATTTCGCGTAGTTGGCGGCCTCCTGGCTGAACGGTGTATTCAGCCCCTTGGCATGTTCCCATTCCAGGCGCGCCCATTGTCCGGTCTCGGGGTGACGGAAGAAGACGTAGCGCACATCGTGGGAGTCGACGCAGAACGGCCATTTCCCGGCATTGGCGCCGCCGTAGGGGGATTTCATGTTGCGGAACGCGTTGAGGACCTCGCCGTCGTAGCGCTGCCCGTTGATCTCGACCCCGTAGTGCTGGATGGTTCGCCAGGCGACATCCAAGAATTCATACGTGAGGTCTGGTCGCGCCGGCAACGTGAGCGAACCGAACTGCGCCAAACCGATCTCGAACATTTCCGCGGGAGAGAAACGCTCCCTGGGCATTTGAGGTATGCACAGCCCATCGTGCTTGGTGTGGTGATACACCACGCCAACCCATTCTCGAACGATCTGCTCGAGCTCAGTGACGTAGTAGAACGCCTGCTGCTCGATGTTCTTGCCCCGCGAATAGACATCTGGGCCCTTGTAGCCCGGTAGATGTTGCAGCAGCGACTCCCTAACCGTGCGGAAGAACCGTTCAACGGTGGGTTTGTCGGTGGCCTTGTGCGGGATCGCAGGCTGCACCGAGATCCCAAGGCGTGCACAGGCGCCGATGACGTGCGCCGACAGATACTGCTTGCCGTGGTCAACCACGATTGCCTCCGGCAGACACGCGGGAAGTCCGACGCGTCGTCCATTCGATGCGCCGTCCAGTTGATCCTGCTTCACCAGCACCGTCTTTGGGAGGCCGTGATAGGGCCACGCTGCGGCGCTGTTGGTGCCAAGATCTTGCGGAGTTACGGCCTGGTACAGAACATTTGCCACATCCCTGGCCTTGGTGGAAACCGGGGTGAGCTGCATTCCGACGATGCATCGGGTGAACAGATCTTGTGCGACGGTGAGTTCCACCGGCAGCCATCGCAACGTCACCGGCTCCATCGCGAACACGTCAAGAGGTGTCGTATCCAATACCACGAACTCACCTGGTCTTGTTGCCCGCAGTCGGCCATACGGTGCCGAAGGCCGGTCGGCCACGGATCGACGGTTCTTGGCGCTACCGAACGTGTGTCGGCCTTTTGAAAGTTCCTTGAGCCGCTCGCGTGCCGTCTTCGGCGATGGCAGCGTGACTTCACCCGGGCCGTAGGTGGCCTCTAACTCCTGGCTTATGCGATCTATCACCCGGTTCTGTGTCGGCGTGGAAGACGGGACCAGTTCGTTGAGGATCCGCTCGCACATCTCGTCCCACCGAGGGTCGATCCGACTCTTCCGTCGCCGAAGCAGGCGGCTGTCCGCGAGCCCAGCCAACCCAGAATCCCGGTACCCGGCCACCCACCGCTCGATGGTGCGCACAGATACGCCGAGCTCGTCGGACTTCTTCTTGTACGCTTCCGCCGCTGTCTTCGCACTGCCCACGCCGCTTGCGGCGATCACCTCCCGAACGTGTTTGGCGCGTTCCTCGAGCGCTTGCCGTTGTTCGCGAGTCAGTGATCCGAGGACGATCGCGACCAGCTCGTCCTCGGTGTCCGAAACCTCCGGCGCGACAACCAGACTCGCATTCGAGTAAAGTTTCGCGACTGACACGCGGATGGCCGATCGCCCGTTGGTCAACTCGACACCATTGGGGTCGATGCGTTGAACATGCCACAGCGCGCCTTCGAACCACAGTTGTGCGCCCACGGTCAGCTCGAACCGCCCCCGGCTCATGCCGCCCCCGAGACAATGGTGACGACCGAGTCGCCGGTTAACGGCGAGCTGAGATCGGTGAACCAGGCGCCACTCCACAGCCGCTCCAGCACCGCAACAAATGCCGATTGACGAGTGACCCCGTCTCGCACCGCGAGACCGCGGAGCATGTCGATGGTCATCCCATCCCGGGCGACCGCGGCGACCGCCTCCGTCGCTGCCCGGTCGATGACGGCCGAACGCCGTGCCATGCTCAGAACGCGGACATTGCTGACTTCGGTCGGGTTGCCACCGGTCCAGACCTCATATCGCCAGCCTCGGGATCTGCACACCCGGCCGGTCCATTCCAGCACGGCCGCGACCTCTGGTTTTTCGAGAAACCAGGGCGCTTTCACGTCGACCACGCTGTAACCGCCATCCCGGTGCTCCAGCAGCACGTCGGGTACGTGCTGCCGAAACGCCGAACCGTCTGGCCCCCGAAGCCAAAACGATTGACACGCCACCCACCGCACCGCGGGGTCAAAGTCGGCCAGCAGAAGGCGATCCCGTTCAAGCAGGCTCTCGTAACACAGGTGCGTCTGTGTTGTGGCGCACCAGAACAGTCCCGAGTAGTTGCGCTGCCCGGCGCGCGACTTCACGTCCCGCACCGGCCGCCCCCGCACCACACTGGCCGGATCAACTCGACCCAACGACACCGTGACGGCATCGCCGTCAGCGTTGATATAGCTCACCTCGGCATGCCGCGTGTCGCCTCCGGCCACACATGCAACTATGTCCCCAACCGACACGTTGGTGACGTTCCGACACGCGGCCGACAGCTTAACTACCAATCCGACAAGATAAGCGACTTCCTACACCCGGGCCCAGGCCGGGAACAAATCGCACGACGTCCCCGTTGAACCCTTCGACAGTTGAGTGAGTCAGGCTCAAGTCTGAGTTGACAGGGTAGGGTGCGTCGGCGCAGTCTTGAGTGCGGTGCACTCAGACCCTTAGCAGGACTACCCAGGGAGGAACAACCATGGCTCGTGCGGTCGGAATCGACCTCGGGACCACCAACTCCGTCGTCGCGGTACTGGAGGGTGGCGATCCCGTTGTCGTCGCCAACTCCGAGGGCTCCCGCACCACGCCGTCCGTCGTCGCGTTCGCGCGCAACGGTGAGGTGCTGGTCGGCCAGCCCGCCAAGAACCAGGCGGTGACCAACGTCGACCGGACCATCCGTTCGGTCAAGCGTCACATGGGCACCGATTGGTCGGTGGAGATCGACGGCAAGAAGTACACCGCGCAGGAGATCAGCGCTCGGGTGCTGATGAAGCTCAAGCGCGACGCCGAGAGCTATCTCGGTGAGGACATCACCGACGCGGTCATCACCGTGCCCGCCTACTTCAACGACGCCCAGCGTCAGGCCACCAAGGAAGCCGGCCAGATCGCCGGCCTCAACGTGCTGCGCATCGTCAACGAGCCCACCGCGGCCGCGCTGGCCTACGGCCTGGACAAGGGTGAGAAGGAACAGACGATCCTGGTCTTCGACCTCGGCGGCGGCACGTTCGACGTCTCCCTGCTCGAGATCGGCGAGGGCGTCGTCGAGGTGCGTGCCACCAGCGGTGACAACCACCTCGGTGGCGACGACTGGGACGACCGGATCGTCGACTGGCTGGTCGACAAGTTCAAGGGCACCTCAGGCATCGACCTGACCAAGGACAAGATGGCCATGCAGCGACTGCGCGAGGCTGCCGAGAAGGCGAAGATCGAGCTCAGCTCGAGCCAGAGCACCTCGATCAACCTGCCCTACATCACCGTCGACGCGGACAAGAACCCGCTGTTCCTCGACGAGCAGCTGACGCGCGCCGAGTTCCAGCGCATCACCCAGGATCTGCTGGACCGCACCCGCCAACCGTTCCAGCAGGTGGTCAAGGACGCCGGCATCTCGGTGTCCGACATCGACCACGTGGTGCTGGTCGGCGGCTCGACGCGGATGCCCGCGGTGTCCGATCTGGTCAAGGAGATGACCGGCGGCAAGGAGCCCAACAAGGGCGTCAACCCGGACGAGGTTGTCGCGGTGGGCGCCGCGCTGCAGGCCGGTGTGCTCAAGGGTGAGGTGAAAGACGTTCTGCTGCTTGACGTCACGCCGCTGTCCCTCGGCATCGAGACCAAGGGTGGCGTGATGACGAAGCTGATCGAGCGCAACACCACCATTCCGACCAAGCGGTCGGAGACCTTCACCACCGCCGACGACAACCAGCCGTCGGTGCAGATCCAGGTCTATCAGGGCGAGCGCGAGATCGCCGCGCACAACAAGTTGCTCGGCAGCTTCGAGCTGACCGGTATCCCGCCGGCCCCGCGCGGCGTGCCGCAGATCGAGGTCACGTTCGACATCGACGCCAACGGCATCGTGCACGTGACGGCGAAGGACAAGGGCACCGGCAAGGAGAACACGATCCGCATCCAGGAGGGCTCCGGCCTGTCCAAGGAAGAGATCGACCGGATGGTCAAGGACGCCGAGGCGCACGCCGAGGAGGACCGCAAACGTCGCGAAGAGGCCGACGTCCGCAACCAGGCCGAGTCGCTGGTGTACCAGACGGAGAAGTTCGTCAAGGAGCAGCGTGAGGCCGAAGGCGGGTCGAAGGTCCCCGAGGACACGCTGAGCAAGGTGGACGCGGCGATCGCCGATGCCAAGAAGGCGCTCGAGGGCACCGACATCGGCGAGATCAAGTCCGCGATGGAGAAGCTGGGCGTCGAGTCACAGGGCCTCGGCCAGGCCATCTACGAGGCCACTCAGGCCGAGCAGGCGGCAGGCGGCGGCACGGACGCCGGTGCGCCGGCCGACGACAACGTCGTGGATGCCGAGGTGGTCGACGATGACTCGAACAACAAGGAGAACAAGTGACAGGAAACGATCCGTACGAGCCGGTGACCGTCACCGACAAACGGCGCATCGATCCGGTCACCGGTGAAGTGAGAGACGCAGGTTCCGAGCCGGCCCCAGGTGGGCCGGCGCCGGACCAGCCATCGCCGCAGAGCGCAGGCGCAGAGGCCGACAAGGCCTCCGAACTGCTCGCCGATCTGCAGCGAGTGCAGGCCGATTTCACCAACTACCGTAAGCGGGCGCTGCGCGATCAGCAGCTGGCCGCCGACCGGGCGAAGGCCTCGGTCATCACGCAGTTGCTGCCGATCCTCGATGACCTCGATCGTGCCCGCAGCCACGGCGACCTGGAGAGCGGTCCCCTCAAGGCGGTGGCCGACAAGCTCGTCAGTGTCCTTGAGGGACAGGGACTTTCGGCATTCGGTACCGAGGGCGACGAGTTCGACCCGGAACTGCACGAGGCCGTGCAGCACGAGGGGGAGGGCACTCACCCCGTGCTGGGCACCGTGATGCGGCGCGGCTACAAGGTCGGCGAGCAGGTCGTGCGCCACGCCATGGTCGGCGTGGTCGACACGGTGCCCGACGGCCCGGAAGCCGCCGATAACGGCGGCGATGCGGCGGCAGAACCAGCAGAATCAGACCAGGAGTGACACCGGTAAGGAGGTGACGCGGTATGGCCCAACGTGAGTGGGTCGAGAAAGACTTCTACAAGGAGCTCGGCGTCTCCTCCGACGCCAGCGAACAGGAGATCAAGCGGGCGGCGCGAAAACTGCTCGCGGAGAATCACCCCGACCGAAATCCGGGCAATTCGTCGGCCGAGGAACGGTACAAGGCGGTGTCCGAGGCCAAGGAGGTGCTCACCGATCCGGCCAAGCGCAAGGAGTACGACGAGACCCGGCGGCTGTTCGCCAACGGCGGCTTCGGCCGCGGTCGGTTCGGCGGCGGCGGTGGCTTCGGTGGCTTCGGCGGCTCGGATGGCGGCGTCGAGTTCAACCTGAACGACCTGTTCGACGCCGCCGGTCAGACCGGTGGCGCGAACATCGGCGACCTCTTCGGTGGTCTCTTCGGCCGCGGCGCCCAGCAGCCGCGGCCCAGCAGGCCGCGCCGCGGCAACGACCTCGAGACCGAGGCCGAGCTGTCGTTCCTGGAGGCCACCAAGGGCGTGGCGATGCCGTTGCGGCTCACCAGTCCGGCGCCGTGCACCAACTGTCATGGCAGCGGGGCGCGCCCGGGCACCAGCCCGAAAGTCTGCCCGAGCTGCAACGGCTCCGGCGTGATCAACCGCAACCAGGGCGCGTTCGGATTCTCCGAGCCGTGCACCGAATGCCGTGGGAGCGGGTCGATCATCGAGCACCCCTGCCAGGAGTGCAAGGGCACCGGCGTGACCACCCGAACCCGCACCATCAACGTGCGGATCCCGCCCGGCGTCGAGGACGGCCAGCGGATCCGGTTGGCGGGCCAGGGCGAAGCGGGTCTTCGCGGCGCACCCTCGGGCGACCTGTACGTGACTGTCCACGTGCGGCCCGACAGGGTCTTCGGCCGTGACGGCGACGACCTCACCGTCACCGTTCCCGTCAGCTTCCATGAATTGGCCTTGGGTACAACGCTTTCGGTACCGACGCTGGAGGGCAAGGTCGGCGTACGGGTGCCCAAGGGCACATCGGACGGCCGGATCCTGCGCGTGCGCGGACGCGGTGTACCGAAACGCTCCGGCGGCCACGGCGACCTGTTGGTGACGGTCAAGGTGGCGGTGCCGCCGAACCTCGAGGGTGAGGCGGCCGAGGCGCTGGAAACCTACGCGAAAGCGGAGCGGGCCAGCGGCTTCGATCCGCGGGCCGGATGGGCAGGTGCGTGATGGCCGCGAAACGGTCCAAGGAGGAGGCCCGCACCTTCCTGATCTCCGTCGCCGCCGAGTTGGCGGGCATGCACGCGCAGACCTTGCGCACCTATGACCGGCTCGGACTGGTGCGCCCGCAACGCACCTCGGGTGGCGGCAGGCGTTACTCCCAGCACGATGTCGAGTTGCTCCGCGAGGTGCAGCGGTTGAGCCAGGACGAAGGCGTCAACCTCGCCGGCATCAAGCGCATCATCGAGCTGACCAACCAAGTCGAGGCGTTACAGGCCCGGGTGCGGGAGTTGAGCGAGGAAGTGGAGGCGCTGCGCGCCCAGCCACGTCAAAAGAGCACGGCCCTGGTCGTCTGGCAGCCCACAGCCGGTCGGCGGCGACGTCAGGCGGATTGACAACCTCAGGTGATCCTGATCGAGAATCGAGCGGTCTCCGGCGTGCCGGGGGCCGCTTTTCGGTAGCCGCCCCGCCGCAGCGCGTCGGTCGGGGCGGCCATCGGCTCGATGGCGATCAGGTCGTCGTTGGTGGGCGCGAAGAGTTGCGCTGCGGGATAGCCGCTTTCGAACGTCACATCGATGCGGCGGTCACCGCCGGTGAGCGTGAACACCGCGCCCTCGGGCACCCGGTCGAAGCCGTCGTCGTATGCGGTGATCTTCAACTGCTCGGTCCTGGCCGGCCACGGTTCCTGAGCTCCGGTCGGAATGCCGTTGTCGTCCACCGGCAGGTGGCGCATCGTCGGGGTGTTCAGCGCCCATTCCTCGCGCGGCACGCCCGGGATCCTCAGGTACGGGTGGTAGCCGAAGCACAGCGGCACGGATGCCGACGTGGTGGGCGCGACGGTGGTCTCGATGGTGAGTGTCCGGGCGTCGAGAGTCACGTGCTGTGTCAGCAGGTGCGGGAACGGAAACGCCGCTAGCAGTTGCGGGTCGCCACCGTAATCGAGTACGGCGGTCAGGCTGTTGTCCGTTTGCGCGCTGACCCGCCAGCCGGGGTAGGCGGCGAGTACTCCGTGGATCGGTGCTCCGTGCTCGTCGGTCCGGACACCACCGGTGCCGGGGGTCAGGCGGACGACGGTGCCGTCGACCTCGTAGGTGTTGGCGCTCAACCGGTTCGCCCACGGGTACAGGATCGGGATGCCCATCGTCTTGCCGTTGTTGACGTAGGCGGTCAGGCCGCGGCGCTGGCTGAGGAACTGGTCGCCGTCGACGGCCAGCGAGGTGCCCACCATGCCGGCTGCCGGCACGAACGATGCGGTCAGCGCGGACGACGGATCGCGAAGCGTGACGGTTTCGAAGTCGACCATGACACCGAAGCTACAGATCGGTGCCACTTCATCCCGGCTAGGCTCCAGGAATGGTGAAACGCACTGCGATCGGCGCCGTCATGGGTATCGCTGTTGTCGCGATCGCCGCGACCGGATGTGGGACGACCGAAGGCGACCCGAAAGCGGATGAGCCCGACGCCGCCACTTCTGAGGCCACGACTTCGGCGACGGCGACCACGTCGGAAACGGTCGCGGCCACGCCCGCTGGGCCCCCCGTCGGGACCGCGACCATGGAGGTGAGGGGCGGAGCCGGCCCGGTGAGCATCCGGTACCGGATCAACGGTGGCCCAGAGCAAACAGAGACGAATGTGACGCTGCCATGGCAGAAGCAGTATCCCGTTTACAACGAGGTGCAATCGTCGGTCACCGCCGACGGCGGCGACACAAGTCTCATCTGCAGCATCACCATGGACGGCAACCTGCTTGCGTTCAAGAGCGAACCACGGCCGACATGTAGTTTCTCGTATTGGGGCTAGCGCTTCAGGAAACCAGCGGATCGTGTTGAATCCGTTCGGCCGGTGCGCCTTTTGCGATCAACGCGGCCTTCGTCGCCGTCACCATCTCCGGTCCACCGCAGATCAGGATCTGCCGATCACCCCAGTTGCCGTAGCGGGTCACCACGTCGGCCAGCGTGCCGGTCTGCCGCACGTGCAGGCCGCGCGGAGGCTGCACATCGGGATATTCGCGCGCCCACGGCGGGTCGACGTTGAACTCCGACACCGGGGTGACCGACAGCCACGGGTTCTGCGAAGCGATCTGCCAAAGGGTGGGCAGGTCGTAGAGGTCGCACGGATAGCGGCCGCCGAAGAACAGATGCACGCGCGGGTTGACGCCCCAGCGGGTGAGATCCATGATCAGCGTCCGCAGCGGCGCGAGGCCGGAGCTGCCCGCGACCATCAACACGTCGCCCCCGTCGCGGTCGATGTGCAGGCCACCGTGCGGGTTCGACAGCCGCCACCGGTCGCCGGGCTTCGTCTCGCCGACGATGGCGGTGCTCACCATGCCGCCGGTCACCGAGCGGATGTGGAACTCGATGGCGCCGGCGGGATCGGTCGGGATCGACGGGCTCAGGTAGCGCCACCGGCGTGGCCACTGCGGAACCTGCACCGTGACGTACTGACCCGGGTGGTAGAACAGCGGGCGGTCCAGTTGCAACCGTACGACGGAGACGTCGCGGGTGGCGCGGATGTGCTCGAGCACCGTGCCGTCGCAGAACGGCGGGCCCTGCTCCGCGTCGGCGGCGCCCCGCATCAGCCCGATCATCAGTGCCACGGCGTCATGCGTGGCCTCGGCGAGCGTGTCGTCCCAGCGCTCGGCCAGGTGACTGCGAAAGCTGCTGTACAGCGCGTTCTGCATGCTGTCGTAATGACGTTGCGCCACACCGTATTTACGATGATCCCGGCCGAGCTGGGCCAGGAACGCCACCGGCTCCTGCGCCCGCTGGTCGGCGAGTTCACCCAGCACCCACGTGACGGCGTGGGCGAACCGGTTGCGCTGGGCTTCCATGTCCGGCGGGAAGAGGTCACGCACCGAGGTGTCGATGGCGAACCAGTGCGTGTAGAAGCGGCGAACCAGCTCACCGGAGCCGAGCGCGGGATCGACCGCGTCGCGCAGCGTGCGCAGCGCGTCACGGTCGTCGAGTCCCACGCGGCCCCAGTGTAAGTGTCAGGCTGAGCTGGTCCTTCGCTGCCGAAGCGCCGCGATCACGATCAGCGCGGCGCCGAACGCCGCCCAGCAGGTCAGCACGATGACCGGCACCGTGGCGCCCGCCCCGTCGAAGAAGGCGGCGGACCGCAGCAGGGTGGCGTTGGCGCCCTGCGGCAGCAACTGTCCGAACTGCCCCCAGCCGCTCGGCAGCAGGTCGGGGGCGGTGTTCAACCCGGACAGCGGGTTGCCGACGAGCAGCGCGGTGACCGCGCCCAACGCCAGGCCGACCCGGCCGAACAGCGATCCCAGGCCCAGCAGGGTCAATCCCGTGGCCAGGATGCCGAGCGTCAGGGCGCCGGTGACACCCCAGAAATTCGCGTCGATCGAACCCAGCACCCAACGCAGCAGCCCGGCGATCGACACGCCCGCCACGCCCGCGAACACCACCGCGGCGGTGAACCGGGTCCACACCTCCCGCTTGAGCGCGAACAGCAGCGCGATCGCGGGCAGCAGACCGGCCAGCGTGATGGGCAGTGCCGACGCGGCCAACCCGGCTCCGCGCGGATCGTCGGCGGTCGGCGGCGCAAGGTCCTCGACCTGCAACTGCGTTCCGGTCTTCTGGGCGATGCCGTTGCCGATCTGGGTCAGCATCTGGGCGATCATCGGGCTGCCGCCGGTGGCGATCATCAGCGTGGGACCGTCGGGCCCGAGCGCGATGCCGCCGTAGACGTCGCGGTTGCGGATCGCCTCGCGCAGCGCTTCTGCGCCCGGGTAGTAGGTGAACGCGAACGCGCCCGGCGCTTGCTGTTCCATCGTCGCGGCGACTTGGCCGCTCGCCGCCTGCGGTCCCGCCGCGCCGATCGGCACGTCGTGCGGTGCGGTGCGTGCGGCGGGCAGTGCGAAAGCGAGCGCGACGATCGCGAGCACAACGGTGAGCACGACCACCACGGCGGTCGCACGGATTGCGGCCGGCGGCTCGTGGCCGCCCGATGCGTGGTGGTTGGGCCTTGCGGCCGTTTCGATAGTCATGGCAACACCTTTTCATTCGTCGTTGAATTACTGGTATCGGCAGCGTAACTCCGGGCCGCAACTATTTCAACACCTAGTGAAATGTTAGCCTGGCGATATGGCATCACCAGCGAAAACGCGCCGCGGACGCCGCCTGGGTGAACCGGTGTCTCGCGACGCGGTGCTGGCGGCCGCGCGCAAGCGGTTCGGCGCCGAGGGGTACGAGAGGACGACCCTTCGGGCGATCGCCCGCGATGCCCACGTCGATCCGTCGATGGTGCTGTACCTGTTCGGCTCCAAGGCCGACCTGTTCCGGGAGTCGCTGAGCCTGATCGTCGACCCGGAGGTGCTGGCGGCGGCCGTCGCCGGCGGGCCGGACGAGGACCCGGACATCGGCACCCGGCTGGTGCGCACGTATCTGCACATCTGGCAGTCGCCCGAAACGGGTCCGACGATGGTGGCGATGCTGCAGTCGGCCACGTCGAACGCCGACGCCCACGAGGCGTTCCGCGGGTTCATGCAGAACTACGTCTTGACCGCGGTCTCCGGGCGGCTCGGCGGCGGGCCGCAGGCCAGGTTGCGCGCGCTGTTGGCCGCGAGCCAACTCGTCGGGACAGCGGTGCTGCGCTTCGTCATGAAGATCGAGCCGTTGGCATCGCTGCCGGATGACGATCTGGTGCGGTTGGTCGCGCCGACGGTGACGCGGTACCTGACCGCAGATGCCGCCGAGCTCGGGCTGCCGTAGCCCCGCGCCACAGCCCAAGCCGTGCAGCGCTGACTCAGAGTCCGTGAATTCCTTTGTACAACACGAGGATTCCGATCACCACCAGGATGCCCGCCACCAGGGTGGCGTGCTGTCGCTCCATCCAGTCCGCGAGCCGGGCCAGCGGGCCGTCGAGGCGGTCACCAGACACCGCGTAGGCCAGGATCGGCGCCGCCACCGTGGATGCCGCGACGACGACGAACCATGTGACTCCCACCCAGTCGTCGCGCGGGCCGCCGCCCGCGGTACCGATCGCGAGACCCGATGCGGCACAGATGAACAACACTTTCGGGTTGACGACGGTCAGTGCCATCGCGGCGCCGCCGGCACGCGCCGGGGTCAGCTTGCTCAGGCTCTGCATCCAGCGCGGCGTGTGCGCCGACGTCCTGCGGGTGAACCAGCGGTAGAGGCCGAACACGATCAGTGCCGCGCCGACTCCGATGCGCAACCACGACGCCCATCCCGGCGGCCTCTGCTCCCGCCCGCCCAGCAGGCTGGACACCTGCAGGAAAACGACCGTCAGCACGGTCAGCCCGATCAGCCAGCCGGCGAGGAAGGCCAGGCCGGTCGGGCGTGGCTTCGGCGTGTGCAGCACGAGCACCGCCGGGATGATCGACAGCGGCGAGAGCGCGATCACCAGCGCCAGGGGGACGAGTTCGGTGAGCACTATGCGGCTTGGGTCGGGTGGTAGTGGCAGGCCTTCCACTGGCTGCCCTCGCGCACGAAGTCGATGTCGAAGGTCTTGGCGTCGGGCTGGTTCGCGGCGGCGAACCGGACGGTCGCGACGGCCTTGACCGCGGGGCGGCCCGCGACCGTCACCGAGTTGATCGAGATCCGGGTGGGGCCGTCCGCTTTCCGGCTCGCGTACCACTCGGTCTCGAAACCGTCGGCATGCCGCATGACGGCGCAGACGTGCGTGGCGAACGACGGGAAATCCGAGCGGTTGTAGGAGCCGTTCATCCCGTCGAGGACGGCGCGGACCTGGTCGGCATCGCCGGCCGCACGCGCGGGGGCGATCAGCGCAGACGAAATCGACACGCCCACGGCGGCGGCCGCGAGCATGGCGGCGAGTCGACGCATGGCTCAAGCGTCGCCGATACAGGTGTGAAAGTTGTGACACCTGAGCGGCGTGTTGCCGTCTACGCCGCGGTGGCGATGTTTGGAAGCGGCGAAATTGGCTAGACTTGAGCGGAACAGACTCAAGATTGACGACGTTGAACCATGCGACAAGCATTTCCGGTAGCTCGCGTAGCTCACGAACCAAGAAAGGCACCGTGTCGTGGACTCGTTCAACCCGACGACCAAGACCCAGGCGGCGTTGACCGCGTCGTTGCAGGCGGCAACCACCGCAGGCAACCCGCAGATCACCCCCGCCCATCTGTTGATGGCTTTGCTGACCCAAAACGACGGCATCGCCGCACCCCTGCTCGAGGCCGTCGGCGTCGAACCCGCGACCATTCGCTCGGAGACGCAGCGACTTCTCGACCGGTTGCCCAGCGCCAGCGGCGCGGCCTCACAGCCGCAGTTGTCGCCCCAGGCCCTGGCCGCGATCACCGCCGCCCAGCACCTGGCGACCGAGATGGACGACGAGTACGTCTCGACCGAACACCTCATGGTCGGTCTCGCGACCGGCGACTCGGACGTTGCAAAGCTGCTCACCGGGCACGGCGCATCCCCGCAGGCGCTGCGCGAGGCCTTCGTCAAGGTGCGCGGCAGCGCCCGGGTAACCAGCCCGGATCCCGAAGGCACCTATCAGGCCTTGGAGAAGTACTCCACGGACCTGACCGCGCGCGCCCGCGAAGGCAAGCTCGACCCGGTCATCGGACGCGACAACGAGATTCGTCGCGTCGTGCAGGTCTTGTCCCGCCGCACCAAGAACAATCCGGTGCTCATCGGTGAGCCCGGCGTCGGCAAGACTGCGATCGTCGAGGGCCTGGCCCAGCGCATCGTCGCCGGCGACGTACCCGAGAGCCTGCGCGACAAGACCGTCATCAGCCTGGATCTGGGCTCGATGGTCGCCGGGTCGAAGTACCGCGGCGAGTTCGAGGAGCGCCTCAAGGCCGTGCTCGACGACATCAAGAACTCGGCCGGCCAGATCATCACGTTCATCGACGAGCTGCACACCATCGTCGGCGCCGGCGCGACCGGCGAATCCTCGATGGACGCCGGCAACATGATCAAGCCGATGCTCGCCCGCGGCGAGCTGCGCCTGGTCGGCGCGACCACGCTCGACGAGTACCGCAAGTACATCGAGAAGGACGCCGCGCTGGAGCGCCGCTTCCAGCAGGTGTTCGTCGGCGAGCCGTCGGTCGAGGACACCGTCGGCATCCTGCGCGGACTGAAGGACCGCTACGAGGTGCACCACGGCGTGCGGATCACCGACTCGGCGCTGGTCTCGGCGGCCACGCTGTCCGACCGCTACATCACCAGCCGGTTCCTGCCCGACAAGGCCATCGACCTGGTCGACGAGGCCGCATCGCGGTTGCGGATGGAGATCGACTCGCGGCCCGTCGAGATCGATGAGGTCGAGCGGCTGGTGCGTCGCCTCGAGATCGAGGAGATGGCGCTGTCCAAGGAAGAGGACGCCGCCTCCAAGGAACGGCTGGAGAAGTTGCGCGCCGAGTTGGCCGACCACAAAGAAAAGTTGGCCGAACTGACGACTCGGTGGCAGAACGAGAAGGGCGCCATCGACGTCGTGCGCGAGCTCAAGGAGCAGCTCGAGGTGCTGCGCGGCGAGGCCGACCGCGCCGAACGCGACGGCAACCTCGAAAAGGCCGCCGAACTGCGCTACGGCCGCATCCCGGAGGTCGAGAAGAAGCTCGACGCGGCACTGCCACAGGCCGAGGCGCGCGAGGACCTGATGCTCAAGGAGGAGGTCGGGCCCGACGACATCGCCGACGTGGTGTCGGCGTGGACCGGGATTCCGGCGGGCCGGATGCTCGAGGGCGAGACCGCCAAGCTGCTGCGAATGGAAGACGAGCTCGGTAAGCGCGTCGTCGGCCAGCGCAAGGCCGTGCAGGCCGTATCGGACGCGGTGCGGCGTTCCCGCGCCGGGGTCGCCGACCCGAACCGGCCGACCGGCTCGTTCATGTTCCTCGGCCCGACCGGTGTGGGCAAGACCGAGTTGGCCAAGGCGCTGGCGGAGTTCCTGTTCGACGACGAACGCGCGATGGTCCGCATCGACATGAGCGAGTACGGCGAGAAGCACTCGGTCGCCCGCCTCGTCGGTGCGCCTCCCGGCTACATCGGCTACGACCAGGGCGGTCAGCTGACCGAGGCGGTGCGGCGGCGTCCGTACACGGTGATCCTGTTCGACGAGATCGAAAAGGCCCACCCGGACGTTTTCGACGTCCTGTTGCAGGTGCTCGACGAGGGCAGGCTGACCGACGGGCAGGGTCGCACCGTCGACTTCCGCAACACCATCCTGATCCTGACGTCCAACCTCGGTGCCGGCGGCAGCGAGGAGCAGGTGATGGCCGCAGTGCGCGGGGCGTTCAAGCCAGAGTTCATCAACCGGCTCGACGACGTGATCGTGTTCGACGGGCTCAACCCCGAGGAACTGGTCCACATCGTCGACATCCAGCTCGAGCAGCTGGCCAAGCGGTTGGCCCAGCGCAGGCTCACCCTCGAGGTGTCGCTGCCGGCCAAGAAGTGGCTGGCGCAGCGCGGCTTCGACCCGCAGTACGGCGCCCGGCCGCTGCGCAGGCTGATCCAGCAGGCCATCGGCGACCAGCTCGCCAAGATGCTGCTGGCCGGCGAGGTGCACGACGGCGACGTGGTGCCGGTCAACGTCAGCCCCGACGGCGACAGCCTGGTGCTCGGTTAGGTCGATACACGAGCTGTCCCGCGGCCGTCCGGTCCGCGGGTCAGCTCGTGACGTCCATTTCGACCAGGACTCGGCGCAGCAGCTTTCCGGTGGCGTTGCGGGGTAACTCGTCGACGAACACCACGTCGCGCGGGACCTTGTGCCGCGCCAGGTTGTCCTTCACGTACTGCTTGATCTCCGCCGCATCCCGCGCCGCACCCGGCTCGGAAACGATGAAGGCGCGCAACCGCTTTCCGAACTCGACGTCGTCGACACCGACCACCGCCACTTCAGCGACATCGGGGCGCTCCTCGAGCAGATTCTCCACTTCCTGCGGGAAGACGTTCTCGCCGCCGGACACGATCATGTCGTCGTCGCGGCCGTCGACGAACAGCAGCCCGTTCGCGTCGAAATGTCCCATGTCGCCGCTGGACATGTAGCCGTCGAGGATCTGCTTGTTCCGGCCGTCGGTGTATCCGGAGAACGGCGCGCCGTTGCGGATGAAGATCCGGCCGCGACGGTTCGCACCTACGACCCGTTGATCGTGTTCGTCATATAGCACCACCTCGCATGTCACCGGGGCGCGGCCCGCGGTGCCGGGCGCGGCACGAAGCTCGGCCGGGGTGGCGACGGTGGCGATGGCGCATTCGGTGGAGCCGTACATGTTGTACAGAACGTCGCCGAAGGTGTCCTGGATCCGAGTGGACAGGTCGGGACTCAGCGCCGAGCCGGCGATCAGGATCACCTTCAACGACGAGGTGTCGTACCGGGCGATGACATCGGGCGCGAGCTCGACCATCCGGTGCAGCATCGTCGGAACTGCGACCAACATGTCGGCCTTGTGGTCGGCGATGAGCTTCAACGTGGCCTCCGGCTTGAATCGCCTGGAGGTCACCACCTTGTTGCCCAATGCGGCACCGACGGTGTAGGTGGCCCAACCTGTGCTGTGGAAGATCGGCGAGACAATGACCATGGTGCCTCTGCGGGGGAACGGTATTCGGTCGACGATCTGCGCGGTGGCAAGCGGATTGACCGATTCCCGCGGCGCGCCCTTGGGCAGGCCGGTCGTGCCGCTGGTGAGGATGACCGAGCTACCGGCTTTCGCGGGTGGAGGCAGCGGCTCGGTGGAGTTCGTCGCGACGATGTCGTCGAGGGTCTGAGTGCCCGGAGGCAGCTCGGCGCCGTCGTCCACCCAGACCAGCACGCGCGGCAGGTCGGTGGGCAGCGCGTCGAGCAGCGCGAGGAACTCGCTGTCGTGCAACATGACGCCGACGTTCTCGCGTTCGCAGACTTGCGCGAACTGCGGCTTGGCGAAACCGGTGTTCATCAGGACCATGCGGGCGCCGAGCTTGCCGCATGCGGCCATGGTGATCACCAGCCCACGGTGGTCGCGGCACAGCACGCCGACGACAGAGCCCGCCGAAACGCCGAGCCCCCGCAGGCCACGCGCCAACGCCCACGATTGGTCGTCTACCTGCTTGTACGTCAATGTCCCGCGCTCGTCGACGATGGCCGGCAAGGTCGCATACCTGTGCCCACCGAGGATCGCCATCGTCGCCTGGGGGCCGTAGACGCGCGCGAGCTTGGCGCCCCGAACCGTCGAATTCAGGTCCTTGACGTCGATGACGCCGGTCTCGACGAGTCGCTTGACGGCGCGACCCGCCTCGGATACGTGCTGCAGCTTCTGCCGAATGCCGGTCACCGCATCACCCATCCGACCTCCTCCGTTGTGGATCACGCGTGCAGGCTGGAGCTTCACGCTATGTGATGGGGCTGTGATCTGGTTGAGTTCGGGTTTACGGACTACCTGCAAGTAGGCTAGGGCGCAATGGTTCCGCTTTGGTTCACGCTGTCCGCACTGTGCTTCGTGGGTGCGGCGGTGCTGTTGTACGTCGACGTCGACCGTCGACGCGGGCTGGGACGCCGACGCAAGTCCTGGGCGAAGTCGCACGGCTTCGACTACGAGCACGAATCGAACGACATCGTCAAGCGCTGGAAGCGTGGCGTGATGTCGACCGTCGGCGATGTCACCGCCAAGAACGTCGTGTTGGGTCAGATCCGCGGCGAGGCGGTGTTCATCTTCGACCTCGAGGACGTGGCGACGGTGATCGCGCTGCACCGCAAGGTCGGCACCAACGTCGTCGTGGACCTGCGGCTCAAGGGCATCAAAGAGCCGCGGGAGAACGACATCTGGCTGCTCGGCGCGATCGGCCCGCGGATGGTCTACTCCACCAACCTCGACGCCGCGCGGCGCGCGTGCGACCGGCGGATGGTGACGTTCGCCCACACCGCCCCGGACTGCGCCGAGATCATGTGGAACGAGGAGCACTGGACGTTGGTGTCGATGCCGGTCACCAGCACGAGGGCGCAGTGGGACGAGGGCTTGCGCACCGTGCGTCAGTTCAACGACCTGCTGCGGGTGCTGCCGCCGACTCCACAGGCCATGGCGAGCCAGAGCAGCCAGGCCGCGCTGGCCCGGCGCAGCG
Source organism: Mycobacterium sp. IS-3022 (assembly GCF_001500065.1). GTDB lineage: Bacteria > Actinomycetota > Actinomycetes > Mycobacteriales > Mycobacteriaceae > Mycobacterium. The sequence continues at coordinate 57,067 of NZ_LQIN01000008.1, forward strand.
GGTCGCCGAGCCGACCGCTCACCCCCGCCGGCCGCGCCGAACCGGCCCCCGGCCGCGCCGAGGCACCTCCGCGCCCGGAAGCCGCTCGCTACCCCCAGCAGCCGCCCGCCCGCCCCGATGCGGCCCGGCGGCAGCCGCCGTCGCGCAACGGACGGCAGTCGCCGCACTATCAGCGGTAAGTAATCTCTAGAGCATGTCTCGCCCCGTCGCACTGATCACCGGGCCGACGTCCGGCATCGGCGCGGGTTTCGCCCGCAGGTACGCCCGCGACGGTCACGACCTGGTCCTCGTCGCCCGCGACGGAGCGCGACTCGAACGCCTGGCCGCCGAACTGCGCGGCGAAACCGGCGCGGACGTCGAGGTGCTCACCGCCGACCTCGCCGAGTCCGCCGACCGGGCCAAGGTCGCCGACCGGCTGGCCGCCGGCGTGCAGGTGTTGGTCAACAACGCGGGGTTCGGCACCTCCGGCGAGTTCTGGACCGCCGACCTCGCGCTGCTGCAGTCGCAGTTGGACGTCAACGTCACCGCCGTCATGGAGCTGACGCACGCCGCGTTGCCGCCGATGCTGGCCGCGCACCGGGGCACGGTGATCAACGTCGCCAGCGTCGCCGGCCTGCTGCCCGGCCGGGGGTCGACGTATTCGGCGTCCAAGGCGTGGGTGATCGCGTTCTCCGAGGGCCTGGCCAACGGCCTGGGCGGCACCGGCGTCGGCGTGCACGCGCTGTGCCCGGGGTTCGTCCGCACCGAGTTCCACCAGCGGGCCGGCATCGACATGGACGGCACGCCGTCGTGGTTCTGGCTCGAAGTCGACGACGTGGTGGGCGAGACGATGGCGGGCGTGGCCAAGGGCAAGGTGGTCATCGTGCCCGGCCTGCAGTACAAGGCATTGACCGTCGGCGGGCGGCTCGTGCCGCGAAACCTGGTGCGAGCGATGACGAAAGTCGTTGGCCGTGGCCGCAGCAGGACGTAGAGCTTGCCTCACGTGCGTGCCCTGACCGCAGCGCTGGCAGCGATCGTCGTCGTCGCGGCCTGTTCGTGTTCCACTGACGATCGGTTGGCGCGACCCTACGCCGCGCAGACTGCGACCATCGGCGAATCGCTTGCGACGCTGGGCTGGAACATGTCGGTGTCGAACCTGCGTTTCGACGGCGACTACGTCCTGTTCGACGTCGACGCGTCACCGTCGGAACCCGGCGGCGCGCACACCAAGCCCGAAGACATCCGGTTCGGCCTCTACGGGGCCCTCGCACACCCGATCGAGGCCAACGCGATCGGAGCGTGCCGCGACGTGACCAACCTTGAGGTGCAACCACTTTCGGCTCCGACGCCGGACCGCCTCACCGGCACGGTGTGCATCGGGCCGGCGCGCGACCAGGCGCAGGTGCGAGGCGTGTACGCCTACTCGCCGAGCGACCGGGTACCGGGCACCACCATCGCGCACCCGGTGGCGTTCCCCGTCGGGTTGCCCGCGGTCAGGGACAATGACACCGGGCTGTCGCTCAAGACCACGAGCCTCGACGCGTTCCGCGCCGACGGCGCCATGCTCGACGCGACGGCGCTGGGCGACCCGAACGCGTTCACCGGCAACGGCTACATGTTGATCGGCCTCGAAATCAGTGGCCTGGCCGAGCAGTACCGCGACGTCTCAGAGCAGCGTGGTGGGCCCGCGATGGTGTTGGTGTCGCCGACGCTGCCCCCGCCCGGACTCGACCACGCGTGCGACGTCTACGGCGGTTCGGTGCTGGTGCTGCCCGACGCCTCCCGTGACGCGGTCCAGGTTCGTGCGTCGCTGTGCACCCAGGGGGAGATCAACAACGCCCTGCTGTATGCGACGGTTTCGCTGGTCGGCACGCATGCCGCGCTGTGGACCGAGGATGCCTGAGCCGCCGGGGCAGGATGTCGCCGCCGCCGCGGCTCCGGGACCAACGGAGTGGGGTGAGGGCCCGGGCGTCGGTCCGTGGCCCGGTCCGCCGCCTACCGACCCGCGCTATGACCCCGTGCTGCTGCGCGACGGCGACACCCGCAATGTCGTTGACGCATACCGGTATTGGACGCGGGAGGCGATCATCGCCGACATCGATACCCGCAGGCACCCGCTGCACATTGCGATCGAGAACTTCGGCAACGACGCCAACATCGGCGCGGTGGTGCGCACCGCCAACGCGTTCGCCGTCCACACCGTGCACATCGTCGGCAGGCGGCGCTGGAACCGTCGCGGCGCGATGGTGACCGATCGCTATCAGCGACTGCGCCACCACGACACCACCGCCGCACTGCTCGCGTTCGCCGCAGATGCCGGGCTCACCGTCGTCGCCGTCGACAACATCCCGGGCGCCGCGCGCCTCGAGACCACCTCGCTGCCGCGGGACTGCCTGCTGATCTTCGGCCAGGAGGGGCCCGGCATCACCGACGAGGCGAGGGCCGGCGCCGCGCTGACCGTGTCCATCGCCCAGTTCGGCTCGACCCGCAGCATCAACGCCGGCGTCGCCGCCGGTATCGCGATGCACACCTGGATCACTCAACACGGGGACCTTTCGGCGGCCTGGTAGGGCAGGATCGACACCATGGATCAGCTCTGGGCCAACCGCGCAGCCAGCGCTGAGGCCGCGATCGCCAAGCGACACCTCAAACGGCTGTGGGGCTTGCCCGGCACACAACTGGGCGTGGTCGCCTGGCCCGCGGCGCGGCAGCACCGACTGTTCGGCACGTGGCACTACTGGTGGCAGGCGCATCTGCTGGACAACCTCGTCGACGCGCAAGTGCGCGACCCGCGACCCGAGCGGCAGAAGATGATCGTCCGTCAGATCCGCACGCACCGGTTGCGCAACAACCTTCGGTGGACCAACGACTACTACGACGACATGGCGTGGCTGGCGCTGGCGCTCGAACGCGCAGCCAGGCTGGCGGGGGTGCAGCGACCGAAGGCGCTCGAGAAACTGGCCGATCAGTTCGTCAACGCCTGGGTGCCCGAGGACGGCGGCGGCATCCCGTGGCGCAAGCAGGACCAGTTCTTCAACGCCCCGGCCAACGGTCCTGCGGCGATCTTCCTGGCCCGCTACGACGACCGGTTGCGCCGCGCCCAGCAGATGTCGGACTGGATCGACGAGACCCTGATCGACCCGGACACCCACCTGGTATTCGACGGGATCAAGGGCGGCTCGCTGGTGCGGGCCCAGTACACGTACTGCCAGGGCGTGGTGCTGGGCCTGGAAACCGAACTGGCCGCGCGCACCGATGACCCCGACCACGCCCGGCGGGTGCACCGGCTGGTCACGGCGGTCGCAGAGAACATGGCGCCCGACGGTGTCATCAAGGGCGCCGGTGGCGGCGACGGCGGCCTGTTCAACGGCATCCTGGCGCGCTATCTCGCCCTGGTTGCGACCATGCTGCCGCAGGGCGGCGACGACGACGGCGCGGCCCGCGACACCGCCCGCTCACTGGTGTTGCGCTCGGCCGAGGCGGCGTGGCAGAACCGACAGACCGTCGACGGGCTGCCCCTGTTCAGCGCGTTCTGGGAGCGCACCGCCGAAATCCCCACGGCCGCAGGCGGTCAGGCGCAGTTCGTCGAGGGTGCGGTCAACGCCTCCGAGGTGCCCGAGCGCGATCTGTCGGTGCAGCTGTCGGGATGGATGCTGATGGAAGCCGCCCACGCAGTGACCGAGGAGTGAGCGCCTCGCGCTCGGTTCCGCGGATCGTCCGCCTGCTGCCGACACGGTTCAGCCGCGACGCCAAGGCGGTAAAAACCGAAGAGAACACCGCGGCCGCCCTGCTGCTGCTCTTCACGATCGCCGCGCTCGTTTGGGCGAATTCCCCGTGGGCGCATGGTTATTGGGCGCTTCTCGACACCCACGTCGGGTTCACCTTCGCCGAGCACCGCTTCGAGCTGACCGTCAAACATCTGGTCAACGACGGGCTGATGGCGTTCTTCTTCTTCATCGTCGGGCTCGAGGTGAAGCACGAATTCGCAATCGGTGAGCTGACCGACCGGGCGAGGGCGGCGGTGCCGGTGGTGGCGGCCATCGCCGGACTGGCGGTGCCCGCCGCGATCTTCCTGATGTTCAATCCGTCCGGCGAGAACGCCGAGGCGTGGGGTGTGGTGATATCCACCGACACCGCGTTTCTGATCGGCGCGCTGGCGGTCATCAAACCGAAGTTCCCGGCACGGTTGCGGATCTTCCTGCTGACCCTGGCCGTCGTCGACGACGTCGGCGCGCTCGGCGTGATCGCGCTGTTCTACTCCGACCGCATCAGCGTTGCGCCGCTTGCGGTCTCGCTCGCAATCATCGTGGCGCTCGCGCTGGTGCAGTTCCTGCCGGCGGCGCGCGGTCCCGCCTACGCCGCGCTCGGCGTCGCGCTGTGGATCGGGCTGTTCATGGCCGGTGTGCACCCGACGCTGGCGGGCGTCGCCGTGGCGCTGCTGATTCCGGTGTTCTCGCCGGAGCGCAGCCAGGTAGAGGAGGCCGTCGCGCGCATCCGTGCGTTCCGGCAGTCGCCGAACTCGCGTTACGCCCGCGAGGTGACCCGCGGTCTGCGGGATTCGATCTCGATCAACGAACGCCTGCAGACCGGCGTGCGGCCGTATGTGTCGTTCGTGGTGCTGCCGCTGTTCGCGTTGGTCAACGCCGGGGTGGTGCTCGATGCGGCCGGCGTGACGGCGGCCCTGCGTTCGCCGCTGACGTGGGGCATCGTCGTCGGTCTGGTGGTCGGCAAGTTCGTCGGCATCACCACCTCGACGTGGGTGATGCGGCGCAGCGGTGTCGGCGAACTGGCGCCGGGACTGACGTTGCGCCGGATCGCCGGTGGCGCCGCGCTGTCGGGAATCGGTTTCACGATCTCGCTATTCATCGTCGACATCGCGATCGACGACCCGGGGCGCCAGGAACAGGCGATCATCGGGGTGCTGATCGCCTCGGTGGTCGCCTTCCTGCTCGGATGGGCGATCTTCCGCATCACCGACTGGCTCAGTCCGCCGGACCCGGTCGGGCTGAATCTGCTGCGCCCGATCGACCCGGACCGTGACCACATCAAGGGCGATCCCGACGCCCCGCTGACGCTCGTGGAGTACGGCGACTTCGAGTGCCCGTTCTGCAGCCGGGCCACCGGCGCGATCGACGAAGTGCGCGACCACTTCGGCGCCGAACTGCGCTATGTATGGCGTCATCTGCCGCTGGAACGTGCACACCCACGCGCGTTCGACGCCGCGCGGGCGAGCGAGGCGGCCGCGGCGCAAGGCAGATTCTGGGAGATGGCCCGGGAGCTGTTCGGCCACCAGGACGACCTGGAGTGGTCGGACATGTACCGCTACGCGGTGGCGGCGGGCTGCGACATCGAGCGGTTCGACCAGGACGTACGCGCGCACCCGTCGAAGGTGCTGCACCACGTCCAGGACGACGCGCAGGACGCGGAACTGATGGACCTGAACTCGACGCCGACGTTCTTCGTCAACGGCAAGCGGCACAGGGGCCCGTTCGACGCCGCCAGCCTGATCCGCGCGCTCGAGAGCGGCCGAGTCGGCCGTTAGCCCGGCTGCTCGCCGGAGTCGATCGGCGGCGCCGCGATCCCGGCCCGCTTGGCGGCCCGGCGCCGCTTGAACCACTCGATGAACATCGGCAGCACGGAGACCACCACGATCGCGATGACGATCGGCTCGAGCAGCTTCTGGATGATCTCGAACCGGCCGAGCCAGTAGCCCAACAGCGTCAGCCCGACCCCCCAGACGACGGCGCCGATCACGTTGAACAGCGTGAAGGCCCCGTAGTTCATCCGGGCAGCGCCGGCGGTCAGCGGTGCGAGCGTGCGCACGATCGGCACGAACCGGGCGATGACGATCGCGAACGGGCCGCGCTGTTCGAAGAACACGTGCGCTTCGTCGAGGTACTTCTGCTTCAGGAACCGCGCATCCGGCTTGAACATCGCGGTGCCGACGTTGCGGCCGATCCAGTAGCCGACCTGGCCGCCCAGGATGGCGGCGATCGGGATGAACACCAGCAGCTGCCACAGCTGGAAGTTGATTACCTCGCCGCCGCCTTCGGCCAACGCGGCCGTGCCGGCGGCCAGCATGCCCGCCACGAACAGCAGCGAGTCGCCGGGCAGGATCGGGAACAGCACCCCCGACTCGACGAAGATGACCACCAGCAGCCCGACCAGCGCCCACGTGCCGAAGTAGCCGAGCAGCGTCATCGGGTCGAGGAAGTCCGGCATCAGCGCCAGCTGGTCGGTCGCCGCGAGGGCCGAGATGGTCACAGTGCCCCAAGATACCGGTCGGCCTCCCCGGTGGGATAATCACCGAAACCGCCGAGAGGACCGCTCATGGCCATCGCAACGCCCGAGGTGTACGCGGAGATGCTCGGCCGGGCCAAGGAGCACGGGTTCGCATTTCCGGCCATCAACTGCACGTCGTCGGAGTCCGTCAACGCCGCGATCAAGGGCTTCGCCGACGCCGGCAGTGACGGCATCATCCAGTTCTCCACCGGCGGAGCCGAATTCGCGTCCGGTCTGGGTGTCAAGGACATGGTCACCGGTGCGGTCGCGCTGGCCGAGTTCGCCCACGTCGTCGCCGCGAAGTATCCGATCACCGTGGCGCTGCACACCGACCACTGTCCGAAGGACAAGCTCGACACCTATGTACGCCCGCTGCTGGCGATCTCACAGCAACGCGTCTCCGAGGGCGGGCAGCCGCTGTTCCAGTCGCATATGTGGGACGGGTCAGCGGTGCCGATCGACGAAAACCTCGAGATCGCCCGCGAACTGCTCAAGGAGGCCGCCGCGGCGAAGATCATCCTGGAGATCGAGATCGGCGTGGTCGGCGGTGAGGAAGACGGCGTGGCGCACGAGATCAACGACAAGCTCTACACCACTGCAGAGGATTTCGAGAAGACCGTCGAGGTGCTCGGTGCGGGCGAACACGGCAGGTACCTGTTGGCGGCGACGTTCGGCAACGTGCACGGCGTGTACAAGCCCGGCAACGTCAAACTGCGGCCCGAGGTGCTGGCAGAGGGACAGCGGGTCGCCGCCGCCAAACTCGGGTTGCCCTCGGACGCAAAGCCTTTCGACTTCGTCTTCCACGGCGGTTCGGGTTCGCTGAAGTCCGAGATCGAGGATTCGCTCCGGTATGGAGTGGTGAAGATGAACGTCGACACCGACACCCAGTACGCGTTCACCCGGCCCGTCGCGGCGCACATGTTCACCAACTACGACGGCGTGCTGAAGATCGACGGGGAAGTCGGCGACAAGAAGGCTTACGACCCGCGCAGCTATCTGAAGAAGGCGGAGGCGTCGATGACCGAACGCGTCATCGAGGCGTGCCGTGATCTGCACAGCGCCGGCCGTTCGGTCACCGCAAACCAGTGATCGGCGATCGGTAGCGCCGAAGCCGCCTATTGGGGCGCCTGGCAGATCTTCCACTGGTCGTCGCGGAACTCCAGGTCGAAGCTGCGGGTGGACCGGGTCTGCGGAGCGTAGGCCATGAACGCGGTGACATTCGCCTCGGCGTGATCGCCGTTGATCACCACCTGGTCGATGCTGGCGACCACCGGATACTGCTTGGCCGCGGCCACCCGCTCGTGGATCTCCGCCCAGGTCTTGTCGTCGTACTTGACGTAGCTGTCGCGCTTGCTTCCGCAGGTGATACCGCGCAGCGTCGCCAGGTCGCCGTTCTGGATCGCCGTGTCGAACTCCTCGATGGCGGCGCGGACCATCTCCTCCTGCGACACCTTGGGTTGCGAGTCCCGGGTCAGCAGCACGGTGCCGAGCACCGCGATCGCGACCAGCGCGGCGATGACCAGCACCACGGCCACCACCCAACCCCAGCTGCGGCGCTGCGCCGGTGGCTTGGGCGCTTCGCCGCGCGGGGGAATGACTTGCGGCGCAACGGGTTTCTGCTGTCCGGCAGTTTCGGAAGGGGAGGCGAAAACTTCGGTGGCCGGATCGGCCGGCGTGTCGATCCGCTGCGTGGTGCCCGCGTCGAAACCCGACGGCGCGGTGAATCGGCGCTCACCCTCCTGGATGTGCGGCGCCTCCGCTGTCTGCGGTCCGGCGGCCGCCATGACCTCGGTCGCGGGTTCGTGATCACCGTGCTGCTCGATCGCCTCGGTCGCCGGTTCCGGATCGTGTGGGGCCTCTGCCTCCGATGCTGGCTCCGGGGCGTCGCCGACGGTTCCCTCGTCGCCCGGCGAATCCGCGGGCTCGGGCGCTTCGGGGTTCTCGGAGGCGTCAACGTCCGAGGCGTCCGGCTCGGCCGAGACGTCTTCCGGCTGGTCAGGCCCTGGTGGGTTCGACATGCCTGCTGCGGTCCTCCCTTACGACGCTACGGCGGGAAGCTTAGTCACTGGTCCGGCCCGTCGCTGGGACCCGTGCGCCCATCGGGACCGTTCACGTGCACGGCACAATGGGGCCATGACACGGATGGGTGATCTCCTGGGGCCGGATCCGGTGCTGCTGCCGGGCGACAGCGACGCCGAGGCCGAACTCGCCGCGGGCGAGAAGCCGGCGATCGTGGCGGCCGCACATCCGTCGGCCTCGGTCGCGTGGGCGACGCTGGCCGAGGAGGCGCTGGCCGACGACAGGGCCGTCACCGCGTATGCCTACGCACGCACCGGCTACCACCGCGGGCTGGATCAGTTGCGGCGCAACGGGTGGAAGGGTTTTGGTCCCGTGCCCTTCCGTCACGAGCCCAACCGCGGCTTCCTGCGCTGTGTGGCCGCGCTGGCGCGCGCGGCCGACGCGATCGGTGAGACCGACGAGAACCAGCGCTGCCTCGATCTGCTCGACGACTGCGACCCGTCGGCGCGGGCCGAACTCGGGCTTGCCTGACTACTCCGCTTCACACCGGCAGTCGGTGCCGCCGTCGGGCGGTTCCACCTGAACCGTCGAATGGTCCAGCCCACGCGCGGTGAGCACCGCGCGCGCGTCGTCGAGCACCGACGCCGAGTCCCGGTCGCTGGTCAGGTGCGCGGTGACCATGTCCTTACCCGGCACCAACGTCCACACGTGCAGGTCGTGCACTTCGGTCACGCCCTCGACGGCGCACAACGCGGTGCGTAGCTCCTCGACGTCGATGTGGGTGGGCGACGACTCCGACAGGATGCGCACCGCCGCGCGCGCCAGCGAGATCGCCCGCGGCAGCACCCACAGCGCCACGAACACGGCGACCACGACGTCGGCGTACGGCCAGCCCGTCGTGACCGTCACGATGCCGGCGATCAGCACGCCGACGCTGCCGACGGTGTCGGCGACGACCTCCATGTAGGCGCCGCGGACGGCCAGGCTGTTCTCCGAATGCGCCCGCAAGAGCAGTACGACGACCGCGTTGGCCACCAGACCCGCCAACGCGACGACGATCATCGGCACGCCGGGCACCTCCGGCGCGTCGCCGAGCCGCTCGAATGCCTCGGAGAGGATGAACACGGCCATCCCCAGCAACAGCACCGCGTTGGCCACGGCCGTGAAGACCTCGGCGCGATGCCAGCCGTACGTGCGGGCGGGCGAGGCGCTGCCGTGGCGGGCGAGCAGCACCGCGGTCAGGCCCATGAACATCGCCACCAGGTCCGTGAGCATGTGGCCCGCGTCGGCCAGCAGCGCGATGGAATTGATCAGCAGCGCGGTGACCAGCTCGAGCGCGAAGAACCCGGTCAGGATCGCCGCGGCGATGACCATCCGGCTGACGCGGGTGTCACGCTGACTGTGATCGTGGCCGGCACCCATGCCAGCAATCTATGCAAAACTTCGCATATGTCGCAAGTGGCGATCAGAACCAGGCTGACCAGAACCTTGTCAACGAATTGCCTGCCCCGACCAGTTGGCGCGGCACGTCGGAGATGTCGAAGAACCACAGCACGATGTCCCAGAACCATTGGTTGAGCCCCGGCGCCAGCAGCAGGAGCAGCAGGATGAAGAACCCCCACTGCTTTGCGGGTTGCAGCGCCCGCTGCGTGTCGGGGCTCAGGTGAGGCTCCAGCGCGCCGTAGCCGTCCAGGCCGGGGATCGGCAGCATGTTGAGCACGAAGGCCGTCACCTGAAGGAACCCGAGGAAGGCCACACCGGCCCAGAACACCGAACGCTCTGAGTCGCGCAGCAGCGCGGTCAGGGTCAACAGCAGCACCGCGAACACCAGGTTGGTGCCGGGGCCTGCGAGGCTCACCAGAGACTTCTGGCGCTTGGTCATGAACGACGTGCGCACCCAAACCGCCCCGCCGGGCAGCCCGATTCCGCCGATCGCGATGATCAGCACCGGAAGCCCGATCGACAGCAGCGGATTCGAGTACTTCAGCGGGTTCAACGTCAGATAGCCCCGGACCGGGACGTCGTGGTCACCGAACTTCCAGGCGGTGTATGCGTGCGCGAACTCGTGCAGGCACAGCGTCACCACCCAGCCGGCGATGACGAAGACGAACACGCCGACGTAGGCGAGCGGTTCGACAGTGTCCGCTGCCAGCCACGCCAGCACGCCGCCGACCACCGTTGTCGCGACGATCGCCAGGAAGATCGGGCTCGGCCGCACCGACTGATGCAGCGGATGGACGGTCACCTCACGAAACCTACCGTTTCGCCGAAACCGACGTAATGGCGGAAAAATGCGGGTGGATTCCGCCATTACGTCGGTCTCGCGAGTCGTTGAGCAACCCGCAGCCTCGGTGACTGGCTATCGGACCCGCAGCCACCCTTCGGTGTGCCGGTAGAACGTCGAACGCTTGACCGGACGGGCCGCAGGCGCACCGTCCCGGACGACGCGGGCGCCGCTGGTGCCGAGCTGGGCGGCGCGGCCGGCGACCCAGCGCCGCGGGCCGGCGCCGACGACGGTCGCGCGCAGGCCGGGCATGGTCGCCGTCGGCTCGATGCGCACCGCGGGCACCGTGCCGTCGAACAGCACGGTGTCGTCGACGACGGCCTCGCCGTGCAGTGGGTGTCCGGCGGGTTCGCCCCGCCACTCGGCGGCGCCGACGATCACCGCGCCGGCGTCGTCGCGGATGAGCGGAATCCGGGTCGCGCTGCCGCGCAGGGCCCGTCGCGCATGCCACGGGCGCCGCACGTGCGCCACCTCGACACCGAGCCGGTCGGTGCGCAGCAGCCGGGTCAGCACCGCCGCCAGGTCGGCGTCGGCGCCGACCACGATCAGGCGTCGGCAGGGCGCGTCGGGGTCCTCGGCGACGGGCAGAGCCCGCAGCGCGCGAGGTGGTCGCCGGCCGCCGAACAGCAACACCACGACGTCAGTGGCGTTCAACGCGGCTCCTCGCATACGGCTGGGATAAGGTAGCTCACCGGCTGCACAGTGTCCATGCAACTGAGCGTGGATGCAGATTAAGCGGGAGACCAAGCCATGCCGGCAATCGTGCTCATCGGCGCGCAATGGGGCGACGAGGGCAAAGGAAAAGCCACCGATCTACTCGGTGGGCGCGTCCAGTGGGTCGTGCGGTACCAGGGCGGCAACAACGCCGGCCACACCGTCGTCCTGCCGACGGGGGAGAACTTCGCGTTGCACCTGATCCCGTCGGGGATCCTCACGCCCGGCGTCACCAACGTCATCGGCAACGGTGTGGTGGTCGATCCCGGTGTGTTGCTCACCGAGCTGCAGGGGCTGGTCGATCGCGGCGTCGACACCGAGCGGCTACTGATCTCGGCGGACGCGCACCTGCTGATGCCGTATCACGTCGCGATCGACAAGGTCGTGGAGCGCTACGCCGGCAGCAAGAAGATCGGCACCACCGGCCGCGGTATCGGCCCCTGCTACCAGGACAAGATCGCCCGGATCGGGATCCGGATGGCCGACGTGCTCGACCCCGTCCTGCTGGCCGAAAAGATCGACGCCGCATTGGAATTCAAGAACCAGGTGCTGGTCAAGATCTACAACCGCAAGGCGCTCGACGCCGCGGAGGTGGTCGACAACCTGCTCGACCAGGCCGAGGGCTTCAAACACCGCATCGCCGACACCCGCTACCTGCTCAACACGGCGCTGGAAAAGGGCGAGACGGTGCTGCTGGAGGGCTCCCAGGGCACCTTGCTCGACGTCGACCACGGCACGTATCCCTTTGTGACGTCGTCGAATCCGACGGCGGGTGGCGCCGCGGTGGGGTCCGGTATCGGACCGACGCGGATCACCACGGTGCTCGGCATCCTCAAGGCCTACACGACGCGGGTCGGCTCGGGCCCGTTCCCGACCGAACTGTTCGACGCCAACGGTGAGTACCTGTCCAAGACCGGCGGCGAATTCGGCGTGACCACCGGCAGGCGGCGCCGCTGCGGATGGTTCGACGCGGTGATCGCCCGGTATGCCACCCGGGTCAACGGCATCACCGACTACTTCCTCACCAAGCTCGACGTGCTCTCCAGCCTCGAGACCGTGCCCGTCTGCGTCGGATATCGCGTGCGCGGCCAGCGTCTCGACGACATGCCCATGACCCAGTCGGACATCGCCCACGCCGAACCGATCTACGAGGAACTGCCCGGCTGGTGGGAGGACATCTCCGGCGCCCGCGAATTCGAGGACCTGCCCGCCAAGGCGCGCGACTACGTGCTTCGGGTGGAAGAGCTTGCCGGAGCGCATGTCTCGTGCATCGGCGTCGGGCCCGGCCGGGACCAGACCATCGTGCGCCGCGACATCCTGGCGCGCCCGTGACCGACGATCCCCACCTCGTCGACCCCGACTACGACAAACACGGCGGCTTCCCGAACTTTCAACGCGCCCAACCCGGTCCGGGCTTCGGCCGGTTCCTCGCGGCGATGCGCCGGGCGCAGGACCTCGCCGTGTCCGCCGATCCCGACAGCGACACCTGGGACGAGGCCGCCGATCAGGCCGAGGCGCTGGTCTCGCTGCTCAACCCGTTCGAAGCGGCCGAGGGCGTCGGCCCGGCCAACCGCGTGCCGTCGCTTCCGGGTGCGGGCAGCCTGCTGATGCCGCCGTACCGGGATGTGAAGCTCGAGCCGGACGGGGTGCAGCTGAAGGTCGAGTTCAGCCGGTACCACGTCGGCGGCAACAACGCCGTGCACGGTGGAGTGCTGCCGTTGCTGTTCGATTCGGTGTTCGGCATGGTGATCCACGCCGTCGGGCGCCCGATCAGCCGCACCGGTTTCCTGCATGTCGATTACCGCAAGGTGACGCCGATCGACACGGAGCTGTCGGCGCGCGGCTGGCTGCGTGAGGCCGACGGTCGCAAGGCCTTCGTCAACGCCGAGTTGCGGGATCCCGAAGACAACCTGCTCGCCGAGGCGAACGGGTTGATGATCCAGCTGCTCGCCGGCCAGCCGTAGACCCTTGCGCCGAGACTGCGCACAGATCTCGATCCGGCGCACATTCGCGATCTGTCCGAAGTTTCGATCGCAGAGGTGACAGCATGACGGCGTGGCGACCCATCCTGCCGATCGGCATCTGCGACGGCTGACGACCCCGCGGGCGGCGGCGCTGGCCGGCGTGTTGTTCGCGCTGCTGTTCGGCACCGCGCTGGTGTTGGTCCGCACCGCGGTGCCCGCAGGCGCCGAGCCGGGGTCGCAGTGGATTGCCGGGGCCAGCGGCCAGCTACGGCTGTCGGCGATTTTGACGCCGTTCGCGGGCATCGCGTTCCTGTGGTTCATCGGCGTGATCCGCGACGGGTTCGGGCGCTACGAGGACAAGTTCTTCTCGACGGTGTTCATCGGCAGCGGCCTGTTGTTTCTGGCGATGACGTTCGCGACGTCGGCGGTGGGCGCCGGGCTGGTCGCCAGCAGGGCCGACCAGGCCGACGTCACGTCTCGCGATCAGGTGGCGGACTTCGGTATCGCGACGCTCGAAGTTCTCAGCACCACATACGGATTGCGGATGGCGGCGGTGTTCATGATCTCGCTGGCCACGATCTGGCTGCGGACCAACCTGATGCCGCACTGGCTGGTCGCCGTCACGTATGTGACGGCGCTGGTGCTCCTCGTCGCGGCGGACGTCAGCATGTGGCTGGTGCTGGCCTTCCCCGTCTGGGTGCTGGTGGTCAGCGTGCTGCTGCTGGTACGCGCCGGCGTGCTCGGCCTCGACCACGACGATTAGTCGATCAACCGCAAAGCCTGTGAGGGGCAGAGCTTCACGGCCTCGCGGGCGTGGTCGAGTTCGTCGTCGGGCACCTCATCCACCAGCACCACCACGATTCCGTCGTCGTCCTGGTCGAACACGGCGTCGGCCGACATCACGCAGTTGCCCGCCTGGATACACACGTCACGGTCGGCCTGCACCCTCATGCCGTCACCTCCAGTCGACTGACAACGACTTCAAACCGTAGATGAAATGGAATGACCGGAACTGCACATCGGCGAAATCCTCGGCCAGCCGCAGCGCCGGGAAGCGTTGCAGCACAGCGGGAAACGCCACCCGCATCTCCATCCGGGCCAGCGGCGCGCCAAGGCAGTGGTGGACGCCGTGGCCGAACGCCAGATGCCCGGCGGCGCCGCGGCCGATGTCCAGAACGTCGGGGGCGTCGATGAAGTCGGGATCACGGTTACCGGACGGCAGCGATACGAACACCAGTTGTCCAGCCGGGATCCGGACTCCCGCGATCTCGACGTCGGTGGTGGTCATCCGCGGGATTGCGGTGTGCACGATGGACGGCCAGCGCAGCAGCTCCTCGACCGCGGGGCCGACCGCGTCGGGATTGTCGCGCACCTCGGCGAGCTGTTCGGGATGTCGCAGCAGCGCGAGGGTGCCGAGGCCCAGCATGTTCGACGTGGTCTCATGGCCCGCCAGCAGCAACAGCCCGGCGATGCCGACGAGCTCGTCGTCGGTGAGCTCGGTTCCGTGTTCGCGCACCAGCATGCCGAGGATGTCGTCGCCCGGCTCCCGGCGCGCGCGCTCGACCAGGGACCGCATGTACGCGCGGCCGGCCCGCTGCAACTCGAACCGCTCGGCGACCGGCAGAGACAGATCGAGCTGGCGGGCGCTGCGGTGCTGGAAGTCGTCGCGGTCCTCGTACGGCACCCCGAGCAGCTCGCAGATCACCAGCGACGGGACCGGCAGCGCGAAGTGCTCGACCAGATCGGCGGGCGCACCGGCACTTTCCATCAGGTCCAGCTGCGCGTCCACGATCTCGACGATGCGCGGCTCCAGCCGCTTCATCCGCCGGATCGTGAACTCGGGGGTGAGCATGCGCCGCAGCCGCTGGTGTTCGGGCGGGTCCAGCGCGAGCAGGTTGCCCGCCCGGGAGCGGGCGAGCTCGTCGTCGGAAAGCGTTGGTGCGCCGGGAAGGACGAAGCCCGGCGGGCGGCCGTTGGAGAACCGCTCGTGATCCGAGAGCACCTCTTTGACATCGTCGTGCCGCGTGATCAGGTAGATCGTCATGCCGAAGGCATTGGACACGGTGCGCACGCCGGTGGTCTCGCGGATCTCGCCCAACTCCGGCGTCGGGGCGAAGGCGTCACGACGCATGTGCAGAGGCGGCCGTTCGGGCGCTTGCGTCATGACACGACGTTACAGGCGCGCGGCCGTCGCCGAGACCGACGTTATGGTCGCTTTCACTCGCACTAATCGACCGAAACGTCGGTTTCGGCGAACCGGCCCTGCAGCGCGGGCCACCAGATGCGCGGCCCGATGAGCGTGAACAGCGCCGGGATGATCACCGTGCGCACCACGAACGTGTCGAGCAGGATGCCAAGGCCGACGATGATGCCGACCTGTGTCAGCACGATCAGCGGCAGCACGCCGAGCACGCAGAACACCGCGGCCAGCACGATGCCCGCGCTGGTGATCACCGCGCCGGTGGCCGACACCGCGCGGACGATCCCGTCGCGCGTGCCGTGTTCGGGAGTCTCCTCGCGGGCCCGGGTCACCAAGAAGATCGTGTAGTCCACGCCGAGCGCCACCAGGAACAGGAACGCGAACAGCGGCGCGGTGTTGTCCAGCGCGGGGAAGCCGAACAGGTGAACGCTGGCCCAGCCGCCCAGGCCCAGCGCGGCCAGCGCGCTCAACACGGTCACCGCCACCAGGATCAGCGGCGCCAGCGCTGTGCGGAGCAACACGTACAGCACCGCCAGCACCACGACCAGGATGGCCGGTATCACCACCAGCCGGTCGCGGGAGGCGGCGGCGCTGGCGTCGCGCGCGGTGGCATCGGAGCCGCCGACCAGGGCTTCAGGATCGACGCCGCGCACTGAATTGCGCAGTGCGTCAATGGTTTCGAAGGCACGGTCCGAAGCCGGCTCGGCGTCGAGCACCACCGACCACTGGGTGAGTCCGCCGGGACTCTGTCCGGCCGGGTGCGCCGAGACCACGCCGGCGGTTTCGGTGATCGCGCGCTGCACCGCGGCGGCGCGGTCCGCCGCCGCGATGACGCGCGTCGGGTCGGTGAGGCCGCTGGGGAAGTGGTCGGCCAGCGTCTCGTATGCGCTGACCGATTCGGCCTGCACCCGGAACTGCTCGGTCTGCGACAGCCCGACCGGGGTGGTCGAGATCCCGAGGGACAGCACCGCCAGGGCGGCCACCGTCACCGCGGCGACGCGTCCGGGCCTGCGAGCCACCGCCTCGGCGATGCGGTGCCAGACGCCGCTGTCGGTGAGGGGTTCGGCGCCGACAGCGGGGACGAACGGCCAGAACAACCGCTTGCCGAACACGCTCAGCAGTGGCGGCAAGACCAGCATCACGAACACCGCGGCAACGATCAGGCCGGCAGCGGCCTGCACGCCGAGGCTGCGCACACTCGGCGAGGACGCGAACACCAGCGTGAGCAGGGCCAGCACCACGGTGGCATTGCTGGCGACGATCGCCGGACCGGCCCGGCGCACCGCGGTGCCCAGCGCGTCGCGGTGGTTCGTCGTGCGGCCCAGTTCCTCGCGATACCGCGAGATGAGCAGCAGCGCGTAGTTGGTGCCCGCGCCGAAGACCAGCACGCTGGTGATGCCCGACGTCGAACCGTCCGGGGTCATGCCGAAGGCCTGAGCGACCGCGCTGCCCAGCACCGCTGCCACCCGGTCGGCGAAGCCGATCACCGCCAGCGGCACCAGCCACAGCACGGGGGAGCGGTAGGTGATGATCAGCAGCAGCGCCACTACGGCCGCGGTGACGGCCAACAGTGTGAAGTTGGCTCCGGAGAACGAGTCCGCGATGTCGGCGCCGAACGCCGGGCCACCGGTGATTTCGCTGCGCAGGTCTGCGGGCAGGCCGTCGGCGGCCGTCGCACGCAGCTTCTCGACCTCGTCGGTGAGGGCGAATCCCGTCAGGTCGGCGTCCAACGGCACGACCGCGAGCGCGGCCACGCCGTCGGCCGACACCTGGGCTGCGGGCCACCTCTGCTTGACGGCGGCGACGTCGTCCGGGCGCAGCGGCGCGCCGTCGCCGCGGGTGATCACGACTATCGCCGGGACGCGGTCGCCGCCCGGGAACTGCGCCCGCAGCGCGTCGACGCGCGCCGACTCGGCTGACTCGGGTACGGGTACCGGCGACCGCGCGCTCGAGTCGTCGCTGCCGACGAGCGCCATCAGGGCGCCGGAGACCAGCACGACGAGAACCGCGAGTACCCAGGAGATGCGCCGGGACATGACGACGAATATTTCAGATACTTAACGATCAGGCAAACGGCCTATGCTTTCGGTCGTGCCGGAGGACCGCGACGCGCTCGAGGCGACGATCGCCGCCGATGTGCGGGCGATCAACGCCGAATCCGACGGCATCGGCAGGCTGTTCGCGAGCCGACACGACGTCGCCGCCAACGATTTTCGCGCTCTGCTGTATGTGATGGTCGCAGAGACGCAGGGGTCGCCGTTGACGGCCGGGGACCTGCGCAAGCGGATGGGCATGTCGGCCGCGGCGATCACCTACCTCGTCGAGCGGATGATCGCGTCCGGACACTTCCGGCGGGAGTCCGACCCCCTCGACCGCCGCAAGGTGATCCTTCGGGTGGCTGATCACGGAATGGACGTCGCACGAGGGTTTTTCACGCCGCTGGCCGAACGCACGCACGACGCGCTGGCCGGGCTGTCCGATGCCGAGCTGGCCGCGGCGCACCGCACGTTCACCGCCCTCATCGACGCCATGCGCCAATTCCGCGGGCAGCTCGAGGAGTCTGCTCTCTCGAACTGAGTCGACGTCTGGCAGGCTGGACGCGCGATGAGTGACACCCCTGACAACCAGACGCCGCTCGACGCCGGCGAGGCGGTGACCGGACCGGAACCTGCCGCCGGGATGTCCGGTCCGTCCTCGGTGATGCTGCTCGGCTCGGGCGAACTGAGCCGGGAGTTGGCGCTGGCATTCCAGCGGCTCGGCGCCGAGGTCATCGCGGTCGACCGCTACGCCGACGCCCCCGCGCACGGGGTGGCCGACCGCCCGATCGTCGCCAAGATGAACGACGCCGAGGTGCTGTCCGCGCTGATCGAGAAGGAGAACCCGCGTTACCTCGTGGCCGAGGCGGGCCTGATCGCGGCCGATGCGCTGATCACGGTCGCCGAACGCGGCGAGGTCGAGGTGTTCCCCACCCCCCGCAGCACCCGGCTGTCGCTGGATCGGGAGGGACTGCGCAGGTTGGCCGCCGACGAGCTCGGGTTGCCCACCGCGCCGTTCTGGTTCGCGGGGTCGACCGAGGAACTGACCGCGATCGCGCAGCACGCCGGTTTTCCGTTGGTCGTCAAGCCGATCGCCTCGGCGCCCGGCGAAGGCGAGTCGGTGCTGGTCCGTCCCGAGGATGTCGAACCCGCCTGGCAGCGCGCCGTCGCCGCCGGCCGGATGCCGCACAACCGGGTGATGGTCGAGTCCGTGGTGGAGGTCGACTTCGAGGTCACGCTGTTGACGATCCGCACCGTCGGGCCGACGGGTCCCGCGGTGCACTTCTGCGAGCCGATCGGGCACCGCCAGGCGGACGGCGATCTGCTCGAGTCGTGGCAGCCGCAGCGGCTGGCGCCGGCCGCGCTGGACGCCGCGAAGTCCATCGGCGCGCGCATCGTGAACTCGCTCGGCGGCCGCGGCGTGTTCGGCGTCGAGCTGCTGGTCAGCGGTGACGAAGTCTATTTCGACAACGTGCGCCCGCGACCGCACGACAGCGGCCTGGTCACGCTGCGCTCGCAGCGACTCTCGGAGTTCGAGTTGCATGCCCGCGCGATCCTGGGGCTGCCCGTCGACACCATCATGATCTCGCCGGCCGCCGCGGAGGTCAGCTACGCCGGGGCGGAGGCGAACCCGGCGATCGTGGGCGACCCCCAGGCGGTGCTCGCCGACGCGCTCACCGTCGCCGAGAGCGACGCTCGGCTGTTCAACCGTCCGGACGAGACCGAGGCCAGGCGGCGACTCGCGGTGGCGCTGGCCACCGCGCCCGATCCGATCGTCGCCCGCGACCGCGCCCGGCGCGTCACCGCCGCACTGCGCCGGCTCTGGTAGCTCGTGACAGACGCCACGCCAGACCCCGAGCCGGAGCCCGGTGACCGATCGACCGCGGCACCGTTCCTGATCGCGCTCACGATCTTTGTGCTCGTGGTGATCGCAATCGGCCTGCTGAATCTGTTCAAGGACGACGAGCCGCCCGCCGATCAGCAGGTCGCCCGGGCCGCGGTCGGACAGAACGACGCGCTGCAGCGGCAGAACTACTCCGACTTCCGCGGCTACACGTGTCCGGCCCACGCCGGTACTGAAACGGAAGTGCTCGCAGCGCAACGCAATTCGGTTGACCAGCGCGGTGAGCGGTTCGTCGACGACGTCACCGATGTGAAGATCGACGGGGACAGCGCGACCGCCACCGTGACGTATCACTTCGACAAGGCCCCGGACGACAAGAAGGCGGTCGAGATGACCTTCGTGCGCGACGGCGACGCCTGGAAGGTCTGTTCCCCCGGACCCGAGTAGCTGTGGGACACTCAACGATCGTGAGTTATGCCGGAGACATCACGCCCGAGGAGGCATGGTCGCTGCTGGCCGGCACCCCCGACGCCGTGCTGGTGGACTGCCGCACCGACGCCGAGTGGCGCTTCGTCGGCGTGCCCGACCTGTCCTCGCTGCAGCGCGATGTCGTGTTCATCGAATGGAATCGCGTCGACGGCACGCACAACGAGTCGTTCGTCGAAGAGCTGAAGTCGGCAGGAATCACCCCCGGGGAAAGGCCGGTGGTGTTCCTGTGTCGGTCCGGTAACCGGTCGATCGGCGCCGCCGAGGCCGCCACCGAGGCGGGCATCGCGCCGTCGTACAACGTGCTCGACGGCTTCGAGGGCAACCTCGACGAGAATCGCCATCGCGGCCGCACCGGGTGGAAGGCCGTCGGCCTGCCCTGGAAGCAGTCATGACTTCTGGCCCGGAGAACCCCGTGCCGTCCGTCCGAACACCCGCGGAACTGCCCGAGGGCGTCAGCCAGGCCACCGTCGGCGTGCGCGGCGGGCTCTTGCGGTCGGAGTTCGAAGAGACCGCCGAGGGATTGTTCCTCACCTCGGGGTACGTCTACGCATCCGCTGCCGAGGCCGAGAGGGCGTTCACCGGGGAAAGCGACCGCTATGTGTACTCCCGCTACGGCAACCCGACGATCTCGATGTTCGAGGAGCGCTTGCGGCTGATCGAAGGCGCGCCTGCCTGTTTCGCGACCGCGTCGGGGATGGCCGCCGTGTTCACGTCGCTGGGGGCGCTGCTCGCGGCCGGTGACCGGCTGGTCGCCGCGCGCAGCCTGTTCGGGTCATGCTTCGTCGTCTGCAACGAGATCCTGCCGCGCTGGGGTGTGGAGACGGTGTTCGTCGACGGCGACGACCTGTCGCAGTGGGAAGAGGCGCTCTCGGTGCCGACGGCGGCGGTGTTCTTCGAGACGCCGTCCAACCCGATGCAGCAACTGGTGGACATCGCCGCGGTATGCGACCTCGCCCATGCCGCGGACGCAAAAGTCGTGCTGGACAACGTGTTCGCGACGCCGATCCTGCAGCAGGGTTTCCCGCTGGGGGCCGACGTCGTCGTGTACTCCGGCACCAAGCACATCGACGGGCAGGGGCGTGTGCTCGGCGGCGCGATCCTGGGCGACAAGGAATACATCGACGAGCCGGTGCAGAAGCTGATGCGCCACACCGGGCCCGCGCTGAGCCCGTTCAACGCGTGGACGCTGCTCAAAGGCCTTGAGACGATGGCGGTTCGGGTGGACTACCAGAATGCGTCGGCGCAGCGGATCGCCGAGTTCCTGGAGAAGCACCCGTCGGTCAGCTGGGTGCGTTATCCGTTCCTGGAATCCCATCCGCAGTACGACCTGGCCAAGCGCCAGATGACCGGGGGCGGAACGGTGGTCACGTTCGAGCTCAAGGGTGGCAGCAAGGAGCGGGCGTTCGAGGTGCTCGACAAACTGCGCATCATCGACATCTCGAACAATCTGGGCGACGCCAAGTCCTTGATCACCCACCCCGCGACCACCACACACCGCGCGATGGGTCCGGAGGGCCGCGCGGCCATCGGGCTCGGCGACGGTGTGGTG
This sequence comes from Mycobacterium sp. IS-3022, assembly GCF_001500065.1. GTDB lineage: Bacteria > Actinomycetota > Actinomycetes > Mycobacteriales > Mycobacteriaceae > Mycobacterium. The sequence goes on from NZ_LQIN01000008.1 coordinate 78,426, forward strand.
CGAATCTCGGTGGGGCTGGAGGGAACTGAAGATCTGCTCAACGATCTGGATCAGGCGCTCGCGTAGGTGTCCAGGCGCAGCGATGCGAAGAAGGCGCGCCGGCGCAAGCGGCAGGCCGCCCGCAACGAGCGGTGGGTTCCCGACGGCGTGATGGACGCGCTGACCGAGCAGACCGCGACGGCGGCGGTGCTGGAGGCCTTCGACGCGCGAATCACAGAGCGGGGCTGGGTGTTCGACGACGAGCTTTCCGATGAGGAGTCGGCGTTGTGGTTCTATCCGCCGTCGCACGCCGACGTGCCCGATGAGGATCTCGTCAACGTGACGACGATCGTGCTGACCGCTGAGGACGCCGCGGACGTCGCACATGTGGTGTTCGTGGGAACTGCGGACGACTACCAGTTCGACCTCGAGGAACTGTTCGACTGTGTGGAGGTCATCGAGGGCTATCGGCTGGGAGATCCGCCGCCGCGGTTTCCAGACGCTTAGCGGCGGGTCCTACGCGCGAGATTGCACTCAGGGCTGTTCGTCCCGAATCACGACCGTGTATGCAATCTCGAGCGTAGGCGGCCGGTTAGGACTTGTCGGCCTGTCCCTCGACGACGCCGTGCGCGGTGCGGGCGCGGTCCTCGTAGTTCTTGCGGGCGGTGGTGTCGAACTCGAGGAACACGTTGTCCAGCCCGAGCTTGCGGTTCATCCACCGCCGCCCGCGGGGGCCGAGCATCTGCGCGGCCTGGGCGGTGAAGCGCAGGAACGGCGGGACCGCGACATGCGTCTTCGGCTTGTCGAGGGTCTTCACGATCGCTGCGGCGATCTCCTCCGGCTCGACCGGCTTGGTGCCGATCGTCTCCTTGGTGCCCGAGATCAGCTCGGTGCGGGTGAACGGCGGCATGACCACCGACACGTCGACGCCGTGCGGTGCGACCTCGTCGGCCAGCGCAGCGGTCAACCCGACCACGCCGAACTTGGCGCCCACATAGACCACCTGACCCGGCACCGGGATCAGCCCGGACAGCGAGGCGATGTTGATGACGTGGCCGCTGCGCCGCGCGATCATCTCCGGCAGCACCAGCTGGCAGCCGGTGATCACGCCGTACAGGTTCACCTCGAGCGTCGACCGGATCGACTGCTCGGACTCCTCGAGGAACGGGCCGATCGGCATCACGCCGGCATTGTTGATCAACACGTCGATGCGACCGCCGCCGTCGACGCGGGCCTTGTCGAGGAACGTCTCGAACGACTGCCGGTCCGTGACGTCGAGCGGGTAGCCGGAGACCGAGCCGAGCTTGGTCAGCGCAGCGACGGCCGACTCCTGCAATGCCACGTCGCGATCGCCGATGACCACGCGCGCCCCGCGAGCCAGCAGCGCCTTCGCGGTGGCGTAACCGATGCCGCGGGCGGCGCCGGTGACCGCAATGGTCCTACCCCTGATGTTGTCCATGCGGCCGAACTTTACACCTGTCAAGTTTTCGTTGGAAGTGCGGTCATCTCGCGTACACGCTTGAGCTGCAGCCTCGCGAAGCGCAATGACAATGCAGGTGAGAGCCGTTCCAGATACCACCACGCCTTCCACCACCCCGGCACGATGATGACCGCGTCGTTGCGCAGCACGCGGCGAAGGGCACGTTCGGCGAACACCTCCGGCGCCATCGGCCGCGCCTGCTCCCAAGATTTCAGGATGTCGTCGTCGCTGACACCGGGCAGGTTGTTACGGCCATACACGCCGCCGGTGAGGATCGGGGTTCGGATCCGCTCCTGGACACAGCACCGAGGCCCGACACGCTCGGCTCCGTCCTCATTGCGGAAGGATAAGCGCGTGACCGAGTTCACCGCAGTCCGTCAACTCCGCTTCGTGTCGGTCGGTCAGGACGATCCGCTGGCCGAGCCGCTTCTCGCCGAACTCGCGGTCGAGTACGCCCGTCGCTACGGCGGCACCGAACAACGGGTGATGACGTGGTTGCGGAGCCATCCCGCCGACGAGTTCGAAGCCCCGCACGGCGGTCTGCTCATCGGCCTGCGCGCCGGACGACCCGTCACCGGCGGCGCGTTCCGCCGATTCGACGATGCCACCGCCGAACTCAAGCGGATCTGGACCGACAGGGACCATCGGCAGCGTGGCTTCGCCAAGGCGCTGCTGGGTGAACTGGAGCGCGAGATAGTCGCCCGCGGCTATGCCCGCGTCTACCTGACGACCGGCGACCGCCAGCCGGAAGCCGAGGCGCTGTATCTGTCCGCGGGCTACACGCGCCTCGCCGAGCCGCTCCCCGCCGACGGCGAGGTGTATCCGATCGCGTTCGCCAAGGACCTGCGCCCCGGCCGATAAGCTGAATCGAGGTGTCGCAGACACCGGGGGTGATTGTGGCGTTATCGCAGACGATGGTCGGCTGGCTGCTGGTTGCGGCCGGTCTGCTGACGTTTCTGATCGGGGTGGCGTCGCGGGTGTTCATCGGCCGGAGACGCGAGAGCAAAGCCGTCCGCACCATGGTGCACACCTTCCGCCGAACCGGGGTGGCGCGGGTCCTGTTCGGCCGCTTCGAAAGCGACGTGCTCGATGACGACGAGCTCGACGCCATGATCCTGATGCCGACGATCGTGGTCGCGTGCGGGCTGTGCCTGACCGCCGTCTTCCTGCTCGGCTACCAGAAAATCGTCTAAGGCCTGGCCGCGGCGGTCTCGGCCGCTTCTCGGATCGACCCCCGCCACACCGGGCCGTGCCCCGGCAGCAGCACCTCGGTGTCCAGCAGGCCGAGCGCGGCCAGGCTGCGCACGCAGCCGTCCTGGTCGTGATTGAACAGGCCCGGCAGCAGTTGCGGCCCGTCGTGCGACAGCAGCGGGTGACCGGTGACCAACGCGTCGCCGCTCACCAGCACACCGTCGACGAGAAACGAGCAGTGCCCGCCGGTGTGGCCCGGCGTCGGAATCGCCATCGGCTTGCCCGGCAGGCCCGCCGCGACCTCCTCGGTGACGGCCTGCGCGGTGGGTATGCCGTCGCGCACCATTCCGCCCTTGCGGGTGATCGCCACCGACCACGTGAGGTAGCGCGGCTGCCAGATGTGCTTGGCGATGTCGACCGGCGACGCCTGCTCGAGATACTCCCGCTTGGCGTGTCCGACCTCGGCGGCGTGGCAGTACACCGGCGTGCCGTGCGTCTTCGCGAACCAGATCGCCGAGCCGAAGTGGTCGATGTGCGCGTGCGTCAACAGAATTGCGCGCAGGTCGTCGACGTCGAAGCCGAGCTGCCGCACCGACCGCAGCACGTCGTCGCGGTTGCCCGGGAAGCCGGTGTCGATCAACACCACCCCGGTGTCGTCGGTGACCAGCGTCCAGTTGACCAGGTCGGTGTAGGCGAAATGGACGCTGTCGGTGATGGCGCTCAGCTCTGCTGCCATGCCGCGAGTTTAGGAGGGTGGAGTAGAAACGACGTGTGGACTTGAAACTCGGATACAAGGCGTCGGCGGAGCAGTTCGCGCCACGGGAACTGGTCGAGCTGGCCGTGGCCGCCGAAGAGCACGGCATGGACAGCGCGACCGTCAGCGACCACTTCCAGCCGTGGCGCCACGAGGGCGGGCACGCACCGTTCTCCCTGGCGTGGATGACCGCGGTCGGCGAGCGCACCAAGAACCTGATCCTCGGCACCTCGGTGCTGACCCCGACGTTCCGGTACAACCCCGCGGTGATCGCGCAGGCCTTCGCGACGATGGGCTGTCTGTATCCGAACCGGATCTTCCTCGGCGTGGGCACCGGCGAGGCGCTCAACGAGATCGCCACCGGCTACGAGGGCGACTGGCCGGAGTTCAAGGAGCGCTTCGCGCGGCTGCGGGAGTCGGTCAAGCTGATGCGCGAGTTGTGGCTGGGGGACCGCGTCGATTTCGATGGCGAGTACTACCGCACGAAGGGCGCCTCGATCTACGACGTGCCCGAGGGCGGCATCCCGGTGTACATCGCGGCGGGCGGACCGGTGGTCGCCAAGTACGCGGGCCGCGCGGGCGACGGGTTCATCTGCACCAGCGGCAAGGGCGAGGAGCTCTACAAGGACAAGCTCATCCCCGCCGTGTCCGAAGGGGCAGCGGCCGCGGGCAGGAACGTCGACGACATCGACCGGATGATCGAGATCAAGATCTCTTACGACACCGACCCCGAGCTTGCGTTGGAGAACACCCGGTTCTGGGCGCCGCTGTCGTTGACCGCGGAGCAGAAGCACTCCATCGACGACCCGATCGAGATGGAGAAGGCCGCCGACGAACTGCCAATCGAGCAGGTGGCCAAACGGTGGATCGTCGCGTCGGATCCGGACGAGGCCGTCGAGAAGGTCGGCCAGTACGTCGAGTGGGGGCTGAACCACCTGGTGTTCCACGCCCCCGGCCACGATCAGCGCCGGTTCCTCGAGCTGTTCGGCCGCGACCTCGAGCCGCGGCTGCGCCGCCTCGGCTGATTCACGTCGAGAACCCCTCCCGCACAATATGATTCGAGTACCGGCAACGGTCCTCGGCGCGCTCGCATTCGCGATGGCGCTCGCAGGGCTGCTGTCCCGCTACCTGCCGATCGATCACGAGGTCGTGCTGATCCTCGCGGCCGCGGCGCCGTACCTGACGGCGGCGGGCATCGCGGCCATGGCGCTGTTCGCCGTCGCGCGCCGGTGGGTACCGACGATCCTGGCCGCGGTGCTGTGCCTGGCGATGCTTGCCGTGCTCGCCCCGCGGTACTTCGGGCCGGAGAAGATCCCGGTGCCCTCGGTTGCGCTGCGGGTGGTGACCGCCAACCTCGGGATGGGGCGGGCTGACGCACGCGCGGTCGTCGAACTGGCGACCGGATCGGCGGATGTGCTCGTCGTACAGGAGATGACGCCGGAAGTCGCGACCGCGATGTCGGCCGCCGGACTCGACGCCGCGTTCGGCCACCGGGTGCTCGACCCGCGCCCGATGGCGGCCGGCATCGGCGTGTGGAGCCGGCATCCGATCGTGGCCTCCGCCTCCGTCGCGGGCTACCAGATGCCGATGCTGCGCGCCCGCGTCCGCGTGCCCGGGGTGCAGACCGACCTGACCGTGCTCGCCGTGCATCTGGCCGCGCCGTGGGTGCAGCCGCTGCGCTGGTTCAGCGGCGACATCGCGCGGTTGCCCGAGACGCTGCGGGCCGTCGCCCGTGACGCCGGTTCCGGCGCGGTCGTCGTCGCCGGCGACCTGAACGCCACCTACGACATGCGCCCGTTCCGGGCGCTGCTGGCCGAGGGATATCGCGATGCCGCCGAACAGGCCGGCGCGGGCATGACCCGCAGCTATCCCAGCAAGCGGTTCCGGTTGCCGGTGATCGGCATCGACCACGTGCTGACGCGTAACTGTGCGGCGACGGTGGCCTACACCGTGGCGCTTCCGGGTTCCGACCACCGCGGACTCGCGACCACCGTCGACGTGCCGATGGACCCGACCGCCAGCTGAGATTGCCCTAGGCTGGGTCGCGTGCCCGCCGACCCCGTCTCGGAGCCGTTGTCTTCGCGCGAGCGTTCATCCGCCATCTACGTGGCATCGCCAGAAGGGGACACCGGCAAGTCGACGGTGGCGCTGGGCATCCTGCACAGGCTGACGGCCACGGTGGCCAAAGTCGGTGTCTTCCGGCCGATCACCCGGCTCGGCGAAGACCGCGACTACATCCTCGAACTGCTGCTCGAACACAGCACCGCCGGGCTGTCCTACGACGACTGCGTGGGCGTCGGCTACGAGCGGCTGCACGACGACCCCGACGGCGCGCTGGCCGACATCGTCGACCGGTACCACCGGGTGGCCGACCGCTGCGATGCGGTGTTGATCGTCGGTAGCGACTACACCGACGTCGCCGCGCCCAGCGAGCTGTCGACCAACGCGCGGATCGCGGCCAACCTCGGCGCCCCGGTGGTGCTGGCGGTGAAAGCCAAGGATCGCACTCCCGAGCAGGTCGCCCACATCGTCGACATCTGCCTCGGCGAGATCGCCGCCCAGCACGCGCACACCGCGGCCGTCGTCGCCAACCGCTGCGATCCCGCTCAACTGTCCGCGGTGACCGACGCGCTGAAACGCTTCGAGCCCAAGTGCTACGCGCTGCCGGAGGAGCCGCTGCTGGTCGCGCCCTCGGTCGCCGAACTGCAGCAGGCCGTGGAAGGCACGCTGCTCAGCGGTGATCCGGCGCTGCTGTCGCGTGAGGCGATGGATCTGATGGTCGCAGGCATGACCGCCGAACGCGTACTCGAGCGACTCACCGAGGGCGTCGCCGTGATTGCGGCGGGTGACCGGTCCGACGTCGTGCTCGCCTTGGCGAGTGCCCATGCCGCCGAGGGCTTTCCGTCACTGTCCTGCATCATTCTCAACGGTGGCCTGGAACTGCATCCGGCGATCGCCGCGCTGGTGTCGGGGCTGGGGTTGCGGTTACCGATCATCGCCACCAGGTTTCGAACATTCGAGACGGCGAGCCGGGTGGCGTCGGCGCGCGGCCGGGTGACGGCGACCTCGGTGCGCAAGATCGACACGGCACTGGCGCTGATGGAGTCCCACGTCGACATCGCGGAACTGCTTGCCCAGCTGGCGATCCCGATCCCGGCGGTCGTCACTCCGCAGATGTTCACCTACCAGTTGCTGGACTGGGCCCGGTCCGACCGTAAACACATCGTGCTGCCGGAGGGGGACGACGACCGCATCCTGACCGCGGCGGGCCGACTACTGCACCGCGGCGTCGCCGAGCTGACGATCCTCGGCGACGAATCACAGATCCGGCCCCGCGCCGCCGAACTGGGCGTCGACATCTCCGGTGCCACGGTGCTCAACCCGCAGACCAGCGACTTGTGTGACAAGTTCGCCGAACAGTACGCCGAACTGCGAAAGCACAAGGGCGTCACCGTCGAACAGGCCCGCGAGACCATCCACGACGTCTCGTATTTCGGCACCATGCTGGTGTACAACGACATGGTCGACGGCATGGTCTCCGGAGCGCGGCACACCACCGCGCACACGGTGCGGCCGGCGTTCGAGATCATCAAGACGCTGCCCGACGTCGAGACCGTGTCGAGCATCTTCCTGATGTGCCTGGCCGACCGGGTACTGGCCTACGGTGACTGCGCGATCGTCCCTGACCCGACCTCGGAGCAACTGGCCGACATCGCGATCTCCTCGGCACGCACCGCGGCCAGCTTCGGAATCGAACCGCGGGTCGCGATGCTGTCCTACTCGACGGGCACCAGCGGAGCGGGCGCGGAGGTCGAGAAGGTCAGGGCGGCAACCGAACTGGTCATCGCACGCGAGCCGGATCTGCTCGTCGACGGGCCGATTCAGTACGACGCCGCGGTGGAACCCTCGGTGGCGAAGTCCAAGATGCCGGACTCGAAGGTGGCCGGCCGCGCGACGGTGCTGATCTTCCCCGACCTCAACACCGGCAACAACACCTACAAGGCGGTGCAGCGCAGCGCGGGCGCGATCGCGATCGGACCGGTGCTGCAGGGGCTGAAGAAGCCCGTCAACGACCTATCCCGCGGGGCGTTGGTGGAGGACATCGTCAACACCGTGGCGATCACGGCCATCCAGGCGCAGAAACTCTGATGCCCCGCAGCGTGCTGGTGCTCAACTCGGGTTCGTCGTCGCTCAAATATGCTGTCGTCGAACCCGATTCGGAGAGCATGGTGGTGGACGGCATCGTCGAGCGGATCGGTGAGGGACAGGTCCGTGACCATGCCGAGGCGCTGCAGACGGCGTTCCACCAGATGGCGCAGTCGGGGCAGCGGCTCGACACGCTCGGGCTCGTCGCCGTCGGCCACCGGGTCGTGCACGGTGGTCCGGACATCTATCAGCCGACGCTCATCGACGACGCGCTGGTCGCCAAGATCGACGAATTGTCCGCCCTTGCGCCCCTGCACAATCCGCCCGCGCTGTTGGGTATCGAGGAGGCGCGCAAGGCGCTGCCCGACCTGCCCCACGTCGCGGTCTTCGACACCGCGTTCTTCCACGATCTACCGCCTGCGGCCGCGACATACGCGATCGACCGTGACGTCGCCGCGCAGTGGCACGTCCGTCGATACGGCTTTCACGGCACGTCGCACCAGTACGTCAGCGAACAGGCCGCCGCGTATCTGGGGAAGCCGCTGGACTCACTGCGCCAGATCGTGTTGCACCTGGGCAACGGCGCATCGGCATCGGCCATCGTCGGTGGACGCCCGGTGGACACCTCCATGGGATTGACTCCGATGGAGGGGCTGGTGATGGGCACCCGGTCCGGAGACATCGATCCCGGGGTGCTGGTGTATCTGTGGCGCACCGCGAACATGGGCGTCGAGGACATCGAGGAGATGCTCAACCGCCGCTCCGGCGTACGTGGGCTCGGCGGCGAAATCGACTTCCGGGTCCTTCACCAGCGCATCGAATCCGGGGATGCCGCAGCACAATTGGCTTACGACGTGTATATCCACCGGCTGCGCAAGTACATCGGCGCGTATCTGGCGTTGCTGGGCTCCGCCGACGTCATCACGCTCACGGCGGGAGTCGGCGAAAACGATGCGGCGGTACGCCGCGACGCGCTGAGCGGGCTGGCGCCGTTGGGAATCGAACTCGACGAACGGCTCAACGCGAGCCCCGAAAAGACGGCCCGGCGCATCTCGGCCGACAGTTCTCCGACGACGGTGCTAGTGGTTCCCACTGATGAGGAGCTGGCGATCGCCCGCGCCTGCGCCCACCTCGTCGAGCAGTGAGCGCGGCTTGTCGAGCGGCAGCTCGCCCGCGGGATCGCAGATGGCCAGCAGCCGGCGCACCTGCCTGCCGCAGCGCACCTCCCAGTCGATCCCGGACCGCGAACAGATCACGTTGATGTAGTGCAAGGCGGCGAATCCCGCCGTGCCGAAGAAGTCAACGAGCCGAAGGTCGATCACCAGGCGTCTGGTGCCCGCGATCTGTCCTTCCACGTATCCGGCGAGGGCGCGGCTGTTGGTCGCATCGAGCTCTCCATCGACCGTCACGAGGACCGTCGAACCTTTCCGGTGAGACGCCGAGAAGCTGGCGCGGTGGTGGTGTTCGCACCGATCGAACGACCGGGGATCCGGCCGGAACACCCTGCAGGTTCCTACAGCGGACACGGTGCACTCCTGTTGTCGAGACGCATATGAAACCGCGGATGCCGTCAGGGCGCCTTACTGTTTCTCCAAGCCGCACGTCAGGAGTTCAAACCCCGATGACCTCTGCAGTTGGCTGTGACCTCAACCTGTGATGCAGATTACTACGGATTCCGCGAGTAGACCATCGAGTGTTACTACATGCGCGAACCCTGTAAGGAAGCGCAGCGCGGGAGCCGGTTTGCTGACGCCGCCTACGGATTCCGTAGGCGCCCATCGTGTCGGGCTGCCGGCGATGACGATGACTTTTGCCAAGCCCGCGAGCGGCAGGACGGCCGCGGCCCGACCGCTAGAACGTGCTCGTCGGGCGGACGCTGTTGGCGAGGTCGACCAACGCATAGCGGTGCGCCTGGGTGGGCGCCACGCGGGCGAGGGCGCGAAGCGACGCCTCCACGCCGAGCTGCAGCCCGTGCTCGGTGAACGGGAAGCCGAGGATGTGGTTGGTGCTCGCGGTGTTGTCGGCCAGCCAGTCCATCGCGGTGCCCAGCACCAGCGCCCGGATCTGCAACACCCGCGGTTCGGTGTCGGGCAGCGCCTCCACGCGGCGGGCCGCGTCGCGGATCTGCTGCTCGGTGATCTCGCTCGACGACCGACCGGAAAGCAGCGTGACCGCACTGGTCAGCCGGGCGGTGGTGAAGTGCCGGGACATCGCCGGAACCTTGTCCAGCGTCTTGACGGCGGCGTCTCGCTCACCGGCCGCAGATTGCGCGCGGGCCAGTCCGAAGCCCGCCGAGATCACCCCGTTGTCGGTGGACCACACCGTGTTGTAGAACTTGCCCGCGGGGGTCTGCTGAAGGGCGCCGCCGGCCAGTTCAGCCGTGGCCGCCAGGGCCAACTTGGGCGCCAGCTCACCGGGCATGGTGTCCAGCACCTCGGTGAAATGCTTTGTGGCCGAGACGTAGTCGGCGGTCAGCAGCTCGGACACCGCCTTGAACCAGACCAGTCGCCAGGACCAGCCCACTCGCCCGGCCAGGTCGTCGAGCTTTCGGGTGGCCTTTGTGACGTCGCCGAGATCCAGCAGCGCGCGCGCCTCCATCAGCGGCAGCTCGACCGAGTCGGACAGGTCGATGCCCTCGGACTCCAGCGCCCCGTGCCGAGCCGCCCGCAGCTGGTCGAGCGTCTGCACGGGTTGGCTCAACACGCTGGCCGACAACACCGCCGCACCGACATCGGTCGGGTCCACCAGCGGGACGGGCAGCGCCTTGACGATCTCCTGGGCCGTCAACCGTTCGGAGTGCACCTGCCCGTCCAGGTACACGTCGGTGTGCGCGACCAGCAGATCGATGCCGAACGTCGACCGGGCCGGCGAAAAGACCGTCGACAGACCGGGTCTCGGTGAGCCGGTGTCCTTGGCCACGACTTCGCGCAGCACGCCGAGCAGCTGGCCCGACATCTCGTCCGCGCTACCGAACCGGCGCCGGGGATCGGGGTCGATCGCCCGGCGCAGCGCCCGGCCGAACGAGTCGTACTCGGCGAGCACCGGATCGTCCTCGGGCAGCCCGTCGACGTAACGCCCCTTGCGGGTGCGCAGGTTGAGGGTCAGCGCTGCGAGGGTGCGCCCGACGGTGTAGATGTCGGTGGCCACCGTCGGCCCGGTGCGCACGATCTCGGGCGCCTGGTACCCCGGGGTGCCGTAGAGGTAGCCGAACGAGTTGATCGTCGACACCGCACCGAGGTCGATCAGCTTGAGCTGCTCCTCGGTGATCATGATGTTCTCGGGCTTGAGGTCGTTGTAGGTCAGCCCGATCGAGTGCAGATAGCCCAGCGCCGGCAGGATCTCGAGCATGTAGCCGATGGCCTGGGCGACGGGCAGCTTCTCGCCCTTGGCCTGTTTGAGCGAGGTGCCGCCGACGTACTCCATCACGATGTAGCCGACGGGGTTGCCGTGCTTGTCCTCGTGCTCGACGAAGTTGTAGATCTTCACGATGCCGGGATGGGTCACCTCGGCGAGGAACTGCCGTTCGGCCATCGCGATCTTCTGCGCCTCGGCGTCGCCGGAGTGCACCAGGCCCTTGAGCACGACGGGCCGCTCGTTGACGTTGTGGTCGAACGCCAGGTACACCCAACCCAGCCCGCCGTGCGCGATGCAGCCCTTGATCTCGTACTGGTCGGCGACCATGTCACCCGGATTCAGCTGGGGCAGAAAGGAGTACGGGCTACCGCAGTGCGGGCACCAGCCTTCCGACTGGGCGCGTTTGCCGCCGCCGGAGCGGCCGACGGGACGTCCGCAGTTCCAGCAGAACCGTTTGGACTCGGCGACCACCGGGTTGGACATCAGCGCTTCGAGCGGGTCCTTGGTGGGCACCCGTGGGATCTCCACCAGCCCGCCACCGAGGCGCCGCGTCCGCGACAACGCCCTCGTCGTGGTGGTGTGGTCCTGCGGCTCGGTGTCGCCGGTGCCCACCGAGGCGCCCTCGGATTCGTCGTCGAACTGCGGCCGGAACACCGCCTGCGTTGCCATCGGGCGGATGGTCGACGCCGAGTCCATGCCCATGTCGTCGAAGCTCGCCGGTTGTGTGCCCGGCCCCTCGTCGAACTCTTCGCGCTGCGTCTCGGACATCAGTCGGAGTACCTCGCAACCGGGGGCGCGGGCGCGGGGCCGAGCACCGTGAGCCACTTGCGGTACAACGTGTTCCACGTGCCGTCGCGGCGGATACGTTCGAGCGTGCCGTTGACGAAGCGGATCAAACCCGTGTTCTCCCGGTTGATCCCGATGCCGTACGGCTCCTCGTTGAGGCTCGGCCCGACGATGTGCAGGTACGGATCCTGTGACACCAGGCCGGCCAGGATCGAGTCGTCGGTGCTGACCGCGTCGACCTGCCGCTGCTGCAGCGCCACCAGACAGTCCGCCCACGTCACCACCCCGACGATGATCGGTGACGGCGTGATCTGCTGGATCCGCTGCAGCGACGTCGTGCCCTTGGCGACGCACACCCGCCGGCCCGACAGGTCCGACGCCTGCCGGATCGTCGAGTCGCGGGGCGCGAGGATGCGCTGATTGGCAGTCAGGTAGACGGTGGAGAAGCCGACCACCTTCTTTCGCTCGCAGGTGATCGTCATGGTCTTGACGACGACGTCGACCTGGTTGTTCTGCAGGGCGGCGATCCGGTCGGCCGACGACAGGATGCGGAACTCCACCTGGGACGGGGTGCCGAAGATGTCGCGCGCGATCTCACCGGCGATGTCGACGTCGAATCCGGTGACCTGACCGGTGATCGGGTCACGGAACGAGAACAGGTTGCTGCCGATGTCCAGCCCGACGACCAGCCGGCCGCGCGCGCGGATGTCAGCGACCGCCGCATCGGCCTCGGCTCGGGTGTTGAACGGTCGCAGGCTCGCCGTGCGGTTGCACTCATCCTCGGATTCGTCCGGCGGGCGCACCGGCCGGGGCGGCAGCTCCTCCATGCCGGCCGGGGTGGGCGGCGGCAGCGTGACATTGGGAGTCGAGGTCACCGATGCCGCCTGTCCGCAACCGGTGAGCACCAGCGCGGCACACAGGAGGATCCCGAAAAGCTTGGCGGTCACCGATACTCACTCAGCCTCGGCCAGAGCCCCAGCGCCACCGCGACGGCCGCGGCGACGCTGAGCACCGCGGCGCCGACGGTCGCGCCGGACAACACCCGGTGAGCATTGATGATGTCGTTGCGCAACTGGTTCCGGCTCTCTTCGATGCCCTTGCTCAGCGCCTCGTCGAGCTTGTTGAACGCCGGCGTCGAGTCGTCCTCGCCCGTGCCCAACGCCACCTGCGTCGCGGCCTGGTAGTTGCCGACGCCGATGTAGGCGTTGATCCGGTCGTCTGCTGCGCGCCACTTCTTCAACAGTTGCTCGGCCTCGGCGAGATCGGTCTTGTCGATCGCGTCGTCACGAGCCAGGTACTCCGAAAGCTGTTGCTGCATCATGTCGATGCGTTGGTAGTAGGACTGCTTGCGCACTTCCTCGTCGCCGCGCCGGATCAGCGAGAGCGTCTCATCGGCGCGGGCCTGCTGGGCGGTGATGGCGAGGTTCGTGATGGTCTTCAGGGACTCCGCGGCGGTGTCCTTGGCGCTGCGGCTGTCGGCGGTCGAGATGATCAGCGCCGTCCCCACCCAGATCAACATGATCAGCACCGCAAGGCCGCCCGCGACGAAGCCGATGTTGATCCGCCTGCGGGTGCGCCGGGCCAGCCAACGGTTGGCGAACACGCCGAACAACAGCGTCGCCAGGACCACGAGAATGACCGGGCCCGGGATCCGGGTGGACGCGCTGGTCTCGGCGTCCACCCGTGCCGAGGTCTCCTCGTAGAGCCGTTGCGCGCTGGGCAGGATCTGGGTCTGCATCAACGCCGACGCCTCGGACAGGTAGGAGGAGCCGACCGGGTTGCCCGACCGGTTGTTGGTGCGCGCGGTCTCGACCAGACCGGTGTACATCGACAGCTCGGCGTTGACCCGGCCGAGCAACTGCACCAGCTCCTCGTCGGTGAGCCCGCTCGATGCCCGGGTCACCGCGACCGACGCGTCGGTGATCGCCTGTTCGTAGCGGTGCCGGACGTCGCGGGGCTCCGCGCCGGCGATGAACGCCGTGGCCGCGGCGGCGTCGGCCACCGAGAGTGTCGTATATAGCTGTCCGGCGGCGAACGACAGTGGTTCGGTGTGGTTGAGCACCGTGGTGAGCGCCTGCTGGCGGTCGTTGATCGTCGTCGAGGTGGCGAACGCGCTGGCGATCACGAGCGCGGAGAGCACCACCCCGATGGTCAGGATGCGGCCGGGTGTGGTCCACAGGAACCACCACCGTTGGTGCGCCGGTGTTCCCGGTGACCGCGAGGCGAGCGGCTCCGTCGACGGGTGCGCCAACTCCACAGTCACGTTCGCGCGGACCTCATCAGCATCGCTTTCCGGCTCGTCGTTCCGACCGCTCTCAACTGTATAAAAGAAGTCTAAGAGTTTCCGGCAACGCGGGCGCCCCTATTGTTGAGGCGTGCGTGGCGACGGTGACGGCTGGGTGGTTTCCGAGGGCCAGGCCTACTGGGGTAGGTACGGTGCGGCCGGCCTACTGCTGCGGGCTCCCGGCCACAACGGCGCTGCGGTGGTGCTGCTCCAGCACCGGGCGCCGTGGAGTCACCAGGGCGGCACCTGGGGTCTGCCCGGCGGTGCGCGTGACAGCCACGAGACGGCCGAGCAGGCCGCCATCCGGGAGGCGCACGAAGAAGCGGGCCTGCCGCAGGATCAGCTGACGGTGCGAAAGGTGGTCCAGACGAAGACCGTCGCGGCCGACGGAGTCAGCTGGACGTACAGCACGGTCATCGCCGATGCGCCCGCGATGCTGCACACCGTTCCGAACCAGGAGAGCGCCGAGTTGCGCTGGGTCGCCGTCGACGAGGTCGCCGAGCTGCCGCTGCACCCCGGCTTCGCCGCGAGTTGGGCGCGGCTGCGCGACGAGTTCGCCTCGATTCCGCTGGTCGTCAACCCGCAGCTCTGAGCTCGGCCTTCAACTGTGCGGCGGCCGCCCCAGGGTCCTCGGCGGCCGTGATCGCCCGCACCACGACGATGCGCCGCGCGCCGGCCGCCAGCACTTCGGGCAGCCGCGCCGCGTCGATGCCGCCGATCGCGAACCACGGCTTGGCCGTATCCCGCCGGGCCGCGTGCCGGATCAGGTCCAGGCCGGGGGCGGGTCGGCCCGGTTTGGTCGGGGTGGGCCAGCAGGGGCCGACGCAGAAGTAGTCGACGGCTTCGGCGATCGCGGCGCCGACCTGATCGACGTCGTGGGTGGAACGGCCGATCACCGTCCGGTCGCCGACGATGTCGCGGGCGACCGCAAGCGGCAGATCGTCCTGGCCCAGGTGCAGCACGTCCGCGCCGGCGGCCACGGCGATGTCCGCGCGGTCGTTGACGGCCAGCAGTGCGTTGTGGCGGCGGGCGGCGTCGCCGAGCACCTCGAGCGCCTCGAGTTCCTGACGCGCCTCCAGCGGGCCGAACCGCTTTTCGCCCGCCGACCCCTTGTCCCGCAACTGGATGAGGTCGACGCCGCCGGCCAATGCCGCGTCGGCGAACTCCGCGAGATCGCCCAGTTCACGGCGGGCGTCGGTGCACAGGTACAGCGACGCGGTGGCCAGGCGCTTCCGAGGTTCGTGCACACCGCGACGCTAGCCGATCGGCGCCGCACGCCCGATCGCCGCTGACGCCGGCGGGTAGGGTGGGTTGACGAACGCGGGAGTCCCGGGACCGGGGGCTGAGAGTGGGCATGCGCACCTGCCCTTACCGTCGCACCTGATCCGGGTCATGCCGGCGAAGGGAGGGGATGTTGACCAACGCAAGTCTCGCCGTGATCGGCGGCGGCGTCATCGGGCTGGCCGTGGCGCGTCGCGCGCTGATGGGCGGCTGGAACGTGCGCGTGCACCGCACCGACGAACGGGGGGCGTCGTGGGTCGCCGGTGGCATGCTGGCCCCGCACAGCGAGGGTTGGCCCGGCGAGGAGAGGCTGCTGCAGCTGGGGCTGGAGTCGCTGCACCTGTGGCACGGCGGCTTCCTCGACGGCCTGCCCGACGACGTCGTCACCGCACGCGAGTCCCTGGTGGTCGCCGTCGACCGCGCCGACGCCGCCGACCTCAGGACCGTGGGCGAGTGGCTGGCGGCCCAGGGGCATCCGGTGACGGTGACCTCGAGCGCCCGGGACATCGAACCACTGCTGGCCCAAGGTATCCGGCACGGTTTCCGCGCCGAAACCGAACTGGCCGTCGACAATCGCGCGGTGGTGCGGGAGCTGGCGGCGCTGTGTGAGCGGCTCGGGGTGCAGTGGGCGCCGCCCGTGTCCGATCTCGCCCAGGTACAGGCCGACGCCGTGGTCATCGCGAACGGCGTTGACGCGCCGACGCTTTGGCCCGATCTGCCGATCCGCCCGGTCAAGGGCGAGGTGTTGCGACTGCGGTGGCGCCGCGGCTGCATGCCCGTACCCACGCGGGTCGTTCGCGCCCGGGTTCACGGCAGGCAGGTGTACCTGGTGCCCCGCGCCGACGGAGTCGTGGTCGGCGCGACCCAGTACGAACACGGCCGCGACACCGCACCGGCGGTGACGGGAGTACGCGAACTGCTCGACGACGCCTGTGCGGTGATGCCCGCCCTGGGCGAGTACGAATTCGCCGAATGCGCTGCGGGCCTGCGGCCGATGACCGTCGACGGACTGCCGCTCGTCGAACGCCTCGATGAGCGCACACTGGTCGCTGCAGGCCACGGGCGCAACGGATTTCTTCTCGCGCCGTGGACCGCCGAACGGATCGCGGCCGAACTCGATGTCATGGTTGGAGCAATGCGATGACGCGCACGCGAGGAGCAAACCGATGAAGGTACTTGTCAACGACGAAGCGGTTGAAGTGGATGCGCAGACGACGGTCGCCGCGCTGATGGAACGACTTGGCTTTCCGGAGAAGGGCATCGCGGTCGCGGTGGACTGGTCGGTGTTGCCCAAGTCGGAGTGGCACACCGCGCTGTCCGAGGGCGCCCGCGTCGAGGTGGTGACGGCGGTGCAGGGTGGCTGATTCGAAACTGACCATCGCCGGTCGCGAGTTCGGTTCGCGGCTCATCCTCGGCACCGGCGGCGCGGCGAACCTCGCTGTGCTGGAAGAGGCGCTCGTCGCCTCCGGTACCGAACTGACCACCGTGGCGATGCGGCGTGTCGACGCCGAGGGCGGCACCGGAGTGCTCGAGCTGCTCAACCGCCTGGGCATCACGCCGTTGCCCAACACCGCGGGTTGCCGCGGCGCGGCCGAGGCGGTGCTGACCGCGCAACTCGCCCGCGAGGCGCTGCACTCCGACTGGGTGAAGCTCGAGGTCATCGCCGACGAACGCACGCTGCTACCCGATGCCGTCGAACTGGTCAGGGCGGCAGAGCAATTGGTCGACGACGGCTTCATCGTGCTGCCGTACACCAACGATGATCCGGTGCTCGCGCGGCGGCTCGAAGACATCGGATGCGCGGCGGTGATGCCGCTGGGTTCGCCGATCGGCACCGGTCTGGGCATAGCCAACCCGCACAACATCGAAATGATCGTCGAGGCCGCTTCGGTTCCCGTGGTGCTGGACGCGGGCATCGGCACCGCCAGCGACGCCGCGTTGGCGATGGAACTCGGTTGTGACGCCGTGCTCCTGGCCTCTGCGGTCACCCGCGCCGCCGATCCGCCCGCCATGGCCGCGGCGATGGCCGCCGCCGTCACCGCGGGTCATCTGGCGCGGGGGGCGGGCCGCATTCCGAAGCGGTTCTGGGCACGGGCTTCCAGTCCGGCCCCATGAGTCGTTATGTCGCACTGGGAAGTTCGATGGCGGCGGGCCCGGGGATCGTGCCCCGTGCCGACGGTGCGCCACGGCGCGCGGGCCGGTCGGCGCGCAACTACCCGCACCTGGTCGCCGAGAAGTTGGGACTCGACCTCGTCGACGTGACGTATTCCGGTGCGACCACGGCCAATGTGCTGCGCGAGACGCAATACGGTGCGCCGCCGCAGATTTCGGCGCTGGACGGCAGCGAGGACCTGGTCACCGTGACCATCGGTGGCAACGACGTCGGCTACGTACCGATGCTGTTCGCCGCCGGCCTGCCGCGGGCCCTGCGAAAGTTGCCGCTGCTGGGCGGGATTCTGCGCGCACAACTGGACCCGCGGGCCCGCGAGGCGGCGCTGTCCGAGGTCGCCGCGTCGCTCGAGGAGGTCGGCCGGACGCTGCGCACCCGCTCGCCCCGCGCGACGGTGCTGTTCGTCGACTACCTCACCCTGCTGCCGCCTGCGGGTATCGCGGCGCCGCCGCTGTCCGATACCGATGTCGCGGCAGGCCGTCACGTCGCCGAAACGCTGGAGCGGCTGACTGCCGAGGCCGCGGCCGCCACCGGTTGCGGACTGGTACGGGTCGCCGAGCCCAGCCGCGCGCATCACGCCTGGTCGGCCGATCCCTGGACCACGAAATTCGGGCTGCTCACTTTTTTCCACCCTGGTACCCTGGCCCCCTTGCATCCCAACGCGGCGGGCATGCGCGCCGTGGCGGAGTTTGTTGTCGCTCAGGTGACGGGTCCGGCGACGCTAACGTAGTGGGCAATGAGCCACACAAGGGTTTCGAAAGCAATCGCGCTGATGTCGGCCGCCGTCGTGGTGCTCGGCGGATGCGGCCGCGACAAAGAGCAACCGACGGTACAGCCGCCCACCACTCAGGCCGGCGTCGCACCCGAGGCCGTGGAGTTCGCCAGGACGCTCGCGCAGCGAACCTCTGCCGACGCCATGTACGCGCACCTGGTCCGGTTGCAGGAGATCGCCGATGCCAGCGACGGTAACCGGGCGCTGGGCACCGCGGGTTACGACGCCAGCGTCGAGTACGTCGCTGACATACTGCGCGACAACGGTTTCGACGTGCAGACCCCCGAGTTCGAGGTGCGGCTACCGTACGCCGACGAACCTGCGCTGACCGTCGGCGGTACCGCGATCACCGCGAAGCCGTTGAACTTCACGATCGGCACGCCGCCCGATGGCGTGTCGGGTCCACTGGTGCCCGCCCGCGTCGAGGACACGCCGGGATGCACGGCCTCCGACTACGACGGCCTGCCCGTCAAGGGCGCCGTCGTGCTCGTCGACCGTGGCGTGTGCCCGTTCTCGGACAAGGAGCAGGCGGCGGCCGAACGCGGCGCGGTGGCGTTGATCGTCGCCAACAACGAGGAGAACGACGAGATGGGGGGGACCCTCGGGGAAGACACCGACGTGGAGATCCCCGTCGTCAGCATCTCCAAGGCAGAGGGCGAGCGGCTGCGGGCGTCTCCGGGCGACACCACGCTCAAACTCAATGCGGGCGTGCGCACAGAACACACCCGCAATGTCATCGCCCAGACCAAGACCGGCGACACGCACAACATCGTGATGGCCGGAGCCCACCTCGACAGCGTTCCGGAGGGACCCGGTATCAACGACAACGGCTCCGGCGTGGCAGCTGTCCTCGAGGCCGCGGTGCAGTTGGGCGGTTCCCCCGACGTGCGCAACGCGGTACGGTTCGGTTTCTGGGGTGCTGAGGAGGTCGGGCTGTTCGGGTCGAACAACTATCTGCAGTCGCTGGATGTCGAGGCGCTCAAAGACATTTCGATGTACCTGAACTATGACATGGTCGGATCGCCGAATCCGGGCTACTTCACCTACGACGGAAACCTGTCCCTGCCGCCCGACGCGGACGGCGCCCCGAGCCGGATACCCGAAGGCTCGGCGGGCATCGAACGCACCCTGGTCGCATACCTCGACGCGGCCGGAAAACCGGCCGAGGACACGACTTTCGACGGCCGCTCCGACTATGACGGATTCGCCCTGGCCGGCATTCCGTCGGGCGGCACCTTCTCGGGCGCCGAGAAGGACATGACACGCGAGCAGGCCGAGAGCTGGAGCGGCGAGGCCGGCAAGCCGTTCGACCCCAACTACCACAAGGCATCCGACACCCTGGACCACATCGACCGCACCGCGCTCGGCATCCACGGCGCAGGTGTGTCCTACGCGATCGGCATCTACGCACAAGATCAAGGTGGCCCCAACGGCTTGCCCACCCGCGATCTGCGGATCCGCCACACGCTCGCCTCATGAGACGGTGGGCGGCCAGTGTGGGGGCCGTTGTCGGCCTCGTCGCGGCACTGACGTCGTGCTCGTCGCAGGAGCCGCCGCCGACTCCGCAGGACCTGGCGGCCAAGGTCGGCGTCGACGCAATGTTCGCCCACCTGCGCAAGCTGCAGGAGATCGCCGACGCCAACGGCGGTAACCGCGCCGAGGGCACCGCCGGCTACGACGCCACCGTCGACTATGTCGCGAATTTCCTGCGCGACAAGGGTTTCGACGTCACGGCTCCGGAGTTCGAACTGCTCGAGCGTATCGAGGGCGGCAACCCCGCGATGCGGGTGGGCGGGCGCGAGTTCCCCGTCGACCAGGCGTCTTTGCTGATCACCACGCCGCCCGGCGGTCTGAACGCCGTCACGCTGCGGCCTCGCGAAGCCGAGGGCTGCCGTGCCTCCGACTACGACGGTACATCGGTGCGGGGCGCGATCGCGGTCGTCGACGACACCGGCTGCTCGGTCGTCGACAAACAGAACGCCGCGGTCTCCGAGGGCGCCGTCGGCCTTCTCGTGGTGAGCACCCCTGGACCGGGTGGCAGCCCCGCCGGCCTGTTCACGCCGGGCTACTACCAGGATCTCACCGTTCCGGTCGGGGTGATCGACCGGAACGCCGACGCCGCCCTGCGGCGCACCACGGCCCCGGTGCGGCTGACCCTCGACGGTGAGCCGGTCATGAAGAAGACCCGAAATATAGTGGCGCAGACCAGGACCGGAGACCCCCGCAATGTCGTGCTGGCGGGGGCACATCTCGACAGCTCGGCTGCCAGCCCTGGCGCGAACGACGACGCGACGGGAATCGCGGCGCTGCTGGAGACCGCGGCGGCGTTGGGCTCGCAGCCATCGGTCGCCAACGCCGTGCGCTTCGTGTTCTGGGCGTCGGAGGAGAACGGATCGGCCGGGCCGACGAAATACCTGCAGGGACTGTCGCCGGACGAACAGCGCGACATCGCGTTGTATCTGAACTTCGACATGCTCGGCTCGCCCAACGCCGGTTACTTCACCTACGACGGTGACCAGTCGGCCCAGCCCAATCCGGACATCCCCACCCGATCGGTGCCCACCGGTTCGGCCGGTATCGAACGCACGCTGGCCGCCTACCTCAACACCGCGGGCGTGCGGCCCGCCGACATGCCGCTGAGCCAGTTCACCGACTACTACCCCTTTCTCGCCGCGGGGGTGCCGATCGGCGGCCTGACGGCCGGCGCCTCACAACGCAAAACTGAAGCGCAGGCCCGTCTTTGGGGTGGCCGGGCCGGAGTACCGTTCGATCCGAACTACCGCACCAAACGGGACACCGTCGACAGCATCAACCGGGACGCGCTCTCGGTGCTCGGGCCGGCGGTCGCCTACGCCGTCGGCACCTATGCGCGGTCGCTCGACGGGGTCAACGGCGTTCCGCCAAGGGATCAGCGGCGCAGCCGGTAGGCGACGGCGCCCACGAGCACGACGACCCCGCCGACGAGCACGGACGAGAGCGGCAACAGCACGGCCAGCAGCAGGCAACCCGCCAGCCCGATCGTCGGAATTGTTCTGCGGCCCAGTGTCCAGGCCGACGCGTTGGCGATCGCGTAGTAGAGCAGCACCGCGAACGACGAGAACCCGATCGCGTCGCGGACGTCGACGGCGACGGCCAGCGCGGCGACGGCCACCCCGACGGCCACCTCGGCGCGGTGCGGGCTGCCGAACCGCGGGTGCACGGCCGACAATGCGTGCGGCAGGCGGCGGTCACGCGCCATCGCCAGCGTGGTTCGGGACACCCCGAGGATGAGCGTCAGCAGTGCGCCGAGCGCTGCCACGGCCGCGCCGGCCCGCACTACCGCGTCGAGGCCGGGGAAGCCGGCCTGGGACACCGCATCGGCCAGTGGCGCGGTCGCGGAAGCCAGTGCGTCGCTGCCCAATTCGCCCAGCACCGCGATCGCCACGAGGGTGTAGACGGCGAGCGTGATGGCCAGCGCCAGCGGTATCGCGCGAGGGATCGTCCGGGCGGGCTCGCGGACCTCCTCACCGAGAGTGGCGATCCGCGCGTAGCCCGCGAACGCGAAGAACAGCAAGCCGGCGGACTGCAACACGCCGGTGAGCGAGGCGTCGGCGCCGAGTGACAATTGGGAGGTATCCACTTCGCCGAAGCCGAGGACCGTCACCACCACGGCGCTGAGCACCGCGAGCACCAGACCGACGATGACGCGGGTCAGCACCGCCGACTTCTGAATCCCGGCATAGTTCACGGCGGTCAACGCGACGACCGCGCCGACCGCTACCCCGCGCGCCGACTCGGGCCACACGTAGTAGCCGACCGTGAGTGCCATCGCCGCGCACGACGCGGTCTTGCCGACGATGAAGCTCCACCCCGCGGTGAAACCCCAGAATTCGCCGAGGCGTTCGCGTCCGTAGACGTAGGTACCGCCCGACTGCGGATAGCGGGCCGCGAGCCGCGCCGACGACGTCGCGTTGCAGTACGCCACCACGGCGGCGATCGCGAGACCGATGAGCAGCGCCGACCCGGCAGCGGCCGCGGCGGGTCCGAGGGCGACGAAGATGCCCGCGCCGATCATCGAGCCCAGCCCGATGGTCACCGCGTCGAAGGTGCCGAGCCGCCGGTGCAGCGCTGGACCGTCCGGCGTGCTCACCGCCGGAATGCTAGTTCAGGCCTTAATGAGGTGCGGCGTCGTGGTGCGGCTGCAACGACTCGCGCGCGGAGGTCGTCGCGGCCGCGACCAGGGTCGTCAGAAGCACCGCGCCGGCGAGCACCACCATCGAAATCGTCCACATCCGGCGGCCGAGCAGCGCGTTCTCGCACTGCTCGACGTAGTTGTCCTCACCCACGGTCGCGGCCGCCTGGGTGAGATTGGTGACGTAACCCGTTCCGCACTTGATCTGCCAGCCGTACTGGTCGTAGCTGTCCAGAAACACCGGGAAGTTCATCGCCAGCAAGCCGATGATCAACACGACGGCGGCGACGATGCCGGTGTAGGCGAGACGATGATGACGTTGAGACAACGCGTTCCCCCGTTCAGGTCATACAGACGTCTGCGAACAGCAGCACCGGCCAGGATACGATCGACCCGAGATACGAGACGACCAGGTCGGCTCCCGCCATCTGCCGCAGATGTTCGGTGTGCATGGTTGACCAGAAAACGCCGACGAGCAGATACGGCGTGCCGATGACCAGCGCCACCGTGATCAGCTCGCCGACGGAGACCTGAAAGCCCAGAATCCTCCGCAACACGCCGAACACGCCCTTATGTTAATGGCCATTCTGCTTGAACGGGCAAGTTCGGCCATTATTGGCAACCGAAGTGGGCCGATATGTAGGCGTCTGGTCCGTTATCGTGTTTGCCATGTCGCGCACTCGGCCGGCGAGCGGTGACGCGGTCCGGCGCCGGCCGAAGGACCGCAAGGCGCAGATCGCCCGGGCATCCGCCGAGGCGTTCAGCACGCTGGGCTTCTACGGCGTCAGCATGGAGGCCATCGCTTCCCGGGTGGGGATCTCGGCGGCCGCGCTGTACCGGCACTACGCGAGCAAGTACGACCTGTTCCGCGATGCCGTGCTGAGCCTGGGACAACAGCTGGTAGACGCCACGGCGTTCGCCGACGAGTCCGCGACCGAGGATCCGCAAGTGCAACTGCGCCGGCTGGTCGCGGCGCTCACCGACACCGCGATGGCGAACCGGGAATCGGGTGGCCTCTACCGCTGGGAGGGCCGCTATCTGCGGGGTGACGATCAGGCGTCGCTCATCGCTCAGATGCGCACCGTCCACCACCGCATCCAACGCCCCCTTGGTGTCCTGCGGCCGGAGCTGACGTCACGGCAACGCTGGACGCTGTCCATCGCCGTGTTGTCGGTCATCGGCAGCATCGTCGACCATCGGGCGAAGCTGCCCGCCGTCCAGGTGCGGACGCTGTTGGCGGACCTCGCGGACGCGGTCATGGCGATGGAACTGCCCGACGTCGACCCTGTCACCGAGCAGCCGCCCGCACCGCTTCCCGCGAGCACCGAGCCGTCGAAATACGAAGCGCTGCTCAACGAGTCGATGCGGTTGTTCAACATCAAGGGGTACCGCGACACGAGCATGGAGGACATCGCCGCGGCGGTCGGCATGCCCGCGTCGGGCATCTACCGGTACTTCGCCGGCAAGAGCGACATTCTGGCCGCGGCGTTCCGGCGCGCGGCCGACCGGCTCTCGGAGGAGATGTCGGCCATCACGGGTTCCATCGCGGATCCCGAAGACGCGCTGAGCGCGGTCATCGACGCGTACGTGGCCAGGTCGTTCGCGCAGCCGGAACTGGACTACGTCTACTACACCGAGCGGCTCAACATGTCGCCGACCGACCAGAAGATCCTGCGCAACATGCAGCGCTCCACCGTCGAGTCCTGGATGGAGTTGGTGGTTGCCGTGCGGCCGGAGTGGACACCGGGTCAGGCCCGGTTCGCCGTGCACGCGGCCATGTCCCTGGTGATCGACATGGGCCGGTTGATGCAGTACGCGAACACCCCACAGAACCGGGCGGTCCTGCAGCGGCTGCTGGACGTGACGCTGGTGGGCAGCTACCGGTTACGCGCCACGTTGCCCGCCAAGTAGGCGAGATAGCCGACGGTCCCGACGAGCGCCAGTTTGCGGGTCTTGCGGACGGCCAGCCCGAGTCCGAGTGCGGTCTCGATGGCGCCGTTGAGGTAGATGTACTCGCGGGTGTTGCGGGGAAACGCCTGTACGGTCACCGACTCGAACAACTCCGGCTTGGCGAAGTGCGCGAGACCCGTGGCGGCGACGCCCAGGCCCGCCAACGTGGCCGCGCGCGAACCGCTGCTCGATTCCTGAACTGACACAGCTGCTCTTCCTCTCTGCTCACGCAATTCGGTAGTCGCTCAACGGATACCGCGATGCATCTCTGATGGCTTTGCGGGTGGACACCGGCTGCAGCAGCGTGGCCTCGCCGCTCGGGTTGAAGTAGTAGGACCTCGACGTCGCGCAATTACCGACCGCAAACACCGAGTCGCCGATGAGTTCCGTCATGCGGTCCAGGTAGCGGGTGTTGGCTTCCTCGGTGACCTCGAATGTCGTCGCACCCCGCCGCTTCACCTCGCCGAACAGCCGATCCATGTGGCGCATCTGGTATTCCATCGAATTGAAGAAGTTCAAGCCGAGGAACGCGTACGGGCTGGCAAGGCTCAGGTAGTTCGGGAAGTACGGCACAGAGACGCCCTGATAGGCCTGGAACCGCGTGTCGCGCCACCACTTTCCGAGGTTGCGTCCCTCCCGTCCGATGATCTCGATGGCCGGGAAGTTGGCCTCCCACAGGTCGAAGCCGGTGGCCAGCACCAGCGTGTCGATCTCGGTTCGGGTGCCGTCGTTGGCGACGATGGCGCCGGGCTCGATGCGTTCGATACCCGAACTCTGCAGGTGCACATGCGGTTTGGTGAAGACCCGGTAATAGTCGTTGGAGAACGTCGGGCGCTTGCAGCCGAAGTCGTAGTCCGGGGTCAACTGCCTGCGCAGTTCCGGATCGCGGATCGAGAAGAACCGGTGCATCTTGGCCACGTCGGATGCTGCGATGTTGAGCCGGCGGAACAGCAGCCGTCGGTGGCGCAGCCCCACGTAGATGAAGAACTCATACACCGCATCGGTGACCGCCCGGATCGCTCGCTGCGTCAACGGAACCCGGGCGAACAGCCGTTTGGCGCGTTCGGAGAAGCGGAAGTCGAGCTTGGGCACCACCCACACCGGCGTCCGTTGGTAGACGGTCAGGTCTGCCGTCCTCTTCGCCAGTTCCGGAATCAACTGAACCGCGGTCGCGCCGGTGCCGATGATCGCCACGCGGCGGCCGTCGAGGTGATAGCTGTCGTCCCAATCTGTGGTGTGGATGACCTTGCCGGCGAAGCTCGTGATGCCCGGGATGTCTGGCGTGTGCGGCTGCGACAGGAAACCGGTCGCCGTGATGAGATACCGCGTCGTCAGCGTCTCACCGCCGGCCAACCCGACCCGCCACATGCTGGCCTCGTCGTCCCAGCGGGCGCCCTCGACGGTGGTGTTGAAGCGGATGTGGCGGCGCACGTCGTATTTGTCGGCGACGTCGTCGGCGTACTGCTTGATTTCGGCGCCGGTGGAGAACAGCCGCGACCAGTTCGGATTGGGCTCGAAGAAGTAGGAGTACGTGGTGGTCGGCACGTCGACCGCGAGGCCGGGGTAGCGGTTGACGTGCCAGGTGCCCCCGAGATCGTCCTCGCGGTCCAGGATCACGAAGTTCTCGTAACCCAACCGCTTGAGCTGGATGGCCGCGCCGATACCCCCGAAACCGGCGCCCACGATGACGGCGTCGAACCGTTCCGAAGTCATGCCGAAAACGGTACCTCAGGTACTGGATAGATCCGGGATAGGTACTGGTGTGGTCGCGCCATTGACGCTGTGCGTCAGCCCTTGATGGAGCCCGCCCGCGGTGGATCCAGCGTCGCAACGCAGGTGACGGCGCGATCACCTTCCGCCCACGTCTCGGCTGTGGGATAGAGCACGTACAGCTGGACCGAGTCGTCGGTCATCGCGGCGGGTGAGTAGGCCGCCAGTTCGGGGGCGCACTTCTCGGCGTAGGCGTCGATCGCGGTTTGGCCGGGGAAATCGCCGTCGGGCATCTGCAGCACCGCGAACACCTCACCGGCGTGGGTCTCGTCGCATCCGACGGTCTGCACGGTGCGCACCCGCGTGTCGCCCGGGATCTCGGCGAGGCAGTCGCCCTGCCGGACTTCGGTCGCGGTCACGGTGTCCTCGCTGATCACGAAGTAGAACAGCAGGCCTGCGACGATCGCCAGCACCCACAGCGCCGACAGCACCAGCCCCGCGATCGCCATGCCCCGGCCGCCCTGGCCCTCCTTGGCCTTCTTCAGGCCGACGATGCCACAGACGACGCTGATCACCACGCCGCCGAGCAGCCCGAAGACCAGCGCGACGATGGCCCACCAGTTCGTCGGCCGCTGCTGGGGCGGTGGGTAGTAGCCCGGCCCCTGGTCCGAATACGGCGGCGGAGGCGGCGGCGGGTACGGCGGCGGGTACGGAGCCGCCGGAGGCGGTGGGTACGGGGATCCGGGCGGCGGGTACGGGTTGGGCTGCTCGCCGTAGGGCGACGGCGGCGGTCCGTACGGCGGGGGCGGGCCCGGCGGCGTGGTCACGCGAGCAACCGTATCGCGGCGTCGACCGCGAGCGCGGGCACATCGAGGGCCTTGGAGCCCAGGTCGTGCCGGGCGCCGGTGATCTCCACGACCTCGGTGCGCGCGTCGATCAACGCGGCGGCCGGCCGCAGTTCGTCGATCGAACCGAACGGGTCGGCGGTGCCGTGGGTGAACACCGTCGGTGTCGCGATGCGCGGGAGGTGTTCGGTGCGGGCACGTTCCGGCTTGCCGGGCGGATGCAGCGGATAGGAGAACAGCGTCAGCACGTCGATGTCGGCCAGCGCGTCGGCGATCGCCATCGACGTCATCCTGCCGCCGTACGAGTGCCCGCCGGCGATGACGGGACCGTCGGCCAGTTCGCGAGCGACACCGATGGCCTCGACCACCCCGGCCTGGTCGGCCTTGGCGGATCCCGACGGCGGCCCTTTCGGTCGGCGCCGTCGGTACGGCAGGTTGTACCGCACGGCCAGCCAACCGCGGCGCGCCCACTCATCGCAGATCTTCTTGAGCAGCGGCGCCTCTCGGCTGCCGCCCGCACCATGGGTGAGGACGACGACGCCGGCGGGAGCACCATCGGGCGCGTGGGCGACCCCCGCGATCTGCTCGAGGTTCATTCCGTCAGCCTGAAGAGTGCCGACACCGGACCGTGGCCGTGGCCCAACGGGTAAGCGGCGCGCAGACATTCGGTGACCCAGCGCTTGCCGAACGCCACGGCATCGGGCATCGGATATCCGTGGGCCAGTGCGCCGGCGACGGCGGCTGCCAACGTGTCGCCGGCGCCGTGGTCGTGTCCGGTGTCGATGCGTGTGGCCTCGAACTCGTGGAACTCGGCCCCGTCGAACAGCAGGTCCGGACTCCGCGCCGACGTGCGCAGGTGTCCGCCCTTGACCAACGCCCACTGCGGTCCGAGGGCGTGCAGCGCACGGGCGGCCTCGCGCTGCGTGGCCTCGTCGACGACATCGATCCCGACCAGCAGGCGCACCTCGTCGAGGTTCGGGGTGACCAGCGTCGCGAGCGGAAACAGTTGTGTCCGCAGAGATTCCAGGGCACTGGGATGCAACAGCGGATCGCCGTGCATCGAGGCGCACACCGGGTCCACCACCAACGGCACCGCGCCCGCGAGGCCCTGCCGGCGCCACACGTCGGCGATGGTGTCGATGATGTCCGAGGATGCCAGCATCCCCGTCTTGGCGGCTTGCACACCGATGTCGGACGCCACCGCCTCGATCTGACCGGCGATGACGTCGAGCGGGATCTCGTGGAAACCCTTGACGCCCATCGAGTTCTGCACCGTCACCGCGGTGACGGCGACGAGACTGTGCACGCCCAGTAGCGCAAACGTGCGCATGTCGGCCTGGATGCCTGCGCCGCCGCCCGAATCGGATCCGGCGATCGTCATCACTCGCACCGGTGTGGTGCCCGGTTCGGGCAACGGCAGATAGGTCATGCCAGCGGGAGGTACACGCGGTTGCCGTGTTCGGCGAACTCGCGTGACTTCTCGGCCATGCCCTTCGAAAGTGCGGCCTCGATGTCTTCTTCGGTCTCGAGGCCGTGCTTGGCGGCGTAGTCGCGGACGTCTTGCGTGATCCGCATGGAGCAGAACTTCGGCCCGCACATCGAGCAGAAGTGGGCGGTCTTCGCCGGTTCGGCGGGCAGCGTCTCGTCGTGGAACGCGCGCGCGGTGTCGGGATCCAGTGACAAGGCGAACTGGTCGTTCCACCGGAACTCGAAGCGTGCGCGGGACAGGGCGTCGTCACGTTCCTGCGCGCGTGGGTGGCCCTTGGCGAGATCGGCGGCGTGCGCGGCGATCTTGTAGGCGATCACTCCGTCCTTGACGTCCTTGCGATCGGGCAGGCCGAGGTGTTCCTTCGGCGTGACGTAACACAGCATCGCGGTGCCCGCCTGGGCGATGATCGCCGCGCCGATGGCGCTGGTGATGTGGTCGTAGGCGGGAGCGATGTCGGTGGCCAGCGGGCCCAGCGTGTAGAACGGCGCCTCCTCGCACCATTCCTCTTCCAGGCGCACGTTCTCGACGATCTTGTGCATCGGCACGTGACCCGGACCTTCGATCATCACCTGCACGCCATGCGATTTCGCGACCTTGGTGAGCTCGCCGAGGGTGCGCAGTTCGGCGAACTGGGCCGCGTCGTTGGCGTCGGCGATCGAGCCGGGTCGCAGGCCGTCGCCGAGCGAGAACGTCACGTCGTAGCGCTGCAGAATCTCGCACAGCTCGTCGAAATGGGTGTAGAGGAACGATTCCCGATGATGCGCCAGGCACCAGGCAGCCATGATGGAACCGCCGCGACTGACGATGCCGGTGACGCGCTTGGCCGTCAGCGGCACATAGCGCAGAAGCACACCGGCGTGCACGGTCATGTAGTCGACACCCTGTTCGCACTGCTCGATCACGGTGTCGCGGTACAGTTCCCAGGTCAATTCGGCGGGATCGCCGTTCACTTTCTCCAGCGCCTGGTAGATCGGCACGGTTCCGACCGGCACCGGGGAGTTGCGCAGGATCCACTCGCGAGTGGTGTGGATGTCGCGGCCGGTGGACAGGTCCATGATCGTGTCGGCACCCCATCGCGTCGCCCACACCATCTTGTCGACCTCTTCGGCGATCGAACTTGTCACGGCCGAATTACCGATATTGGCATTGACTTTCACTCCGAAGGCCTTGCCGATGATCATCGGCTCGCTCTCGGGATGGTGATGGTTGGCGGGGATCACGGCACGACCACGAGCCACCTCGTCACGCACCAACTCGGCGGCCACGCCCTCGCGTTCGGCGATGAACGCCATCTCGGCGGTGATCTCGCCGGCACGGGCCCGCTGCAGTTGGGTGCCGCGTTCGCGCGTCACGCCGGGTCTCGGCGGTAGGCCGGCGTGGAGGTCGAGGCTCGCAGCGGGGTCGGTGTACGGGCCGGAGGTGTCGTACAGGTCCAGGTGCTCGCCGTTGGACAGGTTCACCCGGCGGAACGGCACCTTCGCGCCCGGCACACCGTCGACATCGCGGTAGATCTTTGTGCTGCCCTCGATGGGGCCGGTGGTCACGGACGGATTGACGGTGACATGCGTCATCTTGAATATCTCCCTACGCCGGCATTACCCGGTCAGGTTCGTACGGTCGACGGGCCCACCCGTCCTCTCAGCGCACTGGTGTGCGCTCCCGTGTGTGGACGCCAGCCACGTTAGCGCAGCCGGTCGGGAGTAGGAAGCGTCAGAACGGCGGTTCGTCCGGACCGGGCGGCGGTGGAGGTGGTGGTTCCCAGTCGGGTGGCAGGTCTTCGGGCTCGAACGGATCGTCGATCCAGCGGCACCACGGGCTGGTGCTCGGGGCCGTGCCTTTGAAGACGATTTTCAGGAAGCGTGATCGATTGCGCCATTGACGTCCCTCGATCTCACGTCGTCGCTCCCGGAGCCTGCGGCGCTGTTCGGCGTTGATCGGCCGCTGAGTTGCCAACTGGGCCCGCAGCCGCTTGATTCGGGTGGCCCTCTCCCGCTTGTGGTTTCGCTTGCGAGGCGTCGGCTCTGCGCACGCGGGTCGCATCTGCGGGAAGAGGTCGAACCCGCCAGGGGAGGTCCGATAGGTCCTGCCCGTCGGTGACGTCCAGACGATCGTCCCGTCGGACAGTTGTTCGTCACGCCACCCGTCGGGACCGCCGTGGAATGTCTTCATGCGGTGATGTTCTCGGCAGTAGTCGGCCAAACCCCACGGAACGGTCAACCCGCCGGCGGCCGGGTCGGCGTGATTGAACGGTGTCGTGTGGTCGAGGTCGCAGATGGCGGCCTGTCGGTCGCATCCGGGAAACCGGCACGTCAGGTCGCGGAACCGGACCCAGCG
Source organism: Mycobacterium sp. IS-3022 (assembly GCF_001500065.1). Lineage (GTDB taxonomy): Bacteria > Actinomycetota > Actinomycetes > Mycobacteriales > Mycobacteriaceae > Mycobacterium. Next base: position 109,122 of record NZ_LQIN01000008.1, read on the forward strand.
GTTGACCTCGGCCGAGGGTTGGTACCGCACCGACTGCTCGGGAGTGACGATGGGCGGCTCGAGCGGGCGCATCGTCGCTGTCTCGGCGATCTCGCGCACCAGATCGGCGTCGATGACGCCGAAGCCCTCCAGGTATCCGGGTCGGTCGCTCTCGCCGGTGAGGGTTTCCTCGCTGGCGATCACGTTGATCACGGTGTGCACCTGGCCCTCTTCTTCGGCTGACCCCCGGGCCCGGCAATCGGGTTTACCGCAGTCACAGCTCAGACCGCGCCCCTCGGTGAGTGCGTCCAGCGCATCGGCGCGCCGCTGAGCGACGGTGCGGGAGTCGTTCGCGCACACCGACATAGCGAGCTGTGAAAGACGTCGGTCGAAGGCCGCCCCGGCCCTCGCGCTGATGCGTCCGCGCAGCTGAGCCGTCCCGTCGATTTGAGGCGAAACGCTGATGTAACGGTCGCGCTCAGACGATGCGCGCCGTTCCTTTGCGGCCTCTGGGTCGATCTCGCACACCAACCTGTCCACCACGTCCTTGACCCGCCGGCGCGACCACGTCTGCCACCGCGCGAGCCGTTCCGCCATTGCCTCGTCGATCCGGCCGATCAGTGAGTCGCAGACCAACTCGGTACGCGTGATGATCAGCTGTGTGGTTGTCCAGTCGACGGCGCCCTGTTCGAGCAGCCTCGCGAGTTTCGGTAGGCGGGTGTCGAGAGACTCCGCTTGCGACACCAGACGACTCGCGACCGACGGAGCCATGTTCATCGCGGCTCCAATCTCAGCCGACGTCCGAGCGAACCCTGTCACCATCGACCAGCCGGGATCAGGGTCGATGCCTTCCGCCTCGGCCGTGCGGTGAGCCAACAGGGCGGCGATGGCGGCCATCCGACGGGCCATCAGCGTCGACTCCTGGCGCAGGCTCGCCTCTATCGCGGCGACTGCCGTCTCGGGACCGACGTTCTCGAACATGTGTTCGACAATGCCAGAATCCACTGACTCAAACTTTTTGACAGGCCCGCGTTATCCACAACGCGGCGTTGTTGAGGAGGTTGAGTGAGGCATGG
>NZ_LQIN01000009.1 GCF_001500065.1 Mycobacterium sp. IS-3022
TGACGACCGCACCCCACGGCAGGCCTACCTCCACGCCATTACCCACGAAAACCTGCCAATTTCTTGACTCAAGACATGTGTCCACTGACACGAGCGATCCGAATTAGAACGTGTTTCAGAAAACCGCCCGGGAGCGGCCGGAGCCCTGTTACCGTTCGCCCGGCGAGGGAAGGACTTCGATCGTGATTCTCGACAGATTCCGACTGGACGATCAGGTGGCGGTGGTCACCGGTGCGGGCCGCGGCCTCGGCGCCGCGATGGCGGTCGCATTCGCGGAAGCCGGTGCGGACGTGGTGATCGCGTCGCGCACACAGTCGCAACTCGAGGAGGTCGCCGAGCAGGTCGGCGCCGCCGGACGACGGGCCCACATCGTCGTCGCGGACCTCGCGCATCCCGAGGACACCGCCAAGCTCGCCGACGCCGCAGTCGAAGCGTTCGGCAAACTAGACATCGTCGTCAACAATGTCGGCGGCACCATGCCGAACGCGCTCCTCAACACCTCGACGAAGGACCTGCGCGACGCCTTCACCTTCAATGTCTCGACCGCGCACGCGCTCACGGCGGCCGCCGTACCGCACATGCTCGAGCACTCCGGCGGCGGCAGCATCATCAACATCACCTCCACCATGGGCCGGTTGGCCGGGCGCGGTTTCGCCGCCTACGGCACCGCCAAGGCCGCGCTCGCCCACTACACCCGGTTGGCCGCGCTCGACCTGTGCCCGCGGATCCGGGTCAACGCGATCGCGCCGGGCTCGATCCTGACCTCGGCGCTCGACATCGTGGCCTCCGACGACGATCTGCGGAAGCCGATGGAGCAGGCCACCCCGATGCGCCGCCTCGGGGAGCCCGACGACATCGCCGCTGCCGCCGTGTATCTGGCCTCGCCGGCAGGTAGCTATCTGACCGGTAAGACGCTCGAGGTGGACGGCGGGTTGACGGTCCCTAATCTCGACCTGCCCATCCCGGATCTGTGAGAGGAAGTCCATGACCATCAAGGTGGCCGCGATCGGCACCGGCAACGTCGGACGGCACGCGCTGACCCAGCTGATCAACGACCCGCAATACGAGCTCACCGCCGTGTGGGTGTCGTCGGAGGCCAAAGCCGGAACGGACGCGGGAGAGCTTGCGGGGCTGGGGGTTTCGACGGGTATCACCGCGACGACCGACCTCGATGCAGTACTGGCCACCCAGCCGCAGTGCGCCGTCTACACCGCGATGGCCGACAACCGCCTGCCCGACGCGCTGGAGGACTATCGCCGCATCCTGGCCGCCGGCGTCAACGTCGTCGGCAGCAGCGCGGTCTTCCTGCAGTATCCGTGGCAGGTGCTGCCCGACGAACTCGTCAAGCCGATCGAGGAAGCCACGCAACAAGGCAATTCGAGCGTCTTCGTGAACGGCATCGACCCAGGCTTCGCCAACGACCTGCTGCCGCTGGCGCTGGCGGGCACCTGCCAGAGCGTCGAACAGATCCGCTGCATGGAGATCATCAACTACGACACCTACGACAGCGCCACGGTCATGTTCGACGTGATGGGCTTCGGCAAACCGCTCGACGAGATCCCGATGCTGCTGCAACCCGGGGTGCTCAGCCTCGCCTGGGGATCGGTGGTGCGCCAACTCGCCGCGGGCCTCGGCATCGAACTCGACAAGGTCACCGAGACCTACACCCGCGAACCGGCGCCCGAGGAATTCGACATCGCCGCGGGCCACATCGCGAAGGGCACCGCAGCGGCCTTGCGCTTCGAAGTGCAGGGCATCAAGGACGGCAAGGTCGCCGTCGTCCTCGAACACGTCACGCGGTTGCGCGACGACCTGCACCCGGACTGGCCGCAACCGGCGCAGGAGGGCGGCTCGTACCGTCTGGAGATCACCGGCGAGCCGTCATACACGCTCGACCTGTGCCTCAGCAGCCCCAACGGCGACCACAACCACGCCGGGCTGGTCGCGACTGCCGCCCGTGTCGTCAACGCGATTCCCGCGGTCGTGGCCGCCCCGCCGGGCATCCGGACGACGCTCGACTTGCCGCTGATCACCGGAAAAGGGCTGTACGCTCAGCGTTGAGGCCAACGGTATTTCAGACTGAGGACGTGCCCATGCGAACCACACTTCGTTATCTCGCTCCGGTGATCGCGGCCGGTGGCGTCGCAGCGGCGGTCGCGGGCGCACCGTTGGCCGGCGCCGAACCGGCCAACCCGACGCTGCCGCAGTGCGTCGACACCGGTGGCGCCCAGGCGATCGGCGGCTCCACCACGGAATGCGTGTCGCCAGGCAACGTTTCGATCGACGCCACGCCCGCCGAACAGGAGTACGTGGGTCCGTGGGGCAGCATGTGGGAAGGCGACGGGTTCTTCTTCCCGTGACCGTCCGGGGCCTGCCCCTGCCAAGCGAGAGATCGATAACCCGTTATATGGCAGTGGTTTTCGCTGCGGCCGTGGTCGGCGTGTGCACGCTCGCCGCACCGGTCGCCACCGCCGCGCCCGAGTGCGCCGACATCGCCCCGAACACCTCGCAATGCGATACGAACGGCAGCTCTCAGATCGTCACGTCACCGTCGATGCAGACCGGCCCGTACCGCGGGTGGGCTTGGGGCCCGGTGATCATCGGTGGACGAGGTAGGTGACACCCGGCGCCACGTCGGCCCGAGGTTTCGGCTAACCTAACTTTTCTATTCGCTACTCCGGATAGAAAGTGGGCGAGGTGGTCCAGGACGAGGTGAAGCTGCGGCCGAGTTGGCTGTTGCTCGGCCCGGCGTTCGTCGCCGCCATCGCCTACGTCGACCCCGGCAACGTCGCCGCCAACGTCAGCGCCGGCGCGCAGTTCGGGTTCTTGCTCGTCTGGGTCATCGTCGCGGCCAACGCCATGGCCTGTCTCGTGCAGTACCTCTCGGCGAAGCTGGGGCTGGTGACCGGGATGTCGCTGCCGGAAGCGGTCGGTGGCCGGATGCGCCGCCGGACCCGGCTGACGTACTGGCTGCAGGCCGAATTAGTCGCGATGGCAACCGATCTCGCGGAGGTGGTGGGCGGCGCCATCGCGCTGAACCTGCTGTTCGACCTGCCGCTGCTGACCGGCGGCATCATCACCGGGGTCGTCTCGCTGCTGTTGCTGTTGGTCAAGGACCGCCAAGGTCAAAGCTCGTTCGAACGCGTCATCACCGGGCTGCTGTCGATCATCGCGGTGGGCTTCCTCGCCAGCCTGGTCGTCGCTCCCCCGCCCGTCGACGAGGCGGCAGCCGGGCTGGTTCCGATGTTCGCCGGCACCGAGAGCGTGCTGATCGCCGCCGCCATGCTGGGCGCGACCGTGATGCCGCACGCGGTGTACTTGCACTCCGGGTTGGCCCGGGACCGCCACGGTCACCCCGAGGCAGGCCCGATGCGACGGATGCTGCTGCGCGTCACCCGCTGGGACGTCGGCATCGCGATGGTCATCGCCGGCGCCGTCAACCTGTCGATGGTGCTGGTCGCCGCCACCAATCTGCAGGGACAGGAGAACACCGACTCGATCGAGGGCGCACACGCCGCGGTCCGCGAGACCCTCGGCCCGACGATCGCGCTGCTGTTCGCCATCGGCCTGCTGGCCTCGGGGCTGGCGTCCTCTTCGGTCGGCGCATACGCGGGCGCGATGATCATGCAGGGCCTGCTGAAGCGCTCCATTCCACTGGTGCTGCGCCGCCTCATCACCCTGCTGCCGGCCCTGGCGATCCTCGCGATCGGTCTCGACCCCAGCCGGGCGCTGGTGTTGTCGCAGGTGGTGCTGTCCTTCGGGATCCCGTTCGCCTTGATTCCCCTGGTGCGGCTGACCAGCGACCGGAGCCTGATGGGCGACGACACCAACCACCGCGTGACGACGGCTCTCGGCTGGGCCATCGCCGCTCTCATTACCCTTTTGAATGTGGTGCTGATCTTCCTGACCCTGACAGGCTGATGCTCAACCACGCCTACTTCGCGTACGGGTCGAACCTCAACGTCTCGCAGATGGCGTTGCGGTGCCCCGACGCGGCGAATCCCCGGCCGGCCATGCTCGCCGACCACGACTGGCTGATCAACCAGCGCGGTGTTGCGACCGTCGAACCGTTCGACGGCTCCGAAGTCCACGGCGTCGTGTGGCAACTCAACGATCACGACCTGGCCGTGCTGGACAGCGCCGAGGGCGTTCCGGTCCGCTACCGCCGTGACCGACTCACCGTGCACACCGACGAAGGCCCCGCCGAAGCCTGGGTCTACATCGACCACCGCGTCGATCCCGGGCCGCCGCGCCCGGGATATCTGGAACGCATCGTCGACGGCGCCATGCACCACGGCCTGCCGCAGCGCTGGGTCGACTTCCTCCGGCGGTGGGATCCCGCACACTGGCCGAACCGCCTCCACAACACAGAAACCCCTGCACCGCAATCACTTTCGGAGCTGTTGGCACAGCCCGGCGTCACAGAGGTCTGCACACTGCGGTCGCGCTTCGGCTTCCTGGCCATCCACGGCGGCGGCCTGGAGGAGATGACCGACGTCATCGCCGAACGGGCCGCCGACGCGGCGGGTGCCTCCGTCTATGTGATGCGCCATCCGGACCACTACCCGCACCATCTGCCCTCGGCGCTGTACCGGGCGCAGGAGTCCGCTCGTCTCGCGGAGTTCCTCGACCACGTCGACGTCGCGGTGTCGCTGCACGGATACGGCCGCATCGGTCGCAGCACGCAACTGCTTGCGGGCGGCCGCAACCGCGAACTCGCCGAACATCTCGCCCGCCACGTCAGCGTGCCCGGCTACCAGGTGATCACCGATCTCGACGCGATTCCTCGCGAACTGCGCGGGCTGCATCCCGACAATCCGGTCAACCGCGTCCGCGGCGGCGGAGCGCAACTCGAGCTGACACCACGGGTGCGTGGCATCAGCCCCCGCAGCCAGCTACCGAGCGACGACGGCCTCACGCCCGCCACCTCCGCGTTGATCCAGGGCCTCGTGGCGACCGCGCATTCTTGGTGACTCGGTTCGCCACAGTCATCCGGCGTGCAGGTGGCTCCGAATACTCCATGTGGACGGCTCATACCTGTACCGGACCCGGACCGCACATCTGCGGCGCGCACCGGTGTATCACCATTTCGAGCACCACGGATACAGCTGGTATGTCGACCTCGACCGGCTCCCCCGGCTTCCGTGGTGGCTCCGGCCCTTCGCCCGCTTCGACGCACGCGACCACCTCGACGGCGCGCCGCAGGACTCCCTGCGCCGGCGCATCGACGCGTTCCTGCGCGACCGCGGCGTCGCCCTGGACGGCGGTCGGGTCACCGCCCTGCTGCAGGCCCGGGTGCTCGGCTACGTCTTCAACCCGCTCACGCTGTACTGGTGCCACGACGCCGACGGCGTGCTGCGTCATGTCGTGATGGAGATGCACAACCGCGGCGGCGAGCGGCACGCCTATCTGCTCCCGCCGGGCCCCGACGGCATGTCGATGACGCCGAAGAAGTTGCGGGTGTCGCCGTTCAACGGGGTCGACGGCCACTACCTGGTGCGCGCCCCGCAACCCGGCGCCCAGCTGGACGTGACGGTGTCGCTGCACCGCGGCAACGAACCGGCGTTCATCGCGACGCTGCGCGGCACGCGCAGGCCGGCAACCGTCGCCGAGTTGTTGCGGATGCAGCTGGTCGCCCCGCTGGCCCCGCTGATGACGGCGCTGGAGTACCGGATCCAGCACGTCACGTTGTGGCTGCGTCGCGTTCCCCTCGCGCCGCGTGTCGAACGAGTCGGCGAAACACGCGCTCCGGCAGAGCCTTTGGTCGCGCACGCGGCCAGATCGCAATAACGATGACGTTGCTGACGTCGGTGGCTAGGCTACCGCTGGTGACCACGGACCTCGACGAACTGCTTCGCCAGGTGGCCCAGCAGAATGTCGAGGCGTTCGCCACCTTCTATGACCGCACCCGTGCGCGGGTGTTCGGCCTCGTCACCAGGGTGCTGCGGGACCCCGGCTACAGCGAGGAGACAACTCAGGACATCTATCTGCAGGTGTGGCGCACCGCTGCCAACTACGACCCCGCCGCCGGATCACCGCTCGCGTGGCTGATGACGCTCGCGCACCGCCGCGCCGTCGACCGGGTGCGTGCCGAACAGGCGGCGAGCCGACGCGAGGACCGGTACGGCGCGGCCACCGTCGACCCGCCCGCCGATCACGTCGCCGACTCGGTGATCCTGCGCGACGAACGTCGCCGGGTGGCCGACTGCCTGCGATCGCTGACCGATGTGCAACGCGAGTGCATCCAACTCGCGTACTACGACGGGCTGACCTACGCCCAGGTGTCGGAGCGGTTGTCGGCGAACCTCGCCACGATCAAGTCGCGGATGCGCGACGGCCTGCGCGGCCTGCGCAAGTGCTTGGGGATGGCATGACCGAGCCCCTCGATTCCGACCTCGGCGCGCTCGCGGCGCCGTACGCACTCGACGCGATGTCCGACTCCGAACGGGCCGATGTCGACCGCCGGGTCGCGGCCGCGCCGCCCGCCGTCGCACGGGCCTTCGCCGACGAGGTGCGCGAGGTCCGCGAGGCCATGGCAGTGGTGTCGGCGGCCACCGCGGCCGAACCACCGGCGGCGTTGCGCGCGCGCCTGCTCGCCGAGGTCGCTGGCGCCACACGCGCACCCGTACAACAGCTCCGGCCGCGACGCTGGCAGCGGATCGCGCTGGCCGCCGCGGCGGTACTCGTCGTCGGCCTCGGCACACTCGGTGTCGGGCTGGCGCTGCGGCCGGCGCCCAGCCCGTCTACCGCCGAGCAGGTCTTCGCCGCACCCGACGTACGCACCGTGTCGGGCGGCATCCCCGGCGGCGGCACGGCAACGGTGGTGTTCTCGCGCGAGAAGGACGCCGGGGTGCTGGTGATGAACAACGTCGCACCGCCGCAACCCGGCACCGTGTATCAGATGTGGCTGATCGACGCTGAGGGGCCGCACTCCGCGGGCACGATGGACCCGCAGGCAGTCGCACCCTCCACGACCGCCGTGCTGCCCGATCTCGGCGACTCGCGCGCGCTGGCGTTCACCGTCGAACCGCCCGGCGGTTCACCGCAGCCGACCAGCGCCCCGTTCGCCGAGCTGCCGTTGGCTTAACTGATTCCCGCCAGCGTGGCCTCGGCCGCCTCGGCGACGACGTCGCCCACGTCGCGGCGGCGCTGCCACGCCCGTCGCTGCCTGATCGCACCGTTGCCCTGCTCGGTGACGCGGTGCACCTCGTCGAACACGAGGTCGTAGTCGCCGACCGCTTCGAGTGCCGGGCGCACATGCTCGATCAGCCGGTCCAGCAGCGCTCGCGCGGGAACCCGCTCGTGGGTTTCCAGCAGATCGACCGCATCGCCGTTCAGACCGTCGCGTGCGGATTTCCAGTAGGCGGCCTTCAGCGCATGCGGGGCGAGCGGCGGTGTCGGCTCGCCGCGCCGTTCGTCCTCCAGCGCGGTCATCACGGCGGCCCGGGTGACCGCGGCCAGCAGCACGGTTTCGGCCGCCGTCGCGGGCACGTCGGCGACGCGCACCTCGATCGTCGGGAAGTTCGCCGACGGGCGCACGTCCCAATAGACCATGCCGTCGTCGAGCATCGCGCCCGCCTGCTGCAGCATGCGCACGACGGCGTCGTACTCGTCGACGGAGTCGAAGTGCGGCGGTGGGCCGGCGCTGGGCCATCGCGCCCACAACACGCTGCGCCAACTGGCGTAGCCGGTGTCGGAGTTGCGGTAGATCGCGGAGTTCGCGCTCAGGGCAAGCAGGCTGGGCAGCCATGGCCGCAGCCGGTTGCTGACCCGAATGGCGGCTTCCCGGCTGGGCACCGCCACGTGCACGTGGCACCCGCAGATGCCCTGCTCGTGAGCGACCATGCCGAACTTGTCGCCGATCTCGCGGTATCGCGGCGTGTCGGTGATCGGGAAGTCCCGGGGAATTGTCGGTGGCAATCCGACCGCGAGCAGTTGCGCCCCGGCGGCCTGCGCGGCGTCGGCCGCCACGCGCCGGAGTCGCAACAGTTGGTCCCGCAGTTCGCGGGTGGAGGCGACCACCTCGCTGGTGGTCTCGACCTGGCAGGTGGTCAGTTCGAGTTGCAGCTTCACGCCGTGCTTGGCGGCCTCGTGGGCGACGGCCTCGTTGAGAGCGACCGGTTCGCCGGTCGCCGGGTCGGCGAGCAGGAATTCCTCTTCGACGCCGATTGTGGGGTGCGCGGCCATGGATATGGGGGTCGGAATATTGATCCGGCCCGTCGGAATGGTTCACGACGGGCCGGATCGGGGCAACAAGTCCTTCGGCTAGTGGACTTCGGTATTCGAAGTCGGCGGCAGATGTATTGCCCTGCTCGTGTGCGAGCCAAACATCCTTTGCTGACTCGCGACCCCCATACGATCGATCCGTGACCAAACCGTTCCGGTTCGGTGTCGGCCTTCAGGCCGCGCGCCGTCAGAAGTCAGTGCAGGACTGGGCCCGCCGCGCCGAGGACATGGGCTACGACATCGTGCACGTGGCCGATCACCTCTATACGACCGCGCCGTTTCCGATGATGACGGCGATGGCGATGGCGACCGAGCGGCTGCGCGTCGGCACCTTCGTCCTCAATGCCGGGTTCTACCGGCCCGCGCTGCTGGCGCGCGAGGTGACCTCGCTGCGCGACCTGAGCGGCGGCCGCCTGGACCTCGGCCTCGGCGCCGGCTACGTCAAAGAGGAGTTCGAGCAGGCCGAGCTGCCGTTCCCGTCGGCCGGCCAGCGGGTGAACTGGCTGCGCCACATCACCGAGCACATCCGCGAGCACGCCCCCGATGTGCCGATCCTCATCGCAGGCAACGGCGACAAGCTGTTGACGCTTGCCGCACAACGGGCCGACATCATCGGGCTGACCGGCGGCGCGCCGATCACGGCGACGTCGGATCCGCTCGCCGACCGCATCGCGTTCGTCCGCGCGGCCGCCGGTGACCGGTTCGACGACCTCGAGCTCAACATCGCCGTCACGGCGATGCCGACCGACGACTCCGGCCGGCCCGACCTGTCGATCACGCGCCGGTTCCTGCCGCACCTGTCCGAAGACGAATTGCTGAGCACACCGGCGGTGTTGTCGGGTTCTGTCAAGGAGATCGCCGACACGCTTCGCGGTTACCGCGAGACCTACGGCATCAGCTACATCACCGTCCAGCAGTTGCATGCCGAGGCGTTCGCCAAGGTGATCGCCGAGCTATGACATCCGGGCCGCGGCGGTGTCGGCGGACCGCAGCACGAAGTCCGACCACTCGGGTTCGCGCACCGCATCGTGGTACTCGTAGAGCTTCCACGGGCTGACGGTGTGGATCTCGCCGCGGGCGTTCTTGAAGTACGAATGCTTGATCGACGGGTGTGACCAGACGGTCATCTTGATCGCTTCCTGCGATCGCCGACGCCACTCCTCGGTGGCCTCGGGCCTCGGCTCGATCGAGTGCAGCCCGTCGGCGAGTGCGTGCAGACACTGACCGATGTAGCGCATCTGCAACTCCGAGTTGAAGATCAGGCTGCCGCCGTGCGCCAGATGGGTGCCGGGGCCGTAGGTGAGAAAGAAGTTCGGGAACCCCGGCACCATGATTCCGCGGTACGCGTACGGCCGGTCGCCCCAGACATCGCGAAGCTCGACACCGTCGCGGCCGGTGATCCGCAGTGGCCACAGCACCTCGGTCGCGCGAAACCCGGTGGCGTACACGATGACATCGGCGGGCCGCTCCCGCCCGTCGGCGGTCACCACGCCCGTCGGCGTGATCCGCTCGATCGGCGTGCGGACCAGTTCCACGTTGTCTCTGCGCAGGGTTCGCAGCCAGGTGCCGTCATCCTGCAACGTCCGTTTACCGGTCGCGGGATAGTCGGGCAGCACCTTGGCGAGCAGTTGCTCGTCGCCGTCGACCTGGCTTTGAATCCAGTCGGTGAACATCATCCGGGCGGCCGCATTGATGTCGCTGACCGCGTAGTCGCCCTGTTCGTAGCCGGGGTCGACGCGGGCGGCGTCGAGGCCTTTGTCGGCGCCGGGCCACAGCAGCAGGAAGCGGTACCAGCGGCTGTAGAACGGCAGGTGCTCCATCGCCCAGCGGGTGCCGTCGCCAACTTCCTTGTGGTACATCGGGTTCGGGAACATCCACTGCGCGGTCCGCTGGAAGACGTCGAGGTGCTCGACCCGCTCGGCGATCGCGGGTGCGATCTGAAATCCGCTGGCGCCGGCGCCGATCAGCGCGACCCGCCGCCCGGTGACGTCCACGCGATGATCCCACGCGGCGGAGTGAAACGACGGGCCGTCGAAGGTGTCGGCGCCCTCGATGTCGGGCACCTGCGGCCGGTTGAGTTGGCCGACGGCGCTGACGATCGCGCGGGCGGTGACCCTCGATACCCGGCCGTCCTTGGAACGTAATGCGACGGTCCAGATCCCGGCCGCGTCGTCCCACGCGGCGGAGACCACTTCGGTCTGCCACCGGACGTGCGCGCCGATGCCGTGCTTGTCCATCACGTCGACGAAGTAGTCGCGCAGCTCCGCTTGTTCGGCGAAGTAGTGGCTCCACTTGTTGCTGGGTTCGAAGCTGTAGCAGTAGAAGTGGTTGGCCACATCGACCCGTGCACCGGGATAGGTGTTCTCCCACCAGGTTCCGCCGGGCCCGGCGTTCTTCTCGACGACTGTGAACGGAAGCCCGGCCTGTTTGAGCCGAACGGCGGCGAGCAGCCCTGATTCGCCGCACCCGATGACGAGCACGGGTAGCCGGGCCGCCGCATCCGGGTCAACGGGTTCAGGTCTGCGCGGATCGACGCCGTCGAGGTCGAGTTCCTCGGTGAGCAGCGGCAAATACTCCTCGCCGACCGGTTCGCAAGCGGCCCAGTCCATCATCTGCTTGACGACGGACGCGCTCAGCGGCGCGGGCTCGGGGCAACCGCGGTCGCGGTAGGCGGTGATGACCTCCAGCGCTTCGGCCCTCGCACTGGCCTTGTCCTCTTCGGACATGAAGCCCTGGACCTCGTTGAGGAACAGCCCGGCCTGGGCGTAGTCGCGGATGAAGCGCAGATCGCCGGTGATGTGTACGAGGCTGAGCAACAGCGTCGGCACGCTGACGTCTTCGAGCGCCTGTCGGATCTCGGCGGTCGGCGTGGTGAATGGCGTGCCCGCGTAGCGACTGCGCACGACGTGTCCTCCCTGAGCGCGACGGTCCGCGCTCTAATTACGGAACTTAAAGTAGCGTAATCTACGGAGCCGCTTCGTGCTGACATTTGAGTGGTCCGCGCTGCTCGGTTGGAGCCGGTAAGCTCCCAGCGGTCCCGCCCTCGTAGCTCAGGGGATAGAGCACGGCTCTCCTAAAGCCGGTGTCGCAGGTTCGAATCCTGCCGGGGGCACTCGGGTGATGTATTAGGTCGGTTGATGCTGGACATTCCTACTTCGGTTGATGGGCGACAGTGTTTCGGCTGATGGTTGACAGTTACTTCGGCTGATCCTTGACACTCCCTAGATGAGGGAGTTGAGCGTGGCCGAGCAGCGGTATCAGGCCGTGTTGGCCGTCATCAGCGATGGTTTGTCGATTCAGCAGGTCAGCAGCCTTACCGAGGTAATCGAAGAATTGATTTTTCGATCAAGATGATTGCTCAGCCGCGGGTCGGGAGAGCGCCGTTCCTCGATTTCCCGATAAGGCTTTCTCGCAGCTTTTCAGTCTCGTACCGTTTGTATTGACACCTCGCTGGACAGCACTGTTCAGGAGCCCACGATGGCGCGATGTAGTTGTCGGCCGGCGGTCGGAGTTCGGCGACGATGACCTGTCCGTATTGCGGCTCGAATCTGTCTTCCGACGGCATATGCAAGCGGTGCGGAGCGGTGCACGTCGCCACGCCGTTGACGGGCTGGCGCCCCGACCCCACGGCGCGATATGAGGGGCGCTACTACGTCGCCGGCCGTCCGACGAATCGCGTGCGCAACGGGAGGCGGGTAGCGACGGATCCAACCGGCGGTCGGATGCTGCCGGATTACCGCGAGGTCGCGGCGGCGCGGTCGAGCATCCGGTTGAGCTGGCCGGCAACTGGGGCGACGACGGTGATCATCGTCTTGGCGGCCGTAGTTGTATGGGGACTTCTGCGCGGTGGAGGCTCAAACCCACCCTCGCCGGAAACCGGCTATCTGTCAGCGCTCAAGGACGCTGGGCTGGCGAACGAATTCAACTCCGACGCCGGAGCCATCGCCCGCGGTAAGCAGGTCTGCCGCCAACTGGAAGAGGGCGGACCCGAACAAGGACTGCCGGCCGACAAATTTGCCGTCGAAGCATTCTGTCCGCAATTCGCCAAAGGCTTCCGTATCCTCGAAAGCGCAACCGCCCCAGGGACCTTCGTTCTCACGGACAGCAGCGGTATGGGGGGTATCATCGCCGATGGGACTGCGTGCGAGGGCGCCAACGGCTATTCCGATGTCGGCCATGAGACTCAAGTGACCGTCAAGAACGGCAAGAACGAAATCCTGGCCACCACCACGCTTGGGCAGGGGAAGGGCGATAGCGCGACGTGCACCTTCTCATTCAGCTTCCCCGTCACCGAGGGTCAGGATCGCTATGTCGTGTCCATCGGGCGCCGAGGCGAGTTCAGCTACACCTTTGCACACCTCCGAGCCCACGGCGTTCAGGTAAGACTGGGTCACTGATGTCGTCGTTGCGAGCGCCTCGAAACGAATCGGCCCGTCACCTGGAGGTCATCAGGTGGCGGGCCGAGACTTCGACAGTATCCGGACGGCCAGGCTGAGGAATCCGGTGTTTCCCTATTCTTCGGCACCGTGACGGGTATCGATGACGCGCTGAGCGATGTCGGCCAGTTTGACGTTGCTGTCCTGCGAAAGCTGCTTGAGCATCTCGAACGCCCGTACCTCGTCCACCCCGTAGCGCTCCATGATGATGCCCTTGGCCTGGCCGATGCGGTCCCGGGTGGACATCGCGGACTTCAGCTGCTCCCCCTCCCGGCTCGCCAGTAACGCGGCGGCGGCATGCGCGGCGAGGATCGCCGCGGTCGTCTCGTCTTCGGCGCCGAAGGCGTGTGTCTTCGTGCTGAACATGTTGAGCGCCCCGGCGGTGCGGTCGGCCGTGTAGAGCTTGACCGACAGACCACTGAGGATGTCACGCTCGACCGCGGCGGCGGCGTATCGCGGCCAGCGCTCTTCGGAACGGAAGTCGTCGGTGCGCAGGATCGACTCGCGGAGTGCCGCCTGTATGCACGGCCCCTCGCCGAACTGCATCTGAAGTTCGTCGAGCTCGTGCGGCAAATCCGAGGTACCTGCCAGCGATTCGAACTTGCCTCCGCGGGCCACGAGCAGCACACCGACCGTGTCCGCACCCGGGATCAGCTCTTTCGCCGTCGCGGTGACGTCCTCCAGCACCTCGTCCACGGTGCGCGGCGGAGCAGAGGCCCGCGCCAGCTCGGCCATCCGCTCGGCCAGTTCGTGGGTTCGGGGCTTCGTCATATGTTGAAGTCTTCCCCTCCGCGTACTGCCCTACACGAATGTTTGCCGTTTTGGGCAGTGGGCACGTCCTACCCAAGCACGTGTGACGGTCGACCGTCACCCGTGCTGAGGTCTCGTCGGTTCAGACAGGAGCCGGCGGGGCCGCCCTACGGCGCCAACCTCACAGATGGGCCACTGCCCGGCGTTCGACGCCACCTGGGTCGCCACCGATTTGACCTGAATTCGATTCTGCCACAATGTCTTTCGCCTCGAGTATCGGTCGTGGGCGCGCGGGCTCGGAGTTGCGATGTCGGGCGACACCGGGTGGTTTCAGGCCTCGGACGGACCCGCGGTCCTGACGTGGCGCGCAGCACCCGGGGCTGGAAAAACTTCGGAGAAAAATCTGGCACTCTCTGGTGTCGAGTGCTAAACTCGCAGGTGCACAGTGATTTGGCTGCCCGCCAGGGTGGCGGGCTCTGAATGACATAGGAGGTGGATTGCTGTGCTTCGCTTTGATCCGTTCAGTGAACTAGATGCTCTGACCCGGGGCCTGCTGACCAACCAGACCGGATCAAATCGTTCGCCCCGGTTCATGCCGATGGATCTCTGCAAGATCGACGACCACTACCTGCTGACCGCCGATCTGCCCGGTGTCGACCCCGGCTCGGTGGATGTCAGTGTCGACAACGGAACGCTGACCATCTCCGCGCATCGCACGGCACGATCCGATGAGGGCGTGCAGTGGCTGGCCAACGAGAGGTTCTTCGGCACCTACCGCAGGCAGCTGTCCCTGGGCGAAGGCATTGACGCATCGGCCATCTCGGCCACCTATGAGAACGGTGTGCTGAGCGTGACCATCCCGATGGCCGAACGCGCCAAGCCCCGCAAGATCGACGTCGCCCATGGCGGCGGGCAGAGGTCGATCGAGACCACGACGGTCGACGCCGGGTAGGCCGCATCATCGAAACTGCGGGCGGAGCCATCTGTCCGCAGTTTCGGCATGCCCGGAGGCGTGCTCCAACCCGGTCACGCGGTTCGGGCGACCGGCGACCACGCACTCACCATCGCCCACACTGAGAGGAACGCCGCGACAACCGCGACGGCCACGCCGAGGTAGAGCCCGTAGCCCGCAGTGACCGGCGGATACACGTAAAGGCGGTGATACCACACCGTCAACACCACCAGCAGGACCGAAATCGACAGCGCGGCAGACGATGCCAGCCGCGCCGAGAACCCTCGCGCCGACATGGCGCCCGCGACGATCAGGATCGACGCCAGCAGCGCGATGAGCTGTCCGACACCGAAACCAGGTGCCGGCCCGGACAGCTCGCCGACGACTCCACCGATCGCGCTGATGCGTGCGCCGTTGGACGTCAACCACGGCAGCCACGCGCTCACCGATACGATCGCCCCGCACAGCGCGACCAGCCATCCGGGACGCAGGCGCGACATCCCTCGAGCCTATCGGGTGTGTCAGGGGCGATCCGATCTCTACTGTGGAGTGTCCGACCGCGAAAAGGCAGGTACTGGGGATGACCGATCTTCCGGACTGGGCACGCCGCCTCGACCTGGCCCCCCACCCGGAGGGCGGCTGGTTCAAAGAGACCTGGCGCAGTGACCTGACCGTGCCGCAATCCGCGCTGCCGCCGGACTACACCGGTCCCCGCAACGCGGGCACCGCGATTCTGTTTCTGCTCATGCCGGGCCAGCAATCCGCCTGGCATACGGTGCGCAGCGCCGAACTGTGGTTCTACCACTCGGGAAGCCCGTTGTTGTTGGAGGTCGGTGTCGAGCAACAGAGTGCGACAACACGTCTGCTCGGCGCCGACATCATGGCCGGTGAGCGACCGCAGCTCGTCGTGCCGCCGGGGCACTGGCAGCGCGCCCGCCCCCGCGACGACGAACCGAGCCTGGTCAGCTGCGTGGTGGTGCCGGGCTTCGACTTCGCCGACTTCGCCCTGGCCGCTCCCAGCGGCTGAGCACCGCTGAGCGCTACCTTATTGTGACCTTATAAGCGCCTTATTTTTCTTAGAAATGGGTGTACGGTGGGTCCACGCGTGCGCGGCAGCGACGGAAGGAGCCCGACATGGATCACGAACCCGAACGGATCGTCCTGGTCACCGGCGGCTCGAGGGGCCTCGGCGCGCGGGTTGCGCGGCAGCTCGGCAGCGTCGACACCCACGTCGTCGTGACCCGCGACATCTCCGATGAGTTCGAGTCCGCGGAGGTGATCGAGACCGTCGCGGAACGCTTCGGCCGGTTGGACACCTTGATCCTCAACTCGTCGGACGCGTTGGACACGGGCGCCGACCCCGCTTGCGCGATGCGCCTCAACCGCGATGCTCAACGGCGGCTGGCCCTGGCGGCGCTGCCGCTGATGCCGGTTGGCGGAAGGATTGTCTTCGTGACCAGCCATCAGGCCCACTTCTTCCCCGACAAGGCGGTTCCCAAGGGTTATACGGCCGTCGCCGCGAGCATGCGGGCCGGCGAAACCGCCTTGCTCACAAGGCGTTCAGAGTTCCGCCGGGCCGGCGTGCAGCTCACCGTGGTGTCCGGCGACATGAGCCATATGACCTTCGCCGACGCCGTTGTCGACGCGGCCACCACCCCGAACCCGGCAAGCATCGTGTTCGTGGGCAGGGCCGACTATCTCATGACCGCCTGACGCTCACTGAAGCGACGACAGGTTGAACGCGGCGCCCGTCGAATCCGTGACCGCGGCCAACCGGCCGTAGGGAGTGTCCTCGGCATCGCGGATCACGCTGCCGCCGTTGTCGAGGACCAACTGCACGGCCTTGTCGACGTCGTCGGCGCCGAGGAAGAAGTTCCAGTTCGACGGCACGCCCTCGGGCAGGAAGGCGGTGCCGTCCATCAGGCCGAGCAACGCTTCACCGTCGAAGATGGCTGTGCTGTAGCGGAATTCGTCGGTGTCGGACACCGTCTCGATTTGCCAGCCGAACACGTCGCGGTAGAACGCCTGCGCCTTGGCGTAGTCGCGGCCGGTCCACTGGAAGTACACCGGCGCGCCGTGCTCGTTGACGATTTCGAAGCCGCGGTGCCCGGTCGGCTGCCACAGGCCGAAGAAGGCCCCGCTGGAATCCGACAGCATGCCCATCCAGCCCCTGTCCTTGACCTCCATCGGCTCGGCCGGCGCCCCGCACGTGATGGCGCCGCCGGCCATCGCCTTGTCGAGCGTGGCCTTGACGTCGGTGGTGTGGAAGTACGTGGTCCAGCCGTCCGGGCTGTTCCACTGCGGGTCATTGGCCATCAGGCCGGCGACGTACCTGCCGTCCTTGAAAGCGTTGATGTAACCGCCGTACTCGGGGCCCGCGGACTCGAACGTCCAGCCGAACACCGCGCCGTAGAAGGCCTGCGAGCGTTCGACATCCGAGGACGCGAGATCGATCCAGATCGGGGCGCCCACGGGGGCGGAGTTGCGGACGGGCACGACGGTCTCCTTCAGTCGGTGGTGGGTCGTTCACCGATGCAGACCACCGTCGGCCCCAAAACTCATCAT
Organism: Mycobacterium sp. IS-3022; assembly: GCF_001500065.1. Lineage (GTDB taxonomy): Bacteria > Actinomycetota > Actinomycetes > Mycobacteriales > Mycobacteriaceae > Mycobacterium. The sequence goes on from NZ_LQIN01000009.1 coordinate 16,930, forward strand.
CTGACGCCGAGCAGACGCAAAGTGCCCGGAGAAGTGCCGCCGAAGATTGAGCACTTGACGTCTTCTCGCGCTCAAGAAGCGACCCCGAGAACCCGCAGCGCGTTGTCTTTGTAGACCAGCGGCAGCACCGCCGGGTCGATGTCGAGCGTGTCGAAGTCGCGGCGCCACCGGTCGATCTGGATATAAGGAAAGTCGGTGCCGAACAACACCTTCGTGCGCAGTTGCCTGCTCATCGCGCGCACCAGCTGCGGCGGGAAGTACTTCGGGCTCCAGCCGGACAGGTCGATGTAGACGTTGGCCTTGTGTGTGGCGATCGCGATCTGCGAGTCCACCCACGGCACCGCGGGGTGGGCCATGACGATCGTCAGCTCACCGAAGTCGGCGGCGACGTCGTCGAGCAGCATCGGGTCGGAGTAGCGCAGCTTGATGCGGTGCCCACCGGGCAGCCCCGAGCCCATCCCGGTCTGGCCGGTGTGGAACAGCGCGGGCACACCGGCTTCGGTGATCGCCTCGTAGATCGGATAGAAGCGACGGTCGTTCGGCTCGAACGCCTGCATGCTCGGATGGAACTTGAAGCCCTTCACCCCGTAGTCGCGGACCAGCTCGTGCACGCGGTGTACCGCCCGGCGCTCGTGCCACGGGTCGACGCTGCCGAACGGGATCAGCACATCGTTGTTGCGCGCCGCACCCGCGACGAGGTCCTCGATCGAGTTCGGCGCGTGGCGCATCGCGGTTCGCGCGTCGATGGTGAACACCACCGCGGCGGTGTTGTGCCGGCGATACAGGTCGGCGATCGCATCGACACCGGCCATCGCACCCGGCGGCATCTTGAAGTACTTCTCCGTCGCTTCGACGAGGTCGTCGACGTAGGCCTTGTGACCGTGGCCGTCGATCTCGACGTGGGTGTGGATGTCGATCGCTGCGATGCGGTCGAAATCGACGCCGTATTCGTACTTCTGGCCGCGTACCGTCACCTACGTGACGATATATGCGCTGAACCTCTTCGACATCGCCGATCGCGACGAGTACCTGGCCTACTCGAGACGCTCACCGCAGGAGGTCGCCAAGCACGGCGGTCGCGTCGTCGCGCTCGGACAGTTCCGGGAGGCGGTCGTGGGCGACATCGAACCGCGCAAGGTGCTGATCCTCGTCGAATGGGACTCCAAGGAAGCCTTCGACAGCTACCGCGACGATCCGGACCTGGCGGATCTGCACCCGCATCGGGAGGACGGTTCGTCGTCGTACATCTGGCACCTGTTCGACCGCCTGGACGATCTGCGGCCGCTGCTCAGACCGTAAGAGCCGCGATTTGGGTGTTCGAACAGTCGAATAGCGACCGCTTCGACACCGAAATCGCTATCCGGCCGCCGCCTCCGGGGCGTAACCCAACGCGGCCTTGACTTCCAGGAACTCGTCGAACCCGAAGTGGCCCCACTCGCGCCCGTTGCCGCTGCGCTTGTAGCCGCCGAACGGCGCATTCATGTCGAAGCCGTGGTTGATCGCCACCGACCCGGCGCGGATCCGGCGCGCCACCGTGCGGGCCTTGTCCAGGTCGGCGCCCGAAACATAGCCCGCCAGACCGTATTCCGTGTCGTTGGCGATCTCGACCGCTTGGTCCAGGTCGTCGTAGCCGAGGATGCACAGCACCGGGCCGAAGATCTCCTCCCGAGCGATCGTCATGTCGTTGGTGACGTTGGCGAACACCGTCGGCTTGACGTAGTAGCCCTTGTCCAGCCCGTCGGGGCGTCCGCAGCCGCCGACGACGACGGTCGCGCCCTCGTCGATGCCCTTCTGGATCAGCCCCTGGATCTTGTCGAACTGGGCCTTGGACGCGACTGGGCCGATCGCGGTCTTGTCGTCCGGGTCGCCGACCTTCACCGCGCTCGCGACCTCGCGCGCGATCGCCATCGCCTCCTCCATGCGGGAGTTCGGCACCACCATCCGCGACGGCGCGTTACAGCTCTGGCCGCTGTTCATCATCATCACCGAGACGCCCGCGGTCACGCTCTTGGCGAAGTCGTCGTCGTCGAGCACGATGTTCGGGCTCTTGCCGCCGAGTTCCTGCGTCACCCGCTTCACCGTCAGCGCGGCGTTCTTCGCGACGTCGACACCGGCCCTCGTCGACCCGGTGAACGAGACCATGTCGATGTCGGGGTGGCTCGACAGCGCCGCGCCCACGCCCGGACCGTCGCCGTAGACCAGGTTGTACACGCCCGCGGGAACGCCTGCGGCGTCGATGATCTCGGTGAAGACCTGCGCGCTGTAGGGCGCCACCTCCGACGGCTTGAGCACCATCGTGCAACCGGTCGCCAGCGCCGGGAAGACCTTGCACGCGATCTGGTTGATCGGCCAGTTCCACGGCGTGATCAAGCCGCAGACACCGACCGGCTCCTTGACCACCAGCGTGGCGCCGTACTGCTCCTCGAACTCGAAGTTCTTCAGCGCGTCGATCGCGGTGGCCAGGTGGCCGAGGCCGAGGTTGACCTGAGGCCCGGCCGCCAACGAGGCCGGTGCACCCATCTCCTCGTTGACCGCGTCGGCGAGGTCGGCTGCCCGCTTCTGGTATTCGCCCATGATCGCCTGCAGCACGTCGAGGCGTTCCTCACGGCTGGTCTGCGACCAGGTCGCGAACGCCCGGCGGGCCGCCTGCACCGCCACGTCGACGTCGGCCGAGGAACCGATCGCGATCTTGCCGGACACTTTTTCGGTGGTCGGGTTGTCGACCTCGAGGGTGTTGGGCCGAACCGGGTCGACCCACTGACCGTCGATGTAGAACTTCAGATATTCGCGCATGGCTGTCAGCTTTCCTTAGAACGAGGCGCTACTGGGTGCCTTCTGCGTACCAGGTCCGGAATCGGTCGTATTTGGGCATCTCCTCGGAGTTCGCCGTCGGGTCGATGCACACATGCACCACACCGACTTTGCCGCTGGCGTAGGCGCGGGCGATCGCCGGGCCGATCTCCTCCTCCTTCTCGACGTACTCGCCGTGGCAACCGAAGCCCTCGGCAATCTTGTCCATCCGGACGTCCTTGCTCCAGTGCACGCCGGGCTGCGGGGACGGCTGTTCGAACGTGCGCTTGTACACCCCCACCTCGAGTCCCCACTGGTGGTCGACACCGACCACGCACACCAGCGGCAGGTTCTGGCGCGCCGCGGTCTCCAGCTCCGCGATGTGGAACAGGAACGCCGAGTCACTGGTCAGCAACATGACCGGACGCTTGCCGCCTTCGGCGACGGAGGCGCCGACGGCGTACGGCAGGCCGGTACCGAGGTGGCCGAAGTTCTGGTTCCAGATCACGTCGCGCGGCTTGGACTGCGAGTAGGTCCACTGGAAGATCACGGTCGCGCCGCCATCGCGCACCATGATGCCGTCGTCGAGTTCGGCGAACGCCTTGGTCGCCTCGACCACGTAGCGCGCCGGGTGCACCGGGGTGCGTCCGGTCGGCGCCTCCTCCGCGACCCGCGCCAGCTCGGCGGCGTCCGACTGGATCAGGGTTTCGAGGTTGGCCGACGGCGCGCGCGGGGTATCGCGCAACGCCTCGACGAGTTGTGGCACCACGCCGCGCAGGTCGCCGACCAACGCCACGTCGACGGGCCGGTTCACGCCGATGGCCGTCGGGTCCTGCTCGACGTACACCCACTTGCGGTTTGCATCGTTGCCCGCCCAATGCTGGGTGCGGCCGTAGTGCATCGGCTCGCCGAGTTCGGTACCCAGCGCGACGCACAGGTCGGAACTCTCGACCGCCTCGTTGGCGGCCGGGGAGAACAGGTAGGGGAACGTGCGCTCGGCCAGCCCCGGGATGAACGACGTGCCACCCGACGTCTGGATCACCGGGCAGGCCATCAGCTCGGCCAGCTCCTTGACCTCCTGCTGCGTGCGGGAGGTGTGCACGCCGTGACCGACCAGCAGGATCGGGCTCTCGGCCTCGCGGATCAACTTGGCGGCCTCGGCGACCTCACGCTCGCCCGCGCCCTGATTGACGAGGCGATACCTGTTCGGCGGCAACACTTCCGGAAGGTCGAGCTCTTCGAGGATCACGTGCGACGGGAACTCGACGTAGGACGGGCCCGGCGTGCCTGACATCGCCCGGCGGATGGCCTCGTGGATGATCTCGTCGGTCTGATCGGCGTACTCGATGGAGCTGCTGTACTTCACCGACGGCGCGAACAAGCCCTCCTGCTGCACGAACTGGATCCGGCCGCGGCGCACCCGGCGTTCGGTGATGCGCGCCCGCTGGCCGCCCAGGAAGATCACCGGCGAGTTCTCGACCAGTGCGCACATCATGGCTCCGGCGATGTTGGCCACTCCGGGTCCCAGCGTTCCGATGCACAGACCGGGCTTGCCCGTCATCCGCGATGCTGCCTCGGCCATGAAGCCGGCGCTCAGCTCGTGGTGCGGCGCCACGACCGACCAGCCCCGCGCGTCGGCCTCGGAGAACATGTGCACGAAGTTGGGATCCGGGATGCCGAACAACGTGTTGACACCCTCGGCCTCGAAGAGGTCCAAAATGCGCTTGTATACGGGTACGCCCACGTGAAACTCCTTGATTTCTCTACAGATAGCGTTGTGCTAGTCGTTTGCGGTGTGCTGCCGGCGAGCCGAACAGCGAACGGTTGAGCGCGGCGCGCTTCAGGTACACATGGATTCCGCTCTCCCACGTGTAGCCGATGCCGCCGTGCAGCTGCATGGCCTTGCCGGCGATGTCGACGGCCGCCGCGCAGGCGTGCGCCTTGGCCATCGAGGCGGCTACGCCGGCGTCGGGCCGGTTCTCGGCGGCGGATTGCACGGCCGCGCCGACGAGTTGCCGGGACACCGAGACGCTCACCAGCATGTCGGCGCACGCGTGCTTGACGGCCTGGAATGACCCGATGGCTCTGCCGAATTGGTGACGCACCTTCGCGTACCCGACGGTCGCGTCGAGCATGGCCTCGCTCAGACCGAGGCTGTCGCAGGCGATCGCGACGGCGGCGCGATCATGTAGCCGCTGCACTGCGACATGGGGATTCCCGGCGAACGGCAGCAGATCGATGAGCTCTGCGTCGGTCGGCACGGCGGCCAGGTTGCGTGTCTCGTCGACCACTGGTCGCGGCGTGGCCGGCACGCCTGTCACGCCGACACCGCGGTCGGTCACCATCAGGATCCGGTCGGCGCCCTCGGCGTCGGGCACGAAGCCGTACGGGTCGAGCGCGACGGCCACCCGGAGGTCGCCATTGGCGATATCGGTGAGCAAGCTGTCGCGGGCATCGCTGGGCTGCAACATGTTCACGGCGCCGACGGCCAGCACGGCGCTACCGAGGTAGCTGGTTGCGCTCGCGGCACGGCCGATCTCAGCGCAGACGACCGCGGTTTCGGCGAAGGATGCGCCGGCACCGCCGAACTGCTCGGGCACCTCGAGCCCGACCCATCCCGCGTCCACCAACGTCGACCATTGCACGCGGCGGTCCTTGGCGAGCAGATCGCCCGCCACGGAGCGCAGTTCGTCGTGGAACTCGGCGAATTCGGAGGTCATCAGGCTCCAGCCGATTCTCGCGGTAACACAAGGTCCCGCTCGGGCATCGGTTCCCGGGGCAGGCCGAGGCCTCGCTCGCCGATGATCGTGCGCTGGATCTCGCTCGCCCCGCCGGGGATGGTCCATTCCCACGACCCGACGAAGTCGAGTACCCAGGCGCCCGACTCCCAACCGCTCGACATCGGCTTGGTCAATTCCGTGTGGGCGGCCAATCCGCCGATCTCTGCGCCGAAATCGGTCATGCGCTGCAGCAGTTCGCTGTAGAACAGCTTGACGATCGACGCGTCCGCTGGTCCTGGCGCGCCGTCCTCGTTGTCCTCGACCAGTTTTCGGCACAACCCGCGCAGACCGGTGATCTCGATCTCGAACTGCGCGAGCCGGTCGGCCACCACGGGGTCGTCGACGGGTGCGCTTTGCGTCAACCATCGGAACCCCGCATTGCCGAGTCGCTCGGCGAGTTCGAGCATCGTCATGCCGCGTTCGGCGCCGAGGGTGGCCTGGGCGACCTGCCAGCCGGCGTTCTCCTCGCCGACCAGGTTGACGGCCGGAATCGAGACGTCGTTGAGGAAGATCTCACAGAAATGCGAGTCGCCGATCGCGTTGCGGATGGGCCGGACCTCCACGCCGGGCGTGGTCATGTCGAGGAGGAAGTACGAAATACCCTTGCGCTTCGGCGCATTCGGATCGGTGCGGGCCAGCAGCAGGCACCAATCGGCGTGCTTGCCGCCACTGGCCCAGAGCTTCTGCCCGTTGACGACGTAGCCGTCGCCCGCCTTTTGGGCCGTCGTGCGCAGGCTCGCCAGGTCGGAGCCGGCCTCGGGTTCGGAGAAGGCCTGCACCCAGATCTCGCCGTCGAGGATCGCGGGAAGGTGCCGGCGCCGTTGCTCTTCGGTACCCGCGACCAACAACGTCGACGCCGCATGATGGATGCCGACGAACGCGAGCACCAGTCGCGGCGCGTCGTGCGCGGCCAACTCCTGATACAACACCACCTGCTCGGCCACCGACATCCCGCCGCCCCACTCGGCCGGCCAATGCGGCACCGCGAAGCCAGCGGCGTGGAGTTCGGCGAACCAGGCCTTCTGGAATGCGACGAACTCCTCGTCGGTGGCGCCGGTCTGCGCCTCGCGCCAGTCCTTCGGGACGTGTTCGACGCACCACTGCCGCACCTTCTCCCGAAACTGAGCCAATGCACGAGATTCGCGGGTTTTCTCGTACACATCGTCAGTTTCGGCGGGAGTCACAGGCGCACCGCCTTGGCCCGCAGGCGGTCCATGGCCTCGGCGACGGCGACTCCGTCGTCGAACGACGGTGCGATCTGGGTACCGGTGCGCAAGGCCTCGGCCACCTCGCCGAAGAACGTCGTCAGCGCAGGCGGTGGTGAACGTCGCGGCGGCGGCGCGAACTCGGCCGTCTCGGGGTCGGTTTTCGGACGGCGCACCACCAGGGTGGTGTCGGCCGTCAGCTCGATGGTGCCCTCGGTGCCGATCAGCGTTGCCGTCGGCGCGGACGGTACGGCGGCCGCGAAGCCGGTGTCGTGGGTGGCGGTGCAGCCGTTGGCCATCACGAACCACGCCGAGTACGAGTCCTCCGCGGTCGCGCCGTCGATGTCGGCACGCAGGACGCCGCCGCAGTCGGTGATCTCGCTGCCGTAGAGGTGGCGGGTGAAGTCGATCAGATGGGAGCCGTAGGCGCCGATCCAGCCGCCGCCGAGTTCCGCGTCGTTGATCCAGCCGAGCTTGCGGCCGCGCAGCCCGCTTCCGAAGAAGGTCCAGTGTAGGTGCCGGGGTGTTCCGATCGCTCCGCTGTCGGCCAACCCCTTGAGCCGCGCCCATGACTCGTTGAACCGGAACTCGAAGTTGAGGAAGTGCAGCACACCGGCTTGCTTCGCCTTGTCCCGCATGGCGGCGGCCTCGGCGGCATTGCGCCCGAACGGCTTGTCGCACAACACCGCATGGCCGTGGTCGATCGCGCCGCTCACGTGCTCGAGGTGCAGGAACGGTGGCGAATGCACGGAGACCAGATCAACGTCGGACGCGAGCGCGGCCTTGACAGCGGCCTCGTCGCGCGGGCTGATGACCTCGACATCGAATCCGAGGCCGGCGTACGCGGGCGCCGCCGCGTGCTTGCCGAAGCCGGTGCCGATCACCGCGACCTTCATGCGTACAACCCCGTCAGGCCTCCGCCGCCCGCCCTGCGGGTCAACTCGTCCCGGGTGGCGGACAGACCGAGCGGCAGCCGGCGCATCGGCTGGCTGTAGCGCGACAGCCACGACAGTGTGGTCTCGTCGCAGAAGCCGACGGCGCCGTGCAACTGGTGGCACACCCGGAACACGACTTCGGCGGCTTCGAGCGCCGACATCCGAAGGGCAAGAGCGTCGTTGAGTGCCTCGGGCCGTGCGGTACCGGCGCTCCACAGCGCGTACTTGGCGAGGATGTCGAGGCCACCGCGCTCGACCTCGGCATCGGTCAGCTGGAACTGCACAGCCTGGAACGACGACAGCGGCTGGCCGAACTGCTTGCGCAGGGTGACGTGTGCGACGGTCAGTTCGATCGCCCTGTCGAGCATGCCGAGCAGCGTCCAGCACGGCAGCACCATCGCGAGCGCGACGTCGGCGGCGCCGTCGTCATCGACCCGGGCGGTCTGCAGTTCGGCGACGAAGCCTGCGCCGGTGGGGCCTAGCCCGGTCACGGCGCTGCGTACACCGTCGAGAGTCACCGCCGTCCAGCGGCTTTCAAGACCGCCTATAGCCGCCGATGGCCGTCTACCCGCCACGACGATCAGCCCGTCGGTGGCGAGATCGGTGGGGGCGGACAGCCGTTCGGCGACCGGATAAGGCAGCGCCCAGTAGCCCGCGCTGCGGCACAACGCGGCGGCCGCTTCGAGGCCGTCGGCGTCGCTGCGCGCATCGAGTTCCCACGCGCCGAGCCCGTTCAGGATCGCACCGACCAGCGGTTCACGCTCCCACGGTTTGGCCTCGGCCTGCTGCACCAGCTGGTCGCCGCCGGCCGCCTCGAATGCCCGAAGCGCCTCGCGCCCGAACTCTTTGGCGTCATCGGACAGGTCGAGGATCATCTCGCTCATTTCGCCGCCGCCAACAGCGCGCGGGACAGCAGGATGCGCTGCATCTCGATGCTGCCCGACGAGACGGTCGAGGCCTGCGAGTACTTCCAGTGGTCCTCGACCTCGCCGAGGAACCACTTGGCGCGCGAATCGTCGTGCGACACTTCGGCCGCGATGTCCATCAGCACTTCCGCGCTGTCCTGGTCCAGCTTGGTGACCGCGATTCGGTAGGCGGCGGCATCGCCCGGCTGGATGCGTCCGCTGCTCTGCAGCGAGACCACGCGATAGGCCATCAACCGGGCGCGTCGGCAGTGCGTCAGCATCCGGATCCACCGGCCGCGCAACTCGGCCGGCAGGTCGTCCCAGCGGTCGCCGAGCACGGTGGGCGCCGCGGCGAGCAGGCGTTCGCAACGCGCGTACCGCGCGATGCCGACCCGCTCGAAGGCCATCACGTCCTGCACGATCGACCAGCCGTGGTCGACCGTCCCGAGCACATCCGCTTCGGTGACGCGCAGGTCGTCGAAGAACACCTCGTTGAGGTGGTGCGGGCCCATCATGCACCGGATCGGCCGGACCTGGATCGCCGGATCGTCCATCGGTACAAGGAAAATGGTCAGGCCCTGTTGCTTCTTTTGGGTTGCGCCTTCTCCCACGCGAGAGGTGCGCGCCAGCAGGAAGCACCACTGCGCCATCGTCGCGTACGACGTCCAGATCTTCTGCCCGCTGACCAACCATCCGTCGCTATCGCGCCGGGCGCTCGTGCGCAGCGACGCCAGGTCGGAACCCGCCTCGGGTTCGGAGAACCCCTGACACCAGATCACCTCACCGCGCGCGATCGGCGGAAGATGTTTGCGCTGCTGCTCTTCGGTGCCGTGGCGCATGATGATCGGGCCGACCCAGTTGACACCCATGTACTGCGCGCCCCGCGGTTCGTGATGTGCCCACATCTCCTCGCGCACCACGGTCTGCTCCCACACCGAGGCGCCGCCGCCGCCGAACTCCCGGGGCCAGGACAGGCACAGCAGTTCACGTTCGGCGAGCATGCGGCAGAACCGCTGGGCGATCTCCAGATCGGCGGGGTCATCGGTGAACGCACCCAGATAATGCTCGGGGACATGCTCTTTCACCAGCCTGCGCAATTCACCGCGCAACTCGGCGGCCTTGGGACCCATCTCGAAGTCCATGGCTACACCGGCTCCACTGGTGCGTTGAGGCCGAGCTCGTCGAGCACGGCTTCGGTGTCGGCGCCCAACGCCGGGGCCGGTCCGGCGACCTTGCCCGGCGTCCGGGAGAACCAGGTCGGCACGCCGGGGAACCGCACGGGCCCCTGCGGGGTCTCGACGGTCTCGAACAGCCCGACCGCGTTGAGGTGGGCGTTGTCGAACAGCGCGTCCGGCGTGTTCAGCGGTGCCGCGGGAATCTCGAGTTCACGGAACAGGGCCAGCCATTCGGCCGTCGTGCGTTCCTTCATGGTCTCGGCCAGCAGCCCGTAGACCACGTCGATGTTGTGGGCTCGTCGTTCGAGCGTGGCGTAGGTGTCGTTGTTCCACGCGGGCCGCACCGCGTCGACGAACGCTTTCCAGTGTTTGTCGTTGTAGATCAGCGCGGCGATGTAACCGTCGCTGGTGCGGTACGGCCTGCGATTGGGCGCCACCGTGCGGGGGTACACCGCGGGCCCGAGCGGGGGGTCGAACATGGCGCCGTTGGCATGCTCGACCAGCATGAAGGATGCCATCGTCTCGAACATCGCGACCTCGACCTCCTGCCCCTCTCCGGTGCGCTCGCGATGGAACAGCGCCATCGTCGTCGCGTACAGGGCGGTCAGCCCGGCCACCTTGTCGGCCAGGATCGTGCCGACGTAATCGGCCTCACCCGTCAATTGCTGTTGCACGGCGGGCAATCCGGCTTCGGCCTGGATGGTGTCGTCGTAGGCGGGCCGGTCGCGGTCGGGTCCGCGGCGGCCGTAGCCGTAGCAGTTCGTGTAGATGATCGCGGGGCTGATCGCCGCGACCTCGTCGTAGCCGAAGCCCAGCTTGGCGATCGCCTTGGCGCGCATCGAGTGGATGAACACGTCGGCCTGTTCGATCAGCGCGCGCATCGCAGCCTTGCCACTCTCGGTCTGCAGATCCAGCACGACGCTGCGCTTGCCGCGGTTGACGTTGACGAACACCCCGCTCATTCCTGCTGCGGGTCCCACCGAGATGAAGCGGGTGTTGTCCCCCTGTGGCGGTTCGACTTTGATGACGTCTGCGCCCATGTCGGCCATGATCTGCGTGCAGTACGGACCCATCACCATCGCGGTGAGGTCGACGACGCGCACGCCGGCCAGCGGTCCGCTAGGCATGGATCGCTCCCCGCTGGGCCATCGCGAAGCTGTACCCGATGTGCTCGTTGTGGCCGTCGGGCACGACGGGGAACACGACGGGCTCGGACATGTCCCGGATGGCGGCGATGTGTTCACCCACGTCCTCGATCGACCACGACGGCCGGTACACGCCCGGGCTCTCCACCACCGCGGCGCGCGCGATCCGGCCCGCCAGCGCGATCAGCATTTCGCCAGTGATCGAACAGGTTTCGTGCGCCAGCCAGCCCACCGCGGGGGCCACCAGGTCGGCACCCATCGGCGGATACGCCGAGGTGTCGATGCCCTCGGCCATCCTGGTGACCGCGGCGGGCACGATCACGTTGCTCTTGACGCCGTGCGCGGCGCCTTCCATGGCCGCGACGTTGGACAGCCCGAGCACGCCCGCCTTGGCGACCGCATAGTTCGCGACGTCGTGGTTGCCGTACAGGCCGCCGATCGAGGAGGTCAGCACGATGCGGCCGTAGCCGGCGTCGCACATCGCCGGAAACGCGGCGCGCACAACGTGGAACGCCCCGCGCAGATGGACGTCGAGCACGGCCTCGAAGTCGTCATAGGTCATCTCCGCCAGCGGGGCGCGCCGGACGATGCCGGCGTTGTGGACCAGGATGTCGATGCGCCCGTAATGCTCGATGGCGGTGTCGATGATCGCCTTGCCGCCCGCCGGAGTGGCCACCGAGTCGGTGCTGACGACGGCTTCTCCACCGGCAGCGGTGATCTCGGCGACAACGTCGGCGGCGGGCGTGGCGTCGGACCCGTCACCGGCAAGGCTGCTCCCCGGATCGTTGACAACGACCTTGGCGCCGCGCGCCGCCAACAGCATCGCGTACTCGCGGCCCAGTCCCCTGCCGCCGCCCGTCACGACCGCAACGCGGCCGTCGAATCTCAGCTCAGCCATGCGCCGAGTGCACGCTTCTTGTACAGAAATCGCCGAAAAGTGTGCAACAACCGTGCGCTCGACGCGTGGAAGGGGTCACTTCGTCAACTCCAACCCATCGAGATCGCCTTTGTCACGCCACTCCTTGAGCAGATCGCCGAACGCGTAGAAACCGGGGCCGTAGGGCTCGCCGAGATGCGAGCGGATGCCCTCGCCCTGCTCAGATCCTGGACCACCGCCTTCGTTGTTGTAGTAGCCGGGAGTGCAGGACGCGTCGAAGGCCGAGTTGTCGACGGCGGATTCGCGGATGGTCTTGCACCAGTCGTCCTGCGCTTCGGGCGTCGGCTCCACGACCGTCGCGCCACGCTTGAACGCCTCGGCGATGATGTAGGCGATGTGTTCGCCCTGCAGTTCGTAGTTGGCCGCGATGTTGGCCGAGATGCCGACCTGGGTGAACCCGGTGAAGAACTGGTTGGGAAAGCCGCGGCTCGTCATGCCGTGAAGCGTCTTGTAGCCGTCGCGCCAGTAGTCGTACAGCGAGGCGCCTTCACGCCCTTCGATCGCATCGATCGAGTAGCGCCTGCTGATCTCGGTGGTGATCTCGAAACCGCTGGCGTAGATGATGCAGTCGACCTCGTACTCCTGACCGTTGGCGATCAGGCCCTTCTCGGTAATCCGTTCGACGCCTTTGGAATCGGAGACATCGACCAGCGTGACGTTGGGCCGGTTGAATGTCGGCAGATAGTCGTCGTTGGACAGCGGCCGCTTGCACAGGAAGCGGTAGTAGGGCTTCAGCGCCTCGGCGGTGTCGTCATCGTCGACGATTTCGGCGATCCGGCGGCGCAGCCGCTCCATGATCTTGTAGTCCTCTTCCTCGCGGATCGCCATGAACTGTTCCGGCGTCATCGAGGCGGGGTCTTCGAGCGACAGGACGCGGGCGGCGGTGTTGCGGCCGAGCTCGGTCCAGAAGTCGCACACCAGGTCCGGCTGGCCGAGCGCCATCCCCTCGAACGTCCACGAGTGGAAGTTTCGCTGCCGCTCCTTCTGCCAGCCGGGCTGCAGCGACTTGACCCACTCGGGGTCGGTCGGCGCGTTGTTGCGTGCATCCACCGTCGATGGCGTGCGCTGGAACACGTACAGGTGCTGCGCATCTCGGGCCAGGAACGGCACCACCTGAATGCTGGTGGCGCCGGTGCCGATGATCGCGACGCGTTTGTCGGCGAGCTTGTCCATGCCGCCGGTGTAGTCGCCGCCGGTGTACTCGTAATCCCACCGCGACGAGTGGAAGCTGTGCCCTTTGAAGTCCTTCATGCCCGGAATACCGGGCAGCTTGGGCCGGTGAAACGGTCCCGACGCCAGCACGACGAAGCGGGCCCGGATGTCGTCGCCGCGGTTGGTGGCGATCCGCCAGCGCTTGACGTGCTCGTCCCAGCGCATTTCGCGCACCTGGGTGGAGAAGATCGCCGAGTCGTAGAGGCCGAAGTGCTTGCCGATGCGCCGGCAGTGCTCGTAGATCTCGGGGCCGTCGGCGAACTTCTTGCTCGGGATGTAGTCGAGCTCTTCCAGAAGCGGGATGTAGCAGTAGGACTCGTTGTCGCACTGGATTCCCGGATAGCGGTTCCAGTACCAGACGCCACCGAAGTCGCCGCCCAGCTCGATGATGCGGACGTCCTCGACACCGGCCTTCTTCAGGTGCGCCGCCGACAGCAGTCCGCCGAAGCCGCCGCCGAGCACCGCGACATCGATGTCCTCGGTGATCGGATCGCGCGGCGCGACGGGTGTGTACGGATCCACCTCGTAGTAGCCGGCGAAGTCGTCGGACAACTCGACGTACTGCTTGGAGCCCTCCGGCCGAAGCCGTTTGGCCCGCTCTTGGGCGTACTTCTCCCGCAGCGCGTCGATGTCGATGTCGTCGGGCGTCTGCGTGGGGCCGCAGGTGTCGAACATTGTCATTGTCTAGAGCTCTCTCGGTTCGCCGGTGCCCATGTACTTGGACAGTTGGTAGTGAAGGTTCACGGTGCTGCGCTCGCGGTAGGGGTTGGGTTTGGTGCCACCGAAGCCGAGCGATTTCATGCCCTGCTGCACCGCGGCCATGTTCGAGAAGTCCTGGGGTAGCACCGACAGCCAGTTGGGGCTGTCCTTCGGGGTGTACTGCCACTCCGTCTGCGGCTCTTGGCCTTTCGGGTACAGCTCGTAGGTGGCGACCTCGAAGATGCACTTGTTCGGGTCATAGCTCGGGTGCGGCCGGGCGCTGTAGCACAGTGCGCTGGTCAACCCCTGGCCGACCTGGAAGTTCGGGAAGATCTGCCATGCGGTACCACTCTGGCCGAGGATGTCGGGCGGAATGGTCGGCCAGATGACGCCGCGGGCCTCGTCGTCGCGCCGCGCGGAGGCCAGCCAGTGCTGCAGCACCTCGTCGGCGGGCGTGCCCTCGGGCAGTTCGTCGACCAGTCGCTTCGCCGCGTTCACCAATGTCTGGGTGGTGGTGGCGTTGGTCTCTTCCATTGTGTAGACCTGCATCTCGGCGGTGGAGATACGCGGGTCGCCGGTGCCGAGGCGGATCTTGGACTTGGTCTCGTCCAGGCCCTTGGGTGCGTCGTAGCCGATGTTGCTGTGCTTGCCCTGCGCCTTGGCCCAACCCTTGAACTCGCCGAACTTGTTGAACTCCGGATGCGTGGTGAAGACGTGGTAGGTCTCGTTGAAGGCCTCCATCGCGACTTTCCAGTTGCAGTCGAAATACAGCCACTTGCGCCACTTGTAGCGCATGTTCTCCAGGCCGAACGGGTCGAGGATCTTCGCGGCCGGGAAGAGGAAGTCCGCCAACGGTTCACAGTCGGGGTCCATGTTGATGAACAGCCATCCGCCCCAGGTGTCGACCTGGACGGGGACGAGATGGGTGTTGTCCGGCGTCAGCGCGCCCTTCCAGTCGTCCTGCTCGCGAATGTGGGTGCACGCCCCGTCGAGACCGTATGTCCAGCCGTGGAATCCGCACACGAACGACTTGCGCGCCCGTCCGACAGCGTTCTTCGCGCCGTCGGGAGTGTCGACCAGACGGCGGCCCCGGTGCATACAGACGTTGTGATGGGCCGCAAAGGTGTGCGCGCCCGTTCGTACGATGATGATCGAGTCGTCGAGGATGTCGTAGGTGAGGTAGCTACCGACCTCGGGGATCTCCTCGACACGGCCGACCTGCTGCCACACCTTGCGCCACAGCTTGTCGCGCTCCGCGCGGGCGTAATCCTCCGAGACGTAGGCGTCCACGCTGATGGTCATGGGTTCCGAAAGCTCTTCTGCTGCGGTGATTTCGATGTCGGTCATCAGAACTCCTTGATCGCGCCGCGAAACGATTCGTCCTTGAGGAACAGCGAGGTGTTGTCGGCGCCGAGATGCGTCCACTTCAGGTTCAGGCCGCCGTCGACGAGCAGCGTCTGACCGGTGATGTAGCTGGACAGATCGGACAGCAGGAACAGGATCGCGCCCGCCTGTTCCTCGGGCCGGCCGCGCCTGCCCATCGCGATCGCCCGGCGGTCGCGTTCGGGGTCCTCGTCGACGTAGGTGGCCGACGCGGCGGTTTCGGTCACGCCGGGCGCGACGGCGTTGATGCGGATGTTGTCGGGCGCGAGCTCGACGGCCATGGTGCGGGTCATGGCGACGATCGCGGCCTTGGCCGTTCCGTAGGCGATGTGGAACGGCGCGGTGTTCATTCCGCTGATCGAAGAAACCGAGACGATCGACCCCTTGAGGCCGAGGCTGCGCAGTTCCCGACTCACCGCCTGGCTCATGAAGAACGCGGTCTCGAGGTTCGCGGCGAACAGCGCGCGCCAGTCATCACGCGTCACGCGCGTCGAGGGCATCCAGGTCGTCGGTGCGGCCCCGCCCGCGATGTTCACCAACCCGTAGAGGTCGCCGTCGGCGCGACGGACGTGGTCGATGACGGTCGCGATGCCGTCGTCGGTCGACGCGTCGGCGGCCACGGGCACGACCGGAAGACCGTGTGCGGCCAGCGGTGCGACGTGTTCGTCGAGGTTTTCCTTCGACCTGCTCACGGCGACAACCGTCGCACCGGCCTCGGCCGCCATCCGGGTCACGGTGGTGCCGATGCCGCCGCCGCCCGCGCCCGAGACCACGACGATGCGCCCGTCCAGCCTCAGAAGGTCGCCCATGCTATTTGTCCGGACAATAAATGGTGCTCTCCATGTTGCAGAACACTATTCCCCAGCGCGAATCAGCTCGTCAAGGGTCGTTGAGCACTTTATCTCGCCTATTGTCTGGACTAGTAGAGCTTGCTAGCGTGCGAGATCATGACACCATCCGCGACGAGCTCACAGCAGGCCACCCGTTACTCGCCCGGCCCAGCGCCGGCCGCTGCCGAGGGCTGGCGGATCGAACGCGTGACCGCTCCCAGCCGGCTGTTCGGCGCGAACGGGCTGCGCACGGGTCCGGATGGACGCGTCTACATCGCCCAGGTGACGGGCAGCCAGATCAGCGCACTTGAATTGGGCACCGATGCCCTCGACACGGTCAGCGCCAAGGGCGGTGACATCGTCGCGCCGGACGACGTCGCATTCGACTCCGCCGGCAACCTGTATGCGACCGAGGTGATGGACGGGCGGGTCAGCATCCGCGACACCGGCGGCCGCACCCGGGTGCTGCGCGACGATCTGCCGTGCGCCAACGGGATCACCGTGCATCAGGACCGGCTGTTCGTCAACGAGTGCCGCGAGGGCGGTCGCCTGATGGAACTCGACCGCAGCACCGGCGCCGAACGCATCCTGCTGGAGAACCTGCCGTCGCCGAACGCGATGGAGGTCGGCCCCGACGGGTTGCTGTACTACCCGTTGATGACGGCCAACGAGATCTGGCGCATCGATCCCGCGGGCGGTTCGCCGCAGCGGGTGGCGGCCGACCTCGGTGTCCCCGACGCGCTGAAGTTCGACTCCCAGGGCCATATCATCTCCACGCAGGTGGCCAGCGGTGAGGTGCTGCGCATCGATCCGCGCAGCGGCGAGAAAACCACGCTCGCACAACTGAACCCGGGACTCGACAACCTGACCTTCGTCGGCGATCGGCTCTTCGTCTCCAACTTCACCGGTGAGATCACCGAGGTCCTCGGCGGCGGTGAAACCCGCACGCTGCTTGCCGGCGGCCTGAACTGGCCGCTGGACCTCGCGGTGAGCGACGGCAACCTCTACGTCGCCGACGGCACCTACTTCTACCGCGTCGACGCCGACGGGTCGCTGCAGACGGTCGGGATGCTGTTCTCCCCCGGCTATCCCGGCTTCCTCCGCGGGCTGGCTCCCGCCGGTGCGGGTGTGTTCGTCGTCGCCACGTCGGGCGGTCAGATTGCGCGGTACCGCCCCGCTGACGGCGAAACCGATTACCTGGCAGATGGTTTCGACCAGCTCTACGGTGTGGCGCTCGGGGCTGACGGCACCATCGTGTTCGCCGAACTCGGCACCGGCCGTGTCCACGCGCTGCGTTCGGGCAGCACCGAAGTGTTGGCCTCGGGATTGAAGGACCCGGTTGGTGTCGTGTTCGACCCGGCGGGCCGTCCGCTGGTCGCGGAGTCGGGCGCGGGCCGCGTGGTATCGGTTTCCGGTGCCGTCGAGACGGTGGTGGACGGCTTGCAGCGGCCGCAGGGCATCGCGGTCGCCGACGGCGTGCTCTACATCGTCGACGCCGGCGCCAAGGAGGTCGTCGCGGTCGACTTGAACACCGACGCGCGCACGACGATCGCCTCGGGTCTACCGGTCGGCCCGCCTCCGGGGGTGGAGCCCAAGCCGCTCAAGGGAATGCCGCCGTTCTCCGGACCGCAGGGGCCGTTCGCGGGGATCACCGTCGGAGGTGACGGCACACTCTACGTGTCGGCCGACGGCGAGGGCAGCGTGCTCGCGCTGCGACGGACATGACCGCCCCCACTGACCATCGCTATCTTCAGGTCGCACGCACGTTGCGCAAGGAGATCGTCGACGGCATCTACCCGGTGGGCTCACAGTTGCCCACCGAACAGCAGTTGTGCGAGCGGTTCGCCGTCAGCCGGTACACCGTCCGCGAAGCGCTGCGACGATTGCGCGAGGACAACCTCGTCGCGTCGCGGCCCCGCGCGGGAACGCTGGTGGTCCCCCGTCCGGCGACCAATTCGTATGCGCAAGACGTGGTTTCGATCAACGATCTGCTGGCGTTCGCGGCGGGCGCGCAGCTCACGATCGAGTCCAACGCGATGGTCACCATCGACGATGAACTGGCCGCCCGCACCGGCCTGCAGGCCGGTTCGCAGTGGCTCGCGGTGCGGGGCTGCCGGCAGGCCGAGGGCAGCGACGCACCGGTCTGCACGACGGAGTACTACATCAACCGCGCGTTCGCCGCGGTCGGGCGCCTGCTGCAACGACATTCCGGCCCGATCTTCCCGCTGATCGAGGATCTGTTCGGGGTCAGCATCGTCGAGGTGCACCAGGAGATGGCGGCGGTGACGGTCACGCCGGAACTGGCCGACGCGCTCAAGGTCGACGCGGGCAGTGCCGCGCTGGAGATGCGCAGGACGTACAAGACCTCCGACGGCGAGGTCGCGCAGGTCACCCTCAACACTCACCCGTCGTCGCGGTACCGCCACTCGATGACGATGCGCCGAATCAAGGGCTAGGCGGCAACCGTGAGGGTCGACGAGCACCGCACCGCCGATGCGTACCGGCGCGGGCTGTGGGTGCACGACACGCTGGCCGACTCGTTGCGCGACGCCGCCGTGTCGACGCCGGACCGAACCGTGTTGGTGGACGGCGACATCCGGCTCACCTGCAGGCAACTTCACGATCAGGCCGCCGCGCTGGCACAGGCGCTGATGTCCCGGATGCCCGCGGGCAGCGTGGTGTCGTTCATGTTGCCGAACTGGCACGAAGCGGCCGTCGTCTATCTCGGTGCCACGCTGGCCGGGATGGTGGTCAACCCGATCCTGCCCTCGCTGCGCGACCGAGAACTGTCGTTCATCCTGAGCGACGCCGACTGCCGGGCGATCTTCGTGCCGGCGACGTTCAACAAGCACGACTATGTCGCGATGCTCGACCGGGTCACCGCCGCGATGGCCGCGCCGCCCGAGGTGATCGTCGTGCGCGGCGACGCAGGCCGTCACACCTCGTACGGATCGCTGTCCGGCGGCCCGGGCGCTGCCGTGCTGCCGGTGTTGAACGCCGACACGGTGCGGATGATCCTCTACACCTCCGGCACCACCGGCCGCCCGAAAGGCGTGCTGCACTCCCACAACTCAATTCATGCGCTGATCCGTCAGATCGGCGAACACTGGCACGTCGTGGACGGCGACACGTTTCTGGTGCCGTCACCGATCGCGCACATCGGCGGATCGATATACGCGTTCGAGTGCCCGCTGCTACTGGGCAGCACCGCCGTGCTGATGGAACGCTGGGATCCGGATGCCGCCGTCGGGTTGATGCTCGCCGAGCGCGTCACCCACATGGCCGGGGCCACCCCGTTTCTCGACGGGTTGCTCTCGGCGGCGCAGCGCGCCGACACCCGGTTTCCCGACCTCAAGGTGTTCATCTGCGGGGGCGCGTCGGTGCCCCCGTCGCTGATCCGCACGGCCACTGGATATTTCGAGACGGCGGCGGTGTCGCGCGTCTACGGTTCGACCGAGGTTCCGGTGACCACGGTCGGCTCGCTGGAAGACGCCGACCATGCCGCCGACACCGACGGCAAGCCGGGTATCGCGGACGTCAGGCTGGTCGACGGCGAGATCCGCGCGCGTGGCCCGCAGATGCTCGTCGGCTATTTGCACCTGGAGGACGAGACGGCCGCCTTCGACGACGAAGGCTATTTCCGCACAGGCGATCTCGGCTGTTGGGTAGACGACGGATATCTCGTCGTCACCGGCCGCGCCAAGGACATCATCATCCGCAACGGGGAGAACATCTCACCCAAGGAGGTCGAGGACATCCTCATCGGCCACCCGGGTATCGCGGAGATCGCGATCGTCGGGGTGCCCGATGACCGCACCGGTGAGCGGGCCTGCGCCGTCGTCGTCGCAGCCGGTCAGGCGCCTCCCGATGTGGCGGGTATGCGGGCGCTGTTGGAGGACCACGGCGTCGCGCGATTCAAAGCGCCCGAGCAGGTCGTCATCTGGGACGCATTGCCGAAGAACGACGCCGGGAAAGTGTTGAAGCACCAGATTCGAGCGGCCCTGACATGACCGCGGACACGAGGAGCGAAATGGTTCAGGTAGCGATCGTGACGGGGGCCAGCAGCGGTATCGGCTTCGGTTGCGCGACCAAGTTGGCCGAGACCGGAATGGTGATCGTGGGCACCGGACGCGACGAGGATCGGCTGTCCGGACTGGAGAAGGCGATCGGCGATCGCGACCGCGTCGCCACCGTCGCGGTCGATCTCACCGCCAACGACGCGCCGCACCGCATCGTGCAGACCGCGCTGGACCGGTGGGGCCGCATCGACTTCCTGATCAACAACGCCGGCGTCGGCAGCCCGAAACCGCTGCACGAGACCGACGACGAATCGCTCGACTACTTCCTGGATTTGATGCTGCGGGCGCCGTTCCGGTTGGCACGCGAGGTGGTCGGCCACATGGAGCCCGGCTCGGCGATCATCAACATCACCTCCACCTTCTCGGTCGTGGGCGGTCTGCGGGGTGGCGCGTACTCGGCCGCCAAGGGCGGGCTGACATCACTGACCAGACATATCGCGTGTCAGTATGGGCCCCAAGGCATCCGGTGCAATGCCGTCGCACCTGGGGTGACCCTGACGCCGATGGTCGCGACGCGTCTGGAGGATTCGCGGTTCCGCAAGATCAACACCGAGATGACACCGTATCCGAGGCTGGGCGAGGTCAACGACATCGCGAGCACGGTGGCGTTCCTGTGTTCGGAGGGTGCGAGCTTCATCAACGGACAGGAGATCGTCGTGGACGGCGGCTGGACGTCGACCAAATACCTGTCGGACTTCGCCCTCAACTCGGAATGGGTGAAGAGTTGAACCTGTTCTCGCTGCTCGACCAGGCGGCGAGCCGCTTCGGCGAGCGCGGTGCGGTGTATCACGGTGAGCGGCAACTTCGGACGTGGGCTCAGCTGCGGGAACGGTCACTATGCGTGGCCGCCTCGCTCGACGCACCCGGCACCCGCGTAGCCGTCGCGAGCGAGAACCGCCCGGAGATCATCGAGCTGATGTTCGGGGTGTGGGCGGCCGAATGCGTCTACGTGCCCATCAACTACAAGCTGCATCCGCGCGAGATGGTGCAGATCCTGGAGGATTCCGGCGCGACGCAGGTGTTCGCGTCACCGAAGATCGCCTCGGTGCTCGCACCTGAAACCGGCGTGCCGATCGAAATCATCGGCACCGACAGCTATGAAAGGCGTTTCACCGCAGTCCCGTTGACGCCGCCGCGCTCCACCGACCCGGAGTTGCTGGCGTGGTTGTTCTACACCAGCGGGACCACCGGTAAGTCCAAGGGCGCGATGCTGTCGCACCGCAGCCTGATGGCGATGACGGTGTCGCATCTGGCTGACTTCGACTCGCCCGACGAGAACTGCGCCCTGGTGCACGGTGCGCCGATGTCGCACGGTTCGGGGCTGTACATCCCGCCGTATGTGTTGCGCGCGGCCCGCCAGGTGATACCGGAATCGGGGCTGTTCGAGCCGGACGAGTTCCTCGACCTGTGCGAACACCATCCCGGCTGCAGCGCGTTCCTGGCGCCGACCATGGTGCAGCGCCTGGTGCAGACCGGGCGGGCCTGTCCACGGAACCTGCGAACGATCGTCTACGGCGGCGGCCCGATGTACGTCGAGAGCCTGAAGAAGGCGATGGCGGCGTTCGGGCCCATTTTCGTTCAGCTGTACGGCCAAGGCGAAGCGCCGATGACGATCACCGGCCTGCGCCGCGCCGATCACCTCGCCGGTGAAGGGTGGGCCGACGATGCGGTGCTCGGATCCGTCGGGTACGCGCGCTCCGGCGTGGATGTCGCGGTGCTGCGGACCGACGGAACACCGGCCGCGGCCGGTGAAATCGGCGAAATCGTTTGTCGCGGTGACGTTGTCATGTCCGGCTATTGGAACAACCCGGCGGCGACGGCAGCCACGCTGCAGGACGGCTGGCTGCGCACCGGCGACATGGGATCGTTCGACGACCTGGGCTTCCTCACGCTGCGTGACCGGTCGAAGGACGTGGTGATCAGCGGCGGCAGCAACATCTATCCCCGCGAGGTGGAGGAAGTGCTGCTCGAGCATCCGGGCGTCGTCGAGGCCGGCGTGGTCGGCGCGCCCGACGAGGAGTGGGGCGAGGTCGTCGTGGCGTTCATCGTCGGAGACGTGTCGGCCGACGAACTCGATGCGCACCTTCTCGAGCGGATCGCCCGGTTCAAACGCCCGAAGCGCTACGAGTTCATCGACGAGCTGCCGAAGAACAGCTACGGCAAGGTGCTCAAGCGCGACCTGCGAGACCGGTTGAGTTCCTAGTGTCCTGAGTCGTTGTCGTCAGTGAGAGTTCGAGGTTCGCGAGTTCGGTGTGGTTCGTTTTCGGCTTCCTATGCTCGAGATTGCACACACGGCTGTGGTCGTTTTCTCAGATCAGCACAACCCTGAATGCAATCTCGGCGCTAGGACCATTTCGCAGACCAGCACCCCCGGCCCTGTGCGTGCGTACAAGCACCCCAGATTCTGCTCGACGCCGGGCGAGATCGTGCGGTGCCCGGTAGGGACCACCACGTGTACGCCGAACGGGTGGGTCCACTTGGTATGGGAGCTATTGAGCCGGGGCGAACACCGACTTGAACTTGTTCAGCGACTCGCGGATGTCACCCTTGAGCGCACCGGCGACCACCATGCCGATCGGGCCGAACAGCGCGGGCCCGCCGAGGTGGACGTCGAACGTGACCGTGGAACCGTCGCCGGACGGTTTGACCTTGCCCAGCAGCTTGACCTTGACGCCGCCCACGCCGTCGCCGTTGAGCGTCATGGCTTCGGGCGGCCGGTAGTGGACGATGGTCCACTTGATCCGGTTGGGCATGCCCTTGACCTCGACGATGGACTCCAGCGTGGTGCCCTTCTCCAGGGTCTCGGGCAGCTTGCTGCGCCACACCCGGTGGATGCTGAGCCACTCCTTGTAGCGCGCGAGGTCGGATGCGCACGCCCATGCCTGCTCCGGCGGCAATGGGACGTCGACGGAGACGGAAAGCTTGGCCATCGGCTACGGGGTGGGCGGAGCCGCCGGCGGTTGCTGCTGCGGCGGCTGCGGTGCGTTCTGCGGCGGCTGCGGAGTGCCCGGTGCAGGGGGGTTGTCCTTGTTGACGTAGTTGCGGGCCGCGTCCTGCGCCTTGTCGACGTGCTGCGCGTATTTGCCCTGGGTCTTCTTGTCGACCATGTCACCGGCCTTTTCGATCGCGGTGTCCACCTTGTCGGCGTTCTTGGCCAGCAGATTCTTCACCTTGTCGAGGAATGCCATGGGGCCACCCTACGCTGGCCGCCTACTCCGAGCGCCACAGCCGCCGACGCTCTCCCAGCACCGCCCCCTGCGCCCACCAGATCGCCTCGACAGCGGCCGCAGCCACCACGCCGATACCCAACGCGATCGATGTCGTCTTGACGTTCGAGATGTCCAGCATGAACACCTCTTGCGCCATCGGGATCGAGAAGATCACCACGTAGGCCAGACCCGATACCGCGACCAGCGCGACCCGCCACCACTGGTAGGGCCGCGCCACCACGGCGAGCACCCAGATCGCAGCGACCAGCAGCGTGATCAGCGCCGCGGTCGACGCCTGAGTCTGCTCCACCGGCGTGGCCTCGCGCCCCTGGTACGCGACCAGGTAGGAGGTGAACGTCGCGACTCCGACCACCAGCCCCGACGGCAGCGCCGCCGTCATCACCCGGCGCACGAACCCCGGGTGTGCGCGCTCGTTGTTCGGCGCCAGCGACAGGATGAACGCCGGGATGCCGATCGTGAACCATGCCGCGATCGTGACGTGGATCGGCTGGAACGGAAACAGCAGCGGGTCGGTGTCGAAGAACTTGGAAGACAAGCCGCCAATTCCCACGAAGACCGCCAGCAGCACCGAGTACACCGTCTTGGTGAGGAACAGGTTCGAGACGCGTTCGATGTTGCCGATCACCCGCCGGCCCTCCCCGACCACGTACGGCAGAGTGGCGAACTTATTGTCCAGCAACACGATTTGCGCCACCGCGCGCGACGCCGAGCTGCCCGAGCCCATCGCGACGCCGATGTCGGCGTCCTTCAGCGCGAGCACGTCGTTGACCCCGTCGCCGGTCATCGCGACCGTGTGCCCGCGTGACTGCAGGGCATGCACCATGGCCCGCTTCTGGTCGGGGCGGACCCGGCCGAACGTGGTGTACTCCTCCAGGGTGTCGGCCAGGGCGTCGGGTGCATCGGGCAACCGACGGGCGTCCATCGTCTCGCCGTGCAAGCCGAGCGACCCGGCCACCGCCCCGACCGAGACGGCGTTGTCGCCGGAGATGACTTTGATCGAGACCTTCTGCGAGGCAAAGTATTCCAGCGTGTCGTGCGCATCGGGACGGATGCGCTGCTCCAATACCACCAGCGCGGCCGGCGTGACCCGGCCGGGTGCGTCCGGGTGGTCGACCGGCAAGTCGCCGGCGCCCAGCAGCAGCACACGCAGACCTGCGGCGCCGATCTGCTCGGCCTGTTCGGCGACCGGCGACCCGGGCGCGAGCAGCACGTCGGGAGCGCCGATCACCCAGTTGCCGTGCTCGCCGTACGAGGCGCCGCTCCACTTGGTGGCCGACTTGAACGGCGCGACGGCGGTCGCGGTCCAGCCCGGCGGCATCCTGTACGCCTCGCCGATGGCCTGCATGCTCGCGTTCGGCCGTGGGTCGTCGGCGGCGAGCTGGGCCAGGATGTTGCCGACGTCGATCTCGTCGAGCCGTCGCAGATCCGCGACCCGCATACCGTTCTCGGTCAGCGTGCCGGTCTTGTCGGCGCAGACCACGTCGACGCGGGCCAGGCCTTCTATCGCGGGTAGTTCGTTGACCAGACACTGCCTACGGCCCAGCCGGATCACCCCGACGGCGAACGCGAGCGACGTCATCAGCACCAGGCCCTCGGGGACCATCGGCACCAGCGCGCCCACCATCCGCAGCACCGACTCGCGCCAATCCGCATCGGTGGTGAACAACTGGGTGTAGATGATCAGCAGCCCGGCCGGGATCAGCAGGTAGGTGATGAACTGCAGGATCTTGTTGATCCCGCTGCGCAGTTCGGAGTTCACCAAGGTGAACCTGCTGGCCTCTTCGGCGAGCTTGGCCGCGTACGCTTCCCGGCCGACCTTGGTGGCGCGGTAGGCACCGCTTCCGGCGACGACGAAACTGCCCGACATCACCGTATCGCCGGGATCTTTCGCGATCGGGTCGGCTTCCCCGGTGAGCAGTGACTCGTCGACCTCGAGGTTGGCCTCCTCGACGATCTCGCCGTCGACGACGATCTGGTCGCCGGGGCCGAGTTCGATGATGTCGTCGAGCACCACCTCAGCGGGTGACACCGCCCTGGTGCCGGACTGCCTGCGCACCAACGGTTTTGCCTGCCCGACGATCGCAAGTTTGTCCAGGGTCTGCTTGGCCCGCACCTCCTGGATGATGCCGATCGCGCTGTTGGCGATGATCAGCAACCCAAACGCGCCGTTGATCACCGATCCTGTCGACAGCACGATGAGCAACAGGACGCCGAGGATCGCGTTGATGCGGGTGAACACGTTGGCCCGCACGATGTCGGAAACGCTGCGCGCGGCCCGCGTCGGCACATCGTTGGTCTTGCCGTCGGCGACGCGTTGGGCGACTTCAGAGTCGGTCAGCCCGGCGGCCTGCATCTCGGGGGTGGTTGTCACCTGACGAACGTCCCCTTCTTGAACGTGTCGAAATACTCCAGCACGAGCTTGTTCCCGTCGAACACCGCCGTGGAAACCGTTCCGGGAGGCGCATTCTCGCTGACGAACTCGAACGTGAACGTGTTACCACTCCAGTGCGTCAGCGGCACATCGAGCTTCGAACCGAGCGCCAACCGCAGCTTGCCGTCCTTCTCGGCAACCCTCGCCGGTCCCCAGTAGCCATTGACGTACGCGCCGATGTACGACGGGAGCGGCGCCGCCGGTGCGGGATTCGCGGGCGGTTGCTTGCCGACCAGCGAACCGACGGGCTTCTCCATCTCGGCGAAGACGCCGCTGTACAGCCCGTACCAGTCCTCGCGCACCTCGCCGAACTGCACGAGGTCGGCGAACTGCGCGGTCAGCGATTCGGGCACGCCCGAGGGCGTGGCGTTGGTGAGCGCGACGATCGCGACGTCGGCCGACGGCAGGATGAGGAAATTCGTTCCGGCGCCGAGTTCGAACGCGCCGGAGTGGCTGATCTCCATGCGGGCCGCCGAGGTGGCTCCGACGTTGAAGCCGAAACCGTAGAAACCCGATCGCATCGCGGGTTCGGTCGCCCGGCTGGACACGACCTGCGGGGTGAGCGCGGCCAGCAGCGCTTTCGCGTCGACGATCTGCTTACCCTGGTGGTTACCGTCGGCCAACATCATCGCCAGCCAGCGGGTCATGTCGTTGACCGACGAACTCGCCCCGCCCGCAGGCGCTTCCGCGTCGGCGTCGCGCACGTAGGACGGTTCGTAGCGATCGTCGACGTGGATGTGGCCGACGGCGCGGTTTGCGCTGGCCTCGTAGTCGGTGAACCGGTAGCTCGTCGCCGCCATCCCGAGCGGATCGAACAGCACCTCGTCGGCCAGCAGCTCCCACGGCTTGTTGGCGTTCACCGCGACCGCCTCGGCGCCCGCGGTGAACCCGAAGTTGGTGTAGGCGTAGGAGACCCGGAACGGATCCAACGGCAGCTGACGTAGCCGCTCGAGCACCTGCCTGCGGTCGAAGCCGAGGTCCTCGAGCGTGTCGCCGGCGTGGTCGGGCAGCCCGGAGCGGTGCGACATCATGTCCCCGACACTGACCATCGGCGTCACCGCTCGATCCGACAACGCGAACCACGGCAGCTCGGAGACGATCGGGGTGTCCCAGCTGATCGCGTTCACGCCGACCTGGCGGGCGACGACCGTCGCCGTCAACGACTTGGACACCGAGGCGAGCTGGAAGACGGTGTCGGCGTCGACTCGGTTCTGCTCGCCGCCCGCGCCTTTGACGTCCTTGACCCCGAACCCCTTCGCGTACACGGTTTTCCCGCGGTGCACGACGGCCACGGCCATGCCGGGAATGCCCGATTTCTTCATCAGGTCCTCGGCCATGCCGTCGAGCTGCGCGACGGCGTTGTCCACCGCGTTCTCCGGCAGCGGCATCGCGGGCACCAACGGGGGCGGGACGTCGGGCCGCGCAGTCGACGGTGCGGGTGGCCCTGGTTCAGCCGGCTCCGCCGCGCAACCCGCGACGAGCAGCAGCCCCACGACGGCCGCCCTGGCCAGTGCGTTCATGAGGTGAACCGTAACCGGTCAGAGCCGCCACCACGGGTCGTTGAGCGGTGACCCGTCCCGATACACCCGCTGCCCCGGCTTCGGCACCGCGACCTGCACGTTCTCCGCGTCCGCGGCCCGCAGCAGCCGCTCCACCGGTTCCGCCCACGGGTGCGGGGCGAGCCGGAAGGTCGCCCAGTGGATCGGCACCAGCAGACCGTTGTCCGCCTCGGCGACGTCGAGGTGCGCCCGCACCGCGTCCTCGGGATTCATGTGGATGTCCGGCCACGCCGGGTGGTAGGCGCCGACCGGCAGCAGCGTCAGGTCGAACGGTCCGTGGTCCATCCCGATCTGACCGAAACTCTTGGTGTAGCCGGTGTCGCCGCCGAAGAACGCGCGGTGCCGGGGCCCGATGATCACCCACGACGCCCACAGCGTGGTGTTACGGGAGAACAGGCGCCCGGAGAAATGTCGCGCCGGGGTGCAGACCAAGGTGAGGTCGGCGATGGTGTGGCTTTCGTTCCAGTCGAGTTCGACGATCCGGCTCTCCGGTATCCCCCACTTGCGCAGGTGCGCGCCGATGCCGAGCGGCACCACGAACGGCGCGCGCTGGGTTCGCGCCAGCCCGATGATCGTCTCCATGTCGAGGTGGTCGTAGTGGTCGTGGCTGATGACGATGGCGTCGACGGCGGCCAGCGCCTCCAGCGGCACGGGCACCTCGTGCATGCGTTCGGGTCCGACGGTCTGCGAGGGTGAGCACCGGCGACTCCACACCGGGTCGGCCAGCACGCGGTAGCCGTCGAGTTCGACGAGCGCCGAGGAATGACCGAACCAGCACGTCGACAACTGCTCAGCCGCCGGGTCGGTCGGCGAGGGGGTGACGACGGGAATGGGCCCGGCCGGCTTGGTGGCACCGCGGGAGCCGACCAACTCGCGCACCAGCAGTCGCTGTTGCTCCTGGTCGATGCTCATCATCGACGCCGGTTCGAGGTTGATGAACACGCCGTCGCGGTAGTTCGGGGAGCGCCGGGCGACCGGTTCGATCTCTGCGGGCGAGGCGCCCAGCGCGGCGGGCGCGCCACGCAGTGCCCGCAGCACCCAACCGCCGGCCAGCAGCGAGGCCGTACCGAAGCCGATGCGCAGCGCTCCGCGGATCATCAGGCGCCCTGGAACCTCGGTGGACGCTTCTCGATGCGGGCGACCTGCGCCTCGATGACGTCCTGGCTGGCCCACGCTTTGTCGAACAGTTCCTGGTGTTCGGGCCACGGGTCCTCGTAGGCGCCGTCGTCGTTGAGCACCCGCTTGGCGTGCTGCAGCGCCAGCGGCGCGAACCCGGCGATCTCGGCGGCCCAGGCCTGGGCATCGGCGAGGGTGCCGATGCGGTTGGCCATCCCGGTCTGCAGCGCAGCGTCGGCGGTGAGCCGCTCGGCAGCCAGCAACATGCCTCGCGCCCGGCCGGCCCCCACCAGTGAGGTCAGCCGCCGGATGCTCCAGTTGTCCAGCGCCAGGCCGTATTTGGCGACGGGAAACTGGAAGTACGCATCGGGTGCGACGACGCGCAGGTCGCAGATCATCGAGAGGATGACCCCGGCCCCGATCGCGGGTCCGTTGATCGCGCCGATCACCGGCACGGGTGCCTTGTCGATCGCGATGTTCAGGTCCTTGGCTTTGTCGGGTAACTGCTCGGCGACGCCCGAAGGGTCGGAGAGGTCGGCGCCTGCGCTGAAGACATGGCCCGCACCGGTGAGCACGATCGCGCGGACGTCTTCAGCCGCGGCCATCTCGACCGCATCGCGTAGGGCATCGACCAGTTCGACGTTCAGCGCGTTGCGTCGCTCGGCGCGTTGCATCTCCAGGGTCATCACGTGGCCGTCGCGGGTGACACCAATCATGCAGCCAGCCTATATACGCTGCTCTGGTGAGCCGGATCGGTGCCCTCGAGGTGCGCGACGCCGTGCTGGACCCGGGGTCTTACCGGAGCTGGGACGGCCCACCGCTGGGCGTCGAGGCCAGCGCGGACTACCAGCGGGCGCTCGCCGCCGCGGCCGCCAAGACGGGGCTGGACGAGTCGGTGGTGACCGGCGAAGGCACGGTGTTCGGTCGCCGGGTTGCTCTGGTGCTGTGCGAGTTCGACTTCCTGGCCGGCTCCATCGGCGTCGCGGCGGCCGAGCGGATCACCGCGGCGGTACAGCGGGCGACGGCGGAGCGGCTACCGCTGCTGGCGTCGCCCAGTTCGGGTGGCACCCGCATGCAGGAGGGCACGGTCGCGTTTTTGCAGATGGTGAAGATCGCCGCGGCCGTCGAACTGCACAAGCGTGCCCATCTGCCGTACCTGGTGTATCTGCGGCACCCCACGACCGGCGGCGTGTTCGCATCCTGGGGTTCGTTGGGGCATGTGACCGGCGCCGAACCGGGCGCGCTGGTCGGTTTCCTGGGGCCGCGGGTGTACGAGCACCTCTACGGCGAGCCGTTTCCCGAGGGCATCCAGACCGCCGAGAACCTGCACCGACACGGCGTCATCGACGGCGTTGTCCCGCTCGACGCGGTGCGCACCACGCTGAACCGCGCGTTGAAAGTGCTCGCGGACCCGCCCGACCCGCCGCCGCCGGCGCCGGAGCTCCGGTCCCCGCCGGACGTGCCGGCGTGGGATTCGGTGGAGGCGTCGCGCCGGCCGGACCGGCCCGGCGTCGGATACCTGCTGCGGCACGGTACGACCGACCGGGTGCTGCTGTCGGGAACGGGACAGGGTGAGGCGGCGACGACGTTGCTCGCGCTGGCCCGGTTCGGCGGTCAGCCGGCGGTGGTGCTCGGCCAACAGCGCGTGGTCGGCGGGATGGTCGGGCCGGCGGCACTGCTGGAGGCGCGGCGGGGCATGGCGTTGGCCGAGGGTCTGCAACTGCCGCTGGTGCTCGTCATCGACACCGCCGGACCGGCGTTGACCGTCGAGGCCGAGCAGGGCGGGCTCGCGGGCGAGATCGCGCGCTGCCTGGCCGAACTGGTCACCTTGGCCACCCCGACGGTGTCGGTGCTGTTGGGTCAGGGCAGCGGCGGGCCGGCGCTGGCGATGGTGCCGGCCGACCGGGTGCTGGCCGCACTGCACGGCTGGCTGGCCCCGCTACCGCCCGAGGGCGCCAGCGCGATCGTGTTCCGGGATCTCGACCACGCCGCGGAACTTGCTGCCGCGCAGGGCATTCGGTCGGCCGACCTGCTGCGTGACGGCATCGTCGACGTCGTCGTGCCCGAACACCCCGACGCCGCCGATGAACCTCTGCAGTTCACGCAGCGGTTGTCGGCGGTGATCGCGAACGAACTGCATTCGCTGCGTTCGGTTCCCGGCGACGAACGGCTGCAGGTCAGGCTTCGGCGGTACCGGCGGATCGGCCTGTGAAGCCGCGGTACAGCGGCGAACTCGTCCGGCCGCCGCGCCACCTACGAATGGCATGCTGGAAAACGTGGAAGCCCTGCTTCATTTCGCCGGAAACTTCTGGTGGCTGATATTCCCGCTGGGCGGCGTGATCGGCGGCGGCGTGCGGGCGGTGGCGGCGGCCAACGAGCGTCGTGCACAACGCCGGCTCGAGCGCTACCGGATAAAGCAGCAGACCAAAGTGGCGCTCGCCGAGGCGTCGGGGCGGGCCCGTACCGATGAGGCGGCGAACCGGCGTGAGATGACCAAGGTGCTGCAGCGCCACGCGCAGACCGACGCCCGCTGGCTCGACTACGAGATCGACGTCGCCAAGCTTTTGGATTTCCCGCTCATGACCGACATGCGGGCTCCGCTGACCATCGCATTCCACAAGGCCAGGAGCCATGCGGACCTGCTGCGGCCGGAATCCGTCGACGACATCCTCGGCGACCGCGGGGCGCAACTCGAGTACCGCGACGCCGTGCACGAGTACGTCGCAGCGTTCGACGTCGCCGAGGCCGACGCGGTTCGCCGGCGCCGCAGCGACTTCTCGGCCGAGGACCGGATGCGCATCGAACGGGCCCAGAACCTGCTCCGGCTGGCCTCAGACGGCGGGGCGACCTCCGAGGAGCGCAAGGCCGCCTATGCCCGCGCGCAGAAGGAGCTCGACGGTCTGATCGTGCTGCCCGCGACGACCCGGGCGAGCATCGAACGCAAGATCGCCGGCGAGATCGAGGCGTAGCCGGCCTCAGCCGCCCAGCTCGGAGACCGCGGTGTCGAGTTGGGCTGCCTGCTCGTCGATTTCGTGATCGGACGGCGTCTCGCCGATGCGCTTCACCAGGTCGTCGCGGGACACGACCTCGAGCGCGCCGCGGTAATCGGCCGACGCGAGCCGGCCGGCGCCGATCACCTCCACGCGACCCTCGATGACCACCAGCACGGCGTCCTTCTCTTCGGACCGCAGCAGTGCGCGCACATCCTCGGCCGAGATCATGATTGGTTCCGTCGCTCACTCATGTCCTAGCTATGCCCGCTGGCCGACCGATCTATGCGACCGCGAGCGCGGCGAGCATCGCCACGCACGTGACGAGGTCGAGCGGCAACCGCACGAGGCTGCGCCGCGTCCAGCGCACCGCCGCCGCCTCGTCGACTTCCGCCGGATCGGTCCGCTCGAACGCCATCGCCTTGGGCACGAAGTCGATCAGCGACCACACCCGCATCACCGCGTGGCTGACCAGTGCCACCAGCAGCGCGGTTCGCACGTCGGCCTCCTTCCATGCCGCGAAGAGCGCGACGATGAGCAGCACCTCGAACGCCGTGTGCGCGGGGATCCAGAACCGGCGCCGCGAGATCCCACCGTTGCGGGACTGGATGATCCCCGGCCGCTTGGGCCAGGCCGGGTCGATGACGACGGTTTCGTAGAGTCCTCCTCCGAGCAGGACGGCGGCCATCAGCGTGGCGGCGGCGATCAGGACGAGCATCGGGGTCCACATCACCGCCGATTATTACCGGGCGTCGAGACAGCGCTGTCCGGTCGGCCCCCGCCACACGACGCGATCGTCGCATCCGGCTTCGTGTGGGGAATATCTCTCTAGATCCGACAAGTTGTGTAAGGCAACAGAATTGACTGTCTGTTGACTGGGAGGTGATGACCATGCTGAAGTACGATCCGCTCTTCCGTGACGTCGATCGGCTCACCCAACAACTGTGGGGCGCCACGATCGCCGGCGCGCAGTCGTCGGCACCCCTGGACGCGTGGCGCACCGGTGAGGCCTACGTCGTCGAGTTCGATCTGCCCGGAATCGACGCCGACAGCCTCGACGTCGACGTCGACAACAACGTCCTGACGGTGCGCGCCGAGCGACCGGAACCCGCCGACACCCGCAACTGGCTGGTCGCCGAGCGACCCCACGGTGTGTTCAGCCGGCAGCTGTCGTTGGGCAGCGGCATCGATGTCGACAAGATCAGCGCCGACTACCACGACGGTGTCTTGCGACTGACCATTCCCGTCTCGGATACCGCCAAGCCCAAGAAGGTCGCGGTCACCGCCGGCCGGCAGAAGGCAGCGCTGAACGCGTGATCGCGTAGCCGCCCGCGCTCGTCCGCGTGCGCGCCATGCGGGTGGCCGGGCGGCGTCCACACAGACGGAGTGTCACCGTGACCGAGTACCAGGTATCGCAGGACCGGCGGCGCAGCGCCGATCGGATACTCGACACCGCCGAAGGCGTGCTCATCGCGCTGCGCCGCTACCACCTGAACCAGGCGTTCTTCGAGTTGGCGCAGACGGCGAAGCGGAACGGAGTCAAGGCGGTCAGCCTCGCCGACGCGCTCGTCGCGCTGGCCCAGAGGCAGCCGACCGTGGATTGTGAGCCGCGCGCCGTTGACGTCGCGCGGGAAACGTGGGGACACCTTCTCGACGGTGCGAAGGACGGCGATGACACTATCGGCACATGGCTGTGATCGCTCCCTTCCACATCGCCGTGCCGGACGAAGACCTCGAGGATCTGCAAACGCGGCTGCGACGCACCCGATGGCCGGACGCCGAATGCGTCGACGACTGGAGCCAGGGCATCCCGCTGGACTACACCCGCGAACTCGCGACGTACTGGGCCGACGGGTACGACTGGCGCGCCCGCGAGCGCGCGTTGAACCGGTTCGACCAGTACACCACCGAGATCGACGGCCTCGAGTTGCATTTCATCCATCAGCGCTCACCGCACGCCGACGCGTTCCCGCTGCTGATCACCCACGGCTGGCCCGGGTCGGTGGTCGAGTTCCACAAAGTCATCGAGCCGCTGACCGAGCGCGGGTTCGACGTGGTGTGCCCGTCGCTGCCCGGTTACGGGTTCTCCGGTAAACCGACCCGCACCGGGTGGGGCGTCGAGCGGATCGCTACGGCGTGGGAGACGCTGATGGGCCGACTGGGATACGAGCGCTACGGCGCCCAGGGCGGCGACTGGGGGTCGGCGGTCACCACGCAGATCGGCCGCAACGAGGGCGGCTGCGTGGCCATTCACACGAACATGCCGATCGCCCGGCCGCCGAAGGATCTGACCGACCCCACCGACGAGGAGAAGGCCGCGCTGGCCGCGGGCGCCCACTACGGCAAGTGGGAATCGGGCTACATGCGGCAGCAGGCGACGCGGCCGCAGACGCTGGGGTACGGCTTGGTGGACTCCCCGGTCGGGCAGTTGGCGTGGATCGTCGAGAAGTTCTGGGTCTGGGTGGACTGCGACGGCCATCCCGAGAACGTGCTGAGCCGCGACGAGATGCTCGACAACGTCATGTTCTACTGGCTGACCGCGTCGGGCGCGTCCTCCGCGCGGCTGTACTGGGAGAGCTTCTCCAACTTCGGCGGCGGCCGCTACGTCGCGCTGCCCACCGGCGTCGCCTCGTTCCCGAAGGAGATCGGCCGCCCGCCGCGCAGCTGGTGCGAGCAGAACTACAACATCACGCACTGGACGACGATGCCGCGCGGCGGACACTTCGCGGCCTTCGAGCAACCGGAGCTCTTCGTCGACGACGTCGCCGCGTTCTTCGCTAGCGTGCGGTAGATGCGCACACTGGAAGCCGACTATCTGGTGGTCGGCGCCGGAGCGATGGGGCTCGCGTTCACCGACACGCTGGTCGGCGAGTCCGATGCCACGGTCGTGATGGTGGATCGCAACGACCAGCCCGGCGGACACTGGACGACGGCGTACCCGTTCGTGCGGCTGCACCAACCATCGGCCTACTACGGGGTGAACTCCCGCGGTCTGGGCAGCGACTCCATCGACCAATTCGGGCTCAACGCAGGCTATTACGAGTTGGCCAGCGGCGCAGAGGTGTGCGCGTACTTCGATGCGGTGATGCGCCAGCACCTGCTGCCGACCGGGCGAGTGACGTACCTGCCGATGAGCGAGTATCTCGGCGACGGGCGGGTGCGCACGCTCGGCGGCGAGGACGTCGAGGTGGTCGCGCGGCGGGTGGTGACCACCCACGTGGAGATCATCGTGCCGTCGATGCGACGTCCCTCGTACGCCGTTGCGGATGTGGATGTGGTGCCGCCCAACGAGCTGCCGCGGGTCCGCGAGGCCCGCGACCGCTATGTCATCGTCGGGGCCGGCAAGACGGCGATGGACTCGTGTCTGTGGCTGCTGCGGCACGGCGTCGCGCCCGAGCGCGTCACGTGGATCAAGCCCCGCGAGTCCTGGGTGCTGGATCGAGCGGCGATCCAACCGGGCAGGCAGTTCGCGCAGGTGGTGCTGCGCGATTTCGGCAACCAACTCGCCGCCGTGCAGGAGGCCGGCTCGCTTCCCGATCTGTTCGACCGGCTGGAGGACAAGGGATGCCTGCAGCGCATCGACCGGTCCGTGGAGCCGACGATGTACCGGTGCGCGATCCTGTCGCAGGCGGAGCTCACCGAGTTGCGGCGCATCGGGGACGTCGTGCGGATGGGGCATGTGCAAGCGGTCGAGCCGGGTCGCATCACGCTCGACGGCGGCGTCCGCGACGTCGAGGCCTCTGTGCTCTACATCGATTGCAGCGCAGACGGTTTGGGTAAGGAACCGGTGACGACGGTGTTCAGCGGCGACCGCATCGCCCTGCAGACGGTGCGCACCTGCCAGCCGGCCTTCAGCGCATCGGTGATCGCGCACGTCGAGGCGGCGTATCCCGACGATGACACCCGCAACGCGTTCTGCCGCCCGGTGCCGTATCCGCACGTACCGACCGACTGGCTTCGAATGATGTTGATTTTCAACGAGAACCAACTGAAGTGGTTCTCCGACCCGGACATGATGGCGTGGGTCGACGCGGCTCGCCTCAACGCCCTGCACCATGTGACCGCCAATGTCAGCGTGCGGGCGCGGGAGCGGATCATCTCGATGCTCACTTCGCAGCTGCCGGCGATCAACGAGAAGCTCGAAGAGCTGCTGGCGCAGGCCTGACTCGGCGAAACTGCACACAGATCGTGAAATCGCTCAAACTCTCGATCTCTGCGCAGTTTCGATGGGGGTGCGCCCCTATGCCAACGACTGCACCCACGCCCGGTGCAGCGCGGCGTAGCGGCCGTCGCTGCGGGCGATGAGATCTGCGGGCGTACCGTCCTCGACGATCCGGCCGTGCTCGAGAACCAGCACCCGGTCGGCGATCTGCACCGTCGACAGTCGATGCGCGATGACGAGCGCCGTGCGGTCGGCGAGCACCGTCTCCAGCGCCCGCTGCACCATGCGTTCGCTGGGAATGTCCAGCGACGACGTCGCCTCGTCGAGGATCAGCACCGCGGGGTCGGCGAGAAACGCCCGCGCGAACGCGACGAGTTGGCGCTGCCCCGCCGAGAGCCGGCCACCCCGCTTGGCGACGTCGGTGGCGTATCCGTCGGGCAGGGCGGCGATGAACCGGTCGGCGCCGACGGCTTCGGCGGCCGCAGCGACCTGCGCGTCGGTGGCGTCGGGCCGGCCGAACCGGATGTTGTCGGCGATGGTCCCGTCGAACATGAAGTTCTCCTGGGTGACCATCACGACATGTCGACGCAGTTCGATCTGCGAAAGCTCGCGCAGGTCGACGCCGTCCAAGGTGACCGAACCCGACGTCGGGTCGTAGAACCGCGCGATCAGCTTGGCGATCGTCGTCTTGCCCGCACCGGTGGTGCCGACCAGCGCGACGGTCTGGCCCGCGGGCACCTCGACCGTCAACCCCGGCAGCACCGGACGGTCCGGAACGTACGCGAACCGCACGTCGCGGAAGGCGATCTCGCCGCGCACGTCGGTCAGCGCGACGGGACGCGCAGGGTCCAAGATGGCGGGCCGCTCGGCCAGCACGCCGGCCAGTTTCTCCAGCGCCGACGACGCCGACTGGAACATGTTGAAGAACTGCGAGATCTCCTGCATGGGCTCGAAGAACATGCGCAGATACAGCAGGAACGCGGTCAGCGTGCCGATCGTCATCTCACCGTTGAGCACGCGGTAGCCGCCGTAGAGCAGCACCACGCCGGTGGTGAGGTTGCCGACGAGCTTGACCCCCGGCATGAAGATCGCGAGCAGGCGGAAGGTGCGCTCGTTGTCGGCCTTGTAGCGGTCGGCGATGTCTTCGAAGATCTGCTGATTTCGCGGTTCGCGCCGGTAGGCCTGCACGGCCTTGATGCCGGTCATGGTCTCGACGAACTGCACGATCACCAAGGCGGCGCTTTCCCGGACCCGGCGATACGTCCTGGCCGACTCGTTGCGGAACCACCACACCAGCACGATCAGCACCGGGAACGCGCCAAGGCACATCAACCCGAGTCGCCAGTCGAGCGTGACCAGCAGGATCGCGGTGCCGAAGAGCGTGAGCACCGCGGTGACCAGGCTGTCGAAGCCGGTTTCCAGCATGTCCTGGATGGCCTCGACGTCGTTGGTGGACCGGCTGACCACCCGACCCGACGTGTAGCGCTCGTGAAACGCGATGTCGAGCCGCTGGAAATGCCGAAACACCCGGCGGCGCAACTCCCGAAGCACCTTCTGCCCGATATGGCCCGAACGCCGCAGGAAGAACATCCGGCTGGTGGCCTGAACCACCACCACGACGGCGAGGACACCGATGATCATCAGCAGCGTGTGAGCCGCACCGCCCTCGATGATCGGGGGGATCCCGTGGTCGATACCGCGCTGGACGAGGATCGGAACCGACAGGCGCGCAGCATTCTCCACCACCACGACGAGTGCGAGCAGCGCGACCGTGAAGCGGTACGGGCGCAGCAGCGAGCCCAGCAGCGCGCGCGCTTCGCGGCGTCGGTCGATGCTCTCGTCGATCGGCAGGTCGTCCTGCTGTTCTTCGAATTTGCCCCGCCACTCTGTGGTCGCGGTGTCCGGGGTGTCGGTGGCGGTCATCGGCGCTCCGCCTCCGAGGTGACGTTGGGCCCACGCGCAAGCAGGGGACGGCGCGGCGGCTCCTCCTCGACCAGGTGCTCGAGGCGTGTGCGGTCCTCCTCGTCCTCCCAGGTCGGGATGCGTTCACAGCCGTCGTCGAGCTCGTCGTCGGCGGCCAGCAGGTAGCGGTACTGCGGCACCCCGGCCAGCAGCTCGGCATGGGTGCCGACGTGGGTGATGGTCCCGTTCTCCAGCAACGCGACCTTGTCGGCGAGCAGAACCGTCGACGCCCGGTGCGCGACAACGATTCCGGTGACGGAGTGCAGCACGCGCCGCAGTGCCTCCTCGACGACCGCCTCGGTGTGCACGTCGAGCGCCGACAGCGTGTCGTCGAGCACGAGGATTTTCGGCGCCGCCAGGATCGCCCGCGCAAGCGACAGCCGTTGGCGCTGGCCGCCGGACAGGCTCATGCCCTGCTCGCCGATGCGGGTCTCGAGGCCGAACGGCAGGTCGTAGACGAACTGCGCGGCGGCGACCTCGACGGCCTGACGCAACTCGGCGTCCGTGGCCGGGTTCTCCGGGGGGCGGCCCAGCGCCAGGTTCTCGGCCACCGACATGGAGAACAGCGTCGGGTCCTCGAACGCGGTGGCCACCGTCTGCCGAAGGGCGGGCAGGCTCAGCTCGCGGATGTCGCGACCGTCGATGCAGATCGCGCCCTCGGTGACGTCGTAGAGGCGCGACAGCAGGGCGACCAGCACTGACTTGCCGGCGCCCGT
The DNA here is from genome assembly GCF_001500065.1 of Mycobacterium sp. IS-3022. Taxonomy (GTDB): domain Bacteria; phylum Actinomycetota; class Actinomycetes; order Mycobacteriales; family Mycobacteriaceae; genus Mycobacterium. The sequence goes on from NZ_LQIN01000009.1 coordinate 55,171, forward strand.
CGACCCGACCAGCGCCAGCGTCTCCCCCGGTTCGACCGTGACGGTGACGTGGCGCAATGCCCAATTGTCCGGCTCGCCGGACGGCGCCACTTCGTCGGGGGCGGCGTCGGGGAATCGGAAGCCCACGTCGATGAGCTCGAGGCGCCCGCCGCTCGGCGGCTGGTCAACGGTGCCGTCGACGATTTCCCGTGGCGCGTCGAAGATCTCGGCGATCCGGTTGGCCGCGGTGAACGACTCCTGTGTCATCGACAGCAAGAAGCCCAGCGACGCGATCGGCCACACCAGCGACAGCATCATCGTGATGAACGCGACCAGTGTGCCCATGGTGACGTGGCCGTGGCCGGCGGCGTAGGCGCCGAAGCCGAGTACGACGATCAACGTCAGGTTCGGGATGACCTCGAGCAGCGTCCAGAACTTCGCCGACACCGACACCCGATCCAGCTGCGTGTCATACAGATTCGTGAGCTGTTCGTCGAACCGGTCGTAGACGTACTCCTCGCGGCCGAAGGACTTCACCACCCGCAGCCCCAGCGCGGACTCCTCGACGTGGGTGGCGACGTGGCCGGCCTGGTCCTGAGCCAACCGCGACAGCCGGGTGTACTCCTGCTGAAAGTGCAGGATTGTCATCGTGATCGGCACGATCGACACCACCACGACCACGCCCAGCGGCCAGTACATCGCCAGCAGGATCACGGTCACCACGGTGATCTGCAGGCCGTTGAGCAGGAGAAAGAGCAGACCGAAGGACATGAAGCGGCGAATCGTGCTGAGGTCGTTCATGATTCGCGACAGCAGCTGACCGGACTGCCAGCGGCCGTGGAAACTCATCGGCAAGATCTGCAGCCGGGCGTAGAGGTCCTTGCGGATGTCGGCCTCGACCCCCATGGTGGCGCGCGCCGCCAGCCAACGGCGGATGAACCACAGCACCGCCTCGCAGATGCCGACACCCATGGCGGCGGCGCCCAGCAGCCAGAGGCCCTGCGGGTCCTGATGCCGGACCGGACCGTCGATGACGGCCTTGGTCATCAGCGGAATCGCCACGGTGGCGGCCAGGCTGGCGATCGCGACGGTGACCATCGCGATCCAGCGCGCCCGGTACGGCATCAGGTACGGCAGCATCCGCCACAGGTCCGAGCTCGCGCGTCGGCGTTGCGGTGGCGGTGCGATGGCCGGCGCTGAGCGCAGGGCATGAACTACGGGGTCAACCACTGGGTCCATGTTCCCATGCGGGGCAATTCGATAACGGCCTCGCCGAAACCGACGAATTGGCGGAAATCGTCGCCGAGAATCGACCAAAGCGTCGATCTCGACGGATGGTCATGCCGCGACGCCTTCCTCCTGATCACCGAACTGGGTCTCGTACAGGTCGGCGTAGCGGCCCCGATTGGCGAGCAGTTCGAAGTGGGTGCCCCGTTCGACGATGCGGCCGTCCTCGACGACGAGGATGAGGTCGGCCGCACGCACGGTCGACAGCCGGTGGGCGATGACGATGGAGGTGCGGCCCGCCAGCACCTCGGTCAGCGCCTGCTGCACGGCGGCCTCGGATTCGGAGTCCAGCGAAGCGGTGGCCTCGTCGAGCACGACGACGCGCGAGCGGCCCAGCAGCAACCGGGCGATGGTCAGCCGCTGCCGCTGCCCGCCCGACAAGCGGTAGCCGCGCTCGCCGACGACGGTGTCGAGGCCGTCGGGCATGTCCGCGACCACGTCGGCGAGCCGGGCGCGGTCGAGCGCGTCCCACAGTTCGTCGTCCGTCGCCTCGGGCGCCGCGAGCTTGAGGTTGGCGCGGATCGACTCGTGGAACAGGTGCCCGTCCTGGGTGACCACTCCGATGGTGTCCTTCAGCGAATCGAACGTCAGGTCGCGGACGTCGACGCCGTTGAGCTTTATCGAACCGGAGCCTTCGTCTGATGTCGCCGCATCCGCGGCTCCGACGTCGTAGAGGCGGGCGATCAGCGACGCGATCGTCGACTTGCCCGCGCCCGACGAGCCGACCAGCGCGATGATCTGTCCCGGCCGCGCCGTGAACGAAATGCCGTGCAGCACTTCGTCACCACCCCGATGGTCGAGGACCGCGACCTCCTCCAGCGAGGCCAGCGACACCTTGTCCGCCGCCGGGTAGGAGAACCGCACATCGTCGAACTTCACTTCGACGGGTCCATCTGGGACCGCGACGGCGTTCGGCCTCTCCCGGATCAGCGGCTCGAGGTCGAGCACCTCGAAGACCCGCTCGAAAGAGACCAGCGCGGTGGCGATCTCGACGTGGGCGTTGGCCAGCGCGGTCAGCGGCGCGTACAACCGGGTCAACAGCAGGGCCAGCGACACGATGGCCCCCGCCTGCAGGTGGCCACCGATGGCCAGCACGCCGCCGAGCCCGTACACCAGTGCCAGCGCCAACGCCGACATCAGCGTCAGCGAGTTCATGAAGACCGACTGCAGCATCGCGGTCTTCACGCCGATGTCGCGTACGCGTCCCGCGCGCACCGCGAACTCCCGCGATTCGGTCGCCGGATTGCCGAACAGCTTCACCAGCGTGGCGCCCGGCGCCGAGAACCGTTCGGTCATCTGCGTGTTCATCGTCGCGTTGTGGGCGGCGGCCTCGCGGGACAGCCGCGCCATCGTGGCGCCGATCCGCCGGGCGGGCACGATGAACAGCGGCACCAGCACCAGCGACAGCAACGTGATCTGCCACGAGATCGACAGCATCACCACCAACGTCAGCGTGAGCGTCACCAGGTTCGACACGACACCGGACAGCGTGTCGGAGAACGCCCGTTGCGCGCCCATCACGTCGTTGCCGAGCCGGCTGACCAGCGCGCCCGTGCGGGTTCGGGTGAAGAATGCGACCGGCATCCGCTGCACGTGGTCGAACACCGCGGTGCGCAGATCGAGGATGAGGCCCTCGCCGATCGTCGCCGACAGCCAGCGGGTCACCAGCGAGGCGGCCGTCTCCGCGAGCGCCACAGCCGCGATGACCGCCGCCAGCAACAGCACCGTGCGGAGCGAGTTCCCGGTGATCGCGTCGACGACTTTGCCCGCCAGTACCGGCGTGGCGACGCCCAGAAGCGCGCCGACGACGCTGACCGCGACGAACGCACGCAGCCGCGGGTGATGCCGACCCGCGAAACTCCAGATGCGACGCAGCAGCGCGCAGTTGAGAAGCGAGCGCAGATCGCCGCCCCGGGCGTGTGACTGCCGGTACAGCGTCTGGCGGGCGACCGTTTCGATGCTCATCAATTCACCGTAGAACCTCAACAATGGATGAGGTCAACGGCTTCCCCGCCGTCAGCGAATGGCCCGCCTAGGCGTCGATGCGGGCGAACTGGCTGTGTCGGTACTGCTCGACACATGTCGCCCGCCGGACCTTGCCGCTGGTGGTGATCGGTATCGAACCAGGCGGTACCAGAACAAGATCGGCGACGTTGAGGCCGTGCGAGTTGGAGATCGCCGAGGTGACCTCGCGCTTGACCTCGGCGAGCTTCTCTGAGGCCTCCTGCTCGGAGTCGCCCCGCTTCTTGGCCTCGATGATGACGACGAGTTTCTCGGTCTGACGATCGGGAACCGCGATCGCCGCGCACCGGCCCGCCGTGATCTCCTGGACCGTCGCCTCGATGTCGTCGGGTGAATGGTTGCGCCCGTAGACGATCAACAGATCCTTGATGCGGCCGATGACGAAGACCTCGTCGTCGAAAACGAAGCCCTGATCTCCGGTTCGCAGCCACGGCCCCTCGGGTGTGCCGTCGGAGGGCGCGACGATCTTTGCGCCGAACGTGGCCGCGGTTTCCTCGGGCTTCTGCCAATAGCCCAGCGCGACGTTCTCGCCGTGCACCCAGATCTCACCCGTCACCCCCGCCGGACACTCGGTCATCGTGTCGGGATCAACGATCCGGACGGTCGGCGACTGCGGCACACCGTAGCTGACCAACGGTGTCCCACCGCCGTTCTGGCACCGCTCCGCCTTGCCGGCGGTCAGCTTGTCCGAGTCGAACCGGACGACTTTCGGTACTTGATTCGGCCGGCCGGTCACCACGTACACCGTCGCCTCCGCCAGGCCGTATCCGGGTCGCAGCACCGTATCGCGAAGGTTGAAGCGGGCGAACCGCTCGGTGAAGCGCTTGATGGTGGCGGGGTTGATCCGCTCGCTACCGCTACCGATGCCACGGACTTCCCCGAGATCGAGCCCGGCCATGTCTTCGTCGGACGTCTTCTTCGCGGCGATCTCGAAAGCGAAGTTGGGCGCCGACGAAAACGCGTGTCTGTTGCTGGCCAGCAACTGCATCCACCGGGCCGGCCGCTGCAGGAAGGCCATCGGGCTCATGAGCACAGCGTGCAGCCCCGCCAGGACCGGCACGAAGATTCCGACCATCAAACCCATGTCGTGATAGAACGGCAGCCACGACACGATGGTGGTGTCCGGCGGGGGCACGTTTCCGTCGTCGGCGAACAAGTCGGCCATCAGCTGCCCGAAGTTGATCACAAGATTCCTGTTCGACACCATGACACCCGCCGGTGCACGCGTCGACCCGGACGTGTACTGCAGATACGCGATGCCCGGGCCGTCTTCGGTCCCGGCGTCGGATATCGGCGGCGCGTCCAGGTCCAGCAGGTCGACAGCGACGACCGCTGGAACGGATTGGCCGCTCTGCGACTGTACGGACGCCGTGACGCTGTCGACGACGGCAGACGTCGTCAGAACGACGGTCGGCGACGAATCGCGCAGCACCGAGTCAACGCGCTCATCGGTGACGCCCCCCATCGGAACCGAAAGCGGAACCGCGATGAGTCCGGCCTGCAGCGCCCCGTAGAACGCGACGATGTAGTCAAGCCCCTGCGGTGCCGATATCACCGCCCGGTCACCGGGCGACGCACAACCTTTGAGCGTGTTGGCGACGTTCGTCGTCCGCCGGTACAGCTGCGACCACGTCAGGCTTTCGGGTACACCGTTCCAGTCCTGGTCGTAGTCGATGAACGTGAACGCTGTGTCATCGGGTGCAAAACCGGCGCGCTCGCGCAGAATTGCGGCAGGGGAAGACTCGTTCACAGCGGTTCACACCTTCCGTAGGGAGATTCGATAGAGGTTCGTGTGCTCGAGCCGGAACTGCCTCACCGATGCGTCGAGGTACCTTTCGTAGACCGACACCTTCTCTGGGCCCACGATCTGTTCTGCCTCGGCCCGGTTGCCGCGTAGCCTTTCGAGCCACGCAGAACAGGTGAGTGCGTAGTGTTCGCGATGGTTGAGCACCGACCTGATCTCGAAGAGCTTCTCGGCCGCATGCGCTATTTCGGCGAGCCTCGGGGGATCCGATTCCGGGAATATGTGCTCCGCTATGAAGAGACAATCGCGCAGCCCTTGCTCGTCCATGGCGACGTTCCCCTTGCCGATCGTCTGCAACGCCAGACCTGCGCCGGGATTGAGCCACTCGTAACACTTTTCGAAGAATCGTCGATACGCCGCGACTCGGTCCGACCGTTTCCAGCCGAACTTGACGAAGTGCTCCATGGCCCCGATCGAGATGGCAGCGTCATAGCGTTCGTCTGGATCGAAATCCGCCCAGTCCCGGACGAGCACTTCCAATCGAGGATCGCCCAGGCCCTCCACGTGATGAGCCTGGGCCTCGCTCAAAGTCAAACCGGTGACATGCTGCACGCCGTGTTCGGCAACCAGCCGTTGCATGACCGAGCCCCAGCCGCACCCGATGTCCAACACGCGTTCGGACCCCTTCGCGCCTGCCTCGGACACGAGATAATCGATCTTGCGCATCTGAGCGGCCGCGAGATCATCGGCTTGGCCATCCCACAAGGCACACGAATAAGTCATCGACTCGTCGAGCCAGAGTGAATAGAACTTGTTGCTTATATCGTAGTGGTGCTGAATGGATTCGGGCGATGCACCGCGTTGGCTTATTGTTGTCATTTCCTCCCCTTCAATCGAGTTGTCCTCGTCTATGCGTCGATGCGGGCGAACTGCCCGTGCCGATACTGCTCGACACAGGCGGCCCGTCGGACCTTGCCGCTGGTGGTGATCGGTATCGAACCAGGCGGTACCAGAACAAGGTCCGCGACGCGCAGACCGTGCGAGATGGAAATCGCCGACGTCACTTCCCGTTTGACGATGGTGAGCTTGTCGGCGTCCTCGGCGGATTCGCCCCGCTTCTTGACTTCGATGAGCACCACAAGCTTCTCGGCTTGAGTATCGGGAACCGCGATCGCCGCGCACCGGCCCGCCGTGATCTCCTGGACCGTCGCCTCGATGTCGTCGGGTGAATGGTTGCGCCCGTACACAATCAACAGATCCTTGATGCGGCCGATGACGAACAACTCGTCGTCGAAAACGAAGCCCTGATCTCCGGTTCGCAGCCACGGCCCCTCGGGTGTGCCGTCGGAGGGCGCGACGATCTTTGCGCCGAACGTGGCCGCGGTTTCCTCGGGCTTCTGCCAATAGCCCAGCGCGACGTTCTCGCCGTGCACCCAGATCTCACCGGTCACCCCGGCGGGACATTCGGTCATCGTGTCGGGATCGACGATCCGGACCGTCGGCGACTGCGGCACACCGTAGCTGACCAACGGTGTCCCACCGCCGTTCTGGCACCGCTCCGCCTTGCCGGCGGTCAGCTTCTCGGAGTCGAACCGGACGACGGCCGGTGGTTGCGTCCCTGCGCGGGTCGCCACATACACCGTCGCTTCGGCCAGGCCGTATGACGGTCGGATCACGGCCTCAGGAAGGTTGAAACGGGCGAACCGCTGGGTGAAGCGGCGCACCGTCGCCGGGTGTACCCGTTCACTGCCGGTTGCGATCACCAGCACATCCGAGAGATCGAGCCCGGCCATGTCATCGTCGGACGTCTTTTTCGCCGCCAGTTCGAATGCGAAGTTCGGTGCTGCCGAGTACGCCTTGCTGTTGCCGGCCAGCAACTGCATCCACCGGGCCGGCCGCTGCAAGAACGCCACCGGGCTCATGAGCACAGCGTGAAGTCCGGTCAGAACCGGCCCACAGACTCCGAGATACAAACCCATGTCGTGATAGAACGGCAGCCACGACACGATCGTGGTGTCCGGCGGGGGCACATTGCCGAACTCCGCGAAGTAATCCGACGTCACCTGTTCGAAATTCGCCAGAACGTTTCTGTGCGACATCATGACCCCCGCCGGCTGACGGGTCGACCCGGACGTGTACTGCAGATAAGCGAGACCCGCGCCGTCCTGGGTCCCGGCATCGGATCCCGTCGGCGCGTCGAGGTCCAGCAGATCAACAGCGACGGCCGTTATACCGGATGCCCCCGAGTGCGACTTGACGTACTCGGCGACGGTGCCGGCGACTTGCGATGTTGTGAGGGCGACCGACGGCGAGGCGTCACGCAGCACCGAATCAACACGCTCATCGCTGACGCCGCCCAGCGGAACCGACAGCGGGACCGCAATCCGGCCTGCCTGCAGCGCGCCGAGGAACGCGACGATGTAGTCCAGGCCCTGTGGCGCCAGTATCACCGCACGGTCGCCGATCGACCCATGGTGATCGAGCTCCCGCGCCAAGTTCGTCGTGCGCCGATACAGCTGTGACCATGTCAGGCTTTCCGCAACGCCGTTCCAATCTTGTTCGTAATCGATGAACGTGAAGGCCGGGTCGTCGGGCTGCACGCTGGCGCGCTCGCGCAGCACGTCCACAAGGGAGGTCTCGATCACCCGCATCACGTTACTGTGGCGGTCGCCGCTCCACTGCCGAACGCCAAAGTTAGGTAGCCGACAAATTGCCCGGCCGAACCTCCGAGTTTCCGACCAGCACCACGACCTGCGGTTTTAGCGTGGCGTCTCACGCGTCCACCGTCGAGCGTGACCGTGGACGCGTTTGCCGAAGGCGCTTTGCATCGGATCGCCGGATCCGCATGCGACCGGGCGGGGGCGGGTGCTCTATACGGTGCGAGCCAGCCGCTCGGCGAGCAGCGCGGCGAACTTGGCTGGATCGTCGGGTATGTCGCCTTCGGCGAGAAGCGCTGTGCCGTAGAGCAGTTCGGCGGTATCGACCAACTGACTCAGGTGAGCGTCGTCGCGCTTCTCATGCGCCTTTTGTAGCCCGGTGACGAGCGGGTGGTTCGGATTCAGCTCGAGAATCCGCTTCGAGACCGGAACCGATTGCCCGGAGGCGCGGTACATCCGCGCCAGCGCCGGTGTGATGCCGAAAGTCGGGGTGATCAGGCACGCCGGCGACTCGGTGAGACGCGTCGACAGCCGTACCTCGGAGACATGATCACTCAACGTCTCCTTCAGCCAGCCGAGCAGGTCCGCGAATTCCTTCTCCCGCTCCTCTCGCTCGGCCTCGCTTCTCCCCTCGTCCGAGTCGAGGTCGACCTCGCCTCTTGCCACCGACTGCAGCGGTTTGCCGTCGAACTCCGGCACCGATCCCACCCAGATCTCGTCGACCGGGTCGGTGAGCAGCAGCACCTCGTAACCCTTGGCCCGGAACGCCTCCAGATGAGGAGACTTCAGCAGCTGTTCACGCGACTGTCCGGTGGCGAAGAAGATCTGCTCCTGACCCTCTTTCATGCGCTCGACGTACTCGGCGAGGGTGGTCGGCTCCTCGTCGCTGTGCGTCGAGGCGAACGACGAAATCCGCAGCAGCGTGTCGCGGTTGTCGAAATCCGACATCAGGCCCTCTTTGAGGACCGGACCGAACTGGGTCCAGAACGTGCGGTAGTCCTCGGGACGCTCGGACTGCAGATCCTGGATCGTCGAGAGGACCTTCTTGGTCAGCCGACGGCGGATCGCGGTGACCTGGCGGTCCTGCTGCAGGATTTCACGGGAAACGTTGAGCGACATGTCCTGTGCGTCGACGACTCCCTTGACGAAGCGCAGATACCTGGGCATGAGCTCTTCGCAGTCGCCCATGATGAAGACGCGCTTGACATACAGCTGCACCCCGATCTTGGCGTCGCGGGTGAAAAGGTCGAACGGTGCTTGGGACGGGATGAAGAGCAGGGCCTGGTACTCGAAGGTGCCCTCGGCCTTCATCGCGATCACCTCGAGCGGATCGTCCCAGGCGTGCGCGATGTGCTTGTAGAACTCCTTGTACTCCTCCTCGGAGACCTCGTCCTTCGACTTGGCCCACAGTGCCTTCATCGAGTTGAGCGTCTGCGTTTCGACGGTGACGGTTTCCTCACCGCCCTCCTCCGTCGGCGGCGTGCGCCGCTCGACCTGCATCCGGATAGGCCAGGAGATGAAGTCCGAATACTTCTTGACCAGCTCGCGGATCTTCCACTCCGCGGTGTAGTCGTGCAGCTGGTCGTCGGCGTCTTCGGGTTTGAGGTGCAGGGTGACCGACGTGCCCTGCGGGGCGTCGTCGACGGATTCGATGGTGTAGGTCGCCTCACCGCTCGACACCCACCGGGTGGCATCGCTCTCACCGGCCTTACGGGTGAGCAGCTCGACCTTGTCGGCCACCATGAAAGTCGAATAGAAACCGATACCGAACTGACCGATCAGTTCCTCGGAGGCCGCCGCGTCCTTGGCTTCACGCAATTGCTGACGCAGCTGTCCTGTGCCCGACTTGGCCAGCGTGCCGATCAGGTCCACGACCTCGTCGTGCGTCATACCGATACCGTTGTCGCGGACGGTCAGCGTGCGCGCCGCCTTGTCCACCTCGATCTCGATGTGCAGATCGGAGGAATCGACGTCGAGGTCCTTATTACGCAGGCTCTCCAGCCGCAATTTGTCCAATGCGTCGGAGGCGTTCGAGATCAACTCCCGTAGAAAGGAGTCCTTGTTCGAGTACACCGAGTGGATCAGCAAATCCAGCAGTTGGCGCGCCTCCGCCTGGAACTCCAACTGTTCGACGTGTGCAGTCATGTGCTTCCTCTGGTGACACAGGCTTTGGTTGCAGGTATCGGGAAGGATAATAGCGACTGCGTCGTCATCCAGCGTTTGCAGCAACCGGGCGAGCGGCGGCCGATACACTCCATGAAGGGGTTGGGGACAAGGGGGACAAATCATCGTTGCTGATCCGGCGGCCAGGGATGGATTGTTCGGATTTCGAGACAATTCACCGGGCGCGAAATTACCGTCATTGCTTGTGAATGCCTGCCGACGCAAACCGATGCCGCCGCTGAAGAACACGCTGGGTGCCGATATTCGTGCCGCGGTTGTCTCAAACACACACCGTGCGCAGAGGGGTGTCCGCCCGGGCCACAGCAACCGTTGCTACGCGGAGGGGAAATGACGTCATTCGAGACGGCGAATGGTTCGCCGAGAAAAGCAGAGTCGGCCGTTACCACGCCTGAGGCGGCCATCGCACCTGTCACCCCGGTCGCTGTCATCGGCATGGCTTGCCGGCTGCCCGGGGGCATCGAATCCCCCGAGCAGCTGTGGGAGGCGCTGCTACGGGGCGATGACCTGGTCACCGAAATTCCCTCCGACCGCTGGGACGCCGACGATTACTACGACCCCGAGCCAGGGGTGCCCGGCCGATCGGTGTCGAAATGGGGTGCGTTCATCGATGACGTGACCGGCTTCGATTCCGAATTTTTCGGGGTCAACGAGCGCGAGGCCACCGCGACCGATCCGCAGCACCGGTTTTTGTTGGAAGCCTCGTGGGAGGCGATGGAACATGCCGGGCTCGATCGAGGGGACCTGGCGGAGTCGCGGACCGGGGTGTTCGTCGGATTGACGCATGGCGACTACCAATTGTTGGCGGCCGATGCCAATGCGGTAGAGCAGCCATATGGCTTCACCGGCAACAGCTTCAGCATGGCGTCGGGGCGCATCGCCTACGCCCTCGGGCTGCACGGTCCCGCGCTCACGGTGGATACCGCGTGCTCTTCGGGCCTCACCGCGATACACCTTGCCTGTCGCAACCTGCACGAGCGCGAAAGTGACCTTGCCCTGGCCGGCGGTGCGTCGCTGGCGCTGGATCCCCGGAAGTGGTCGGCGGGTTCGGCCGAGGGAATGCTGTCTCCCACCGGTCGCTGCCACGCGTTCGACGTCGCCGCCGACGGGTTTGTGCCCGGCGAAGGCTGTGTCATGTTGCTGCTCAAGCGATTACGGGATGCACAGCGTGACGGTGACCGGATCCTGGCGGTGATACGGGGCACAGCCGCGAATCAGGACGGCCGCACGGTGAACATCGCGACACCGTCGCGCGCAGCCCAACTCGCGGCCTATCGCGACGCGTTGACTGCTGCGGATGTCGATGCGAGCACTGTGGCCATGGTCGAGGCGCACGGCACCGGCACCCCGACCGGCGACCCGATCGAATACGCCAGTCTCGCAGAGATATACGGCGTCGACGGTCCGTGCGCGCTGGTGTCGTCGAAGACCAACTTCGGGCACATGCAGGCGGCGTCCGGACCGCTGGGGCTGATGAAATCCGTTCTCGCACTCCAACATGGCGTCGTCCCCCAGAACCTTCACTTCAACCGGCTCCCCGATGATCTGGCCGCAATCCAGACCAAGCTTTTTGTGCCAAAGACCAATGCAAGCTGGCCGACCGATGGCGACGGCCCACGTCGGGCGGCCGTGTCGGCGTATGGAATATCGGGCACCAATGTGCACGCGATCCTGGAGCAAGCTCCGGAGGTCCCCGCGAGCGGCGCAGACGAGTCGTCGACGACGGAACCGCTGGTGTTTCCGTTGTCGTCCACGTCGGCCGACGAGCTACGCCGCACTGCCGGCCGGTTGTGCGACTGGGTGCAAGCGAACGAAGACGTAGCGCTGCCGGATCTCGGCTACACCCTGGCGCGTCGACGGGCGCACCGTCCGGTGCGCACCGCCGTCATCGCGGCCCACCGCTCGGAGCTCATCGACGCGTTGCGCGAGGTCGCCGACGGCGACACTCTGCATCAGGCCGCGGTCGGCCGCGATGATCGCGGTCCGGTGTGGGTGTTCTCCGGCCAGGGTTCGCAGTGGGCGGGGATGGGCGCCGAACTGCTGGCGACCGAACCCGTGTTCGCAGCCACCGTCGCGCAAGCAGAGCCGCTGATCGCCGACGAGTCCGGATTCTCGGTGACCCAGGCCATCTCGGCGCCCGAGACCGTCACCGGTCAGGACCGGATCCAGCCGACGCTGTTCACCATGCAGGTCGCCCTGGCTGCGACCCTGCGGGCCTACGGGGTCCGCCCGGCCGCTGTGATCGGGCACTCCCTCGGCGAGGCCGCGGCGGCGGTCGCCGCGGGTGCGCTGTCGCTGGAAGACGGGGCGCGGGTGATCTGCCGCCGCTCGCGGCTGATGCGCAGCATTGCCGGCACCGGTGCCACGGCGGCAGTGGAATTGCCTGCCAAGCAAGTGCTTTCGGAGTTGACGGCGCGTGGCGTCAACGACGTCGTACTCGCGGTGGTGGCCTCGCCCGAGTCCACCGTGGTTGCCGGCGCGGCGCAGACGGTTCGCGAACTGATCGCGGCCTGGGAGCAGCGTGGCGTGATGGCTCGTGAAGTGCCCACCGACGTCGCCTTCCACTCGCCTCAGGTTGACCCGATCCTCGGCGAGCTGACCGAGGCGCTCGCCGAGCTGAACCCGATGACCCCCGAGGTCCCCTTCTACTCCGCGACCCTGTTCAGCCCGCGCGAGCCGGCGAAGTTCGATGCCAGGTACTGGGCCGACAATGTGCGACGGATGGTCCGCTTCGCCGCGGCGGTGCAAGCAGCTATGGAGGACGGTCACCGGGTTTTCGCGGAGCTGGCACCACATCCCCTGCTCACCCGCGCGCTCGAACAGACGGCCCGCAGTCTCGACGTGCCGATGGCCACCGTGGCCGGTATGCGGCGCGGACAGGCGCTGCCATTCGGACTGCGAGGGTTCGTGGCCGACCTGCACAGTGCCGGCGCGGCAGTCGACTTCTCCGTGCTCTACCCGCATGGCCGCCTGGTGGACGCGCCGCTGCCCACCTGGACGCACCACCGGCACTGGTTGAGCGGTGGTGGGCAGGATTCGCCAAATCACGGCGCCTGCACCATTACGGTCCATCCACTGCTGGGTGCGCACGTGCGTCTGCAAGAGGAACCGGAGCGCCACGTCTGGCAGGGCGACGTCGGCACCGCCGCCCAACCCTGGCTGGGCGATCACCAGATCCGCAACGTTGCAGTACTTCCGGGTGCGGCGTATTGCGAGATGGCGCTGGCCGCCGCCCGCACTGTGCTGGGCGAGGCTTCGGAGGTCCGCGACATCCGTTTCGAGCAGGCGTTGCTCCTCGATGAGCAGACGACAGTCGGTGCCTCGGCGTTGGCGTTGTCGCCGGGCGTCGTCGACTTCACCGTGGAGACCAATCAGGAGGGTCAATCAGCCCGGCAAGCGTCGGCGGTCCTGCATACCGCCGACGATGTGCCGGCGCCGTCGCACGACATGTCCGCCTTGCTGGCCGCACATCCGGGCGAGGAGGATGGCGACGAGGTGCGCATGCGCATGGATCAGCGGGGCATGCAGTACGGCACGGCTTTCAGTGGGCTTGGTGTGGTGCACACCGGGGAAACCGGCACCGTGGTCGCCGAGGTCGCACTACCGCGCCAGATCCGCTCGCAACAGGATGCCTACGGAGTGCACCCGGCGCTGCTGGACGCCTGCTTCCAGTCCGTTGAGGCCCACCCCGATGTTCGGGCGTTGGGAGAAGGGATGCTCGGGTTGCCGTTGGGCGTGCGCCGACTTCGCTCCTACAGTGCCGCCCGCAACGCACGCTACTGCCTCACGACGGTGACGAGAGCCGATGCGTCCGGCGTCGAGGCCGACATCGACGTGCTCGACGAGCACGGGACGGTCATGCTCGCCGTGCAGGGCCTGCGGTTGGGCGCCGGAGATTCCGAGAAGGGCCAGCGGGAGCGGGTGCTGGCCGAGCGACTGCTGACCATCGAATGGCAGCCGAAGGAACTGCCCGAGACAGAACACGTCGACGCCGGATCGTGGCTGTTGATCAGTACCGCCACCGCCGATCAGGTGGCGACCGAATTGACCGACGCCCTGAAAGCCTTTGGCGCGCAATGCACCAGCATGTGCTGGCCGCAGCACGCCGACCACTCCTCGAACGCCGAACAGCTCGGCAACCATCTGCGGACCGGCGGGTTCACCGGTGTGGTGATCCTGACCGCACCGAGGAACGGCGCGGGCGATGACCAGTCTGCGAAGCTGGGACAAGAGTACGTGCGGCATCTGGTGCGCATCACCCGCGAATTGCCGGAGACACCTGGCGAGCCCCCTCGCGTCTACGTGGTGACCCGTAATGCCCAGACTGTGGTGGCCGATGACCGGCCCAACCTGGAACAGGCCGGTCTGCGGGGTTTGATCCGGGTGATCGGCACCGAGCATCCGCACCTGCGCGCTTCGCAGATCGATCTGGACGCCTCAAGCGACGCCGAGCAACTGGCGAGGCAACTTCTGAGCGAATCCGATGAGGACGAGACCGCCTGGCGGAACGGCCAGTGGTACACCGCGCGGTTGTACCCGACGCCGCTGCGGCCCGAGGAGCGCAAGACCACGATCGCCGACCACTCTCGCGACGGGATGCGCCTTCATATCCGCACGCCCGGCGACCTGGAGTCGATGGAACTTGTTGCGTGCGATCGTGTTCCGCCGGGCCCGGGGCAGATCGAGGTCGCGGTCACGGCATCCAGCATCAACTTCGCGGACGTGCTGGTCGCGTTCGGCCGCTACCCCGCCTTCGACGGCAGGTTGCCACAGCTCGGCATCGACTTCGCCGGGGTGGTGACGGCAGTCGGCCCCGATGTGACCGACCACAAGGTCGGCGACCGCGTCGGCGGCCTGTCGGCCAACGGCTGCTGGGCCAGGTTCATCACGTGCGACGCCAATTTGGCCGTCCCGCTGCCGGAGGGCCTGACCGACGCTCATGCGGCTGCACTGACCATCGCGACGGCCACCGCATGGTGCGGCCTCAACGATCAGGCCCGCATCAAGGCCGGCAACAAGGTGCTGATCCACTCTGCGACCGGCGGTGTGGGCAAGGCGGCAATCGCAATCGCCCGCGCCGCCGGCGCGGAGATCTTCGCCACCGCAGGCAGTGAGCAACGTCGACAGCTGTTGCGCGACATGGGCATCGAGCATGTTTACGATTCCCGAAGCCTGGATTTCGCCGACGAGATCCGCCGCGACACCGATGGATACGGCGTCGACATCGTGCTCAACTCGGTCACCGGTGCGGCGCAACGCGCCGGGCTGGAACTGCTGGCCTTCGGCGGGCGCTTCGTCGAGATCGGCAAGCGCGACATCTACGGCGACACTCGTCTGGGGCTCTTCCCATTCCGGCGCAATCTATCGTTCTTCGCCGTCGACCTGGCGTTGATGTCGGTCAGCCACCCCGAGCAGGTTCGCAAACTGCTGGAAACGGTGTACCGGCTCACCGTCGAGGGCACCCTGCCGATGCCGGAGTGCACGCATTACCCGCTCGTCGATGCGGCTACGCCCATTCGGATGATGAGCGGTGCCCGGCACACCGGCAAGCTGATCCTTGATATTCCTCAGGCCGGTGACAGCAACGTGGTGCTGCCTCCCGAGCAGGTTCGGCCTTTCGTTGCCGACGGTGCGTACATCATCAGCGGCGGCCTGGGCGGGCTCGGCTTGTTCTTCGCCGAGAAGATGGCCAGCGCCGGCGCCGGCCGGATCGTGCTGTCGTCGCGTTCGCAACCCACGCTCGAGGCGCTGGAGACAATCCAGCTCATCCGGGCGCTGGGCGCCGATGTAGTCGTCGAATGCGGCGATATCTCCGAACCGGAAACGGCTCAGCGGTTGGTGACCGCGGCGACCGCCACCGGCCTCCCCGTGCGCGGTGTGTTGCACGCGGCCGGGGTGATCGACGACGCCATACTGACCAACATCACTGATGAGTTGATCGAACGGGACTGGGCGCCAAAGGCTTACGGCGCCTGGAACTTGCACGCTGCCACTGCCGGCCAGCCGTTGGACTGGTTCTGCTCGTTCTCCTCTGCGGCGGCGTTGGTGGGTTCGCCCGGACAAGGTGCCTACGCGGCGGCCAACAGTTGGTTGGACGCATTCACACTGTGGCGGCGGGCCCAAGGGCTTCCGGCGACAGCGATCGCGTGGGGGGCCTGGGCCCAAATCGGGCGCGGCACAGCCTTGGCCGAGAGCGCCGGGGTAGCCATCGCACCTGATGAGGGCGCGTACGCTTTCGAGGCGCTGCTACGCCATGACCGCGACTACACCGGTTACGCGCCGATCACGAACTCGCCGTGGTTGGCCGCCTTCGCCCAACAGAGTCCGTTCGCCGAGGCGTTCCGTTCGAGCGGGCAAAACGCCGCGGGCACAAGCAGATTGCGCGCCGAGCTCGACGAACTTCCTCCCGACGAGTGGCCTACCCGTCTGCGTCGGCTGCTCTCCGAGCAGGTCAGCGTGATCTTGCGGCGCAGTGTTGACCCGGACCGCCCGCTCGCGGAGTACGGCCTGGACTCACTGGGCGCGCTCGAACTGCGCACCCGAATCGAGACCGAGACAGGAATCCGGGTCAATCCAGCGGACCTCACCTCCATCGGTACGATTCGCGGGTTGGCCGAACTGCTGTGCGAGAAGTTGACGCCTGCACAAGCCACCTGACTGGGGCGCTCAGCCCGACGTTGTCCGCAGTTACCAGATGACCGGTGTGCGCTGGTAGCGTGCGTCGGGCGGACTGGTGAGGAGAATGTGTGAAAGCCCTGCTGAGAACGATGGTTGTCGGGCTTATCGAGCCTGTCCTGTTCGGCTTGATCCTGTTCCTGGTGGCAGGCACGTTCGACTACTGGCAGGCGTGGGTTTTCCTGGCGGTGTTCGCTCTGTCGTCGTGGATCCCCGGCGTGTATCTGCTGCGGACCAATCCCGATGCGCTCAAGCGACGGATGCGGGCGGGGCCGACAGCCGAGACACGAACCAAGCAAAAGGCTTTGATCGCCGGCTGGTATCTGTCGCTGGCGTCGGTGTTCGTCATCAGCGCCCTCGACCACCGCTTCGGCTGGTCGCAGGTTCCCACCGCGATCTGCTTGGTCGGGGACGTCCTGGTCGCCATCGCACTCGGCGTGGTGATGCTGGTGGTGATCCAGAACAGCTATGCGGCCGCGGTTGTGCGCGTCGAGGAGGGGCAGAAGCTGGTCCGAACCGGGTTGTATGGGCTCGTGCGGCATCCCATGTACACCGGCAATGTGATTTTGGTGATCGGCATTTCCCTTGCGCTGGGCAGCTATTGGGGTTTACTTCTGGTCGTACCGGCCGTGATCGTGCTCGGCCTGCGGATCCGTGACGAAGAGAAGCTGCTTCAAGAAGAGTTGGACGGCTACCGCGAGTACACGCAGGAGGTGCGCCACCGCCTGGTGCCCGGCGTGTGGTGAGAGCCCAGATCGCTTACCGACCTCATGGGCCGAACTTGTGTCCCTGAGCCGATTCGCTGCACACGTGCTCGCTCAGGCTTCTGACGGACGGCGCGTCTACCAAGATGGACACCCCGAGGTCGGCATCAAGGGCGGTGTTGATCGCCGTGATCGCCCGCATCGCGGAAATCGAATCCCCGCCCAGGTCGAAGAACGACTCGTCGACTCCCACGCGGTCTAGCCCCAGCACCTCGGCGTAGATGCCGGCCAGGATCTGCTCCACCAGCGTCGTCGGGGCGAGGTAATCACCAGCGGTGTCGTCGCCTTCGGGTGCCGGGAGCGCCTCGCTCTCCGGCTGGTTCGACACTGCCCGCTTGCCTATCTCATCCAACCGGGCGTGGTCGGTCCCATCGAGCACATCAATCGATGACAACGGCCGCGTCGGATGGGCGGTCATCTCCACCAACACCTGCTGGTACCGCTCGATGAGCGCTCGGACGCTGGCCAGGTCGAAAACATCGGTGCGATATTGGACGCGAAGTTCCAGTTCGCGGCCGGGTCCAGCTTGCACCGTCAGCGGATAGTGGTAGAAGTCGCGGCTGGTGAAACCGGTGATGGCCAACCCGTTCGCGCCCGGCGGCGTGCCGGTGTCGGTCGGGTAGTTCTCGTACACGAAGACGGTGTCGAACAGTCTCTCCTGACCGGTGATGCGATGGATCTCGCTGAGCGCCAGGTGCTGGTGGTCAAGGGTGTCGTTGTGGGTGCTTTGCAGCTGATCGAGCAGGTCTGCAGCGGATGTTGCCGGCGTGATGTGCGCCCGCACCGGCACCGTGTTGATCAGCAGCCCAACCATCGAGTCCGCGCCGTCGACCTCAGCCGGCCGACCCGAGACCACGGTGCCGAAGGCCACATCCTGCTCGCCGGTCAGCGAGGACAGGAGTAGCGCCCAGGCACCCTGCAGCACCGTGTTGACGGTGGTGTGATGCGAGCGCGCCAGCTTGGTGAGGGCCCGCGTGGTCTTCACAGGCACCCGGAACAATTCGACGCTTCGCTGCCCGAACCCGAGCTCTTGCGGCGGGCCGACGAGAATGGGGGTGTCGAAATCGGTGAACACCTCGCGCCACGCCGCTCGGGCGGCAGCGTGGTCCCGTTCGGCGAGCCAGGTCATGAAGCTGCGATACGGCGAGGCCGCGGGCAGCCGGTGCCCGTGGTAGCCGGCGAAGATCTCCTGCAGCAGGATCGGCATCGACCAGCCATCGAGCACGATGTGGTGATTGGTCAGCACAAATCGGTACCGGTCGTCCGAGATGCGGATGAGAGCTGCCCGGAAGGCGGGCTGGTCGACGAGGTCACAGACCGCGGCACGTTCGGCGACACAGAGCCGCTCGATCTGCTCATCGACGTCGAAACCGGCGCCGCCGGCATCCAATTCGACATACCGCCAGGGCGCGACGGGGTCAGCGGGAATGATCTGCACCGGTTGCTCGAATTGTGGACAGAATCGGGCGGCCAGGTGTGGATGCCGGCCGACCACGGTTTGCACGGCATCGCGCAGCCGGTGCGCGTCGACCGGGCCGCTCAACGCGATGTCCAGCTGCACCGCATACGCATCGTCGCCGGAGCCTTTCGCGATGCTCGCGTGATAAAGCAGGCCCTGCTGCAAGGGGGTCAGCGGCAGCACGTCGACGATCGGGAACTGGGCGTGCAGTTCGTCGATCTGCTGCTGGCTCAGCCGCGCCGGGGCGATATCCGACGGGGTCAAACCGCCCCCGCCGCGCCTGACATGCGCGCAGATGCCGGCCAGGGCGTCGAACCACAACCGGCTGATCCGGGTGACCGCCGTCCGATCCATCGCCGAGGGCGCCCACGTCCAGGTGGCGCTCAGGTGCGGGCCGTAGTCGGTGTCGATGGTGACCGCGTTGAGCTCGACGGTGTGCATCAGCGCAATGGGCATGTCACTGGGCATCGCCTCAGCGGAACCGGTCAATGACAAGCCTTCTTGGCTGAACCGCCACACGTCACCGGACGCATAGGCCGCGGGCGAGCCCAATCTCCCGAAATAGTTGAAGCCGATCGCCGGGTCGCGCCCGACCAACTCCACATCGGGATTCAGGTAGCGCAGCAGGCCGTAGGTCAGCCCGTCCGGCAAGGAACGCAGTTGCTCTTTGGCGTCTTTGAGCACTGTGCCCAGTGCCGCGTCGCCGGTCACCACCTGGGTCCAGCTCAACCCACCCACCGCTAACGACACCGGGTACTTGGCGGTGAACCACCCCACCGTGCGCGACAGGTCCACATCGGCGCCCAGCTCCGCCAAGTCCTCCTGGCGACCGTGACCCTCCACATCGATGGTGATCGGAGCGCCGCCGGTGCCCAGGAACTGCGCCCACGCCAACCCGAACGCGATCAACAAGATCTCGTGCACCCCGGCGTGGAATGCAGCAGGTACCTCGCCGAGGAGCATGTGGGTGGTCTCGGCGTCCAGCAGCTCCGTCAGGTGTCCGGCCGTGGCAAGCGTGTCCACCGCGGGTTGCGGCGCCGGCAACGCCGCGGGGATCGCCGCCACCTGCCGCCACACATCCGCCTGGCCGACCACGTCCGGATGGCGCGCGTACTCATTCAGCAGCTCCGCCCAGCGGGCAAACGACGTCCCCGCCGGCGGCAGCAGCACGGGCTGGCCGCCGCGATGCTGGGTCAAAGCAATGTTGATGTCCTCCAACACAATCCGCCACGACACCCCGTCAACGGCCAGGTGATGAACGATCAACGCCAACTGGCCGGTGGACGACGCCCACACGGCGCGCAGCATCACCCCGTCGGACGGTTTCAACCGCGACCGCGCCGCCACCAGCGCCTCATTCGTCAACACGTCCACCGATTGCAGGCATCCACGGGCGTCCACCGAGCCCGGCTCGGGCACGGTCAGCGACCATCCCCCGGCGCCGTCGTCCGCGGCACGCAGCCGCAGCATGGCATGGCGGTCCAGCAGGGCCTGCAGCAGCACCACCACATCAGGTTCGATCACCCCCGCAGGAGCCTGCAGCAGCACTGTCTGGTTGAACTCGTCGATCGGGCCGCCGGCACTTTCCACGCCTTTCAACCAGTGCATGATCGGGGTCGCGATCACCGGCCCGGTGCCCTCGTCGGTCTCGCCGCCGGGACCGTCGGCCAGCCTGACCACTCGGGCCAGGCGTGCCACGGTCTGCTGGACGAAGATGTCGCGCGGGCGACCGACCAGGCCCGCGGCGTTGGCCCGCATGATCACCTGGATGGCGGAAATGCTGTCGCCGCCGAGGTCGAAGAACGAATCGTCGACCCCGACCCGCTCCAGCCCGAGAACCTCGGCGTAGATGCAGGCAAGAATCTCCTCGACGGCGTTGGCCGGGGCGCGGTAGTGATCGACGTCGGAGTACTCCGGTGCCGGCAACGCGCGAATGTCGAGCTTGCCGTTGACCGTCAGCGGAAGCGCGTCCAGCGTCACGACCGCGGCCGGCACCATGTATGCGGGCAGCCGCTCGGCCAGCTGGGCACGCAGCCCCGCCGAATCGTCGATGCCGGTCACATACCCCACCAGCCGCTTGTCGCCGGGGCGGTCCTCGCGGGCGATCACCACCGCCTGCTCGACCCCGTCCAATCCGGCCAGGGCGGCTTGGATTTCGCCGAGCTCGATGCGATACCCGCGGATCTTGACCTGCTCGTCGGCGCGACCCAGATACCTCAGCTCGCCATCGACGCCCCAACACACCAGATCCCCGGTGCGATACATGCGGGTGCCGGGGCCGCCGAAGGGACATGCCACGAACCGTGTCGCGCTCAACCCGGACCGGCCCACATACCCGGCGCCTACCCCGGCGCCGGCCACATACAGCTCCCCGACGACGCCGACCGGCACCGGCCGCAGCCACGCGTCGAGCACGAAGAAGCCCAGGTGCGCCAGCGGCACCCCGATCGGGCTGACGGCGTTGTCGACGTCGGCGAGTCCGATTTCGCGGAACGAGGCGTGCACCGTCGTCTCGGTGATCCCGTACATGTTGATCAATCGCGGTGCTTCCGGATGCTGCTCCAGCCAGGCTTTGAGCCGTGGCGGCTCGAGCGCCTCACCGCCGAACACCACGACGTCAAGTGCCGACTCGGACGCCGAGTCGGGGGTCAGCTCGTCGATGGATTGCAGCGCATAGAACGCCGACGGCGTCTGGCTCAACACGTTGACCTGCTCATCGATCAGCAAGTCGTGGAACTCCTCTGGCGACCGAGCCACCGAATCCGAGACGATCACCAGCCGCCCGCCATGCAACAGCGCGCCGAAGATCTCCCAGACGGAGAAGTCGAAAGCCAGCGAATGGCTCTGTGTCCACACCTGTTTCGGCGGGAGCTCCAGCCGGGTGTCGATAGCACGCAGCAGCCGGGTGACGTTGTGGTGAGGGATCGCCACTCCCTTGGGCACACCCGTCGTGCCCGAGGTGTAGATGAGGTAAGCGATGTCGTCTGGACGCGGCCCCGGGAGAGTGCTGACAGGTTGATTGTCGAGCGCGGAGTCATCCATGTCGATGACCGTCAGCCCGCGTCCGGCCAGCCGTTCGGCGAGCGCCGCCGTGGTGAGCGCGGCCACCGGCGCCGCATCGCCGAGCACGAACTCCAACCGCGCGTCGGGCACTGACGGATCGATCGGCACATACGCCGCACCGGTCTTGAGCACCGCAAAGATCGCCACGACCGCTTCGACGGAGCGTCCGAACAGCAACGCCACCCGCTGCCCGGGCTTCACACCGCGACTGATCAGCCTGTGCGCCAATCGGTTTGCAGCCTCGTCCAGTTCACGATAAGTGATTCCGCGGCCGTCGAAGCTGACGGCCGCCGCGTCGGGAGCGTCGACGACCTGCGCCTCGAACAACGCCACAATCGAGTCCGCGGCGACCGGCTCGGTCAGCGCCGCCCGATTACCGATCGCATCGACGCGGGCATGTTCGTCGGCATCGAGGACATCGATCACCGACAACGGCCGGGTGGAGTCGGCGGTCATTACCTCGAGCACCCGTTGCAACCGCTCGATCAGGGCTTCGATGCTGGCCGTGTCGAACACATCGGTGCGGAACTCCACCGTGCCCGAAATGCCGGCAGCCTCACCGGTTTCGGTCCAGCGTTCGGCCAGCGAGAACGACAGATCCATGCGCGCGGTGTGGGTGTCGAGCGGCAACGGGGTGGCCTCCAGATCACCCAACGTCAAGCCGGCCGCGGACTCACCGGCGAAGTTCTGCCACGCCAAGATCACCTGCACCAGCGGATGATGGGTCAAAGACCGCGCCGGATTGAGCCGTTCGACGAGCACTTCGAAGGGCACGTCCTGATGCTCGTACGCGGCCAGACTGCGTGCGCGCACCTGAGCCAGCACGTCGGCAACACTGGGATCTCCGGCCATATCGACCCGCAGCACCAACGTGTTGACGAAGAACCCGACCAACTCGTCGAGTGCGGGATCGCGCCGCCCTGCGATCGGGAACCCCACCGCCACATCAGAACTCGCGCTGAGCTTCGAAAGCAACACCGACAACGCGGCCTGCATCACCATGAAACTGGTCGCGCCGTGCTCGCGAGCCACTGCCCGCACCCGCTCGTGCAATTCCGAAGGCCAATCCACCGCCACGGTGGCGCCGCGCTGATCAGCCACCAACGGATAGGGCCGGTCGGTCGGCAGCATCAAGCGCTCGGGCATACCGCCCAGCACGCCCTCCCAGAATCCGAGTTGCCTGGCGATACGGCTGTCACTGTCCTCGAGATCACCAAGCTGCGCGCGCTGCCACAGCGTGTAGTCGGCGTACTGCACCGCCAACGGCGCCCACCCTGGGGCTTGCCCCGCACACCGGCTGGCATAGGCCACTCCCAGATCGGCCACCAACGGCCTGATCGACCAGCCGTCAGCAGCGATGTGGTGCACCACCGCCACCAGCACGTGTTCGTCGTCGGCGAGGCGGAAAAGGCGTGCCCGAAGCGGAATCTCCTCGGCCAGGGTGAAACTGTGCCGCGCCGTTTCTTCGACGGCCTCCTCCAACCGGCGTAGCTGCCAGCCGGTCGCATCCACCGTCTCCCAACCGAATTCGGCCTGCTCTGTGGGCACGACCAGCTGCTGAGGTATGCCGTCGGCCGCCGGGAACACCGTGCGCAGGCTTTCATGGCGCTCGAGTACATCGGCGAACGCCGCGCCCAGCGCGTCGACATCAATGCGCCCTTGAAGCCGCAGTCCCACCGCCAGGTTGTAAACCGGTGAGGGCCCCTGCAATTCGTCGATGAACCACAACCGGCTTTGAGCAAACGACAGCGGCATCACCGCCGGCCGCTCGCCAGCCACCAACGGCTCCAGCCGGCCCTCATCTGTTCCCATGCGCAGCGCCAACTGGGCGACCGCGGGAGCATCGAACACGGTCCTGACCGCAAGGCCGATATCCAATGACTTGTTGATCGCCGCGACCAGGCGCATCGCGGACAGGGAATCGCCGCCAAGCTCGAAGAACGAGTCGTCGACGCCGACGCGATCCAGTCCGAGGACTTGGGCGTAGATGCCGGCCAGGATCTCTTCGACTGCGTTCGCCGGGGCGCGATACCGCTCGGCGCCTTGGTATTCCGGTGCGGGTAGTGCCCGCCTGTCGAGCTTGCCGTTGACCGTCAACGGCACCGTGTCGATCGCCACCACCGCGGCCGGCACCATGTAGGCGGGCAGTTTCTCGCTCAGCGCGGCACGCGCCACCGCGGGATCGGCGGTGCCGGTGATGTAGCCGACCAGCCGCTTGTCGCCGGGGCGGTCCTCGCGGGCGACGACCACCGACTGCTCGACCCCGGCCAAACCGGCCAGGGCGGCCTGGATTTCGCCGAGCTCGATCCGATACCCGCGGACCTTGACCTGCTCGTCGGCGCGGCCCACATAATCCAGTTGCCCATCGGCGCGCCAACACACCAGGTCTCCGCTGCGGTACATCTGTAGTCCTGGCGCGCCGAACGGACATGCCACAAACCGCGTGGCGCTCAGGCCCGCCCGACCCACATAGCCGTACCCCAGGCCGGCGCCGGCCACATACAACTCGCCCACCACACCCGGCGCCACGGGCCGCAGCCAGTCGTCGAGCACAAAGAACGCAAGAGAGGGCAGCGGCACCCCGATCGGGCTGGCCGGGCTGTCGACATCGGTATCGACGATCTCGCGGAACGAGGCGTGCACCGTCGTCTCGGTGATGCCGTACAGGTTGATCAACCGCGGTGTTTCCGCATGGTGGTCCAGCCACGGGCGAAGCCGAGTGGGTTCCAGCGCTTCTCCAGCGAACAACACCGCCTCGAGCCGCAACTGATCACGCAATCCGCGCTGTTGGGTATCGACGGATTGCAGGGCATAGAACGCCGACGGGGTCTGGCTCAACACGCTGACGCGTTCGCTGACCAACAGTGCGTAGAAGTCCTCGGGCGACCGCACCACCGACTCGGGCACCACCTCCAGTCGCCCGCCGTGCAGCAGCGCACCCCACAGCTCGCACACCGAGACGTCGAATGCCAGCGAGTGGCACTGCGTCCACACCTGATTCGGCGTCAACGGCAGGTGCGCATCGATGGCGTCCAGCAGCCGCGTCACGTTCCGATGCGGAATAGCCACGCCCTTGGGCACTCCCGTCGTGCCCGAGGTGTAGATCAGATAAGCCACGTCGTCTGGACTCGGCCCCGGCAGCGCGGTACTGGGTTGGCCCTCCACCGCCGGATCATCGACATCGATGACGACCAACCCATGGCCGTCCAACCGATCGGCCAGATCGGCGGTGGTGATCGCCGCGACCGGCGCGGCGTCCCCGAGCACGAACGCTATCCGCGAATCCGGCACCGCTGGATCGATCGGCACATACGCCGCGCCCGTCTTGAGCACGGCCAGAATCGCCACGACCGCCTCGGCAGACCGGGACGACAGCAACGCCACCCGCTCGCCGGCACCGACACCGCGAGCAATCAGCAGGTGCGCCAATCGATTCGACGCCTCATCCAGCTCTCGATACGTCATGCTGCGGCCGTCGAAACTGACCGCCGCCGCCTCGGGAGAACGAGCGACCTGCTCGGCGAACAACGCCGGGATCGCCACCGGCGCCGAAGCGGGCCGCGTCAACACTGCCCGGTTGCCCCACTCATCCAGATTTGCGCGCTCATCGTCGTCGAGCAGATCCATCGGCAGGAGCCGTCGGGTGGCGCTCACGACTGCTCGCTCGAACCGCGCAATGATCTTTTGAACGCGGTTCTCGTCGAACAGGTCGGTGTCGAATTCGACCCGCAGAACCAGTTCGGTGCCGGGCATGGCTTGCAGGGTCAGCGGATAGTGGTTGAACTCGCGATCGTTGAACTCGGTGATGGCCAGCCCGTCGGCCATGGACATCGCCGCGGTCTCCACCGGATAGTTCTGGTAGACGAACAGGGTGTCGAAGAGTTGATCGTGGCCGGCGGCGCGGTGGATCTCGTTGAGCGCAAGGTGTTGGTGGTCGAGCGTGTCGCTGTGTCGGCGCTGCAGGTCACCGAGCAGGTCGGCGATCGTCGTGGCCGGGGTGATGGTGGCCCGGACCGGCACGGTGTTGATCAGCAAGCCGACCATCGATTCCGCGTCTGCCACCTCAGCTGACCGTCCCGAGACCGCGACGCCGAATGCGACGTCGTGGTGGCCGGTCAGCCACATGAGCACTTGCGCCCAGGCGGCTTGCAGCACGGTGTTGGCGGTCGTGCGGCAGCTGCGCGCCAGCTCGTTGACGGCCTGCGTGGTCTCGGCGGTCAGCCGGAACGATTCGGTGCCTCGACGCCCCGGTCCGGACCGGGTCTTCGGAGCGACCAGTGTGGGGGTGTCGAAACCGGCCAGGACTTCCCGCCAGGCGGCGCGGGCGGCGTCGGCGTCTTGAGCGGCCAGCCACGTGACGAAGCTGCGGTAGGACCCGGCGGCCGGGAGACGCTGCCCGAAGTAGCTGGCGAAGATTTCCTGTAGGAGGATCGGCAGCGACCAGCCATCGAGCACGATGTGGTGATAGGTCATCACGAATCGGTGCTCGTTGTCGGCGGTGCGGATCAGCGTCGCGCGGAAGGCCGGCTCGTGGACCACGTCGCAGACCGCGGCGCGTTCGGCTGCGCACAACTGCTGAACCTGGGCGGGAACATCGGGGTCGTCGGTGACCATCTCGAGGTATCGCCAGGGAACGCCGGGGTCGGCCGGGATGATCTGCACCGGTTCGTCGAATCGTTGGCTGAACCGGGCCACCAGGTGGGGGTGGCGGTTGACCACGGTGTGGACGGCCTCGCGCAGCCGGTCGGGATCCAACGGACCGGTGACCGTGACGTCGAGCTGCATGGCGTAGACGTCGTCGTGGTCATCGCCGATGGTGGCGCTGGCGTGGAACAGCAGCCCCTGCTGCAGGGGTGTCAAGGGCAAGACGTCCGCGATCCGGTGTTGCCGGCTCAGCTCGTCGAGCTGCCGCTGGGTCAGTTGGGCGGGCGCGATGTCCGAAGGTGTGAGGCCACCACCGCCGGCGGCGACGTGCGCGCAGATGCCGGTCAGCGCGTCGAACCACAGCTGGTTGAGACGGCTTATCCGGGCGTCGTCGAGCGCCGAGGGAGCCCACGTCCACGCGGCGTGCAGCTGCGGGCCGGTGTCGCTGTCGACGGTGCTGGCGTTGAGTTCCACGGTGTGGCCGAGTGGCATCGGTATCGCGCCGGCCGCGGCGGTGTGCGACATGCCGTCGTGGCTGACCTGCCATATATCGCGGAGGTCCGCGGCGTTGGCAGTCCCGACCAACCTGCCGAGGTAGTTGAACCCGACGGTGGGTTCGGACCCGGGCAGGTCGACGTTCGGGTTGAGGTAGCGCAACAGTCCGTAGGTCAGCCCGTCGGGAAGGGCGCGCAATTGTTCCTTTGCGCTCTTGATCACGGGCCCCAGCGCCGGCTCGCCCGCCACCACCTGGGACCAGCGCAACCCGCCGGTGTTCAGAGCGACCGGGTACTTGGTGGTGAACCAGCCGACGGTGCGCGACAGGTCAATTGGTGCGGAGAGGTTCTCCAGGTCCTCGATGCGGCCGTGGCCTTCGACATCGATGCCTACTGGCGTGGCGGCGGTATCCAGGAACTGCGTCAAGGCCATTCCGAAGGCGATCAGCAGGATGTCCTGGATCCCGGCGCGGAACGCCGCCGGGACGTCACCGAGCAGCGCCCGGGTCGTCTCGACGTCCAGTGCTGCCGTCAGGTGCCCAGCGGTTTCGTAGGTGTCCACCTCGGGTTGTACGGCCGGAAGCGCGGCCGGCGTCGCCAGGACTCGTCGCCAGCTGTCGGCCTCGTTGACCACCGCCGGGGTGAGAGCTTGTTCGCTGAGCAGCGACGCCCACCGGGCGAACGAGGTTCCGGTCGCGGGTAACGCGACGGGTTGGCCATGGCGGTGTTGGGCCCAGGCGATGTTGAGGTCTTCGAGCAGAATCCGCCAGGACACCGCGTCGACGGCCAAGTGATGAACGATCAACACCAACTGGCCGGTCGAGGCGATCCACAACGGGCTGACCATCGTTCCGGTGGCCGGGTCCAGCCGGGACCGGGCTGCCGCCAACGCCTCATCGGACCACACGTCCACCGATTCCAGGCGCGGATGCACCGACCCCTTCTCGGGTACCAGGAGCGACCATCCCCCGGCACCATCGTCGGTGGCACGCAGCCGCAGCATGGCATGCCGATCCAGCAGGGCCTGCAGAACGACTTCCACGTCGGCCTCGGTGACCCCCGCCGGGGCTTGGACCACCATCGTCTGGTTGAACTCGTCGACCGGGCCGCCTGTGGTCCGGACGTCATGCAACCAACGGATGATCGGGGTCGCCGCGACGGGCCCGGTGCCTTCGTCAGTCAGGTCGACGTCATCGCCGGCCACCCCGACCACTCGAGCCAGCCGGGCGACGGTCTGCTCGACGAAAATGTCGCGGGGCCGACACAGCACACCCGATGCCCGGGCCCGGGACACCACCTGCATGGACAGAATGCTGTCGCCACCCAAATCGAAGAAGGAGTCGTCGACGCCGACGCGGTCCAGGCCCAGGACCTGGGCGTAGATACCGGCCAGGATTTCCTCGACCGCATCGGCTGGGGCGCGGTAGCGGTCCACCACGCGGTAGTCCGGGGCCGGCAGGGCACGGGTGTCGAGTTTGCCGTTGACCGTGACCGGCAACGCCTCCAACACCACCACCGCCGCGGGCACCATATAACC
Source organism: Mycobacterium sp. IS-3022 (assembly GCF_001500065.1). GTDB lineage: Bacteria > Actinomycetota > Actinomycetes > Mycobacteriales > Mycobacteriaceae > Mycobacterium. The sequence goes on from NZ_LQIN01000009.1 coordinate 83,677, forward strand.
GGGCAACCGATCAGCCAACGCCGCACGCGCCTTGACCGCATCCACCGCACCGGTCACATAACCGACCAACCGCTTCACACCGGGCTGATCCTCCCGCGCGATCACCGCCGCCTGCTCAACCCCATCGAGCGCTGTCAACGCCGAACGGATCTCACCCAGCTCAATGCGATACCCACGGATCTTGACCTGCTCATCAGCGCGACCCAAATAATCCAACTGCCCATCACCACGCCACCGCACCAAATCCCCAGTGCGATACATCCGTGTTCCGGGCGCACCCGCACCGCCAAACGGACACGGCACAAACCGCGACGCAGTCAACCCCGACCGGCCCAGATATCCGCATGCCACACCGGCGCCGGCGACGTAGAGCTCACCGATGACCCCGGCGGGCACCGGGCGCAACCACTCATCGAGCACGAACAGCGCCGCAGTCGATACCGGCGCACCGATCGGCGCTGCCCCTGATCCGGGGGTCAGCGGCGCGCTCATCGAGGCGTACACCGTGATTTCGGTGGGGCCGTAGGCGTTGATCATCACCCGGCCCGGCGCCCACCGGTCCACCACATCAGCGGGGCAGGCCTCACCGCCGAGCAGCAACGCCACCGACTCCAACCCCTGCGGGGACAACGCCGCCACCGCCGAGGGGGTCTGGGTCAACACGTTGACCCGCTCACGCACCAGCAGGGCATGGAAATCGGGCGGCGAGGTGGTCACCGACTCGGGCACCACCACCAGTCGCCCGCCATGGAGCAGCGCGGCCCAGATCTCCCACACCGAGAAATCGAAAGCATACGAATGGCATTGGGTCCACACCTGCTCGGCCGGCAAGTGCGGCGGCGACGACTGCGCCAAGTGGCCCAGATTGCGGTGAGTGACCGCCACCCCCTTGGGCACCCCGGTGGTGCCCGAGGTGTAGATGAGATAGGCGATATCCTCTGGCGCCGGCGCCGGCAACGCCGTGGCGGGCTGGTGCGCGATGGCGGGATCGTCGATATCGATGACCGGCAGGCGATAGCCCTCGAGCCGGTCGGCCAGCGCGGCCATGGTGACCGCGGCGACCGGCGCGGCATCGGCGAGCATGAACTCCACCCGCGCCGCCGGCACCGCCGCGTCGATCGCCAGATACGCCGCCCCGGTCTTGAGCACCGCCAACATCGCCACGATCGCCTCGGCCGAACGCTCCAACAACAGCGCCACGCACCGCCCCGAACCGGCCCCGTGTCCGGCCAACACGTGCGCCAACCGATTCGCCGCCTCGTCGAGTTCGCGATAGGTCCACGAGTGACCGTCGGCGCTCACCGCCACCGCATCCGGAGTGCGGGCGACCTGCGCGGCCAACAACTCCGGAACCGACACCGAAGCAGCGCCGGGCACAGACTCGTTCAATACCGCCCGATTACCCCACTCATCGAGGCGGGCACGCTCACCGGCACCCAGCACGTCGATCGAGGACAGCCGCCGGCCCGGGTCGGCGGTCATCGCCACCACCACCGTCTGCAACCGCTCGATCAGCACCTCGATGCTGGCGGCGTCAAACACATCGGTGCGGAACTCCACCGCCCCACCGATCCCGGCGAGATCACCGGCCTCGCTGAACCGTTCAGCCAGCGAGAAACTCACATCCATGCGGGCGGTGTGGGTATCCACCGGCACCGCGCTGACCGCCACATCACCCAACGCCAACCCCGCCGCAGGATCACCGGCGAAGTTCTGCCACGCCAACGCCACCTGCACCAGCGGGTGATGCGCCAAGCTGCGCGTCGGATTGAGCCGCTCCACCAGCACCTCGAACGGCACATCCTGATGCTCATAAGCGGCCAGGCTGCGCGCCCGCACCTGAGCCAACACCTCAGCCACCGTGGGATCACCGGCCAAATCCAGCCGCAACACCAACGTATTGACGAAAAACCCGACCAACTCATCGAGCGCCGGATCACGCCGCCCAGCGATCGGGAACCCCACCGCCACATCAGAACTGGCACTCAACTGCGACAGCAGCACCCCCAACGCGGCCTGCACCACCATGAAACTGGTCGCGTTGTAGCGCCCAGCAACCTCACGCACCCGCCGCTGCACCTGCGCAGGCCAATCCACCGCCACCACGGCCCCACGCTGATCAGCCACCAACGGATACGGCCGATCAGTGGGAAGCTGCACACGCTCAGGCATCCCGGCCAACACATCCTGCCAATACGCCAACTGCGCAGCGATACGACTCTGACCGTCCTCGAGATCACCCAACTGCGCGCGCTGCCACAACGTGTAATCCACATACTGCACCGGCAACGGCGCCCACCCCGGCGCGCGCCCCGCGCACCGGCTGGCATAGGCCACCCCCAAATCGGCCACCAACGGGGCGATCGACCAACCATCGGCAGCGATGTGATGCACCACCACCACCAACACATGCTCATCGACACCCACACGGAAAAGCCTTGCCCGCATCGGAATCTCAGTACTCAGATCGAACGCGTGCCCCGCCTCAGCACCCACAGCATCCCGCAACCGCCCCACCGACCAGCCCACGGCATCAACGACATCCCAATCAAGGCAGGCACTCTCGGCAGCAACCACCACCTGCCGCGGTACCCCCTCAACCGCGGTGAACAACGTGCGCAGACTCTCATGACGACCGACCACATCGCCCAACGCCGCACCCAACGCCGCCACATCCAACACACCACTGATCCGAACCGCGGTCGGCATGTTGTAAACCGGTGACGGACCCTGCAACTGATCGATGAACCACAACCGGTTCTGAGCAAACGACAACGGCACCACCGCCGGCCGCTGCGCGACCACCAACGGCTCCAACCCACCGCCGCCCTCACCCACCCGCGGCGCCAACTGCGCAACCGTAGGCGCCTCGAACACCGTGCGCACCGCAACATCAACACCCAAACCGGCATTGACCGCCGCGACCAACCGCATAGCCGAAATCGAATCCCCACCCAAATCGAAGAAGGAGTCGTCGACGCCGACGCGGTCCAGGCCCAGGACCTGGGCGTAGATACCGGCCAGGATTTCCTCGACCGCATCGGCTGGGGCGCGGTAGCGGTCCACCACGCGGTAGTCCGGGGCCGGCAGGGCACGGGTGTCGAGTTTGCCGTTGACCGTGACCGGCAACGCCTCCAACACCACCACCGCCGCGGGCACCATATAACCGGGCAACCGATCAGCCAACGCCGCACGCGCCTTGACCGCATCCACCGCACCGGTCACATAACCGACCAACCGCTTCACACCGGGCTGATCCTCCCGCGCGATCACCGCCGCCTGCTCAACCCCATCGAGCGCTGTCAACGCCGAACGGATCTCACCCAGCTCAATGCGATACCCACGGATCTTGACCTGCTCATCAGCGCGACCCAAATAATCCAACTGCCCATCACCACGCCACCGCACCAAATCCCCAGTGCGATACATCCGTGTTCCGGGCGCACCCGCACCGCCAAACGGACACGGCACAAACCGCGACGCAGTCAACCCCGACCGGCGCCAGTAACCAACGCCCACCCCGCGACCGGCCAGATAAAGCTCGCCGACCACACCCGCAGGAACCGGGCGCAACCAGCCGTCGAGCACAAAGAACGACGCCCATGCCGTCGGTGAGCCGATCGGCGGGGAGCCCGATCCCGCGGCCAGCGGGGCACTGGCACACAACCACATCGTGGTCTCGGTCGGCCCGTAAACGTTGACCATGGCCCGGCCGGGGGCCCATCGATCCACCAACTCCGGCGGACAGGGCTCCGCACCGATCACCAACGCCGCCGCGTCCAGGCCTTCCACCGGCAGCACCCCGGCCGCCGACGGGGTCTGCGTCAACACCGTGACTTGTTCGCGCACCAGCAGCCGGTGGAACTGTTGCGGTGAACGTGCCACCGATTCGGGCACCACCACCAGTCGCCCGCCATGGAGCAGCGCGCCCCAGATCTCCCACACCGAGAAATCGAAGGCATACGAATGGAATTGGGTCCACACCTGCTCGGCTGAGAGGTCCACACCGATCCGCAGCGAGTCGAACAACTGAGTCACGTTGCGTTGGGTGACCGCCACGCCCTTCGGCGTTCCGGTGGTGCCCGAGGTGTAGATGATGTGGGCGAGGTCGTCGGGGGCCGGGCCCGGCAGCGCCGTGCCGGGCTGGGCGGCGATGGCGGGATCGTCGACGTCGATCACCGTCACGTCGAACCCGTCGAACCGCGTCGCCAGATCCGCAGTGGTGACCGCGGCGATCGGCGCGGCGTCGGTGAGCATGAACTCGATCCGCGCCGCCGGCACCGCCGGGTCGATGGGCAGATACGCCGCCCCCGCCTTCATCACCGCCAAAATCGAGACGATCGCCTCAGCGGAACGGTTGAACAGCACCGCCACCCGCTCGCCCGGGCCCGCCCCGCGGCGGACCAGGAAGTGCGCCAACCGATTCGCCGCCTCGTCGACCTCGCGATAGGTCCACGAGTGCTCCCCGCACACCAGCGCCACCGCATCCGGGCTGCGGGCCGCCTGCGCGGCGAACAATGCCGGAACCGACGTGCCGGTCACCGGCTGGGTCAACACCGCCCGGTTGCCCCACTCATCCAGGCGAGCGAGCTCGGCCTCATCGAGCACGTCCACCTGCGAGAGCCGCCGCGCCGGGTCGGCGGTCATCGCCACCAACACCGCCTCCAACCGCTCCCCGAGGGCTGCGATGCCGTGCGCGTCGAAGACACCGGCGTCGTATTCGATGCGGAAACCGAGCTCCGGTCCCGGCACGGCTTGCACCGCCAACGGGTAATGGGTCGATTCATGGAAGGAGACATCGGTGACCGCCAACTGGTGGTCACCTAACGCGGTGGCGGCGTCGATCGGATAGTTCTCGTACACGAAAAGCGTGTCGAACAGCTTCTCGTGACCGGTGATGCGGTGAATGTCGTTGAGCGCCAGGTGCTGATGCTCGAGCGTGTCATTGTGGGCGCGTTGCAGCTGCCCCAGTAGGTCTGCGGTGGTGGTCGCGGCCGTGAAGGTCGCCCGCACCGGCACCGTGTTGATCAGCAGGCCCACCATCGATTCCGCGTCGGCCACGTCGGCCGGCCTCCCCGAGACCACGGTGCCGAAGGCGACATCATGCTGACCTGTCAGCCCGCACAACAGCCGCGCGAACGCGGCCTGCAACACGATGTTGACGGTGGTGTGGTGCGAGCGCGCCAGCTCGCCGAGCGCTCGGGTGGTCTGCGCCGACACCGAAAACGATTCAGTGCCTCGCCGCCCCACCGCTATTTGAGCCTGGGGACTGACCAGCGTCGGGGTGTCGAATCCGGCGAACATTTCACGCCAGGCCGTGTGGGCGGAATCGAGGTCTCGCTCGGCCAGCCAGGTGATGAAGCTGCGATACGGCGCGGGCGTCGGTAGGCGCATCCCGTGATAGTCGGCGAAGATCTCCTGCAGCAGGATCGGCAGCGACCAGCCATCGAGCACGATGTGGTGATTGGTCAATATCAGCCGGTGCTGGTCTGCTTTGGTGCGGATCAACACCACCCGAAATGGCGACGCCTCGACCAGGTCGCAGACCGCGGCGCGTTCGGCGGCACAGAGCCGCTCGATTTCCTCATCGGGCGCTACGCCGTCGAAATCCGCGTAGCGCCAGTCGATTTCGGGAGCAGCCGGGATGATCTGCACCGGTTCGTCGAACTCTTGGTAGAAGCGGGCCACCAGATTCGGATGCCGGGTGACCACGGCGTGCACCGCTTCGCGCAGCCGGGCGGGGTCGAGCGGACCGGTCAGGGTGATATCCAGCTGCCCCGTGTACAGGTCGTCGCTGACCAGCGCGGTGTTGGCGTGGAACAGCAGCCCGCGCTGCACCGGGCTCAGCGGCAGCACATCGGCGACTGCGAGTCGGCGCTGCAGTTCGTCGATCTGCTGCTGGCTCAACCGGGCAGGCGCGATGTCCGACGGGGTCAATCCGCCTCCGCCACTGCGCACGTGCGCGCACATGCCGATCAGGGCCTCGACCCACAATTGGCTCAGCCGGCTGATCTGCGCGTGATCGAGCGCCGAGAGCGCCCACGTCCAGTCGGCGCGCAGATTCGGGCCGGTGTCCGTGGCGACTGCGACGGCGTTGAGCTCCACGGTGTGCGCCAGTGGCATGGGCACTGCTGCGCAGGCGGCGGTCAGCGACGGACCTTCCGGGGAGATCCGCCACCCATCAGCGGACCCGCCGGGCGCTGCGGCACCGATGCGGCCCAGATAGTTGAAGCCGATCGCCGGGTCCGCCACCTCCAGATCCGCCGCGACGTTCAGGTAGCGCAGCAGACCGTAGGTCAGCCCATCGGGCAAGGCGCGAAGCTGTTCCTTGGCGTCCTTGATGACCGCGCTCAGCGCCGCGTCGCCCGTCATCACCTGCGCCCATGACAGCCCGCCGGCGGGTCCGCCGACGTTCAAGGACACCGGGTACTTGGCGGTGAACCACCCCACCGTGTGCGACAGGTCAATTGGTGCGGAGATTCCTGCTAGATCCTCGGAGCGGCCGTGGCTCTCCACATCGATGCCGATCGCCGCGCTGCCGGTGCCGAACGACTCGGCCACCGCCAAGGCGAGCGCGATCAACAGAATGTCTTGTGTCCCAGCGTGAAACGCCGCGGGTACCTCATCGAGCAGCATGCGGGTCGTCTCGGAATCCACCGTGACCGAGAGGCGCTCGGCCGTGGCGAATGTGTCCACTGCGGGCTGCACTGCCGGCAGTACGGCGGGGGTCGCCGCCACCTGCCGCCATACGTTCGCCTGTTCGACGACCTTTGGGTGGCGGGCGTGCTCAGCCAGCACCTCCGCCCATCGCTGGAACGACGTCCCCGCCGCCGGCAGCGCTGCCTGCTGCCCTGCTCGATGCTGGGCCCACGCGATGTTGAGGTCATCCAACAGGATTCGCCACGACACCCCGTCGACGGCCAAGTGGTGAATGATCACGACGAGCTGACCTGTGGCCGAAATCCACAGCGCGCTGAGCATCGCCCCGGCGGCCGGGTTCAACCGCGCCCGCGCCTCCCGCAGCGCCTCGTCGGACAACGCATCCACCGATCGCAGGCACCCATGCGCGTCGACCGACCCCGGCTGGGGCACGTGTAGTGACCACGGCCCGGAGTCCGCGGTGTCGACACGCAGCCGCAGCATGGCGTGCCGATCCAGCAAGGCCTGCAACATCGCCGCCACGTCGGCCTCGGTCACTCCGGCCGGGGCTTGGACGACCATGGTCTGGTTGAACTCGTCGACCGGGCCCTGGACGCCGGCCAGCCAACGCATGATCGGCGTCGCGACGACGGGCCCGACGCCCTCGTCGACGGGGCCGTGCGCACCGCCGGTCATTCCGGCGACCCGGGCCAGCCGCGCCACGGTCTGCTCGACGAAGACGTCGCGCGGGCGACACGACAGCCCGGCCGCCCGGGCCCGGGCCACCACCTGCATCGACAGGATGCTGTCCCCACCCAGGTCGAAGAACGAGTCATCGACGCCGACGCGGTCCAGACCCAGCACCTGGGCGTAGATGCCGGCCAGGATCTCCTCGACCGCGTCGGCGGGGGCGCGGTACCGATCGCCGTCGCCATAGTCGGGGGCGGGCAGGGCGCGGGTGTCGAGCTTGCCGTTGGGTGTCAGCGGCAGCGACTCGAGGACCACGATCGCCGTCGGCACCATGTACCCGGGCAACCGCTCGGCCAGCGCGGCACGCAGCCCGCCCGGATCGGTAGACCCGGTGACATAGCCGACCAGCCGCTTGTCGCCAGGGCGGTCCTCGCGCGCGATCACTGCCGCCTGGCCCACTCCGTCGAGGGCGGCCAGCGCGGCTTGGATCTCACCGAGCTCGATGCGATAGCCGCGGATCTTGACCTGCTCGTCGGCGCGACCCAGATAGTCCAGCTGCCCGTCAGGGCGCCAACACACCAGATCGCCTGTGCGGTACATCCGTGTCCCGGGCGCGCCGAACGGACAGGCCACAAACCTCGTCCCGGTCAACCCGCCGCGACTCAAATACCCCACGCCCACACCGGCGCCGGCCACATACAACTCACCGATCACGCCGGCAGGCACCGGGTGCAACCACTCATCGAGCACAAACAACGCCGCGCCGGGCACCGGCGCACCGATCGGCACCCCCGATCCCGGGCTCAGTGGCGCACTGATCGCCACACACATCGTGGTCTCGGTCGGGCCGTAGGCGTTGATCATCACCCGACCCGGCGCCCAGCGATCGACCACCTCGGCCGAGCAGGCCTCACCGACCACCACCACCGCCGCCGACTCCAACCCCTCGCGTGGCAAAAGCCTTACCGCAGAAGGAGTCTGGGTGAGCACGTCGACGTTTTCAGCTACCAGCAATGCGTGGAAGTCCTCGGGGGAGCCCGCTACCTCCTCGGGCACCACCACCACTCGGCCACCCCGCAACAGCGCGCCGAAGACCTCCCATACCGACACGTCGAAGGCCAACGAATGACACAACGGCCACACACCCGCAGTCGGCAGGCCGGCATCGAGCGACTCCAGCAGCTGGGTCACGTTGCGGTGGGTGATCGCGACACCCTTGGGCACACCGGTGGTGCCCGACGTGTAGATGAGGTAGGCGATGTCATCGGGGGACGGGTCCGGCAAGGCGGCGCTGGGCCGGATGGCAGCGGTGCCCTCGATATCACCGACGTCGATCACCGAAACATCGCAGCCGTCCAAGCGCTCGGCCAACGCCGCGGTGGTGATCGCGGCAATCGGCGCGGAATCGGAGACCATGAATTTCATCCGCGCGTCCGGCACCGCCGCGTCGATCGGCAGATACGCCGCCCCGGTCTTGAGCACGGCCAACATCGCCACAATCGCCTCGGCCGATCGCTCGAACAGCAGCGCCACGCACTCACCCGGGCCGACACCGTGGCCGATCAGCAAGTGTGCCAATCGATTCGCAGCGTCGTCGAGTTCGCGGTAGGTCCACGAGCGTTCCCCGCAGGTGATCGCCACGGCCTCGGGCACACGCGTCACATGCTGGGCGAACAACGCCGGAACCGACACCGCGCCCGGGAGAGGCTGGGTCAACGCCGCGCGGTTGCTCCACCCATCCAGGCGGGCGTGTTCGAGCTCATCGAGCACATCAATCGACGACAACGTCGCCGCCGGATCGGCGGTCATCGCCTCGACCACCCGCTGGAGTCGCGCGATCAACCTTTCGACGCTTGCGGCGTCGAACACATCGGTGCGAAACTCCACGCTCCCGCCGATCCCGGCGGGCTCACCTGTCTCGGTGAACCGTTCGGCCAACGAAAGCGACAGATCCATGCGCGCGGTGCGGGTGTCCACCGGCACCGGGTTGACCTGCAGATCACCCAAGGCCAGGTTCGCGGGCTCGTTGTTCTGCCATGCCAGCATCACCTGCACCAGCGGATGATGGGTCAGACTTCGGGTCGGGTTGAGCCGCTCCACGAGGACCTCGAAGGGCACGTCCTGATGTTCGTACGCGGCCAGGCTGCGTGTTCGAACCTGGTCCAGCAGTTCGGCGGCGGTGGAATCGCCGGCCACATCGACGCGCAACACCAACGTGTTTACGAAGAACCCGACCAACTCATCGAGCGCCGGGTCACGCCGCCCGGCGATCGGAAAGCCAATGGGCACCTCAGAATTCGAGCTGAGCTTGGCCAACAGCACCGCCAACGCGGCCTGCAGCAGCATGAAGCTGGTCGCGCTGTGTTCGCGAGCAACTGCCTGCACTCGCTGCTGCAGCTCGGCAGGCCAGTCGACAGCGACCGTGGCGCCGCGTTGATCGGCCACCAGGGGATAGGGTCGATCGGTGGGCAGCGCCAACCGCTCGGGCAGACCGGCCAGCGCCTGCTCCCAATAGTTCAGCTGCGCGGCAATACGGCTGTCGCCGTCCTCGAGATCACCCAACTGCGCCCGCTGCCACAACGTGTAATCGACATACTGCACCGGCAACGGCGCCCAACCCGGCGCCGACCCGGCACACCGGCTGGCATACGCCACCCCCAGGTCACGCACCAACGGGGCGATCGACCAGCCGTCCGCGGCGATATGGTGCACCACCGCCACCAACACATGCTCGTCATCGGCGATACGGAAAAGTGTTGCCCGCAACGGGATCTCCGTCGCCAAGTCGAACGTGGCGCGGGCCGCCGCGCTGACGGCCTCGTCGAGACGAGCCGCCGACCAGCCCGAGGCGTCGATCACCTGACGGCCGACATCGGCCCGCTCCATCGGGACAACCACCTGCCGGGGGAGCCCGTCGACATCGGCGAACAGTGTGCGCAGGCTCTCGTGACGGTCCACCACATCGGCGAATGCCGCACCCAGCGCGTCGACATCCAGGTGTCCCCCAAGCCGCATCGCCGCGGCCATGTTGTAAACCGGTGAGGCGCCCTGCAATTGGTCGATGAACCACAACCGGGTCTGGGCGAACGACAGTGGGACCACCGAAGGCCGCTCGACAGCCACCACCGGGTCAAGTCCACACCCTTCGCCACCGATACGCGGGGCCAACTGGGCAACCGTGGGCGCATCGAAGACAGCGCGCACGGCAAGGCTTGAATCCAGTGACTTGTTGATCGCGGCGACCAGACGCATTGCCGACAGCGAATCGCCGCCCAGGTCGAAGAACGAGTCGTCGAGTCCGACGCGGTCGACACCGAGCACGTGGGCGTAGATGCCGGCCAGAACTTCCTCGACCGCGCTTACCGGGGCGCGGTGGTGATCGGTTTCGTGGTACTCCGGTGCGGGCAGGGCGCGAGTGTCGAGTTTGCCGTTGACGGTCAGCGGTAGCGCGTCGATGGCCACCACCGCGGCCGGCACCATATACGGCGGGAGCTGCTCGGCCAGCGCGGGACGCAGCCCGGCCGGGTCGGCGGTGCCGGTGAAATAAGCCACCAGGCGCTTGTCGCCGGGGCGGTCCTCGCGGGCGACGACGACCGCTTGATCAACCCCATCCAGCGCGGCCAGGGCGGCCTGGATCTCACCTGGCTCGATGCGATATCCGCGGATCTTGACCTGCTTGTCGGCGCGCCCGACGTATCGCAGCTGCCCGTCGGCGCCCCAGCGCGCCAGATCGCCTGTGCGATACATCCGCTCGCCAGGGCCGCCGAACGGACACGCCACAAACCGCGATCCGGTCAGACCCGACCGGCCCACGTACCCGTATGCCTGCCCGGAACCGGCCACATACAACTCACCGACGACACCGGCCGGCACCGGACGCAGCCATCTGTCCAGCACAAAAAAGCCCAGATGCGCCAACGGCACCCCGATCGGGCTGGCATTGCCCTCGATGTCGCTGTCGACGATCTCCCGGAACGAGGCATGCACCGTCGTCTCGGTGGTGCCGTACATGTTGATCAGGCGCGGTGATTCGGGGTGGTGGTCCAGCCACGTCCTGAGCCGCTGGGGTTCCAGCGCTTCCCCGGCGAACACCACCGCCTCGAGCTCGAGCCGCTGTCCCAGCTCAGGGGCCAGCGCATCAGCGGCTTGCAACGCGTAGAACGCGGAGGGGGTTTGGCTGAGGACGGTGATGTGTTGGTTGATGAGCAGGGCGTGGAATTCTGTGGGTGATCCAACGATGGAGTCGGGCACGATCACCAGTTGTCCGCCGCCCAGCAGGGCGCCGAAGATCTCCCAGACCGAGACGTCGAAGGCGTAGGAATGCCACTGCGACCACACCCCGGCCGGGGGCAGATGCGGATGCGCCGAGGCCAGCAGCCGGGTCACGTTGTGGTGGGTGACGGCAACCCCTTTGGGCACCCCGGTGGTGCCCGAGGTGTAGATCAGATACGCGATGTCCTCGGCGGCCGGGGCCGGCAGTACCGGGTCGGGCCGGGCCGCGACCGCGGGGTCGTCGAGATCGGCGACATCGAGGACCACCAGATCGCAGCCATCCAGGCGTGAGCGCAGATCGGCGGTGGTGACCGCCGCGACCGGCGCGGCATCGGCCAGCACAAACTCGATCCGCGCATCGGGCACCGCCGGATCGATCGGCACATAGGCCGCCCCGGTCTTGAGCACCGCCAAAATCGCCACGACCGCCTCAACAGACCGCGGCGCCAGCAACGCCACCCGCTCGCCGGGTCCGACACCGCGAGCAATCAGCAAGTGCGCCAACCGGTTCGACGCCTCATCGAGCTCGCCATAGCGCATCGAGCGGTCGCCGAAACGCAGCGCCACCGCCTGCGGGGCGCGCGCCACCTGCGCGGCGAACAACTGCGGAATCGAGGCCGCCACCGGCGCCGGCTCGGTCAACACCGCCCGGTTGGCCCACCCATCCAGGCGCGCGCACTCGGCCTCATCGACCACATCGATCGACGAAAGCCGCCGCCGCGAGTCAACGCTCATCACCTCCAGCACCCGCCGCAACCGCCCCACCAGCGTTTGGATGCTCGCCGCATCGAACACATCAGTGCGAAACTCCACCGACCCGCCGATCCCGGCCGGCTCACCGGCAGCGCTCCAACGCTCGGCCAGGGTGAACGTCAAATCCATTCGCGCGGTCTGGGTTTGCACCGGCACCGGAGTGACCTGCACATCCCCCAACACCAACTCCACGCCCGCGCCGTTGTCGTGACCGGCGAAGTTCTGCCAGGCCAACAACACCTGCACCAACGGATGATGGGCCAGACTGCGCGCCGGATTGAGCCGCTCCACCAACACCTCGAACGGCACATCCTGATGCTCATAAGCGGCCAAACTGCGCTGCTGAACCTGGGCCAACAACTCGGCCACCGTCAGATCCGCGCCCAAATCCACCCGCAACACCAACGTGTTGACGAAAAAGCCCACCAACTCATCGAGCGCCGGATCAGAACGACCAGCCACCGGAAACCCGAACGCCACATCAGCACTGGCGCTGACCCGAGACAACAACACCGCCAACGCCGCCTGCACCACCATGAAACTGGTCGCACCGTGCGCACGAGCCAACCCGGCAACCCGCTGCTGCAACTCAGCCGGCCAATCCACCACCACACCGGCGCCGCGGTGATCAGCAACCACCGGATACGGCCGATCAGTGGGCAACACCAACCGCTCGGGCATCCCCGCCAGCGCCTGCTCCCAAAACCTCAGCTGCCCAGCAACCGCACTCCCGGGATCGGCCAACTCCCCCAACTGTTCACGCTGCCACAACGTGTAATCGACATACTGCACCGCCAACTC
>NZ_LQIN01000010.1 GCF_001500065.1 Mycobacterium sp. IS-3022
CGCCCGGGGGTTACCCGCCGCCACCCTCGCCCGGCGGTTATCCGCCGCCTCCGCAGCAGGGCGGCTACCCGCCGCCGCCCGCGGGTGGATACCCGCCACCGCCGACCGGGCCCGGATACCCCCCACCGACGAGCGGCTATCCACCGGCCTGGGGTCCGGGATCCAGTGCAGGGCAGCAGGTCAACGTGGGCGACAGTTTCAACTGGGCGTTCGGCAAGTTCAAGGAGAACGCTGCAGCGCTGATCGTCCCGATGCTGATCTACGCACTGATCATCGGGGTGCTCTCCGCCATCGTCGTCGGCCTCATGTTCGCCACGGCACCGGACTCGGTGACCACCTATGAGTCCTCCGAGTACGGATTCGAGTACGAGACGAGTTCGTCGCTCGGAGGGACGAGCATCCTGGTCCTCATCGTCGGCTCGCTGGTGGGGTTGGTGGTCATCGGCGCGATCCATTCGGCGTACCTGGCAGGTGTGCTCGACATCGCGGACGGGCGACGGGTCACGATCGGGTCGTTCTTCAAGCCGCGCAACGTCGTCAGCGTCATTCTCGCGACGTTGATCATCGGCATTCTGACGGCGATCGGCCAGATTGTGATCATCGGTGGTCTGGTCGTGGGACTCTTCACGGTCTTCGCCATCGTCGCCATCGTCGATCGCAACCTCTCACCGATCGACGGCATCAAGACGAGTTTCGCAACGGTGAAGGACAATTTCGTACCCGCGCTTCTCACGTATTTGATGGTTGCGGTCATCACGTTCGTGGGCGCGCTGCTGTGCGGCATCGGACTGCTTGTTGCCGTCCCCCTGGCCGAGCTCTTTCTGGTGCATGCGTGGCGCAAGCTCAGCCGTGGTCAGGTCGCCGAGCTCAACCCGCAGCCCCTGCCGCCGGGGCCGCCGCCGCAGACCAACCCGCAATAGGTTCAGGGCGGCTCATCGGAAGGCGCTGACACCGGTCAGCGCCTCTCCGATGACCATCTGGTGCACCTCCGAGGTGCCCTCGTAGGTCAACACCGACTCCAGGTTGTTGGCATGCCGGATGACCGGGTACTCCAAGGTGATCCCGTTGGCGCCCAACAGTGTTCGGCACTGCCGGGCGATCTGGATCGCTTCGCGGACGTTGTTGAGCTTGCCGAAGCTCACCTGCTCGGGTCGGATTCTGCCCTCGTCCTTCAGCCGGCCCAGGTGAAGCGCCAGCAACTGCGCCTTGCCGAGTTCGACTGCCATGTCGGCGATCTTGGCCTGGGTCAGCTGGTAGGCCGCCAGCGGTTTGTCGAATACCTCGCGGCTGCCGACGTAGTCCAGCGCCGTCTGTAGACAGTCCCTGGCCGCGCCGACGCTACCGAACACGATGCCGAATCGCGCCTCAGAAAGGCAGCTCAGCGGGCCCGACAACCCGCGCGCATCGGGCAGTTTCGCGTCGGCGGGCAACCGGACGTCGTCCAAGTGCAGTTCCGAGGTGACCGAGGCTCGCAGCGACAACTTGTGTGTCATGTCGGTAGCAGAGAAACCGGGCGTGCCCGCGGGCACCAGAAATCCGATGATCCCCTCATCTGCTCTAGCCCACACGACCGCCACGTCGGCGACCGAGCCGTTGGTGATCCACATCTTCGACCCGTTGAGGATCCAGTCCGTGCCATCCCGCTTCGCGGTCGTGCGCATCCCCGCCGGGTTCGACCCGAAATCGGGCTCGGTCAACCCGAAACATCCGATCGCCTCGCCGGCCGCCATCGCCGGCAGCCACTGGTTGCGCTGCTCCTCGCTGCCCCAGCGGTGGATCGCGAACATCGCCAGCGAGCCCTGCACCGAAACCAGGCTGCGCAGACCACTGTCCACGGCCTCGAGCTCCTGGCAGACCAGGCCGTACGCCGTCGCCGTCGAGCCGCCGCAGCCGTAACCCTTCAGGTGCATACCCAACAGCCCGAGCTCACCGAAACCCGAGGCCAGCTCGCGGACCGGTACCTGACCGGTCTCGAACCACTCTGCGATGTACGGCCGCAGCCGCTGTTCGCCGAACCGGCGCACCGTTTGGCGCAACTCGACGTCCTCGGGCGACAGATATGAATCCAACTCGAGCAGATCGTCGAGACGGGTAGGGGAGCTCATGGTCCATGTCTACACCGGTCCGCGCGCAGCACCGGCATCGCTAGGCTGAGCGATGATGACCGAGAACAGAAGGCATGGCCTGTCCACCAAGGCCATCCACGCCGTCCGGCCCGACCTGACCACCGGGGCGGTCAACGCGCCGATCTATGCCAGTTCGACATTCGCGCAGGACGGCGTGGGCGGGTTGCGCGACGGGTACGAGTACGCCCGGACCGGCAATCCGACCCGAGCGGCGTTGGAGACCTCGCTGGCCGCGGTCGAAGCGGCCACCTACGGGCGGGCGTTCGCGTCCGGTATGGCCGCCACCGACTGCGCGCTGCGCGCGATTCTGCGGCCGGGCGATCACGTCGTGATGCCCGACGACGCCTACGGCGGAACCTTCCGGCTGATCGACAAGGTGTTCACCAAGTGGGGCATCGACTACACGGCCGTGTCGCTCGCCGACCTCGATGCGGTGCGCGCGGCGGTCACCCCCAGCACCCGGCTGATCTTGGTGGAGACGCCCACCAACCCGTTGTTGTCGATCGCCGACATCGCCGGGATCGCCCAACTCGCGGCGACATCGAACGTGAAAGTGTTGGTGGACAACACCTTCGCCTCGCCAGCGCTGCAACAGCCGCTGCTGCTGGGGGCCGACATCGTGCTGCATTCCACCACCAAGTACATCGGCGGGCATTCCGACGTGGTGGGCGGTGCGTTGCTGACCAACAACGAGGAACTCGACTCGGCGTTCGCCTTCCTGCAGAACGGTGCGGGCGCGGTCCCGGGCCCGTTCGACGCCTACCTGACCTTGCGCGGTTTGAAGACGCTGGTGCTGCGCATGCAGCGGCACAGCGACAACGCGGCGGTGCTCGCCGAGTTCCTCGACGGTCATCCCGCGATCGAGACCGTGCTCTACCCGGGGTTGCCCGGGCATCCGGGACACGAGGTAGCGGCCAGGCAGATGAGCGGGTTCGGCGGCATGATTTCGGTGCGGCTGCGCGGGGGAGCGGACGCGGCGCGTAAATTCTGTTCGCGGACAGAGGTTTTCATCCTCGCCGAGTCGTTGGGCGGTGTCGAGTCGTTGATCGAGCATCCCGGTGCGATGACCCACGCCTCCACGGCCGGTTCGCAGTTGGAGGTGCCCGACGACCTGGTGCGGCTGTCGGTCGGCATCGAGGACGTCGCGGATCTGCTCGCCGATGTGGAGCAGGCGCTCAGTTAGCCGCGCAGACTACGTCAGCGCCGGGCGCAATGCCGACGCGGTGATCGCCAGGTTCACCTCGGGCAGCCCGGTCGGATACTCGTCGACCCAGCTGCCCAGCGAGATCTCGCCCGCCCGCGCGTGTACCCACCGCCATCCGCGGTCGTTGAGGCTCAGCAGCGCGCCCAGTCCGTCGACCGCATGCAGCAGCGAGATGATCGCCGCCGTCGTCGGAGTCGGTGGCCTGCGGTCGAACAGTGCCGACAACAGTGCCGAACGGGCCAGCCCGGCGCGGTCACGGTTGATCAGCGGCCACGCGAACTCATGGCCGAATCGCTTGTCCGGCAACGGAACACGCCGAATCTGACCGGTGCGCTCCAACTGGCCGGCGATGTGGCTCTCGGTGTGCTTGGCCAGCCGCTTCACCGCCGTTTTCGGGCGCAGCGGACGGCGCTGCAACAGTTCGAACGCCGGTTCGGCGACCGGGTCCATTGCACCCGCCACCGCAAGCGCGATCAGGTGGCCGCGTTCGACCGCCTCACCGTCGACCGACGGCCGGATCCGGCAGGCGAGCGCCAGATCGAGCAGAACCGCGGCAGACAACACCCGCTCGCGGCGGTGACGGTCCAGAACCGGCTGCGCGGACGCGTTGTCGATCAGCAGGAGGAACAGGTCCTCGGCGATCTGCGCCATGAGCGGATGCTAAACCGCACCCTCCTCGGCGCCTGTGTCAGGCGTGGTAAGGCTCGGCCTCGAGCAGCTTCACCTTGACCGTGCTGCCGCTGGGCACCGTGTATGTGCGCACGTCACCGACCTTCGCGTCGATGAGCGCCTCGCCCAGCGGCGACTTCGGCGAGTACACCTCGAGTTTGCCGTCGCTGATGCCCTCCTGGCGGGTGGCGATCAGGAACGTCTCGGTGTCGTTCTCGTCGTCGCCGTACTGCACCTTGACCACCGAACCGGGCAGCGCGACGCCGGACTGCTTGGGCGCCTCGCCGACCTTGGCGTTGTTGAGCAGCTCCTGCAGCTGCCGGATTCGCGCTTCCTGCTGACCCTGTTCCTCACGAGCGGCGTGGTAACCGCCGTTCTCGCGCAGGTCGCCCTCTTCACGGCGGTCGTTGATTTCGGCGGCGATGATCGGCCGGTTGGCGATCAGCTGGTCGAGCTCCGCCTTCAACCGGTCGTATGCCTCCTGCGTCAGCCAGGTGACCTGCGTGTCGGTCATGTCGTCGCGCTCCTGTCGTCGTTGCTCTCGCGCACTTCTCGCGTAAGAAGTCTTGTGGGTGCGGCGCCGGGAGCTTGACGTGTATTGCCGCGTTCGTCAGGTACTAATCAAGAGGCTTGATCAGCGCACCAAATGCAGCAATACACGGCCCCAGCGGGAACCGTGTACTCGAACCATGATAGCACCGCGACGACAGCGGTTCGTCACGTATTCGCAGTTCGCCGTTTGTTGTGCCCCATGAATCATCGTGATCTCAAGGGCTCACCAGATACGGCGGCACATCGGTGCCGCAGCCGTAAATATCGCCGATGACGGGTTGCCGGGTGGCCTTCACGGGCGCAGTCACCTGCACGGTCGTTTGCTCCGACGGGGGCACCAGCACCTCACGTCGGCCGGTCTCGGCGCCGTCGATCGACCGGGCGCGGACGATGCACACCACCGGCTGAGACGGGTCCTCGCGGGTGACGCTGATCGTCACCGAAACGGTCTCCTCGTCGACGAGGCGGTACGCGCTCAGCTCACCCGTGACGTCGTCGCTGCCGAACCGACCGAACGCCACGATCGCCACCGCGACACCGGCCGCCAGCGCGAGCACCGTGAACCCGACGGCGACCCATCGGCGGTGACGGCGGGACAGCCGCTGGCGCCCGTAGCGCTCGGCGGGACGCTCGATCATCTGGTTTTCTAGGCTCCCCGTCGGATAGTTCTACAGAACTGGAACTATAGGGCTGTCCCGATGGGTTGTTATCCCCCGGAGACGACGGATCGCGACTAGTAAGGCAGAGCAGGTTGAGCGAACTGCGGTTGATGGCCGTGCACGCCCATCCGGACGACGAGTCCAGCAAGGGCGCCGCCATGATGGCCCGATACGCGGACGAGGGTGTCCGCGTGCTCGTGGTCACGCTGACCGGGGGCGAGCGCGGCGACATCCTCAACCCGGCCATGGACCTGCCCGAGGTGCACGGCCGGATGGCCGAGATCCGGCGCGATGAAATGGCGAAGGCCGCGGAGATCCTCGGGGTGGAGCATCACTGGCTCGGTTTTGTCGACTCGGGACTGCCCGAAGGCGATCCACCGCCGCCGCTGCCCGACGGCTGCCTGGGCGTGGTGCCGCTCGAGCAACCGGCCGAGGCGCTGGTGCGCGTCGTCCGCGAATTCCGCCCGCACGTCATGACCACCTACGACGAGAACGGCGGCTATCCGCACCCGGATCACATCAGGTGCCATCAGGTCTCGATGGCCGCCTACGAGGCCGCGGGTGATTATCGCCTGTTCCCCGACGCCGGTGAGCCGTGGAATGTCCAGAAGCTCTACTACACCCATGGTTTCCTGCGGCAACGAATGCAACTGCTGCAGGACGAGTTCGCCAAGCACGGTGAGGTGGGCCCGTTCGAGAAGTGGCTCAAGCACTGGGATCCCGACCACGACATCTTCGCCAAGCGGGTGACCACCCGGATCGAGTGCGCCAAGTACTTCGCGCTGCGTGACGACGCGCTGCGCGCCCACGCCACCCAGATCGATCCCAACGGCGACTTCTTCCGCGCGCCGATCGAATGGCAGCAGCGGCTCTGGCCGACCGAGGAGTTCGAGCTGGCCCGCTCCCGGGTGCCGGTCTCGCTGCCGGAGGATGACCTTTTCGCCGGGATCGAGGATCGATGAACCTCATGCTCAATGTCATCCTGCTGACGCAGGACCAGCCGCGGGAGACCGGTCCGGATTTCGGCAAGGCGAGTCCGCTGGGCCTGCTGGTCGTGGTGCTGCTGCTGATCGGAACGTTCCTGCTGGTCCGGTCGATGAACCGGCACCTGCGAAAGGTGCCGAAGTCGTTCGACAGCGCTGACGCGGAGGCGACCGTTGAGCCGCCGACTGAGTCCGGAGCGCCGAACGAATCCGACAACCCGCCCGACGAACCCAAGCGCGAGCCCGGCGGCTGAGTGTCCGATGGACACTAAGCGGTGGATTACTCGCACCTGATGCGGGCAATCAACCGGATAAGGGCTCAATCAGGCGCTGACAGGGTCGAGCCCACGATCGAGGAGCCGTCACCGGAAGGCGTTGAACGATCACGAACAGCCTCGCGCGGGCCACCAGCCCGTATCTGCGCCAGCACGCCGACAACCCGGTGCACTGGCAGCAGTGGACGCCCGAGGCGCTGGCCGAGGCGGCGAGTCGCGACGTGCCGATCCTGCTGTCGATCGGTTACGCCGCGTGCCACTGGTGCCACGTGATGGCGCACGAGTCGTTCGCCGACGCCGAAGTGGCTGCCGCCGCGAATTCTGGCTTCGTGTGCATCAAAGTCGACCGCGAGGAGCGCCCCGACCTCGATGCGGTGTACATGAACGCGACGGTCGCACTGACTGGACAGGGTGGTTGGCCGATGACCTGCTTCCTCACCCCCGACGGCAGGCCGTTCTTCTGCGGGACGTACTACCCCAAGCGCACCTTCCTGCAACTGCTGGCCGCGGTGACCGACACCTGGCGCAACCGTCGCGGCGAGGTGGAGGAGGCATCGGACAAGATCACCGACGAGCTGCGGTCGATGGCGTCGGGCCTACCGGGTGGCGGGCCGCCGATGCAGCCGGCGTTGTGTGACCACGCCGTTGCCGCTGTGCTGCAGGACGAGGACGTCGCACGCGGCGGATTCGCCGCCAATCCGGCTGGCGCACCCAAGTTCCCGCCGTCTGCGTTGCTCGAGGCGCTGCTGCGCAACCACGAACGCACCGGCGACGTCATGCCGATGGAGACCGTGGAGCGCACCTGTACCGCGATGGCCCGCGGCGGCATCTACGACCAGCTGGCGGGCGGGTTCGCCCGCTACAGTGTCGACGCGTCCTGGGTGGTGCCGCATTTCGAGAAGATGTTGTACGACAACGCACTGCTGCTGCGTGCCTACGCCCATTGGGCGCGGCGCACGGCGAATCCATTGGCGCGCAAAGTGGCTGCGGAGACGGCAGCGTTCATGATCGATGAGCTCGGTGCCGACGGCATGTTCGCCTCCTCACTGGACGCCGACGCCGCCGGGGTCGAAGGCCTGACCTACGTGTTCACCCCGGCGCAGCTGGCCGAAGTGCTGGGTGACGACGACGGACGTTGGGCTGCAGAACTTTTCGAGGTGACCGAGGCGGGCACCTTCGAACACGGCGCCTCGGTGCTGCAGTTACCCCGCGACCCCGACGACCCCGAACGGTTCGCCAGAGTGCGCGCGGTCCTACTCGCGGCGAGGCTCACCCGACCGCAACCCGGTCGTGACGACAAGGTCGTCACCGCGTGGAACGGTCTGGCGATCACCGCTCTCGCCGAAGCGGGAGTCGCGCTCGACCGCCCTGAATTCCTCGACGCCGCAACGCAATGCGCGCATGCCGTCTGGAATCTGCACATGGTCGACGGTAGGTTGCGGCGCGCGAGCCTAGGCGGTCAGGTCGGCGACAGCGCGGCGATCCTCGAGGACCATGCGGCGCTGGCCACCGGGTTGCTGACCCTGCACCAGATGACCGCTGATGCCCGCTGGCTGGAGTCGGCAACGACATTGCTCGACATCGCGCTCGAGCACTTCTCCGACCGCGACCGCCCCGGCCGGTGGTTCGACACCGCCGACGACGCCGAGGCGTTGATGGTGCGGCCCGCGGATCCGCTCGATGGCGCGACGCCGTCGGGCGGGTCGCTGATCGCCGAGGCGCTGCTCGTGGCCGCCCACCTCGCTCCCGCCGGACGGGCCGGCCGTTACGCCGCGGCTGCCGAGGCCACCCTGGCGGCCGCCACGCCGATTCTGACCCGGCTGCCGCGCTCGGGCGGGCACTGGCTCGCCGTCGCCGAAGCGGCGGTGCGCGGGCCGCTTCAGATCGCGGTCGCGTGCGAGCCAGGAGACTCGGAGCTGTTGGCGGCCGCGCGCCGATTGGCCCCGGGAGGAGCTGTCGTCGTCGGCGGGCCGGTGGACTCGTCGGAGCTGCTGATCGGCCGCGACCGGGTGGACGGCGCCGACGCCGCCTACGTCTGCCGCGGCCGGGCCTGCGACCTGCCGGTCACGACCGTCGAGGATCTCGCCGCCGCACTTGGTGTGCCCGTGTAGCGTTCGGCGCATGTCGACTCCTGAGGACAACGCAAAGACCGTCGAGCGCTATCTCGAGCTGGCCGCCCAAGGTAACGCTGACGCCGTCACCGAGCTCTACGCCGACGACGCCACAGTGGAGGACCCGGTCGGCGGCGGCGAGGTGCACATCGGCCGCGATGCGATCCGTCGCTTCTACGATGCGCTTCCTACGGCGGGCGCCCAGACCGACGTCCTCACGCTGCGCGCGCTCGGCAACGAGGCGGCGTTTCACTGGGCGCTGACCATCGATCTGGGCGAGAACAAGATGCGCATCGACATCATCAGCGTCATGACCTTCAACGAGGACGGCAAGATCGCGTCGATGAAGGCCTATTGGACTCCGGAGAACGTCACTCAACTCTGAGATCGCGCTTCAGAAGACGGCGAACCACATCGCGATGTAGTGGCAGATCGCCGCGACCGCGGTGCACGCGTGGAAGAACTCGTGGTGGCCGAACACCGACGGCCACGGGTCGGGCCACTTGAGCGCGTACAGCACGCCGCCGATGCTGTAGAGCGCACCGCCGACGATCAGCAGCACCAGCGCGGCGACGCCCGCGCCGTGGGTGATCGGGCCGACGAACCAGGCGGCCACCCAACCGAGCAGGATGTACAGCGGCACGCCCACCCATCGCGGCGCCGACGGCCAGAAACACTTGAGCAGCACGCCCGCGATCGCGCCGCCCCAGACGATCCAGAACAACACCATGCCGTCGCCCGACGGCAGCGCCAACAGAGCGAACGGCGTGTAGCTACCCGCGATGAACACGAAGATCATCGAGTGGTCGAGGCGCTTCATCCACTTGCGCGCTGTCGCGTTCTTCCAGTTCACCCGGTGGTAGGCACCGCTGACGGTGAACATCGCCACAATCGTGAGCGTGTAGATCAACGTCGCGATCCCGGCGCGGGTCGACTGCACCGACCACGACACCGACACCAGCGTGGCGCCGCAGATCGCCGCGACCACCGCCGCGTAAACGTGAATCCAGCCGCGGGCGCGCGGTTTGCCGATGAAATTGGCGACACCGTCGACGACGGCTTCCGGAAGGTCCTCGGCAGGGCCGTGCGGCCTTGCGGACCGGTCGGAATCGGTGGCGTCGATGGATCGGGTCATGTCACCTCCACTAATGCCATGGGGGTTTGTGAACCTCACAGTAGTCTGGATCCTCGTGGAGCTCATTCCGCCGCGCCTCAAAGAGCCGGCCTACCGGCTGTATGAGCTGCGGTTGCGCCAAGAGCTGGCGCGGGCCAAATCCCAACTGCCGCGCCATATTGCCGTGCTCTGCGACGGCAACCGTAGATGGGCACGTGACCTTGGCCACGATGACGTCAGCGTCGGTTACCGGATGGGCGCCCGCAAGATCGCCGAAATGCTGCGCTGGTGCCAGGACGCGGGCGTCGAGATGGCCACCGTGTATCTGCTGTCCACCGAGAACCTGCAGCGCGCCCCCGACGAACTGTCCCCGCTGATCGAGATCATCACCGACGTCGTCGAGGAGATCTGCGCGCCCGCGAACCATTGGAGCGTGCGCACCGTCGGTGACCTCGAGCTGATCGGCGAGGAGCCCGCCCGCCGGCTGCGTGACGCCGTCGAGTCGACCGATGCGGGACCGGGTTCTTTCCATGTCAACCTCGCCGTCGGCTACGGCGGCCGCCAGGAGATCGTCGACGCCGTCCGGCAACTGCTCGGCAAGGAGCTGGCCAACGGCGTCTCCGGGGATCAGCTGATCGAAGCAGTCACCATCGACGCGATCTCGGAGAACCTCTACACCTCGGGCCAGCCCGATCCCGACCTCGTCATCCGCACATCGGGGGAGCAGCGGCTGTCGGGCTTTCTGTTGTGGCAGAGCGCCTATTCGGAGATGTGGTTCACCGAGGCGTACTGGCCGGCGTTCCGGCGGGTCGACTTCCTGCGCGCGTTGCGGGACTACACCGCGCGCCATCGCCGCTACGGGATGTGATCATGGCTGCGCTGTCGGCGGTGGTCTTCGCGCTCAGCTGGTGGTTGGGCCTGTACCTCCTGGCGCGAGACCCACGCAAACCCGAGCTGGTCCTTGCCGCGATCGGCCTGACCAGTTTCGCGGCGGTCGTCGCGCTGGACGCCGTGCGAACGACGAGCGGCTCCGACGCGCTCAGCCGCATCGAGATCTACCTTGTCGCCGTGCCCGGCGTCGCGTGGTTCGCGGTTCTCCTGGAGTTGTCGCGGCCCCGCGACACGTGGCGCAGCCGCGCGGGCGAGATCGCGTTCGTCGCGGGCGTCGCCGCGGTGGCGCTCACCGGGGCCGCGATGGCCGGCAGCGTCGACGGCCCGGTGCGCCTCGGGCACTGGGTGATGTTCGCCGCGATCTCAGTTTCGGTGTTGGGCGCGATGATCAACGCGGTGCTACGCCGGTGGCAGCCCGGCCCGGTGTTGGGTTTCGTCGTCATCGCGACGCTGTTCTTCGCGTTGGGCAACGCGATCCTCGTCATCCCGCTGGGCCTGGTGCCGAGCTGGGTGGCGTTGGCGTCCACCGGGTTCGACGTCGCACTGCTGGGAATCGCGGTCGCCATCGGCGACGCGTTCGACGAGGGTCAGGCGTTGCGTGCCGACATGCTGCGCTCCTTCGCCGCAACCGCCGTGGTGGCGGTGCTGTTCGGTGGCCAGGCGCTGATCGGGCTGGCCGTCACGGGGCACGACACCGCGCTGACGGTGCTGCTGTTCACCAGCCTGGGCATCTCGATCGCGATCAACGTGCTCGCCGATCCGCTCGCCGGTGTGCTGGACCGGTTGGCGTTCTCCCGGTCACCCGCCCTGCGCGCCGATCGCGCCGCCCTGCGCCGCACCGAGGCGGCGCTGCCGCTGCGGTCGACCAACCCGCTCGACGGCATCGACGACGACACCTTCGCCCGGCTCACCCGGCGCGCGCTCGGCCATTACGGCGACCTGTCCAAGCTCGTCGCCAGCCCGTTGACCGCCCTGCCGATCATCGACGAGCGCCTGGCGGCCCGCGGCGCGCCGGATCAACCGCTGGAGCGTGCCAACGAGCTCAAGGCGCTGCTGGCCGACCGCATCGCCCGGCTCAAACCGCGCGATGGCGGCGAGTTCGGCACCACCGAGCAGTGGCGGTACTACAACTCGCTGTACTTCCCGTACGTCGTCGGGGTGCGGGCCTACGCCCAGAACGCCACGCCCGCGGGGCTCGACCCGGTGGCGCGCCGAGCCTGGCAGTGGTTCGTCACCGAAGTGCCGCAGCGGTCGCTGCACAACTGGCAGAACGCCGCCGCGCGGCTTATCGCCGCCGATCTGCGCGGCAACCTGGTCGCCGCCCAAGACTGACCGCCGACCTGCGGTTGGCAGTAACTGGCAGCGTTCTGCGTCGATCTGGCAGCGGTATCCGCGCATCGTCGATGCCATGACCACGACAACCACCCGACCCCTGGGGGACTCCCGCGATGACGTCGGCGCCGATGCCCTGCTGCGTTTCGCGCTACGGGCCGACGCGACGCTGTGCGCGGGCATCGGACTGGTCATCGCCATGGCCGCCGACCCGCTGTCCCGAGTGTCCGGTCTCTCGGCCACCAGCGAGTGGATCGCCGGTGCCGCGCTCGTCGGCTACGGTGCCGCGCTTTTTCTGGCGGCCGGAGTGCCCGATGTCCGGCGCGTCGGCCTCGGCGTGCTCGTCGGCAACATCGTGTTCGCGGTGGCGATCGGCGTGGTGCTGGTCGCCGGCTGGCTGCCGCTGACTGACCTCGGCGTCGCCGGCACCGTCGCATTCACCGCCGTCACTCTCGCCTTCGCGTACGCCCAGTACCGCGGGGTGCGTCGCCTGACGTGACCCCCTCATGACTGGTCCGGAGCCGCCGTCGTCAGAGGTTGCGGCGTCGGCTCCGGAACGGTCGCCCATCACCCACCAGAAAGGAATCGCACCGATGACCGCACTCAGCACACCGAGGCTCCGCGAGAGCAACGACTCGTTCCTCCGCTTCGCCCTGCGGGCCGACGCCACCGCCAGCGGGCTCATGGGTCTGGCCGGTATTCCGCTCGCGGGCTGGCTGGCGAAAATCTCGGGTACTTCGATCGCATTCGAATACGCCGTGAGCGCGTTCTTCCTCGCCTTCGCGATCGGTGTCTTCGCCTTCGCCGCCAGGCCGTCGGTTAAAGCGACCGGCATCGTGATCGCCGTTGGAAACGTCGCGTATGCCGTCGCAGCCGTGGTGTTCGTGCTCGCCGATGTCTTCCCGTTGACAACGGTCGGCGTGGTGCTGACGTTGGCTACCGGCGTCTACACGTTGATCATGGCCGAGTTGCAATACCAGGGCATACGTCGCATCAACACCTAAGACCTTGCCGCCAGGGCCCGTTCGGATCTGCTGGACGGGCCTTGCGGTCACAACTTGCGCAGCCGCAACCGGTTGATCGAGTGGTCGGCGTCCTTGCGCAACACCAATGTCGCGCGCGGGCGGGTCGGCAGGATGTTCTCGATCAGATTCGGCCGGTTGATGGAATGCCAGATGTCGCGGGCGGCGAACACCGCCTGCTCGTCGGTGAGCGTGGCGTAGTGGTGAAAGTGGGAAGCGGGATCGGCGAACGATGTCGACCGCAGACCCAGAAACCGGTCGATGTACCACTGTTCGATGTCGTCGATGCGAGCATCGACATAGACCGAGAAGTCGAACAGGTCAGACACCATCAGCGTCGGCCCAGTCTGTAACACGTTGAGGCCCTCGAGGATCAGGATGTCGGGATGACGGACGATCTGTTTTTCCCCCGGCACGATGTCGTAGAGCAGATGCGAATACACCGGCGCACACGCGTATTCGGAACCTGACTTGACCGTCGTGACGAACCGCATCAGCGCACGACGGTCGTAGCTCTCGGGAAAACCTTTGCGGCCCATGAGGTTCCGGCGCACCAACTCGGAATTCGGATAGAGGAACCCGTCGGTGGTGACCAGATCGACCCGCGGATGGTGTTCCCAACGGGCCAGAAGTGCCTGCAGCACACGGGCGGTCGTGGATTTGCCGACGGCGACGCTGCCCGCGACGCCGATGACGAACGGCACCGGCCGGTCCGGATTCTGCTGAGGCTCACCGAGGAATTCGGCGGTCGTGGCGAACAACCGTTGGCGCGCGGCGACCTGGAGGTGAATCAGCCGGGCCAGCGGCAGATAAACCTCCTCGACTTCCAGCAGGTCGATCTTTTCGCCGATGCCGCGCAGCTTCTGCAGCTCGTCTTCACTGAGCTTCAGCGGAGTCGACATACGTAGATTTCGCCACTGACTCCGGTCGAACTCCACATATGGGCTGGGTTCACTCAGCCGCGCCATGCGCTCAGTCTTGCATTTACCGTTGAGGCCATGATCGCCAGCACCTCAGTTTCGCCGGTCCGCGAGTATCTGCTGCTCGGTTTGCGCTTCGACCGGGTGCAGGAGGGCTACGTCGACTCGTTCACCGGCGATCCGGCGCTGCGGCGCGCAGTGGCCGCCGAGCCGCCGCCCGATCCCGCCGACTTGGCCCGGCAGGCCGAGCGGCTGCTGGCGGAGCTGCCCGCGGGCCTCGACCAGCAGCGGGCCGACTACGTCGGCGCCCATCTGCGCGCTCTCGCCTGCGCCGGCCGCAAGTTCGCCGGCGAGGATGTCGGCTTCGTCGACGAGGTGCAGGCGTACTTCGATGTGCGCATCAGCAAGGGCGATCCCGAGCAATACCGGCAGGCCCATCGCCGACTCGACGAGGTGCTGGGCGGGACCGGTTCGCTCGCCGACCGGATGCAGGCCTACCGGGCGGGCGAAGAGATCCCGCCCGCCCGTCTCGAGGAGTGCATTCACGCGTTCTCCAGCGCGCTGCGCGACCGCGTGCGCGCCGAGTATCCGCTGCCCGACGCCGAGACCGTCACCTATGAGGTCGTCACCGACAAGCCGTGGTCGGGCTTCAACTACTACCACGGGGACTACAAGTCGACTGTGGCTGTCAATGCCGACCTCAGACAGCAGATGTCGAACCTGCCGCGGCTGGTCGCTCACGAGTCCTATCCCGGCCACCACACCGAGCACTGCCGTAAGGAGGCCGGTCTGGTCGAGGTCAGGGGCCAGGCGGAGCAGACGATCTTCCTGGTCAACACCCCACAGTGCCTGATGGCCGAGGGCCTGGCCGACCTCGCGCTCTACGCGGCGATCGGCCCGGACTGGGGCGTATGGGCCGGCGAGATCTACGCCGACCTGGGGCTGCGGTTCGACGGGGAGCGCGCTCAGGCGGTGTCGGAGGCGGCGTCCGCGCTCGCAGAGGTGCGGCAGGACGCCGCGCTGATGCTGCACGACGAGCACCGCGACGTCGACGAGGTCGTCGAGTTCCTCAAGCGGTGGCTGTTGGTCAACGACGAGCGCGCCCGCCAGATGTTGCGGTTCTTGTCCTCGCCGTTGTGGCGCGCCTACACCAGCACCTACGTCGAGGGCTACCGGCTGCTGCGGAGTTGGCTGGACGCCCGGCCCGACGACGTCAGCTTGACCCAACGGTTCGGGACGCTGCTCGATGAGCCGCTGATCCCGTCGGCACTGCGGGCTGCCTGAGGCGGGCCGCCGGAGCAGCGGAAAGTAGGCTAGCCCCATGACTGCAGACCCCGTGACCTCACACGCTGCCGCTCCCGGCGCGGAGTACGCCGAGACCGCGAGTGCCGCCTACCGGGCCGCGCTGCAGGTCATCGAATCCGTTGAGCCGCGTATCGCGGCGGCGACACGCAAAGAGCTTGCCGATCAACGGGATTCGCTCAAACTGATCGCCAGCGAGAACTACGCCTCGCCGGCGGTGTTGCTGACCATGGGCACCTGGTTCTCCGACAAGTACGCAGAGGGCACCATCGGGCACCGGTTCTATGCGGGCTGCCAGAACGTCGACACCGTCGAGAGTCTCGCCGCCGAACACGCCCGCGAACTGTTTTCAGCCCCGTACGCATACGTGCAACCGCACTCCGGTATCGACGCCAACCTCGTTGCGTTCTGGGCGATCCTCGCGACTCGTGTCGAAGCACCCAGCCTCGCCGAACTCGGCGCCAAGCACGTCAACGAGCTGTCCGAAAAGGACTGGGAGACGTTGCGCAACAAGCTCGGCAACCAGCGGTTGTTGGGAATGTCACTGGACGCCGGCGGCCACCTCACCCACGGCTTCCGGCCGAACATCTCCGGCAAGATGTTCCACCAGCGCAGCTACGGCACCGATCCGGGCACCGGTTTTCTCGACTACACCGCGGTGGCCGAAGCCGCCCGCGAGTTCAAGCCGCTGATCATCGTGGCGGGGTACTCGGCCTACCCGCGGCGCGTCAACTTCGCCAAGATGCGCGAGATCGCCGACGAGGTGGGCGCGACGTTGATGGTCGACATGGCGCACTTCGCGGGCCTGGTCGCGGGCAAGGTCTTCACCGGCGACGAGGATCCGGTGCCGCACGCGCACGTCACCACCACGACCACCCACAAGTCGCTGCGCGGGCCGCGCGGCGGGATGGTGCTGGCCCAGCCGGAGTTCTCCGACGCCGTCGACAAGGGGTGCCCGATGGTGCTGGGCGGACCGCTGTCGCACGTGATGGCGGCCAAGGCCGTCGCGCTTGCCGAGGCCCGCCAGCCCGCGTTCCAGGCGTATGCGCAGCGCGTCGCCGACAACGCGCAGGCACTGGCCGACGGCTTCCTCAAACGCGACGCGGGACTGGTCACCGGCGGCACCGACAACCACCTCGTGCTGCTCGACGTCACCTCGTTCGGCCTGACCGGCCGGCAGGCCGAGTCCGCGCTGCTCGACGCGGGCATCGTCACCAACCGGAACTCCGTGCCCGCGGATCCGAACGGCGCCTGGTACACCAGCGGCATCCGGCTGGGCACGCCGGCGCTGACCACGCGCGGGTTCGGCGCGGACGATTTCGACCGGGTGGCCGAGCTGATCGTCGACGTGCTGTCGAACACTGAGCCCCAGGGCACCAGCAAGGCCAAATACACCCTCGCCGACGGCACCGCCGAGCGTGTGCACGCCGCGTCGGCCGAGCTGCTGGCCGCCAACCCGCTGTACCCGGGGTTGCAGCTGTAAGGTGGCGAGCCGATTTTAGAGAATGTGTGAACTCGGGTTACAGTTACTTTTATGGCACAGAAACCTGTACCGAATGCGCTGATCCTCGAACTCGAGCCGGTCGTGCAGCAGGAGCTGCGTCGTCACATCGACTCCGAGGATCTCTGGTACGCGCACGACTACGTACCGTTCGACCAGGGCGAGAACTTCGCGTTTCTCGGCGGTAAGGACTGGGACCCGTCACAGGTGACGCTGCCCAAAGACGTCACCGATGCGCTGGAGATCCTGCTCATCACCAAGGACAACCTCGCGAGCTTTCACCGCGAGTTCGTGTTCAGCTTCATCCTCGAGGAGAAGTGGGGCCGCTGGATCGGCCGGTGGACCGCCGAGGAGCACCTGCACGCTATTGCGCTGCGCAACTACCTCGTCGTGACCCGCGAGATCGACCCGGCCGCCAACGAGGACGTGCGTGTCGAGCACGTGATGAAGGGTTACCGCGCCGACACCTACAGCCAGGTCGAGCGGCTGGTGTTCATGGCGTTTTTCGAACGGGCCCACGCCGTCTTCTGCCGAAACCTCGAGGCCAAGATCACCGAACCGGTGCTCAAGCGCCTCATCGGGCGCATCGCCAAGGACGAGGAACGGCATGAGGAGTTCTTCGCCAACCTCGTCGCCCATCTGCTGACCACGAACCGCGACGAGACCGTCGCCGCGATCGCCAATCGCGCCGCCGAACTCGATGTCGTCGGCGGCGACATCGACGCCTATGCAGACAAGCTGCAGCGCGTCGCCGAGGCCGGCATCTTCGGTCCCGAGCAGTTGCGCCAGGTGACCGCCGACCGGATCGCCGCCTGGGGTCTCGCCGAGGAGCCGAAGCTGCGAGAGTTCGCCTCCGCGTAACCGGCCGGTCATCGCACCCGCGAGCAGCGGCGAACACTACGGCGCGCCTGCACGGCGCGTGTGCCGCAACGGGAGTAGCGTCGCTTGTTGATGGCTAGCGACTTGCTTTGCTGTCCGGGCGGTACCGATCGTTTCGATCACGAAGGGACCGGCCCCGGTCTCAGTGCCGCAGTGTCCGCCGAAGGTTCGTGCGGGGCCGCATGAAGCCAGTGAGACGCGAGGAGCGCCACGTGACTGAATCGGCCGTTCGGACCTATGTGCTCGACACCTCGGTGCTGCTGTCAGATCCCTGGGCCTGCACGCGCTTTGCCGAGCATGAGGTCGTGGTTCCGCTGGTGGTGATCAGCGAACTCGAAGCCAAGCGTCACCATCATGAGCTCGGCTGGTTCGCGCGTCAGGCACTGCGGATGTTCGACGATCTGCGGCTCGAATACGGCCGGCTCGATCAGCCGATTCCTGTTGGTGCACAAGGCGGTTCACTCCACGTAGAGCTCAACCACAGCGATCCGACGGTGCTACCTGCGGGGTTTCGCACCGAAAGCAACGATGCGCGGATCCTGACCGTCGCGGCCAACCTCGCGGCCGAAGGTAAACATGTCACGTTGGTGAGCAAGGACATCCCGCTACGGGTGAAGGCCGGTGCGGTCGGTTTGACGGCCGACGAATACCACGCCCAGGACGTCATCACGTCCGGCTGGACGGGAATGGCCGAGGTGGAGGTCGGCACCGACGACATCGATGCCTTGTTCGCCGATGGCGAGACAGATCTGGAGGCCGCTCGAAACCTACCCTGCCACACCGGAATTCGATTGCTCGGCGGCACCTCGCACGCGCTGGGCCGGGTGACGCCGGAGAAGCGGGTGCAGTTGGTGCGCGGAGACCGGGAGGCGTTCGGGCTGCGTGGCCGCTCCGCCGAACAGCGCGTGGCGTTGGACCTGCTGCTCGACGAGTCCGTCGGCATCGTCTCGCTCGGCGGCAAGGCGGGTACCGGCAAATCCGCGCTGGCGCTGTGCGCAGGGCTGGAGGCCGTGCTGGAGCGTCGCACCCAGCGCAAGGTCGTGGTGTTCCGTCCGCTGTACGCGGTCGGCGGGCAGGACCTCGGCTACCTGCCCGGCAGTGAGAGCGAGAAGATGGGCCCGTGGGCGCAGGCGGTCTTCGACACGCTCGAGGGGTTGGCCAGCCCCGCGGTGCTCGAGGAGGTGCTGGCGCGCGGCATGCTCGAGGTCTTGCCGCTGACGCACATCCGGGGCCGGTCGTTGCACGACTCGTTCGTGATCGTCGACGAGGCCCAGTCGCTGGAGCGCAACGTGTTGCTGACCGTGCTGTCGCGACTGGGCGCCGGGTCGCGCGTCGTGCTCACCCACGACGTCGCCCAGCGCGACAATCTGCGCGTCGGCCGGCACGACGGCGTCGCGGCGGTGATCGAAAAGCTCAAGGGCCATCCGCTGTTCGCCCACATCACGCTGCTGCGCAGCGAACGCTCGCCGATCGCCGCGCTGGTGACCGAGATGCTGGAGGAGATCAGCCCCGGCGCGCTGCCGTGATGGTGTTGCGCTACCAGTCGTTCAGCGATCGGTAGCGCGCCCGAGTCCCTGGCGGTGGCGGCTGCTGCGGGCCAGGTACCAGCCGGCGGCCGCCGCCCCGCCCAGCGCCACCACCCGATCGGCGCGGTCGCCACGCGGCAGGTCGAGCAGCGACACCAGGCCCAGCACCGCGAACCCGGTGCGCAGAGCGGGCTGGCTGGTGGCCGTCGTGACGAGAGCGGTGTTCTTGTCGGTCAGGGTCGCGGAAGCTTCGTCGAGACGCACCGGTCCTCCTGTCGATCGGGTGACGGGGCAGCCATTTGACGGTAAATCTTTCGCCGCCACAGGGGAATAGGGAATTTCCCTATGCCCCGGTCGATGTTTCGGGCGCGTGCGGCCTGCCGAGGTGCCGGCCCAGCTCCGCCCGCGACCTGATGCCGAGTTTGCGGTAGATGCGGGCGAGGTTGGCTTCGACGGTCTTGGGGCTGATGAACAGCGCGGCCGCGACGTCGCGGTTCTTCATCCCCGATGCGGCGAGTTCGGCGACCCGCCGCTCGGACGGCGTCAACTCGGCGGTGCCGTGTCGCCCCCCGCTCGCGAGGGGAAGCTCGGCGCGGGCTCGGGCCGCCCACAGCGGGATGTTCAGGCGCTCGAATATGTCCACTGCTTCCTGCAGGTGCGCCGACGCCGACTCCTTCTTGCGCTGGCGACGCTCGAGCCGGCCCAGGGTCAGCAGCGTCCGCCCGCGCTCGAAGGGCATCGGCAGATCCTCGTGTGCGGTCATCGCCTGCCCCGCCGCGTCATGGGCGCCGTCGAGATCGCCGCGGGCGGCCAACAGCATGGCGCGCGACCGTGCGCCCACCGCGAGCATCCACTGGCGGTGGAGCCGGCGGCCGTTGTTCTCCAGCGCTGCGATGAGCGGCTCGGCCTCGGCGAGGCGGCCCAGTTGGACAAGCGCCTCGACGGCGTCGGGCAGAAAGGAGGCATTGGGCAGTTCGGTCGGAGTCTGCTCCGGATCGAACTGGGCCAGCATCGGCTGCAGCGCGGCCACCGCGGCCTGGTGGTTGCCCAGCGACACCTCGAGGAAGCCCAGGGCGGCCAGCACGCGCTCCGCCAGCCGGAATGCCCCGGTGCGCCTGGCACATTCGAGGGCGTCGTCGATCGCTTGGCGCGCGGCGTCCTCCTGGCCTGCGAACGCGGTCAGCTGTGCGCGCAGGCTTTGGGTGAGGAACTGCGGGGTGTTGCCACCGATCTGCCGCGCCTTCTCCAGCGCATCCTCGGCGACCAGGTTGGCCCAGACGAAGTCGCCCCGCCAGATCGCATTCGTCACCACATGCTGCGAGACGAACACGTGCTCGCCTTCTTCGCCCTTCTCCAGGCAGCGGGCGCGGATCTTGTCCAGCTCCTCGCGCGCCTCGTCGAGCCGGCCGGTCCATTCCAGCAACAGCGCGTGCTGCACGGTGGGCCGGAACACCAGCGGCGTATACGCCTCCGGGTCCTCCAGCTCCAATGCCCGCCGGAGCAACTCGTCGTCGTAGCCCTCGCCCGCGGCGAACCGCATCATGGCCAGCATCCCGAGCGCCATGCCGAGCAAGTGCGGGTTGTCGACACGCTCGGCGCACGCGACCGCCTCCTCCGCGGTTGCAACGCCCTTCTTCAAGTCGTTGCCGTGAAACAGCGTGTAGGCCAACGTGATCAACGTCTGTACCCGCAGCGCGCGGTTGTCGTGGTCTTCGTCGAGCGCGTCGCACAGCAGGCGCGTGCCTTCGATGAAGCCCTCCCCGTAGAGCCGCACGACGGCCAGGCGGCTCAACGCCTCCGCACGCAGCGCGCCTGACGGCAGGTGCTCGATCGCCTCTTCGAGGACCGCAGCCGCCCGTTCGGAATTCCCGGCGTCGAAGTGGTGCAGCGCCGAGCGCAGCCGCCGTTGGGGGGTGTCGCCGCCGAGTCCTATCGCCAGGTCCATCAGTTCAGCCGCCGCCGCGGGCGCTCCGCGCACCCGGGCCGAATCCGCCGCCGCGTCCAGCGCCCGCAACGTGATCTCGTCGCCGCGGGTGGCGGCCAGCGCCAGATGCCGGGCCCGCAGCTCAGGCTCCTCGACGATCTCGGCGAGGCGGCGGTGCATCGACCGGCGCCGACCGGGTGAGGCCTGGGTGTAGACGCCCGTCGCCAGCAGTGGATGGGCAAACCGGATCCGGTTGCCGTCGATCGCGACGATGCCCTTGCTCTCGGCGATCTCCAACAGATCGACGAGCCGGTCGTCGTCGCCCGTCGTCGCTTCCGACACCAGTTCCACCGTGGGCATTGCCAGGCACGCGGCGGCGAGCAACGCGTCGTGCACATCGGCGTCGAGACCGGCCAGCCGGGCACGTACCACATCGGTCAACGTTTGGGGCAGCGACGGACCGATACCCGAAGAGCGTTCATCGATCGAGCGGGCCAATTCGATTGCGTAGAACGGGTTTCCGCCCGATACCTGGTGAATCCGCCCGACCGTGGGGCGGGAGAACGGCCGTCGCAGCCGCGTCGAGACGGCGGCATGGAGGTCTTGAACACTCAACGGGCTCAACCTGATTCGATGGACCGCCTCGGGCCGCGGCAGCTGCAGCCAGGCGGTGCCCGCGCCATCGCCGGGGTCAGTCCGGATACTGGCCAGCAGTCCCGTGCGCCCGGTGAGCCGGCGCGCCGCGAAAGCGAGCACGTGCACGCTCGACGGGTCGAGCCACTGCAGGTCGTCGATGGCCATCAGGACGGGCCGCTCCTCGGCGAGTCGCTCGAGCACCGACAGGAACGCCGCGGCCACCGCCCGCTGGTCGGTCACCGCATCGTTGTCCGCCCGCAGCAGCACCTGATCGAGCGCGAGGCGTTGAGGGGTCGGCAAGTCGGCCCAGGCAGCGGCGTCTGCGTCGTCGAGCAGGTCCGCCAGAGCGGTGTAGGCGAGCACTGATTCGGCGGCCGTCGCTCGCGTCGAGAGGACCCGGAAACCGCGCTGCCGCGCCTGCTCGATGGCAGCTGACCACAACGTGGTCTTGCCGATGCCGGCCTCACCCTCGATCAGCAGCGCCGACGGGCCGGCCTCCACCGACTCCAGGAAGGCGGCGACGGCGCGCAGATGTGTCGACTGGCCGATCACGACGTCCCTCGGCATACCCGTTGGTGTCGGGGTTCACCCATGACGCCGGGTGGACGCCCTAGCGGTCGTCGTCTTTCACCTTGGCCATCGCCAAGACGTCGAGACGCTTGTCCAGTTCTTCCTCGGACAACTTTTCGCCGATCAACCCTCGGTCGATGACGGTCTGGCGGATGGTCTTCTTCTCCTTGAGCGCCTGCTTGGCGACCGCTGCGGCCTCCTCGTAACCGATGGTCGAGTTCAGCGGCGTCACGATCGAGGGCGACGACTCCGCCAGCTCGCGCAACCGGTCCTCGTTGGCCACCAGGCCGTCGATGCAGCGTTCGGCGAACAGCTTCGAGGAGTTGGTCAGGATCTTGAACGACTCGAGGATGTTGCGAGCCATCATCGGGATGTAGACGTTGAGTTCGAAAGCGCCGGACGCGCCTCCGAACGCGATCGCGGCGTCATTGCCGATCACCTGCGCGGCCACCTGCGTGACCGCCTCGGGAATCACCGGATTCACCTTGCCGGGCATGATCGAGCTGCCCGGTTGCAGATCCGGCAGCTGGATCTCGCCGAGCCCGGTCAGCGGTCCCGAGCCCATCCACCGGATGTCATTGGCGATCTTAGTCAGCGACACGGCGATTGTGCGCAGCGCGCCGGACGCTTCCACCAGCCCGTCGCGGGCGGCCTGCGCCTCGAAATGATTGGCTGCGACCCGCAATTCGGCCAGCCCGGTCTGCTCGCTGAGCACGGCGACGACGCGCTCGTCGAAATCGTCTGGCGCGTTCAGCCCGGTGCCGACCGCGGTGCCGCCGATGGCCAGTTCACCCAGCCGCGGCAGCGTGGCCCGCACCCTCTCTATGCCCGCCTCGATCTGGCGCGCGTAGCCGCTGAACTCCTGGCCCAGCGTCACCGGGACGGCATCCATCAGATGCGTGCGACCGGACTTGACGACGGTGCGCCACTGCCGGGCCTTGGCATCCAGCGACTCGTGCAGCACCTCGAGCGCCGGGATCAGATGGCGCACAGCGGCTTCCGTCGCGGCGATGTGTGTCGCGGTGGGGAAGGTGTCGTTCGACGACTGCGACATGTTCACGTCGTCGTTGGGATGCACGGTCACGCCGTTGCGCGCCGCGATGCCCGCGATCACCTCGTTGGTGTTCATGTTCGAGCTGGTGCCCGAACCGGTCTGGAAGACGTCGATGGGGAACTGGTCGTCGTGCCTGCCGTCGGCGATCTCACCGGCCGCGGCGATGATCGCGTCGGCCTTGTCGGCTGCCAGCAGGCCGAGGTCCTTGTTCACCTGTGCACAGGCGCCCTTCAGCAGCCCGAGAGCCCGGATCTGGGTGCGCTCGAGACCGCGGCCGGAGATCGGGAAGTTCTCCACGGCGCGCTGCGTCTGCGCGCGCCACAGCGCATTGGCCGGCACCCGGACCTCGCCCATGGTGTCGTGCTCGATGCGGTACTCGACGTCCTGAGACGAGTCGATGCTCATGTGGTCCCTTCGTGTCTGGGTGTTACGGCAGCGGGTAGACGGCGTTGCTGTCGCCGGTGAAGTCGATCGCAGAGTATTCGCTGAGCTTGGACAACCGGTGGTACGCCTCGATCATCCGCACGGTGCCCGACTTCGACCGCATCACGATCGACTGGGTGGTGCAGCCACCGCTGTAGAAGTGAACGCCCTTGAGCAGGTCGCCGTCGGTGACACCGGTCGCGCAGAAGAACACGTTGTCGCCGGAGACCAGGTCCTCGGTGGTAAGCACGCGATCCAGGTCGTGGCCGCGGTCTAGAGCCTTCTGACGCTCCTCGTCGTCCCTGGGCGCCAACTGTCCCTGGATCTCGCCGCCCATGCAGCGGATGGCGGCCGCGGCGATGATTCCTTCCGGTGTGCCGCCGATGCCGGCCAGCATGTCGGTGCTGGTGTTCGGGCGGCACGCCGAGATCGCCCCCGCGACATCGCCGTCGGTGATCAGGCGGCACCTCGCGCCGGCTTCGCGCACGTCGGCGATCAGTTGCTGATGGCGCGGCCGGTCGAGGATGCAGACGGTCAGGTCGGAGACCGAGACGTTCTTGGCCTTGGCCACCTTGCGGATGTTCTCCCCGATCGGCGCGGTGATGTCGATCGCGTCGACAGCCTCCGGGCCGACGGCGATCTTGCTCATGTAGAACACCGCCGACGGGTCGAACATGGTGCCGCGTTCGGACACCGCGAGCACCGAGATCGCGTTGGACAGGCCCTTGCTCATCAGCGTGGTGCCGTCGATCGGGTCGACGGCGAAGTCGCACTCCGGCCCGTCGCCGTTGCCGACCTCCTCGCCGTTGTAGAGCATCGGCGCGTTGTCCTTCTCACCCTCGCCGATCACCACGACCCCGCGCATCGACACCGAGTTGACCAGTTCGCGCATGGCGTCCACGGCGGCACCGTCGCCACCCTCCTTGTCGCCGCGGCCTACCCAGCGGCCGGCGGCCATCGCACCGGCTTCGGTGACTCGGACGAGTTCGAGGGCGAGATTTCGATCGGGGGCTTCCCCGCGGGCCGGACTCATGCGCAGATTGTCCCATTAGCCGGTCGGCCTGTGGGAGCTGGGATACTGGCGGCAATGGAAGAACAGCCCGAACCCCGCACCGCGGTCGCCGCCCAACCGGCGCCGCACCCCAGGCCCGCCAAGTCGCGGCTGCTGCAGGACGGCCGCGACATGTTCTGGTCGATGGCGCCGCTGGTGCTGGCCTGCATCGTTCTGGCCGGTCTGCTGGGCATGTGCTCGTTTCAGGCGGCCGGGCCGGGGCAGGGGCCCGCGCCGTCCTACGACGCCCGCGCCGCGCTGCAGGCCGACGCCGATGCGCTGAAGATTCCCATCCGAATGCCCGAACTGCCCGAGGGCTGGCAGTCCAACTCCGGTAGCCGGAAGGGCATCGACGGCGGGCGTACCGATCCCGCGTCGGGCCAGCCGGCGCGCGCGGTCAGCTCCACGGTCGGGTTTCTGGCGCCGAGCGGGATGTACCTGAGCCTGACGCAGAGCAACGCCGACGAAGCCAAGCTGGTCGGCTCGATCAATTCCGACGTGGTGCCGACCGGGGTGCAGGACGTCGACGGCGTGACGTGGGTGGTCTACGAGGGCGGCGACGGTGATGGCGAGCCCGCCGAACCGGTGTGGACGACGCGGCTGGCCGGTCCGACCGGGCCCGCCCAGATCGCGCTGACAGGCGCCGCGGGTACCGATGAGTACCGTACACTGGCGGCGGCGACGCAGACCGCATCGCCGC
Source organism: Mycobacterium sp. IS-3022 (assembly GCF_001500065.1). Lineage (GTDB taxonomy): Bacteria > Actinomycetota > Actinomycetes > Mycobacteriales > Mycobacteriaceae > Mycobacterium. The sequence continues at coordinate 25,425 of NZ_LQIN01000010.1, forward strand.
TGCCCGCCAAGTAACGGATGGAGACGCCATGACCGCCCCGGAAGCAGACCTCACGGGATGGGTCATGGCGCCGTTCTCCGCGGCCGGTTACACGCACGACGTCTATCGCAGGGGCGAAGGCCCGGGCGTCGTGCTGATCCCGGAGATGCCCGGCGCTCACCCCGGTGTGCTGGCGCTCGGTAATCATCTGGTGGACAACGGGTTCACCGTCGCGATCCCGTCGCTGTTCGGCACGCCGGGTGCGCCCGCAATGCGGCCCGGCGCCGTGCCGGTGATGCTTCGCGGTTGTGTGGCAAGGGAATTCGCGGGCCTGGCCACCAACGCCGACCGGCCCGTTGCCCACTACCTGCGTGCGCTGGCCCGCGACCTCGACGAGAAGACACCGGGCAAGGGGGTCGGCATCATCGGGCAGTGCTTCACCGGTGGTTTCGCGCTGGCCGCGGCGGTCGACGACAGCGTGCTGGCGCCGGTGCTCAGCCAGCCGTCGCTGCCGCTTCCGCTCACCCCCAAGCAGCGCCGCGACCCGGGACTGTCCGAGGCCGAGCTCAAGATCGTCGAACGGCGCGCCGCCACCGAGGGATTGTGTGCGCTGGGTTTGCGTTTCACCGACGACCCGCTGGTGCCTGCCGCGCGGTTCAAGACTCTCAAGGACCGGCTCGGCGACGCGTTCGAGGTGATCGAGATCGACTCACGCAAGGGCAACGAGCACGGGTTCACCAAGATGGCGCACTCGGTGCTGACGCGGGAACTGCGCAAGCAGGACGGTCATCCCACCGACGCGGCGCTCAAGCGCGTGATCGCCTTCCTCACGGAGCGGCTGACGTAGGCTCGGGCGCGCTTGCGCTTTGGGCGCGCCGGCCCGAACGGTTGTGGCGCACCTGTCAAATGCGTTCCGCGTGTCACAGCGTGCGACGTTTTGCAGACGAGTTCTCGCTTGAGCCAAGTCAGTCGGCGTCCCGGGTGGCGGCTGGCGCCTTCTCGCCGTCCTTCTCGTCGGCGTCTTCAGTGTCGCTGCCGGCCTTGTGCTCGCGGGATTCCTTGATGCGACGGCCCAACCACCAGAATGGGTTGCGCCGCTTGGGTTTCTCGTCTTCGGCGGGCCGCTGGATGGGCACACCCTTGTACACCGACAGGTAGACGATGATCGTCGTGACGATGACGATCATCAGCACTGGACCGATCACGATGCCCCACGCGCCGAACATGCTGATGCCCGAGAACACGGCGAGCAACATCAGCGCCGGGTCCAGCCGCGCTTCGCGAGGTACCAGGATCGGCCGCAGGAAGTTGTCGATGTTGGTCACCACGATGAGATGGAACAGGATCACGAACACGCCGCCGAAGATGTTGCCGAACAGGATCATTCCGATCCCGAACGGGATGGTGACGATGCCGCTGCCCAGGGGTATCACCGATAGCGCGGACAGCAGCACCGCGAACAGGAAGAAGCCCTGATGGAATCCGGCGAGATAGATCGACAGCGCGCCCGCGACGCCCTGGCACACCGCGATGACGAACTGGCCCATCACGGTGCCCTTGACCATCGCGCCCATCTTCGCCATGTAGAGGTCGGTGGTCTCCTCGCCGAGCGGGTTGAGCTGGCGGATGATCGTCACCACCCGGTCGCGGTTGACGAGCAGTGAGATGAACACGTATACGAACAGGATCAGCGCGGTCACGGCGCCGAAAACGCCGCCCGCGGCGCCCTGAAGCAAGCCGAGCAGCCACTGGCCGGCATCCTGAGCCACCCTCGTCATCGAACCTTGCAGCGACTGCGGGGTGACGGTGGTGTCGACGTAGGGCACCCGGTCCAGCAGGTCGTTGACGAACTGCAGCGCACGGTCGCCCAGCGTCGACAGGTCGGTGCGGGCGACCCATTCGGCCACCCGTTCCACCATGGTGCTGATCTGCACCACCGCGAGGAACACGAACAGGCTCAACGGCACGATCACCGCCGCGGTCGCGGCTAGCAACGTCACCGTCGCAGACAGCCCGGTGCCGATCCGCCTGTTGAGCCGAATGTAGAGCGGCGAGAACAGGTAAGCGGCCACGGCGGCGACCACCACGAGAATGAAGTAACCGCGCAGGAAGTACGCGCCGAACACGATCGCGACCACGGTGGCGACGGCCAGCGAACGCTTCTGCATGAGCGTGAATTCGGTATCCACGCCGCTATGTCTACAGCGTGTCGGCCCTGGCTTGCGCTTGTTTGGCGCGCTGGTCGGCGATGAACCGCATCGAAATCCGGTTCATCAGCCTCGGCGCAAGCCGGGCGAACAACCACTGGGCGTGCGCGATGCGCGGTTTGACCAGGATCGGCTTGTTCTTCTCGATCGCGCGCAGGACGTCGGTGGCCAGCCGGTCGGCGTCGTAGGGCTTGCCGCCCTGAGCGGGCAGGAAGTAGTCGCGACCGACGAACCCGCCGATCGCGCCCTTGTCGAGGATCGGGGTTTCGACGGCGGCCGGGCAGACGACGAGCACCCCGACGCCGCGGGCGGCGGCCTCCGACCGCAGCGCCAGCGACAGCCCGACGACGGCGTGCTTGGTCATCACGTAACTGGTGACCTGTCCGGCGGCGGTCAGCCCGGCCATCGACGCGGTGTTGACGATGTGACCGTGGCCTTGGCGCACCATCAGCGGGTAGGCGGCGGCGACGCCGTGCACCACGCCGCGGACGTTGACGTCGATGATCGCGTTCCACTGCTCCAGCGTGAGCAGTTCCGTATCGCCGCCCCAGACGATCCCGGCGTTGTTGAACAGCAGGTCCAGTCGGCCCGCGCGGTTCACCACCTCGTCGACGGCGGCCTGCACGGCACCCGCATCGGTGACGTCGAGACGTGCCGCGCGGGCCCGCGGTCCCAGGGCGGCCGCCGTGCGCTCGGCGGCATCGCCGTCGATGTCGGTGCACACCACATCGGCACCCGCGGCCACCAGCGCTCGGCACAACGCGGCGCCGATGCCCGAGCCCGCGCCGGTGACGATCGCCTGCTTTCCACTGAAACTCATTGCGTCTCCGCCATTCTCATGACGTGGCCAAGCACGTCGGGGTACTTCTTGAGGTGCGCACCCCCGTTGAGGTCGAGCACCTCGCCGGTCAACCAGGACGCCTTCGGGCTGCACAGGAAGACGACCGCGTCGGCGATCTCCTCCGGTTGTCCCGCGCGGCCGAGCGCGGTGTTGTCGACGTAGTCCTCGACGAGGCCGGGGATGAGCGTGGAGCCCTCCGTGAGCGGCGTCTCGACGAAGCCGGGCGACACGGCGTTGACCCGGATGCCCCGAGGCCCCATCTCGAGTGCGGCCACCTGGGTGAGCATCGACAGGCCTGCCTTGGCCGAGCAGTACGCGCTCATGCCCACCGCCGGTTGTCGCCCGTTCAGCGAGCTGATCGAGACCAGCGATCCGCCTTCCCGCAACTTTTGACCCGCATATTTAGCGACGATGAACGCGCCGTTCAGGCAGACGTCGACCACCGACCGGAATTCGGTGACCGTCAGATCGGTGATCAGCCCGAGGCTGCCGAAACCCGCGCAGTTGACCACGATTTCGAGTGGACCGGCCGCGTCGAACAACGCCTGCACCGAGGTTTCTTCGGTGACGTCGACGTGCGCCGCGGTGTGCGGATCGCCGAGTTCGGCGGCCCGCTGCCTCGCTCCGTCGATGTTGCGGTCGGCGAGCGTGACACGGTCGCCCTCAGCGGCCAGCGCCTTGGCCGTCGCCCAGCCGATGCCCGACGCCGCGCCGATCACCAGCGCTTTCCTGGCGGTGTGCCCGTTGCTCATACGGTTGGCCCTTCGACGGCGAAGTAGAACGTGTTACAACCTAGCGCTTTGGCACACTCGGCAGGTGACCGAATTGACGATGTCCGAATCGATCTTCGTTGCCGCAGCGCCCGACGAGGTCTACGCCATGGTGTCCGACGTGACGCGGACGGGGGAGTGGAGTCCCATCTGCCGGACCTGCCGGTGGGACGACGGCGCCGGGCCGTGGGTCGGCGCGTGGTTCACCGGACGCAACGAGACACCGGAGCGGACATGGGAGACGCGCTCGCAGGTGGTGGCCGCCGACCCTGGGCGCGAGTTCGCGTGGGAGGTCAATGACGGCTGGGCGTACTGGGGCTACACGTTTGAATCCGAGAATGACGGCACCCGAGTGACCGAGATCTGGAAGTTTCTGCCCAAGGGCCTGAACGGGTTCCGTGAACTGTTCGGCGATCAGGCCGACGCCGAGATCGAGAAGCGCAGGGATGCCGCGCGCACCGGTATCCCCGCCACGCTCGCGGCGATCAAGAAGGTCGCCGAGGGTTCCTGACCGCGCTGCCGTGGCGCTTCCCTGTCACTAACACATTTCCACTCGCGCGAAGTTTTAGGCATTGAGTTGTCGAAACCGCGTGTGCGCGCGAGTCGAATCGGGAAGCGTGAACGCCGTGAAGGTGTCGCTCGGTCGGCCCCGGTTCCGCGATGTGATCGCCGGGTTGGTGACGGGTCTTTTCTCCATCCCGGAGGGGATGGCCTACGCCAGCATCGGCGGGTTCAACCCGGTGGCGGGTCTGTACTCCGGTGTCGTCTCGACGATCGTCGGTTCGATGTTCGCCCGCACCGTACTGATGGTCACCACGCTGACCAGTGCGCTGGCGTTGACGTCGCAAAGTGTTTTGAGCGCAGCAGGACTCGACCCCACGAACCCGTCGAACATCGCTGCACTGGTGATCGTCGCCGGTGCGATCATGCTGCTGTTCGGTCTGCTGCGGTTCGGCGCGATGATGAACTTCGTCTCCAACGCGGTGATGACGGGCTTCACCACCGGCATCGCGCTGCAGATCATCGCCGGGGTCATCCACGACTCGACCGGATATCGGCCCGACAGTCACAACACGCTCGGCAAGTTCGTCGACGCGTTCGCGCACATCGGGTCCTGGCAGCTCGCCCCGTGCCTCGTCGCACTTGGCACCGTCGCGGTGTGGGCGGTGTTTCACTTCATCAAGCCACTGGAAGCATTCGCGACGTTGATCGCGCTCGTCGTGGTGACGGTCGCGGTCACCGTGATCGACGTCGATGTCGAGACCGTCGGTGACATCGCCTCCATCCCCAATGCGCTGCCGCCCTTTCTGATGCCGAACTTCGCGGCGATGCCGGAACTGCTTGCCGGCGGGCTGGCGGTGGCACTGGTCGGGCTGGCGCAGGCGGCAGGCATTTCGGCAGCGGTACCGAATCCGGACCGCTCGCGTCCCAGCACCAACGGCGACTTCGTCGCGCAGGGTGCGGCGAACCTCGCCGGCGGGCTCTTCGGCGCCCTGCCGACAGGCGGGTCGCTGTCGCGGACCGGGGTCGCGGTTTCGGCGGGTGCGCAGACGCGGTGGGCAGGCATCTTCGCCGGAGTATGGCTGGCCGCTCTGGTGGTCGTCGCGGGTTCGTTGGCCGAACTCATCCCGATGCCGGTGATCGGCGGGCTGATCCTGGTGATCGGCGCGGAACTCGTGGTCGGCCGGTGGGCGGACATCAAGCTGGTTCTGCGCACCGCGCCGCTGTCGGCGGTGGCCATGGTGGTGACCTTCCTGGCGACCACCCAACTTCCCTTGCACACCGCGATCCTGATCGGCGCGATCACCTCACTGGTGCTCTATTGCGTAAAAGCTTCGCAGGCAGCGGGTCTGGAAGCACTTGTCCGTGCCGACGACGGCGGCTGGCTGATTGCGCCGGTACCGGAGAAGGTCGAAAACGACGCGGTGACGGTGTTGCAGTACTCGGGTGTGGGCCTGTTCGCCGAGGTGCCTCGCATCGACGAGGAATGGCCGAAGGTGGCGGATTCGCATCGGGCCGTCGTCGTGCTCGCCATGAGGACCTTGCCGGATGTCCCGTCGACGAAGGTGATCAAATCGCTTCGCCGTTGGGCGCAGGACCTCCACGACAACGGTGGACGTTTGATCATCGCCGGTGCCAGCCCTGCCACCAAGAAGGTGCTGGAGGCGGGCGGGCTGGGCGGCGTCTTGGGCGACGAGGGCATCGTGCCCGCGACCGACCGGGTGTTCGGGCCCGTGGAGGAGGCGGTGCATCGGGGTGAGCAGTGGATCTCGGGTGGCGGTGACGGTCGGGGTTAGCGTTTCACGCAGCGAAAACCGATGTGGCTCATGCCGGTGTCGACGGGCTGAGGTCGACGTGCCGCGGGTCGGTAGCGTCGGCAGTACGAGTCGGCGCACAGGAACGACCCGCCCTTGACGACTCGTCGCGGCACCTGGAACTGCGGCTGTTGCGGGTCGTGACTGGCCGCCTCGCAACAGGAGTCGCCGACCCGGGTGTCGGTGTACCAGTCCGTCGTCCACTCCCAGACGTTGCCCGCCATGTCGTACAGGCCGTAGCCATTGGCCGGGAACGTTCTGACGGGAGTGGTACGTCCGTATCCCTTTTCGGGTCGCCACGGAAAATCGCCGTGCCAATAATTCGCCCGGCGCTCGCCCGGTTGTTCGGGGTCGTCGCCCCACGTGAATTCGGCGCCGCTGAGGCCACCGCGGGCGGCGGTCTCCCATTCGGCCTCGGTGGGCAGCGCCATGCCCGCCCACGCCGCATAGGCTTCGGCGTCTTCGTAGGCGATATGGACGACGGGGTGCTCGGCGCGTTTGTCGATCGACGACAGCGGACCGACGGGATGACGCCACGAGGCCCCGGGCGTCCACGTCCACCACAGATTCAGATGCCGCAGATCCACCGGGCCCTGAGTCCGGTGGAACACCATTGATCCGGGTTGCAGGTTCTCGGCAGGCGCGTCGGGAAAGTCGACGGGATCGACGGGCCGCTCAGCGACGGTGAGATAGCCTGTGGCGTCGACGAATTCGGCGAACTGCGCATTGGTCACCTGGTGCGTCTGCATCCAGAAGCCCTCGATGGTCACCGGCCGGGCGGGTGCCTCCTCGGGGTAGTGAACGTCCGACCCGAGGACCGCGGTCTGCGGCGGAATCCAGACAAGGTCGTCGCTCATGCTCCCATGCTCCGCCGAGACTGCGGAGAGATCGTCGATTCGCCCGAAAACGCGATCTGTGTGCAGTTTCGACGGGGGTTGGTCAGCCACTGAAGACGGTCGCCCAGTCGTTGCGCATGCTGACCACCGACCAGCCTTCCTTCGACGCTCGCTCGAGCGCCTTCTCGGCGCCTGCGGTGTAGTCGAATTCGCGCTCGACGTCGTCGTGCAGCACCAGCAGGCTTAGCCCACGGGTGAACTCGAGCATCTCGATGTCACCGTTCGAATTGCCTGCGGCGAAGATCGGTCGTCGCCCGGTTCGCCCCCAGATCCGCACCGGCTTGACCGGTCCGTCGTCGAGGAACTCCGGACGATTCGTGGTGCGGAGGTCGCCATCGGCGAAATCGAGGCCGACCGAACTGCCGATGACGCGTTCCGGCGGTATGCCGTACATCTGCGTGGTGATCGGGCGCATGAAGTCGCGACCGCCGCCTGATGCGATGTAGTTGGTGAACCCGTTGTCCTCCAGATAGCGCAGCAATTCGATCATCGGTGCGTAGCCGCACGCGGTGTACGGCCGCTTCAGCGTCGGGTGTTCGGCCGTCGCGTAGAACCCCTTGACCCGCTCGGCATGCTCCTCGACCGTCAGCCCCGCGAAGGCCGAGAGAATCCCGCCGGCAAGGACTTTCAGCTGGGAATCGTCGCCGTTGTAATGCTTGGTGACCGCATCCCCGAACCATTCGAGATCGCCGGCAGCGGCCGCCTTATAGGGCTGGTTCTCGGCCAATGCAGGGTCGGCGGCGGCCTGCTCGGCCATCCGGCGGACCAGGAAGTCGAGTTGGATGTAGGCCGGTTTCTCGCACCACAGCGTGCCGTCGTTGTCGAACACCGCGACACGTTCCTCCGGCGCGACGTCGGAGACCGCGCGACCCACGAAGTCGACGATCGCCGACTTCGCGGGCCCGTCGCGCCAGCTGTCCAGCACGCCCAATCTCAGCCGCCGACCGACTCGAGGAAATGGTGGAGCTTCTCGACCGCATTGGTGACCGTGAAGGAGGCCGGCTCACGGCGAGGCGGAAACTCCTTGAACGTCTCCAGGAACTGCGTGACAACAACATTCGACATCAATGCGATGTAGTCGCGATCGAACCACCAATCCCAGTAGGTGTTGGAGGTGATGTCGGCGCGTTCGAACGGGTCGGTGCGCAGGTTGTACATCTTCGGCGCCCGCAACACCGTGAAGGGCTCGAACCAGATCTGGAGCGTGCCCTGGCAGCGCTGCTCCATGAAGATGACTTTCCAGTTCTCGATCCGGATGCCCAGCACATCGCAGTCGTCGGAGAAATAGATCAGGCCACGGCGGGGGCTCTTGTCGACCTCTCCGGTCAGGTACGGCAGGAGGTTGTAGCCGTCGATGTGCACCTTGTACTTCGTGCCGCCGGCTTCATGACCCTTCTTGAGCTTCTCGACGATGTCCGGCTCGCCGGCGGCGGCCAGGAATGTCGGCAGCCAGTCGTGGTGCTGAATGATCTCGTTGGAGATTGCGCCGGCGGCAATCTTGCCGGGCCACCGAATGATCTCCGGAACCCGGAAGGCGCCCTCCCAGTTGGAGTTCTTCTCACTGCGGAACGGAGTGGTGGCGCCGTCAGGCCACGTGTTGGCGTGCGGGCCGTTGTCCGTTGAGTAGATGACGATGGTGTCTTCAGTGAGGCCCAGTTCGTCGAGGGCGTCGAGCAGCTGACCCACATTGCGGTCGTGGTCGACCATGGTGTCGTGGTAAGGCGACTGCCAGCGGCCCGCCTGCCCGAGCGATTCGGGCTTGGTGTGGGTCCGGAAGTGCATGTGGGTGGTGTTCATCCACACGAAGAACGGGGTCTCGGACTCCTTCTGACGCTTGATGAAGTCGATGCACGCTTCGGTGGTCTCGTCGTCGATGGTTTCCATCCGCTTCTTGGTCAGCGGCCCGGTGTCCTCGATCCGCTGTTTGCCGCACGGCCCGAATCTTTCGTCGCTCTCGCCGGTGTCCTCGTCGGTGGCCCAGGAGTGGATGACGCCGCGCGGCAACATCTTCGCCCGCAATTCCGGGGCTTCCTCGGCGGTCGGGTAGTCGGGGTGCTCGGGCTCCTCTTCGGCGTTGAGGTGATACAGGTTGCCGAAGAACTCGTCGAAGCCGTGCGCTGTGGGCAGGTACTTGTTCAGGTCACCGAGGTGGTTCTTGCCGAACTGCCCGGTTGCGTAACCGAGCGGCTTGAGCAGTGACGCGATGGTCGGGTCCTCCGGTGACATGCCCATGTCCACGCCGGGCATACCGACCTTGGACAGACCCGTCCGATACACGCTCTGTCCGGTGATGAACGATGCGCGGCCCGCGGTGCAACTTTGCTCACCGTACGAGTCCGTGAACCGCATCCCCTCGTTCGCAAGACGGTCGATGTTCGGTGTGCGGTAGCCCATCAGGCCGTCGCTGTAACAACTCAGGTTGGTGATGCCGATGTCATCGCCCCAGATGACGAGAATGTTGGGTTTGCCTTCAGGCACGTCGACTCCTTGCACTCGGCTGATCCGTTGACCTCTCGTGAGCTCAACACTAAGTCGGCGCGTGTTCGGATGCCGCGCCTTGGCGAGATTCGTACCCATTCCCCGGCTGCGGAACCACTTCCGACGCATTCGGTATCGCGAATTCCGTTTAGCCGTGCCAAGGGTGGTGGCGGCGTAATAATCCGTTTCATGGAACCTCTACAGGACACGCAGCAAGGGCAGGCGTCACATACCGAGGGTGGGGCCATCTCCAGACGAACGGCATTGAGCCGCTTGGGGATCATCGGTGTGGGGACGGTGGCGGCCTCGAGTCTGATCGCGGCATGCAACGATTCCGGAGACACCGCCGCCTCGGGCGCCGGGACGTTGACGACCGACAACAAACCGAAAGGGGCCACGGAGGCCACCAAGGCAGCAAACCAGAAACTCGTCGAGACGCTGCCCTTCAACGACCGCAGTGACTTCGAGGATGCGAAGCGAGGCCTCATAGCCAAGCCCGACACGCTGACGATCAAAGACGCCGACGGCAATGTCGTCTGGGACCTGGAGGAGTACAAGAAGTACATCGCCGATGACAAGCCGGCACCCGACACCGTCAATCCAAGCCTGTGGCGCAACGCTCAGCTGTGCATGCAGTACGGCTTGTTCGAGGTGGTGCCCGACCGGATCTACCAGGTGCGCAGCTTCGACCTGTCGAACATCACCTTCGTCCGCGGCGATACCGGCTGGATCGTGATCGACACATTGATCTCACCGGAAACCGCAAAGGCCGGCCTGGACTTCGCCAACGAGAAGCTCGGCCCCCGGCCCATCGTGGCTGTAGTTCACAGCCACTCGCATGTCGACCACTACGGGGGTGTCCGGGGCATTGTTTCCCAGGCTGATGTCGACTCGGGCAAGGTCAAAATCATTGCGCCGCAGGCGTTTGTCGAGGATGCGGTGAGCGAGAACGTCATTGCCGGCAACGCGATGTCCCGCCGGGCGGTCTACATGTACGGCGCACTGCTGCCGCGCAACGCCCAGGGTGGTGTGAACGGTGGTCTCGGGATGACGGTCTCGGCCGGTGTGCCCAGCCTGATCATCCCGACCGACATCATCAGCACCACCGGCACGAAGATGACCGTCGATGGTGTCGACATGGAGTTCCAGATGACGCCGGGTACCGAGGCGCCCACAGAGATGAACACGTTCTTCCCGCAATTCAAAGCCATGTGGATGGCGGAGAACACCACCAACACCATGCACAACCTGCTGACCTTGCGCGGCGCGCAGGTCCGAGATGCACGCGTGTGGGCCAGCTTCCTCGATGAAACGATCCGGACGTACGGCCCCAACACCGAGGTGAAGTTCCAGAGTCACCACTGGCCCAAGTGGGGCAATGCCAACATCATCGACTACTGGAAGCGCCAGCGTGACATGTACAAGTACATGCACGATCAGTCCGTGCGGTTGATGAACCAGGGTTATGTCGGTTCGGAGATCGCTGAAGAACTCCAGTTCCCGCCCGAGCTGAACAATTACTGGCCGGACCGCGGCTACTACGGCACCTTGAAACACAATTCGCGGGCCGTGTACCAGCGCTACATGGGCTGGTATGACGGCAATCCCTCCGATCTCGACGATCTTCCACCGCAGGAGGCGGCCAAGAAGTATGTCGAGTACATGGGTGGCGAGGAAGCCATTCTGGACAAGGCCAAGAACGACTTCGACAACGGCAACTACCGCTGGGCCGCGATGGTGCTCAAGCACGTCGTGTTCGCCAACCCGGACAGTGTGCACGGCAAGAACCTCCTGGCCGACAGCTACGAACAGATGGGCTATCAGGCCGAATCCGGACCATGGCGGTCGGTGTACCTGCAGGGCGCCTACGAGCTACGCAACGGCGTGCCCGATGCCGGAGGTACCGATACGGCCAGCCCGGACACCATCAACGCCATGCCGCCGGAAATGATGTTCGACTATCTGGGGGTGCGCCTGAATGGCCCGAAGGCCGCGGGAAAGAACATCACCCTGAACGTCGATTTCACCGACCTGAACAAGCAGTATGGGCTGATCGTGGAAAACGCTGTCCTCAACTACGGGCCGCCGGTACCCAACGCCAATGCCAGCCTCAAGCTCACCAAGCCGACCATGAACGATATTCAGCTGGGCAAGTTGAAGCTCACCGACGGCATCGACCAGAACAAGGTGACCCTCGAGGGCAATCGCCAATCGGTCGAGGAGTTCGTGGGATTGCTGGACACCTTCCCGTTCTGGTTCAACATCGTGACGCCGTAGGCGCCGTACGCTGAGCCATGGCGCTGGCGGTCTGCCTGCTTTTCGACCGCCGATCCGAGCGTGCGGTCCGCGCGCTGTGGGACCGGCTGGAAGACATCGGCGTGCCGAGCCTGCGGTCGCACACCCACGGCAAGCACTTGCCCCATGTGAGCTATGCGGTGCTGCGCCGCTGGGACGACGCCGCTGTCGCCGATGCGCTCGCAGGCCTCGACGGTGGAGAACCGGTCGAATTGCACTTCGACGGGATAGGCCTGTTCCGGCGGGGCCGGGTATGGCTCGTCGCAGGCGTCAGCGCGGACGTGGCTACCCGCCAGCAGCGGGTGGTCGAGGCCGTTGTGGCGACGGGCGCCGATCTGCACAAGCACTATCGCCCGGGGAGCTGGCTGCCGCACTGTTCGCTTGCACCGCGCGCGACGTTGGCGCAGCTGCCGACCGTGGCGGCGACGGTGATGGACGTCCTGCCGCTTCGCGCGCGGGTGGATCATGCGGCGCTGATCAACAGCGGCACAGGAGAAGTCACTGAGCTGGCGACGTTGCCCTGACGGTTTCGTCGACCGCGTCGACGTGCGCACGCACCAGTGCGGGAAAGCGGCCGCGGTCGGGCCGGAAGATGTCGTGCGGGGAGTCGGGGAAGACATGCAGCCGCGCCGCTGGAAACAGACATCGGTAACGGTCCCACGCGGCGTCGTCGATCAACGGGCTGCTGGGACTTCGTACCACCAGCAGCGGCGGCTGCCACTGCGCCAGCGGTTCCCAGAAGGACTGCGAACACGCGGAGCGGAACGTGGCGACGCCCGCGTCGCGGTCGAGACGCTCGCGCACCGGAGTACCCCGCCAGCGTCCGTCCAACAGTCTGACGAAGATGTGCTCTGGAAGCGTGATCTCCTCGGGGATGTAGTCGCCGATCGAGATCGACCGCACCCGGTCGCGATGCGCCAGCGCCCACGTCAGCGCATATGCCGTGCCGCGCGAGAACGTCACCAGATGCACCGGGCCGTCGGTGACCGTGTCGATCACCGCGCCCACGTCGCTCCCGAGTGTCCTTGAGTCGTAACCACTTTCGGGTACGCCGCTGCGCCCATGGCCCCGCAGCTCGACGACGAGCGTCCGCCGGCCGAACAGCGCGAGTATGTCGGCGTAGTCGTCGGCGAGATCGGTCATGCCCGGCACGAAGATGACCGGCGCGCCGTGACCCTCACCGCCCGAGTCGAGGTAGTGAAGGCGGACGTCGCCGTTGGCTGTGAAGCGCGAATCGACCATCGTCACCACCATGCCGAATCGCCTGCCGCAGCGTGTGCGAATCGCGTGCAAAGCATCCGGCTAGGGAGGACCCTGATAGTGGAGGGTGATGGCAATGTACGACAAGGTCATGGACAACATCTGGCACATCGACGTCGAGTTCGCCGAGGACGAGACGCACACCCACGCGACGGTGCGGGCCACCCGTGATGACGGTGAAACGGTCACTGCGCTGGGAGACGCCTACCGCAACCCCGCGGATTCCGTACAGCCGCTGGTCGGTGAGGAGATCGCTGCGGCGAGAGGACTGATCGCGCTCGGCGCGGACTTGTTGCAGCGCGCGTCCTCACGGATCGAGCAGGCCACGCATCAGCCGGTGCACTTGTACCGCTGAACTCAGCCCTCGGGCGGCGCCCCGGTGATGCTGACCGCGGGTTCCTTCGACGCGTTCTCCATCTGCCGGTAGAGGTCGACGTAATACGGCAGGCACTCGGCCATCGCCTGCTCGGTGCTGAACAGCGGCCGGTAGCCGAGATCGCGTTCGGCCTTCGCGATGGAGAAGTAGTTGTCGAGGTAAAGCCGTTCCACGCCAAGCGGTTCGATCATCGGCTTGGGCGCGCCGAACTTGAAGTGCAGCCACTGCCACACCGTCATGACGAACCACACCAGCCGGCCGGGCACCCGCAGCTTCGGGTACTTCTGCCCGCACGCCTCCACCACCGGCCGGGAGAACTCGAACATGTTGATCGGTTCGCCGTCGTTGATGAAGTACGCCTGCCCCGGCGCCGTACCGCCGGGCACCAGATGCTGCGCGGCCAGGATGAAACCGTGAATCAGGTTGTGTACGTAAGAGTTGTCGAGTTTGACGTTCTTGCTGCCCACCAGCACCTTGACGTGGCCGGCGAGCACGCTCTCGAACACCTTGCGGAACATGGTCTGGTCGCCGCGGCCCCAGATGCCGCTCGGCCGGATCGAACACGTCAACAGCCCACCGGTGCCGTTCTGTGACAGTACGAACTTCTCCGCGACGACTTTGGTCTCGGTGTAGAGATCGTTGAACCGCTGTGTGTAGGGCAGGGTTTCGTCACCGCCGGAGATCCGCTTGCCGCCCATGACGACGCTGTTCGACGCGGTGTAGACGAAGCGCTTCACGCCGGCGGCCTGCGCCGCCCGCACGAGGTTCTCGGTTCCGGTGACGTTGATCGCGAAGCTGCGCGCGCGACTTTCCCGGCTCACCGCGCCGCCACCCGTCAGGTCGATGATGGCCGCGGTGTGGAACACGGTGTCGACACCGGCGACGGCGGCCGCCACCGTCTCGACGTCGCAGATGTCGCCTTCGAGCACTTCGAGTCGCGGGTGCGCCGGTAACGGCGAGGGGGCGCGGTCGAAGGAACGGACCTGGTGGCCGCGCTCGAGCAGTTCGGTCACCAGATTGGCGCCGACGAATCCCGATCCGCCCGTGACGAGCACCCGGCCCAATTCGGTGGTCAGCGTTGAGTCACCCATGGCGGGCAGCATAACTGAAACGTGTTACAGTTTCGACCCCTTTCCGCCGGGGTCGTTGCCGGATCAACTTTCTTCGGATTCCTTGGCGGCTAGCGCATCCTCGATCCGCTTGCGCGCACCAGCTAAGTGTTCTTCGCAGCGTTTAGCGAGGTCTTCACCGCGTTCCCAGAGCTTCAGCGATGCATCGAGGTCCAAGCCGCCCTGCTCCAGTTGCTGGACGACCGCGACCAGTTCTTCTCGGGCTTCTTCGTAGCCGAGTTCACTAATGGGCTTCATTGAGTCGTCCCTTCCGGCCCCTCGCTGACCGCCGCGATCGCCCCGTCGGCCACCCTGACGCGCAGTCGGCTGCCCTTCGGTGCGTCCGCCGTCGTCCGCAGCACGCTGCCCGCGGGCATGGTCTGCACCACCGCGTAGCCCCGCGCCAGCGTCGCCGCCGGCCCCAGTGTGCCCAGGCGCGCCGACAGGTGTCCGATGCGGTCGGTTTCGGCGGCCACCAGGCGGGTGATGTCGCGGCGGGCGGTGGCGCGAGCGCGGTGGACCTCGTCGGCGCGCGCATCGATCGCGGCCAGCGGCTGCGCCAGCACCGGTCTGCTGCGCAACTGGTCGATGGTGCGTTGTTCGCGGTGCACCCAGTTGCGCAGCGCCCGCCCACCGCGTCGACACAGGTCGGTGATCAACGCCTGCTCGGCGGCGGCGTCGGGGACGATGCGCTTGGCGGCGTCGGTGGGGGTGGCCGCCCGCAGATCGGCGACCAGATCACACAGCGGGTTGTCGGGTTCGTGACCGATGGCGCTGACCACCGGCGTGGTGCACTTGGCGATCTCGCGGCACAGTGTTTCGTCGTAGAAGGGCAGCAGGTCCTCGACGCTGCCGCCGCCGCGGGCGATCACGATGACGTCCACCTCGGGATCGACGTCCAGTTCGCGTAACGCCTCGACCACCTGCGGCACGGTGTTGGGGCCCTGCACCGCGGTGTTGCGGATCGCGAAATGCACTGCGGGCCAACGATCTCGAGCAACCGTGACGACGTCGCGCTCAGCGTGGCTGGCCCGGCCGGTGATCAGCCCGACCGTGCGCGGCAGAAAGGGCAGCGGCCGCTTCAGCCGTGGGTCGAACAGCCCCTCGGCGTCGAGCAACCGGCGCAACCGCTCGATGCGGGCCAGCAGCTCGCCGAGCCCGACGGCGCGGATCTCGTAGATGCGCAGGCTGAACGAGCCGTTGCGGGTGTAGAACTGCGGCTTGCCGTGCATCAGCACCTGCGTGCCCTCGGTCAGCGGCACCGGCGCATTCGCGACCAGGTCACGCGGACAGCTCACCGATAGCGACATGTCGGCGGCGGGGTCGCGCAGCACCATCCATGCGGTCGTCTGGCGCAGTTTGAGTTCGGTCAGCTGGCCCTCGACCCAGACGGTGCCGAGCCGGTCGATGTACTTGGCGACGCGGGTGGCAACCGCGCGCACCGGCCACGGGTTGTCCGGGGACTTGCCCGGCTCGCTTTCGGTCACCGGGCGGACGCGCGGGTGATCCTGTTGGCGAGCAAAGTTTGGAACGGTGCGCGGCCCTTGGTGGCCTCTTCATAGGCCAGCAGCGCCTCGAGATCGTTGACCCGCAGGGTGCCCAGGCGAGCCCGCAGTTGCGCGAGCGTGAGCGATTCGTAGTCCAGTTCCGTGACGATCTCGGGGACCTCGCCCGGGTCGGGTGACGCCGTGCGGGTTTCCCGGTCAGCCGTCGACGTACCCGGTTCCCCGTTGCTGAACAGCGCGAAGCGGCCCTCGGTCAGGCGCTCACCGTCGGTGGTGGGCGTCGGGGCGGTGCCGCCGTCGAGGTCCTCGTCGAAGGTCGCCCACTCGGGCTGTTCATCCTTGGGCGGAAAGAGCGACTCGAGCGTCTCGTCACCCTTGATGACCAGGTCGGCGACGTCCTGCTGCATCTTCATCACCAGGTGCGCGAGCTGGCTGACGACGGTCATCGGGTACATCAGGATGGTCTGGGGGAGCTTACGGGTTTCCTCGATGGCGGTTACCGCCGCGCCAACCAGCAGACGGACCCCATACGGTGCGGTTGCCATGGCCCCCAGCCTACGGGCGGCTTCTCGGCTGGTCCGGGAGGGCCACCGAACGACTCTTTGCGTACCCTGGGAACCATGCCGCCGACTATCAACATGGGGATTCCGGGTGCCTCCAGCTCGGTCACCGGTGGCGTCTCCGGCAAGCGGGTGCTGCTCGCCGAGCCGCGGGGTTACTGCGCGGGAGTCGACCGCGCCGTCGAGACCGTCGAGCGGGCGCTGGAAAAGCACGGCGCCCCGGTTTACGTGCGCCATGAGATCGTGCACAACCGGCACGTCGTGGAGACGCTGGCCAAGGCGGGTGCGGTGTTCGTCGAGGAGACCGACGAGGTACCCGAAGGCGCGATCGTGGTGTTCTCCGCCCACGGCGTCGCGCCGACCGTGCACCAGACCGCCAAAGAGCGCGACCTCAAGGTCATTGACGCCACCTGTCCGCTGGTCACCAAGGTGCACAACGAAGCCAAGCGGTTCGCCCGCGACGACTACGACATCCTGCTGATCGGCCACGAGGGCCATGAGGAGGTCGTCGGCACCGCCGGCGAGGCGCCCGACCACGTGCAGCTCGTCGACGGGCCGGATTCCGTCGAGAACGTCACCGTGCGCGACGAGAGCAAGGTGATCTGGCTGTCGCAGACCACGCTGAGCGTCGACGAGACCATGGAGACCGTGCGCCGGCTGCGCGAGAAGTTCCCGACCCTGCAGGACCCGCCGAGCGACGACATCTGTTACGCCACGCAGAACCGCCAGGTGGCGGTCAAGGCGATGGCTCCGGAGTGCGAGCTGGTGATCGTGGTCGGATCGCGCAACTCGTCGAACTCGGTGCGGCTGGTCGAGGTTGCGCTGGGCGCCGGCTCCGACAGAGCCCACCTCGTCGACTACGCCGACGACATCGACCCCGCGTGGCTCGATGGGGTGACGACGGTCGGGGTCACCTCCGGCGCGTCGGTGCCGGAGATCCTGGTGCGCGGCGTGTTGGAGCGGCTGGCCGAGTACGGCTACGACGTCGTGCAGCCGGTGACGACGGCCAACGAGACGCTGGTGTTCGCGTTGCCCAGGGAGATCCGTCCCGCGCGCGCCTAACGTCGAGCGGCAGCGTCAGATGTCGTACTCCCAGGAGTCGGCCTCCCAGTCGCGGGGCGTCCGGCGGCGGGTGCGGTACTCCGCGCGGTCGTCGGTCTCTTCGCCCCGGTAGCGCACCCGGGAAACCGGGTGGTGGGTCCCGTTGCCGTTGCTACGGTGTGGTTCGCGAGGTTGGTAGTCGTCGAAGCGGCGGCGACGCTCGGGGCGCTCCCCGGTCCGATCGCGGCCGGTGCGGTCATAGCCGGCGCGGCGCTCCGACGGGGGAGGGCCGGGCTGCCGCGGGTTCGCCGGGCGCGGCCGGCGACGAGGCTCGGCCGATGACGGCGGCTCGGCGTGCCTGCCCGAACGGGTACGCCGGGGCCGCTCGGCGACGGGCTCGATGATTTCGGTCTCGGGCGGACGGACATGGCGCGGTCGTGGCGTGGAAGTCCGGCTGGCCGGCCGACCGCTGCGATTCGACGCCGTTCTGGCGGTGCGGGCGGGCCGGCTCGCACTCTCGGTCCGCTTACGGCGGGGCGGCGCAACCTGTTCGGCGTCGTCCGGGGATTCGCGCGCCAACAGGGCCGACACCTTGACCGCCGCTTTGCTCATCAACGCCGTCGCCAACTCCGTCACGCGTCCAGGCTTCGACTCGGTGCGGTCGTCGGCGGCTTGTGGGGAGGTGCGGCGGGTCGCCATGCCGACGTACCAGCGGATCATGCCGACCACCAGCACGGCCGCCGAGGTGAAGAACATCAGCGGGAAGCGCTCGATCAGCGGGTAGCCGCAGTTGATCGCCAGATCCTTGACGCCGGTGAACTGCCCGCCGGTGAACAGGAAGTAGGCCCCCGGCACGCTGACGAACAGAATCAGCGGCGGCTGGATGACCGCGGTGAACACCGCTTCCTGCCGGACTGCCAGCACCGCCGCGAGGCACCCGAGGATGTAGCACGCGGCGAAGACCGAGCTGAGTTCTCTGCTGCCCGATCCGGCGTCGAAGGCGAAACCGATGGCGGTTGCGGTGAACGCGACCAGCACAGCACCCCACCCGGGGACACCGGGGAAATTGGGGTGCGCGGAACGATGGTCGGCGGCCACCGCCGACCGTGCGCGCTGTGCTGACACAGGTAGACCGTACCGGCTTTCGCCATGTGTGGCTGTCAGCGCGGTTCGGGCGCGCCCGTCACAGTCTCCTAGACTCTGGACCCTGTGAGCTTGAACCTGGGAATCGTCGGCTTGCCGAACGTCGGAAAATCGACGCTGTTCAACGCGTTGACGCGAAACGACGTGCTGGCCGCCAACTACCCGTTCGCCACGATCGAGCCGAACGAGGGCGTCGTGCCGCTGCCCGATCCGCGGTTGGCCGAACTGGCCAGAATTTTCGGGTCGGAAAAGATCGTTCATGCGCCGGTCACCTTCGTTGATATCGCCGGGATCGTCAAGGGCGCATCCGAAGGCGCCGGGCTGGGCAACAAATTTCTGGCCAACATCCGCGAAAGTGACGCGATCTGCCAAGTGGTGCGGGTGTTCAGCGACGACGACGTGGCACACGTCGACGGCCGCATCGACCCGAAGTCCGACATCGAGGTCATCGAGACCGAACTGATCCTCGCCGACCTGCAGACGCTGGAGAAGGCGTTGCCGCGGCTGGAGAAGGAAGCCAGGACGCACAAGGACCGCAGGCCGGCACACGAGGCGGCCGCAGCCGCGCAGGAGATCCTCAACGGTGGGACGACGTTGTTCGCCGCGGGTGTGGACACCGCGCCGTTGCGTGAACTGAATCTGCTGACGACCAAGCCATTTCTGTATGTGTTCAACGCCGACGAGGCGGTGTTGACCGACGACGCACGAAAGGCGGAGTTGCGCGAGATGGTGGCGCCCGCCGATGCGGTGTTCCTGGACGCGAAGATCGAGGCCGAGCTGCAGGAGCTCGACGACGAGTCGGCCGCCGAGCTGCTCGAGTCGATCGGCCAGACCGAGCGTGGGCTGGATGCGTTGGCGCGGGCGGGTTTTCACACGCTGAAGTTGCAGACATTCTTGACCGCGGGACCGAAAGAGTCGCGTGCGTGGACGATTCACCAGGGCGACACCGCGCCGAAGGCGGCCGGGGTGATCCACACCGACTTCGAGAAGGGCTTCATCAAGGCCGAGATCGTCTCCTACGACGACCTGGTCGAGGCCGGGTCGATGGCTGCGGCGAAGGCGGCGGGCAAGGTGCGGATGGAGGGTAAGGACTACGTCATGGCCGACGGCGACGTGGTCGAGTTCAGGTTCAACGTTTGACTGTTTCGCAATGTCGGACTGAGAGCTTCGCGACGCATATATATCCATCGTCAAGCTGTCAGCTGTACATTGCGTGCGCCACACGACGTTGATCGGCCGCGGAATTCGGTCGAGTTCCGCTTCAACGTCTAAACATTCGGAGAGTGGCGATGGGGTGTGTGAGGAGTGGGGCGTCACCGGAGCGGCGGCGCAGAACCATCATCACGCGTTCCGCGGGTGCATAGGAGGGTCGTGAACGTGGCCACCCGCAATCGGCATGGCGAAGGGCCGGCCGAGGCGTAGGTCTCGACGGACGCCGGCATCACGGTCGTGCTGCACTCGACCGGGTTCGCGTCATGGTGGGACGAGAGCGCGCCTCAGCCATCAGCTGACGGACCGCAAATCGACCTCGAGCTGCAGTCTGCGAAAAGCCTAGACGCGATGGTCGAGGCGCTCGCTGCCGATGGGGTGACGATCGTGAAGCCGCCCACGGACATGCCCTGGGGGCAGCGCTTCGCGATCGTGCTCGACCCGGACGGCAACCGCGTCGGGCTGAAGGCGCCGCGATGACTTGAGTGCTGCCCGGCGACGGCGACGTGCTCGTGTCATCCTTCGCGCTAGAATTCTGTACATGTCTACGTTGCCGCTGGCGGAGGTTCGGGCGAACCTTTCCAAGCTTGTGGATGAGGCGGTGCGCACTCATGAGCGAATCGAGGTAACTCGGCAAGGCCGTCGTGCAGCAGTGATCCTCAGTGCGGACGATTACGACTCGATCATGGAAACCCTGGCGATTCTCAGCGACCAGGAGCTGGTTCGCGAGTTGCGCGACGCCGAGGCGGAAGCAGACAACGGTGAGACCTACTCGCTTGATGAGGTGACAGAGGAGATGCGCGCCGCCGGGCGGCTGCCGCGGTGACCTACCGCATTGAGCTGACGAGAGCCGCGAAGAACGCGTTGACTCACCTCCTTCCCGAGGCGGCGGCACTCGCATGTTGGGAATTCATCCGGGGGCCGCTCGCCGAAAGTCCGCACCGCGTTGGAAAGCCGCTTCGGGGGCAGTTGGAAGGTCGATACTCCGCGCGGCGGGGCGAATTCCGGGTGATCTACCAGATTTTCGAAGACCGAATCGTCGTGCGAGTCATCCACATCGCGCATCGTCGCGACGTATATCGATGACGTGACGTTGCCTGACTCGACCTATACGCCACCGATGGTTTGAGTAACTTCGAGACATGACTGAGGACTGGCGCATCGGTCGGATCGACGAGATCCGGTCGCTGATCAAGCAAGCCGAACCCGACGTCGTCGAGGAGATCAAGTGGCGTAAACCATCGAACCCTGATGGCGTTCCGACGTTCTCGCTTGACGGCCTCATCTGCACGCTCGAGATGTACAAGGGCAAGGTGAAGGTGAATTTCGCCAAGGGTTCGTCCATCAGCGACCCGGACAAGCTGTTCAATGCGAGTCTGCAGGCACCCGTCGGGCGCTCCATCGACCTACGCGAAGACGACGAATTGGACCCGGACGCATTCAAGAGGTTGATCAACGAGGCGGTCAAGGTCAACCGCACCAATCGAGCGTCGAAGCGCCGAAAATAAGGTGCCATGGCCCGTACCGATACCGCGTCCCGGGTGGTCAAAGCCCCGCTGAGCCGGGTCTTCGAAGCGCTTGTCGACCCCGACGCGCTCGCCGAATGGCTGCCGCCGTCCGGGATGACCGGCCGGTTCGATCACTTCGAGGCCCGTCCGGGTGGCTCTTATCGGATGATCCTGACCTACATCGATCCGCCCACCGGCGGCGGCAAGACCGACGCCGATTCGGATGTCGTCGAGGGGCGCTTCCTCGCGATCGAGCCCGATCACCGCGTCGTGCAAGCAGTCGACTTCGCTTCCGACGACCCGTCTTTCGGCGGGACCATGACGATGACCTGGACGGTGAGGAGGGTCGACGGCGGTACCCGGGTCGAGCTGCGCGCCGACGACGTGCCGCCGGGGATATCGGCGACCGACCACGAGGCCGGCATGAACTCCTCGCTGGACAATCTGGCCGCCTACCTCGCCCGCCACCAGACCGTCTTTCGCGCCGAGTGACCGGGCCCCCGACGGGCATAGGGCAGAATCGCGCAAGTGACGCAGCCGCCACGACGCCCAGGGCCGCCTGACTGGCGAGGTCGGGGTGCGCCACCGCCCAACCCGGGCCAGAGACCGCCACCGCCACCGAGACGGCCGGCTCCACCGAGGCAACCGCCACCGAACCAGCCGCCCGAGCCGCCGACCGAGCGGTTCGACGCACCATCGCCACCGCCGAACCTTCGGCCGGCTCAGCGATACCCGAAGCCCCCCTCACCGGCCGATGTGCGGCCGACCGAGCAAATCTTCCGAGAGCCTCCTCCGCCGCCTCCGCCACCGGAATTCGGGCCGACGCCCGGAACGGACGAAAAGCCGAGTCGGGCAAGGGGCTTCAACAAGACGTCGATCATCCTGATCGTCGTCATCGTGATCGCCCTTCTGGTGGGCGGGCTCACCGTTGGCGAGCTGTACGCCCGGCACCGCGCCGACACCATCCTGACCGACGTCGCCGAATGCGTCACCGAGGACGGCGTCGCGATCTCGTTCGGCGTGAACCCGCCGTTTCTGTGGCAGCACATCACCGGGCACTACACCAACATCTCGGTCACCACCGAAGGGAACCGCGTGCAGAGCGCCGACGGCATGACCGCCGAGGTCGTGCTCGCCGACGTCCGCCTACAGGACACCGCAGACTCCAAGGGCACCATCGGAAGGCTCGACGCGACGTTGACCTGGAAGTCGTCGGGCATCAAGGACACCGTCGCCGCCAACCTGCCGGGAGTCGGCAGCATGATCACCGGCGTGCGCACCGACGCCGCGGCGGGCACGGTGATTCTGGAGGCCGGTGACAACAGCGTCACCGCCAAGCCCGTCGTCGGCGACGGCGACCTGAACCTGGAGGTGCTCGACGTCACCGGTCCGCTGCCCAAGGATGCGGTGCAGACGGCGCTCAACGAGTTGACCAAGAAACTCAACGACAACTATCCGCTCGGGATCCACGCCGACAGTGTCGAGGTGACCCACTCCGGCGTCACCGGAAGGTTTTCCAGCGACGACGCCTCCATCCCGAAAGAGGACGCCAACCCCTGCTTCGCGCGCCTCTAGCGGTATTGACGTCGATCAGTCCAGGTCGACCGCGATCTCGGCGCTGAGCTGACAGCCGGGGGCCAGCGGCAGCGTGTCGCCGCTCCAGAACGAACCGGGGTCGAACCAGTTGTAGTGCTTCTCCGTACTCAGCAACCCCATCTCCTCGTAAGTGATGGCGACGGTCTCGGCGCAGTACGCGGTCTCGAGCCCAACTTGGAGCTTCTGTTGCTTTCGGCGTTGCGTCGCATCGCGAACCCTGCTGTGCAGGAAGGGGATTCCGCGGGTGAAATCCGCGACGGCCAACCGGCCGCGAAACCACCGGCCGGTCAACCGCGCCGTGCTCGGAAACGGTGTGCCGTCCATCCGCGCGACCACCTTCAGCGCGCGGTCCTCCTGCTCGCGGCTGGCGATCGGTGTCAGTTGCCGCAGCCAGCACCGCTGGTGGTAATTGCTGATCCAGCGCTCCACGACCTGGCGGGCGTCGTTGAGCTGCACCCCGCGCTGGTTGCGGCCCGTCCACATGTCGGTCAGCTTGTCGCCCAACTCGGCATGCCAGATCAACGGCGGCAGATCCTCGATCGCGAGCGTCATCCCGACGTGGTTGACCGGGCTGTTGGTCAGCGACTGGATGGCCCGGTCCGGCCCGGACCGCCCCCGGAAAAGCCAGAGATCCCCGGTCCGCGTCGCGTCGAGGGCCTGCTCGAGCGACACCGCGGTTGGTTTCACCCCCGCAGCTTAGGCAGACTGACCGCTATGCGCGGCATATGGAAGTGGGTCGGGCTGGCGAGCGTCGCCGGTGTGGTGGCAGGCGGAGTGCTGGTGGCTCGTGATCAGCGGCGCCGCAATTCCTACACGCCCGAAGACATCCGGGCGAGGCTACACCAGCGGGCCGCCGAGGCCGGCAACGCCGAACGCTAGGCCGCGACGGCGTAGAGCCGGTGCGAGCCGCTGAAGCCCTTGAGTTCGGCGTCGCGGCCGTCGTCGAACGAGATGTCCTCGACCTCGGCGAGGGCGTCGCGCACCACCTCGCTGACCAACACCTCGCCGCCGCCGGCTTCACTCGCCACACGGGCCGCCATCGCGACGTTCCGGCCGAACAGGTCGTCGCCACGACGCACCGACTTACCCATGTGGATTCCCATCCGGACCCGAATGCCGTTGGGCTGCCTGCGAAGTGACTTCTGCACGTCCATGCTGCAGCGCACCGCCTGCTCCGGCTGGGCGAACGCGACCATGAACCCGTCGCCCTGGCTCTTCACGACATGACCCGAGTGCTTGTTCACATGACGTCGCACCATCTTGTCGTGGCGGCCCAGCAACCTGACCCAGGCGCGGTCACCGATGCGTTCGTTGAGCGCGGTCGACTCCTCGATGTCGGAGAACAGGATCACCATCTTGCCGCTCGGCGCCAGCCGGGCCAGATCCGGCCGTTCGACCTCCGCCCAGTCCGCAAGGTCCTCGATCGAGGAGCGCACCGCGGCGCCGAAGCCGTCCTTGCGCAGGATATTGGCGGTCTGCCAAACCTGCTTGACCGCCTCGCGGCCCCCGGTGAGCAGCATGTTCTTGGTGTCGACGCGACGGCGAGCGTCGTCGAGCTCCTCGCGTTGGCGGGTGTAGCGGATCCACAGCACAGCCAGCGCGACGGCCTCCGCCGCCGCCACGAACCCGAGTATGTAAGCCGCGATCTGCGCTCCCATCACCGCTCAAGTATTGGATGCTGAAGCGGTGACGCTTGCGGAGCCCCCGTATTACGAGAGTCGCTACATCCGCGCCAACCACCCCGACCTGCCGCAGGCGCTGTGGCTACGGGAAACCCTGCTGCTACCGAGCGCAGGTGAACCGGTCGCGGACGTGTGGGTGATGATCTTCGATCCGGCCGGTGCCGGCAACCGGGCGCTCAAGGAGCCGTATCCGATCGCCTCGGCCGAGTTCGGCTACGACGACTGGTCTGCCCGCATCGCCGCCACGGTCCTCGATGACCGCTCGGCGCAGGGCGTCGTCACCGGCGGCCCGAGCTTGATCACCGGCTCGTCCGGCGGGCGCTCGGCACGGTGGGACCTGCGCATCACGCCGGGCGACGAGGATCCGGTCAAGCTGCTCACCGAACGCGCCTACGCGGCCCGGTTGCCGACCGCGAAGACCACGGTGCGCCATCCCTTGGCCCGGTTCGACGGGCTGCTCGAACTCGACGACGTCCGTCTCGTGGTCGACGGCTGGTCCGGCAGCGTGAACCACAACTGGGGCAGCCGGCATACACCGGCGTACGCGTACGGGCAGGTCTGCGGGTTCGACGACGCGCCGGAGACGACCCTCGAAATCGTCACCGCAAGAGCTGCACTCGGCCCGGTGTTGTTACCCGGCGTCACGCTGTTCGTGTTCCGCCACGCCGGAAGCGAATTCGCGGTGCGCACTATTCGCGGCAGCCTGCACACGCACGGGCACTACCGGCCGTTCGCGTGGGCCTTCGGCGGTCGGGTCGACGACCAGATGATCGAAGGTGAGATCGTCACCGAGCCGGCCGATGTCATCGGCCTGACCTACACCGACACCGACGGCACGACGAAGTACTGCTACAACTCGGCGATCGCCACCTGTCGGATACAGCTGGCGGGCAAGGCTTTCGAGCGTGCCGAACTGACGGCCACCCGCCGCACGATGTTCGAGGTCCTCACCGACACCCGTCACGAGACGGTTCCGCTGCTGGCTTAGTTTCTCGGCGAGCAGACGCAGCTCACCGGACTCCCGGTCAGCGGCTGACGAACTGCACAACGACTTCGGAGAACGCGTCGTTGTCGTCACCGGCGGCGGTATGGCCGGCGGCAGAGAGTTCGGCGAACTCCGCATGCGGCACCTTCTCGAGGAAGTCCCTCACGCCGTCGCTGCTGACCACATCGGAAAGCTTCCCGCGGATCAGCAGAACCGGGATCGTCAAGCCCATCACCGCCTGCTCCAGCTTTTCCTCGCGGACGAACCGATTGTCCGCCGGTGCGGTGAGAAACGCCGGATCCCAGTGCCAGAACCACCGCCCATCGCGGAATCGCAGGTTCTTCTTCAACCCCTCGGGGTTGCGCGGCCGCTTCCGGTGCGGCAGATACGCAGCAACCGCTTCAGCCGCCTCGTCGAGAGACTCGAAACCGTCCACGCCGCTGGACATGAACTCGCGGATGCGGGCGCTGCCGTCCTTCTCGTACCGCGGCACCACGTCCACGAGCACCAGCTTGGTCACTTTTTCCGGGCCGGCCGCGGCGGCCACCAGCATGCCGGTCATTCCGCCCATGCTCGCGCCGATCAGGGCGACCGGTCGGCCGATCTGCTCCACTACCTGCAGCGTGTCCGAGCACAGGGCGTCGACCGTG
The DNA here is from genome assembly GCF_001500065.1 of Mycobacterium sp. IS-3022. Taxonomy (GTDB): domain Bacteria; phylum Actinomycetota; class Actinomycetes; order Mycobacteriales; family Mycobacteriaceae; genus Mycobacterium. Next base: position 51,830 of record NZ_LQIN01000010.1, read on the forward strand.
TAGTTCGCATCCGGCGCCCGGTCGCTGTCGCCGTGTCCCCGGCTGTCCAGCGCCACCACGTGCAGTCCACGATCGGCCAGGATCTGTCCGGTCTGCTTCCACGAATGCCGGTTCTGCCCGCCGCCGTGCAGGAGCAGCACCGAGGAACGCTCCGACTCCACACCGCGGTTCCACTCGTCGGCCACCAGGGTGATGTCGTCGCTTCCGCGGAACTTCACGGTCTGCGGTTCGCTATCAGTCGCGTTCACGGACGTCCTCTCCGGCTCACCCCGGTGGCTCACGTTACCCAGCCGACAAAATCAGCAGTTCCCCGGCATCATTGATGAGGGCGTCAATATACTTTGCTCCGTGCAGCCCGAGCTTGCCGACCACGACCGTGAGTGCATCATCGAGGCTGCCTACGCCTGCCTGTCGCAGCCGCACGCCGGCCCGGTTCCCGTCGCCGCGATCTTGCAGCGTGCGGGGGTTTCGACGCGGGCCTTCTACCGTCACTTCGAATCGAAAGACGAGTTGTTCCTCGCGATGCTGCGGCGGGAGACCGACGCATTGTCCCGCCGGCTCGACGGCGTCGCCGAAGACAGGTCGGGCACACCCGAGGAACAACTCAAGGCGTGGATCGAGGGCATGTTCACGCTGATCCACGACGACGAGACCCGGATGCACTTCACCGTGATCGACTCCGACGAGATCCGTGCCGCGAAGGGCTACCGCGAGACACGGGAGAAGGCCCACGCCGATCGCGAGCGATCACTGGTGGAGATCCTGCGGCGCGGCCGCGACGACGGCTCGTTCCCGCTCGCCGACCCCGAGCAAGATGCGGTGGCGATCAACGCGATCATCAGTCGGGTGATGATCACCCAAACCCACGACGACCACGACGGTTTGCGCCGAGCCAAGGCCGCCGTCCTGGACTTCGCGCTACGCGCCCTGGGCACCAAGGAGCCGGTCGCCGGCAGGCGATGAATTTCGGTCGCCGCGGCGGTCTTCACCGCATGCCTTCGATCACTCCCTCTCTCTGGTTCGACGACAACCTCGAAGAAGCCGCTGCGTTCTACACCTCGATCTTCCCGAACTCATCGGTGGAGAAGCTCAACCGCTACACCGAAGCCGGACCGGGTGCGCCCGGAGAAGTGGTGTCGGCCACCTTCGTGCTGGACGGCAACCGCTTCGTCGGGATCAACGGCGGGCCGCAGTTCGCCTTCACCGAAGCCGTCTCGTTCCTCGTTCGCTGTGCCGACCAGCAGGAGGTCGACTACTACTGGAACCGGCTCGTCGACGGCGGACAAGAGTCGCAGTGCGGTTGGCTGAAGGACCGCTTCGGGTTGAGTTGGCAGATCGTGCCCGACCGGCTCTACGAGTTGCTCGACGATCCGAATCCCGTCCGGGCCACCGCCGCAACCAAGGCGATGCTCGGTATGCGCAAGATCGTCATTTCAGAACTGGAAGAGGCCGTGCGCGGAAGTTAGCCAGTCGCTTCCTGAGTGGGGAACCTCACGTCTCCGGCGTCCGTTGTTGCCGGGCCGCAAAATCCTGATATACGGTTCCCGGGCGTCCGGCCCTGTGTAACCTTGCGCCACAGCCATCACGGGCGCGCGTTGTTGGTGTCAGGGAAGGTCGGCGGGCTATGGCAGTGCAGATGGCGGCGCACAGCACGCGGGTGAGAGCCCACTGATGGTCGCAGTCAACGCAATTGCCAAGCCGGTCCGCGCCTTCGGCGGGTTCTTCTCGATGGCGCTCGACACGTTCGTGTGGATGTTCAGGCCGCCCTTCGCCTGGCGAGAGTTCATCTCCCAGGCGTGGTTTGTCGCTCGGGTGTCGATCCTTCCCACACTGATGCTGACGATTCCCTACACGGTCTTGCTGACCTTCACGTTCAACATCCTGTTGGTCGAGTTCGGTGCCGCGGACTTCTCCGGCACCGGTGCCGCGCTCGGGACCGTGCGCCAGATCGGTCCGATCGTGACTGTGCTCGTCGTTGCGGGCGCCGGCGCCACCGCCATGTGCGCCGACCTCGGCGCGCGCACCATCCGCGAAGAACTCGACGCGCTGCGGGTGATGGGCGTGAATCCGATTCAAGCCCTTGTTGTTCCGCGTGTACTGGCCGCAACCTTGGTTTCGCTTGCGCTGTCCGCGACGGTGATCCTCGTCGGGCTGGCCGGCGCGTACTTCTTCACCGTCTACATCCAGAACGTCTCGCCCGGTGCATTCGCTTCCGGTCTAACCCTGATCATCGGGACGGCCGATGTCGTCATCGCGTTGCTCAAGGCCGCGCTGTTCGGGCTGTCTGCCGGCATGATCGCTTGCTACAAAGGCATTTCCGTCGGCGGCGGCCCGGCGGGAGTCGGCAACGCGGTCAACGAGACGGTCGTCTTCACGTTCATGGCGCTGTTCGCGATAAACATCGTCGCCACGGCCGTCGCGGTGAAGGTGACGTTGTGACTGTATCGAGGCCGCATTCCCAGTTCCCCTGGCTGAAAAGCCGGTTCCGCAGCGTGGCCGACCCCTGGAACCGAATCGGGATGCAGACCAAGTTCTTCGGCCGCACCTTGAGCTCCATCCGCTACACGATCATGCATTACCAGGTCGAGTTGATCCGGATCATCGCTCAAATGGGCCTCGGGGCGGGCGCACTCATCATCATCGGCGGCACGGTGGCGATCATCGGCTTCCTGACCGTGACGACGGGCGCGCTGGTGGCGGTGCAGGGCTACACCGACTTTTCGGAGATCGGTGTCGAGGCGCTGACCGGTTTCGCGTCGGCGTTCTTCAACGTGCGTCTCATCGCGCCGGCCACCACCGCGGTGGCGTTGTCCGCAACCATCGGCGCCGGCGCGACCGCCCAACTCGGCGCCATGCGGATCAACGAGGAGATCGATGCGCTCGAGGTGATGGGCATCCGTAGCATCGCCTATCTCGCCTCCACCCGAGTGGTCGCCGGATTCCTCGTGGTGATCCCGCTGTACTGCGTCGGCGTGATCGCCGCGTTCTGGGCGGCGCGGTTCGGCACCACCGTGCTCTACGGTCAGTCGACGGGGGTCTACGACCACTACTTCAGGACGTTCCTCAACCCCACCGACCTGCTGTGGTCGTTCGGCCAAACCATCGCGCTCTCAGTGGTGATCATGCTCGTGCACACCTACTACGGCTACACCGCACGAGGCGGGCCGGCCGGCGTGGGTGAAGCCGTCGGGCGTGCGGTGCGCACCTCGCTGATCGTCTCCGCGTTCGTGCTCGTGATGCTCTCGCTGGCGGTCTACGGTCAATCCGGCAACTTCAACCTGGCGGGCTGAGCGTGGACGAACACGACGAAGGCCTGCATCCCGCGTGGTGGACATTGATCCTCGTGGTCATCATCGCGGCCTCCATCTGGCTGACGTATGCCTTGTTCCGCGGCAGCTTCAGGTCGACCGAGACGGTCACGCTGACCTCCGATCGGGCGGGTCTGGTGATGGAGACCAACGCCAAGGTCAAGTTGCGCGGCGTGCAGGTCGGCCGGGTCGCCGAGATCCAGGGCGGCAGCCAGCCGGTGGCGTTGAAGCTGGAGATCGACCAGGACAAGCTGGAGTACATCCCGGCGAACGTCGAGGCGCAGATCCGGGCCACCACCGTGTTCGGCGCCAAGTTCGTCGACCTGATCTATCCGAGCGACCCCAGCTCGCAACGGCTCTCGGCCGGTCAGGTGATCGAGTCGCGCAATGTCACCGTCGAGGCCAACACGGTATTCCAGAACGTCGTCGACGTGCTCGAGCAGATCGACCCGGCCAAGCTCAACAGCACGTTGTCCGCGCTCGCCCAGGGTGTCCGAGGTCAGGGCGAGCGGATCGGTGAGGCCACCACCGCCGCGAATCAGGTTCTGCTGGAGCTCAATCCGCGCCACGAGACGGTGACCGCCGACCTGCGCGCGCTGCGGGACTTCAACGACACGTACAGCGTTGCGGCGCAGGACATCCTGACCACGCTCGACGCGGCAAGTACAACCAGCACCACGATCGCCGCTCGCGCCAGCCAGCTGGACGCGTTGCTGCTGGCCACCATCGGGCTTTCCAACGCCGGCATCAACCTGCTCGCGCCGAACCAGGCCAACCTGATCAAGGCGATCAACGTGCTGGAGCCGACCACGAACCTGCTTTACAAGTACAGCCCGGAGTACACCTGCCTACTGACCGGCGCGAAGACGCTGCTGGACACCGGCGGGTACGACGCGCCGGGCGGCAACGGTCGCACGCTGGTGCTCGATGTCGGCCTGGCGCTCGGCGACGACCCGTACCGGTACCCCGAGCACCTGCCGATCGTCGGCGCCAAGGGCGGCCCGGGCGGCAAACCCAGTTGTGGCTCGCTGCCCGATGTCGCAAAGAACTGGCCGGTCCGAAACCTCGTCACCAACACCGGATTCGGCACCGGAATCGACTGGCGCCCCAACCCGGGCATCGGCTTCCCCGGGTATGCCAACTACCTGCCGGTCACCCGCGCCGTGCCCGAGCCGCCGAGCGTCCGCAACCTCTTCGGCGGACCCGCGATCGGACCGATCCCGTATCCGGGCGCCCCGGCCTACGGTGCAGATTTGTACGCAGACGACGGCACTCCGCTGTGGCCGGGCCTGCCGGCCGCGCCGCCGCCGATGGCGCCGCGCGAGCCCGGTCCCACACCGGGTTCTGAGCCGTTCATCGTGCATTCGCCCGCGCAGATGCAGCCCACACCGCTCCGACCGACACCGCTGCCCACCCCGGCCCGACCGGGACCGCCGTTCCCATGACCACCAGCGACCGCCAACAGAGCAAGCCATGAAAGGAGACGAGCCGTGTCAGGCATGACCGCCAGGGTTCGACACGACGCCGTGCGTCTCGGCGTGTTCTTGACTGTGTGCCTGCTCGGCGTGTTCGGCTTGTTCGCGATCTTCGGGCAGTTGCGCTTCGGGGAAGCCACCAACAGCTACGTAGCCGAGTTCACCAATGTCACCGGTCTGGAGAACGGCGACTTCGTCCGCATCGCCGGCGTCGAGGTCGGCAAGGTCGAAAACGTTGAGATCCAACCGGATACCACGGCACGGGTCGAGTTCACCGCCGAGAAGTCGGTGGTGCTGACCGAGGGCAGCAGGGCCGTCATCCGTTATGACGACCTCATCGGCGGCCGCTACCTGGCGCTGGAAGAGGGGGCCGGCGGAATCAAGAAGCTCGAACCCGGCGGCACGATCCCCTTGGCGCGCACGTCGCCCGCGCTCGACCTCGACGCACTGATCGGTGGTTTCCGGCCGCTGTTCCGGGCGCTGGACCCAGATCAAGTCAACGCGCTGTCGGGCCAATTGATTTCGGCCCTGCAGGGTCAGGGTGCGACGATCAACTCGTTCCTGGCCCAGACCGCCACGCTGACGAGCACGCTGGCCGACCGTGATCGGCTGATCGGCGAGGTCCTGGTCAACCTCAACGTCGTGTTGGGGTCGCTCGGCGACCAGAGCGACCAGTTCGCCAAGGCGGTCGACGCGCTGACTGAACTGGTGGGAACACTGCAGTCCCGCAAGGAGGACATCAGCAGCGGGGTTGCGTACACCAACGCCGCCGCCGCGAGCATCACCGACCTCCTGTCCCAGGCTCGTCCGCCGTTCGCCAAGACGATTCAGGAGACCGACCGCGCGGCCGGAATCGTGGTGGCCGACCACGAGTACTTCGACAACCTGCTGAACACCCTGCCTGATGCGTATCAAGCGCTGGCGCGGCAAGGCATTTACGGCGACTTCTTCACCTTCTACCTGTGCGACATCGTGCTCAAGCTCAACGGCAAAGGTGGCCAGCCGGTGTACGTGAAAGTCGCCGGGCAGTCCACCGGGAGGTGTGCGCCGAGGTGAAGTCCTTCTCTGAACGCAACCAAACCGTCATCGGTGTCATCGGGCTGGTGTTGACGATCGGCATCGTGCTGGGGTCACTGAACTACGATCGGTTGCCGTTCCTGCAGGGCAAGGAGTATTCGGCCTACTTCGCCGAGGTGGGCGGGCTGACAGTCGGTGAGGCCGTGCATGTTTCGGGGTTCGAGGTGGGTCAGGTCAAGTCCATCGAGTTGGACGGGCCGCGCGCTCTGGTGAAGTTCACCGTCGCCAAGGACATCCGCCTCGGTGACCGCACCGAGGCGGCGATCAAGACCAAGGGCCTGTTGGGCACGAAGATCCTCGAAGTCACCTCCCGCGGCGACGGCCGACAAGAGGGCACGATTCCGATGGATCGGACGACGTCTCCGTATCAACTCCCCGATGCGCTGGGCGATCTGGCGACGACGATCAGCGGCTTGAACACCAACCAGTTGTCCGATTCGTTGCGCGTCTTGGCGGACACGTTCTCCGACACCCCACCGGAGCTGCGGATCGCGGTAGAAGGGGTGGCCCGGTTCTCCGAGACGTTGAACGAACGCGATGCGCAGCTGAGAGGTCTGCTGGTCAACGCCGACAAGGCCACCACCGTGCTGGCCGAGCGCAGCGGCCAGGTGGTCAGCCTGATCACCAACACCAATGCGCTGCTGGCCGAGCTCGAAAGCCAAAGCGCCGCACTCGATCAGGTCTCGGGCAACATCTCGGCTCTCAGCGAGCAGTTGCAGGGCTTCATCGCCGAGAACCGCGAAACCATGCGACCCGCTCTGGACAAGCTCAACGGTGTGTTGACGATCATCGACAACCGCAAGGAACGCCTGCAGCGGTCGCTGACCTTGCTCACCGACTACTCGATGTCGCTCGGCGAATCGGTGTCGGGCGGTCCGTTCTTCAAGACCTATGTCGCGAACCTGCTGCCCGGCCAATTCCTGCAGCCGTTCATCGACGCCGCGTTCTCCGATTTGGGTCTGGATCCCAATGTGCGGCTGCCCTCGGAACTGTCCGACCCACAGGTCGGTCAGCCGGGCACACCGGCGCTGCCGGTGCCGTTCCCGCGCACGGGTCAGGGCGGCGAACCGCGGCTGACCGTTCCCGACGCCATCACCGGCAATCCCGGCGACCAGCCGTGCGGATTGCCCGGCTTGCCGTTGCCCGGCCCCGGCTGCTACCCGTACCGCCAGCCGCCGCCGGCGCCGCCGCCCGGAGGACCGCCACCGGGTCCGCCCGCCGCGGCGCCACCGGGGCTGCAGTCGACGCCTGAGCCGACTCCCGCACCGGTGCTGATGCCCGCTCCCGGTGGGGTATCCCACGGTGCACCCGCGGAGGCCGGACAGTGACGCGCACCGCGAGGAACATCTTGGCCATCGCGTTGGTCGTGATACTGGCCGGCGGCGCGATCGTGCTGTTGCGCACCGTCGAACGGGTCGACCGCACCCACGTCGTCGCGTACTTCGAGAACGCCAACGGCATCTACCCCGGCGATGACGTCAACATCCTCGGTGTCGGCGTAGGCAGGATCGAGTCGATCGAGCCGCAGCCCGAGCGGGTCAAGATCTCGTTCTGGTACGACAGCAAGTACAAGGTTCCGGCCGACGCCAAGGCCGCGATCCTGTCGCCGACGCTGGTGACCGCGCGCAGCATTCAGCTCACCCCGGCCTACACCGGCGGTCCTGTGATGAAGGACGACGCGGTCATTCCGCGGGAGCGCACCGCCGTTCCGGTGGAGTGGGACGAGGTCCGCCAACAGTTGGAGAAGCTGGCCGAAACACTGCAGCCGACCGAGCCGGGCGGAGTGAGCCCGCTGGGCTCGGTCATCAACACGACCGCCGACAACCTGCGCGGTGAAGGCGCCAACATCCGCGACACCGTCATCAAGCTGTCGCAGGCGGTGACGGCACTGGGTGATCACAGCACCGACATCTTCTCCACCGTCAAGAATTTGGCGATTTTGGTGTCGGCGCTGCAGGACAGCACCGACGTGATGCGCCAGCTCAATCAGAACCTGGCGACGGTGACCGGCCTGCTCGCCAACGACCCCGACGAAGTCGCCAACGCGGTGCGCGACCTCAACAACGTCGTCGGAGAGGTCCAGACCTTCGTCGCCGACAATCGCGAATCGCTGGGCACCACGTCGGACAAGTTGGCCGGGGTGACGCAGGCACTGACCGACAGCCTCGCCGATGTCAAACAGTTCCTGCACGTGGCGCCCAACACGTTGCAGAACTACGTGAACATCTGGCAGCCGGCCCAGGGGGCCGTCAGCAGCGTGCCGATGCTCAACAACTTCGCCAATCCGATCTCGTTCCTGTGCGGCGGTATTCAGGCGGCGTCACGGCTGGGCGCCGAGGAGTCGGCGAAGCTGTGTGTGCAGTATCTGGCGCCGATCCTCAAGAACCGCCAGTACAACTTCCTGCCCATCATGCAGAACGTCTTCGTCGGCGCCTCGACGCGGCCGAACGAGCTGACCTACAGCGAGGACTGGTTGCGACCGAACTACATTCCGCCGCAACCTGTTCCGCCTTCAGCGCCACCGCCGGACGCAGGACCGCCGCCGTCGGCCCCGCCCGCGGGTCCGCCGTTGGCCGCGGAAAGCGGGGGGACCGTCACGCCGAACCCGGCCGACGGCCTGCACGGGTTGATGGTGCCGCCGGGGGTGGGACCATGATGCGGCGCAGGGTCTTTCGCAGGGTGGCCGTCGTGGTCGTGTCGGCCGGCCTGCTGTCCGGCTGTTCGGACTGGCGGGGGCTGAACTCGCTTCCACTGCCGGGCGGTGAGGGCACGGGGCCGAACGCGTTCACCATTCAGGCGCAGATGCCCGACGTGGACAACATCGAACCGAACTCCCGCGTCCGGGTCGCAGACGTGAATGTCGGCCACGTGACGAAGATCGAGCGTCAGAACTGGCACGCGCTGGTGACGATGAAGCTCAACGGCGACGTCGAGCTGCCCGCGAACGCGACGGCGAAGCTCGGGCTGACAAGCCTGTTGGGTTCCCTACACATCGAATTGGCGCCGCCGACCGACGTGCCGCCGCAAGGAAAGCTGAAAGAAGGCTCGCTGATTCCGTTGGCGTCGTCGAGTTCCTATCCGAGCACCGAGCAGGCGCTGGCCGCCGTGGCACTGCTGCTCAACGGCGGCGGCATCGGCAACATCGGTGACATCACCGAGGCGCTGAGCGTCGCGTTCGCCGGTCGCGAGAACGACCTACGGAGCCTGATCGAGCAGCTCGACATCGCGATCGGCCATCTCGACGACCAGAAACAGGACATCATCGACGCGACGGAGAGCCTGAACAATCTGATCGGGCAGTTCGCGGCGCAGAAACCCGTGGTGGACAAGGCATTACGGACGGTGCCCGACGCGTTGGCCGTGCTGCGGGATCAACGGCAGAACCTGGCGGAGGCGCTGACCCAGCTCGGCAGGTTCAGCGCGCTGGCCGCCGACTCGGTCAACCAGACCAAGGAAGCTCTGGTGCAGGAGCTCAAGGACCTCGGCGTGGTGCTGCAGGAACTGGCCGATGCCGGTCCGGCGCTGACCCGCGCGCTGAGCTTCTTGCCCACCTTCCCGTTCCCCAAGGAAACGTTGACGAACTGGATGCGCGGCGACTACGCGAACCTGACGCTGGTCGTCGACCTGACGTTGAGCCGAATCGATTCCGGGTTCTTCACCGGGTCGCGGTTCGAGTGCAACCTGACCTGGCTGGAGCTGCAGTGGGGCCGCACCATCGGCCAGTTCCCCAGCCCGTGCAACCACAACGTGCCGCCACCGGGGGGCAACCCGTTGGTGGCTCCATACCGCTGGGACCAGGGGCCCTAGCATGCGAATGACACGGCAAATCCTCATTCAGATGGCGATCTTCTCCGTCATCGCGATCATCGCGCTCGTGGTCATGGTCTTCGGGTACATGCGGTTGCCGACCCTGCTCGGCGTCGGGCAGTACCGCGTGACCCTCGAGTTGCCCGAGACGGGCGGGCTGTATCCGCGGGGCAACGTCACCTATCGCGGCGTGCAGGTCGGCGAGGTGAAAAGCGTCGAGCTCACCGACACAGGAGTCAAGGCGGTGCTGTCGCTGAACTCCGACGTCAGAATCCCCGCCGACCTCGAAGCCGAGGTACACAGCGTCTCCGCCGTCGGCGAGCAGTTCGTCCAGTTGCTTCCGCGCAGCGGCGACGGTCCGGAGTTGCGGGACGGCGACGTGATCCCGGTGCAGCGCGCGACGATTCCGACCGACATCAACACGGTGCTCGACGATACGGCTCGGGGGCTGCAGGCGATCCCGCAGGAGAACCTGAAGACCGTCGTCGACGAGGCCTACCTCGCGGTCGGCGGGCTGGGGCCGGAACTACGCCGGCTGGTCGCCGGCAGCGCCACGCTGGCCATCGACGCCCGCAAGAATCTCGACCCGCTGACCACCCTGATCGACCAGTCCAAGCCGGTGCTGGACACCCAGACCGAGACCGGGGGCTCGATCCTGGCGTGGGCCGCGAATCTGGCGAGCATCACCGGTCAGTTGCAAAGCCAGGACCCGGCGGTGGCGGGGATCCTTGCCAAGGGGCCGGGCGCTGCCGACGAGGTGCGGGCGCTGTTCGACCGGCTGCAGCCCACGCTTCCGATCGTGTTGGCCAACCTGGTCAGCATCGGAGAGGTCGCCGTCGACTATCACCCGAGCCTCGAGCAGCTGCTGGTGTTGTTGCCACAGGGCACCGCGGTCACGCAGGCCGTCGGCGTGCACAAGCGCAACACCAAGCAGGACTACGAAGGCGATGCCCTGATCTTCAACCTGAACGCGATCCTGCCCGCGTTCCCGGCGCCGCTGCCGCTGCCGCCGCAGAATCTGCCGCCGCCGTGCACAACCGGGTTCCTGCCCGCGCAGCAGCAGCGGGTGCCGACCTTCGAGGACTATCCCGACCGGCCGCAGGGCGATCTCTACTGCCGGACGCCGCAGGACGCGCCGTTCAACGTCCGCGGCGCCCGCAACCTGCCGTGCATCACCGTGCCGGGCAAGCGCGCCCCGACGTGGCAGCAGTGCGAGAGCGACGAGCAGTACGTGCCGCTCAACGACGGCTACAACTGGAAGGGCGATCCGAACGCCACCCTGTCGGGGCAGCCCATCCCGCACGTGCCGCCCGATGTACCGGTGGCGATAACGCCTCCTCCGCCGGGTACGCCGCCGCTACCCGTCGCGGCCGTCGAGTATGACCCGGCGACCGGCAAATACGTCGGCCCGGACGGCAAGGTGTACACCCAGTCCAACCTGGCGGCAGGCGCATCGGGGGAGCGGCCGTGGCAGTCGATGCTCATCCCGCCGGGCGGCTGAGGGGACAGCCTCCGACGATAGGGTGTCGGGCACGTAGGTTTGGCTTGAGCCGACCTGTACCTGACCCAGACCTGGCCCGCGGGCCGTAGAGGAACGTAGATGGCAGACGAGACCACTCCCGCCGAGGAGAAGGCGGGCGAGTCCACATCCGAGGTCGATGCCGCAGCGGACGGTGACGAGACCACCACATCGGTCACTGAACCGGCTGAAGACGTCGGTGACGTCGAGGATTACGACGTCGAGGCCGCCGACGACACCGCTACACCCGCCTCGACCAAGCCGCGGATGTCGCATGTGCGGCTGGCGACCATCGCGGGTCTCGTGCTCGTGCTGGCGCTCGGAGGTCTGACCGGTTGGCTCGGTTACCGGGCATATGAATCGCGACAGGCCGAGGACCTGCGGAACCTCTTCCTGCAGGTCGGGCGGCAGGGCGCGTTGAACTTGACGACGATCAACCACGAGCACGTCGAGGCCGACGTGCAGCGGGTCCTCGATTCGTCGACCGGGACGTTCTATGACGACTTCCAGCAGCGTGCGGCGCCGTTCGTCGAGGTCGTCAAGCAGGCGAAGTCCAAGTCGGAGGGCACGATCTCGGAGGCGGGGCTGGAGACGTACTCCGACGACGAGGCGCAGGTGCTGGTGGCGGTGACCGTCAACACGACGAACGCCGGAGCGCCCGAGCAGCAACCGCGAGCGTGGAGGATGAGGATCTCGGTCCAGAAGACCGGCGACGATGAGGCCAAGGTCTCGAATGTGGAGTTCGTACCGTGAGTAGTAGACACAGGCTGCCCAAGCGCGCCAAGAGCGCCGACGCCACCGCTGGTGATCCGGTCGAGGAAGCCACCGACCAGCAGACCGAAGCGGTGGAGCTGACCGAGTCCGCCGCCGTGGAGGAGTCGAATCCCACGGAGCCCGGCACGGCGGAGCCCGCCGAGTCCGCCGCTGAGCCTTCCGCCACGGATACCGCCGCCGCCGAGCCCGCCACCGCGGAGCCCGCCGCCACGGATACCGATACGGACGTCCCTGAAACGGATTCCGACTCGGCCGAGACCGCCGCCCCGGCGGCCGCTCCGAAGCGGAAGGTCAACTGGGAGCGCGTTTTTGCATTCGGGGTGCTGCCTGCGATCGCGCTGCTGCTCGCGGGCGCGGCCGGCTATCTGAAGTGGATGGACAACTCGGTGCGCACTGCCGAAGCCGTTCGCGAAGAGTCGGTTCAAGTGGCCAAGGACAGCACCATCGCGATGCTGTCCTACAAGCCGGACACCGTCGAACAGCAACTCAACGACGCGCGTGCCCTGCTGACCGGGGAGTTCGAAGAGTCCTACACAGGGCTGATCAACGACGTGGTGATTCCCGGCGCGAAACAGAAGCAGATCTCAGCGGTGGCGTCGGTGCCCGCGGCGGCCTCGGTGTCGGCCGACCCCAACGAGGCGGTGGTGTTGGTGTTCGTCAACCAGACCGTGGTGGTCGGCCAGGATCCTCCCACCGACAGCGCCTCGAGTGTGCGCGTGACGTTGGAGAAGGTCGACGGTCGCTGGCTCATCTCCAAGTTCGACCCGGTATAGGAACCGTAGTGGCCGAACCCGAGCTCATCGATGTGGAGGCACCGGGTGCGCGGCTTCGCGCGCTGAGCTGGGGCGCCGCGGATGCACCGATTGCGTTGTGCCTGCACGGCTTTCCCGACACCGCGCACGGCTGGCGCAAGGTGGCGCCACTGCTGGCCGACGCCGGGTGGCGTGTCGTCGCGCCGTTCATGCGCGGCTATGCGCCGTCGTCCATCGCGTCGGACGGCAGCTACCACGTCGGCGCGCTGATGGACGATGCGCTGCAGGTGCTCGACGCGGCCGGACCGACGGGCCGCGACGTGCTCATCGGACATGACTGGGGCGCGATCGCGGGTGCGGGGCTCGCCGCGATGCCCGACAGCCCGTTCTCCAAGACCGTGATCATGTCGGTGCCGTTCGCCGCGGCGTTCCGGCCGTTGGGCCGGGTGCCCGACGGTGTGCGACTGGCCGCCCAACTGCCGCGTCAGCTGCTGCGCAGTTGGTACATCATGTACTTCCAGTTGCCGGGGCTTCCGGAGCGGTCCGCGTCCTGGGTGGTGCCCCGGTTGTGGCGCCAATGGTCCCCGGGATACGACGTCGCCGAGGACGTCGCCCACGTGCGCGATGCGATCGGTGCGCCGGAGAACTGGCGCGCCGCGCTGGGCTACTACCGTGCCACCGTGCGCAACACCAAGCCGCCCGCGCAGTACGCCGAACTGCATCGGCATTGGTTGTCCGCGCCCCAGCTGCCGACGCTGTACCTGCACGGACTCGACGACGGTTGCGCCTCAGCCGATTACGTGCGATGGGTGCAGCCGGTGCTGCCGGAGGGAAGCCGCGTGGCGACCGTCGAACGGGCCGGACACTTCCTGCAGTTGGAACAGCCGCAGGCAGTGGCCGGACACATCATCGACTTCATCGGACCGACCTAAGGGTTATGACGGCACGTCGACTGGCTGCGGTGGACGCGCAGGCGTATTGGATGTCGGCGAAGATCCCGAGCGACCAGTTTCTGCTCTACGGCTTTGCGGGCACCGTCTCCGACCTTGCGGCGGCGGTGGCCCGAATTCGTGACCGGGCGCGTGGTTGCACGGAGTTGCGACTGCGGGTGCGTGACGGCAATCCGTTGACCTATCCGCAGTGGATTGCTGCGGACGTCGCTTCGAACCAGTTCGTGATGCACGCTGCCGGCACCAGTTGGCCGGAATGCCTGGCCGTGGTGGCCGGATTGGGCTCGGACCAACTCGACCCGCGGGTCGCGGCGTGGCGACTGCATGTGTTTCCGTCCGTCGGGGGCGTGCCCGGCGCAGGGCTCGGCACGGTCGCGGTGGTACAGGTCGCGCACGCGTTGGGAGACGGCATCCGGTCGTCGGCCTTGGCGGCCCGGCTGTTCGGGCGGACGGCGCCGGTGGCGACGCTCGACGGACGGCCGCCGCTGTTAGGCCTGACGCTGCCGTGGCGTGGCTACCGCGCCGCCCGCGCGCATCGTCAGCTGCTGCGCGATACTGACGCTGGATCGGTTGCACCACAGGCGGATTCGTGCCCAGCGTTGCGCAGTAATTCCCCGCCGGGCGGCCTGCGTGGCATCCGCACCGTGCTCAGGCAGCGATCGCAGCTGTCGGGCCCGACGGTGACCGTGAGGGTGCTGGCGGCGGTGTCGACGGCGCTGGCCGCTCATATGCGGGAACTCGGCGACGACCCGTCGCGATTGCGCGCTGAGGTGCCGATGGCCAAGGCCGGTGAGCGGACGTCTCACAACCACTTCGGCAATGTCGGCGTCGGACTGTATCCAGATCTGCCCACGGACGAGCGAATGGCTCGGATCGCCGAGGATCTCGAGCAGCGTCGCCGACGGGCAGCCCATCCGGCGATGCTTGAAGCCCAGCGGGCCTCCGCGGCGGTGCCCGCACCGCTACTGCGTTGGGGTGTCGGGCGTTTCGACCCGACGCTGCGGTCGCCGACAGTCACGGGCAACACCGTGGTGTCGAGCGTCAACCGTGGCCCCGCCGATCTCCAGTTCGGTGGCGCTCCCGTCGTCATGACTGCCGGTTACCCCAGCCTGTCGCCGATGATGGGCTTGACACACGGCGTCCACGGCATCGGGGACACGATTGCGATCAGCGTCCACGCCGCGGAGTCCGCAATCGGCGACATCGACTCGTACGTCGAGAGATTGGATGCGGCGTTGCCCGTCGACCGCGCCTAGAAGGGTGGAGGTTTGTTGCGTTCGTCGACGTAGGGTTGGTTGGCTCGGCGTTCGTCTTCGATGGCTCTGGCGTGGTTCTGGGCGCGGGTTTGCTTGCGACGCGGCATCTTCAGCGAGCGGGCAGCGTCGTCTAGATCGTCGGCGGCCTCGTTCGCAGCGACGGGCGCCGTGGGCCGGCACAGTGTCGGGAACAGCAGCTCGCTGCCAGGGTGGGTGGTGTAGGCCTGCCCCGACGGGGAGACCCACTCGACGGTCCCGTCGGGATGCTGAACGTCACGCCAGCCCCAAAAGGTCTTGAGCAGGTGGTGTTTTCGGCATAGACGAGGGTGTTGCACGAATGCTGGGCGTGGGGTCGCTGCGATGGCGGCGTTGGTTGGTGGTTGCGGTCAGGCGGGTAGTGCGTGCTGGAGTTTGAGCAGGTTGTGCACTGTGCAGATCAGGCGCCATTCACTGTGCACTCCTGCATGGCCGCGGAGGGCGAATTTGCGGAATCCGAGGTTGGCTTTGATGTTGCCGAAGACGGGTTCGATGCTGACGCCGCGTTTGCGGTAGAGCGCAGCGTTGTCCGGTTGAGAAAGTTTGTCGTCCATGGCTTTTCGGGCGATCGTGGGATCGGTGGCCTCGCCTCGCACATGCGCGAGCATCGCTTTGACTCTTGTCACTGAGACACCGAGGTCGTCGCGGGCGGCACGCACGGAGATCTCGCCGGCGGCGACACGTTCGACGACCGGGATCCACTCGTGAGGTTCGGGTTCGGCGCTGCGGGTGATGCGTTGTCCTTCGCGCCCGAAGTAGCGCTTGGTCATGTCCCGCACCCAGGTGTAGGAGACACCGAGAATCGCGCCCGCTTGACGTTGGGATAGCTCACCGCGGTTCACCCTCGCCAGCACGGCCAACTTATCGTCATCGGGCTTATCGGCTGTGCGCCACGACGACTTTCGTGTCGCAATCAACACCTCGGCACCGACATCGGCGGTGCCGTTCACGCTGGTCCAGTACCCCGCGTCAGCCACGAAGGTTCCGGCACCACCGCGGTGTCCGGCCGCAGCGAGATTGTCGGTCACGGCGGTGGCCATCGGCACAAAATGGGGTTGGTCATTGGTGGTGTTGGTGATCTCGGCAGCCACCACGATGTGCCCGATTGTCGCGGCTGCTTGCGCGTTGTAACCCTGCAGCACACCTTTGGAGGCCTGCGGAATGATCCGCGAATCCGGATCGGTGGTGTTGGCCCGACGCGGGCGCGCCCGCCGCGCGGTCTGGGCGCTCGGTTTGGGACCGGTCAGCTTGCGGCCCAACTCGACCTCCTTGCGAGCACGCTCGGCCATCCGCGTTTCAAAGTCCCGCGACTTTTGAGATTCCAGTTCGTCGAGGGCAGCCCGGATCCGCGAACGACGATCCCGACCACCGGCCCACCCCACCGGCATCCGCCGGACCTGGTCGTTCTCGCCCCGTTCGTCTTCGGCCGCATCGACCTGCTCGGCTTCGGCCAAGACCCGATCGGCGACACGACGAGCCGCCGCGGCCGCGGGGTCGCGTTCCACGGATCCGGCGAGTTCAGCGCTGAGGTCGGCATGGTCACGATTGGCGAAGAACGAGGCATTCGCCGCGATCTTGGTCCCGTCGATCGCGATCACGCCCGCATCGACGAGACCAGCCTTGACGCACAGGCCTAGGACCTGGCCGAACAGAGCTGCGATCGCGACCTGGTGGCGGCGGCGGAATCGGGCCAACGTGGCGTGATCAGGCTGCTGATTGGCCGCGACCACCCGTAGCGCCACGTCCTCGACCAACCGTCGCTCGATCCGACGTGAGGACCGCTCCCCGGTGCAGTACGCATACAGCAGGACCGACAGCATCATCGAAGGGTCATACACCGACCCGCCCTTACCGTCGACCCGATACGCGGCATAGAACGCGCTCAGATCCAGCTCGGCGACGACGTCGAGTACGAAGAACGCCAGATGATCCTCAGGCAGCCACTCCCGCACCGACGGCGGCATCATCATCAACTGATCGACATCACCGGCACGCACATTGACAGACACTTCGAATCATCGCATGCAGCAGTAACTTTCACGCGATATGACACGACTCCCACCAGCGATTCGTGCGACACCCTCAGACATTTCAGGTTCGACGCCTGCGTCGGCCCCTTCGGATAGGCGATCGTGTGGTCGACATCGCAATGATCGGCCGGCTCATCGCAGCCTGGAAAGCGGCACGTCAAATCCCGGCATCGCACGAACCACGCCAACTCCGCCGACGGGGTGTAGCGCCGCTCAGGCGGACTGTCGCCGGGATGAACAACCGGCTTCAGTTTCGCGCTCCCGGCCAGCTTGGAAGCCAGCAGCGGCGCGGGCAGGATCGCCCCGCCCATCAGATAAGCCGGGTCGGTGGCGGCCCGGCCGGTCGGTTCGTCCTCCGAGCGCGGCGCTTCCCCGTCCAAGCGTGTCGCGGTGTCGTCGGTCAATGACTCCTCGCGAGCCACCACATGAACCACCACCGCACTCGAGGACGCCGCAGCGGCCTCACAATCCTCACGTCCGCAAGCACACTGCAGGCGGTCGGCGCCGTGGCCCAGCGCGCCCAGCGCGTCGGAACGGCGCTGGTCGACGGTGCGGGGGTCACCGTCGCAGACCGCGGCGGCCATCGCATCGAGGCGCTGGTCCAAGGCGTCAGCGTTGGTGGCGAGCAACGACGCCTGGATCGAGGCGGTGCCGGATCCGTCGTTGGGGTCGTAGATGTCGACGTAGCGGCCGCGGGCATTGGATTCGGTGTGCCGCACCGCGGCCGGGTCGTAGCGGTCGACCCAGTAGTCGACCGAAGTCTGGACTCTGTTCTTCGACAACGTGGTCCACCCCGCGATCTGGGCGGCGACCTCGGCGTCGATCTTGGCGATCGCGTCAGGGTCGCGTACCAGCCGCGTGCGCGCGACCACGACTTCGACCAAGCGATAGGAGATGGTGCCGGCGGCGAACACCTCGGCCACCCGCGGCAGCCGATCCCGCAACTCCAACCCCACGAACAACTGGTGCGAAGCCACTCCCAACGACACGTTCTGCGCGGCGCCCACCTCGGCGGCGGCGGCATCCCAGTTGTCGATGCACCACTGCTCGCGATCGGCCGAACCGTCAGCTGCAATCAGCCGGTCCAGAATCTCAACGCTGGCCGAGAGCCGTCGCGCGCAGGCGGCGTTCTCCACCCGCGCCCATCCGCCCACCGCCGCGGCGGTGTCGCGGGCGGTCACGGCCCCGTTGACCAAACGCTCGAACATATGAGCGAAGTTACCGGGCCCACCGACGCGGCAACGACATGACCGCCGGAACAGGCTCGGCCTGTGGACGAATTCTCACTTGGGGATAACCCGTCAGGCTCAGTGTCGACGGGGGCTGGGCAGCGGCTTAACACATGGCCTAGATTTTGTAGCCATGACTGCCTACGACGTCGGAGTGTTGATTCTGCGGGTGGTGCTCGGCCTGACCATGGCCGCCCACGGCTACAACAAGTTCTTCGGGCCCGGCGGCCTCAAGGGCACGGCCGGCTGGTTCGACAGCATGGGGATGAAGCCCGGCATGTTCCATGCCCGCATCGCCGCGACGACGGAGATGACCGCCGGCATCGGTCTCGCGGTAGGCCTGCTCACGCCGATTCCGGCCGCGGGCTTCGTCGCGCTGATGCTCGTCGCGGCGTGGACCGTGCACCGGCCCAACGGCTTCTTCATCGTCAAGGAGGGCTGGGAGTACAACCTGGTGCTTGCGGCCGCGGCCGTCGGGATCGCCACGATCGGCGCCGGCAAGATCAGCCTGGACCATCTCTTGTTCAGTGAAACCGGTTTCTCCGACCTGCTGCACGGCTGGTGGGGTCTGGTCATCTCGCTGGGTCTCGGCCTTCTCGGCGGCATCGGCCAGCTGGCGATCTTCTACCGGCCGCCGGCCAAGACCGACGCCTGACCGTTGAGACCCCGAACCGTACGTCCCTAGCTAGAACACGTTCTAATCTGTGATGCCATGGGGTTCTTGAAGCAGGAAGCGCCCGTCGTCGACTTCGAGGAATGGAGCAAGGGCACCCGCGCCGAAAAAATCGTGCCGATGGCCCGGCACTGGGCCGAGGTGGGGTTCGGGACGCCCGTCGTCCTACACCTGTTCTACGTCGTCAAGATTCTGCTCTACATCCTGGGCGCCTGGCTGGTCGTGCTCACCACCACCGGGATCGACGGATTCACCAACGTCGCCTCCTGGTACGACGAGCCGATCGTGTTCGAGAAGGTCGTGCTGTACACGATGCTGTTCGAGGTCGTCGGCCTCGGCTGCGGGTTCGGGCCGCTCAACAACCGGTTCTTCCCGCCGATGGGCTCGATCCTGTACTGGTTGCGGCCGAACACGATCCGGCTACCACCGTGGCCGAGCCGCGTCCCGCTGACCAGAGGGGACACCCGCACACCGTTCGACGCGCTGCTCTACGCCGCGCTGCTGGTGCTGCTCGTCGTGGCGCTGTTCTCCGACGGCACCGGACCGATCCCCGAACTCGGCACGACGGTCGGCGTGCTTCCCGTGTGGCAGATCTGGGCGATCCTCGGAGTGCTCGCCGTGCTGGGCCTGCGCGACAAGGTGATCTTCCTGGCCGCTCGCGGCGAGGTCTACGCAAGCCTGGCGGCGTGCTTCCTTTTCGCGGGACCCGACATCATCGTCGCGGCCAAGCTCGTGTGCCTGACGATCTGGCTCGGCGCCGCGACATCGAAGCTCAACAAGCACTTCCCGTTCGTCATCTCGACGATGATGAGCAACAACCCGGTGTTCCGGCCGAAGTGGATCAAACGCAAGTTCTTCGAACATTTCCCGGACGATCTGCGGCCGGGCCGGTTGTCACGCGGGCTGGCGCATTTCAGCACGGCGATCGAAGGACTGGTTCCGCTCGTGCTGTTCTTCTCCAACGGCGGCTGGCCGACGTATATCGCAGCGTTCGTCATGCTGGTGTTCCACTTCGGCATCCTGTCCTCGATCCCGATGGGTGTGCCGCTGGAGTGGAACGTCTTCATGATGTTCGCGGTGCTGGCGCTGTTCGTCGGGCATGCCGACATCGGTCTCGGCGATCTACAGAGTCCGTGGCCGATCGTGTTGTTCGCCGTCGTCGCGGGCACCGTGGTGTTGGGAAACCTGTTCCCGCGCAAGGTGTCCTTCCTGCCCGGCATGCGGTACTACGCGGGCAACTGGGACACCGGGCTGTGGTGCGTCAAACCGTCAGCCTCGGCGAAGATCGAACAGAACGTCGTCTCGATTGCCAGCATGCCGCAGGCGCAGATGGAGCGGTACTACGGCAGCCCGGAAACCGCGCAGATGTACCTGTACATGGGATATGCGTTCCGCGCCTTCAACACTCACGGCCGCGCGATGTTCACGCTCGCGCACCGCGCGATGGCGGGTCACAACGAGGACGACTACGTGCTCACCGACGGAGAGCGCATCTGCAGCACCGCGATCGGGTGGAACTTCGGCGACGGTCACATGCACAACGAACAGTTGATCGCGGCATTGCAGAAGCGCTGCCAGTTCGAACCCGGCGAGGTACGGGTGGTGCTGATCGACGGGCAACCGATACACCGACAGACCCAGCAGTACCGCTTGGTCGACGCCGCCACCGGCGAATTCGAGCGCGGATACTTCAAGGTCGCCGATGTGGTGACGCGGCAACCGTGGGACGACACCGTGCCCGTGCAGGTGACCTGGCAGAGGGAGACGACGATCAGCCCATGACGTCGCGGACTTCGACGTCCTCGAGTCCCTGCAGGAGCAGATCGCGCGCGGTGTCCAGGTGCTTGCGCCAATGAGCCTCGGCGGCCACGCCGTCGCCGGATCGCAACAGCTGCATCAGCTTTCGGTACGACCGCATCAGCTTGTCGTAGTCGCCCTTGGAGACGGGGCGTCGCTCCTTGAACAGAAAAGCGTTGTGCCGGACGGTGATCTCCTGGAGCATCCCGGCGATGATGCTCAGGGTGGCATTGCCCGACAACTCCACGACGCGGAGGTGAAAGTCGCCAGTGGTCTCGGCGAGGGTGTCGTTCTGCCAGCCGGACGGCACATGTTCTTCGAGCATCTTGTCGAGTTCGTCGAACGCCTCGGAAGATCCCGATTCCGCCAGCAGCCGCACCGCCATCGGCTCGATGCCGGACCGGGCCGTCATCACGTCAGCGATCGTCGCACCGGACAGTTCCAGCAGCAGGCCGGCGGGACGGGCCACGATCTCGGGGCCGGGCACCCTTACGCGGGCGCCGGTGCGAGAGCCGCGGCGGACCTCGACGAGGCGCTCGGACTCCAGTACTCGCACCGCCTCTCGCAAGGTCGGCCTGCTCACCCCGAAGTGCGCCATCAGCTCGGCTTCGTTGGGAAGGAAGTCGCCGTCCTTGAGCTGCCCGTCGACCACCATCCGGCGCAGCGTTCCCGCGACGAGCTCGGCCGTCTTAGGGGACCGGACCGCTGTGCCCGCGCCGACGCCGTCCGGGCCGATCATCGGCGCCAGCGGTGTATTTCGAGCCACTCCAACTCCCACGACGTTGCCACTGGCCAGTTGTCCAGCTATGCAACTCAGTAAACCATGTGCGATAAAGACGTTGGAGCCACTGGCACTGGAAGTGGCGGCCTACCAACCAGTAGGTTGACCTAGTAAACCTTGTTCCTCTACGTTCGATGGTGGACCTTTTGTGGGAGATCCCACCAAACCTTTCGAAGGAGTTGTTCCATGCCTGAAGCCGTCATCGTCGAGGCAGTGCGGTCACCTGTCGGCAAACGTAACGGGGGACTGTCCGGCGTGCATCCCGCCGAACTGTCCGCGCAGGTCCTCAACGGTCTCGTAGAGCGGGCCGGGGTCGACCCGGCACTCGTCGACGACGTGATCTGGGGCTGCGTCATGCAGGCCGGCGAGCAGGCCCTCGACATCGGCCGTACCGCACTGCTCGCGGCCGGCTGGCCCGAGAGCGTGCCGGGTGTGACCGTCGACCGCCAGTGCGGGTCGAGCCAGCAGTCCATCCACTTCGCCGCAGCGGGGGTCATCGCCGGCCACTACGACGTGGTCGTTGCGGGCGGTGTGGAGTCGATGTCGCGCACTCCGATGGGTGCATCGCTGGCCAGCGGCGGCAACCCGTATCCCCAGAGCTTCAAGGACCGCTACAGCCAGACGCCGAACCAGGGCATCGGCGCCGAGATGATCGCCGAGCAGTGGGGCCTGGACCGCACCATGCTCGACGAGTTCTCCCTCGGCTCGCATGAGAAGGCGGCTGCCGCACAGGATTCCGGTGCGTTCGACGATCAGATCGTCGCAATCAAGGACCAGGACGGCAATCCGGTGCTCAAGGACGAGGGCATCCGCCGCGGCACCACCATCGAGAAGATGGGTCAGCTCAAGCCCGCGTTCCGCGAGGACGGCGTGATCCACGCCGGCAACTCGTCGCAGATCTCCGACGGATCGGCCGCGCTTCTGTTCATGTCCGCCGAAAAGGCCGCCGAGCTGGGTCTCAAGCCGATCGCCAAGGTGCACACCGCGGTGCTGGCCGGTGCCGATCCGGTGATCATGCTGACCGCGCCGATTCCCGCCACCCAGAAGGCGCTGAAGCGCTCGGGACTGCGTCTCGAGGACATCGGCGTGTTCGAGGTCAACGAGGCGTTCGCCCCCGTTCCGATGGCGTGGCTGAAGGACATCGGCGCCGACGAGAAGAAGCTCAACCCCAACGGCGGCGCGATCGCGATCGGCCACCCGCTGGGCGGCTCCGGTGCCCGCATCATGACCACGATGCTTTACCACATGCGCGACAAGGGAATTCAGTACGGCTTGCAGACGATGTGCGAGGGTGGCGGCCAGGCCAACGCCACCATCATCGAACTGCTGTGACATCTGTGCCGTCCGAAGTTGCGGTCCCCGCCGCTCTCACCGAGCGGCGGGGCAACGTCCTGGTGATCACGCTCAACCGGCCGGAGGCCCGCAACGCGGTCAACAGCGCGGTGAGCACCGCGGTGGGCGACGCTCTGCAAGAGGCGCAAGACGACCCCGAGGTCCGCGCGGTCGTGATCACCGGATCAGGTGAATCGTTTTGCGCGGGAGCCGATCTCAAGGCCATCTCGCGGCGGGAAAATCTCTTCCACCCCGAGCACGGTGAGTGGGGCTTCGCCGGCTACGTGCACCATTACATCGACAAGCCGACCATCGCCGCGGTCAACGGCACCGCGTTGGGCGGCGGCACGGAACTCGCGCTTGCCAGTGATCTGGTGGTCGCCGAGGAGCGCGCGAAATTCGGCCTGCCCGAGGTGAAGCGGGGGCTCATCGCCGCAGCGGGCGGCGTGTTCCGCATCGTCGACCATCTTCCCCGCAAGGTCGCGATGGAGTTGCTGTTCACCGGCGAGCCGATGTCGTCGGCCGACGCGCTCAAGTGGGGCCTCATCAACCAGGTGGTGCCCGACGGCACCGCGGTCGACGCCGCACTTGCGCTCGCCGAACGGATCACCTGCAATGCGCCGCTTGCCGTGTGGGCGAGCAAGCGGGTGGCGATGGGCGTCGACGACGGCGTCATCACCGGCGACGAAGCCGGATGGGCGAGGACCATGCGTGAAATCGGGACCGTGATCCGTTCCGAGGACGCCAAAGAAGGACCGCTGGCCTTCGCCGAGAAGCGCCAGCCCGTTTGGAAGGCCAAGTGAGCAAGTGAAGAGAGCTATCTACGACGCCGAGCACGAGGCGTTCCGGGAAACCGTGCGGGAGTACATCGAACGCGAACTCATTCCCAATCAAGAGAAGTGGGAGACCGAGCGCATCGTCGACCGGTCGGCGTACACCGCAGCCGGCAAGTACGGGCTCATCGGATTCAACATGCCCGAGGAATACGGCGGCGGCGGCTCCGACGACTTCCGGTTCAACGCGATCATCGACGAGGAGATGGCCCGCTCCGGCGCACACGGACCGGCGCTGAGCCTGCACAACGACGTCGTCGGGCCGTACTTCAAGGACCTGACCAACGACGAGCAGAAGCAGCGCTGGCTGCCCGGCATCACCAGCGGGGAGACCATCATCGCGGTCGCGATGACCGAGCCCGGCGCGGGCAGCGACCTGGCCGGCATCCGCACCTCCGCGGTGCGCGACGGTGAC
Source organism: Mycobacterium sp. IS-3022 (assembly GCF_001500065.1). Taxonomy (GTDB): domain Bacteria; phylum Actinomycetota; class Actinomycetes; order Mycobacteriales; family Mycobacteriaceae; genus Mycobacterium. Next base: position 75,874 of record NZ_LQIN01000010.1, read on the forward strand.
GACTGGATTGTCAACGGCTCCAAGACATTCATCTCGTCGGGCATCAACTGTGACCTCTGCGTGGTGGTGGCCCGCACCGATCCGGAAGCCGGCCACAAAGGCTTCACTCTGCTGGTCGTCGAGCGCGACATGGAGGGCTTCAGCCGCGGCCGCAAGCTCGACAAGATGGGCCTGCACTCGCAGGACACCTCGGAGCTGCACTTCGAGAACGTCCGGGTGCCCGCCGCCAACGTGCTGGGCAAGGAAGGCCGCGGCTTCTACCACCTGATGACCAACCTGCCGTCGGAGCGGTTGTCGATCGCGATCTCGGCGATCGCCGGGGCCCGCGCGGTCTGGGAGGAGACGCTGCAGTATGCCAAGGACCGCAAGGCATTCGGCCAGCCGATCGGCAGCTTCCAGCACAACCGGTTCCTGCTCGCCGAGATGGACACCGAACTCGAGGTCACCGAGAACTACATCGACCGCTGCCTGCGCGCCGTTGTCGACGGTGAACTCACCGCGGTCGAGGCGGCCAAGGCCAAGTGGTGGGCCACCGAGGTGGCCAAGAAGGTGGTCGACAGCTGCGTGCAGCTGCACGGCGGCTACGGCTACATGATGGAGTACCGCGTGGCGAGGGCCTACGTCGACGGGCGCATCCAGACGATCTTCGGTGGTACCACCGAGATCATGAAGGAGATCATCGGCCGCGACTTGGGCATCTAAGACGAGTGGATTCGGTGTGGTTGGTTGCGGTGGGCGCAACCAACCACACCGAAATCGCGAATAGCGTCAGCCGATCGGCGCGTCAGCGGCAGGCGTCGGCTCGGCCGGCTCGGTCGTCGCAGTGGTCGTAGTCGTCGTAGTCGTGGTGGTCGACGTCGCGGACGGCGTGACCGCCGCCGGCGCCTTGGCCGGGTCGAGCACCGTGTCGATCAGGTAGATCCGGGCGTTGGCCGCCTGAATCCCACCGCAGACCACCTTCGCGGTGTCGTTGATCTTGATGTCGGCGTTCTCACCGGTCACCTTGATCTCCGCACCCTGCTGGGTGGGCCGCTGACCCTCGACATCCTTGGGCCCGAGGACCCCGAGGAACACGTGGTAGTAGGCGAGGTCCGTCAGCGCGGCCGGGTTGGCCTTCAGCGCGTCCAGCTGGGCCGGCGGCAGCCCCGCGAACGCCTCGTTCGTCGGCGCGAACACCACGTACGGGCCGTTCTCCAGGACCGGCACGACGTTGACCGCGGGGTTGAAGCCACCCGAGATCGCGGAGTAGAAGGTGCTGGCGTCCGGGATGGCTTGCAGCGCCTGTCCGACCGGCAGGGTGTTCAGCGATTTCCAGTTGGGCACCGCCTCTTTGAACGCGTCGCAGCCCGACCCCTCCGGATTCGGGATTTCGATCACCGCGGTGGTGGTCGGCTCGGCCGGCTGCGCGGGCGCGGGCGGATCGGCGTATGCGGTGACGGCCAGCGGCACCGAGAGCGCCATCGCGGCGATCCCGGCCGTGGCACCGATGGCTTTGCTGGTGCGGGTCTTCACTTACGGCTCCTCGGCTAGACAGGTCGCAAGGGATGTTAGAGGCAGGGCCGCGCCAGTGCCAAAGTCCTCACCGCGCCGAACCGTCGCCGCAAGCGTCTGACCTGCGCATTGCCAATCTGCCCACACGCTGCCGTCTCGTCGGCTGACGGCCGGTGAATACGATGACGCGCATGCCCGAGCCGCTGATCGTCGCCATTCGTGGCCGCACACCGTCGCTGCACGCTGAAGCGTGGGCGGCGCCGAACGCGAGCCTGATCGGTCAGGTGACGCTCGCCGCACGGGCCAGCGTCTGGTACGGCGCGACGTTGCGCGCGGAGGCCGAACCCGTGGACATCGGCTTCGGCACCAACATCCAGGACGGCGTGACCATCCACGTCGATCCGGAGTTCCCGGTCAGCATTGGCGCGGAGGTCAGCGTCGGGCACAACGCCGTCCTGCACGGCTGCGTCGTCGAGGACGGAGCGCTGATCGGCATGGGCGCGGTCATCCTCAACGGCGCGACGATCGGCCAGGGCTCGCTCATCGCCGCGGGCGCGGTGGTGCCTCAGGGATTCATGGTGCCGCCGCGCACACTGGTCGCGGGCGTTCCGGGCAAGGTGCGACGCGACCTGAGCGACGCCGAGGTCGCGCACAACCGGCACAACGCGCAGGTGTATCAGCGGCTAATCGATCTACACCGCGACGCGACGATCTAGATTCCGTCGGGACCGATCCGGGTACAGCCGTACCGTGAAACGTGTGCGCACCCTGGTGACCGGCGCGACCGGTTATGTCGGCTCCCGGCTCGTCGACGCCCTGCTGTCGGAGGGTCATGACGTCGTCGCGGCGAGCCGAAACCGTGACAGATTGGCCGATTTCGGTTGGCAGGACCGCGTCACCGCCGTCGAGTTGGACGCGCACGACGAGGCCTCGGCGCGGTCGGCGTTCGCCGATGCCGGGCCGGTCGACGTCCTCTACTACCTCGTGCACGGCATCGGGGAACCCGATTTCCGGGACGCCGACAACCGTGCGGCGGCCAACGTGGCGCGGGCCGCCAAGAGCGCCGGTGTCCGGCGGATCGTGTACCTGGGCGGGTTCGTGCCGGATGGCGACGATCTGTCCGAGCACCTGACCAGCCGCGCCGAAGTGGCCGAAGCGCTGCACATCGACGGCGGTGCCGATGTGGTGTGGTTGGGCGCGGCGATCATCCTCGGGGCGGGGTCGACGTCGTTCGAGATGCTGCGCTATGTCGGCGACCGGTTCGTGGTGTTCCCACTGCCGTCGTGGTCGGCGAACCCGATCGACCCGATCTCGATCTGCGACGTTCTGCACTACCTCATCGCCGCCGCGGACAGCGATCGCGTGCCCGCGGGAGCCTACGACATCACCGGCGCGGAAACGACGTCCTACGCCGAGTTGCTTCGGACCTATGCGCGGATATCCGGCAAGTGGCGGGCTGCACTGCCGGTCGACGGCGTCGACACCGGGCTGGTGTCGTGGGTGACGGCGGCGGTGTTGCCCGTGCCGGGAGGCTTGGCGGCGGATCTGGTTCAGTCCCTTGATCATCCGATGATCGCTTCGGAGACGCGGCTGCGCGAGCACGTGCCCGACCCGCCGGGCGGATTGGTCAGCATCGACGATGCGATCAGGCGGTCCCTGGGCAGCCGCCGGCGCAAGCCCGTCGACGAGCTCACCGACCCGCACCACCTCGCCGACACCGACCCCGACTGGGCCGGCGGGGACACCCTGCGCCTGAAGCAGGTGGCCGGTGCGGTGACACCCGGGATCGTCCGGCCGGCGCTCGGACTCATCGGCGGGGTGCCCGGACCGGTTGCCGGAGTGGTCCGCACCGGATTGGACACGCTGCTCAACCTGGTGCCCAAGGTGAGCCCGGCATGACGGAGTCGACGCAGACGCGCGCCGGACTGCTGCAGGAGGTCCGCGAGATCGCGACCGCCGTCGCCGTTCCGCACCACGAACCGCCCGCCGTCATCAGGCGCAGACGGATCGTCGTCGCCGTCGTGCTGGTGATCGGCGCTGCGCTGCTGGGGTATTCGCTGGCCCGGCCGCCCGGTGACGACTCGTTCTACTGGCTGACGCTGGCGCTGGCGGGGGTGTGGGCCGTCGGCGCCTTTCTGTCCGGACCCCTGCACCTGGGCTGCGTGAGGTTCCGCGGCCGAAACCAGCGGCCCGTGATCACCGGCACCGGTGTCGGGTTGGCGTTGGGCGCGGCGTTCGTCATCGGCGGTCTGATCGCGCGCGAGATTCCCGGTGTACGCGAATACATCACCCGGGTATTGGAATTCGCCGATTATGGACCGCTGTTGCTGGTGGTGTTCATCACCGTGGTCAACGGTCTGGCGGAGGAGATGTTCTTCCGCGGCGCGATGTACACAGCACTGGGTCGCGTTTACCCCGTGTTGATCTCGACCGCGCTTTATGTCATCGCGACGTCGGCCACCACCGGCAACCCGATGCTCGGCTTCGCCGCGATCATCCTCGGCACGATCTGCGCGCTGGAACGCCGAGCGACCGGCGGCATACTCGCACCGATGCTCACCCACTTCTTCTGGGGGCTGGTCATGGTGCTCGCGCTGCCACCGATCTTCGGCGTCTAGTCAGCGCAACGGGTGGGCCAGCTCGTCGCGACGCATCCCGGCCGCCCCCACCGCGACCGCCGCCACCAGTACGGGGACGATGCCGGCGACGAGGAAAATCGTCTGCATCGAAACGACTTTCGACAGCGGACCCACGATCGCGAATGACACCGGCATGAACGCCAGCGAGACGAAGAAGTCGAGACTCGACACGCGGCCGAGCATGGCCGTCGGCACCCGTCGCTGGAGCAGCGTGCCCCAGATGACCATGCCCGCGCCGTCGGTGAACCCGATGACGAACGTCGCGGCCGCCATCACCGGGAACGACGTGGTGAAGCCGAACACGATGAGCGGGATGGCGCCGAGACTCCACATCGCCAGCATCACCGACAGATAGCGGCGCGGCATCCGGCCCGACGACACCGTCAACGCGCCGAGGGCGCTGCCCGCACCGAAGAACGCGAGGATGAACCCGTACATCCGGGCGCCGTCGGCGAAGCGGTCCTTGGCGATGAATGGCAGCAACACCTCGATCGGTCCCAGCACCACCAGCACGAAAATGCTCGCGAACAGCAGTGTCCACAACAGCCACGGGGTTCCGAGTACAAACACGAAGCCGTCGCGCAGATCACGCAGTACATGCGGGTGCTCTTGTGGTGCAGGGGTTTTCATGGCCGGCCGGGTCGCGATGAGCAGCAGCAGACCGACGGCGAACAGCACGGCCACCGCCACGGCGCCCAGCGCGGGGAACGTCGCACCGATGAGCACGCCCGCCACGGCCGGGCCCACCGCCCGCTGGAAGACCGGACGCACCACGCCTTCGACACCGTTGGCCGCGAGCAACTGCTCCGGCGGCAGGATACGCGGCAGGATCGCGCTGTAGGCGGGGAAGAAGAACGCAGCCGCGGTGCCCAGCGCGGCCGCGCCCACCGCCAGGTGCCAAATCTGCAGAGCGCCAAGCAGTCCCAGTACCGCGATGGCCGACGAGGCGAACACATTGACCGTCTCGACCGCGATGATGATCGCACGTTGGTGGAATCGGTCGGCGGCAATCCCGCCGATCAACACGAACGCGACCAGGGCGGCGGCGAAGCACGTCGTCACGATCGACAGCGATACGGGATCGTTGTCGAGTTCGATGACCTGCATGGCCAACACCACCGCGAACATGCCGTCGGCGAAGATCGACAGTGAAACCGCCGCGATCAGCAGGCGGTACTCGCGAATCCGGAACGGTGCGAGCACGCGCCACCCGCCGGCGTTGTGCACCGGCTGTTGGATGTCGAACTGCGTACTCACCCGTCGATGGTTGCCGACGCGCGGCCGCCGAGTCCACCGATTTTTCTTGGCGCGAGCAGACGCGAAGTGCCTGAAAACCGGCCGCAAATCCGGACAGTTTGCGTCTGTTCGCCCTTACAAGGGTTAGAAGTCGGAGAAGTTGGCGTGCCTGCGCTGCTGGAAGGCCTTGGTGCCTTCGCGGAAGTCGTGCGAATCGAGAAGCGACAGCTGGCCCTGCTTTTCGCGTTCCAGCGCGCCTTCGAACTCGGTGAGCGTGGCGGCGTTGATCGCGTGCTTGGTCTTGCACAGTGCGACCGCGGGACCGGACTTGAGCGTCGCGATGACCTTGTCCACCTCGGAGTCGAACTCGGCGGCGGGGTGGACCGCGGTCACCAAACCCCAGTCGTAGGCCTGGTCGGCCGGGATGCGTTCGGCCAGCAGCGCCATCCGGGTCGCGCGGATGCGTCCGATCGCCGCGGCGATCAGCGCCGATGCGCCGCCGTCGGGCATCAGGCCGATCTTGGTGAACGCCAGCATGAAAAACGCCTTCTCCGAAGCCAATACGACGTCGGAGGCCAACGCCAGCGATACCCCGACACCGGCCGCCGGACCGTGCACCGCGGCCACCACCGGTTGCGGCAGGTTCACGATGGCCCGAACCGCACGGTTGGCGGCGTCGAGCACGTCGGCCGGTGTCCCGTTCGCGCCCGGATTGGCGTGGTCCTCTTCGCTGATGCCTGCGCCCGAACAGAATCCGCGGCCGGCACCGCCGAGACGCACGACCTTGACCCTCGAGTCGGACGCCGCCTGGTTCAGTGTGTCGGCGATGGTCGCGAGCATCGGTTGGGTCAGCGAGTTGAGGCTGTCGGGCCGATTCAGCGTCACCGCGAGCAGACCGTCGGTGAGGTCGACCGACAGTGCGTCGATTCCGGTATATGTGGGTGCGCCCGAATCGAGGGTTGTCATGGCTGCACCCTAGAACCGGATGACTTGGTTATACAAGTAAGCTATGTCGGCGATCGAGGCGTTCGCCCGGACGGAAGGCGGTTGAGCATGGCGGGACCACTGCACGGACTGCGGGTCATCGAGCTGGCGAGCATCGGGCCCGGGCCGCACGCCGCGATGATTCTCGGTGACCTCGGGGCGGACGTCGTGCGCGTCGAACGGCCGGGCAAGCTCGGCGGGGTTCCGACCAGCAAGCGCGAAGCCACGCTGCGCAACCGGCGTTCCGTCGCCGCCGACCTCAAGAGCGATGAGGGTCGCGAGCTCGTGCTGCGGCTCGTCGCCAAGGCCGACGTGCTGATCGAGGGGCTGCGCCCAGGTGTGACCGAGCGACTCGGACTGGGCCCGGAGGACTGCGCGAAGGTCAACGAGCGGCTGATCTATGGGCGCATGACCGGATGGGGCCAGACCGGGCCCCGCCGCCTGCAGGCCGGGCACGACATCAACTACATCTCGCTCAACGGCGTGCTGCATTCGATCGGCCGGGCGGGGGAGCGGCCCGTCCCGCCGCTGAACCTGACCGGTGACTTTGGCGGCGGCTCGATGTTCCTGCTCGTCGGGATCCTGTCCGCGTTGTTCGAACGGCAGACGTCGGGCAAGGGCCAGGTGGTCGACGCCGCGATGATCGACGGTTCCAGCGTGCTGGCGCAGATGATCTGGGGCTTCTTGCAGGACGGCCTGTGGGTCGACCAGCGTGGCGTGAACATCCTCGACGGCGGGGCGCCCTACTACGACACCTACACCTGCGCCGACGGCCGCTACATCGCCGTCGGCTGTATCGAACCGCAGTTCTATGCCGCTTTCCTCAAGGGCCTCGGCATCGACGGTGAAGACCTGCCCGACCAGAACGACATGAGCCGCTGGCCGGAATTGCGCGAGCGGTTCAGTGAGGTCATCGGCGCCAAGGACCGCGACCACTGGGCCAAGGTCTTCGCCGACAGCGATGCCTGCGTGACACCCGTGCTGTCGTTCTCCGAGGTGGAGTCCGAGCCGCACGTCACCGAGCGCAACACCTTCTATCGCGACGGCGACCATCTGCAGCCGATGCCCGCGCCGCGGTTCTCCCGCAGCGTGCCCGCCGCACCGACGCCGGCAGGGGAAGCCGGAGCCGACACCGAAGCCGTCTTACGAGACTGGGTCTGAACAGAAAGGAACACCGAAAAGTGGAGATCAAGGACGCCGTAGCCGTCGTCACCGGTGGAGCCTCGGGCCTCGGCCTGGCCACCACCAAGCGCCTTCTGGACAAGGGCGCGTCGGTGGTCGTCATCGACCTCAAGGGCGAGGACGCTGTCAAAGAACTCGGCGATCGCGCCCAGTTCGTGGAGACCAACGTGACTGACCCCGATGCGGTGGCCGCCGCGCTCGACGCCGCCGAGAAGATGGGCCCCCTGCGTATCAACGTCAACTGCGCGGGCATCGGCAACGCGATCAAGACGCTCTCGAAGGACGGGCCGTTCCCGCTCGACGGGTTCAAGAAGGTGATCGAAGTCAACCTGATCGGCACGTTCAACGTGCTGCGGCTCGCCGCGGAGCGCATCGCCAAGACCGAGCCGATTGACGGCGAGCGCGGCGTCATCGTCAACACCGCCTCCGTCGCGGCGTTCGAGGGCCAGATCGGTCAGGCCGCGTACTCGGCGTCCAAGGGCGGTGTGGTCGGCATGACGCTGCCGATCGCGCGTGACCTGTCTCGTGATCTGATCCGCGTCTGCACCATCGCACCGGGTCTGTTCAAGACCCCGCTGCTGGGCTCGCTTCCCGAGGAGGCGCAGGCCTCGCTGGGCAAGCAGGTTCCGCACCCGGCCCGCCTCGGCGATCCCGACGAGTACGGCGCGCTGGCCGTGCACATCGTGGAGAACCCGATGCTCAACGGAGAAGTGATCCGGTTGGACGGCGCGATCAGGATGGCGCCGCGCTGATGACGATCACGACGAAGTTCACCGAGACTTTCGGGGTCGAGCACCCCGTCGTGCAGGGCGGGATGCAGTGGGTCGGCCGCGCGGAACTCGTTGCGGCCGTGGCGAA
>NZ_LQIN01000011.1 GCF_001500065.1 Mycobacterium sp. IS-3022
GTCGGGGCGGTGATCGGTGGCGGCGACGAACCGCCGCCGGCGCGCATCGTGCTGTTCTCCGACGGCAAGGAGACCGTCCCGTCGAATCCGGACAACCCCAAGGGCGCCTTCACCGCGGCGCGGGCCGCCAAGGACCAGGGTGTGCCGATTTCCACGATCTCCTTCGGCACTCCCAACGGGTCGGTCGAGGTCAACAACGAGCGGGTTCCGGTGCCGGTCGACGACGAGGGCATGAAGAAGATCGCCGAGCTTTCCGGAGGCGACGCCTACACCGCCTCCAACCTCGACGAGCTGAACAAGGTGTACGAAACCCTCCAGGACCAGATCGGCTACGAGACCGTGCGCGGCGAGGCCACCAGCGGTTGGCTGCGGCTCGGCGCGCTGGTCGCTGCGGTCGCGGCGGTGGCGAGCCTGCTGATCAACCGTCGGTTGCCGCTCTGAAGACCGTCGAACTAAGGCGATTTCTTAGAAATGACGTCCAGACGATAGGTTGGCGGGCATGACAGTGACCGATGATTCGGCCGACACCGCCGGCCAAACGGCTGGTGGCCGTCCGCCTTTCGTCTCCCGCTCGGTGCTGGTGACCGGTGGCAACCGCGGTATCGGTCTGGCCATTGCTCAGCGGCTCGCCGCCGACGGCCACAAGGTCGCCGTCACCCACCGCGGTTCCGGAGCCCCGGAGGGGCTGTTCGGAGTGGTGTGCGACGTCACCGACAACGACGCCGTCGACCGCGCTTTCAAAGAGGTCGAGGAGCATCAGGGTCCGGTCGAGGTGCTGGTGTCCAATGCCGGGATCTCCAAGGATGCGTTCCTCATGCGGATGACCGAGGAGCGGTTCACCGAGGTCATCAACGCCAACCTCACCGGGGCGTTCCGGGTGGCCCAGCGGGCCTCGCGCAGCATGCAGCGCAAGCGCTTCGGCCGGATCATCTTCATCGGTTCGGTGTCGGGTATGTGGGGCATCGGCAACCAGGCCAACTATGCGGCCGCCAAGGCCGGCCTGATCGGCATGGCCCGCTCGATCTCCCGGGAGCTGTCGAAGGCAGGCGTCACCGCGAACGTCGTCGCCCCCGGCTACATCGACACCGAGATGACCCGCGCGCTCGATGAGCGGATCCAGGCGGGAGCCCTGGAGTTCATCCCGGCCAAGCGGGTCGGCACCGCCGAGGAGGTGGCCGGGGCGGTCAGCTTCCTGGCGTCCGAGGACGCGAGCTACATCGCCGGTGCGGTCATCCCGGTCGACGGCGGCATGGGCATGGGCCACTAGAAGGCCCACTAGGAGGATAAGGACAGACATGGCAGGGTTTCTGGAAGGCAAGCGCATCCTCGTCACGGGGATCATCACCGACTCCTCGATCGCGTTCCACATCGCGCGGGTGGCGCAGGAGGAGGGCGCCGAGCTGGTGCTGACGGGGTTCGATCGGCTGAAGCTGATCCAGCGGATCGCCGACCGGCTCCCGAAACCGGCTCCGCTGCTGGAGCTCGACGTGCAGAACTCCGAGCATCTCGACACGCTGGCCGACCGGGTGACCGAGGTGATCGGCGAGGGCAACAAGCTCGACGGCGTGGTGCACTCGATCGGTTACATGCCGCAGTCGGGGATGGGCATCAACCCGTTCTTCGACGCGCCCTACGAGGACGTGTCGAAGGGCATTCACATCTCGGCCTACTCATACGCTTCGTTGGCCAAGGCGCTGCTGCCGATCATGAATCGCGGCGGCGGGATCGTCGGCATGGACTTCGACCCCACCAGGGCGATGCCGGCCTACAACTGGATGACCGTGGCCAAGAGCGCGCTCGAGTCGGTCAACCGGTTCGTTGCCAGGGAGGCCGGTCCTTACGGGGTTCGCTCGAATCTCGTTGCCGCAGGCCCTATTCGGACGCTGGCGATGAGCGCGATCGTGGGCGGGGCGCTCGGCGACGACGCCGGCGATCAGATCAAGCTGCTCGAGGAGGGCTGGGACCAGCGCGCACCGCTGGGCTGGAACATGAAGGATCCGACGCCGGTGGCCAAGACCGTGCTCGCGCTGATCTCCGAATGGCTGCCGGCCACCACCGGCACCGTCGTCTACGCCGACGGCGGCGCCAGCACGCAGCTGTTGTAGGGAATGGAACGTTCCGCCGACCCGGACTGCTCGGCTTTCGATGCCGTGCTGCTGCTCTCGTTCGGCGGTCCGGAGCGCCCCGAGGACGTGATCCCGTTCCTGGAGAACGTCACCCGAGGCAGGGGGATCCCGCGGGAGCGGTTGGCCGCTGTGGCCGAGCACTATCTGCACTTCGGTGGGGTGTCGCCGATCAACGGCATCAACCGGGCGGTGATCGAGCGGTTGCGCTCCTACACCGACCTGCCCGTGTACTTCGGTAACCGCAACTGGACGCCCTACGTCGAGGACGCCGTCATCGCCATGCGCGACGACGGGGTGCGCCGCGCGGCGGTGTTCGCCACGTCGGCGTGGGGCGGCTACTCGAGTTGCACCCAGTACGTCGAGGACATCGCGAGGGGACGCCGGGCGGCGGGCGACTCGGCGCCCCAGCTGATCAAATTGCGTCAGTACTTCGACCATCCGCTGTTCGTGCGGATGTTCGCCGATGCGGTCACCGCGGCCGCGCAGACGGTGCCCGACGGCGCCCGCCTGGTGTTCACCGCCCACTCGATCCCGCTCGCAGCCCGGTCCCGTTGCGGCACAGACCTTTACGAGCGGCAAGTGGCCTATGCATCGAAGCTCGTCGCAGCCGCGGCCGGCTACCGGGAATATGACCAGGTGTGGCAGTCGCGTTCGGGGCCCCCGCAGGTCCCATGGCTGGAACCCGATGTGGCCGATCATCTGTCGGCGCTCGCGGCGGGCGGCACCACGGCCGTCGTCATCTGCCCGATCGGTTTCGTCGCCGACCACATCGAGGTGGTCTGGGACCTCGATCATGAACTGCGCCTGCAGGCCCAGCAAGCCGGCGTCGCGTTCGCCCGGGCCGCGACACCCAACGCCGACCTCGCGATGGTGGCCGCCGAGCTGCTCGCCGAATTACGGGACGGCCGCGCCCCGACAAGAGTGCCGGGCGCCGATCCGCCACCGCTGCAGGGTTACTCGGTGGACGGTGTGGTGTGCACGCCGGCCTGCACCGGCTAGCTGCGCCAGGGCGAGAGCAGGATCGCGTCGACGGCGGCGATCCGCGCGGAGCGCACCACCGTCGACAGCGGCCGCAGCGCGTCGCTGGCGATCTGCACCTCGGCGGAGCTGTGCAGCCCGATCGGGATCAGCCCGGAGCTGACCGAGATGATCGCGTCGACGTGCGCGGCGTTCTCGAGCACCCGCAGGGCCCGGCTCGGTGCATGGTCGGGAAACCGGTGCACGCGCGTGGATTCCAGCACCTGCTCGACGAGCCCGCGTGGATCCTCGACGTCGATGTCCGCCGCGCCGGCTCGCAAGGTGCCCAGCGCCTCGGCCGCCGACCGAACCGCCGAACGCAGGGCGTATTCCGCCTCGCCGAGGTCCAAATACTCCGGGGCCGTGGACGCGTCGGCCGGTACCGAGTACACGGTCCACGACAGCCCACACGGCTCGCGGTCGAATTCGTCGTCGACGTCGAGTTCGTCGTACTCGAAATCCGGTACCAGCCCGATCGACCCCGCGCCGGAAACGAGGATGGCCTCACCCGCCGTCACCGCATCGCGCTGAAACTGCGTCCCCGCGGGCAGCCCGCGCACGTCGCCGGGAACCGGCAGCGCCAACCTGACCGCCGGCGCCGTCGCGCCGGGACCCGCCGCGGTGCGCAAGGTCTGCAGGAGCGACATCGCGCCCGCGTCGAGCAGATCGGGCCACGGCAGCCCGGTCGCGCCCGCAGCGACGGAGTCGTACGCCGTGACCGAATGTTTTGGCGCCCACAGCGATAGCGCATCGAGGACATCGTCAGGAGCGGCCGCGCCCGCAAGCCAGGCATTGGCCCACACCGACAACGAAACACTGGGACACCACATGATGTTCGCAGTGTAGTTGTTAGGCCCGCATCAGGCCGGTCACGCGATAGGGTGACGTCATGCCTGCTGCGCTGATCTGGTTGATCGCCGCACTGGCGCTCGCCGGGGCCGAAGCCCTGACCGGCGACCTGTTTCTGCTCATGCTGGGCGGCGGGGCGCTGGCAGCGGCCGGATCGAGCCTGATCTTCGACGACCTGTGGGTCCACGGCGCCGTCTTCGCGGTGGTGTCCGTCCTGCTGCTGGTGCTGGTACGCCCGGCGCTGCGCAGGCACTTCCAGGCCGGCACCGGCCTGCCCGATCCGGCGAAGGCGCTGGAGGGCAAGAGTGCGCTGGTGCTCGATCGGGTCGCCCGCCACGAAGGACAGGTCAAGCTCGACGGCGAGATCTGGACCGCACGGCCCTACAACGAGAACGATGTCTACGAACCGGGCGACCACGTGACCGTCGTCCACATCGACGGCGCCACCGCTGTCGTGCAGAAGGTCGTATAGAGGATTCGCTGGGCAACCCGGACGAAGGGAAGGAACCCGTCATGGAAGGTGCCGTCGCAGGTTTGATCCTCGTCGGCGTGCTGGTGGTGTTCGCCGCCATCATCGTCGCGAAGTCGATCGCGCTGATACCTCAGGCAGAGGCCGCGGTCATCGAGCGGCTCGGCCGCTACAGCAAGACCGTGTCGGGTCAGCTGACGTTGCTGCTGCCGTTCATCGACAGGATCCGTGCGCGCGTCGACCTGCGGGAGCGGGTGGTGTCGTTCCCGCCGCAGCCGGTGATCACCGAGGACAACCTGACCGTCAACATCGACACCGTCGTCTATTTCCAGGTCACCAATCCGCAAGCGGCGGTGTACCAGATCAGCAACTACATCGTCGGCGTCGAACAGCTGACCACGACCACGCTGCGCAACGTCGTCGGCGGTATGACGTTGGAGCAGACGCTGACGTCACGGGATCAGATCAACGGCCAGCTGCGCGGCGTGCTCGACGAGGCTACCGGCCGGTGGGGTCTGCGCGTGGCCCGCGTGGAACTGCGCAGCATCGACCCGCCGCCGTCGATCCAGGATTCGATGGAAAAGCAGATGCGCGCCGACCGCGAGAAGCGCGCGATGATTCTCACCGCCGAGGGCTCGCGCGAAGCCGCGATCAAGCAGGCCGAGGGGCAGAAGCAGGCGCAGATCCTGGCGGCCGAGGGCGCCAAGCAGGCGGCGATCCTGGCCGCCGAGGCCGACCGGCAGTCGCGCATGCTGCGCGCGCAGGGTGAACGCGCCGCCGCCTACCTGCAGGCGCAGGGCCAGGCCAAGGCGATCGAGAAGACGTTCGCGGCGATCAAGGCCGGGAGGCCGACCCCGGAGATGCTGGCCTACCAGTACTTGCAGACCCTGCCGCAGATGGCCAAGGGCGAGGCGAACAAGGTGTGGCTGGTACCGAGCGACTTCGGTTCTGCCCTACAGGGTTTCACCAAGCTGCTCGGCGCACCCGGCGAGGACGGCGTGTTCCGCTACACCCCGTCTCCGGTCGACGACACCCCGCCGAAGACCGACGACGACGAGGTCGCCGACTGGTTCAACACCGAGACCGATCCGGAGATCGCGCGGGCGGTGGCCAAGGCCGAGGCCGATGCACGGACACCGGTGACCGGGCCGGGCCTGAACGCGGCGCCGCCACCACAGTCATTGGGATCCGCCAGGACCGAAGGTGGCGCACATTCGCTGTAGGGCGATCAGCTCGACAGGATAGTGTCGGCGCCGAACTGCCGGCGCAAGAGACCGGCGAAGGCGTCGCGCATCACACAGCGCATGACGACCCGCTGTGCCGCCAGGCCCGGCTTCGTCGCCGGCACCAGCCCGCGAGCGAACCATCGGGCGGTGCGCTGTCGGTGACGGACCTCGGGCCGCAGTCGTCTCTGGTACTCGGCGAAGGCGGTCTCGTGGTCGTTCGGATGCGACGACAGCGTCTCGGCAAGCAGATACCCGCCTGCCATGGCCATGGACGCGCCCTGTGCGGAGGCCGGCGTGGTTGCGCCGCAGGCGTCGCCGACCAGGACCACGCGGCGGTCGTACCAGCGGGGCATGGTGATCTGAGTGAGCGTGTCCATGAAAATGAAGTCGGGGAGCTGATCGAGCACTGACGCGGTGTGCCAACGCATTCCGCCGTAGACGTCACGCAGCAGTTGCGCACGGCATCGGGGATCGACGCGCGTGGTGATCTCCGAGCGGAACAGGTACAGCGCGATCAGTTCGCCGGGCTCGCCCGTGGGGTAGAGCACCAGTTGTCGTCCCGGTTCGGTGTAGTGCGTGCGAACATCGCCCAGCCCGAAGCGATCAGCGACCGGGTGGATGGCAACCAGGTAGCCCAGGTGGCGCTGGAACGCCGGATCACATCCGAAGATGAGTTCCCGGGTGAGGGAATGGACACCGTCTGCGCCCACGACGAGATTGAATGTGTCGCAATGCCCGTCGGCAAACGTGACCTCCACGCCAGCGGGCCGCTGATCTATCCCGACAATCCAGTGGCCATAACGGATCTCGACTCTTGGTGCGACGACCCCGGCGAGGACCTCCTCCAATGTCCCGTGCATCACACCAAGGTGTGGACCCCTCGAAATCCTGTCCACCAGCGCCCGGCTCAGCGAGGCGAACACATGGCCGTCCGCGTCGGTGAACTCGGCCGCGCTGACCGGTAGCTGGCGTGATGCCAGGCTCTCTGCGATTCCCATCCGGGCCGCGACGTCATATCCCGTGCCGCCGAAGTCGATGCCGTATCCGCCGGAGCGGGCCGACGAGCCACGCTCGACCACTATCGGACAGTGGCCGTTCTGGTGCAGCCAGTACGCCAACGTCATACCGGCGATGCCACCACCGCTGATGAGGATTCTCATGGCGTCGACTGTCTCTGCGCGGTGGGCAGGGCAAGAAGGTGAGCCAACAACAACTGGACTATCAGGACGGGGGCAAACCAGGACACGGCGGTCGGGATCTCTAGCACGCTCGCGGCCGCCAGACACAGCGCGGCGCACAGGAAGGCCACGGGTGGGCGTTGTGTCGGTGGGGAGAGGGTGATGGCCACGGCGGCGGTCAGCACGGCCGCGTAGATGACGACCGCCGCTGTCCAGCTGAAGCCGGGCACGACCAACGCCAGCACGAAGGGATGCACGTGCGCGGCGACGTAGGAGATCCGGAGTGCTCGGGTGCGTTTCGGTCTGTGGAACCAGCGTGTGTTGGAGGCGGTCGCGTTGACGACGACGCCACCGAAGCCGTCGGCGGCGACGACCGTGACCACCACCACGGCGAACGGCGACCATCCGGCATGCCACGCCAACGCCGCGGCCAGGACCGCGCCGGCTGCGGCGCCGGCCACACTGAGCGCGATCTCGTTTCGGGTCGCGCCCGGGGCGACGACACGGTCGAACACGCTCATGTGCGCGCCGTGTCCAACCGAAGTTCAACCAATGGCAGCGGGGTGTTCGTGTCTGTGATCGGTTCGCCGAGCGTCTGTTCCAGAACCGGCTTGAACTGTGCCCATGCCTTCGGCCGCTCGCTGCGGTAGGCGGCCATCACCCGGTCGCGTTCGTGTTGGTCGAGGATTCGGGCGGTGGCCGGCGCGGGCGGACGGCTGCCTACGTACACGCGCACCGCAGGGTTGGCCTCGATGTTGCGGAACCACTGGGCCCGGGTGCCGAACCCCGAAGCGACGACGAATGTTTCGGGCGTGGGATGGTCGACGACCTCGAGCACGACGTAGCGGCGCTGTCCGGATTTGCGGCCGATGTGTTCGAGCATCAGCACCCGCTGACCGAACATCGCCCCGAGGCGGGCCTTGTAGAGCCAGATCGGGGCGCGCATGAGGCGACGGTTGCGCAGAATGCTGGCGCCGGCATTGGCGAACACATTGGATGCTGACATCGTTTCCTCTCTTGATTCCTCGCCCGAGGCGCTCGGCTCATCCGGCCAGCCCGCCCCGGTAGATCCTGAAAACTTCGGCGGCCCAACGCTTCATGCCGGTGTCAGAGAGCGGGTCCACGCCGAGCACCTCGGTGAGCCGGTTGCGAAGCGTGAGCACCGCCAAGTCATTGGCCAGCAAGAAGGCAGCCCGCACAGCGGCATCCTCGCCAGGGCTCGCGGTACCCGCGGCCACCATCGAGTCGAGCACGCTGATGCTGATCTGGTGCAGTCGTTCGAAGAGCGCGGCGCCAACCGGTCCGCCGTCGAGGAGCAGGCGGCTCAGATACCCGGGGATCGGCGAGTCGGGCGGCAGATGGGTGGCGAGTCCGTCGAGCATGCTCGGCACCGCGGCCGGGCCCATGCCCACTTCGGCGGTTCGGGCCGTTACCGAGGTGAGCAGCGCCTCGAGGGTGCCGACGACGTGGTTGTCGACGGCATCGATCAGGCCGTCCTTGGAGCCGTAATGGCGCACCAACAGCGCCGGGGACACATCCGCCGCCGTGGCGATGTCACGCATCGTGACCCCGTCTGGACCGCGCTGGCTGAACAACCGCAGCGCCTCGTCACGGATTCGCGCCCGCGCCGTCCGATCGTCGGAAGGAGGTGAATGCATGTTTACTATTGTAAACAAATGTTTAGTCGGCGCAAGAGGGCAACGCCGCGCACGGAACACAGGCGCTGTAGCGGCACGCGAATTGCGCAGTCGCGACGCCGGGCTACCTCGTCACCCGCACGGGCTGATCGGCCTCCGCGATCCGGTCGCGGTGATGACGCCGGTGCACGCGGATCTCGTAGATCAGGCCCGCGACGCCCAAACTGGCGGTGCACAGCGAGATCAGCACCAGCAGCGGGCTGACGTTGCCGGTGAGCGCGTCGCCGAGGATCACCACCGCCGCGGTGCCGGGCAGCAGGCCCGCGAGCGTGGCCAGCGAGTACGGCAGCACACGCACCGATGATGCGCCCGCGGCGTAGTTGAGCACGGAGAACGGCACGGCGGGGATCAGCCGCATCGAAAGCACAGTCGGCCAGCCACGTTCACGCAGCCGCGCGTCCAGCGACTGGACCCGCGGGTGGCGCACCAACCGGTTCAGGTGCAGGCCGACGGCGCGCACCAGCAGCAGCGCCAGCACCGCGCTGACCGTCGCGGACGTCACGGCCAGCGGGATGCCGAGCAGGGGTCCGAACAACAGGCCCGCGGCAAGCGTGAAGGCGGTGCGCGGGAACGGGAACACCGTCACCACGATGTGGGCGGCCAGGAACGCCAACGGGAACCACGGCCCGACCGACGTCGCCCAGTCGCGCAACTCGACGGCGGTCGGCAGCGGCACCAGCAACGCGACTGCGACGAGAATCACAATGCCCACCAGAGACCCTGCCAGGCGCACGCGCGAGACGCCCGAAAGCGTCGCGACCACCGCGCCGCGGACCGCGCGCACGGTGCTGACGACGGTGTTCACGCCTACTAAGACTACGGAACGACGGCTGCGGTCACCTGTCGGCGAGCGCCTGAGTCGGCTGCCCGGCCAACGCCGGTGTGATGGCGATCATTTAGCCTGATGATCGTGCAGAAACCCACTGCGGTCGAGGCCGATCGAGAGCGTTGGCGCTCAGCGGTTGCCGGGGTGCTGGCAAAAAGCACCCGACGGGATCCCGCCGATCTGCCCGCCGAACCCGAGCGCCTACTGGATTCGCCGACCTACGACGGCTTCGCGATCCGTCCCCTCTACACCAGCCTGGACGCGCTGCCCGAACCGCCGCTGCCCGGCCAGTGGCCGTTCGTGCGTGGTGGTGACGCGCTGCGCGACGTCAAGACGGGGTGGAAGGTGGCAGAGGCGTTCCCGGCGAACGGTTCCGGCAGCCTGACCGAACACAACGGCGCCATATTGCTCGGTCTGACCGAAGGCGTCAGCGCGCTCGTCATCCGCGTCGGCGCTCCGGCGGGTGTGTCGGCGACCGAACTGGACCGGCTGTTCGACGGGGTCTACCTCGATCTCGTTCCGGTGCTCTTCGAGATCGCCGGGCCGGATTACATTTCCGCGGCCGATGCGGTGCTCGGCTTGCTGGGCGATCTCGACGCCGACCAGCGGTCCCGCCTGTCGGTCGACTTCGGCGCCGACCCGCTGACCGCCCCGTTGAGCGGGCAGCAGGCGGCCGACGTCGGCGACGTGGTGGCGACCGCGGCAAAGCTGGACGCCTTCGGCGGGCACGTTCGCGCCATCACCGTCGACGGTCCCGCATTCCACAATCTCGGCGCCAACGCGTCCTGGGAGCTGGCGGGCATGGTCGCCGCCGGGGTCAGCTACCTGCGGCTGCTGGGCCGAAGCGGCATGGCGGTCCCGGAAGCCCTGCGCCAGCTCAGCTTCCGTGTCGCCGCCGATGACGATCAGTTCATGACGATCGCGAAGCTACGGGCGGCGCGCCGGCTGTGGGCCCGGGTGGCCGAGGTGGTCGGGGCGCCGGAGCACGGGGCCGCGACTTTGCACGCCGTGACCTCGCTGCCGATGATGGCCAAACGCGATCCCTGGGTGAACATGCTGCGCACCACGCTGGCCGCCTTCTCGGCGGGCATCGGCGGCGCGGACACCGTCCAGGTGCACCCGTTCGACGTCGCGATCGCCGGTGGCTTCCCGGGCACCGCCCCGAGCTTCGCGCGCCGGATCGCCCGCAACACCCAGCTGCTGCTGCTCGAGGAGTCACATCTGGGCCGCGTGCTCGACCCCGCGGCGGGTTCCTGGCATGTCGAGGACCTCACCGAGCAGCTCGCCGTGCAGGCCTGGAAGCACTTCCAGGACATCGAGTCCCGCGGCGGTTTCGGTGACGCCGCCGACTACATCGCCGGCCAGATCGCCGACGTCGCGGCCAGGAGAGCCGACGACATAGCCCACCGGCGCACCTCGCTCACCGGCGTGAACGAGTTCCCCGATATCGCCGAACCTGCTCTTCCGCAAGGAGATCCGCTGGCGGGGGTGCAGCGCTACGCGGCCGGCTTCGAGGCGCTGCGGGACCGGTCGGACGCCTTCCTCGAAAAGACCGGCGCGAGGCCGAAGGTGCTGCTGCTGCCGCTCGGTCCGCTCGCCGAACACAACATCCGCACCACGTTCGCGACGAACCTGCTCGCGTCGGGAGGCATCGAGGCGGTGACCGAGACGGCCGACGGCACACCCGCGATCGCGGTGATCTGCGGCACCGACGCGCGCTACGCGACGGAAGCCTCCGCGGCCGTCGACGCCGCCCGTGCGGCCGGCGCCTCGCATGTTCTGCTTGCCGGACCGGAGAAGGCTGTGGCACAAGCGGATTCGAAACCAGACGGCTATCTGACCGCGAAAATCGATGCGGTCGGCACACTGTCGGACCTGCTCACCAGATTGGGGGCCTGAGGTGACCGCCACCGCGGGGATCGGAAAGGACATCGGCAGCTTCGCCGACGTCCCGTTGAATGGAGAGCGCACCGTCGAGGCGCCGACCGAGGCCGCCGTCGCCGCCCATGTCGAATCGGCAGCCGCCGCACACGGATACAGCGTAGGCCAGGTGGATTGGGTGACACCGGAGGGCATCGACGTCAAGCCGGTCTACATCGCCGCCGACCGGGACGCGGCGGTCGCGGCCGGCTATCCGCTCGACACCTTCCCGGGCGAACCGCCGTTCGTGCGGGGGCCGTACCCGACGATGTACGTCAACCAGCCGTGGACCATCCGACAGTACGCGGGCTTCTCCACCGCCGCGGAGTCCAACGCCTTTTACCGGCGCAACCTCGCCGCCGGCCAGAAGGGCCTCTCGGTGGCGTTCGACCTGGCCACCCATCGCGGCTACGACTCCGACCAC
Source organism: Mycobacterium sp. IS-3022 (assembly GCF_001500065.1). GTDB lineage: Bacteria > Actinomycetota > Actinomycetes > Mycobacteriales > Mycobacteriaceae > Mycobacterium. The sequence continues at coordinate 11,733 of NZ_LQIN01000011.1, forward strand.
CCGCGGGTCCAGGGTGACGTCGGAATGGCCGGGGTGGCAATCGATTCCATCCTCGACATGCGCCAGCTGTTCGACGGCATAGACCTGTCGACGGTGTCGGTTTCGATGACGATGAACGGTGCGGTGCTGCCGATCCTGGCGCTGTATGTGGTCGCCGCCGAGGAGCAGGGGGTGCCGCCGGAGAAGCTGGCCGGAACCATCCAGAACGACATCCTCAAAGAGTTCATGGTCCGCAACACCTACATCTACCCGCCGCAGGCGTCGATGCGGATCATCTCCGACATCTTCGGCTACACCAGCGCAAAGATGCCGAAGTTCAACTCCATTTCGATCTCCGGCTACCACATCCAGGAAGCCGGTGCCACAGCCGATCTCGAGCTGGCCTACACGCTCGCCGACGGTGTCGAGTACATCAAGGCGGGTCTGGACGCCGGGCTCGACGTCGACAAGTTCGCGCCGCGGCTGTCGTTCTTCTGGGGCATCGGCATGAATTTCTTCATGGAGGTCGCCAAGCTGCGGGCCGGCCGGCTGCTGTGGAGCGAGTTGGTCGCCGAGTTCAATCCGAAGAGCTCCAAATCCCTGTCGTTACGCACCCATTCGCAGACGTCGGGTTGGTCGCTGACTGCGCAGGACCCCTTCAACAACGTCGCGCGCACCTGCATCGAGGCGATGGCCGCGACGCAGGGGCACACGCAGTCACTGCACACCAACGCGCTCGACGAGGCGCTGGCGCTGCCGACCGACTTCTCGGCGCGGATCGCGCGCAACACCCAGTTGGTGCTGCAGCAGGAGTCGGGCACCACCCGGCCGATCGACCCGTGGGGTGGCTCGTACTACGTCGAATGGCTGACCCACCAACTGGCGACCGCGGCGCGGATGCACATCGGCGAGGTCGTCGAGCACGGCGGTATGGCCCAGGCGATTTCCGACGGCATCCCGAAGCTGCGCATCGAGGAGGCGGCGGCGCGCACGCAGGCCCGTATCGACTCAGGGCAACAGACCGTGATCGGCGTCAACAAGTACCAGGTGGACGAGGACCACGAGATCGAGGTGCTCAAGGTCGAGAACAGCCGGGTGCGCGCCGAGCAGCTCGCCAAACTCGAACAGCTGCGCGCCGACCGCGATCAGGCCGCTGTCGACGCGGCGCTCGCCGACCTGAGCCGGGCCGCGGGCACCCGCGAGCCCGCCGGTGTGGACGGGCTCGGCAACAACCTGCTGGCGCTGGCCATCAATGCCGCGCGGGCCAAAGCCACCGTCGGCGAGATCTCCGATGCGCTGGAGCGGGTTTACGGGCGCCACGTCGCGGAGATCCGTACGATCGCCGGCGTCTACCGCGACGAGATGGGGGGCAGAGGGGTCAGCAACATCACTCAAGCGACCGACCTCGTGCAGAAGTTCGCCGAGGCCGACGGCCGCCAGCCCCGCATCCTCATTGCGAAGATGGGCCAGGACGGTCACGACCGCGGGCAGAAGGTGATCGCGACCGCGTTCGCCGATATCGGCTTCGACGTCGATGTCGGCTCGCTGTTCTCCACGCCGGATGAGGTCGCGCGGCAGGCGGCCGACAACGACGTCCATGTCGTCGGTGTCTCATCGCTTGCGGCCGGGCATCTGACCCTGGTGCCCGCGCTGCGCGACGCGCTCGCGGAGGTCGGCAGGCCCGACATCATGATCGTGGTCGGCGGCGTCATCCCGCCGGGTGACTTCGACGAGCTCCACGCCGCGGGCGCGACCGCGATCTTCCCGCCCGGCACGGTGATCGCCGAAGCCGCAATCGGCCTGCTGCACAAGCTGGCCGAGCGACTCGGTTACCGCCTCGAATAGATGGCCGAGCCGATCGCCGACCTCGCGACCGCCGTGGCGGACGGTGACCGCGCCGCCCTGGCGAGGGCCATCACCCTGGTCGAGTCGACCCGCGTCGACCACCGCGAGCAGGCACAGGAACTGCTGCTGAAACTGACCGCCCATGCGGGCAAGGCGATGCGCGTCGGGATCACCGGGGTGCCGGGCGTGGGAAAGTCGACGACGATCGAAGCGCTCGGCATGTACCTGATCGACCAGGGGCACCGGGTCGCGGTCCTGGCGGTCGACCCGTCCTCGACCCGCACCCGCGGCTCGATCCTCGGTGACAAGACCCGGATGGCCCGACTGGCGGTGCATCCCGACGCCTACATCCGCCCGTCACCGACCTCGGGCACGCTGGGCGGCGTCGCCAAGGCCACCCGGGAGACGATCGTGCTGCTCGAAGCCGCGGGTTTCGACGTGGTCCTGGTCGAAACCGTCGGCGTCGGACAATCCGAGGTGACGGTGGCCAACATGGTCGACACCTTCGTGTTCCTCACGCTGGCGCGCACCGGTGACCAATTGCAGGGAATCAAGAAGGGCGTGCTCGAACTCGCTGACATCGTGGTGGTCAACAAAGCCGACGGTGAGCACGCGATCGAGGCCAAGAGGGCCGCCCGTGAGCTCGCCGGCGCCATCCGCCTCATCTATCCCCGTGAAACGCTTTGGCGCCCACCGGTTCTCACGATGAGCGCGCTGGAAGGGGCAGGCCTGGAGGAGTTGTGGGCGACCGTGCTCAGACATCGCGAGGTGCTGACCGAGGCAGGGGAGTTCGAAAGTCGCCGCCGCACTCAACAGGTCGAGTGGACATGGTCGATGGTGCGCGACGCGGTCCTTGACCGGGTGCTGTCCAACCCGAAGGTCAAGGAGGTCCGCGGCGAGATCGAACGGCAGGTCCGCGACGGCGAATTGACTCCCGCGCTTGCTGCCCAACGGCTGCTCGACGCCTCTGACATGGGCGAACCTAACGAATAGGTAACACGAGGTTTATTAGCCGGGGTTACGAGTAAATTCAATACATTGTGACGGGTGTCAAGAGCCGGGAGCTCAGCGCAGCGCTTCCGCACGGTGTCCAGGGCGCAGCTGATTCGAACTTCGGGTGCACCGTGCGCGGCTTCGCCCGGCTGTTTCCCGGCCGCCGCTACGGCGGCGGCGCGCTGTCGATATACCTGCACGGGGAACCCGTCGTCGACGTGTGGACCGGCTACTCGGATCGCCGCGGCACCCAGCACTGGAACGCCGACACCGGCGCGATGGTTTTCTCGGTCACCAAGGGTTTGGCGTCGACGGTCATCCACCGCCTGGCCGACCGCGGCCTGATCGACTACGACAGCCCGGTCGCCGAGTACTGGCCCGAGTTCGGCGTCAAGGGCAAGAGCCGGATCACGGTGCGCGACATGATGCAGCACCGGGCCGGGTTGTCTCATCTCAACGGCTGCACCAAGGCCGAGTTGCTCGACCACCGCGTGATGGAGCAACGAGTCGCGTCCGCTCCGGTCAACAAACTGCTGTTCGGCCATCAGGCCTACCATGCGCTCACCTACGGCTGGCTGATGTCCGGCCTCGGCCGCGCGGTCACCGGCAAAGGCATGCGCGACCTGATCCGCGAAGAACTCGCCGAACCGCTCGACACCGACGGACTGCACCTGGGCCGCCCGCCCGTCGACGCGCCGACCCGCGCGGCGCAGATCCTCGCGCCACAGGGCACGTTCGCCAATCCCGTTTTCAACTTCATCGCCCCGCGGGTGGCGGCGCTCGGCGTTTCCGGGATGTTCGGCTCGATGTACTTTCCCGGGATGAAGGCCGTCGTCCAGGGCGACACCCCGTTCCTGGACGCCGAGATCCCGGCGGCCAACGGGGTCGCGACCGCGCGCAGCCTGGCCAAGATGTACGGCGCAATCGCCAACGGCGGCCGTATTGCGGGCAAACAGTTCCTGTCCGAAGAGCGCGTCGCGGCGCTCACCGGCAGGCCGAGCTACTGGCCGGACCGAAACATCTTCGTGCCGATGAGTTTCAATCTCGGGTACCACTCGCTGCCGGTCCCGCCGGGATTCATGCCCGGCTTCGGCCATGCCGGCTTGGCCGGGTCGGTCGGCTGGGCCGATCCGACGAGCGGGTTGTCGTTCGGTTTCGTCCACAACCGGCTGTTGACGCGAATGGTGCTCGACCAGGCGGCGTTCGCGGGCTTGCAGGCGTTGATCCGGCGCGATGCGGCACGGGCGCGCAGGCGTGGCTACCAACCGGTGCCCGACCTGGGGGCGCCGTTCTGCGGGGTGTCGCGCTCGGTCGCCGGTTAGCTTTCGCATGGTTGGTCAAGTGTGATTTTGGGCGTGGTTGATCGTCCGGGCGGGATGCTCGGCTTTCGCGCGATGGTCAGTGCGTCACGTGGGGGCTGGGCCGTCGTGTTCCGGCAGGCTGATTAGTCGCCGTGTGCGGCAGGCGTTCGTGTGCGCCGTGATGGCGGCCCAGAGCGAGCGGGCGGCAAGCTAAGTTGCGCCGTCAATGCGGCGCAGTCACGGTCGTCGGTCTTGACCTGCCCGAACCCAGTTGCATCCGTGCCGATTTCGTCTCTGATGGAGCGAACAGTCGCACCAGGACGGCGGCGTTCCAGTTCGGCGACCCACGGTCGATGTAAGCTCCCCGTGGCCTCGATCGCAATCACAGGCGCGGCCGGGCGGTGCTTGTTCAGTGCCAGCTCAAGCTGGGCGATACCTTCACGAGAGACCGGCAACGACACCGGCTCAGCGAGCAGACCAGTTCCATTACTGATCCACACGCGATTGAAGGCCTTGCCTGGATCGACAGCGACGATCACCATCGACGGATCAAGGGCAACATCCAACACCGACATGAGCAGCCTCCTCCGAACCGGACCTTCATCGAGGATCCGTCCAGTGACTACTCATTGCCTATCAGCGGTCGGTCAGCGGGGCGCTGCTGAACCACCTGGTCTTCTGCCGCCAGGACTCCGCCGAGGTCAGCGCGAAGCCGGCGCCACACATGCACGCGAACACCCACACCAGGGTCGTTCCTCCGTCGAGCTGCTGCAGTGCGGGAATGTAGGCGGTGAGCAACCGGACGACGCATGCGGCGATGCCCGCGGCCGACGAGATCAGGTAGACGTTGGCGATCTTGCGTGACCGCGGATCCCTGCGCAGCACCAACAGGGCCCGGCTGCCGTAACCCAGGAGATAGATGAGGATGCCGCAGAGGACCAGCCAGTACATGTTGAGCCAGAAGTCGGTGGGCACCTGGAAGAAGTCCGGCTTGTAGATCCGCGCGCCGTTACCGAGGGAGAAGGTGACCAGCAGCAGCGGGATGCAGAGCGTGGCAGGCAACTCCACGTACTGCCGGAACGACCGCTGCAGCAAATGGTCGTCCTGCAGCCGACCCAGCGCGTTGTAGACGACAGCGGACGCGGCGACGATGTAGCAGTCGTGGCCGATGAAGTCCTCGACGTTCCATTTACCGGTCAGCGCGTGCAGCGCGACACCGAGCGTCTCCGACGCCCAGGGCGACATGAGCAGCACCGCCGTGCCTTGCAGTGCGATGTTGAGGGTAGCCGCGACCTCCCAGCGAGATGACCAGGTGACACGGCGAATCCACAGACTCCACGCGATACAGCAAAGCGTTATCGCGATGAGTGTCGCCAAAGCCATGGACGTTGCCTTCGGGCCGCTGTGGTACTCGGCAAATTGTACGGCTATAGGGGTGGAGCGTCACTGCGCGGCCTCAGCTCCGAGAGCTTCGGTGCGCGGGTGCGCGTCCGGATCGCCTCCCGCAGCGCGGTCGGCGAACTGCCCGACGCCGAAAGCGATTCGACGTAGCGCATGACTTCCTGCCTGGTCATCAGCCCGAACCGGACCTGGAGGTCGGGGTAGCTGAGGCCGAACCGATCGGCCACCCGGCGCAATTCCTCTGCATCGGGGTAGTCGGCTTCTTTGATGCGACGGTAGTAGGTGCTGCTCGATGTGCCGAGAGCGTCGTAGATGTCCTTCGCCTCGACATCTCCGTCGAGGAGATAGTCCAGCAGAGCTTTTAGCTGTCTGCCGTTCTCGTCGGTCCGTGGCATCCACTTACTCTAACGTAAGTTCCCGCGATGAGCGATGGCACCCGCAAATCGGCCAGTCGTGCCTTTATTGACACTGGCGTCACGGTTTTGGGATGCGTCTCCCAAATTTGGGACAGCTGAGCTATCTTTGTTTTCATGGTTGCCCCTTATCCGGCTGCGCCGACATCTGAGGTTCTCCACCCGTTCGGCGTATTTGCTCATGCAACGGTTCGCGTGACGGACCACCTCGCCGATACAACCCGATCGGCGACCATGGCGAAGCTGTCGACTCCGCCCAGTGCTGAGTTGACGGCAGAGCTCGATGGCGCAGGCGAATGGCTCGGCCTGCCGGCCGACGAGATCCTGTTGGCGGCCCTGACCAGGACGGTGGCGCGCACACTCGGCGACGGCGTGGTGCCGGTCGACATCGCCAGCGAGCGCGGCGCCCTGCTCGACGCGGTGCCCATGGTGTGCGCGACCCTGCAGCAGGCCAGCGCCACCGAGGTGCTGGCAACCGTGCACCACACGCTGGCCGCCGCCTCGGAGCACGTCGCCGCCGAGCCGTCCGACGTGTACTTCAACTACATCGGCCAGGCATCCGAGCAGACCCCGGTCCAAGAAACCCCGCCCGGTCTCGGCCATGCGCTCGAGGTGCGGGTGTACCGGGCCGACGGTGACGTGCACATCGACTGGTGGTTCGACACGAGCCGCTTCGAGACCTACACGGTCGAGGAGCTCAGCGAGCAGTTCCGCCTCGCGCTCATCGAGATGACCTCGGACGCGCTCCCGCTGCAGTAATCAATCGCGCCGTCGGCGCCGTCGTTTGCGGCCCTCGGTAGGATCGATCTCAACGGCACCGATCCGGCAATCACCGGGGAGCCTTCGGAAGAACCGCTCGACGTGATCCGTCGATGCTCAGTAGACCCGAACGGGTGGGCCCGTCATCGCCCGAACTAGAGCGGCGCACGTCTTCCCCGTGATGGCGTGCGCAAGCGGGGTGGTACCGCGGCGCCCGCGCAGCAGCGCGACGTCGTCCCCGTGCCGTGAGGATTGGCTTCCGAGGCCGGAGGCCTCAATTTGGCACAGGGAGACCATCAGTGACCGCTTATCCCAGGCCGGCGGCCGGCGCACCCAAGTTCCCCGCACTCGAGCTCGAGGTCTTGCGGTACTGGGACGCCGATGACACCTTCCACGCCAGCATCGCGCGCCGCGACGATGCCCCCGAGTACGTGTTCTACGACGGTCCGCCGTTCGCCAACGGCCTGCCGCACTACGGGCATCTGCTCACCGGTTACGTCAAGGACATCGTGCCGCGGTATCGCACCATGCGCGGTTACAAGGTGGAGCGCCGGTTCGGCTGGGACACCCATGGCCTGCCCGCCGAACTCGAGGTGCAGCGCCAGCTCGGCATCACCGACAAGGCGCAGATCGAGGAGATGGGCATCGAGAAGTTCAACGATGCCTGCCGCGCCTCGGTGCTCAGGTACACCAACGAGTGGCAGGCTTACGTGACTCGCCAAGCCCGCTGGGTCGACTTCGAAAACGACTACAAGACATTGGATCTCGGCTACATGGAGTCGGTGATCTGGGCGTTCAAGCAGCTCTGGGACAAGGGGCTGGCCTACGAGGGCAACCGGGTGTTGCCGTACTGCTGGAACGACGAGACGCCGCTGTCCAGCCATGAGCTGCGGATGGACGACGACGTCTACCAGAGCCGGCAGGACCCCGCGATCACCGTGGGCTTCACGGTCGCCGGCGGCCCCTTGGCGGGGGCTCACCTGCTGATCTGGACCACGACGCCGTGGACGTTGCCGTCGAACCAGGCCGTCGCGGTCAATCCCGACGTCACCTATGTCCAGGTGCGGGCGCCTGACGGGCGGCGCTATGTGCTTGCCGAGGCGCGGGTTCCTGCTTACGCGCGCGAGCTCGGTGAGGAGCCGGAGGTGCTCGGCACGTACTCCGGACGCGACCTGCTCGAGACGCGCTATCTTCCGCCGTTCCCGTATTTCATGGACGCCCCCAACTCATTTCGCGTGCTGTCCGCCGACTTCGTCAGCACCGAGGACGGAACCGGCATCGTGCACATGTCGCCCGCGTACGGCGAGGACGACATGCTCACCGCCCAGGCCGCGGGCATCGAGGCCGTCACGCCGGTCGACTCGAAGGGAAGGTTCGACGCGACCGTGCCCGACTACGCGGGACATCACGTCTTCGACGCCAACCCGCAGATCATCCGCGACCTGAAGAACGGCGCCGGCCCGGTGGCCGTCAACGGCGCGGTGCTGCTGCGCCACGAGACCTACGAGCACTCGTATCCGCACTGCTGGCGGTGCCGGAATCCGTTGATCTACCGGGCGGTGTCGTCGTGGTTCATCAAGGTGACGGAGTTCCGCGACCGCATGGTCGAGCTCAACCAGCAGATCACCTGGTACCCCGAGCACGTGAAGGACGGCCAGTTCGGCAAGTGGCTGGCCGGCGCCCGGGACTGGTCGATCTCCCGAAACCGGTACTGGGGCACCCCGATCCCGGTGTGGAAGTCCGACGACCCGGCGTATCCCCGCATCGACGTGTACGGCAGCCTCGACGAGCTGGAACGCGACTTCGGGGTCCGGCCCACGAACCTGCACCGGCCCTACATCGACGAGCTGACCCGGCCCAACCCCGACGACCCCACCGGAAAGTCGACGATGCGGCGCATCGAGGACGTGCTCGACGTGTGGTTCGACTCCGGTTCCATGCCGTACGCGCAGGTGCACTACCCGTTCGAGAACCAGAAGTGGTTCGACGGGGTGAGCGGCAGCGGAAGTGAGGCCGGCGAAGAGGCGCACTTCCCCGGTGACTTCATCGTGGAGTACATCGGTCAGACCCGCGGCTGGTTTTACACGCTGCACATCCTGGCCACCGCGCTGTTCGACAAGCCGGCGTTCAAAACCTGTGTGGCACATGGCATCGTGCTCGGTAACGACGGTCAGAAGATGAGCAAGTCGCTTCGCAATTATCCGGACGTCACCGAGGTGTTCGACCGCGACGGCTCAGACGCGATGCGCTGGTTCCTGATGGCCTCGCCGATCCTGCGCGGCGGCAACCTGATCGTCACCGAGCAGGGCATCCGCGAAGGGGTGCGGCAGGTGCTGCTGCCGCTGTGGAACACCTACACCTTCCTGGCGCTCTACGCACCGAAGAAGGGCACCTGGCGCACGGACTCGACCCATGTGCTGGACCGCTACATCTTGGCGAAGCTGGCCGCGCTGCGCGACGACCTGACCGCGTCGCTCGACGTGTGCGACATCGCCGGCGCATGCGACCAGCTGCGGCAGTTCACCGAGGCGCTGACCAATTGGTATGTGCGACGGTCCCGTTCGCGGTTCTGGGAGGAGGATCCCGACGCGATCGACACGTTGCACACGGTGCTGGAGGTGACGGGCAGGCTGGCCGCTCCACTGCTGCCGTTGATCACCGAGGTGATCTGGCGCGGTGTGACGGGGGAACGGTCCGTGCATCTGACCGACTGGCCCGAGGCCGACCTGCTGCCGAAGGACGCCGAATTGGTGGCCGACATGGACCTGGTGCGCGAGGTTGCCTCGACGGGCTCGTCGCTGCGCAAGGCCAAGAAGCTGCGGGTGCGGCTGCCGCTGCCGAAACTGACTGTGGCCGTGAACAGTCCACTGCGGCTCGATCCGTACCGCGACCTGATCGCCGACGAGCTCAACGTCAGGGCGGTCGAGCTGACCGACGACATCGCCGCCTACGGTCGCTTCGAGCTGACGGTCAACGCCAAAGTGGCGGGGCCGCGGCTCGGCAAGGACGTGCAGGCCGCGATCAAGGCCGTCAAGTCGGGGGAGGCCGTCGTCAACGACGACGGCACATTGACCGCGGGCCCCGCGGTACTGCAACCCGAGGAGTACAGCTCGCGGCTGGCGGCCGCCGATCCCGAGTGGACCGCGGCGCTGCCCGACGGGGCCGGCCTCGTGGTGCTCGACGGCACGGTGACCGAGGAGCTGGAAGCCGAGGGCTGGGCGCGCGATCTGATCCGCGAGCTTCAGGATCTGCGCAAGTCCACGGGTCTCGACGTGTCCGATCGGATCTCGGTGGTGATCTCGGTACCACGGGCGCGGGACGGGTGGGCCCGCGCGCACCGCGAGCTGATCGCCCGCGAGATCCTTGCCACGAATTTCGAATTCGGCGAGCCTGCCGACGGCACGGAGATCGGTGACGGTGTGCGGGTGGCGATCGCGAAGGTGTGACGGGCCCGCTTGCCTTCGCAGTACTCGACGCGGCGCTGCGGCGCGTCAGGTGACGACCCGGGCCCCACGGCCGGCGAACACCACGACATCGTCGGGGCGAAGCTGCCTGCCTCGTCGGCGTTCGACCTCGCCGTTGACGGTGACGAACCCGTCGGCGATCACCGACTTGGCGTCGGCACCGGAATCGATGAGGCCGGCCAACTTGAGGAACTGACCGAGCCGGATCGAGGCATCCCGGATCGGGACGTCGAGAGGTCCGGCGCTCGGGTCTGCCATGCAGGTCAGGCTAGCGTCCTAGCATCGGCAGCTGTGAACGCTCGTTGGGTGCTGCACCTCGACATGGACGCATTCTTCGCGTCGGTCGAGCAGCTCACCCGTCCGACGCTGCGCGGCCGTCCGGTGCTGGTCGGCGGGCTCGGCGGCCGTGGCGTGGTCGCGGGCGCCAGCTACGAGTCCCGGGTGTACGGCGCCAGGTCGGCGATGCCGATGCACCAGGCCCGCAGGCTGGTCGGAGCCGCGGCGGTGGTGCTTCCGCCGCGGGGAGTCGTCTACGGCGTCGCAAGCCGCCGCGTGTTCGAAACCGTTCGCGAGATGGTCCCGGTCCTCGAGCAGCTTTCGTACGACGAGGCCTTCGGCGAGCCCCCCGAGCTCGCGGGCGCGTCGGCGACCGACGTCGAGGACTTCTGCCGAATCCTGCGGTCGCGCGTGCTCGAGCAGACCGGGCTGGTCGCGTCCGTCGGAGCGGGCTCGGGGAAACAGCTCGCCAAGATCGCCTCGGGGCTGGCGAAGCCCGACGGCATGCGGGTCGTGGACCGCGATGAGGAACGCCCGTTGCTCGACGGCCTGCCGGTGCGGCGGCTGTGGGGCATCGGGCCCGTCGCCGGGGAGAAGCTGCACCGGCTCGGCATCGAGACCATCGGCGCCTTCGCCACGCTGAGCGAGGCCGAGGCCGCCGACATCCTCGGCGGCAGCGTCGGCCCGGCGCTGCACCGGCTGGCTCGCGGCATCGACGACCGGCCGGTCGCCGAGAACGCACCCGCCAAACAGATCAGCGCGGAGTCCACGTTTCCCGAGGACCTGACCACCCTCGACCAGCTGCGTGAAGCGATGGGACCGATCGGCGAGCACGCCCACCGGCGACTGGAGAAGGACGGCCGCGGCGCCCGCACCGTCACCGTGAAGATGAAGAAGTCCGATATGAACATCCTCACCCGGTCGGCGACGCTGCCGTACGCCACCACCGACGCGGCGACCCTGATCGCCACCGCGCGCCGGCTGCTTCTCGACCCCGTCGATGTAGGGCCGATTCGCCTTCTGGGCGTTGGCTTTTCGGGGCTCTCCGACGTCCGCCAGGAGTCGTTGTTCCCGGATCTGGAGCTGATGGCCTCCGACGACGTCACGCACACCGGGCTGCCGCCGACCGTCACGGACCTGACCGCGACCGCACCCGCCTGGCGCATCGGCGACGACGTCACGCATCCGGACTTCGGGCACGGCTGGATCCAGGGGGCCGGGCACGGGGTGATGACGGTCCGGTTCGAGACCCGCGCCACCGGACCGGGGCAGGCGCGGACGTTTCCCGATGACACGCCCGGAATCGACCGCGCGAACCCCGTCGACTCCCTCGATTGGCCGGAGTACGTCGCCGAGTTGGCGCGCTACCAGAGCACCCCGTAGACGCTGGAGATCGTGAATCCGTGACCGCCGTACGTCTTGCAGGTCACCGTGCCCTGATGTCCGACACCGCAACTCGCGCCCCAGTTCTCCAGCCGGTAGCCGGCGGGCAGGACGTCGACGCCCTCACGCGTGAACGACGGTGCCGCGGAATGACGGTACTCGGCGGGTGCGCCGCTGGTCAGAAACGTCTGGTTGGTTCCCGGTGGGGCGTCCAGGGGCACCCCGTCACAACCGATCGGACCGCCGTTGGGCCCGATGCCACAGAACAGTCCGTCCGGGGTGCGGAAGAACACGTGGTAGTTGGGTGGTGGGCCGGGTCGGTACTCGCCCACGGCGATCGGGTAGGCGTCGATCGCATCCGAGCCGGGCGGCGGTTCGGCATGGGCCACCGCCCCCGTGGCGAGGACCAGCGAGAACGCCGCGATCGTCGTGGCACCGAGTCGGATCAGTTCCCGAACTGCACACGTCCACGCTGTCACGCCCGTCAACCCCAGCGGGCCATGACGTCGGCGACAGATGATCGGCTCGCCAACGTCGCCATCAGCAGCACACGGGCCTGGGCTGGCCGCAATCGCGGCACCGGCACCGCGCCGGCGGCGACCAGGTCGTGGCCGGGCCCGTACGCGGGGCTGACATGGCCCCCGGGCACCCGGGTGGACACCGCGACCGCGATGCCTGCGCTGCAGAGTCGCCGCACCCCGTCGATCACCGCCGTCCCGGCGTTGCCGGCGCCCAACGCCTCCAACACGATTCCGCGCGCGCCCGCGGCCACGCAGGCGTCCATCGCCGCGGCGTCGGCGCCCGGATAGGCGGCGACGATGTCGACCCGCGGCGCGTCGATCGCAGACAGTGCGCCGAAGTACGGCCGGTCCTTCACCGCATGCGCGACGAACCCGGCGTCCGACACGGCGCCGATCGCCGTCCCGTCGAACCCACGCAGGTCGGCGGTCGCGACCTTCTGCAGGCCCAGCGGCTGCCAGACCACCCCGGCGAAGCTGACCACGACCCCGAGGTCTCGTGCGGCCAGACTGGCCGCGACTGTCAGCGCGTCACGAAGATTCGCCGGGCCGTCGGCGTCGGGTGCATCGGCGCTGCGCTGGGCTCCGGTCAACACCACCGGAGTGCTGCCGCGGTAGGTCAGGTCCAGCCAGAGAGCCGTCTCCTCCATGGTGTCGGTGCCGTGCGTGACGACGAGGCCGCGGGCGTTCGTCGTCGCGGTCTGCGAGATCACCGCACCGATGCGGTCCCAGTCGGCGGGGCTCAGTTGCGAGCTGTCGACGGCCATGAGGTCGACGACATCGACCTGCAGTCCTGACGTCAGGTCGGCGCCGCTGCGCGCCGGACGCTTGACGCCGTCGTCGTCGGTGCTCGTGGCGATCGTGCCGCCGGTGGTGACGACGACGAGGCGACCCATGGCGGGAATTCTCCCGCATTCCTGTTTTGGGATGATGGGGAAGTGACTGACGACCCGGGAGTGGCCGAACAGAGGACCGAGGAGAGCGTGCCGCCGAGGCGCCGGCTACGGCTGCTGCTCGTCATCGCGGGGGTGGTGCTGGTCACCGACATCGTCACCAAGGTCCTCGCGGTCAAGCTCCTCACCCCCGGCCAGCCGGTGTCGATCATCGGCGACACGGTGACCTGGACCCTCGTGCGCAACTCGGGTGCTGCGTTCTCGATGGCCACCGGCTACACCTGGGTGCTCACGCTGATCGCCACCGGCGTGGTGATCGGGATCTTCTGGATGGGCCGTCGCCTGGTGTCGCCGTGGTGGGCGGTTGGGCTGGGCATGATTCTCGGTGGTGCCCTCGGGAACCTCGTCGACCGGTTCTTCCGGTCACCGGGTCCGCTGCAGGGCCACGTCGTCGACTTCCTGTCGATCGGCTGGTGGCCGGTTTTCAACGTGGCCGATCCGTGCGTGGTGGGTGGGGCAATCCTGTTGGTCGCGCTGTCGCTGTTCGGCTTCGACTTCGACACCGTCGGACGGCGCCGGCCGGGCGACGGGGACGAGTAGATGGCCGATCGGTCGCTTGCGGTCCCGGAGGGGCTGGCGGGGATGCGGGTCGACGCGGGCATCGCGCGGCTGCTCGGGCTGTCGCGCACCGCGGCCGCCGCGCTGGCCGAAGAGGGTGGGGTCGACATCGACGGGGCGCCTGCGGGCAAGTCCGACAAGCTCACCGCGGGCGCGTGGCTGGAGGTGCGGTTACCGGAAGCGCCTGCGCCCGTGGAGAATACGCCGGTCGAGATCGAGGGGATGGCGATCCTGTACTCCGACGAGGACATCGTCGCCGTCGACAAGCCGCCCGGCGTCGCCGCGCATGCCACGGTCGGCTGGCACGGCCCGACGGTGTTGGGCGGCCTGGCTGCGGCGGGCTTTCGGATCAGCACCTCGGGTATTCACGAGCGCCAGGGCATCGTGCACCGTCTCGACGTCGGCACGTCGGGTGTCATGGTGGTGGCGCTGTCCGAGCGCGCGTACACGGTGCTCAAGAGGGCGTTCAAGCAGCGCACCGTCGACAAGCGCTATCACGCGTTGGTGCAAGGGCATCCGGATCCGTCGAGCGGGACGATCGACGCACCCATCGGACGTCACCGCGGCCACGACTGGAAGTTCGCGGTCACCGAGAACGGCAGGCACAGCATCACGCACTACGACACCCTCGAGGCGCACCGGGCCGCGAGCCTGCTCGACATCGAGCTGGAAACCGGTCGCACGCATCAGATCCGGGTGCATTTCGCCGCCCTGCACCATCCCTGCGTCGGTGATCTCACCTACGGCGCCGACCCCACATTGGCGAAGCGGCTCGGGTTGGAGCGGCAATGGCTGCACGCGCGGTCACTGGCCTTCGTGCACCCCGCCGACGGGCGACGCGTGGAGATCACCAGCCCCTATCCGGCCGATCTGCAACACGCCCTCGACGCCCTGCGCAACCACGAACTGTGAGCGGCGCCCGCAGCCCCGGATTGCTGCTCGGCGTCGGCGCCTACGTGTGTTGGGGCACGTTCCCCGCGTTCTTCCCGCTGCTGAAGCCCGCGTCCGCCGTCGAGGTGCTGGCACACCGGATCGTGTGGAACTTCCTGCTGATGGTCGTCGTCGTCGCGGTCGTCCGCCGAATCGGGGACCTCAAGGAGATCACCGGCCGCACCTGGGTGTTGCTCACCGCCGCTTCGGGGCTGATCTCGATCAACTGGGGTATCTACGTCTACGCCGTCAACAACGGGCACGTGGTGGACGCGGCGCTCGGGTATTTCATGAACCCGTTGGTGACGGTCGCGTTGGGGCTCGTCGTGTTCGGGGAGCGGCTGAACCGCGCGCAGTTCTGTGCGCTGGCCACCGCGGTGCTCGGGGTGGTGGTGCTGACGGTGGAGGTCGGCGCGCCGCCCTACATCGGGCTCGGATTGGCGTTTTCCTTCGGCCTCTACGGCGCGGTCAAGAAAGTGGTGCCGACCGATCCGCGTGTCAGCGTCGGCGTGGAAGCCGGATTGGCGACTCCGTTCGCCGCGGCCTACATCGTCGTGCTGCAGATCACCGGACACGGCACGTTCACCGAGCACGGCGCCGGCCACGTCGTATTGATGATCCTGTCCGGTGTGCTGACGGCGGTGCCGCTGCTGTTGTTCGCCGCCGCTGCGCAGCGGCTGCCGTTGGTGACGCTGGGCCTGCTCTTCTATCTGACTCCGGTCATGCAGCTGACCTGGGGTGTGCTCGTCGGCCGTGAGGCGATGCCGCCGGCCCGCTGGCTCGGGTTCGCGCTGATCTGGCTTGCGCTGCTGGTCTTCAGTGTCGACGCGATGCGACGGGCCCGGGCCGATCGGCGGCCTGCCGAGCCGTCCCATCGTTGATAAATCCTTTGCGGAGTGAAGGAAATTCACCAGTTGACCACCTGTTAGCAATGACTTAGCGTTTGCTCGTGGTGGGCATCACGCAGTCGCCTCGGGGCGGACGCGGTCGAGGACGCCCGGTGGGCGCCGACTCGGCGGTGACCCGGGCGGCGATCCTGCGGGCGGCCCGCGCGGTGATCAACGAACGCGGATACGAAGCGGCGACGTTTCAGGCGATCGCGACGCGCGCCGGGATCAGCCGGCCGACCATGCACTACTACTTCGCCACCAAGGAAGAGATCTACGACCGCCTCCACCGCGAGGCGTACTCGGTCGTCTCGGTGGCCATCGCAGCCGCGAAGCTCGAGGGAACCCTGATGGAACAGCTGGCCGCCTTCACAGCCGCGGCACGCGAACTGGATTGCCCGTACGGCTCGACGTTGCAGTTCCTCATCACCTCGCGGCTGGAACAGCACCGCCACCCCGGGCTGCGGCGCAGCGGCGCGCCGGTTGCCGAGGCGGTGACGGGCTTCTTCACGTGGATGGTCGGCGATGCAATCCGCCGGAACGAACTCAGGGAGGACGTGGACGGTCCGGCGGTGGCCAACATGCTGTCGGCGATGTTCTGGGGAGTGGGCCTGTTCGACGGCTTCCTGCGCGGTTCCGACGGGGCGTCCGGTATTGCCAAGCAACTGAACAGCCTGTTGAGCCGGGGTTTGCTCGAGCAGTCGCCGGTCCCGGTCGACGTGTCGGCGAACCGTCTCGCAATATAGGGAAACACCCGATTTCCTCGCGGGCGTGCGGGCAATAGCGTTTGACGCATGGTTGGCTTCTGGTTCGCGGTCATGGTTGCGGGCCTCGTCACGGTGGGCGTCCTCACCCAACTTGGCTGGCAACTGCCGACGGTCGCGGAGGCCACGCGAGGCCTGCAACGCGTGCGGTCACGCATCGAAAACGCCCGTCCGTTCTGTGAGCGGGTCGCCACGCAAAGAGTGGTCGAGGCACCCGACCTGCCGAAGTACTTGTAGCCGCGCAGCACCGGTGAAGACACGCATCCCGACACGCCGAGGACTGTCGGGGAGCGGTCATAGACTGGCCTCCCTATGAGCCCTTCGGATTCGCGGTCGTTCGTGCACCTGCATAACCACACCGAGTACTCGATGCTGGACGGTGCCGCGAAGGTCGGGCCGCTGCTCGCCGAGGCTCAGCGGCTGCAGATGCCCGCGATCGGCATGACCGACCACGGAAACATGTTCGGCGCCAGCGAGTTCTACAACGCCGCCACCGAGGTCGGGATCAAACCGATCATCGGCGTGGAGGCCTATATCGCGCCCGGTTCTCGATTCGATACCAAGCGCGTCCTGTGGGGCGACCCGGGCCAGAAGGGTGACGACGTCTCAGGCAGCGGCGCCTACACCCACATGACGATGGTCGCCGAGAACGCGACCGGGCTGCGTAACTTGTTCAAGCTGTCGTCGCTGGCATCGTTCGAGGGTCAGCTGGGCAAGTGGTCGCGCATGGACGCCGAGCTGATCGCCGAGCACGCCGAGGGCATCATCGCCACGACCGGGTGCCCGTCCGGGGAGGTCCAGACCCGGCTGCGGCTCGGCCACGACCGCGAGGCACTCGAGGCAGCCGCGAAGTGGCGCGAGATATTCGGGCCGCAGAATTTCTTCCTCGAGCTGATGGACCACGGGCTCGACATCGAGCGCCGGGTCCGTGAGGGGCTGCTCGAGATCGGGCGCAAGCTCGACATTCCGCCGCTGGCCACCAACGACTGCCACTACGTCACCCGCGACGCCGCACGCAATCACGAGGCGCTGCTGTGCGTGCAGACCGGCAAGACGCTGTCGGACCCGAACAGGTTCAAGTTCGACGGCGACGGCTATTTCGTCAAATCGGCCGCCGAGATGCGCGCGCTGTGGGACGGCCAGGTGCCCGGCGCCTGCGATTCCACGCTGTTGATCGCCGAGCGGGTGTCGTCGTACGAGGACGTGTGGACGACGCGTGACCGGATGCCGGTGTTTCCGGTGCCCGAGGGCCACACCCAGGAGTCATGGCTGCGCCACGAGGTCGCCGCGGGGCTGGCCGGCCGGTTCCCGTCGGCGCAGGTGCCGCAGGAGTACACCGACCGCGCCGACTACGAGATCAAGGTCATCTGCGACAAGGGGTATCCGTCCTACTTCCTCATCGTGGCCGACCTCATCAACTACGCACGCTCGGTGGACATCCGGGTCGGGCCGGGCCGCGGGTCGGCGGCGGGGTCGCTGGTCGCCTACGCGCTCGGCATCACCAACATCGACCCGATCCCGTACGGGCTGCTGTTCGAGCGGTTCCTCAACCCCGAGCGGGTATCGATGCCCGACATCGACATCGACTTCGACGACCGCCGCCGCGGCGAGATGCTGCGGTACGCCGCCAACAAGTGGGGCAGCGACCGGGTCGCTCAGGTCATCACGTTCGGCACCATCAAAACGAAAGCGGCGCTGAAGGATTCGGCTCGCGTGCACTACGGCCAGCCCGGCTTCGCGATCGCCGACCGGATCACCAAGGCGCTGCCGCCGCCGATCATGGCCAAGGACATTCCGCTCTCGGGCATCACCGACCCGGATCACGAGCGGTACAAAGAAGCCGCCGAGGTCCGCGGGCTGATCGACACGGACCCCGACGTGCGCACCATCTACGAGACCGCGCGCGGGCTGGAGGGCCTGGTGCGCAACGCCGGTGTGCACGCCTGCGCGGTGATCATGAGCTCCGAGCCGCTGATCGACGCGATTCCACTGTGGCGGCGCCCGCAGGACGGCGCGGTGATCACCGGCTGGGACTATCCGTCCTGCGAGGCCATCGGCCTGCTGAAGATGGACTTCCTCGGCCTGCGCAACCTGACGATCATCGGCGACGCGCTGGAGAACATCAAAGCCAACCGGGGCATCGAGCTCGATCTCGAGTCGGTTCCGCTCGACGACAAGGCCACCTACGATCTGCTGGGCCGTGGCGACACGCTGGGAGTGTTCCAGCTCGACGGCGGGCCGATGCGCGACCTGCTGCGGCGCATGCAGCCGACCGGGTTCGAGGACGTCGTCGCGGTGATCGCGCTGTACCGCCCCGGTCCGATGGGCATGAACGCCCACAACGACTACGCCGACCGCAAGAACAACCGGCAGGCGATCAAGCCGATCCACCCCGAACTCGAGGAGCCCCTGCGCGAGATTCTCGCCGAGACCTACGGGTTGATCGTCTACCAAGAGCAGATCATGCGGATCGCGCAGAAGGTGGCCGGCTACTCGCTGGCCCGAGCAGACATTCTGCGTAAGGCCATGGGCAAGAAGAAACGGGAAGTTCTCGAGAAGGAGTTCGAGGGTTTCTCCGACGGCATGAAATCCAACGGCTTCTCCGCCGGTGCCATCAAGGCGCTGTGGGACACCGTGCTGCCGTTCGCCGACTATGCGTTCAACAAATCGCACGCCGCGGGGTACGGCCTGGTGTCGTACTGGACCGCGTACCTGAAGGCGAACTTTCCCGCCGAATACATGGCCGGGTTGCTCACCTCGGTCGGTGACGACAAGGACAAGGCCGCGGTGTACCTGGCCGATTGCCGCAAGCTCGGCATCACGGTGCTACCGCCGGACGTCAACGAGTCGGGGCTGAACTTCGCCTCGGTGGGTGAGGACATCCGCTACGGCCTCGGGGCGGTTCGCAATGTCGGCGCCAATGTCGTTGCCTCGCTTATCAACACACGTACCGAGAAGGGGAAGTACATCGACTTCTCCGACTACCTGAACAAGATCGAGATCGGTGCCTGCAACAAGAAGGTCACCGAGTCGCTGATCAAGGCCGGCGCGTTCGACTCGCTGGGGCACCCGCGCAAGGGCCTGTTCCTGATCCACACCGACGCCGTCGATTCCGTTCTCGGCACCAAGAAGGCCGAGGCGATGGGGCAGTTCGACCTGTTCGGCGGCGCCGACACCGCCACCGACGCGGTGTTCACCATCAAGGTGCCCGACGAGGAATGGGAGGACAAGCACAAACTCGCGCTCGAACGCGAGATGCTCGGCCTCTACGTGTCCGGCCATCCGCTCAACGGCATCGCCCACCTGCTGGCCACCCAGGTCGACACCGCGATTCCGGCCATCCTCGACGGCGACGTTCCCAACGACACGCAGGTGCGGGTCGGCGGGATCCTGGCCTCGGTGAACCGACGGGTCAATAAAAACGGGTTGCCATGGGCCTCAGCGCAATTGGAGGACCTGACCGGCGGCATCGAGGTGTTGTTCTTCCCACAGACATACTCGACGTTCGGCGGTGAGATCGCCGACGATGCGGTGGTGCTGGTCGGCGCGAAGGTGGCGATCCGCGACGACCGGATCTCACTGATCGCCAACGACCTTGTGGTGCCGGACTTCTCGAGCGCCCAGCTGAACCGTCCGCTGGCCGTCAGCCTGCCGACGCGGCAGTGCACCGTGGACAAGGTCACCGCGCTCAAACAGGTGCTGGCCCGCCATCCCGGCACGTCCCAGGTGCACCTGCGGTTGATCAGCGGTGAGCGGATCACCACGCTGGAATTGGACGTGTCGCTGCGCGTGACACCGTCGTCGGCATTGATGGGTGACCTCAAGGCGCTGCTCGGACCCGGCTGCCTGGGCGGCTGACGTCACCCCAAAACGTTCACCGCCCTGGCGATCACCAGTCCCGCCGTCGACAGCGCCACCATTGCCTGCACGGTCATCATCATCTTCGCCCACCGCGCCAGCGGCATAGTGTCGGTCGGGGAGAACGCCATCACGTTGGTCACGCTGACGTAGAGGTAGTCCAGGAACGTCGGACGCCAATCCGGCCTCGTCACTTCGGGATTCGTCATCTGCGGAAAGAGGAAGTCGGGATACGGGCGCTCGCCGGCGTGCCGCGCGAACGGTCCGCCCCGGTCCAGTTCCCAGTACCAGATACCGAACACGATGACGTTCGTGATGAAGATCGCCGCGCCACTGCCGAGCAGAACGGCCGCATCGTTTCGGACGGCTCCAGTGAGGATGCTGATGTCGAGCAGGACCGCCGAGACGGTGTTGTCGACGGTGATCGCCGCCAGCAGTGCCCACGTCGCATACCTGCCGAACCGCGTTCGGCGCGACATCACCAGGGGATTGATCGCCAGCAGCGCGAGCAGCAGCAGCGCCTCCAAGGTCAGCAACGGCCAGCGAGGGACCAGGGTATAGCTCTTCGGGATGGCGACCTGCAGCGCCATGGCGGCGACCACGGCGAGCACCACGGGCATGGTGTTTTCCGGATCGCCGCGCCGCAGCCACGCAGGCAGGCGGTGCTGTTCCGGTGGCGAGTTCACCACACAATTGTGGTGCGCCACCATGAATCTATGGAGTCGCGACACGCTTCGGGTCAGGCGCGCGAGGCGCCACGACCCCGGGCAACACCACGGTGAATGTGGTTGAGCCGGGCGCAGACTGTACCGATACGGAGCCGTTGTGCGCCTGGGCGATTGACGCGACGATGGCAAGGCCCAGACCGAGGTTGCCGAACTCGCGGGAGCGGGACTTGTCCGCGCGGACGAACCGGTCGAACAGGTGCGGCAGTAGTTCACTGGGAATGCCGGGGCCGTCGTCGTGCACCACCAGCTCCACGCGCGCTGAGCCGGTGTCATCGACACGACGTGCGACGGTCGTCGTCACGGTGGTGCCGGGCGGGGTGTGGTCGACCGCATTGGTCAACAAGTTGCTGAGCAGCTGGTGCAGCCTCGCGCGGTCCGCGAGCACCCAGATCGGATCCTCGGGCAGCACCAGATGCCAATTGTGGTCGGGTGAGGAGACTGTGATGTCGCTGACGGCGTTGGTGGCCAGGTCACTGAGGTCGACGTCCTCGGTCAGCAGATCCTGCCGTTCATCGAGGCGGGACAACAGCAGTAGGTCGGCGACCAGCGCGGACATCCGGTTGGACTCGGCTTCGATTCGCGCCAGCGCATACTCCGTGGTCTCGGGCAGTTGGGCGCTGTCCTGCCGAGTCAGCTCGGCATAACCCCGGATTGCCGACAGCGGGGTGCGCAACTCGTGGCTGACGTCGGCGAGGAACCGGCGCATGTTCCGGTCGGACTCGGCGCGTTTGGCCAGCGCGGAGTCGACGTTGGCCAGCAACCGGTTCAGGGCCCGGCCGACTATGCCGACTTCGCTGTCCGGGTCGGTGTAGGCGTCGGCGACCCGGATGTCGATGCGGTTCTCCGGATTGGCCAGCGGCAGCTTCGCCACGCTCGCCGCGGTCGCCGCGACCCGGCGCAACGGACCCAGGGCGTAGCGGACGGTCAGCAGGGTGCCTACGGCAATGACCAGCAGCGCGGCGAGGACCAGGAGGACAGTACTGACGATTCCTCGAGCGACCGCCTGGTCGGTGGGCCGCAAGCTCACCGCAGCCACCAACCAGTCGGTGCTGTCTATGGCCATGCCCTGCAACCGGTAGCGGCCGAGTTCGCCGAGCTGCATGTCGAACGGCGAGCCGTCGTGATACCAGTCGATGCTTTCGATGGCAGAGATCGCGTCGGGCGGTGCGGGTTCTGGCTCGTCGTCGGTGAAGACCGCGGAGCCGGCGACCTTCCCGTTGCGAACGACCGCGATCAACGACCCCACCGGCTGGCCGGTGAAGCGGATCAGCGCATGGGGGCCTTCCGCGCCGAACAATTGCGGATGCGTCTCGGTGTAGGACAGTTTGGTGTACGAATGCCTCAGTGCTGCCAGCGAATTGGCCAGACGCTCGTCAGTGAGGTCGTAGGCGTAGTCGCGCAAGCTGATCAGGTGCAGCACACCCATCACCACCATCACGACGCCGACGACGCTGGAAAGGCCGAGAACAAGCCGCCGCCGCAGGGTCCGCGGGACCCACCATCGCGCTCGCCTGGTCGGTGTCACGACGAGGGTCGGAGCATGTAGCCGATGCCGCGCACGGTGTGAATCATCGGCTCCCGGCCACTGTCGATCTTCTTGCGCAGATACGAAATATAGAGATCGACGATGCTGGTTCTGCCGTCGAAGCCGTAGTTCCACACCTGATCGAGGATCTCCGCGCGGCCGATGGCACGACCCGGGTTGCGCATCAGGTAGCGCAGCAGTTCGAATTCTGTTGCGGTCAAATCGATTGCGGTTCCGTCGCGGGTGACGGTTCGGCTGGCGCCGTCCAGCGTCAGCTCGCCGACCGTGATCTCGTCCTGCGGGGCCGCGGCGGTGTACTGGGCACGCCGCAGCAGACCGCGGATGCGCGCCACAAGCTCCTCGAGGCTGAACGGCTTGGTCATGTAGTCGTCTGCGCCCGCCGTCAACCCCGCGACCCGATCGGCCACCGAATCACGGGCGGTGAGAAACAGTATCGGCGTGTAAGACTCCGATTCACGCACCCGCCGCAGAATCTGCATACCGTCGAGGTCGGGCAGCATGATGTCCAAGATCAGCACGTCAGGCGCGGACGCGTTGAACTTGGCAACGGCATCTTCGCCGTTGTGGGCGATGTCGACCTGCCAGCCCTCGTAATGCAGGGCCATCTTGACCAGGTTGGTCAGAGCCAGTTCATCGTCGACCAGGAGCACTCGGATGACCGAACCGTCGGCGCGATAGATTCGCGGCAGTTTCCCCAAGATCGCTTGGCGGTGTGGAGGCGGCCGGGTCGGTTGCGATGTCATGGTGATACTTCCCTTGATACAGACGGCATACGAGGGTGGCAACAAATTCATATCCCGCGCATATAAACGGTAATTCATCGCATCGCAACGCCGAGTTGGTTTAGCCCCCAACATATATGCGTTCGGTATGAAGGACGACGATCTGCTTGCCGGGGTCCGGAGACGTTTCTAGCGTGGTTCTTGGTGGACGACGGCGTCTACCCATCTGAACTTCGCATATCGCCTTCGGCCCCATGGAGATTCGTACGCCGCGGCCGGCCGATGGGCGCTCACTGAAACGACTTCGGAAACGATGGACGGGGATTGCCCATGAGTAATGGCCAGCAGGTGGATGTCGTGGACCGACCGGTCGGCGACGCGCCCGCGCGACCGGAGGCAACTAGCTGGCGGTCGGTGTTGCGGTACGACGTGCCGGCGTCGCTGGTGGTGTTCCTGGTCGCTCTGCCGTTGTCGCTCGGCATCGCGGTGGCCTCGGATGCGCCGGTGCTCGCCGGGTTGATCGCCGCGATCGTCGGCGGAATCGTGGCCGGGGCCCTCGGCGGATCGCCGTTGCAGGTGAGCGGGCCCGCCGCGGGGCTGACGGTTATCGTCGCCGGGCTGATCGGGCAATTCGGATGGGCAGTGACATGTGCGATCACGGTCTGCGCCGGCGTGCTCCAGGTGCTGTTCGGGCTGAGCCGCGTGGCGCGCGCGGCGCTGGCCATCTCACCGGTTGTGGTATACGCGATGCTGGCCGGGATCGGCGTCACCATCGCCTTGCAACAGGTACACGTGCTGCTCGGCGGCGAATCGAAGAGTTCGGCGTTGACGAGCATCACCGAGCTTCCAGCGCAGTTGTTGAACGTCGAAGGTGCCGGTCTGGCGCTTGGCCTCGCTGTCATCGCCGTGCTCGTGCTGTGGCCGCGCGTTCCCGGGCCCGTCGGCAAGGTGCCGGGACCGTTGGTCGCGATAGTCAGCGTCACCCTGGCTTCGGTGGTGCTTCCGCTCGACGCCCCGCGGATCACGATCGACGGCTCGCTCCTGGACGCGCTGCAATTGCCTGACCTGCCGGACGGAAACTGGGGCGCCTTCGCGGTCGGCGTGCTCACCGTGGCGCTGATCGCCAGCGTGGAGAGTCTGCTGTCGGCGGTGTCGGTGGACCGACTGCATGGCGGGACGCGAACGAACTTCGACCGGGAACTGCTCGGCCAAGGCAGCGCCAACATCGCGTCGGGCGCGATCGGCGGACTGCCGGTCACGGGCGTGATCGTGCGCAGTTCGACCAACGTCGCCGCTGGTGCCCGCACCCGTGCGTCAGCGATCTTGCACGGTGTGTGGTTGCTGGTGTTCGCGCTGCCCTTCGCCGGCCTCGTTCAGCAGATTCCGTCCGCGGCACTGGCCGGCCTGCTGATCGTGATCGGTCTCAAGCTCGTCAAGTGGCCGGAGATCAAGACGGCCCACCGCACCGGCGACTTGGCGATCTACCTGGTCACCATCTTGACTGTGGTGTTCGTCAACCTGCTCGCCGGCGTCCTGATCGGGCTGGCACTGGCCGTCTTGCTCGTGCTGTGGCGGGTGGTGCGGACGCGGATTCGCGTCGAGCAGACGGGTGGCGATCACTGGCACGTCGTCGTCACCGGCTCGCTGACGTTCCTTTCGCTGCCGCAACTGACGCGGAAGCTGGCGGCCATCCCGTCGAGCGCCACGGTGACGCTCGAGCTGTTCGTCGACTTCCTCGACCATCCGTGCCAGGAGTCGATTGCCCATTGGCAGCGCCAACACCAGGCCGGGGGAGGCACCGTGCACATCCACGAACTCGGACCCGTGGACATGGACAGCGCCCTGCACGGTCCCCCGGAGCGTGCACTCACTTCGCCGTCCGACCACCTGGCCGGCGTGCTGCCGTGGAGTTCATGGCAGCGCGACGGCGCTCCGAACCTCAACGGCGACGGAGCGAACGGGTCCAAGGGCAACGGAAGCACCGTCAACGGTCACGGAGCCGACGGAGCGCCGCCGTTGATTCTCGACGGGTTGGCCGAGTACCAGCGGCGCACCGCGCCGGTGATTCGGCCGCATCTGCGAGAACTGGCCCATGCTCAGCGGCCCGAGACCCTTTTCATCACCTGCGCCGACTCGCGCGTGGTACCGAATGTGATCACGTCCAGTGGACCGGGAGATCTGTTCACCTTCCGAAACGTCGGCAACCTGGTGCCGGCGGATCGCAGCGACGCCTCGGCGGAGGCGGCGATCACGTTCGCAGTCGAGCACCTCGCCGTCTCGTCGATCGTGGTGTGTGGGCACTCCAGCTGTGGAGCGATGACGGCGCTGTTGTCCGCACCCACGAACGGATCGGTGCATAAGGGTGGCGACGATCCGCTCAGCTCCTGGCTGCGACACGGTCGACACACCGTCAATGCATTCCGCGACGGCGACCATCCGGTGGCGTGGTCAGCGGCCGCTGCCGGGTTCTCTGCAGTGGATCAATTGAGCATGGTCAACGTGGCGGTCCAAATCGAGACGCTGCAACAGCATCCGATTGTCGAGAAGGCTTGCCGCGAAGCTGGCTTGCAGGTCTTCGGTCTGTTCTATGACATCGCCTCCGCAACCGTACTGAGGGTCTCAGCCACCGCTGTCGAGACATTGGCTTTCGAGAGCGTCTGAGTCTGAGCCGCCGGCCGCGAATTTCATTCCAATAATATGAGCGCACATATATGAGAATTCATATATGTGCGCTCATATATGCGCGACAAATGAATCCATGGCCATTCTTGCATACCGCCCGTAGACTTTAATTGTCGGTGAATTCTTGATTAAGTCGGAGGGCTGAAAGTGAACATCATTCGGATTTCGATTGCGTCGGCTGTCACGGCCGCCGGGATGGCAGCGGCATTGGCCGTGGGAAGCGGGTCGGCCGTCGCCGCGCCAACCGGGCCGTCGGCGAATGACACCATCGCCAGGCTGCAAGCCGAGGGCAACAGGGTCGTCGTCAACAAGGTTGGCGCCGGGCAAGATTGCTCCGTCACCTCTGTCCAGACGGTGCGTACGCCTCAGCCGCCGACGCCCCGGGGCAGGACGATGGGGGGCAACCCCCAGATTGGTAACCCCTTTCAACAGCACCCGCCCACTGTGCATGTCGGGGTGAAGTGCAGCTGACCGGATTCTTGTTTTGCCGTCGAGTGTGGGCTTGTTTCACGCCGAGGGAAGAAAAGTGTGCATTGATCCAACAGTCGGCGCATAATCGACCGTGAACATATGGAGTCGCGACACGTAAGTATTTGGATCAACGGCACGCCGGAAGCGGTCTACGAGTTCGCCGCGGACCCTCGGACGTGGCCGCGGTGGGCTGCGGGACTCGCAGAGGGCGGCCTTCGCCAGACGGCGCAGGGCTGGGTGGCCGACTCGCCGATGGGTGAGGTGACCGTGGAGTTCGCCCCGCCGAACGAGTTCGGCGTGCTCGACCACGTCGTACACCTGCCGACCGGGGAAGCGGTCTACAACCCGATGCGGGTGCAACCCGGCGGTGTCCCGACGGACGCGGACGGACCTCGCTGCGAGGTGGTGTTCACTGTGCGCCGCCGTCCGGGGATGACCGACGAGGAATTCGACGCCGACGTCTCGGCGGTGGCCGCAGATCTGGCGACGCTGAGGAAGTTGGTCGAAGATTAGAGCCGGCTGGAGCAGAGCGCGCTGAACACCAGCCAGGTGACCGTGCCGACCGCCGCGCCTGCGAGCACTGCGGTGGCCGCGGTAGTGGTCGCCACACCGACCACCAGCGCCACCGCCGCGCCCAGCACGAGGGCGATGAGTTTGTACGCCGGCCACGGCACTCCGGCAACGTTCACCTCGCTCCCGGCGCGGGCGGCCGTGGAGCGGAAGTCACCGGCGGTAGTCATGGAACCACGATAGCTCGTAATCAATGTTTCGGCCAACCGAAACACTGGATCAGGCCACCGGATTTTCAGCCGGTCTAAGCTGGTGAGATGCCGCTTTCCGGAGATTATGAACCGAGCCCGTGGGATTGGGTGCGCGACCACGCCGACACGATCATGGAGTCGGGCAGCACCGACGGCGTAGAGATGAAGGGCAAACCCATCATCCTGCTGACCACGATCGGGGCGAAGACGGGCAAGATCCGCAAGACGCCGTTGATGCGTGTCGAACACGACGGCCAGTACGCGGTGGTGGCGTCGCTGGGTGGTGCTCCGAAAAACCCGGTCTGGTACCACAACATCAAGGCTCATCCTCGCGTGGAGTTGCAGGACGGCGCGGTGACCAGGGAATACGAAGCGCGCGAGGTCACCGGTGACGAGAAGGCGCTCTGGTGGGAGCGTGCCGTCGACGCCTGGCCCGACTACGCCGAGTATCAGCAGAAGACCGAACGCCAGATTCCGGTGTTCGTGCTGACCCCGATTAACTGAAAACCGCAGGTTGGTGGCACCATTGACCGGTGTCCGCTGAACTGAGCCAGAGCCGGAGAATGTCGCCGCTGTCCGCGACCGACGTCGATGAGGCTGCTCAGCGAATTTCGGGCGTGGTGCTGCGCAGCCCACTGCAGATCAGCGACCGGCTCTCGGACGCCACCGGTGCGACCGTGTATCTGAAGCGCGAGGATCTGCAGCCGGTGCGGTCGTACAAGTTGCGCGGCGCGCACAACCTGTTGATGCAGTTGTCCGCCGATGAACTGGCCGCCGGCGTGGTGTGCTCGTCGGCTGGTAACCACGCGCAGGGCTTCGCGATGGCCTGTCGGTCCATGGCTGTCCGCGGCCGCGTGTATGTGCCCCGCAAGACGCCGAAGCAGAAGCTCGACCGCATTCGGTTCCACGGCCGCGAGTTCATCGAGTTGATCGTCGTCGGCAGGACGTACGACGAGGCCGCGGCCGCCGCGTTGGCGGACGTCGCCCGCACAGGTGCGACGTTGGTGCCGCCCTACGACGACGTGCGCACGATGGCCGGTCAGGGGACGATCGCCGCCGAGATCCTCGACCAACTCGACGGGGAGCCGGATCTGGTGGTCGTTCCGGTCGGCGGCGGCGGATGCATCTCGGGTATCACCGCTTATCTGGCCGAGCGGACGAGTCGCACCTCCGTGCTCGGCGTGGAACCGGCGGGCGCGGCGGCGATGATCGCGGCGCTGGCCGCCGGCGAACCCGTCACGTTGGATCATGTCGATCAGTTCGTCGACGGCGCGGCGGTGAACCGTGCCGGGGCGCTGCCGTACGCGGCGCTGGCGGCGGCGGGCGACATGGTCTCGATGACCACGGTTGACGAGGGCGCGGTGTGCACGGCAATGCTCGATCTGTACCAGAACGAGGGCATCATCGCCGAGCCCGCGGGCGCGTTGTCGGTGGCGGCGTTGATGGAGACCGACATCGAGCCGGATTCGACTGTGGTGTGCGTGATCTCGGGCGGCAACAACGACGTGTCGCGGTACGGCGAGGTGCTCGAACGCTCGCTGGTGCACCTCGGACTCAAGCACTACTTCCTCGTGGACTTCCCGCAGGAGCCCGGGGCGCTGCGCCGCTTCCTGGACCAGGTTCTCGGCCCGAACGACGACATCACATTGTTCGAGTACGTCAAGCGCAACAACCGCGAGACCGGAGAGGCGCTGGTCGGTATCGAGCTCGGGTCGGCTGCGGACTTCGAGGGGCTGCTCGAGCGGATGCACGCCTCGGAGATCCACGTCGAGGCGCTGGAGCCGGACTCGCCGGCCTACCGCTACCTGCTCTGAGTGGGGGGCGAGGCGACGGCGACGCCCAGTCGGCTGGCGGCGTCGGCCAGCCGCCGGTTGTAGGTGACGAGCGCGCGTAGTTCGGGTGTCGTCAGCGCGGCCGCGAGGTGGATCGCGTCGACAGTACGCGAAACACAGGTTTTGGGCTGATCAGTTATCCACAGGCGCCGCGGCTGTGGATGAGGACTTGACGACGGCGAACGAATGGCCCTCGAGCCGTGTGCTTTCGGCCTCGACCGCGGGATCACCCCAGGCCAACACCACCTCGCCGGTGACGGGAACGTCGACGGACCCGGCGCCCAGGTTGCAGGCAATGGCATGCGCGCCGCGGTGCATCACGATCCAGCGTGCGTCTTCGTCGTAGTCGACCCGCAGGTTCTCCAACCAGGGGTCGGCAAAATCGATCTCATTGTGCCGCAACGCGATCAGCTCGCGGTACACCCGCCGCAGCCGAGCGTGGTCACCGTCGTCGATTTCATCCCAATTCAGCTTCGAGCGCAGAAACGTTTCGGGGTCCTGCGGGTCGGGGATCTCGTCGGCATCCCAGCCGTGCTCGGCGAACTCGCGCTTGCGGCCTTCGGCGGTGGCCCGTGCCAGTTCCGGTTCCGGATGTGAGCTGAAGAACTGGAACGGCGACGACGAGCCCCACTCCTCGCCCATGAAAAGCATTGCTGTATAGGGTGATCCGAGTGCCAGCGCCGCCTTGACGGCCAATTGGCCGGACGTCAGGTTCTGCGAAGGGCGGTCGCCCGTCGCACGGTTGCCCACCTGGTCGTGGGTGAGGGTGTAGGCCAGCAGACGGGTGGCCGGAATCGTGGCGGTGTCCAGCGGTCGGCCGTGCCTGCGGTGCCGGAACGACGAGTACGTGCCCGCGTGGTAGTAGCCGTGTTTCAGCGTGGTGGCCAGCGCCTCCAGCGTGCCGAAATCGTGGTAGTAGCCCTGCCGTTCACCCGAGACCGCGGAGTGGATCGCGTGGTGGATGTCGTCGTCCCACTGCGCGGTCATTCCGAGGCCCCCTTGATCGCGCGGCGTGATGAGCCGCGGATCATTGAGGTCGCTCTCGGCGATCAGCGACAGCGGTCGGCCCAACTTTGCTGCGAGAGCATCGGTTTCGGCCGACAGCTCTTCGAGGATGTGAATCGCCGTCGTGTCCACGAGCGCGTGCACCGCGTCCAGACGCAGGCCGTCGGCGTGGAAGTCGCGCATCCAACGCAGCGCGCAGTCGATGATGTAACGCCGCACCTCGTCGGCGCCGGCGTCGGCGATGTTGATGGATTCTCCCCACGGATTGCTGCCCGAGGACAGGTACGGCCCAAACCGCGGCAGATAGTTGCCCGACGGGCCCAGGTGGTTGAACACCGCGTCGATCAGAACGCCAAGCCCGCGCCGATGGCAGGCGTTGACCAGCCGTACCAGTGCGTCGGGCCCGCCGTAGGGTTCGTGCACCGCATACCAGAGCACCCCGTCGTAACCCCAGCCGTGGGTGCCGCCGAACGCGTTCACCGGCATCAGCTCGACGAAGTCGACGCCGAGATCGACCAGGTAGTCCAGCTTTTCGATCGCGGAGTCGAACGTTCCCTCCGGCGTGAAGGTGCCGATGTGTAGTTCGTAGATCACCTGGCCCTCGATCGAGCGGCCCGGCCACTCGTCGTCGGTCCACGCGTCGGGCGCCGGCTGCCACAGTTGGGATCGGGCGTGCACGCCGTCGGGCTGGCGCGGCGAGCGGGGATCGGGAAGCACGGTCGGGTCCTGGACATCAAGCTGGTCGAGCACGAAGCCGTAGCGCGCGTCGGGCTTGGCGTCGACCGCGGCGCGCCACCACCCGCCGCCGGAGCGGGCCATGTCGTGCAGTGTTCCATCGACGTCCAGCCGTACCCGCTGCGGCAGCGGCGCCCACACACTGAACTCAGCCATCGGCGCGCTCCAGCAGTGCGACCGGTAGCTCGATGAACAACTCCGCGGCCTGTACTCGGCCGCTGTGCCGACGGCCGCTGATCCGGTCGGTCCACTCACCCGGCGGCAAGGCCAACGAGGTGTCGCTCCAACCGGTTTCGGACAGCCGAACCGAATGCCGGGTGACCGCGGTCAGCACCTCATCACCGCGCCGGAACGCCAAGAGATGCTCGGCCGCGGCGCCGTCGGCCAGCATCGGGGTGTAGCCGCCACCGCAGAAGGTGGTCGGCCGGTCCCGTCGCACCGCAAGCGCCGCCGCAACGACCCGCAGCTTCGGATGGCGCATCGCGCTCAGCGCATCACGGCGTGCCGCGTAGTCGACGGGCCGGCGGTTGTCCGGATCGACGAGGCTGTCCTCCCACAGTTCGGTGCCCTGATAGATGTCGGGAACACCGGGCACGGTGAGCGCCAGCAGCTTCTGGCCGAGCGCGTCACTACGGGCATGCAGGTCCAGCCGGGCCACCAGCGACGTCATCTCGGCGGCGACGGGGCCGTCGAGCACGGCGTCGAGCCATGCATGCACCGCTGTCTCGAAGTCGTCGTCCGGGTCGTTCCAGGTGGTGTGCACCGCGGCCTCACGGATCGCCTTCTCGGCGTACGCATGTATCCGCCGGCGTAGCTCGTCGGTGATTTCACCATCGACGGGCCACACGCCGAAAATGTTCTGCCACAGGAAAAGCCCGGTGCCCGCGTCCGGCGGCGGGGCGGTCAAGGTCCACTTGCCGATGAGCTCCGCCCACAGCGACGGCACCTGCGAGAGCAGCCCGATGCGCGCGCGCACGTCCTCGCCGCGCTTGGTGTCGTGGGTGGTCAGCGCGACCATGGCGGTCGGCCACATCCGGGCGCGCACCGCGGCTCGCTGGTGGAACTCCGCGACGCTGACGCCGAAGCGGTGCGGTTCGGCACCCACCTCGTTGAGCGAGACGAGCCGCGCGTCACGGTAGAACAGGCAGTCCTCCATCGATTTCGCCGTCCCCGCGCCGCACAGCTGCTGCAAACGCACCTCGGTTTCCGCGCTCACCGCCAGCGCAGCCGCGATCACCGCCAGCGGCCGTGCCAGATCCGGTTCCGCCGAAGCCGTTTCGGCGAGCGCACAGGGCAGCACACCGGACAACGACCGGTAGTCGGATCGGTAGACCGCGATGCGGCTGAGCAGTGCCGCAATCGCGGTCGGCAGATCGTCGTGGTCGGTGTCGGTGGCGCCGACGATGGTGCGGCGCAGCCGGGCCAGCTCACTGCGCAGGGTGTCGGTCACCGCATGGGCCTTGAGGGTTCGCGCCAGGTCCGGCATCGCGCGGTACGACACACCGGTGGAGTCGAACAGGTCGGTCAGGGCTTGCTCGCCCGCAGGATCGACGAACACTCCGCCGATCTCCCGCATCGCGTCATATCCGGTGGTGCCGTCGACGGGAAGGGTCGGTTCCAGCGGCTCGTCGGCGGCGAGGATCTTCTCGATCACGATCCAGGCATCCGGCCCGGTGAGCTCACGCAGCCACGCGAGATAGCCGGCCGGGTTCGACAGGCCGTCGGGGTGGTCGATGCGGATCCCGTCGACCAGCCCCTCGTCGAGCCAGCGCTTCACCTCGGCGTGGGTGGCGTCGAAGACGGCACGGTCCTCCTGGCGCAGGCCGGCCAGCGATGTGATCGAGAAGAACCGGCGGTAGCCGCAGATCCCGGACAATCCCCCCGTCGCTTCGCTCGCCCCGGCGCGCCAGCCGACCAGGTGGTAATGCTGGCGGTCGTGCACCTGCGGGCCGGTGCCGCCACCGGTGCCCGGGGCGATCGGATAGACGAGGTCGCCGAGGCGCAGCACCGGTTCGTCGCCGCTGTCGTCGACCACGAGATCGCTTGCGTCGTCGTCGGAGCCCAGCACAGGCAGTACGACGCGCCCACCATCGAGATCCCAGTCGATGTCGAAGAAGGAGGAGAACGACGAATCCCGGCCGTGCTTGAGCACGTCCCACCACCACGGGTTCTGTCGCGGTTTCTCCACCCCCACGTGGTTGGGCACGATGTCAATGATCAAGCCGATGTCTCGATCCCGAGCCGCTCGCGACAACCGCGAAAACCCTTCTGCGCCACCGAGTTCGGCGGACACCGTGGTCGGGTCGGTGACGTCGTAGCCGTGCGTGGAGCCCGTTGCGGCGGTGAGGATCGGCGACAGGTACAGGTGCGACACTCCCAGCGCCGAAAAGTAGTCGAGCAAGTTCTCGGCGTCGGCGAAAGTAAAGGCGTCACCGCGCATTTGGAGGCGGTATGTCGACGTTACCGGCATGATCGAGAAACTCACGCCGTCTTACGCATCACCAGCAGCGAGCGCGGGGGCAGCGCGATCTTCTCGCCGGCCTTCGCGACCAAGTCGGTGAATCCCGTGTCGTCGGCGGTGTCCAGCGCCGCGGTCCACTCGTTGGCGTAGCTGCTCGTCGGGGTGATGAAGTCCTGCGGCTGGTCGTGGGCGTTGAAGCACAACAGGAACGAGTCGTCGACGACCCGTTCACCGCGTTCGTTCGGGGCCGAGATGGCGTCGCCGTTCAAGAACACCGCGACACACTTGCCCAGACCGGTGCCCCAGTCCTCGAGCGTCATCTCCTCGCCGGCCGGGGTCAGCCAGGCGATGTCGCGGACCTGGTCACCGCTGCGGATCGGTTTACCCTCGAAGAACCGTCGCCTGCGGAACACCGGATGTTCCCTGCGCAACTTGGTGACCTTGCGGGTGAACTCGAGCAGGTCGGCGTTCGTCTCGCACAAGGACCAGTCCACCCAGGAGATCTCGGAGTCCTGGCAGTAGACGTTGTTGTTACCCCGCTGGCTGCGGCCGATCTCGTCGCCGTGCGAGATCATCGGCGTGCCCTGCGACACCATCAGGGTGCCCATGATGTTGCGCATCTGCTTGCCGCGCAGCGCGAGAATGTCCGGATCGTCGGTGGGCCCCTCGACACCGCAGTTCCACGACCGGTTGTGGCTCTCGCCGTCGCGGTTGTCCTCGCCGTTGGCCTCGTTGTGCTTCTCGTTGTAGGACACCAGGTCATTCAGCGTGAAGCCGTCGTGGCATGTGACGAAGTTGATGCTCGCCGATGGCCGGCGACCCGTCGCTTCGTAGAGGTCGGAGGAACCGGTCAGCCGCGATGCGAACTCGCCCAGGGTTGCGGGCTCTCCCCGCCAGTAGTCACGCACAGTGTCGCGGTACTTCCCGTTCCACTCCGTCCACAAACCTGGGAAGTTGCCGACCTGGTAACCGCCTTCGCCGACGTCCCACGGTTCGGCGATCAGCTTCACCTGGCTGACGACTGGATCCTGTTGCACCAGGTCGAAAAACGCACTCAAGCGGTCGACGTCGTAGAACTCGCGGGCCAGCGTGGCCGCCAAATCGAAGCGGAACCCGTCGACGTGCATCTCGGTCACCCAGTAACGCAGCGAGTCCATGATGAGTTGCAGGGTGTGCGGGTGGCGGGCGTTGAGGCTGTTGCCGGTGCCGGTGAAGTCCTTGTACAGGCGTAGGTCGCCGTCCAGCAGCCGGTAGTACGCGGCGTTGTCGATGCCGCGGAAATTCAGCGTCGGGCCGAGGTGGTTGCCCTCGGCGGTGTGGTTGTAGACCACGTCGAGGATGACCTCGATCCCGGCCTCGTGGAACGACCTGACCATGGTCTTGAACTCGGCGACCGCACCACCCGCGTTCTTGGTGGCCGCGTATTCGTAGTGCGGCGCGAAGAAGCCGAAAGTGTTGTAGCCCCAGTAATTTCGCAGTCCGAGGTCGACCAACCGGTGATCGTGCAGAAACTGGTGCACCGGCATCAACTCGATCGCCGTCACGTTCAACGACTTGAGGTGGTCGATGATCGCCGGGTGTCCGAGTCCCGCGTAGGTGCCGCGCAGCTCCTCGGGAATGCCCGGGTGCCGCTGTGTCATGCCTTTGACGTGGGCCTCGTAGATGACCGTCTCGTGGTACGGCGTACGCGGCGGGCGGTCGGACGCCCAGTCGAAGTACGGATTGATGACGACGCTGGTCATGGTGTGGCCCAGCGAGTCGATGCGTGGTGGGGTGCCGCCCGAGGCGAGATCGTCGGCGTTCAGGTCGTAGGAGAACAGCGCCTGGGAGAAATCGAAGTCGCCGTGGAATGACTTGCCGTACGGGTCGAGCAGCAGCTTGCTCGAATCGCATCGGTGACCGGCCGCCGGGTGCCATGGGCCGTGCACGCGAAAGCCGTAGCGTTGGCCGGGCGTGACCGTCGGCAGATAGCAGTGCCAGACGTAGCCGTCGACCTCCTCGAGGTTGACCCGCTCCTCGCGGCCGTCCTTACCGATGAGGCACAGCTCCACCCGGTCGGCGACCTCGGAGAAGAGCGAGAAGTTGGTGCCCGCGCCGTCGTAGGTGGCGCCGAGGGGATAGGAGGTTCCCGGCCAGACGGTAGGCACCGAACCCCCTCGTGCTCCTCGTCGGCGGGACGCCGGCTCGCCGGAGGTCATCAGCCAGCCCACCAACCGGTGACGGCGGCGATCTGGCGGCCCAGCTCCGGGGCCATTGTGCGCATGTACGTCTTCGAGATGTGGTGAGCGTCGTGGTACAGCAACACGTTTCCCTCCACCGCCCGGCAGATGTCCTTGCGGCACACCGCATTACTCATGTCGAGTGGCTTGAGCAACGGGAACCGCTCGACGAAATCGAGTGTGGGATTGTGCTCCGACAGTACGTCGGATCGTTTTGTTCCGCAGGAGATGGCGTCGCCACCGTCGGCAAGACAGTCGGCGGCGAAGAACGGCTCGCCGTTGCGAACCAGCCACGGCGTGTCGCGCATGGCGAGGATCGGAATGTTGTTGTCGGACAACTCCTGCCAGATGCCGATATACGTGCCCGGCATCACATCGCCGGCTCTGATGTTCCACGGCCGTGTCGAGGTGGTGAAGACGTAGTCGGGCCGGTCGGCGACCAGCTCGGCCATCACGCGCTCGTTCCACTCATGGCACTTGGGGTAGGGACGGTTGTCGCCCATCACCAGCGGAACCTTCTCCGTCGTCAGCGGGCACCCCATCTTCAGATAGGTGACCACCTTGAAGTGATGCCTCTTGCCCAGGAGGTCCAGCGCGGTGATCCAGTGCTCGGCGTGCGAACCGCCCGCCAGTGCAATTGTGCGCCTGGCGTTCTTGTCGCCGTATGCGCAGTTGATCACGTTTACGTTGTCGAAGTCGCTGATGCAACCGTCTTCGGTGGTCTGCGGCAGGTCGTTCTTGGCCTCGAGCACCGTCGGGCGCATCGGCAGTTTCGGCACCTTCGCCTTCGCCAGCAGCGCCGCGGCGCCCGGATAATCCTCTGCCGAAAGGCCAAGGAGCTCTTCGCCGTTCGTGCGCTGGATGAGCACATGCTCGCGCCAGCTGAACGATGTCACGGTCAGCGCCACACCCAACAACGCGACCACGGAGCCCAGCACCACCGTCGGCCTGCGACGCCGGCTCCTCGACTGCGCAACGGCGGGTGAAGCTGCCGTGGACCGGTATCGCAGCGGGTTCTCGACGTACTTGGTGGTGAGCCACGCCAACATTCCGGAAACCAGCAGCACCACCGCGCCCTCGACGAAGGTCGCGCGGCTGTGTCCGCTGTAGGACAGCCAGAAGATCAGCAGCGGCCAGTGCCAGAGGTACAGCGAGTACGCCATCGCGCCCAGCGACACGAACGGCGCCGTCGCCAGCAGGCGGTTGGGTAGCGGCATCCGCCCCGCGGTGTGCGGATCGGCCACCCGGTTCGCCGCGGACAGGATGAACAGCATGGTGGCGCCGACCGGAACCAGCGTCCACGGGCCGGGGAACTCCTTGACGCCGTCGATCAACGCGCCGCACGCCAGGATCGCCGCCAGCGCGACGACCGCGGCCGTCGTCCGCAGCCACATCGGCCAGCGCAGGTGCGATACGAGCGCGCCGACCAGGGCGCCGAGCAGCAACTCCCAGGCTCTGGCGAAGCTGTTGTAGTACGCGGTGGCCTGGTCGGCGTTGTGCGCGAAGATCGCGTAGACGAACGACGCCACGGTCAGCACGCCGAGCAACGTCAGGAATGCCGGCCGCATGTGCCGACGAAAGACCCGCCGAAACAGCAAGGCGGACAGGAAGATCAGGGCGAGAAATGCGATGTAGAACTGGCCCTGCACCGACATCGACCAGATGTGCTGCAGCGGGCTGACCGCCTCACCTGCCCGCAGATAATTCGATGCGGAGTTGGCCAGCTCCCAGTTTTGGAAGTAGCCGAGGCTGGCCAGGCTCTGATCCGCGAACGTCTCCCAGCGGGTCTGCGGCTGGATCAGGATGGTCAGCACCGCCGAAGCCGCCAGCACCACCACCAACGCGGGCAACAGCCGGCGGATCAGCCGGGTCACCTCCGGGACGGGCCACAGCGAGGCGCCCGGCGTCATCGCGGTGCGCAGCAGTCGCCCCCCGAAGAAGAACCCCGACAGCGCAAGGAACACATCGACTCCGCCGGAAACGCGGCCGAACCACACGTGGAAGACGGCGACGAGCGCGATCGCGATGCCGCGCAGCCCGTCGAGATCGTGCCGGTATGCCGACGATGCGCGGGCACCGCTCGAAGCTTTCCCGGCACGCGACGAGGGGCCCGGGTAAGCGACGGGCGCCGGCCGGGGAGGGGCGAGGGTCATCATGGTCGACGGATAATCTACCGAAGGTGCCAGCCATGACGCCCGCCGAGATCAGCGCGGTCGACGCCGCCCACGTCTGGCATCCCTACAGCACGATCGGCGCAGAAGCGCTGGCTCCGGTGGTCGCGGTGGGTGCTCGCGGGGCATGGCTGACACTGCACCACGACGGTCGCGAGCTGCAGGTTCTCGACGCGATGGCGTCGTGGTGGACCGCGATACACGGGCACGGCCATCCCGTGCTCGACGCGGCGATCACGGGTCAAGTCGAAACCATGAATCACGTCATGTTCGGCGGGTTGACGCACGAACCGGCCGCGCGGCTCGCGCAGTTGCTCGTCGAGGTCACCCCCGAGGGGCTGGACACCGTGTTCTTCAGCGATTCGGGCTCGGTCTCGGTGGAAGTGGCCGTCAAGATGGCGCTGCAGTACTGGCGCAGCCTGGGCAGGGGCGGCAAGCACCGGCTGATGACGTGGCGCGGCGGCTACCACGGCGACACATTCACCCCGATGAGCGTGTGCGACCCGGACGGCGGGATGCATGAGCTGTGGACCAAGGAACCTTCAGTGCTGGCCCGCCAGGTGTTCGCACCGCCGGTGCCGCGCGATTACGACGCCGCCTATGTTTCGGCGTTCGAGAACCAGTTGGCCGACCACGCCGACGAACTGGCCGCGGTGATCGTCGAGCCGGTGGTGCAGGGCGCGGGCGGGATGCGGTTCCACGACCCGCGTTACCTCGCCGATCTGCGCGACATCTGCTCCCGCCACGACGTACTGCTGATCTTCGACGAGATCGCGACCGGGTTCGGCCGCACCGGCGAACTCTTCGCCGCCGACCACGCAGCCGTCAGCCCGGACATCATGTGCGTCGGCAAGGCGCTCACCGGCGGCTACATCACGCTGGCCGCGACCCTGTGCTCGCGCGAGATCGCCGACACCATCAGCACACACGAGCCCGGCGCGCTGATGCACGGACCGACGTTCATGGCCAACGCGCTGGCGTGCGCGGTCGGCGTGGCCTCGGTCGAGGTGCTGCTCGGGCAGGACTGGCGGTCGTCGGTGCGGCGAATTTCGCAAGGTCTTCGTGACGGGCTGTCGGGTGCCGCGGCGCTGCCGGGCGTGGCCGATGTGCGGGTGCTCGGCGCGATCGGGGTGATCGAGATGGAGCGCCCGGTGGACCTGCGGGTGGCCACGCCCGCGGCGCTCGAGCACGGCATCTGGCTGCGGCCGTTCCGCAATCTCGTCTACGCGATGCCGCCGTATATCTGCACACCCGCCGAGATCGACCAGATCAGCTCTGGCATGGTCGCGGTCGCCCGTGCCTTGACGGGTTGATCGCACGCGCGGGTGGTGGATGTGATCAACCCGTTGAAGGGCTGAGTGCCGCAACCGCATTTGTGCAGGCGCGCGGCGGTGTCTTAACCTGAACACCGTTCAAGTCCGTGAGGAGCTCCGGTGACGCGCGCAGGTCTTTCGCCGTTGGCGTGGCTCGACGACGTCGAACACCAGCGGCGGACGGCGGGTCTGCGCCGGTTCCTGCGTGCGCGCCCACCCGTCGGCGCAGAACTCGATCTAGCGTCCAACGACTACCTGGGCCTGTCGCAGCACCCGGCGGTGATCGACGGTGGTGTCGGCGCACTGCGTACCTGGGGCGCCGGGTCGACGGGAAGTCGGCTCGTCACCGGCAACACCGAACTTCACGAGGGCTTCGAGCGGGCGTTGGCGGACTTCGTCGGCGCCGAGTCGGCACTGGTGTTCTCGTCGGGCTACACCGCGAACCTGGGCGCGGTGGTGGCGCTTTCGGGCCCCGGCTCGCTGCTGGTGTCGGACGCACTCACCCACGCCTCCCTGGTCGATGCGTGTCGGCTGTCGCGGGCCCGCGTCGCGGTGACCCCGCACCGCGACGTCGCGGCGGTGGAGGCAGCGCTGGCCGGTCGGGATGAAAAGCGCGCCGTCGTGCTGACGGATTCTGTGTTCTCCGCCGACGGCGACCTGGCCCCGCTGCGCGCGCTGCACGACGCCTGCCGACGGCACGGCGCGCTGCTGCTCGTCGACGAGGCCCACGGTCTCGGCGTGCGGGGCGCCGGCGGCCGCGGCCTGCTGCACGAACTGGGTCTGGCCGGGGCGCCCGACATCGTGATGACCACGACCCTGTCCAAGGCGCTGGGCAGCCAGGGCGGCGTGGTGCTGGGTCCCGCGGCCGTGCGCGATCATTTGATCGATGCTGCACGGCCGTTCATCTTCGACACCGGCCTGGCGCCCGCCGCGGTCGGAGCGGCGTGGGCGGCGTTGGATGTGCTGATCGCCGAGCCGTGGCGCGCGCAGGCGGTGCTCGACCATGCCGCCGAGCTGGCCTCGATCTGCTCGGTTCCCGAGCGGCCGGAGTCGGCCGTCGTGTCGGTGATCCTCGGCGAGCCGGAGGTGGCCTTCGGCGCGGCGGTGGGCTGCCTGGAGCGTGGTGTGCGCGTTGGGTGTTTTCGGCCGCCGACCGTGCCACCGGGCACGTCGAGGCTGCGGCTGACGGCGCGGGCATCGCTGACCGACGACGAAATGCGCGTGGCGAGTGAGGTGCTCGGTGACGTGCTGGCGACCGCGCGCCGGTGAGCACGCTCTTCGTCACGGGCACCGACACCGGCGTCGGTAAGACGGTCGCCACCGCCGCGCTGGCGTGCTGTGCACGGCTGGCCGGCATCGACGTCGCGGTGTGCAAACCGGTGCAGACCGGAAGCCCGCGCGACGACGACCTCGCCGACGTCGGCCGGTTGTCGGGCGTCTCGGACCTGCGCGGTGGGTGGCGCTATCCCGAAGCCCTGGCCCCGCGGGCGGCCGCCGAACGGGCGGGACTCGCGTTACCCACGCGCGCCGAACTGGTGGCGTCGGTGCGGACGGTGAACGCGCCGCTGACGTTGGTCGAGGGTGCCGGCGGGCTG
The DNA here is from genome assembly GCF_001500065.1 of Mycobacterium sp. IS-3022. Taxonomy (GTDB): domain Bacteria; phylum Actinomycetota; class Actinomycetes; order Mycobacteriales; family Mycobacteriaceae; genus Mycobacterium. The sequence continues at coordinate 52,256 of NZ_LQIN01000011.1, forward strand.
CTCGTCGAGATCGGCGAGGCAGTGACGCTGCGCGACCTCGCCGTCGAGTTGGCCGCGCCGGTGCTGGTGGTCGTGGCGGCGGGCCTGGGCACGCTGAACCACACCGCCTTGACGCTGGAAGCGCTTGACGCGCAGGGACTTTCATGCGCCGGCGTGGTGATCGGTTCATGGCCGTCGGATCCGGGTGTCGCCGAGCAGGGCAACCGCGACGCGTTGGCCGGATTGGCGCCGGTGCGCGCGGTGCTGCCCGCAGGTGCGGGGACGATGACGGCCGCGGAGTTCGCGGCGATGAGCGCTTCGGCGTTCGACCCCGACTGGATCGCAAGCCTGGTGTAGCCGAATGGTGCATTCCGTCGAGCTGGTCTTCGACCCGGACACCGAGGCGGCGATCCGTCACATCTGGGACGAGCTGCGCGAGAACGGTATTCCGAGTCAAGCGCCGGCGAGCCGCCCGCACGTCACGTTGACCGTCGCGCAGCGGATCGACCCCGAGGTGGACGGGTTGCTTTCGTCGGTGACGGATCGGTTTCCGATGCCGTGCCGGATCGGCGCACCGCTGTTCTTCGGCCGCGCAAAGGCCGTGCTCGCGCGCCTCGTGGTACCGACGGGTGCGTTGCTGGAGGTGCATGCGGAGGTGCACAAGCTCTGTCTGCCGCACATGCATCCCGAACCGATGGCCAACGCGGCGCCGGACGGCTGGACGGCACACGTGACGTTGGCGCGCCGGGTGGTGCCCGCGCAGATGGGCCGGGCGGTGCGGATCGCGGGAAAGCCCGCCGAGATCAAGGGCTCCATCGTCGGGTTGCGCCGCTGGGACGGCGAAACGAAGCAGGAGCATCCGATCGCGTGACGTTCGAGGAGCTTGTCGCCGAAGCCGCAGCGGCGCCGGTGTCCGGCTGGGATTTCTCCTGGCTTGACGGGCGGGCGACTGAACAACGGCCGTCGTGGGGATATCAGCGCCTGATGAGTCGTCGGCTGGCCAAGTCGAACGCTGCGCTCGACATCCAGACCGGCGGCGGCGAGCTGCTCGCCGAGGCGGCCGTCCTGCCGCAGACCATGGCCGCCACCGAGTCATGGCCGCCGAATGTCGCCAAAGCGACCAGGCTGCTTCATCCGCGTGGCGTGGTGGTCGTCGCGACGCGCGACGAGCCGCCGCTGCCGTTCGCCTCCGACTCGTTCGATCTGGTGACGAGTCGACATCCAGCCACCGTGTGGTGGACAGAGGTCGCTCGTGTGCTGGTGCCCGGGGGCGTCTATTTCGCGCAGCACGTCGGTCCCGCGAGCGCGTTCGAACTCATCGAGTACTTCCTCGGCCCCCAACCGGAAGCGGCGAAGAAACGTCATCCCGATGTCGAAGCCGCCGAAGCGGCGGCCGCGGGTCTGGAGGTTGTGGACCTCCAAACGGAGCGGCTACGGATGGAGTTCTTCGATATCGGGGCGGTCGTGTACTTCCTACGCAAGGTGATCTGGATGGTGCCGGACTTCACCGTCGAGCGGTACCGCGACCGGCTCCGCGAACTCCATCGGCAGATCGAGCAGGACGGTCCCTTTGTCGCGCACTCCTCACGGACGCTTATCGAGGCCCGCAAGCGTCCCACTTGAGACAACCTCGGCGACGCGAATGCCGTTGACGAGTAACGCGACGCCGAAGCCGAACCGGGCGGTCGCGTCGTCGGTCAGCGCCGATTGCTCGTCGGGCAGCTCGGCGCCTGCGGCGTCCCACTGCAGGCGCGACTGCTCGTCGACGGTGAAGCCCAAGACGTAGTAGACGACGGTGCGGGCGGCCAACTCGGCATGCTCCCGATCAACGCCGGCGTCGATCGCCGCATCGGTCAGTCGCGCCAGGACGCGTGCCATCGCAGCGGACTGTCCGGCGGCGAAGCTGGCCGACACCAACTCGGCGCCGTCGGTGTGCGAAAGCAGCGCATCCCTGAGCCGATTGCACACGTCGACGATCCCCGCCGCGGACGCCACACCGTTCAGAATGCGGTCGGCGACCGCACCGAGCAATTCCTGCTTGTTGGCGAAATGCCAGTACAGCGCGCCGGGGGAGACCTCGAGCTCGCGCGCGAGCCGTCGCATGGTCAGATCGGCGAGGCCGTAACTGTCCAGCAGGGCGGTCGCCGCGTCGACCACGTCGCGTTTGTGAAGCTGCACGCCAGTACCCTAACCTGAACACCGTTCAAGTGACGAGAGGACGACCAGGTGAGCGACATTCTGGCGGTGGCGCGCGAGCAGGTGCTCGAACGCGGTGAAGGTCTCGACCAGGATCAGACGCTGCAGGTGCTGCAGTTGCCCGATGACCGCCTCGACGAGCTGCTGGAACTCGCGCACGACGTCCGGATGAAGTGGTGCGGACCCGACGTCGAGGTCGAAGGCATCATCAGCCTCAAGACCGGCGGCTGCCCCGAGGACTGCCACTTCTGTTCACAGTCAGGGCTTTTCACGTCTCCGGTGCGCAGCGCCTGGCTGGACATCCCGAGCCTGGTGGAGGCTGCCAAGCAGACCGCGAAGACCGGCGCCACCGAGTTCTGCATCGTCGCCGCCGTGCGCGGACCCGACGAGCGACTGCTGTCCCAGGTCGCCGCCGGCATCGAGGCGATCCGCAACGAGGTCGACATCCAGATCGCGTGCTCGCTCGGCATGTTGACCCAAGAACAGGTCGAGCGGCTCTCGGACATGGGCGTGCACCGCTACAACCACAACCTCGAGACCGCACGGTCGTTCTTCACCAACGTCGTCACCACCCACACCTGGGAGGAACGCTGGGACACCCTGCGGATGGTCCGCGAGGCCGGTATGGAGGTGTGCTGCGGCGGCATCCTCGGCATGGGCGAGACGCTTGAGCAACGCGCGGAGTTCGCCGCCAACCTCGCCGAACTCGACCCGCACGAGGTGCCGCTGAACTTCCTCAACCCGCGGCCCGGCACCCCGTTCGGCGACCTGGAGGTCCTGCCCGCGGCCGATGCGCTCAGGGCCGTGGCCGCGTTCCGGCTGGCGCTGCCGCGCACGATGCTGCGCTTTGCGGGCGGGCGGGAGATCACCCTGGGCGACCTCGGGGCGAAGAAGGGCATCCTCGGCGGGATCAACGCGGTGATCGTCGGCAATTACCTGACCACGCTCGGGCGACCGGCCGAGGCGGACCTCGAACTGCTCGACGATCTGCAGATGCCGATCAAGGCGCTCAACGCCACTCTCTGAGCCGGTCTGTAAAAACCCATGCCGTTCAACGTCTACACCGGCGAACCGGACGGCACCGCTGTGCCCACCGCCGCCAGCATGGGCCTGGAACCGCCACGCTACTGCGCCGAGTGCGGTCGGCGGATGATCGTTCAGGTGCGGCCCGACGGCTGGTCCGCCAGCTGCTCGCGACACGGGGTGACCGACTCGAAGGATCTGGAACAACGATGAATGATGTTGCCGCTCCGCGTATTTCGCGGGTCCGCGCGGCGCTGACCGTGATGGCGGCGCTGGCGGTGGCCGGTGCACTGGTCGGGGCGCTGTGGTCGTGGCTGGCACCGCCGATCCACGGTGTGGTGGCGCTGACGCGCGGCGGTGATCGCGTCCGCGCCTACCTGGGCAACGAGGGTGACCACTTCTTCGTCGCGGCATTCCTGCTGGTCGGCATGCTCTGCGTCATGGCCGTCGTCGCCGCGGTGCTGGTGTGGCAGTGGCGGGCGCACCGCGGGCCGGTGACGCTTGCGGCGCTGGCGACCGGCTGCATGCTGGCCGCGGGAACGGCCGCCGGCCTGGGCGCGCTGCTCGTGCACCTGCGCTACGGGACGATCGACGTGGCCGCCGCGCCCGTGACGCCCGAACACCGCGTGCACTACGTCGTCGAGGCGCCGCCGGTGTTCTTCGGGCACACCCCGGTGCAGGCGGCGTTGACGATCCTGTTCCCTGCCGCGGCCGCCGCGCTCGTCTACGCGTTGACCGCGGTCTCCACGGCGCGCGACGATCTGGGCGCCTGGCCGCCGGTCGAGGTACCGGCGTTCGTCCCGCCGGTCACAGCGGAGAGCGCTCCACCTTCCGGCCCGTCATCACCTTGAGCGCTATCTTGACCAGCCGCGTCATTCCGAGGTAGGTCATCGGGTTCAGCAGCGTCGGCCAGGTCGTGCGGACCAGATGCTCGGACACCGGCTTGCCGTCGAACCGGTCGATCAGCCAGCGCAGCGCCATCGGCGCCGACATCGGGTGCAGCAGCATGTGCTCGCTGAACAGGTCGCGGTGGTAGGTGACCGACGCGCCGCCGGAGCGGTAGATCTCGCTGAGCTCGTCGATGTCGTCGACGGAGACGATCTTGTCGTGGACGGCCTGCACGATCAGCACGGGCGGGGTCGGCACCGCGGTGCCCAACTTGGTGCTGTCGAAGATGTGCTTGACCTCGGGCATGTCCAGAATCTCGTTGAGCGGCCGGTCGACGAGCTTGCCCATGTCCATACCGGCGAACCGCAATACCGCGTGCGCGGTCGTCATGTTCTCGATCCGCAGCAGCATGGCCTTGCCCGCCTCGGTCGCGTGTTTCTGGATGACCCGGTCGAGTTCCGGATAGACGTGGGTCAACGCCGCGACCACCATCGCGGGCAGCCCTGAGTACAAACTGCCGTTGAGCCGGCGGTAGGCCTGGCCGAGGTCGGCGACGGGGGAACCGAGGACCGCCCCGACGATGTCGAGTTCGGGGGCGTACTGGTTGTGCATCTCGGCCGCCCAAGCCGAGGCCAGCCCGCCGCCGGAATACCCCCAGAGCCCGATCGGTGCAGATTCGTCGAGTCCGAGGCGCTCGCAGCTGACGGCCGCGCGCAGGCCGTCGAGGATCCGGTAGCCGGGCTCGTACGGGGTGCCCCACGAACCGAGCGGACCCTCGTGGTCGGGCACCGAGACCGCCCAGCCCTCGGCGAGGGCAGCGGCGATCAGGAGGAACTCGAACTGTGCGAGCGCACCGGGGGCGACCGCCTTGCGGCGCAGCGCATAGGACGGGAAGCAGCGCGAGGTCACCGCGTCGATCGCGCACTGGTAGGAGATGACCGGGATCACGTCACGGTTGGTGCGCTCGGTCGGCACGATCACCGTGGTGACGGTGGCTTCCGGCGCTCCGTTCATGTCCGTGGTGCGGTAGAGCAGCTGCGTGGCGGTGAACTTCTGCGGGACGAGCCCGAGAAAAGCCAGCTCGACGTCGCGGCTGCGCAGGATCGTGCCTGGTTCGGCGTGCTGGAAACCGCTAGGTGGTTCGTAGAACGGGTCGTCGGCGGGCAGTTGCGGGCGGACGCCGCGGGACAGGTCTTCGTGGGGTACGTAGCCGATCCACTCGGCGCCCGATGCTGGTGCGGCATTGCCCAGAGACATTCGGCCATTCTTGCTTAAGAGAGCGTTAAGAATCCAGTCGACTCACCCGGGCGGGCGCAGTGCGGCGAATTCGTCGGTCACGCGGTAGCGCGCCTCGGTGAACCGGTACAACGCCGCCGGGCGGCCCCCGCTGCGACCGGACCGCGCGGTGGTGCCCGTGCGAGTGATGACGTGTCGGCGTTCGAGCACGCGTTGCAGATTTGTCGCGTCGACGTGGTGGCCGAGCGCGGCACTGTAGATGTCTCTCAATGCCGACAGCGCGAATTCCGTTGGCGCCAACGCAAATCCGATATTGGTGTAAGAGAGCTTGGCGACGAGCCTGGTGCGGGCGTGTTCGACCATGGTGCCGTGGTCGAACGCCATCGGCGGCAGGTCGCTCACCGGATGCCAACGGGTGTCCGGCGGCAGCTCGGGGGTCGCGGGGGAGGGCACCAGCCCCAGAAAGGTCGACGCGATCGTCCGAACACCGGGGACCCGCTTCGGATCGGAGAAGATTGCGAGCTGTTCGAGGTGAGCAAGCTCACGAAGATCCACCTTCTCGGCCAGCTGGCGGCGCACGGAGCTGGTCAGGTCCTCGTCGGCGCCGAGTCGTCCACCGGGCAGCGACCACTTCCCGCGCTGCGGTTCGAGTGCCCGCTGCCACAACAGCACGTGAAGTGCCGGTTTGCCGTTGGCGGCCTCCCGAACCTGGAACACCGCGGCGAGCACCTCATGCGCGGTGCTAATATGATCCATGTTTTCGATTGTAAGTCGAAAACTCGATTCTGACGAAGGAGGCGGCCATGACGGTTCTCGACCGGATGCCCGCAGACCATCTGTCGAGCCGGATCGTCGATGGTCCGACCGGCTTTTCCGGCGTCGACGGCGATGAGCAGTGGGCCGCCGAGGTGCGCCGCCTCGCCGACCTGCGAGGCGCGACGCTGTTGGCGCACAACTACCAGCTACCCGCGATTCAGGATGTAGCCGATCACGTCGGTGACTCGCTGGCGCTGTCGCGAATCGCGGCCGATGTGCCCGAGGACACCATCGTGTTCTGCGGCGTGCACTTCATGGCCGAGACGGCCAAGATCCTGTCCCCGGACAAAACCGTGTTGATCCCGGACCAGCGGGCAGGCTGCTCGCTCGCCGACTCCATCACCGCCGACGAGCTGCGGGCGTGGAAGGTCGAGCATCCCGGAGCCGTCGTGGTCTCCTACGTGAACACCACCGCGGCGGTGAAGGCCGAGACCGACATCTGCTGCACCTCGTCGAACGCCGTCGAGGTGGTGGCGTCCATCCCCGAGGACCGCGAGGTGCTGTTCTGCCCGGACCAGTTCCTCGGCGCACATGTCCGGCGCGTCACCGGCCGCAAGAACCTGCACGTGTGGGCCGGCGAATGCCACGTGCACGCCGGTATCAACGGCGACGAGCTGGCCGACCAGGCCCGTACCCACCCCGACGCCGAATTGTTCGTCCATCCTGAATGCGGTTGCGCCACATCGGCGTTGTACCTCGCCGGCGAGGGCGCTTTCCCCGAGGACCGGGTCAAGATCCTGTCCACCGGCGGGATGCTCGACGCCGCGCGCGAGACCGGGGCGCGACAGGTGCTGGTGGCCACCGAGGTCGGCATGCTGCATCAATTACGCCGTGCCGCACCGGGCGTCGAGTTCATGGCGGTCAATGACCGTGCCTCGTGCAAGTTCATGAAGATGATCACCCCCGCCGCGCTGCTGCGGTGTCTGGTGGAGGGCAGGGACGAGGTCGACGTCGACCCCGAGACCGCACGCCTGGCCCGGGCCAGCGTGCAGCGCATGATCGCGATCGGTCAGCCCGGCGGCGGAGAATGACGCGCCCCCTCGCCTGCGGTTCCGGACGGTGGTCCGGTCAATGGCAGCAGCGGGCCGACGTCGTGGTGATCGGTACCGGTGTGGCGGGCCTGGTAGCCGCGCTCGCGGCGCACCGCCGCGGCCGAAAAGTCATGGTGCTCAGCAAGACCGGTGACACCGCAACGTTCTACGCCCAGGGCGGGATCGCCGTGGTGCTGCCGGACACTCTGCGGGAGGACGGCGACTCGATCGAGGCGCACGTGGCCGACACGCTGGCCGCCGGCGCGGGGTTGTGTGATCCCGAGGCGGTGCGCTCGATCGTGGCCGACGGTTATCGCGCGGTCCTCGACCTGGTGGCCGACGGGGCGAGCTTCGACGAGGCGGCGCCGGGGTCTTGGGCGCTGACCCGCGAGGGCGGCCATTCGCGACGCCGGATCATTCACGCGGGTGGCGACGCAACCGGCGCGGAGGTGCAGCGAGCCCTCAACACCGCGGCCGCCACACTGGACATCCGCCACAACCACGTCGCGGTCGAGATACTGCACGAGGCCGGGGCCGTCTCCGGAGTGCTGGTGCTCAACGAGGACGGTCTCGGGGTGGTGCACGCGCCGTCGGTGATTCTCGCGACCGGGGGACTGGGCCATCTCTACTCGGCCACCACGAACCCCGTCGGGTCGACGGGAGACGGTGTCGCGCTGGCGATGTGGGCCGGCCTGCCGGTCAGCGACATCGAGTTCATCCAGTTCCATCCGACCATGTTGTTCGACGGTCGCAACGCCGGTAGGCGGCCGCTCATCACCGAGGCCGTCCGCGGCGAGGGCGCGATACTCGTTGACTCACAGGGCCGTTCGGTCACCGACGGCATCCATCCGATGGGCGACCTGGCGCCGCGGGACGTGGTGGCCGCGGCGATCCACGCCCGCCTCGAGGAGACCGGCGCGCCGTGTGTGTTCCTCGACGCCCGGCGGATCGAGGATTTCGCGAAGCGGTTCCCGACGGTGACCGCGGCATGCGCAGCGGCGGGCATCGATCCCACCGTCGAGGCGATTCCCGTGCTGCCCGGCGCGCACTACAGCTGCGGCGGCGTCGTCACCGATGTGCACGGACGTACCGACATCGCGGGGCTGTTCGCCGCGGGGGAGGTCGCGCGCACGGGGATGCACGGCGCGAACCGGTTGGCATCCAACAGCCTGCTCGAAGGGCTCGTCGTCGGTGGCCGGGCCGGAAAGGCTGCGGCGGCATACGCTTTGGCCGCCGGACCGGTGACGGCACGGCCACCGGAGCCAGCCGTGCGGCGAGCCCTGCCGCGGACCGGTCTGCAGCGGGCGATGACCGGGAACGCCGGTGTGGTGCGCGACGGCGACGGCCTGCTCGCACTGGCCGCGGAACTGGACGCCGCGCCGCCACGGGTGATCGGCTCACGGGCCGACTTCGAGGACGTGGCGTTGACGACCGCTGCGGGAGCGGTCGCGGCGGCCGCGCTGGCCCGGACCGAATCCCGCGGTTGCCACCACCGGCGCGACTACCCCGGCACCGATCCCGCGATGTCGCGCAACCTCGTCGAGGCCGGGGCGTGCTGCTGATGGAGCTGACCGCCGACGAACTCGCCGAGGCTCGCAGGGTGATCGCGCGCGGGCTGGAAGAAGATCTGCGCTACGGGCCTGACGTCACCACGCTCGCGACGGTGCCACCGGACGCGCGGACAACGGCGTCGATGGTGGCCCGCGAGGCCGGGGTGATCGCCGGCGTGGACATCGCACTGCTGGCCCTCGACGAGGTGCTCGGCCCCGACGGTTATCTGATCAAGCATCGCGTCGACGACGGCGCGCGGCTCGAACCGGGCGGCACCGTGCTGACCGTCGAAGCGCCCACTGCGGGACTGCTGACGGCCGAGCGCACGACCCTGAACCTGGTCTGTCATCTCTCGGGTATCGCGACCGCGACCGCGGCGTGGGTGGAGGCGGTCTCCGGGACGGCGACGAAGATTCGCGATACCCGCAAGACGCTGCCCGGCCTGCGGGCGCTGCAGAAGTACGCGGTGCGCGTCGGCGGCGGCGTCAACCACCGGATGGGGCTGGGCGACGCGGCGCTGATCAAGGACAACCACGTCGCGGCCGCAGGTTCGGTGGTGGCGGCGCTGCGTGCGGTGCGCGCCGCCGCGCCGGACATCGACTGCGAAGTCGAGGTGGACTCACTTGAGCAACTCGACGAAGTACTGGCCGAAAATCTGGGGCCGGGGGCACTCGTGCTGCTGGACAACTTTCCGGTGTGGCAGACGCAGATAGCGGTGCAGCGCCGCGATTCCCGGTCGCCGGGGACGAAGTTGGAATCGTCGGGCGGCCTCTCACTCGACAGCGCGGCCGAGTACGCGGGCACCGGTGTGGACTACCTGGCGGTCGGCGCGCTCACCCACTCGGTGCGGGTGCTCGACATCGGGCTCGACCTGTAGCGACCACTACCATCGGTCGCGTGGATGAGGATTCGTCGCGCCGTCTCATGTTGCTGACCATCGTCAGCCTGGTCATCGCCGTCGCTGCCTTGGCCGTCTCGGGGTGGACGCTGTACGAGACGAACCGCTCCGAGGAGTACGACGCCGCCCAGATCGCCGATGCCAAGGCCACGGTGTGCGCGGCGGCCGACGTCGTCCGAAAAGGCGTTTCTCTCAACACGAACCTGCGACCCGAAGGCGGGGCGCAGGACGTCACCGGCGCCCAGGCGGTCGCCGCCAATGCGCGAATCTCGCTGTACGACGGCGGTCAGTACCTGCTGCAGCGGCTGGACCCCGCCACCCCACCGGAGCTCGCCGACAAGGTTCTCCAGTTCGCGAACAGCCTGATGGACATCGGCGCCCACGCCACCGCGGGGGTGCCGAACGACGATCCGGCGCAAGCGAAGCGGCTGGCCGACGCCGACGCCGAGAACAAAGCCATCACCGCGCTCTGCAAGTAGCTATCGGTCCAGCAACGTCCGGGCCGCGACTTTGGCGGCGTCGAGTGCGGCCGTGTCACCCGCGATCCGGGCGAGGATCAACGCGCCTTCGATGAGCGCGATCAGGGCCAGTGCGGTGCGCTCGGCGTCGGGCGGTGGCCATCCCTCGGCACGCAGCCGGTCCGCGATGGCCGTGCGCCAGCCGGCGAACACCGTGGCCGACGCTTCGCGGACCTGTGCACTGGCGTTGACCGATTCGGTGGCGATCGGCTCGATGGGACACCCGTCGCGCTGGTCGCAGATCAGCCCGGCGGCCATCTGATCGATCCAGCCGTCGATGAGGTCCGGCACCGGAGAACCCGCGCCGAGCAGTGCGCGAAGTTGTTCTTCGACGTCGGCGCCGACCCGCTGGACCACCGCGGCCGCCAACTGTTGCTTGCCCTCCGGAAAGTGGTGATACAGCGACCCCGGCTTGACGTCGGCGACCTCGAGAATCTGGTTGACCCCGGTCGCGGCGTACCCCTGCCTGCGGAACAGCAGGGCCGCACTGTCGATCAGCGCGGTTCGGCTGTGGTCGGGGCGAGGCATCCCGCAAGAATAGTAGAAAGGTCGCTCAAGAATCAGGCGACATGCGCGACGAAGAACGCCACCCGGCCGAGCTGCAGCCGAGCCATCCTGGGCAACCCCTCGGCGCTGCCACCCGCGGGGATGATCCTGGGGTTGACGAGGTGCAGGTCGCGACGCCCCAGCCTGAGCTCCGCTTCGCCCGCGGCCAGCACGTTCTTCACCCAATTCGTTTTCCCGTGTGCGAGCGCGATAGCGACGAGATCGTCCTTGCGGTAGGCCGTGACGATGGTCTCGTACGGCTTACCGGACGTGCGGCCGCGGTGCTTGATCGTCGACAATCCCGGCGTGAACCGGGAGAACGGCCTGATCATCCGGTTCAAGTACTTGACCTGGAAGTTCTCGAACCAGGGTGGAAAGAGCATGGGCACCCCCGGCGCGTTGTTGGGGTGCTCGCTGGCTCTCATGGCGCCTCCATAACCGATTTGGACTGCTCTGGGAGAATGGACAGCGTGAATCTATCGCCGGGGCCGATCGCCCGCATCGACTTGCGCGGCGCGCCACTGTCCGCCGCACGGTTGCGGGCCGCCCTGCCGCGTGGCGGGGTCGACGTGGACGCGGTGGTTCCCCGGGTGCGCCCGATCGTCGACGCGGTCGCCGAGCGCGGCGCGCACGCAGCGCTGGAATACACCGAAACGTTCGACGGGGTGCGCCCTGTGCAGGTCCGCGTGCCGCCTGATCGCCTGGCCGCGGCGCTGACGGCCCTGGGCGCCGACATCCGTGCCGCGTTGGAGGTCGCGATCGAGCGGGCCCGCGCCGTGCACGCCGACCAGCGCCGCCTCGACAGCACGACGACGCTGGCGCCCGGAGCGACGGTCACCGAGCGCTGGGTGCCGGTGGAGCGGGTCGGGCTGTATGTGCCCGGCGGTAACGCGGTCTACCCGTCGAGCGTGGTGATGAACGTGGTGCCCGCCCAGACCGCGGGGGTGGACTCGCTGGTGATCGCCAGCCCGCCGCAGGCCGACTTCGGCGGGCTGCCTCATCCGACGATTCTTGCCGCCGCAGCGCTGCTGGGCGTCGACGAGGTGTGGGCGGTCGGCGGGGCGCAGTCCATCGCGCTGCTGGCGTACGGCGGCACTGACACCGACGGCGCCGAGCTCGCGCCCGTCGACATGATCACCGGGCCGGGCAACATCTACGTGACCGCCGCGAAGCGGATCTGCCGGTCGCAGGTGGGCATCGACGCCGAGGCCGGCCCCACCGAGATCGCGATCCTGGCCGACCACACCGCCGACCCCGTCCATGTCGCGGCCGACCTGATCAGCCAGGCCGAACACGACGAGATGGCCGCCAGCGTGTTGGTCACGCCGAGTGTCGAGTTGGCCGACGCGACCGACCGTGAGCTGGCCAAACAGCTGCAGACCACGGTGCACCGCGAGCGGGTGACCGCGGCGCTGAGCGGAAGACAATCGGCGACGGTGCTCGTCGACGACCTCGAGGCGGGCATTCGCACGGTCAACGCATACGCCGCCGAACATCTCGAGATCCAAACCGTCGATGCGCGCGAAGTCGCCGGCCAGATCCGCTCGGCGGGGGCGATTTTCGTCGGCCCGTACGCGCCGGTCAGCCTCGGCGACTACTGCGCGGGGTCCAACCACGTGCTGCCGACGGCGGGCTGTGCCCGGCACTCGAGCGGGTTGTCGGTGCAGACCTTCCTGCGCGGCATCCACGTCGTCGACTACGACGAGGCCGCGCTCAAAGACGTGTCCGGTTACGTCATCACACTGGCCGAGGCCGAGAACCTGCCCGCCCACGGCGAAGCGGTGCGGCGGAGGTTCGAACGGTGACGCCCACTGACGTGCCCGGTGCCGGCGTGACGCTCGACGATCTTCCGTTGCGTGCGGACTTGCGTGGCAAATCGCCCTACGGTGCACCGCAATTGGATGTCCCGGTTCGGTTGAACACCAACGAGAACCCGCACCCGCCGACGCAGGCGCTCATCGACGACGTGACGGCGTCGGTCGCTGCGGTCGCCGGCGACCTGCACCGCTACCCGGATCGTGACGCGGTGGCGCTGCGCACCGACCTGGCAACCTACCTGTCGACGCAGACCCGAACCCGTCTTGGCGTCGAGAATGTCTGGGCGGCAAACGGTTCCAATGAAATACTGCAGCAACTCCTGCAGGCCTTCGGTGGGCCCGGCCGCAGCGCGATCGGGTTCGTGCCCTCCTACTCGATGCATCCGATCATCGCCGACGGCACCCAGACCGCATGGCTGGTGGCCAACCGGGCCGGCGACTTCAGCATCGACATCGACGTCGCCGTCGCGGCCGTCACCGAGCGCAGCCCGGACATCGTGTTCGTCGCAAGCCCGAACAATCCGTCGGGACAGAGCGTTCCGCTCGACGACCTGCGTCGGCTGCTCGAGGCGATGAGCACCGGCATCCTCATCCTCGACGAGGCGTATGGCGAGTTCTCGTCGCAGCCAAGCGCGGCGCACCTCATCGACCAGTACCCGACCAAGCTCGTCGTCACCCGCACGATGAGCAAGGCGTTCGCATTCGCCGGTGGCCGGCTGGGTTATCTGATCGCCGCGCCCGCGGTCATCGAGGCGATGCTGCTGGTCCGGTTGCCCTACCACCTGTCGTCGGTGACCCAGGCCGCCGCGCGTGCCGCGCTGCGGCACGCCGATGACACGCTCGGCAGCGTCGCCACCCTCATCGCCGAACGCAACCGCGTCTCAGCGGAGTTGTCCGACATGGGGTTTCGGGTGATCGACAGCGACGCAAACTTCGTGCTGTTCGGCGAATTCGCCGACGCGCCCGCCACGTGGAAACGCTACCTCGAGGCGGGCATTCTGATCCGCGACGTCGGTATTCCCGGTTATCTGCGCGCCACCACCGGTTTGGCAGAAGAGAACGACGCGCTGCTGGCCGCCAGCGCCCGCCTGGCCGCTACCGAACTGACCCCTGTAGGAGCATCGTGACCGAACCGCGCCGCGCGACGATCGAGCGCAAGACCAAGGAGTCCGACATCGTCGTCGAACTCGACCTCGACGGCACCGGTCGGGTGCAGGTCGACACCGGTGTTCCGTTCTTCGACCACATGCTCACCGCGCTGGGCAGTCACGCGAGCTTCGACCTGACGGTGCGCGCCAAGGGTGACCTCGAGATCGAGGGCCACCACACGATCGAGGACACCGCGATCGTGCTGGGGCAGGCGTTGGGGCAGGCGCTGGGCGACAAGAAGGGCATCCGCCGGTTCGGCGACGCGTGGATCCCGATGGACGAGACGCTCGCGCACGCCGCGGTCGACGTGTCGGGCCGGCCGTACTGCGTGCACAGCGGCGAACCGGACCACATGCTGCGCTTCACGATCGCCGGCTCGCAGGCGCCGTACCACACCGTCGTCAACCGGCACGTGTTCGAGACGCTGGCGATGAACGCGCGCATCGCCCTGCACGTGCGCACTCTCTACGGTCGCGACCCGCACCACATCACCGAAGCTCAGTACAAGGCCGTCGCCCGCGCACTGCGGCAGGCCGTCGAGTACGACCCGCGAGTCAGCGGCGTGCCGTCGACCAAGGGCACGCTGTGACCGGGATTTCGCCGAAAGTCGTCATCCTGGACTACGGCTCGGGGAACCTGAGGTCCGCCCAACGCGCGCTGGAACGGGTCGGCGCCGACGTCACCGTGACCGACGACGCCGATGCCGCGATGACCGCCGACGGCCTCGTGGTCCCCGGGGTCGGCGCGTTCGAGGCGTGCATGGCGGGTCTGCGCAAGATCGACGGTGCGAAGCTGATCGCCGACCGGGTGGCCGCGGGCCGTCCGGTGCTCGGCGTCTGCGTCGGCATGCAGATCCTGTTCGCCCGCGGCGTGGAGTTCGGTGTGGAGTCCACCGGTTGCGGTCAGTGGCCGGGCGCCGTGGTGCGACTCGATGCGCCGGTGATCCCGCACATGGGCTGGAATGTCGTCGACGCGCCCCAAGGCAGCATGCTCTTCGCCGGAATGGACCCGGGCACGCGGTTCTACTTCGTGCATTCGTATGCCGCCCAGCAGTGGGAAGGGGACCCGGCGGCGAAGTTGACGTGGGCGACCCATCATGTGCCGTTTCTGGCCGCAGTCGAGGACGGGCCGCTGTCGGCGACGCAGTTCCACCCGGAGAAGAGCGGCGACGCGGGTGCCGCGTTGCTCGCCAACTGGGTGAAGGCATTAGGTTGACCGACGTGCCGCAGCGATTGATTCTTCTTCCCGCCGTCGACGTGGTCGAGGGCCGCGCTGTGCGTCTGGTGCAAGGCCGGGCGGGCAGCGAGACCGAGTACGGCTCGGCGCTGGAGGCCGCGCTGACCTGGCAGCGCGACGGCGCCGAGTGGATCCACCTCGTCGACCTCGACGCTGCGTTCGGCCGGGGCAGCAACCGCGAGCTGCTCGCCGAGGTGGTCGGCAAATTGGACGTGGCCGTCGAGTTGTCCGGCGGCATCCGCGATGACGACTCGCTGTCGGCGGCGCTGGCGACCGGCTGCGCGCGGGTGAACCTCGGCACCGCGGCGCTGGAAAACCCCGACTGGTGCGCCAGGGCGATCGCCGAGCACGGCGAGAAGGTGGCCGTCGGGCTGGACGTGAAGATCATCGACGGCGACCACCGGCTGCGCGGCCGCGGATGGGAGACAGACGGAGGCGATCTGTGGGAGGTGCTGGAACGGCTTGACCGACAAGGTTGTTCGCGTTTCGTCGTCACCGATGTAACCAAGGATGGCACCCTCAACGGGCCGAACCTCGAACTGCTCTCGAAGGTGAGCGAACGTACGGACGCCCCGGTCATCGCGTCCGGTGGGGTGTCGAGCCTCGACGACCTGCGGGCGATCGCCACGCTGACCGACCGCGGTGTCGAGGGTGCGATCGTCGGAAAAGCATTGTACGCCGGACGATTCACGCTGCCGGAAGCGCTGGCCGCGGTGGAGCGGTAGATGGCGCTGGACGTGGCCGATCTCGACGCACTGGTCGCCGAGGCTGCGCAGATCCTCGAAGACGCCGCCAAACCGTTCATCGAGGGGCACCGCGCCGATTCGGCCGTGCAGAAGAAGGGCAACGACTTCGCCACTGAGGTGGACCTCGCGATCGAACGCCAGGTGGTCGAGGCGCTCACCAGTAGAACAGGAGTCGAGGTCCACGGTGAGGAGTTCGGCGGCGCGGACCTGAATTCGCCGCTGGTGTGGGTGCTCGACCCGATCGACGGCACATTCAACTACGCTGCGGGCTCGCCGATGGCCGCGATACTGCTCGGGCTGTTGCGCGACGGGGAACCGGTCGCCGGGTTGACGTGGGTGCCGTTCACCGGTGAGCGGTTCACCGGTGTCGTCGGTGGGCCGTTGCGCAGCAACGGTGTCGAGCAATCCGCGTTGAAACCCGCGGACCTGTCGGACTCCGTCGTCGGGGTCAGCACGTTCAATGTCGACTCCCGCGGCAGGGTGCCCGGGCGCTACCGATTGGCCGTGATCGAAAGCCTGAGCCGCGAGTGCTCGCGGATGCGCATGCACGGTGCCACCGGCATCGACCTCGCGTACACGGCGGCTGGAATTCTCGGCGGGGCAATCAGTTTCGGTGGCCACGTGTGGGACCACGCCGCGGGTGTGGCGTTGATCCGCGCGGCCGGTGGCGTCGTGACCGACCTCGCCGGCGCCGACTGGACCGTGGACTCGCCATCGGTGCTTGCCGGTGTGCCCGGCGTGCACGGCCAGCTGCTGGATCTGCTGCGCGCGGTCGGCGATCCCGGGGACTTCTGATGGAAGCGAAGGATCTGGCCGTGCGGATCATCCCGTGCCTGGACGTCGACGACGGCCGGGTGGTCAAGGGCGTCAACTTCGAAAACCTCCGCGACGCAGGCGATCCGGTGGAGTTGGCGGCGGCCTACGACACCGAGGGCGCCGACGAACTGACGTTCCTCGACGTCACCGCGTCCTCCTCGGGGCGGGCCACCATGCTGGAGGTCGTGAAGCGGACCGCCGAGCAGGTGTTCATCCCGTTGACGGTAGGCGGCGGGGTGCGCTCGGTCGCCGATGTCGACGTGCTGCTGCGCGCGGGTGCGGACAAAGTCGCCGTCAACACCGCGGCGATCGCCCGACCCGAACTGCTCGCCGAGTTGGCGCGCCAGTTCGGATCCCAGTGCATCGTGCTGTCGGTCGACGCCCGCACCGTGCCACAGGATCAGGAGCCGACACCGTCGGGGTGGGAGGTCACCACACACGGCGGGCGGCGCGGCACCGGAATCGACGCCGTCGAGTGGGCCACCCGCGGAGCCGAACTCGGTGTCGGCGAGATCCTGCTGAACTCCATGGACTTCGACGGCACCAAGGCGGGTTTCGATCTGCCGATGATCGAGGCGGTGCGCGGGGCCGTCAACGTCCCGGTGATCGCCAGCGGAGGCGCCGGTGCGCCCGAACATTTCGCGCCCGCCGTCGTCGCCGGAGCCGATGCCGTGCTGGCCGCCAGCGTGTTCCACTTCCGCGAGCTCACCATCGGCCAGGTGAAGGCGGCCATGGCCGCGAAAGGGATAACCGTTCGATGACTCTCGACGCCGGCATCGCGTCGCGACTCAAACGCGACGCCAACGGATTGATCACCGCCGTCGTGCAGGAGCGGGGCACCGGACAGGTGCTGATGGTGGCGTGGATGGACGACATCGCGTTGGCCCGCACACTGGAAACTCGTCGGGCGACCTACTATTCGCGGTCGCGGCAACAGCACTGGGTGAAAGGCGAGACGTCGGGCCACACCCAGTACGTGCACTCGGTCCGGCTGGACTGCGACGGCGACACCGTGCTGCTGGAGGTCGATCAGGTCGGCGCGGCCTGTCACACGGGCGACCACACCTGCTTCGAGGCCGACCTGTTGATGGGGCCCGCGTGACCGAAGCAGACCGTGCCGTCGCCGTCGAACTAGAGGGATCGGGCATCGAGCCGCCCGTCGACCCGCGTGTCCGCCGGGCGTTCTGGTGGCTGGAGCGCTTCGCGCCCGGCATCGGGTCGCGGTGGGCGGTCGAACTGTGGTGCACCCCGCCGGTCATGGAGTCGAACCTGCGCATGCCGCCCGGCGTCACGCCAGGCGAGCCGATCGAAGCGCGCTGGAATGGTTACCGGGTCGTGGGTGAATCGTGGGGCGAGGGGCCCCCGGTATATCTGGTGCACGGCTGGGGCGGGCGGCGCCCACACCTGGGCATGTTCGTCAAACCGCTCATCGAATCCGGTCACCGGGTGATCGCGTTCGACCTGCCCAGCCACAACGAGTCCGAAGCGGGCGCACTCAAGCCCGGGCGCACCACGGCCATCGAATGCGCACACGCGGTCGGGGCCATGATCCGCGAACACGGGCCGGCCCGCGCGGTCGTCGCCCACTCCCTCGGCGCGAACGCAACGACGTTCGCGATCGCCTATGGCGCGAAAGTCGAGCGGCTGGTGTACCTCGCGCCGATGGGCGAATTCCCGCTCTATCTCGACTATTTCGCCAAACGCCACGGCTTCGGCCCCCGTATCCGCGCCGGACTGCACCGCGGCCTCGAGCGCCGCATCGAGATGCCGCTGTACGAAACCAACATGACCGTCGTCGGCGCCCGCACCGGTTACCCGCCGCTGCTGCTCATCCATGATCCGGATGACCCGGATACGCCCTACGAGACGAGCCAGCGCGTCGTCGCGTCTTGGCCGGGCGCGCGGTTGATGACCACCAAGGGCCTCGGCCGGCTGGCGCACTACCGAATTCTTCGGCATCGCCCGGCGATCCGCGCGGGCGTCGAGTTCATCGGTCCCTCAACACTCTAGGCGCAGACGGCGACGAAGGCCTTCAGCTCGCGGGCGACATTCGGGCCGCTCGGCGTGTAAATCACTTCCCGCACAACGTTTTCGCCGAGCCAGGCCAGTTGATCGGTGAGGTGCGTGACGTGTCCCTCGTACGTCAGCAGATGACGCTCACCGGGTGGGGCGAGCCGCTCGAGGGCTTCTCGCCAGGCCTGCCCGCCCGGCATCGCGTCCACGGCTTCAGGCACCCGGTCGCTGTCGGCATCCTCGCCGGGCTCCAGGACCGTGCCCGCCATCAGCGTCGCGACGGGTAACGGGTGCGGCGTCGGCGCGCCGATGATTCCATCCGCGATATTGCCGGCGAGTTGTATTCCGCGCGGGCCGAACACACTCAGCCGGATCTCGACCTCGACGGGTCGTGTCGCCGTCATACCGTCGACGTGAAGCATCCGAGCCGGCTTACCGTCGATGGTGACCGTGGCGCCGGCGAGCAGACCCCGGACGGCGGTCACATAGCTCTCGAGGACGCGCAGCGTCATCGGTCGCTGCCCCATGGTGCGTCGCGCGGTGGCGCCGGTGCCGAAACACGCGCGGAAGCGGCCGTCTGAAAGGCGGTCGACCGCCGCGATCGCGGACGCCATCGCCATCGCGGATCGTTCGGTCGGAATCAGCACAGCGGTACCCAGACCGACGCGCGACGTCCGCTGTGCGGCCAGCGCCAGGTGGACGAACGGGTCCTCCCACAGCGGCGTGGAGTCGAAGATCCACACCCGCGAACAGCCCAGTGTTTCGGCCAGAATCGCCATGTCGCAGAAATCGGGACCTCGTGGCCGGCCGCAGGAAAGCTCGACCGTCATGGCTGCACAGTGGGCGATGTTTGATGGGTACCGGCGGGCGTCAATCCACTGGTATGGCCGAGTTGCTCGGCGACCTCGAAGTCCCGCCGAACGCGAACGGTCTTGTCGTCTTCGCGCACGGGACCGGCAGTTCGCGGTTCAGCCCGCGCAACCGATTGGTTGCACAGGTGCTGCGGGACAAGGGGTTCGCCACGCTGCTGATCGACCTGCTGACCGAGGAGGAAGAGCAGACCGACCTGCGCACCCGCGAACTGCGGTTCGATATCGGGCTGCTGGCCGACCGTGTGCTGTCGGCTCTCGACCGCATGCGCGCGCACGACGCAGTGCGAGGCCTCCCGGTAGGCCTGTTCGGCGCCAGCACCGGTGCCGCGGCCGCGCTCATCGCCGCCGCCGGCGACGAATCGGTGCGTGCGGTGGTGTCCCGGGGCGGCCGCCCGGATCTGGCCGGCGACGCGCTGCGCGACGTGACGGCGCCGACGCTGATGATCGTCGGCGGCCGTGATCCCCGAATTCTCGAGGCCAACGAAATCGCCAGCCGCGACCTGGCGGCGCCCCACCGCATCGAGGTGATCCCCGGCGCCACCCATTTGTTCGAGGAACCGGGGGCGCTGGAGCGCGTGGCCGCCCTTGCCGGCGACTGGTTCGCCGAACACCTGACGACCTAGACGTCGATGATGCGGATGGCCCCCGAATTTTTGGCTCGGGCCGTCCAGCGGCCGTCCTCGTAGCCGACGGTCACCGGATGTGCGAATGCCTCGGTGACGTTGTCGGTTGTCACCGTCTCGCGGGCCCGGCCGCTGGCCACCGTGCGACCCTCGGCGATCAGCAGCGCATGCGTCGTCGTGGTGGGCAGTTCCTCGAGGTGGTGGGTCACCAGGATCGACGCCACCTCAGGGTGGGTGTCGTCGAGCGAATCCATCGTCTCGAGCAGTTGTTCGCGCGCGGCGACGTCGAGTCCGGTGCTCGGCTCGTCGAGCAACAGCAGCCGAGGATCCGAAATCAGGGCCCTCGCAATCAAAGTCCTGCCCCGCTCGCCCTGTGACAGGGTCGGCCACACGGCGTCAGCCTTGTGCGAAAGGCCCACCGCCGCCAGCATCGCGTCGGCGCGGTGCCGCTCCTCATCGGTGGGTGTCCAGCGCATCGGCAGGTCGATCGTCGCGGTGATACCGGTCAGCACCACCTCGCGGACAGTGAGGGAGTACTGCAGCCGGTGGCGTGGATTCACGTGGCCGATGGAATGCCGCAGTTGCGCGAGGTCGACACGGCCCATCTGCCGCCCGAGGATCCGCACGGTGCCGGTCGTCGGGAACTGCACTGCGGCGCAGAATCCCAGCAGCGTGCTCTTGCCCGCGCCGTTGGGACCCAGCAACGCCCAGTGCTCGCCGGCCTGCACCCTCAGCGAGATGCCATCGATGATCTGCTTGCCGTCGCGACGGAACGTCACATCGGCAAGCTCCAGAACCGGGGTCACGCCGACTGTCGTTGCCGCAACACGTCTAGGGCCTTGTCGGCGTGGCTGTCCATGCTGATCTCCGAGGCGATCACGGCCAGCACGGTGCGGTCGGTGTCGATGACGAAGGTGGTCCGCTTCACCGGCATGAACTTGCCCAACAGGCCCCGCTTGACCCCGAACTGCGTCGCGACCGCGCCGTCGGCGTCGGACAGCAGCGGATAGTCGAACCGCTCCTTGTCGGCGAACTTCGCCTGCTTGTCGACCGCGTCGGTGCTGATGCCGACCCGGCTCGCGCCGACCGCCGCGAATTCGGCCGCCAGATCGCGGAAGTGACACGCCTCCTTGGTGCATCCCGGTGTCATGGCGGCGGGGTAGAAGAACAGCACGATCGGCCCGTCGGCGAGCAACTCCGTGAGGCTTCGCAGCTTGCCCGTCTGGTCGGGCAGTTCGAACTCGGCAACTCGGTCACCCGTTTTCATGGGCGCCACGCTACGCCGCGGCCCGTACGATCGAGCGACCGCGCCGCGCCGCGCGATCGCCCAGACCGACGTTTTGGCTGGTTTCGGGCCATCGGATCGACCATTGCGTCGGTTTCGAGGACGAAAATCGTTGGTGTCAGACGCGCTTACCGTGAGAGCCTCGCGCCGATGGTGGATCTCGGCGCGTTTCTCTGCGATGGCTATGTGAAGCTCGAACGAGCAGCCCCCCGCGGTGTCGCCGATGCGGCGCGGGCCGCGCTGTGGGAACAGCTGGGGCTGTCGCCCGACGAGCCCGACAACTGGGCCGAGCCGGTCTACTGGGCCGGCGACATGACCGGCGCGGGTCCCTTCGGCGTCTTGGCACGAAGCCCGAAACTGGCTGCGGCGCTGGATCGCATCTGCGGTGCCGGCGGATGGTCGCCGCGCGGATCGCTCGGCAACATTCCGGTCCGGTTTCCGGTCTCTCCACCCGGGGAGGACCGCGGTTGGCACATCGACGCCAACACGCCAAAGCCCGACGGCACATGGACCGTCACCGGACGCCCGCACACTGTCCTGGTGCTCACGCTGCTGTCCGACGTGGGCCCGGACGACGCGCCGACGCGGATCAGAGTGGGCTCACATCGGGACGTGGCGCACGCGCTCGGCCCGGAACCCGTCGAGCTCGCCGAGATGGGCCGCATCGTCGACGCAGCGAGTGCGGCTCGGTCGGTGATCCGCGCGACGGGTGAGCCGGGCGACATGTACGTTCTGCACCCGTTCACCGTGCACGCCGCCGACGAGCATCGGGGCACGAAGCCGCGGTTCATGGCGCAGTCGCCGGTGGTACTGACCAGCCCACTGACGCCTGCGTCGTCCTCCGCACTGGCGCGCGTCTGGGACACTTGACCCGTGCAGACCACCGCCAGCCTCGCTGTGACGACTTCGCGCGAGGACTTCCGGGCACTGGCCGCCGGGCACCGCGTGGTGCCGGTGACCCGCAAGGTGCTTGCCGACAGTGAGACCCCGCTGTCGGCGTATCGCAAGCTGGCCGCCAATCGGCCCGGGACGTTCCTGCTGGAGTCGGCGGAGAACGGGCGCTCGTGGTCGCGTTGGTCGTTCATCGGCGCGGGAGCGCCCTCCGCGTTGACGGTGCGCGACGGCGAGGCCGTCTGGTTGGGCACCACGCCGAAGGATGCGCCGCAGGGCGGTGACCCGCTGCAGGCGCTGCGCGCGACGCTGGAACTGCTGAAAACCGAGCCGCTTCCCGGCCTGCCGCCGTTGTCGAGCGGGCTGGTCGGGTTCTTCGCCTACGACATGGTCCGGCGGCTGGAGAAGCTCCCGTCGCTGACCGTCGACGACCTCGGCCTGCCGGACATGCTGCTGCTGCTGGCCACCGACGTCGCCGCCGTCGACCACCACGAGGGCACCATCACCCTGATCGCCAACGCCGTGAACTGGAACGGCACCGACGAACGCGTCGACTGGGCCTACGACGACGCCGTGGCCCGGCTCGACGTGATGACCGCGGCGCTCGGCGAGCACCTCCCGTCGTCGGTCGCGACGTTCACCAGGCCCGAGCCATTGCATCGCGCCCAGCGCACACTGGATGAGTACGGCGCCATCGTCGACAAGTTGGTGCGCGACATCGAAGCCGGCGAGGCCTTCCAGGTGGTGCCGTCGCAACGTTTCGAGATGGACACCGACGCCGATCCGCTCGACGTGTACCGGATGCTGCGGGTGTCCAATCCCAGCCCATACATGTACTTGCTCAATGTGCCCAATGCGGCTGGCGGACTGGACTTCTCGATCGTCGGGTCCAGCCCCGAAGCGCTGGTGACGGTCAAGGACGGGCGTGCGTCGACGCATCCGATCGCGGGCACCCGCTGGCGCGGCCAGACCGAAGAGGAGGACCTGCTGCTGGAGAAGGAGCTGCTGCACGACGAGAAAGAGCGGGCCGAACATCTGATGCTCGTCGATCTCGGCCGCAACGATCTGGGGCGGGTCTGCCGACCCGGGACGGTGCGGGTCGAGGACTACAGCCACATCGAGCGGTACAGCCACGTGATGCACATCGTGTCGACCGTTCACGGCGACCTGGCCGACGACAAGACCGCGCTGGACGCGGTGACCGCCTGCTTCCCCGCGGGCACGCTGTCGGGCGCGCCGAAGGTGCGGGCGATGCAGCTGATCGAGGAGGTCGAGAAGACCCGTCGCGGGCTCTACGGAGGCGTGCTCGGCTATCTGGACTTCGCGGGCAACGCCGATTTCGCGATCGCCATCCGCACCGCGCTGATGCGCAACGGCACCGCGTACGTGCAGGCGGGCGGCGGCGTCGTCGCGGACTCCAACGGCCCCTACGAGTACACCGAGGCGGCCAACAAGGCCCGTGCTGTGCTCAACGCGATCGCGGCCGCCGAAACCCTGACCGAGCCGTGATCAGGGCCGCCCAGCTCGGTCTGGTTCTCGCCGCTGCGGGCCTGTGGGTGGCGTCGCGATTGACCTGGGTGGAGGTGACGTCGTTCGACGGTCTCGGACAGCCGAGAACCGTCGCGCTGTCCGGCGGCACGTGGTCGACGGCGCTGGTGCCGCTGGCGGTGCTCCTACTGGCCGCTGCGATCGCCGCATTGGCGGTGCGGGGGTGGCCGCTGCGGGTGTTGGCCGTGCTGGTCGCGGCGGCCAGCGCCGGGGCCGCCTACCTCGCGATCAGCCTGTGGGTGGTCGCCGACGTCGCCGTGCGGGCCTCGCACATCGCGGAGGCACCCGTTGCGGATTTGGTCGACACTCAGCGCCACTACGACGGGGCGATGGTCACGGTGGTCGCGGCGGTGCTGGCGCTCGCGTGCGCGGTGCTGTTGATGCGGTCTGCCGGCCGCGAGCGCACCGGTGCCGCCCGGTACGCGCGACGCGTCGAACAACCCGAGGAATCCGCTGACGAGATGTCCGAACGCGCGATCTGGGACGCGCTCGACGAGGGTTCCGATCCGACCCGTGACCCGGCCGATCCGGACAACAAGGGCCGGTGATCGCCGATGGTGCGGTGGCGGCTACCCTTCGTGGTTGAAGATCGTTCGGCGTTGTCGGGGGAAGGGAAGCGGCACTCATGAGTTCGGCAACCGTGCTCGACTCGATCATCGAGGGAGTCCGCGCCGACGTCGCCGCCCGTGAAGCCGCCATCCCGCTCGCCGAAATCAAGGCCAAGGCCAAGGATGCAGCGCCGCCGCTCGACGTGATGGCGGCACTGCGCGCGCCGGGCATCGCGGTGATCGCCGAAGTGAAGCGTGCCAGCCCGTCGCGTGGCGCGCTGGCGCCGATCTCGGATCCCGCTGAGCTGGCCGGCGCCTACGAGAGCGGAGGGGCGCGCATCATCAGCGTGCTGACCGAACAGCGTCGGTTCAACGGCTCGCTTGACGATCTCGACGCGGTGCGAGCTGCGGTGTCAATACCGGTGCTGCGCAAGGATTTCATCATCCGGCCGTACCAGATCCACGAAGCACGGGCGCACGGCGCCGACATGCTGCTGTTGATCGTCGCGGCGCTGGAGCAACCGGTGCTCGAATCGCTGCTCGAGCGGACCGAGTCGCTGGGGATGACCGCGTTGGTCGAGGTCCACACCGAGGAGGAGGCCGACCGCGCACTGTCGGCCGGTGCCACCGTGATCGGTGTGAACGCCCGCGATCTCAAGACGTTGAACGTCGACCGGGATTGCTTTGCGCGCATTGCGCCGGGGCTGCCGACCGACGTCATCCGCATCGCGGAGTCAGGAGTCCGCGGCACCGCCGATCTGCTGGCGTACGCCGGCGCGGGCGCCGACGCTGTGCTCGTCGGCGAGGGGCTGGTCACCAGCGGTGATCCGCGCAGCGTCGTCGCCGATCTGGTCACCGCAGGCACCCACCCGTCGTGCCCGAAACCAGCGCGTTGAGAAGTGGCCGATCTCGCCGGGCCTGAGCTGCCTCGTTCCAGCGCGGCCATAGCAGAGCCGACCGCCCACGATCCGGACGAGCGCGGCCACTTCGGGGTCTACGGTGGCAGATTCGTTGCCGAGGCGCTGATGGCGGTGATCGAGGAGGTCACCGCGGCATACGAAAAGGCACGCGGCGATCAGACCTTTCTCGACGAATTGGACCGGCTGCAGCGCCATTACAGCGGCCGTCCCTCACCGTTGTACGAAGCCGAACGGCTGTCGGAGCATGCCGGTGGCGCTCGTATCTTCCTGAAGCGAGAAGACCTCAACCACACGGGATCTCACAAGATCAACAACGTGCTCGGCCAGGCCTTGTTGGCCAGGCAGATGGGCAAGACTCGGGTGATCGCCGAGACGGGGGCCGGCCAGCACGGCGTGGCCACCGCGACCGCGTGTGCGCTGCTCGGCCTGGAATGCATCATCTACATGGGCGCCGTCGACACCGCTCGCCAGGCACTGAACGTAGCGCGGATGCGGTTGCTCGGCGCGACGGTGGTATCGGTCGAGGCGGGCTCGAAGACCTTGAAGGACGCGATCAACGAGGCGTTCCGTGACTGGGTAACCAACGCCGACAACACCTACTACTGCTTCGGCACCGCCGCCGGACCTCACCCGTTTCCGACGATGGTGCGTGACTTCCAGAGAGTGATCGGGCTGGAGGCCCGCGCGCAGATCCAGGCGCAAGCGGGTCGGCTGCCCGACGCGGTGACCGCCTGTGTCGGCGGCGGATCGAATGCGATCGGGATCTTCCATGCGTTCATCGACGACCCCCACGTGCGACTGGTGGGCTACGAAGCCGCCGGTGACGGCGTCGAAACCGGCCGTCACGCAGCGACTTTCACCGGCGGTTCACCGGGTGCGTTCCAGGGTTCGTTCTCATACCTGTTGCAGGACGAAGACGGGCAGACCATCGAATCGCATTCAATCTCAGCGGGTTTGGATTACCCGGGCGTCGGACCTGAGCACGCTTTCCTCAAGGACATCGGGCGCGCAGAGTATCGGCCGATCACTGACACCGAGGCGATGGATGCGTTCTCGCTGCTCTGCCGCATGGAGGGCATCATCCCCGCGATCGAGTCCGCGCACGGGCTGGCCGGCGCTCTTCAACTGGGCCGGGAACTCGGTCCCGGATCGATCGTGTTGGTGAACCTGTCCGGACGCGGCGACAAGGACGTCGAGACCGCGGCGAAGTGGTTCGGCTTGCTGGACGGTGTGCGGTGAGTCGGCTCGCTTCGTTGTTCGATGCCTGCCGAAGCGAGGGGCGTAGCGCGCTGATCGGCTACCTGCCGACCGGATTTCCCGATGTGCCGACTTCGATCTCGGCAATGACGACGCTGGTCGAAAATGGGTGCGACCTCGTCGAGGTCGGCGTCCCGTACTCGGACCCCGGGATGGATGGTCCGACGATCGCGGCGGCCACCGAAGCCGCATTGCACGGCGGGGTGCGCGTGCGTGATTCACTGGCGGCGGTGGAGGCGATCAGCAACGCCGGAGGGCGGGCGGTGCTGATGACGTACTGGAACCCAGTCCTGCACTGGGGGATCGACGCTTTCGCCAGAGATCTGGCATCGGCCGGCGGGCTCGGGATGATCACCCCGGACCTGATTCCGGACGAAGCCGCCGAATGGTTGGAGGCGTCGGAGGCACACGACCTGGACCGCATCTTTCTGGTGGCGCCGTTGTCAACGCCCGAACGGCTGGCGATGACGGTTCGCGCGTCGCGCGGATTCGTCTATGCCGCATCGACGATGGGGGTGACCGGTGCGCGGGATGCGGTGTCGACCGCCGCGCCTGAATTGGTGCGCCGGGTGAAGGCCGTCTCCGATATCCCGGTGGGCGTCGGCCTGGGGGTTCGGTCGGGGCCGCAGGCCGCCGAGATCGGCGCTTATGCAGACGGGGTGATCGTGGGATCGGCGTTGGTGTCGGCGTTGCAGAACGGGGTCGACGCGTTGGGATCGCTGACCGCCGAGCTCGCGGACGGTGTCAGGCAGAGGATTACTGCGTGACGACGACATTCCTAGCCGCAATTCCAAGCCCCCCACAGGGCGTCTGGCAGATCGGCCCGCTGCCCATCCGGGCGTATGCCTTGTTCATCATCGCCGGCATCGTGGCGGCGCTCATCATCGGGGACCGACGCTGGGAAGCCCGCGGCGGCGAGCGTGGAGTGATCTACGACATTGCCTTGTGGGCGGTGCCATTCGGGTTGATCGGCGGCCGGCTCTACCACGTGATCACCGACTGGTGGCGCTACTTCGGCGACAACGGCGCCGGCCTGGTCGGTGTGTTCCGGATCTGGGACGGCGGTCTCGGAATCTGGGGTGCGGTCGCCCTCGGCGGTGTAGGCGCGTGGATCGCCTGCCGTCGGCGAGGCATTCCGCTGCCGGCGTTCGGAGATGCGATCGCGCCGGGAATCATTCTGGCGCAGGGCATAGGCCGAATCGGTAACTACTTCAATCAGGAGTTGTGGGGCAGCGAGACCACCCTGCCCTGGGCGCTCAAGATTTACGAGCGCCGAGACTCAGCGGGCATGGTGGACAACCTCAACGGTGTCTCGACGGGCGAAGTCGTCCACCTCGTCCATCCGACGTTCCTGTACGAATTGCTCTGGAACCTGCTGGTTTTCGCGGTTCTCATCTATGTCGACCGGCGGTTCAAGTTCGGCCACGGCCGCCTGTTCGCGTTGTACGTGGCCGGATACTGCGTCGGCCGGTTCTGGATCGAGTTGCTGCGCGTCGATGACGCCACGATGATCGAAGGCGTCAGAATCAACTCGTTCACGGCGACGTTCGTGTTCATCGGTGCCGTCGTTTACATCATGGCCGCTCCGAAAGGGCGAGAGGACCCGGCGACGCTCAAAGGCAAAGCCCGCGAGGGCTGGTCGCCGGTCGAGGAAGTCACCGAGGATCTGGCCGCTGTCGCCGCGACGTCGGGTGTGGTGGCAGCCGCCAAGGCCGCGGCCGCCGATAAAGACGACGACGAAAAGGGTTCGATCAAGGACATCTCGGCGGAGGAACTCGGCGCCGATGTCGCCGGTGTGCCCGCCGACGACCTCGAAGACGCCGAAGAATTCGCCGTGGAAGGCGACGACTCGGAGACGGCGGAGGCTGTCCTCGAAGCTGAAGCCTTGACTGCCGATGTGGCCGACGCCCCGGCCGAGGACATTCTCGAGGCGGAGGAGTTCGCCGAGGCCGGTGAGGGTGCCGAGGTAGGCGGTGTCGGTGCCGTCGAGGGGGAGGAAGCTAGCGACGCGCTTGCCGATGCTTCGGAGGCGCACGATGCAGCGGTCGAGGGTGAGGCCGAGGCCGAAGAACTGGTCGACGAAGTTGAGGCTGAAGAGGCTGTCGCGAAGAGGCCGAAGTCTTGGCTGAGAATGTGGCCGAAGCGCCGGCGAAAGACAGTGCCGAGCCCCGAGGCGGGCGTCGACGAAGCGCTTGTTCGCAGACCGGACGAGGGCGGGGACGCTCAGGCTGTCGCGGAGACTGAAGCCTTGACGGCGGATGTGGCCGACGCGCCAGCGAAAGACATTGCCGAGGCCTCTGAGGGCGCTGACGTTGGTGGTGTCGGTGCCGTCGAGGGGGAGGAAGCCGGCGACGCCCTTGCCGACGCTTCGGAGGCTCATGACGTCGCGGTCGAGGGTGAGGCAGAAGCCGAAGAACTGGTCGACGAGGTTGAGGCCGAAGATAAGCCGGAGGCCGAAGTCCCGGCGGCGCAAGACACCGCCGAGGCGGAGGAGTTCGCCGAGGCCGGTGAGGGCGCTGACGTCGGTGGTGTCGGTGCCGTCGAGGGGGAGGAAGCCGGCGACGCCCTTGCCGACGCTTCGGAGGCTCATGACGTCGCGGTCGAGGGTGAGGCGGAAGCCGAAGAACTGGTCGATGAGGTTGAGGCCGAAGATAAGCCGGAGGCCGAAGTCCCGGCGGCGCAAGACACCGCCGAGGCGGAGGAGTTCGCCGAGGCCGGTGAGGGCGCTGACGTCGGTGGTGTCGGTGCCGTCGAGGGGGAGGAAGCCGGCGACGCCCTTGCCGACGCTTCGGAGGCTCATGACGTCGCGGTCGAGGGTGAGGCGGAAGCCGAAGAACTGGTCGATGAGGTTGAGGCCGAAGATAAGCCGGAGGCCGAAGTCCCGGCGGCGGAAGACACCGCCGAGGCGGAGGAGTTCGCCGAGGCCGGTGAGGGCGCTGACGTCGGTGGTGTCGGTGCCGTCGAGGGGGAGGAAGCCAGCGACGCCCTTGCCGACGCTTCGGAGGCGCACGACGTCGCGGTCGAGGGTGAGGCGGAAGCCGAAGAACTCGTCGATGAGGTTGAGGCTGAAGAGGAGCCGGAGGCCGTCGCTGAGGCTGACGCCTTGACTGCGGATATGGCCGACGCGCCGCCGGAAGACAGTGCCGAGGCGGAGGCCGGTGAGGGCGCTGACGTCGGTGGTGTCGGTGCCGTCGAGGGGGAGGAAGCCAGCGACGCCCTTGCCGACGCTTCGGAGGCGCACGACGTCGCGGTCGAGGGTGAGGCGGAAGCCGAAGAACTCGTCGATGAGGTTGAGGCTGAAGAGGAGCCGGAGGCCGTCGCTGAGGCTGACGCCTTGACTGCGGATATGGCCGACGCGCCGCCGGAAGACAGTGCCGAGGCGGAGGCCGGTGAGGGCGCTGACGTCGGTGGTGTCGGTGCCGTCGAGGGGGAGGAAGCCAGCGACGCCCTTGCCGACGCTTCGGAGGCGCACGACGTCGCGGTCGAGGGTGAGGCGGAAGCCGAAGAACTCGTCGATGAGGTTGAGGCTGAAGAGGAGCCGGAGGCCGTCGCTGAGGCTGACGCCTTGACTGCGGATATGGCCGACGCGCCGCCGGAAGACAGTGCCGAGGCGGAGGCCGGTGAGGGCGCTGACGTCGGTGGTGTCGGTGCCGTCGAGGGGGAGGAAGCCAGCGACGCCCTTGCCGACGCTTCGGAGGCGCACGACGTCGCGGTCGAGGGTGAGGCGGAAGCCGAAGAACTCGTCGATGAGGTTGAGGTTCATGAGGGGCGTGAGCCCGAGCTTGAGGAGTCAACCGCCGCGCCGACGGAGAAAGCCGGCGGGCGGATGCGTCGCTGGCTGCGTAGTCGCCGCAACCGCTGATCCGGTCGGGTTTTCCCGGCATTTCGAGACACCTGTCAGACGGTCCGTGTCTTGAGTCAAGAAATTGGCAGGTTTTCGTGGGTAATGGCGTGGAGGTAGGCCTGCCGTGGGGTGCGGTCGTCAA
>NZ_LQIN01000012.1 GCF_001500065.1 Mycobacterium sp. IS-3022
ACACTCAAAAAAGTGAATAGAGTTACGGCGGTCAATAGCGGCAGGGAAACGCCCGGACCCATCCCGAACCCGGAAGCTAAGCCTGCCAGCGCCAATGATACTGCCCAACCCGGGCGGAAAAGTAGGACACCGCCGAACACAAATTAAGCCCTATGGCCCCCAATTCGATTGGGGGCCATAGGCATTTGTAGCGCCGCTCCGCTTCAATCAAACAACGTCAACGCCGGCGCGACCCGATTTTTCTCCATCGCGAGCAGTGCCCGCTTCCTGTCGAGTCCGCCGCCATAGCCCGTGAGACTTCCGTTGGACCCGATCACTCGATGGCACGGCACAATGATGCCGATCGGGTTGTGGCCGTTGGCCAAGCCGACCGCGCGGAAGGCGCCCGGAGAGCCGATCTGCCTGGCGATCTCGCCGTAAGAACGAGTCTCGCCGTAGGGAATCGTCAGCAATGCGGCCCAGACTCGCCGCTGGAAGTCGGTGCCGACAAGATCGAGGTCCAATTCGAACTCGGTGCGCTCGCCGGCGAAGTACGCCTCGAGTTGTTCCACCGCGTCGGGGAACGCGTCCTCGTCCGCAGTCCAGCCGTCGCGGCTGGGTTCATATGTCTGGTCCACCATTCGCAGGTGCATCAGCCGGCCGTCCCTACCTGCCAGGGTCAGTTGACCGACCGGGCTGTCCATCGTGCGAAATTTCAAGGCTTCCATCACGTCTCCTTCGGTGGCCAGTCGTTGACGGCATGATCGAGCGCGGACCACAGGTGCTGGGTGGCGTACGAACGCCATGGTCGCCACCTCGCGCTGCGCTCGGTGAGTGGGCGAGGCTCAGCGGGCAGTCCCGCCTGCCTTGCGGCCAGCTGCACGCCGAGGTCCGTGGCCGGAAAGGCGTCGGGGTCACCGAGCCCACGCATGGCTATCACCTCGGCGGTCCACGGGCCGATGCCGGGCAGCGCCAACAACTGCTCCCGCGCCCGGTTCCAGTCGCAGCCCGCATCGAGGACGACGTCCCCGTCCGCCAATGCTCGGATCAGCGCAATGAGCGAGCGTTGCCGTGACTTCGGGAAGGCGAGATGGGCGGGATCAATGTCGGCGAGATGCTCGATCGGCGGAAAGGCATGTGTCAGACCGCCGTTCGTGTCCGTGATTTGCTGCCCATAAGCCGAGACAATTCGCCAGGCATGTGTCCGGGCCGCCTTGATCGATACCTGTTGACCCAGCACGACCCGCACGGCGAGTTCTTGTTCGTCGACTGTTCGCGGAATTCGCTGACCGGGCGCCTTGCTGACGAGCACGCTGAGTTCCGGGTCGGTACCGAATGCGTCGACAACCGCCTCGGGATCCGCGTCGAGATCAAGCAGCCGTCGGCATCTGGCGATCGCGGTGGCCAGGTCGCGAAAGTCATCGAGGACCACCCGGCATTGCACATGATCGGGTTGCGGTGTGAGCGAGACGATTCCGTTGCCGTTGGGTAGGCGCAGCGTTCGGCGGTAGGCGCCGTCGCGCACTTCCTCGACGCCCGGCACGGCGCTGGCCGCCAGGTGTCCGAACAGTCCCTCATAAGCGAAAGGCGTGCGCACTGGCAACCGCAACGACAGCGCTCCGGTTCCGCCCTCGTTGCGGCCGAACCGGGCACGCGCACGCTGGCGCAACGCCGTCGGGGTGAGGTCGCATACCGCTCGTACGGTGTCGTTGAATTGCCGG
The DNA here is from genome assembly GCF_001500065.1 of Mycobacterium sp. IS-3022. Taxonomy (GTDB): domain Bacteria; phylum Actinomycetota; class Actinomycetes; order Mycobacteriales; family Mycobacteriaceae; genus Mycobacterium. The sequence continues at coordinate 1,701 of NZ_LQIN01000012.1, forward strand.
ATGCTGGAAAATCCTGCTGCGAAAGCAACGTCGCCGAACGGCAGTTCGGTGGTCTCGATGAGCACGCGCGCGGTCTGTGAACGCTGAGCGCGCGCGAGCGCCAGCGGATTCGCCCCGACTTCGGCCTGCAGAAGCCGCTCGAGTTGGCGGGTGGTGTAGCCCAGCCGGGTGGCCAGTCCGGTGACGCCTTCACGGTCGACGGTGCCATCGGCGATCAGTCGCATGGCCCTGGCGACGACGTCGCCGCGGACATTCCACTCCGGCGAGCCCGGTGACGCGTCTGGGCGGCACCGCTTACAGGCCCGGAAGCCTGCCTTCTGGGCGGCCGCCGCGGTCGGATAGAACCGCATGTTGCGTGCGTACGGCGGCCGGACCGGGCAGCTCGGTCTGCAGTAGATCTTCGTGGTCAGCACGGCGGTGACGAACCAGCCGTCGAACCGGTCGTCTTTGGACTGGACGGCCCGGTAGCAGCGTTCGAAATCGTCGTGCACGCCTCTCACAATTACACGTTCCCACTGACAACACTGGCGGAAAACCGACATGGTCGTGGCGGTCAGAAGGCCGAGCTTGTGTGGGAGCGCTGGCGGTGAGGCGGTGGTTGCTCGCCGCGGTGGACGTAACGCAATATCGCCGAAAATCTCACGCATTGGTTTCGGGCGGCTAACGATTCGAGCGTTCCCCGGCATTTGGACGGGCACGTCGACAACCGCTGTGGTGTCGTAGGAGTCGATGTTGACTCGCACACTGTTCATCGTCGGCGCCGCAGCGGCGGCGTCGTTGCTTCTGGCGCCGCCGGCCATTGCCGCGCCAACGGCGGATGCTCAGGGCTATGTCGACTCCACCGCTCGGTGCGCCCCGCCCAACGAGGCGGTGATCTTCGGCAGCACAGGGTCGTCGCGCGTCGCCATCTGCAAGTCGCCCGACGGAGAGTACGAATACCGCGGCGTGCGAGTCCGCGATGGCGCACAGTTGATCGTGCCCGCTTCGCAGACGGGCGATGAGTTCACCGCTGAGAACAACGGAATCACCTATTTCGTCTCGGAGGACTCGTTGACGATCAGCGCGGGCACCCGGGTGATCCGGGAGGAGCCGATGGTCGACGTCCACGAGGGACAGGCGGATGACACACCGTCGGCGCCGCCGGCCTCGACGCCGAAGCCGACAAAGCCCTTGCCCCCGCCCCTGCCTGCCGAAGAGGGGCACACCGAGAGCTGAGCGAAACGATGACTCGTTCGCTCCTACGAGCCGAACAGCACCGTCGTCGCTGCGGTCAGCGACTCCATCGCCTTGACCCGCTCGTCGCCCATCCCGACCAGCGCGTCCACGGTCAGCGGCCCGAGAATCTGGGTCAGCCCGTGCCCTTCGTGTCCGAAAAATCCGGCCATCTCCAACATGACCGCGCCGTGGACGATGCTCCACATCCGCCCTGCCATCACGGCGACGCCGTCATCGCGGATGCGCCCCGCGTCGACCATCCTTCGCACGGCAGTCAACAACGCCTCGAACGACACCGCGAACTCGGCGCGATCGGTTGAGCTGCCGGTCACGGTCAGGTCGGCGTGATGACGGCTCAGTGACTGTGCGGAGGTGCCGAACATCATCTGATAGCGCTGCGGGTTCTCCAACGCGAACTCGCGGTACCGCGCACCCATCACGAGGAAGTCGGCGACCGGATCCTCGGTCACCGGCGACTCCGTCAGCGCCTGGGTGAAGCGCGCGAACGTCTCGCTGGCGATCGAGTCGATCAGGCCCGTCATGCCGCCGAAGTGCGTGTACACCGCCATCGTCGACGTCCCGGTTTCGGCGGCCAATTTGCGCGCGCTGAGCGCCCCCAGGCCGTCCCGCTCGAGAATTCGGATCCCGGCCTCGACCAATTGCTTCGGGGCACTGTCGCTCACCCTTGCCATGTTGCCATAACGGTGTTATACATGTGGTGTCATAACACCGTTATGGGAGCCTGTGATGACGAACCGCTATCTCGAAGGCGCTTTCGCGCCCCTCCGCGAAGAGCACACGCTGACCGACCTCGAGGTCACCGGCACCATCCCCGAGCACCTGGACGGGCGCTATCTGCGAAACGGGCCGAATCCGGTCGGGGAGCTGGATCCGGAGCTGTACCACTGGTTCATCGGAGACGGCATGGTGCACGGCATCCGGATCCGCGATGGCAAGGCGGAGTGGTACCGCAACCGCTGGGTCCGCGGTCCGCAGACCGCGAAGGCACTGGGGGAGCAGGCACCACCCGGTCGATACCCCATCTCGGGAATCGGCGCCAACACCAATGTCATCGCACACGCCGGCAGGACGCTGGCCCTGATCGAATCCGGTGTCGCCAACATCGAACTCACCGACGAGCTGGACACCGTCGGGGTGTGTGACTTCGACGGGACTCTGACGGGTGGATACACCGCCCATCCCAAGCGTGACCCCGACACCGGTGAGCTGCACGCTGTTTCGTACAGCATGTATCGCGGCAACACGGTGCAGTACTCGGTGATCGGCGCGGACGGCCGCGCTCGACGCACGGTCGATATCGAGGTCGCGGGCAGCCCGATGATGCACGATTTCTCGCTGACGCAGAACCACGTCGTGTTCTACGACCTGCCGGTCACCTTCGACGCACGCATGGCGGTAGAGATGACGGTGCCGCGCGGTCTGCGGTTGGTCTCCCGACTTGTGTTGTCGGCCTTGATCGGCCGGGTGCGAATCCCGGACCCGATCAGTGCTCGGCAACCGCGGGGTAAGGCATCCGACCGTCGGTTCCCGTACTCCTGGAACCCGAAATATCCTGCGCGGGTCGGCGTGATGCCGCGCGACGGCGGCAACGCGGACATGCGCTGGTTCGAGGTCGAGCCCTGCTACGTGTTCCACCCGATGAATGCCTACGACGATGGCGGCACGATCGTGCTCGACGTCGTGCGGCATCCGAAGATGTTCGACACCAACCACCTTGGGCCAGATGAAGGCCCGCCGACACTCGACCGCTGGACGGTCGATCTCGCCGACGGCAAAGTCCGCGAATCTCGCATCGACGACCGCGGCCAGGAGTTCCCGCGCGTCGACGAACGCCGGGTGGGCAAGCGTCACCGCTACGGGTACGCGCCGACCGTCGGCGACGGCGACGGCAGCGACACCCTGCTCAAGCATGACTTCGTCGGCGGCGACACGCTTTCACGATCCTTTGGCGATCACAAGGTGCTCGGCGAGTTCGTCTTTGAGGCATCCTCATCGACCGCCGCCGAGGACGACGGTGTGTTGATGGGCTTCGTCTACGACCGCCGGACCGACCGCAGTGAGCTCGCGCTTCTCGACGCGCGAACGTTGCAGGACGTCGCCAGCATCAAGCTTCCGCACCGCGTGCCCGCCGGCTTCCACGGCAACTGGGTGTCATCGTCCTAGGATCGGTCCATGGCCGAACTGGTGCAGCGTTACCTGGACCAGATCCTCGCGGGGCACGTCGACGACACTGGCGGGGCACTGGCCGATTACATACCCGAACTGACTCGGGTCGACCCCAACGGATTCGGGTTGTCGCTGTCACTGGCTGACGGCTATGTCTACGAATCCGGCGATACCGCACTCGAATTCACCATCCAGTCGGTGTCCAAGCCGTTCACCTACGCGCTCGCACTCGACCGCCTCGGCTTCGATGCGGTCGACGCCAAGATCGGCGTGGAACCCTCCGGCGAAGCGTTCAATGAGATCAGCGTCGACGAAACCACCAAGGCGCCGAAGAACCCGATGATCAATGCCGGCGCCATCGCGGCCGTCTCGCTGGTGCCCGGCGCCTCCGCCGATGAGCGGTTCAACCAGATCCGCGAGTTCTATTCGGCGTGTGCGGGTCGCGACCTGACGGTCGACGACGACATCTATCCGTCTGAGAAGGCGACCGGAAGCCGCAATCGCGCGATCGCTTACATGTTGCAGAGTTTCGGCGTGCTCGACGGTGATCCAGACGAGATCCTCGACGTCTACTTCCGTCAATGCTCGATCAAGGTGACGACCACCGATCTGGCCCAGATGGCCGCCACGCTCGCGCGCGGCGGCATCGACCCGGTGTGGGGACGGCGAGTGGCCGCCGCGGCAGTGGTCCAGCGGACGCTGAGCGTGATGGTCACCTGCGGAATGTATGACGCGGCGGGGGACTGGGTCAGCGCCGTCGGCATGCCGGCCAAGAGCGGCGTCGGCGGCGGCATCGCGGCCGTGCTGCCCGCTCAACTCGGAATCGGGGTCTACTCACCGCTTCTAGACGACAAGGGCAACAGCGTGCGGGGTGTGAAGGTGTGCCGCGATCTGTCGGCCGGCCTCGGATTGCACTTCCTTTCGGTCACCCGCGAAGCCCGCTCGACGATCCGGGACGCGTACGACGCCGCCGCAGGTGTCCGGATCTACGAACTGCACGGTGACCTCCTGTTCGCCGGCGCCGAACAGGTGCTGCGCACCGTTGACGAGGAGTGCGACGGTTTCGATGTGGCCGTCCTCGAGCTGTCGAGGGTCGACGATGTCAACGATGCCGCCCGCCGGATGCTCGCCGGCATGCACGAGTCGCTCACTGCCGCAGGCAAAGAGGGTTACATCGTTGATCCCGACGGCACATTGGCCGCGACTGATGCCGCGCAAGCGAGGGTGTTCGGCACCCTCGACGGGGCGTTGCGCGCCGCGGAGAGTTTTCAGCGAACGCGATCAGGCGGGTGACGCCAGCCTGGTCGGCTCGTCGTGTCCGCGCAACGTCACCTCGTCGCCGAGTGTCCAACGGGCGCGCTCGCTTTCGCTCGCGCCGGTGACCGCATCGGAGGAGGCGAGCAGGTGCCCGGGCGTTTCCTTGGCCAGTTCGCACAGCCGCGCGGCTTCGTTGACGGGCTCACCGATCACGGTGTACTCGAACCGTTCCTTGGCCCCGACGTTGCCCGCGACCGCCTCGCCGGCCGCCACCCCGATGCCCGCGTCGCATTCGGGCACCTCCTCATGGATCCGGCGCGCGATCGCCCGACCGGCGGCCAGCGCGGAGTCCTCCGGATTCGCCAGGGGCAGTGGCGCACCGAACACGGCCAGCGCCCCGTCGCCCTCGAACTTGTTGACGAAGCCGTGGTGACGGTCGACCTCCTCGACGATCACCGCGAAGAACCGGTTCAGCAGGTCGACGACCTCGGTCGCGCGGCGGGCGGTCACCAGCTGCGTCGAGCCGATGATGTCGACGAAGATCACCGCGACATGGCGTTCCGCGCCACCGAGTTCCAGACGCTCTTTCTCCGCGGCCGCGGCAACGTCGCGGCCGACATGGCGGCCGAACAGATCGCGTACGCGCTCGCGTTCCTTGAGCCCGTCGACCATCGAGTTGAACCCCCGCTGCAACTCGCCGAGCTCGGTGCCGTCGAACACCACCAGGTTGCAGTTCAGGTCGCCCTGCTCCACGCGCTGTAGTGCGGAGCGCACCACGCGCACCGGGGTGGCCGTCAGCCATGACAACAGCAACATCAGGATCAATCCGAAGGCCAGTGCCACCACCGCGATGATCATCACGGCGACCGCGAACTGGGTTGCGGTGAGATTCTGCAGCGCCAGCGCGAACACCGCGAGAAGAAGGATGCCCAGCACCGGCACGCCGGAGCTGAGCAACCAGACGGTCATGGTCCGGCCCATGACTCCGTGTGCCAACCGGCGTGGCGGACGGCCCGCCTCCAGCGCCTGGGCGGCGACCGGCCGCAGGGCGAACTCGGTGATGAGGTAGCAGGCGGTGGCCACGACGATGCCGGGAAAGCCGACTGCGAGCAGGAAGCGCGGGATGAACGCGGAGTCCTGCAGCCCATACAACAACGTCAGTAGTGCCGTGCCGAGGCCCCACAGCAGGAGCAGCCTCTTCGCCACATGCCACGGAGCGAGGAAGACGTTGTGCTGGTCGGCCCGGGTGGGGGCGCGGTCGGCGATGGCCCATCGGAGCGAATTCACGGTGCGAGAGGTGATCCACCAGGTGCCCACCATCAGGGCGACCAACATGTAGGCGGGGACGACGCCCCAGGTCAACCACGCCGGCGCGTCGGTGAAGACGCTCGGCACCGGAATGGCAACCGTGTTCAGCAGCAATGACACGGCGATGCCGAGCAGGTTGGTGAACAGGATGAGGAACGTGAGGATGATCTGGATGCGGATGCGTCGGCGGGTCTGGTTCTCCGACGGCTTGCCGAGCAGGAACGAGCCGTATTCGGGGGTATCCGGTAGCCGCCCGCTCTGCCGCGTCACCTTCTCGAGGACAAGACCGAGTCGCTGAGGGACGCTCTTCTTGGCGGTCATTGTGGCTAGAGCCTAATTCGCCGAACCGGCACCTAAGGTGGTCGGGTGCGTCTCGTGATCGCCCAATGCACTGTCGACTATGTCGGACGCCTGACCGCACATCTGCCGTCGGCGCGGCGACTGCTGCTGGTCAAGGCGGACGGTTCGGTGAGCGTCCACGCCGACGACCGCGCCTACAAGCCGTTGAACTGGATGAGTCCGCCGTGCCGGCTCATCGAGGACAACACCGGGCCCGTCCCCGTCTGGGTGGTCGAGAACAAGGCCGGTGAACAGCTGCGGATCACCGTCGAGGACATCGAACACGACTCCAGCCACGAACTCGGCGTCGATCCGGGTCTGGTGAAGGACGGTGTCGAAGCGCATCTTCAGGAGTTGTTGGCCGAGCATGTCGAGCTGCTGGGCGCGGGGTACACGCTGGTGCGACGCGAGTACATGACCGCGATCGGCCCCGTGGACCTGCTGTGTCGCGACGGGAACGGCGGGTCGGTCGCCGTGGAGATCAAGCGCCGCGGCGAGATCGACGGCGTCGAGCAGCTCACCCGCTACCTCGAGCTGCTCAACCGCGACAGCCTGCTGGCCCCAGTGACGGGCGTCTTCGCGGCCCAGCAGATCAAGCCGCAGGCCCGCACGCTGGCCACCGACCGCGGCATCCGTTGTGTGACGCTGGACTACGACAAGATGCGCGGCATGGACAGCGACGAGTTCCGGCTGTTCTGATGGGTCGCAAGCGCCGCCCGCAGCGTCCGCCGCCCCTGCCCGCGCCGCGGCGCGTGGAAACCGGACCGGACGGCTACGAGTACGAGGTCCGGCCGATCGCGGCGGCGCGCGCCGTCAAGACATACCGCTGTCCCGGCTGCGACCACGAGATCCGCCCTGGGACAGCACATTTGGTGGTGTTCCCGGCCGACATGGGGGAGCGGGCCGTCGACGACCGCAGGCACTGGCACACGGCGTGCTGGACGCACCGGGCCACGCGTGGCCCGACCCGCAAGTGGTCTTAGTGGTCGTGCCCGTCGGCAGCGGGCTCTACGAGCTCGATGAGGACCCCGCCGGAGTCCTTCGGGTGGACGAAGTTGATCCGCGAGTTCGCGGTGCCGCGCCGCGGCGCGTCGTACAGCAGCCTCACGCCCTCGTCGCGAAGACGCTCGCTGAGCGCGTCGATGTCACTTGTGCGGTAGGCCAACTGCTGAAGACCGGGACCGCGCTTGTCGATGAACTTCGCGATCGTCGAGGTCTCGTCCAGCGGGGCCATCAGCTGGACCTGCGCGCTGCCGACCGGAGCGCCACGCACCGAGAGCATGGCCTCGCGCACGCCTTGATCCTCGTTGACCTCCTCGTGCAGGACGATCATCCCGAGCCGGTCGTGGTACCACCTGATTGCGGCGTCCAGATCCGGCACCGCGATCCCCACGTGATCGATCGCCGTCACGAGTGCGCTCGCGAGCGCCGGACGTGCGTCTACGTGTTCAGTGGTCATAACGTAACGGTAACCTTGAGACAGATGTTTGCGGAATGTGTCATGGACCACATATCGATATACCCAGTTTCCGGAGGTAGTAAATGACGACATCGGTGATCGTTGCTGGAGCGCGCACCCCGGTCGGCAAGCTGATGGGCTCGCTGAAGGACTTTTCGGGCAGCGATCTCGGGGCCGTCGCGATCAAGGGCGCCCTGGAGAAGGCCCACGTGCCCGCTTCGGCCGTCGAATACGTGATCATGGGCCAGGTCCTCACGGCCGGCGCCGGGCAGATGCCCGCCAGGCAGGCCGCGGTGGCCGCCGGAATCGGCTGGGACGTCCCCGCACTGACCATCAACAAGATGTGCCTGTCGGGAATCGACGCCATCGCTCTCGCCGACCAACTGATTCGTGCCGGTGAGTTCGACGTCGTCGTGGCCGGCGGCCAGGAGTCGATGACCCAGGCCCCGCACCTGTTGATGAACAGCCGGTCGGGCTACAAGTACGGCGATGTCACCGTGCTCGACCACATGGCTTACGACGGCCTGCACGACGTGTTCACCGACCAGCCGATGGGTGCGCTCACCGAGCAGCGCAACGAGGTCGATCAGTTCAGCCGTGCCGAACAGGACGAGTTCGCCGCCCGGTCGCACCAGAAGGCCGCCGCGGCCTGGAAAGACGGCGTCTACGCCGACGAGGTGGTGCCGGTGCACATCCCGCAGCGCAAGGGCGACCCGCTGGAGTTCAACGAAGACGAAGGCATCCGCGCCAACACCACCGCCGAATCGCTTTCCGGTCTCAAACCGGCATTCCGCAAGGACGGCACCATCACCGCCGGGTCGGCGTCGCAGATCTCCGATGGCGCCTGCGCGGTCGTCGTGATGAACAAGGCCAAGGCCGAGGAACTGGGGCTGAGCTGGCTGGCGGAGATCGGCGCCCACGGCGTGGTCGCCGGCCCGGACTCCACCCTGCAGTCGCAGCCGGCCAATGCCATCAGGAAAGCCGTTGCCCGCGAGGGGATTTCGCTCGACCAGCTGGACGTAATCGAGATCAACGAGGCGTTCTCCGCGGTCGCGCTGGCCTCGATGAAGGAGCTGGGGGTCGATCCGGAGAAGGTCAACGTCAACGGCGGGGCGATCGCGATCGGGCACCCGATCGGCATGTCGGGCGCCCGGATCACGCTGCACGCCGCCCTCGAACTGGCCCGCCGTGGGTCCGGCTACGCCGTGGCCGCGCTGTGCGGCGCGGGCGGTCAGGGCGACGCGCTGATCCTTCGCGCGCCGTAGCCCTCTACGACGGCGTGTAGTAAACATTCCGGTTTTCGTGCACAATGGCGGCCATGACTGGCGCTTTTGATCTGCGGTCCGTTGCCGGATGGTTCCGACTCGTCGCCTTGCTGGAGGCGTTGAGCTGGGTTGGTCTGCTGACCGGGATGTACTTCAAGTACCTCGGCACGCCGCGCACCGAGGTCGGCGTGCAGGTGTTCGGCATGGCGCACGGGCTGATCTTCGTCGGCTTCGTCGCGGTGGGCCTGCTGGCCGGGATCACCCTCAAGTGGGCGCCCGGCACGTGGTTGCTGGCGATACTGGCGAGCATCCTGCCGCTGGCGAGTGTGATCTTCGTCATCTGGGCGGATCGCACCGGTCGGATGGGCGTCGTGCCCGCTGTCGCGAGCATGTCGCAACCGGGGCGGTCGATCCCGGAAACGACGTGACAAACTTGATCGCGTGAGTCGTCCACGCCCTTCCATCGCGGCCTCCATGGCCGGTGCGGTTGACCTGTCCGCTCTCAAACAGCGGCCCTCGACGAACGACGGTGGCTCGTCGGCTCCGGCCGGTGGAGTGGAGATCACCGAAACCAATCTCGAAGACGAGGTGCTGGTCCGGTCCAGCCAGGTTCCCGTCGTCGTACTGCTTTGGTCACCGCGTAGCGATGCCAGTGTCCAACTGGGTGATGCGCTTGCCGAACTGGCCACCGCCGACGGTGGCAAGTGGTCGCTGGCGACGGTCAACGTCGACGTCGTACCGAGAGTGGCGCAGATGTTCGGCGTGCAGGCGATCCCGACGGTGGTGGCGCTGGCCGCCGGACAACCGCTGTCCAGCTTCCAGGGCATGCAGCCGCCCGAACAGCTGCGCCGGTGGATCGACTCGCTGTTGAACGCCGTCGCGGGCAAGCTGCCCGGCACCGGCGAGGCGGATGTAGCCGAGGAGGTCGATCCCGCAGTCGCGCAAGCCCGGGCGTATCTGGACGCCGGTGACTTCGACGCCGCTCGCGCGGCGTACCAGGCGATTCTGGACGGCAATCCCAATCACGCCGAAGCCAAGGGCGCCGTGCGTCAGATCGACTTCCTGCAACGCGCGACTTCCCGGGACCCCGGTGTGATCACCGCCGCCGACGCGGCACCCGACGACATCGAAGCGGCGTTCGCCGCCGCCGACGTCGAAATGCTGCAGCAGAACGTCGCAGCCGCCTTCGATCGGCTCATCGGCCTGGTCAAGCGGACCTCCGGCGACGACCGCACCAAGGTGCGCACGCGGTTGATCGAGTTGTTCGACCTGTTCGATCCTTCCGATCCCGAGGTCATCGAAGGCCGCCGCAAGCTGGCCAACGCGCTGTACTGACTCGCGGCGTGCGCCGAGACTGCGGGGAGATCGCGATTTCGGCGCAGACTCCTTCGATCTGTGAGCAGTTTCGGCGTCAGGATTGCGCCCCGGGTTCGTATTCAAACCACAGGGCGGCCAGCGGGGGTAGCACCATGACGGCCGACGCGGGCCGGCCGTGCCACGGCTCGTCGGTTGCTTCAACGGCGCCGTAGTTGCCGATGCCCGACCCGCTGTAGATGTCGGCGTCGGTGTTGAGCACTTCGCGCCAGATGCCGGCGTGCGGCAGGCCGAGCCGATAGCGGGTGTGCTCGGTGCCCGCGAAGTTGAACACACACGCCAGCACGGAGCCGTCGTCGCCGTAGCGCAGGAAGCTCAGCACGTTGTTGGCCGAGTCGTTGGCGTCGATCCAGGAGTACCCCTCCGGGCGGGTGTCCTGCGACCACAGGGCCCGCCGGCTGCGGTAGATGCCGTTGATGTCGTGCACCATGCGCTGGATGCCGGTCGAGAACCCGTTCTCATCGAGTTGGTACCAGTCCACACCCCGTTCCTCGGACCATTCGGCGCGCTGGCCGAACTCCTGGCCCATGAACAACAACTGCTTGCCCGGATGCGCCCACTGATAGGCCAACAGGCTGCGCAACCCGGCCGCCTTGTTGTGGTCGTTCCCCGGCATCCGGCCCCACAGCGTGCCCTTGCCGTGCACCACCTCGTCGTGGCTGATCGGCAGCACGTAGTTCTCGCTGAACGCATAGAGCATCGAGAACGTGATCTCGTGATGGTGGTAGCTGCGGTGGATCGGATCGCGCTTGATGAACTCCAGGGTGTCGTTCATCCAGCCCATGTTCCACTTCATCGAAAACCCCAGGCCGCCAAGGTTCGTCGGCCTGGTGACGCCGGGCCATGAGGTGGACTCCTCGGCGATCGTCACGATGCCGGGCGCGGCCTTGTGTACGGTCGCGTTCATCTCCTGAAGGAACTGCACGGCTTCGAGGTTCTCGCGGCCGCCGTATATGTTCGGTGTCCACCCGCCCTCCGGCCGCGAGTAGTCCAGGTAGAGCATCGAGGCGACCGCGTCGACCCGCAGCCCGTCGATGTGGAATTCCTGCAACCAGTACAGCGCGTTGGCCACCAGAAAGTTGCGTACCTCGTTGCGACCGAAGTCGAATACGTAGGTGCCCCAGTCCAACTGCTCGCCGCGCCGCGGATCGGAGTGCTCGTAGAGGGCGGTGCCGTCGAAGCGGCCGAGGGCCCAGGCGTCCTTGGGGAAGTGGGCCGGCACCCAGTCCATGATCACGCCGATGCCGGCCTGGTGCAGCGTGTCGACCAGGTGGCGGAACTCGTCGGGCGTACCCAGCCGCGACGTCGGCGCGTAATACGACGTGACCTGGTAGCCCCAGGAACCGCCGAAGGGATGCTCGGCGACCGGCATCAATTCGACGTGGGTGAACCCCTTCTCGACGACGTACTGGGTGAGCTGCGCAGCGAGATCTCGATAGTTCAGGCCGGGCCGCCACGACATCAGATGCACTTCGAGGGTGCTCATCGGCTCGAACACCGGGTTCTGGTTGGCGCGCTTGGCCATCCAGTCCTGGTCCTGCCAGGTGTATTCGCTCAGGGTCACCTTCGACGCCGTCTTGGGCGGGACCTCGGTGGCGAAGGCCATTGGGTCGGCGCGGTCGCTGACCGACCCGTCGGCACCGTGGATGCGGAATTTGTACAGCCCGCCGATCTGGAAACCCGGCCAGAACACCTCCCACACACCGGTCGAGCCGAGCGCCCGCAGCTGGGCTTCGTTGCCGTCCCAGTGGTTGAACTCGCCGATCAGGGTGACGCCCTTGGCGTTCGGCGCCCACACCGCGAACGAGACACCTTCGACGACGCCGTCGGGCGTGGTGTAGCGGCGGGGATGCGCGCCGAGGATCTCCCACAGCCGCTCGTGGCGGCCCTCGGCGAACAGGTGCAGATCCATCTCCCCGAGCGTGGGCAAAAAGCGGTACGCGTCGGCCACCGTGTGCACTTGGGTCGAGCCGTTGCTGCCGGGGTAGTGCACCTCGAGCCGGTAGTCGGCCAGCCCGGTGAACGGCAGCGCCACCGCGAACAACCCGGATTCGATGTGCTGGAACACATATCTCTCGCCACCGACGAGCGCCACCACCTCCACCGCATGCGGGCGATAGGCCCGGATCACGGTGTGGTCGTCGTACTCATGGGCCCCCAGCACCGCGTGCGGGTCGTGGTGTTCACCGGCAAGCAGCCGGTTCAGGTCGGCGGTGTGCGGCCGCAGATGCGGGCTGCTCGCCTGTTTGGTCTGCGTCATGTCGTCACTCCCTACGCAGTAGGTTGAGTCGTTGGTCGCCGGGCACCTGCGGCATGTTCAAGATGTGCGCCACCGCACGTACCGGGTCGAGGCGCACGTAATTCGCCTGCCCCCATTGATATTCGTCGCCGGTGATCTCATCGCGCACCCAGAACCGGTCGTAGGGCTCCATCCCGAGCGCCGGCATGTCTAGCCACAGTGTGGCCTCCTCGGGGCCGAACGGATTGAGGGTGACCACCACCAACACCTGGTCTCCGGTCGCCGGATCGAACTTGCTGTAGGCCACCAGCGCGTCGTTGTCGACGTGATGGAACGTGATGGTGCGCAACTGGTGCAGCGCAGGATGCAGCTTGCGAATCTCGTTGAGCCGAGCGATGAACGGTTCCAGTGATTCGCCGTCGGCCAGTGCGGCGTCGAAGTCGCGGGGGCGAAGTTCATACTTCTCGGAGTTGAGGTACTCCTCGCTGCCCTCTCGTACCGGGCGGTGTTCGTAGAGTTCATAGCCCGAGTACACGCCCCACGCCGAACTCATCGTCGATGCCAACACCGCGCGGATCGCGAACATGCCGGGACCGCCGTGCTGGAGGCTCTCGTGCAGGATGTCGGGCGTGTTCACGAACAGGTTTGGGCACGCATAGTCGGCGTGTTCGGCGATCTGCTCGCCGAACTCGACGATCTCCCACTTCGCCGTGCGCCAGGTGAAGTACGAATACGACTGCGTGAAGCCGAGTTTCGCCAACCCGTACAGGCGCGCCGGGCGGGTGAACGCCTCGGAGAGGAACACCACGTCCGGGTGCTCGTTCTTCACCTTTGCGATCAGCCAGGCCCAGAAGTTCGGCGGCTTGGTGTGCGGGTTGTCCACCCGGAAAACCTTGACGCCGTGCGAGATCCAGTGCCGAACCACCCGCAGCACCTCCTCATAGAGGCCGGCCGGGTCGTTGTCGAAGTTCAGCGGATAGATGTCCTGGTACTTCTTGGGCGGGTTCTCCGCATAGGCGATGGTGCCGTCGGGCAGCACCGTGAACCACTCCGGATGGGCCTTGGCCCACGGGTGGTCGGGGGCGCATTGCAGCGCGAGGTCGAGCGCCACCTCCATGCCTTCGTCGCGAGCCGCGGCGACGAAGTCGTCGAAGTCGTCGATGGTGCCCAGCTCCGGATGGACAGCGTCGTGACCACCCTCGTCGCTGCCGATCGCCCACGGTGAGCCGACGTCGTTGGGCGCGGCGGTCACGCTGTTGTTGCGGCCCTTGCGGTGCACCTTCCCGATCGGGTGGATCGGCGGCAGGTAGACCACGTCGAAGCCCATCCGGGCGATGCGGGGCAGCGCCTTGGTGGCGGTCGCAAAGGTGCCGTGGATCGGGTTGCCCTTGCGGTCCCAGCCGCCAGTGGAGCGGGGAAAGAACTCGTACCACGCGCTGAACCGTGCTTCCGGGCGGTCCACCCAGATCCCGTACTGCTCGCCGCGGGTGAGCAACTCGCGCAACGGATACTCGTCCAGCAGCGTGGTGACCTCCGGTGCCAGCGCTGCGCCGGCGCGGCTGAACGGGTCGCCGGGTTGACGCAGTCGCGCCGCCGCCTCGATGAGCGGATAGCGGTGCTGACGCGGCACCCCGGTCGAGGCGCGTTCCAGCAGCCGGGCGCCGATCAGCAGGTCGTTGGACAGTTCCGACTCGCTTTGACCCGCATCGAGCTTGGCGGTCACGTTCTTGCGCCAGGTGGCCACCGGATCACCCCAGCCGTCGACCCGGAAGGTCCACAGCCCGGTGCAGTCGGGGGTGAACGCACCGTGGAATACGTCGGGCGTTCTGCCCGCTGCCATCGGCAGGTGCTTGGGCCGCTTGCGCGGTGTGGCGCCGAGGACCGTCTCGATGGGCACAGCCTCGGCGGACTGGGCCAGCCCGGGAGGGTCGTCGGCGAACTGAGGGTATGCGGAGCCGTGGTAGCGCACCACCAGTGTGGCCGCGACCGCGTCGTGGCCTTCTCGCCAGACCGTCGCAGCGATCGGAACGATCTCGCCGACGACCGCCTTGGCCGGATAGCGTCCACCGGAGACAACAGGCTGGACGTCATCGATCTCGATACGACCGGCCACCTACCAACTCCTCACACCCACGCGGCCCGATGGGGCCGCTGTGTCGTCTGGTCAACTCACAGTCAACTTCAATAAGCCTCGTCGCGCCCTATACCCACGCTAGTGCGCAGCCCAACCCAAAGCCGACCAAGCAGTCCGAACGCCAGGCCTGCGGGACGCCGGATTGTCAGTAAGGTTGTGTCGCGTGATAGCCCGATGAAAGCGCTGAGAAGGTTCACCGTCCGCGCACATCTGCCCGACCGGCTGGCCGCGCTGGGACGGCTTTCGATCAACCTGCGCTGGTCCTGGGATCGGCCGACGCAGGATCTGTTCGAGTCGATGGATCCCGAGCTGTGGAAGCAGGTGGGCTGCGATCCGGTGGGCCTGCTGGGTCAGATCAACCCCGGGCGGCTGGACGAACTGGCGGTCGACGAGGCGTTCCTGAACCGCCTCGACGAGTTGGCCGCCGATCTCGACGACTACCTGAGCCGGCCGCTGTGGTACCAGCAGGAGATCGAAGACGGTGCGCAACTGCCCAACGGCATCGCGTACTTCTCGATGGAGTTCGGGGTGGCCGAGTCGCTACCGAACTACTCGGGCGGCCTCGGCATCCTCGCGGGCGACCACCTCAAGGCGGCATCCGATCTGGGCCTACCGCTGATCGCCGTCGGGCTGCTGTACCGGTCGGGTTATTTCCGGCAGTCGCTGACCGCCGACGGCTGGCAGCACGAGAGCTACCCGGCCCTGGATCCGCAGGGCCTACCACTTCGGCTGCTCACCGACCGGGACGGCCGGCCGGTCCTGCTCTCTGTGGCGATGCCGAGCGAGAACCGCCATGACAACCAACTGCGGGCCCGGGTATGGATCGCACAGGTGGGCCGAATTCCCTTGCTGCTGTTGGATTCCGACGTCCCGGAGAACGACCACGACCTGCGCGGCGTGACCGACCGCCTCTACGGCGGCGACCAGGAGCACCGGATCAAGCAGGAGATCCTCGCCGGCATCGGCGGGGTCCGGGCGATCCGGGCGTTCATCGAGTTGGAGGGTAGGCCCTCGCCGGAGGTGTTCCACATGAACGAGGGGCACGCGGGCTTCCTCGGTGTCGAGCGCATCCGTGAACTCATCGACGCCGGGCTCGACTTCGACACCGCGCTGACGGTGGTGCGCTCGTCGACGGTGTTCACCACGCACACTCCGGTGCCCGCGGGCATCGACCGGTTCCCGGTGGAGATGGTCCGCCGCTACTTCGGCGGGTCTTCCGATGGACCGTCGGGCGCGATGTCACGGCTGCTGCCCGGTGTCCCGCTCGACCGCATCATCGCCTTCGGCGAAGAGGACGACCCGGACAAGTTCAACATGGCGCACATGGGGCTGCGGCTGGCCCAGCGCGCCAACGGTGTGTCGCTGTTACATGGCAACGTCAGCCGGCACATGTTCAACGAACTGTGGCCCGGCTTCGACCCCGACGAGGTGCCGATCGGCTCGATCACGAACGGTGTGCACGCGCCGACATGGGCGGCGCCGCAATGGCTGGAACTCGCCAACGAGCTGCTCGACAGCGAGGATCTGAGCCGCGCGCGAGAACCCGCGGTGTGGGAGCGGCTGCAGCAGGTCGACACCGGTCATCTGTGGTGGATCCGGTCGCAGCTGCGTGAGCAACTCGTCCAGGACGTGCGCGCGAGGCTACGCCGCTCCTTTCTGGAACGTGGGGCGGCGGAAGCCGAATTGGGTTGGATCGCAAACGCATTCGACCCTGGCGTGCTGACGATCGGGTTCGCCCGGCGGGTCCCGACCTACAAGCGGCTGACGCTGATGCTGCGTGACCCCGAGCGGTTGGAGCGACTGCTGCTCGACGAGGAGCGGCCGGTTCAGCTGATCGTCGCCGGCAAGTCCCATCCCGCCGACGACGGCGGCAAGGCGCTGATCCAGCAGGTGGTGAAGTTCGCCGACCGGCCGGAGGTACGGCACCGGATCGCATTCTTGCCCGACTACGACATGTCGATGGCACGCCAGCTGTACTGGGGCTGCGATGTGTGGCTGAACAACCCGCTGCGACCGCTGGAGGCCTGCGGCACGTCCGGCATGAAGAGTGCACTCAACGGCGGTCTGAACCTGTCGATCCGCGATGGGTGGTGGGACGAGTGGTACGACGGCGAGAACGGCTGGGAGATCCCGACCGCCGACGGTCTCGCCGACGAGAACCGGCGCGACGATCTCGAGGCGGCCGCACTCTACGACCTGCTCGAAACCTCGGTGGCGCCGAAGTTCTACGACCGTGACGAGCGCGGCATCCCCACCCGGTGGGTGGAGATGGTGCGGCACACGCTGATCGTGCTCGGGCCGAAGCTGCTGGCATCGCGGATGGTCCGCGACTACACCGAGGAGTATTACGCGCCCGCGGCCGAGTCGCTGCGCAGAACCGTCGAGCCCGGTGCGGACGGTGAGCCGTTCGGCGCCGCGCGGGAGCTGGCCGCCTTCCGGCTGCGCGCGCAGGAGTCGTGGCCGAAGATCCAGATCACCGACGTCGACAGCTACGGCTTGCCCGACACGCCACTGTTGGGCTCGGAGCTCACGCTGACCGCCAAGGTCCATCTGGCGGGACTGCGGCCCGACGAGGTCGTGGTGCAGGCTGTCCTCGGCCGCGTCGACGCCGGCGACCAGCTCGTCGATCCGGTGACCGTGCCGATGGTGCACACCGGAACCGCCGACGGCGGCAACGAGGTGTTCTCCGCGTCGGCCCCGTTGCCTGTCGCCGGTCCCGTGGGTTACACCGTCCGGGTGTTGCCGCACCACCCGCTGCTGGCCGGCGACAACGAGCTCGGTCTCGTCACTCTCGCGTGACGGCCGGAAAACGATCGAACCCGCTCAAGGTCGCCCTCGACGGCGGACCCTACGGGCTCGCGGCGGGCCCGGACGGGGCGTTGTGGGTGACGCTGGTGCGCGCCGGCGCGATCGCGCGGGTGACCGATGCCGGTGACGTCACCGTCTATCCCGTTGCGCCGGGGTGTCGGCCGTCGATAATCGCCGCGGGCCCCGACGGCGCGATGTGGTTCACCCGCTACGGCGACGACCGCATCGGTCGCATCACCACGGCCGGAGAGGTGACTGCATTCGAACTTGCCGAGGGCAGCGGCCCCTACGGCATCACGGCCGGCCCCGACGGTCTGCTGTGGTTCACCGCCTTGACCTCCGGTGAGATCGGCCGGCTCTCGGTGGGCGGCGAGATCTACCCCGGGCATCCGGTCGGCGGTGCGCCGTCGATGATCGTCACCGGACCCGACAACGCGCTGTGGTTCACGCTGAATCAGGCGAGCGCGGTCGGCCGCATGACGCTGTCCGGCGAACTCACGGTGCGCGAAACTCCCACGGCCGCATCGGGTCCGGTCGGGATCGCCGCAACACACGACGACGCGGTGTGGTTCACCGAGATCCTCGCCGAGCGGCTGGGACGCATCCCGCTCAACGATGCCATCCAGGAGCTCGCGCTGCCCGGCAAGCCGCACGCCGTGCTCGCCGATCCCGACGACGGGGTGTGGGTGACGCTGTGGGGGTCGAGCCAACTCGCCCGGGTCAGCGGCGACGGTGAAATCGTCATCATCGACCTTCCGCCGGGCAGTGAACCGCACGGGCTCGCGGTCGACGCCAACGGCTCCGTCTGGGTCGCCCTGGAAGCGGGTTACGTATTGCGGATGCCCTCCTGATACGTCCCTGGCATCTCGCTGCCCGAGTCCGCCGGAACGATTCTGCGGGCATCCGTCCGCAGCCGGCAGTCCTCGCGGTAGGTTCCGAAGCGTTCCTAACGATCGGGAGGGCCGGCAGTGACGGTTGGGACTGTGCTACGAAGCGGCATCACAGTGATCGCCATCGTGGGGGTGTTGAGCAATTTGGGTGCTGCGATGGCCGCGGCCGATCCGGAAGTCGAACCCGTCGCCGCCGAGGCCGCGCCCCCGCCGGTGGAAGGTGCGGTCGAGTCGACACCGCCGGCGGTGACGGAAGCCCCCGATGGCTGGCGTCTGGAGATGAGCGCCGAGAAGGAGACCCAGGCGCCGATCCCTCCGCTGACGACTGCACTGTCGTCCCGTGAATACGTCGTCGGCGGCACTTACAAGGGACGGCTGAGTGGGCCCGGGGGCGGCGAGGAGCCGGAGGGCACCCTCGAGGTCGGCTACGAAATCGGCTGTGGCATCGACATGAGCACCTCGAACGGTGTCTCGCTGACCGGCACCGCAGGCATCAACCCGTCCATCGGGCTCCTGGGACTCACCATCGTCGGAGGGGGAGAGGACTTCGGAATTCTGCCTAGCCTGGGCGGCAATGTCGGCGGCGGTATCACCGTCGGCCTCAAACCGGGCCTGGTCAACGTGGTCCCGGTGACGAAGAAGAAGTTCACCGGCGCCGAGCCGTGGGTGATGGTGAGCGGCTTCCGGGTCAAGATCGACGGCTGCGTCGGAGAGTCGTTCATCCGCTCCTATGCGTACCTCACCCACTCGACGGAGCAGTCGGAGGCGATCGTCGCCTGGTACGGCGTGACCAAGAAAATCTGATCTAGTCGAATCGCTTGAAGCAGCGCTCGGTGTCGCCGAGCACCCCGACACGGAACGCGTCGATGCGGGAGAAGCCCGACGGCACCGACTCGCCGTTGACGTCACTGGCCACCAAGCCGTTGACGAGGATGCCCGACACCGCTTCGTCGACGTCGCCCGCGGTCAGCGCCACGGTGTTGCCGTCGGGGGTCTGCACGCTCTTCGACAGCTTGGTGGTGGCGACGCCGGTCAGGCACGCCGTGCGCAGCGCTGCCTCGGCGTCGTCCAGTCCGACGCCGCCGTGCTCGTTCTGGATCGCCTGCATGTAGCGCGACACCAGCACCGAATAGGCGGTGTTGTCGCCGGTGGCCAGGCCAATCGGATCCTCGACGTCGGGCGGAGCGCCGATCTGCGCCAGCTCACCGAGATCGACTGCGATGGTGTTCGTGGCGGGACAGTAGGACACCGGCGGGCTGGGCCGCGCGTCCGGGCACTTCGCGGGCTCGAAGGTCAGCTGGGGCGGTGCGGCGGGTTCGAACAGGATGTCCATCGCGTCGACGACCGCGCGCACCGACTCCTCGGACACGGCCCATTCGCCGGTTTCGTTCTCGTCCAGCAGCACCGGCAGATCGCCTCGGCGCTGGCCGATCTCGCGCATGTCGATGGCCGCGCAGGCCGCCGCGCCGTCGGTGAATCCGAACTGGAAGGCCGAAACACGTTCGAACGCCGAGCCGTGTTCGTCGACGCCCGCTTCCGGGTCGTTCTCGCTCAACAGCGGATCGCGAAACGCGACGACGGCCGCCAGCACGTTGTTGAGCCCGTCGCCGGTCGACAGTGTGAAGCGCGTCGAGTCGTCCTCGGCGACCCAGCGCATGTACGCGCCGGCCAGGCAGTCGGCTTGCTGTTCGGAGACCAGCGTCGGGGTGTCCTCGCCGACCAGCCCCGCCTGCTTCTGCACCGAGTGGCCGTACTCATGAGCGAGCACCATCGTGACGCCCATGTCGCCGTACGCCTGTCGCAGGCCCGGCAAGAGCTCACCGCGGTCCCAGCCGATCGTGTTGTCGGTCTGGCAGAAGCCGGCATTGACCAACCCGTAGGTGTCGGTGTCGCAGAACCCGGTCTCGTCGAATCCGTTGGCGTCCCAGGAGTACACCTGGTCGACCGGTTCGAACCTGCCGTCGAAGGCGGCGCCGTAAGCACCTTCCCAGAACTCTTCGATGTCACTGATCGCTTGGCGGGCCAGTTCGTCGATATCGCTTCCGTCGGTGCCGCGCACCTCACGCACGGGATCCTGCGCGTCGGGCCGCAGACCGGTGGGGCCGTCCGTCGCCGGCATCCCGGCGACGCGGAACGGATCGGCGAACACCGAGACCGGTTGGCCCTGCAGCGTGCTGGTGCACGCGGTCGCCAGCGCTGCCGCGCCCACCGCGATCGCGACGGCGATCCGGTGTCGTCGACTCATGGACGCCGCCTTTCGGGTCGACTGGCGGCCACGCGGCGCGCACTGAACCGTTGCCAGGATAGAAAACAATCAATGGGTGCGGAGACGTTCGAGCGCCTGGCGCACGCGGATGGAGTCGGTGGTGGCCCAGAACGGCGGCAGCGACGCACGCAGGTAGCCGCCGTAGCGGGCAGTGGCCATTCGGGAGTCCAGCACGGCGACGACGCCGCGGTCGTCGACTGTGCGCAGCAACCTGCCCGCGCCCTGCGCCAGCAGCAGCGCCGCGTGGCTGGCGGCGACGGCCATGAAGCCGTTGCCGCCGCGTGCGGCCACCGCCCGCTGCCGCGCGGTGAGCAGTGGGTCATCGGGACGCGGGAACGGAATCCGGTCGATCAGCACCAGCGACAGCGATGGGCCGGGCACGTCGACGCCCTGCCACAGCGACAGTGTGCCGAACAACGAGCTTTCGGGATCGTCGGCGAACCGTTTGACCAATGCCGACGTGGTGTCCTCGCCCTGGCACAGCACCGGGGTGTCCAGGCGTTCGCGCATGATCTCGGCGGCGGCTTTGGCCGCCCGCATCGAGGAGAACAAGCCGAGCGTGCGGCCACCGGCGGCGGTGATCAGCGTCGCGATCTCGTCGAGTTGCTCGGCCGATCCGGTGCCGTCGCGCCCGGGCGGCGGCAGATGCGCAGCGACGTAGAGGATGCCCGACTTCGCGTGCTCGAACGGGGACCCGACGTCGATGCCCCGCCATCGAAGCCGCTCTGGCGGCGACGTCGAACACGCGGCGTCCTCACCTTTCAACCCCCATGCGGCCGCCATCGCGTCGAATGTGCCGCCGATGGTCAGCGTCGCCGACGTCAGCACCGTCGTCGAATGTTCAAACAGCCTGGTGCGCAACAACCCTGACACTGCCAGCGGAGCCACCCGAAGGATCGTGCGCACCGTCCCGCGCGTCTCTTCGCGCTCGATCCACACCACATCCGTGCGGTCTGCGATGGCGGGCATGAACGAGTCGAGGATGCGCGAGGCGGTGTCGCCGATATCCGTCAACGCGGTGACGGCCTCAGCGCGCGCGGACGCCGCCTTGGGATCACTCGGCGCGGTGTCGATCGCCGACCGGACCCGGTGCGCGGCGTCGCGGACCGCGGTCAGATAGGTCGCCAATTCGTCGTCGAGCACATCGATGCGGCCCGGCTCGGTGTCGTGGATCGCCGACGACAGCGTCGCGGTCGCGGCCTCCAACCGGTGTGCCAGTTCCTCGTCGACCAGGCGCGCGGCGCGGCGGTGGGCGGCGCCGAGCGACGTGGCCGACAACTCGCCGGTGGCCACCGAGGTCACCCGGTCGACCAACTCGTGCGCCTCGTCGACGACCAGCAGGTGGTGTTCGGGCAGCACCGCGGCATCGGAGATCGCGTCGATCGCCAGCAGTGCGTGGTTGGTGACGACGACATCAGCGCTGCCTGCCTTCTCGCGCGCCTTCTCCGCGAAGCAGTCGGTTCCGAACGGGCACCGTGCCACGCCGATGCACTCGCGCGCCGACACGCTGACCTGCGACCAGGACCGATCCGGCACACCCGGGGCCAACTCGTCGCGGTCACCGGTGTCGGTTTCCGACGACCAGGCGATGAGCCGCTGCACGTCGCGACCCAGCGCGCTGGCCGCGACGGGTTCGAACAACTCCTCCTGCGGGCGCTCCTCCGATTCCGCGGCTCCGTTGTGAATCTTGTTGAGGCACAGATAGTTTCCGCGACCCTTCAACAGCGCGAATTCGGGTGTGCGGGGCAGTGCGCCGGTCAGCGACTCGGCCAGTCGCGGCAGGTCACGGTCGACGAGTTGGCGTTGCAGCGCGATGGTGGCCGTGGACACCACGACGGGTTCGTCGGTCTCGACGGCGCGCGCGATCGCAGGAACCAGGTAGGCCAGCGACTTGCCGGTGCCCGTGCCGGCCTGCACCGCGAGATGCTCACCGGTGTCGAACGCGCGCGCAACGGCCCGGGTCATCTCGATCTGGCCGGCGCGCTCGCGACCGCCCAGCGCGGTGACCGCCGTGGCCAGGAGTTCGGTGATGTCCGACGTGGCTGCTCCTTACGCGCCGGGAGGGATCAACCGGGTCGGGATCGCCGGCTCGCCGCGGGAGAGCTTCAGCCCGTCCCACGGCAGGCTCGTCAGGCCGTCGGCGACCCGCTGACGGGCTGCGTCGAACGACAGCTCGTCGACCGGTTCACCGCGTTGGATCAGCGGAACCGTCAACGCCCGCGCAGTGAGGCCGTCGTGGTCCGAGGGCGCGCGGCCGTGGGGGTACACGACCTCCTCGACGATCGTGCCGGTCGGCTTGGCAAGCCGCAGCGCCTGCTTGCGTCCCCCGTGAGACTGCTTGTGGCTGCTGCGCTTTTCCACCGGGATGCCATCCACCTCGGCCAGCTTGTAGACCATGCCGGCGGTCGGGGCGCCGGAGCCGGTGACGAGCGAAGTGCCCACGCCGTAGGTGTCGACCGGTTCGGCGCGCAGCGAGGCGATCGCGAACTCGTCGAGGTCGCCGGACACCACGATCTGGGTTCCGGTGGCGCCGAGGCTGTCGAGCTGGGCGCGGACCTGGCGTGCGAGCACCCCGAGGTCGCCGGAGTCGATGCGCACCGCCCCGAGTCCGGGACCGGCGACCTCGACGGCCGTCGCCACCCCCGCGGTGATGTCGTAGGTGTCGACCAGCAACGTGGTGCCCACGCCAAGCGCGTCGACCTGCGCCCGGAACGCGGCCCGCTCGTCGGGACCATCGTGGGTGGTGTGCAGCAGCGTGAAGGCGTGCGCGCTGGTGCCCAGCGCCGGGACCCCGTAATCGAGCTGCGCCTGCAGGTTCGACGACCCGGCGAAGCCGGCCAGGTACGCGGCGCGGGCGGCGGCGACGGCCGCCCGTTCGTGTGTGCGCCGTGAACCCATCTCGATCAGCGGTCGGCCCTGGGCCGCGCTGACCATGCGGGCCGCGGCCGACGCGATCGCGGTGTCGTGGTTGAAGATCGACAATGCCAGGGTCTCCAGTACGACACATTCGCCGAAGGTGCCGTGCACCGAGAGCACCGGCGAACCCGGGAAGTACAGCTCGCCTTCGGCGTATCCGTCGACATCACCGCGGAAGCGGTAGTCGGCGAGATAGCTGAGCGTCTGTGAGTCGAGGAAGTCGAGTGCAGACAGCGTCGCGTCGTCGAATCTGAAGTGCGCCAAAGCATCCACGAATCGGGCGGTGCCGGCGACCACGCCGTAGCGACGCCCTTCGGGGAGGCGGCGCGCGAAGAGTTCGAAGCTGGTTCGCCGGTGTGCGGTGCCGTCACGCAGCGCGGCCGCGAGCATCGTCAGCTCGTATTTGTCGGTGAGCAGGGCCGGGGATGCGGCGGTCACACCGCCACCGTAGTAGCTCGAAGCGACAGTTCTGCGTTGGCTATCCTGAACCACATGGTTACGCCGGCGAAGGCTCGACCGAAAACTCGCAAGGAGCGGGACGTCAAGTCCGTCGCAGAGGAAGACGCGGCCACCGACACCCCGTGGGTGACCATCGTGTGGGACGACCCGGTGAACCTGATGACGTACGTGACTTATGTCTTCCAGAAGCTGTTCGGCTACCCCGAGCCGCATGCGACCAAGCTGATGCTGCAGGTGCACAACGAGGGCAAGGCGGTGGTTTCGGCGGGCAGTCGCGAGTCGATGGAGGTCGACGTGTCCAAGCTCCACGCCGCCGGGTTGTGGGCGACCATGCAGCAGGACCGCTGACAGACACGTGCGTAAGTGGAAGCGGGTGGAGACCGCCGACGGCGCGCGCTTCCGGTCGGCGGTGGCGCCGCACGAGGCCGCACTGTTGCGCAGCCTCGCCACCTCGCTGGTGGGCATGCTCGATGAACGCGAATCATCCGCGCCCGCAGACGAACTCGAGGCGATCACCGGTATGCGCACCGGCAACTCGACACCGCCCGACGACGAAACGATGAAGCGGCTGCTGCCGGACTTCTACCGGCAGCAGAGCGAGCACCCGGCCGGCTCCAGCGCGGCCGAGAGTCTCAACAGCGCGCTGCGCAGCCTGCACGAGCCGGCCATCATCGACGCGAAACGCCAAGCCGCGCAGACACTTCTGGACACCATGCCGCCCGAGGGCGGCAAGTTCGAGTTGTCCGAGGACGACGCCCACGCCTGGGCCGCCGCGGTCAACGACATGCGGCTGGCGCTGGGCACCATGCTGGGCATCTCGCCGGACGGGCCCGACGACCTGCCGCACGACCACCCGATGGCCGGGCACCTCGACGTCTACCAATGGCTCACCGTGCTGCAGGAGTACCTGGTGCTCGGGCTGATGGGTAAGTCCCGATGAGCTCGATCACCGACGTCGCCGGTATCCGGGTGGGCCAGCACCATCGACTCGACCCCGATGTGACGCTGGGTTCAGGCTGGGCCAGCGGCACCACCGTCGTGCTGACGCCGCCGGGGACGGTCGGCGCCGTCGACGGCAGGGGCGGGGCGCCCGGCACCCGCGAGACCGACCTGCTCGACCCGATCAACTCCGTGCAGCACGTCGACGCCGTGGTGTTGTCCGGCGGCAGCGCGTACGGCTTGGCCGCCGCCGACGGGGTGATGCACTGGCTCGAGGAGCAGGGCCGCGGTGTCGCGCTGGAGGGCGGCGTCGTGCCGATCGTTCCGGCGGCGGTGGTCTACGACCTGCCGGTCGGAGGCTGGCAGTGCCGGCCGACCGCGGAGTTCGGTTACGCCGCGGCCGAGAGCGCCGGGGCCGAGGTGGCGATCGGCACCGTGGGTGCGGGCACGGGCGCGCGGGTGGGTGTCCTCAAGGGCGGCGTGGGCACGTCCTCGATGACGCTCGACTGCGGCGCGACGGTCGGGGCGTTGGTGGTGGTCAATGCCGCGGGCGACGCGGTCGATCCGGCGACGGGCCTGCCGTGGCTGGCCTACCAGATCGAGGAGTTCGGCTTGGTGCCGCCGCCCGCCGACCAGATCGCCGCCTACGCCGACCGGCATGTCGAGTACAGCCCGCTCAACACCACCATCGCCGTGGTCGCCACCGACGCCGTGCTGAGCCCCGCGGGTTGTCGCCGGGTCGCCGTCGCCGCGCATGACGGGTTGGCGCGCACCATCCGGCCGTGCCACACCCCACTGGACGGCGACACGGTGTTCGCGCTGGCCACGGGCGCCGTGGAGGTCCCGCCCGACCCGACGACGCCGGCGTCGATGTCGCCGGAGGTCCCGCTGATCACGCGGGTCGGGGCCGCCGCCGCGGATTGTCTGGCCCGCGCGGTGATGGTCGGGGTGCTGGCCGCAGACTCGGTGGCCGGAATACCCACGTACCGGGACCTGTTGCCCGGAGCGTTCGAGTAATCGCGAAACCGCATTCCAGCAGGCGTTTACTCGATATTTCGCTGCTGGAATACAGTTTCGGGCAGAAAGGGGTAGCTGTGCTGGTGATTCGGGCCGACTTGGTCGACGCCATGGTCGCCCACGCCCGGGCCGACCATCCCGACGAGGCCTGCGGCGTTATCGCCGGGCCGGAGGGCTCGGACCGTCCGGAGCGCTTCATCGCGATGGTCAATGCCGAGCGTTCGCCGACGTTCTACCGGTTCGACTCCGGTGAACAGCTGAAGGTGTGGCGGGCCTTAGAGGAGGCAGGGGACGCTCCCATCATCATCTACCACTCGCACACCGCCACCGAGGCGTACCCCAGCCGCACCGACATCGCGTATGCGTCCGAACCGGATGCCCATTACGTGCTGGTGTCGACCCGCGACCCCGAGGAACACGAGGTGCGGAGCTACCGCATCGTCGACGGCGTCGTCACCGAGGAACCCGTCAAAATCGTCGAGCATTACGAGGAGCAACCATGACTGTGAACGTGTCGATCCCGACCATCCTGCGCACCCACACCGGCGGCGAGAAGCGCGTCACCGCGAACGGTGACACCTTGGCCGCGGTGATCGGTGATCTGGAGGCCAACTACTCCGGCATCTCGGAACGACTCATGGACAACGGCAAGCTGAACCGGTTCGTCAACGTCTACGTCAACGACGAGGACGTGCGGTTCTCCGGCGGGCTGGACACCGCGATCGCCGATGGCGACTCGGTGACGATCTTGCCCGCGGTGGCAGGAGGGTCAGTGGGCGTCTGATGGCGCGTTACGACTCGCTGCTCGAAGCGTTGGGCAACACGCCGTTGGTGGGCCTGCGTCGAGTCTCGCCGCGCTGGGACGACGAGCCGCATGTGCGGTTGTGGGCCAAGCTCGAGGACCGCAATCCCACCGGCTCCATCAAGGACCGCCCGGCGTTGCGGATGATCGAGGAGGCCGAACGGCAGGGTCTGCTGCAGCCCGGCGCGACGATCCTGGAGCCGACGAGCGGTAACACCGGCATCTCGCTCGCGATGGCCGCGTTGCTCAAGGGCTATCAATTGATCTGCGTGATGCCGGAGAACACGTCGATCGAACGCCGCCAGCTACTCGAACTGTACGGCGCGCGGATCATCTACTCGCCCGCCGAAGGTGGCTCGAACACCGCGGTCGCTCAGGCGAAAGAGCTTGCGCAGCAGAACCCTTCGTGGGTGATGCTCTACCAGTACGGCAACGAGGCCAACTCGCTGTCGCACTACGAGGGCACCGGACCGGAGTTGCTCGCCGACCTGCCCGAGATCACCCACTTCGTCGCGGGCCTCGGCACCACCGGCACCCTCATGGGCACCGGTCGATATCTGCGCGAGCACAAGCCGGACGTGAAGATCGTCGCCGCTGAACCGCGGTACGGCGAGGGCGTCTACGCGCTGCGCAACATCGACGAGGGGTTCATCCCCGAGCTGTACGACCCGGACGTGCTGACGACGCGGTATTCCGTCGGCTCATACGACGCGATTCGGCGCACCCGCGATCTGGTCCAGGTGGAAGGGATCTTCGCAGGCATCTCCACCGGTGCGGTGCTGCACGCCGCGCTGGGCATGGCGGCCAAGGCGGTCGAGGCGAAAGAGCAGGCCGACATCGCGTTCGTCGTCGCCGACGCGGGGTGGAAGTATCTGTCGACCGGTGCATACGCCGGTAGCCTGGATGACGCCGAAGACGCGTTGGAAGGTCAGCTATGGGCTTGAGCGGTCCGGGATACCCGGCCACGCCGTCGCAGCCGAAAAAGCGGCCCGCGTGGATGGTCGGCGGCCTGACCGTGCTCAGCTTCGTCGTGCTGCTGTGGGTCATCGAGTTGTTCGACTCGCTGTCCGATCACCGCTTGGACGACAACGGGATCCGGCCGCTGGAGAGCGACGGGCTGCTGGGCATCCTGTTCGCGCCGCTGCTGCACTCGAACTGGGATCACCTGATCGCCAACACCGTTCCGGCGCTGGTGCTCGGTTTCCTGATGACGCTGGCGGGCATGTCACGGTTCATCTTCGCCACGGCCATCGTGTGGATCCTCGGGGGCCTCGGCACCTGGTTGATCGGCAACGTCGGTGCGCACTGTCCCTACGTCGGAGTGCGGTGCGAGGCCAACCACATCGGCGCCTCCGGCCTGATCTTCGGCTGGCTGGCGTTTTTGATCGTGTTCGGGTTCTTCACCCGTAAGGCGTGGGAGATCGTTGTCGGCGTGATCGTGCTGCTGGTCTACGGCAGCGTGCTGCTCGGTGTGCTACCCGGCACGCCGGGGGTGTCGTGGCAGGGTCACCTGAGCGGGGCGGTGGCGGGCGTCGTCGCGGCGTATCTGTTGTCCGGACCGGAACGCAAAGCACGCGAACGACGCAGGAGCGCGGCGTCGAACCCGTACCTGACGACGTGAACTCGGCTACGTCCGCGGAGGCACCCGTCGGCGTCTTCGATTCCGGCGTCGGCGGGCTCACGGTCGCCCGCGCGATCATCGACCAATTGCCCGACGAGAACATCGTCTACGTGGGCGACACCGAGAACGGGCCGTACGGACCGCTGACCATCCCGCAGATCCGCGCACATGCCCTGGCGATCGGCGACGACCTGGTTTCGCGCGGGGTCAAGGCGCTCGTCATCGCATGCAACACGGCGTCGTCGGCGTGCCTGCGCGACGCCCGCGAACGCTACGCGCCGGTACCCGTCGTCGAGGTGATCCTGCCCGCCGTGCGCCGCGCCGTCGCGACCACCCGCAACGGGCGGATCGGCGTCATCGGCACCGCGGCGACGATCGCGTCGGGCACTTATCAGGACGCGTTCGCCGCGGCGCGCGACACCGAGGTGATCGGTGTCGCCTGCCCCCGGTTCGTCGACTTCGTCGAGCGCGGCGTGACCAGCGGACGGCAGGTGCTGGGGCTGGCCGAGGGCTACCTGGAACCGCTGCAGCGCGCCGAGGTCGACACGCTCGTGCTGGGCTGCACCCACTATCCGATGCTGTCGGGGTTGATCCAGCTGGCGATGGGCGAGAACGTCACCTTGGTGTCCAGCGCCGAGGAGACCGCCAAGGACTTGCTCAGGGTGCTCACCGAGCTGGATTTGCTGCGGGCGCACGACAGTTCACCCGCGCAACGGATTTTCGAGGCGACCGGCGATCCCGAGGCGTTCACCACACTGGCCGCGCGGTTCCTGGGCCCGACGCTCGACGGCGTTCGACCTGTTCAACGTCACGTCGGTTCCCGGAAGTGATTTTCAGCAAGAAAGACGGCTCAAACCGGCCATGTTTTCGTCGTGGGGATACCGGGCATGGCAAGCTAGTGAGCGTGCGAATCACCGTTCTCGGTTGCTCCGGCAGTGTCGTCGGGCCTGATTCGCCAGCGTCCGGATACCTCGTGTCGGCTCCCGATACGCCGCCATTGGTCCTCGATTTCGGCGGTGGTGTGCTCGGCGCGCTGCAGCGCCACGCCGACCCGAACGACGTCCACGTGCTGTTGTCGCACCTGCACGCCGACCACTGCCTCGATCTACCCGGGCTGTTCGTGTGGCGGCGCTATCACCCGTCGCCGGCGCAGCAGCGCGGCATCATGTACGGCCCGGCCAACACGTGGGCCCGGCTCGGCGCGGCGTCGTCGCCCGAAGGCGGGGAGGTCGACGACTTCTCCGACGTCTTCGAGATCCGCCACTGGGTCGACGATGAGGCAGTCACCATCGGCTCGCTGAACGTGACGCCGAAGCTTGTTTGCCATCCGACCGAGTCCTACGGCATGCGTATCACCGACCCGGACGGCGCCACGCTGGTGTACAGCGGAGACACCGGCTACTGCGACGCGTTGATCGATCTCGCCCGGGGCGCCGACGTGTTCCTGTGCGAGGCGTCGTGGACGCACTCGCCGGACCGGCCGCCCCGACTGCACCTGTCGGGCACCGAGGCGGGCCGGGCCGCGGCCGCAGCGGGCGTCGGCGAACTGCTGCTGACGCACATTCCGCCGTGGACATCGCGGGAGGACGTCATCAGCGAGGCCAAGGGCGAGTTCGATGGTCCGGTGCACGCGGTGGTGTGCAACGAGACCTTCGACGTGGTGCGCGCGGCGTAGCGGTACTCCGGCGATGGAGTCACACTTAGCCGATAGGGTTGGCTGGTGTCCCGAAGAGAAGACGGCCGGCTTGACGACGAGCTGAGGCCGGTTCGTATCACCCGTGGGTTCACCACGCATCCCGCCGGTTCGGTGCTCGTCGAATTCGGCCAGACGCGCGTCATGTGCACCGCGAGCGTCACCGAGGGAGTGCCGCGCTGGCGCAAGGGCTCCGGGCAGGGCTGGCTGACGGCGGAATACGCGATGCTGCCGGCAGCCACGCATGACCGCTCCGACCGCGAGTCGGTCAAGGGCCGGATCGGCGGCCGCACCCAGGAGATCAGCCGGTTGGTCGGCCGCTCGTTGCGGGCGTGCATCGACCTCGGTGCGCTGGGGGAGAACACCATCGCGATCGACTGCGACGTGCTGCAGGCCGACGGCGGCACCCGAACGGCGGCCATCACCGGCGCCTACGTGGCGCTGGCCGACGCGGTCACCTACCTGTCGGCGGCAGGCAAGCTCTCCGACCCGCGGCCGCTGTCGTGCGCGATCGCCGCGGTCAGCGTCGGCGTCGTCGACGGTCGCATCCGCGTCGACCTGCCCTACTCCGAGGACTCGCGCGCCGAGGTCGACATGAACGTCGTCGCCACCGACACCGGGACTCTGGTCGAGATCCAGGGCACCGGGGAAGGTGCTACGTTCCCGCGCTCCACACTGGACAAGATGCTCGACGCCGCGATGGCCGCGTGCGAGAAGATCTTCGAGATTCAGCGTGAGGCGTTGGAGCTGCCCTATCCCGGAGCGCTGCCGGAGCCGAAAGAACCGACGAAGAAGGCGTTCGGAAGCTGACCGAGCTGTTGGTGGCCAGCCGCAACCCCAAGAAGCTGGCCGAGTTGCGTCGGGTGCTCGAGGTGGCGGGGGTGTCGGGCCTGACGTTGCTGTCGCTCGATGACGTGCCCGCGTTCGACGAGGCGCCCGAGACCGGTGCGACGTTCGAGGACAACGCGGTGGCCAAGGCCCGCGACGCCTATCGCGCCACCGGGTTGGCGACGGTCGCCGACGACTCCGGACTGCAGGTCGACGCGCTCAACGGGATGCCGGGGGTGTTGTCGGCGCGATGGTCGGGCCGGCACGGTCAGGATGCGGCCAACACCTCTCTGCTCTTGGCGCAGCTCGCGGACGTACCCGACGAGCGGCGCGGCGCCGCGTTCGTCTCGGCATGTGCGCTGGTGTCTGCTGCCGGCGAGACGGTGGTGCGGGGCGAGTGGCCGGGCAGCATCGTTCGCGAGCCTCGGGGGGAGGGCGGGTTCGGCTACGACCCGGTGTTCCTACCGGAAGGGTCGTCGCGCACCGCCGCCGAACTCAGCCCGGTGGAGAAGGATGCGGCATCGCACCGGGGCCGCGCACTGGCCTTGCTGTTGCCCGTCTTGCGCGAGTTGGCCGCTCGCACGTGACGCCAATTTTGTATAGCCGAACTAATCTGTAGCATCCCCGGGGTGCGTCGCTCCTCCGCCCAGCCCGCAGTCGGTAGGACGCGACACCCGGCCATCGTCGTGGTGGTGCTGGCGGCGGCGGGCATCAGTGTGTCGCTGATGCAGACGCTCGTCATCCCGCTCATTCCCGAACTTCCCACGCTGTTGAACACCAGCACGTCCAATGCGTCGTGGGTGATCACCGCGACGCTGCT
This sequence comes from Mycobacterium sp. IS-3022, assembly GCF_001500065.1. GTDB lineage: Bacteria > Actinomycetota > Actinomycetes > Mycobacteriales > Mycobacteriaceae > Mycobacterium. The sequence continues at coordinate 33,537 of NZ_LQIN01000012.1, forward strand.
CACGGCGGCCGTCGCGACGCCGATGTTCGGCAGGCTCGGCGACATGTACGGCCCCAAACCGATCCTGATCATCTGCGCCGTCGTGCTCACCGCGGGATCATTGATCGCCGCGACGACGACAGCCCTGATCCCGGTCATCATCGGCCGCGGACTGCAGGGCTTCGGCATGCCGATCATCCCGTTGGGCATCAGCGTGCTTCGGGCGTCGGTGCCGGCTCATCGGGTCGGCACGGCGATGGGCTTGATGAGCGCATCGCTGGGTGTCGGTGGCGCGCTTGGGCTTCCGTTGTCGGCGATCATCGCCGATCGGTTCGACTGGCGTGCGTTGTTCTGGTTCGCCGCCGCGCTTGGTGCGGTTTCCGGCCTGTCGTTCGCCGCCCTGGTGCCGCGCATTCCCGCGGCCTCGGCCGACCGCTTCGACGCGCTGGGGGCGGTCGGTCTGGCGGGCGGGCTGGTGACGCTGCTGCTCGGGATTTCCAAGGGCGGGAGTTGGGGCTGGACGAGTGCCGTCACCGTGGGGATGTTCGCGGCGTCGGTGGTGATCTTCGGGTTGTTCGGGTGGTGGCAGTTCCGGACTGCCGCGCCGATCGTGGATTTGCGCACCACGCTGAAGCGGCCGGCGTTGACGACGAATCTGGCGTCGATCGCGGTCGGGTTCTCGCTGTTTGCGATGTCGTTGATCGCGCCGCAGATCCTCGAACTACCCGCCGGGACGGGCTACGGGCTCGGCCAGTCGATGCTGCAAACCGGGTTGTGGATGGCGCCCGGTGGGCTGGCGATGATGCTGTCGTCGCCGGTGGCGGCGCGGATCGCCGGAGTGCACGGGCCGCGGTTCACATTGTTCGTCGGCTCGGCGGTCGTTGCCGCCGGCTACCTTTCGGGCCTGTTGCTGATGAACAGCGCCTGGCAGCTGTGCCTGTTCAACGTGCTGGTGAGCGTCGGCGTCGGTTTTGCGTTCTCGTCGCTGCCCGCGCTGATCAACGCCGCGGTCCCGGTATCGGAGACCGCGGCCGCCAACGGCATCAATGCGCTGGCGCGTTCCCTCGGCACGTCGATCTCCAGCGCGGTGATCGGTGCGGTGTTGGTGGTGATGACCACCACGGTGGCCGGGCAGCAGGTGCCGTCACTGGCCGGCCTGCGAATAGCGCTGCTGATCGCAGCGGCCGCGGCCGTCGTCGCCGCGATCACCGCGTTGGCCATCCCCAAGGCGGACGAGGCCGACGAGCCCGCACACGAGCTGGCGCTGGCTACAGACCGTAACGGTCCTTGATCTCCTTGGTCTGCACCTGCTCGACGATGATGCCGACCAGCGGGATGGTGCCGGCCAGCAGCACGCCGATGGTCTTGCCGATCGGCCACCGCACCTTGACCGCGAGGTTGGCGGTGAACAGCAGGTAGACGAAGTACACCCAGCCGTGGACGACCGCGATCCAGTTCAGGCCCTCGACGTGGTAGACGTACTTCATCACCATCTCGTAGCAGAGCGCGATGAGCCAGATGCCCGTCGTCCAGGCCAGCACTCGGTAGCCAAGCAGCGCCTTGCGGATGTTGTCGGCAGAGGTGATCGGTGGTTCGGTCATGTGGCCGGGTGTTCCTTGTCTTTTCTCGCGAGCTCGGCCAGGTAGGCGTTGTACTCGCGTAGTGCGGGGTCGTCGACGTCTTCGTCGAATTGTGTTGTTGTTGAGGGCTTTTGCGGGAGCAGATCCTCGGGGATCTCGGTGATCGTGTCGCGCTTCGTCGGTTCGGGCGGCGCCTCCTCGTAGCGCACGAACTTGTAGTACGCATACACGACGAAACCGGCGAACAACGGCCACTGCAGGGCGTAGCCGAGGTTCTGGAAGCTGCCCGATGCCGACTCGAAGCGGGTCCACTGCCACCACGCCAACGCCAGGCATCCGGCGGCGCCGACGATCACCAGGGCGATGAACGCCGGCCTCCTACGCCGTGTAGTGGACACCTTCCAACGGTACCGCGATACCCTTGGGGCGCTTACGCGCGAGTGGCGGAACGGAAGACGCGATGGTTTTAGGTGCCATTGTCCTTTGGACGTGGGGGTTCGAGTCCCCCCTCGCGCACTCAATCCCCCGCCGATTTCTACACCAGGGTCGTGATCTGCCGATATCCACAGCCCTCGTGCAGAAATCGCGGTCACGCCTTGGCGGCGAAGTACTTCTGCCCGTCGGCGGGGATGCGCCCGAGCCCGGCCTTCAATAGCGGCGCAAGCACTTTGACCGGCAGAGCCAATGCCCTCTTCGGTTCGACTGCGACCACCCACGTGAAAAGCGTGCTGTCACCGTCGGCGTCGACGATGTAATCCTCGGCGAAGCGCTTGAAGAGCGGCAACGTCGACTCGTAGACGTAGAACGATTTCCGGTGGCCGTCTTCCCACTGGAAGTAGCGCTCGCGAAGGGTGGCCCCGCCCGCAGGCACTGCTTCACGGGTGGTACCGATGCCGAACGGACGCGGCGAGGTCCAGGTGACGCTTTTGACCGATGGCCCCCAAGCCGCCAGAGACTCGTCCGACACCATCGATTCCCACACCCGCTCGGGGGGCGCCGCGAACCGCTTCTCGTAACGGAAGACGTGCGGGGCCGACACCAGGAAATCGGCGTCGGCGGCTGCGAGCGGGTACCAGCGCGTCATAGCTCGCCATCATCGCAGCGGACGCCGTCGCAGACGAGGGCCAGCTCAGCCGTCTCTGCTCTGGATTGCGAAACAAACCAGGCTGGCGGCGAAGCTCAGAGTGGCGATGGCCCCGGCCGCTGCGGCCATCGCCGCGTCGGCCGCGCCCCAACTGGCCAGGGACACCGCGACGGCGATCACCGCCGTGATGATGAGGAAGAGGCCCGTGGTGGCGATCGCTTCGGCGGTCGGGTCGTCGGCGGGTGCGATGGCGCGCTCGCGCATCAGGTCTCCTACGGGCTCACGGAATATGGTGCGCAGAGGTTGCCCGTTGTTGACGGTAGTGAAACCCGCCGACCCGAAGTTCCGGCTCAGCCTACTTTTCGGACGGTGAACCCGTTGCGTTCGGCCAGCGATCGAAGTTGCCGCAGCGCGAACTGGCGCGCGCGGCCCTCGTCCGGGATGAAGATCCCGGCCCACACTCCGACCGCCCCCGGTGTCTGGCACGCCTCCTGCGCGCAGAGCCAGCGGCGCGGGCATGCCCGGCACAGTTCCTTGGCGCCTTCATCGGCGACGACGGCCCACCGGTCCGGATCCTGGATGCACGCGCCGAACGGCGTCTCCTGCGGCGTCGAAACGGCCCGCGATACAAGATCGATGGAGCCAGGACGCGTCGTCTGCGGGGTCGGTCGCTCGTTGACTGCCATTCGCGTCTCTCCTCCCAGTCAAGACAAGGGTTCATCGTCCGCGGACGCCGACAATACACGCGTATCGGTTGCCTACGATACAGACGTATTGGATACCTTGAGGAGGTGAACAACCCGACCTGCAGGCATTGATGGCATCCACTCGAGCGCGACACCATGCGCCCGGCGACGATCGACGTTCGAGCATCGAGCGGATCCGGGAGGCGGCGCTCAAGTGCTTCGCGGCCCGGGGCGCGGCGGCCACGTCGCTGCGCCTGGTGGCCGCCGAAGCGGGCGTCTCGCTCGGCCTGGTGCAACACCACTTCGCGACGAAGGCGAACCTGATCAAGGCCGTCGATGACCATGTGGTCGCGGTCATCGAGACGGTGATCGCGAAGCCCATTCCAGAGCCACCTATCGACACCATCACCGACATCGGAAACAGGGTGACGTCACTGGTGACCGACGAACCGGATGTGATGGCCTACGTCGGACGAGCGCTCACCGACGGCAGCCCGCTCGGCGAGCAGCTGTTCGACTCGCTGGCGGCCATCGGTGCCGAACGCTGGCAAGCGCGTCGGGATCTCGGGTTGACGCGACCGGACCTCGACCCGACATGGGGCACGCTGAACCCGCTGGTGCTGGCCCTCGGCACGTGGATCCTGCGCGGCCATATCGAACGTCACCTCCCGGAGCCGTTCGACAACCCGTCGCAACTGCAGCGATGGCAGGACGCGGTGAATGCACTACTGCGTGACGGCCAGATGCGTCACGACCCGTGACGCGTCGGCCCGATCAGAGCGGAGTGCCGCCGACCCGCTTCCGGTAGCTCGTCGGCGTCTCTCCGCAGAACTGGGTGAAGGCCCGGGTGAACGAGCTGAGGCTGTCAAAGCCCACCGCCGACGAGGCTTCCTGTACCGATTGCCCCGGCGCGGCCAGCAGCGCCATGGCCTTGAGCATCCGTGCGTGTAAAAGATATGTGCGCCAGGACAATCCGATCGAATCCTGAAACAGTCGCCGCAGCGTGCGCTCCGACACCGAGACCGCCCGGCTCACCTCCTGGGCGCTCACGTCGTCGAGGTGTCCTTTCGTGTACGCCATCGCGGCGGTGACGATCGGGTGCTCGGAACTCGGCAGACTCAGCGGCGCCTCGTGGTCGAGGGCCTCGGAGACCAGGTTGGCCAGGGTGCGGAAGAACGCGTCGGACACCTCATCACCGTCGGGGCGGTCGATCGGCCAGCGCAGCGCGTAGATCATCATCTCCCGGATCAACGGTGAGACGCCGAGGATGCGCGCCCGGTCGCCCGCTTGCGGAATCAACTCGGGATCAAACATGACCGCGACGGTCCGGACGTCGGGGTTCATCGTGGCCTGATGTTCGAGGCCGACCGGAATCCACGCCGCCTGCTGCGGCGGCAGCAGGTAATGTGCCGAATCCGTCTCGACCTCGACCACACCGCCGATCGCGTACTCGATCTGGTGGACGTCGTGTGAGTGCCAGCCGGTGATCAGGGCATCGCCCTCATAGAGGTAGCTGCCGCCCAAAGCGCGACCACCTCGCCGCAGGTCGATGACGCGCCGAGGGTGTGCCGCGTCGAGCTTGGCCGTTTGGGCCAAATCTCTGTCCGATAGCGCGGAGACGGTCACACCGCAAGACGGTACTACTGGGGTATGGACATCGACGACCTGATCCTGGTGAGCATCGACGACCACGTGGTGGAACCGCCCGACATGTTCCTGCGGCACGTCCCGGCCAAGTACAAGGACGAGGCGCCGATCGTGGTCACCGACGACAAGGGCGTCGACCAGTGGATGTATCAGGGGCGGCCGCAGGGCGTCAGCGGCTTGAACGCGGTGGTCTCCTGGCCGGCCGAGGAGTGGGGTCGTGACCCAGCCGGGTTCGCCGAGATGCGTCCCGGCGTTTACGACGTCCACGAACGGGTGCGCGATATGAACCGCAACGGCATCCTCGCCTCGATGTGCTTCCCGACGTTCACCGGCTTCTCCGCGCGGCACCTCAACATGCACCGCGAGGAAACGACATTGGTGATGGTGTCGGCCTACAACGACTGGCACATCGACGAGTGGGCGGGCTCATATCCGGACCGGTTCATCCCGATCGCGATCATGCCGACCTGGAACCCGGAGGCGATGTGCGACGAGATCCGACGCGTCGCCGCGAAGGGCTGTCGCGCGGTAACCATGCCGGAACTGCCTCACCTGGAAGGACTTCCGAGCTACCACGACGACGAGTACTGGGGTCCGGTGTTCCGGACGCTGTCGGAGGAGAACGTGGTGATGTGCCTGCACATCGGCACCGGCTTCGGCGCGATCAGCATGGCGCCCAACGCTCCCATCGACAACCTGATCATCCTGGCCACCCAGGTGTCGGCGATGTGCGCCCAGGATCTGCTGTGGGGTCCGGCGATGCGCAACTACCCCGACCTGAAATTCGCGTTCTCCGAAGGCGGTATCGGGTGGATCCCGTTCTACCTCGACCGCAGCGACCGGCACTACACGAACCAGAAGTGGCTGCGCCGCGACTTCGGCGACAAGCTGCCCAGCGACGTGTTCCGCGAGCACTCGCTGGCCTGCTACGTCACCGACAAGACGTCGCTGAAGCTGCGCCACGAGATCGGCATCGACATCATCGCGTGGGAGTGCGACTATCCGCACTCGGACTGCTTCTGGCCCGACGCGCCCGAGCAGGTGATGGCCGAGCTCACTGCCGCCGGCGCGGACGACACCGACATCAACAAGATCACTTGGCAGAACTCGTGCCGGTTCTTCGACTGGGATCCGTTCAAGCTGACGCCGCGTGAGCAGGCCACCTCAGGAGCGTTGCGCGCCAAGGCATCCGACGTCGACGTGTCCATTCGCCCGCGCAAGGAATGGGCTCGGCTCCACGAGCAGAAGCAACTCGCCAAAGCCTGATTGCCGGCTCGGCCGGCGTGCTGATTGCTACAGCGCGGTGACGCTGACCGGGATGTTGCCCTGCCGCGGCAGGCCGGTGATCCGGTCGTATTCGATGTCGGTCGGGACCAGGCGGCCGACGTTGGTGCCGCGTTCGCGGAACTCGTCGTCTTCGCTCGGTAGGCCCCCGAATGCGTGGTGCATGGCGATGACGTCGTGACGCAGGGTGTCATCGGCTTCGATTACGGCGCAGACGCTGTCATGTGGAGAGGTGACTCGGACCGCGTCCCCTGACTGCAAGCCGAGCTCAGCGATGCTGGCAGTGTGCATGTAGGCGGGGTTGTACGGTTTGCCGCGGTGCAACGATGCGAGGTTGGTGCCGGACGAGTTCATGAAGTTCTGGTGACGCCGAGGGATCAACCGAAATGGGTACGCGGGATCGCTACGCGCAGTGACGAAGTCGTCGTCCAACATGTCCGTAAGCTCAGCCAGCATGTGCGAGTTGGCGACATCGAGTCTGGCCGTGCAGTCGGGATCGCGGGGCTCAACAACCGCGTCGACGTCGAAGATCTTTCCGTGCGGATGCCGGCGGACTTCGTCGAACGGAATCCGGGACGTCGCGCACATCTGCTCGAACAGTTCCTCTGTGCTCAGGTCGGTCTCACCGTTCATCTGCAGAACGACGGGCGGTGACTCCATGAATTTGCCGCCGCCGCCACCGAAGAAGTTCACGAACCACAATTCGAGGTCCATCCGCTTGGCCAGGCCGAGGAAGAACCGCCATTCCTCGATGAGGTCGGAACCGGGAGGCGGATCGATCAGACGTGGCGCGTATTGCGCGTAAGCGGCGGGAATTCCGGTTCCGCTGGTGTAGTACTTGATGAGTTCGCTGCCCATCGTCATCGCCGGCGTTTCCATCTGCATCATCGGAGCGATGACGTAGTCGGCGAGCCGGGAGGTCAAGGACATCTCGGTGTCGAGGGTGACGAGAAGATCGAGGCTCTCGAGCGCGCGTAGCGTCTTGCGCTGATCGGGCCACGCCGCCATCGGATTGCCGCCGATGCAGATGAGGGCTTTCACCTGCCCTTCGCCTTCGAGCAGGATCTCGTCGGCCAGTGCCGCGGTCGGCATTCCGGCAACGGTGTCGGTGAGCCCGCGTACTCGCAGCCGTTCGCCGTATCCCCAACCGTCGTACGGCGGATGCGCTTGCGCCTTCGCGGTGAAGGCAGGCATCAACGCGTTGGGGCGGGTGACCCGCTCACCCGCACGCTGCCACCGCCCGCAGATGGTGGTCAGGCAGAGGCAGAGGTACTCGAGCAGGCTGCCGTGTAGCGCGAAGTTCGCACCCGTGCCTGCGTTGACCATGCCGGGGCGGTCGCCGAATGTCGCGAAAAGTCGTGCGGTCTCGACGAATTGCTCCTGCGGAATATCTGCGCGCTCGGCGACGTAGGCAGGAGTGTAGCCCGAAACCGCTGTCGCCAACGCCTCGAAGCCGTCGACGTTCTCGGCGATGAACGGTGCGTCATACAGCCTTTCGTTGATGATCAGGTTGATCATCCCGGCGACGATCGTGACATCCTCTCCCGGCCGAGGCTGAATGTGGACGGCGGCTCGTGCCGCGGTCTGAGACCGCCGGGGATCGATCACGATGAGCTTCATGCCTCGGTCAACGGCGGTCTTGAGGCCCTTGGCCGGATTCTGGCCCGGGACGCCGATCGCCTTGGAGACCAGCGGATTGGTCCCTATCAGCATCCAGCTGTCCGCCTCGTGAAAATTGATGTCTCCGCCGAGCCAGTGTCCGTGGGCGGCGAGGGCAATCTGCTTGCCTGGCTGATCGATCGTGTTGGCCGTGAAGAACATCGGCGAACCGATCGCTCTGATGAACGCATTTCCCATCAAGGCAGAGGCAGGATAGGGCAGCCCGTTCGTCCCCAGATACATCGCTACCGAGCGTGGTCCGTGCGTGGCGATCAAATCCTGTAAGCGCGCGGCGATTTCATCCATCGCCTGCTCGGCGGCGACAGCGGAGTACGAGCCGTCAGGGTGGCGCTTCTGGCTGTGCAGGAGGCGCTGCGGATTGTTGTGGATGTCGGGCAGCGCCCGGCCCTTGATGCAGCTGTATCCGCCGAACATCGGGTTGTCGGGATCGCCGGTGACCTTCGTCAAACGGCCGTCGGTCACCGTAGCCAGCACTCCACAATGCGCAGAGCAAATCCGGCAGATACCCGGCTGCGTCGTCGTTTGCACCACGTGCCGGATGCTAAGCGACCGCTCAGCGCTTCGCAGGCGATTGGATCAACCGTCAGAAGGTGCAGCCTGTGGTCGACTGGGCAATCCGCTCACCACATCAAACCGCGGATGAGCTCGGCCGCAGGGATCTCCTCCGCCGAGATCAACCCCGACGGGGCGCGGCACACCCAGTCGATCGTGTTGACGACACGGGCGGCGGTGGACAGGCACCCCGCTTCGGTGACGTCGAGCACCGGATGCGACAACAGCGTGCTCATCTCGACGCGCGGCTCGCCCTCGACGATCACCTTGTGCACACCGGAGTGGCCGTCGGGCGGATACTCCCAGTCCGGCGCCGCCGCGGGGGTGAGCCGGGTGGTGTGCTCCACGGTGATGATGACGTCGCCGCCGCGCACCCCTTCGGCGGCGAATCGCACGCCGGCCAACTGTCCGGGCTCGACGGTCATCATCTTGCATTCGATGCGCTGGTCGGTGTACCACGGCTCATAACGCTGGCGGACCTCATCGAGCCCGGAGCCGAGATGATCGGCGAGGTTGCGCACCAGTCCACCGAACATCGCCGTGATGACGCCGGGCTGAAACGCCATCGGCAGCTCGTCGTCGGGAGTAGTGCCGAAACCCATTGCTGTACCGGTGTATTCGTAGTCATCATAGTTGCCGTAATCGAAGACCTCCTGCACGGTGATCGACTCGGCACGGCTGACCAGGCTCAGCGCGGCGAACACCGCGGTGTCTCCCGAGTAGCCGGGGTCGATGCCGTTGACATAGAGCGACGAGTTGCCTTCGGCACAGGCCTCTTCCAGGGGGACGCGCAGCCAGTCGTCGGCCTGCTTGGGTGTCACCAACCACACCATCGACGTGCCGACGACATTGACCCCTGCGGCGAGAAACTTCGACATCTGCGCGATGGCTTCCATCGGCCGCGTCTCACCCAGCGCGGTGTAGACGACGCAGTCCGGCTTCAACGCGATGAGCGCGTCGATGTCATCAGTGGCGACGACACCGGTGGGCTCACTCAGCCCGCACAGTTCGGCTGCATCCCTGCCGATCTTGTCCGGATTGGCGGCATGCACGCCGACGAGTTCCAGATCGGGCCGCCCGATGAGCGTGCGGAGCGAGTGTTGGCCGACGTTGCCGGTGGAAAACTGGACTACTCTGCGCATTTCGGGTCCGTTCTCGATCAGTAGTCGGGGATCGGCAGCGGTGAGTTGTTCGAATCGATGCCGCCGTCGACGTGAAAGATCGCGTTGGTCGCGTAGCAGTCGCGGGTCGCCAGGTAGACGCAGAGCCGCCCGAGATCCTCGACGCTGCCGAGGCGGTGCAGCGGGGTCGCTTCCAACATCTTCTCCAGTGAGCCGGGCATCATGTCCAGACTGCCTTGCAGACCGTCGGTGGCGAAAGAGCCGAGCGCGATCGCATTGACCCGGACCTTCGGCGCGAGTTCCTGCGCCATGGCGCGCGTGAGCGCCTCCAACGCGCCCTTGGCGGTGCAGTAGGCGGTCAAGGCGCGGATACCGAAACGCGCGGAGCCGGAGGAGATGTTGACGATCGAACCGTGGCCCGCTTCGAGCATGTGAGGCGCGGCGAGTTGGCTCATGATGAACGCCGAGGTGACGCACCAGTCGAAGGTGAGCCGGAAGTCGTCGTCGGTGATGTCGAGGAAACGGGCGTAGGTCGAGCCACCGACGTTGTTCACCAGCATGTCGATTCTGCCGAAGCGCTCGATCGTGGTGCTGACGACGCGCTCTCCGTCGGGCCGGCTCATCGCGTCGGCAACAAGCGCCAGGCCCTTGCCGCCGGCGTCTTCGATTCCTTTGATCGTTGCCACGATGTCGGATTCGGTTCGCGCGGTGCCGACTACGGTGGCACCCGCCTCCGCGAGGACCCTCGCGATCCCCTGGCCGACACCTTTGCCCGCGCCGGTGACGATCGCCACCTGACCGTCGAGGTTGAACTGTTCCAACGCCATCGGCACCCCTCCTGAAATTGACTGCAGTCAATCACACATGTCAATACCTTGCCAGTGTTGCTATCGTCAGTTCATGGCGGTGGTGGACAAACCCTCGGCACGCGAGGCCAAGCGCCTGCAGACACGCGAGCGGCTGATGGGCGCGGCGATTGCCGAGTTCAAGCGGTCGGGCATCGCGGCGGCCGACGTCGGCGCCATCGTGGCCGCAGCGGGGGTTGCCCACGGCACCTTCTTCTTTCACTTCCCGACCAAGGAACACGTGCTGCTCGAGCTGGAGCGCCGCGAGGAGGAGCGCATCGCCAAACAGCTGGGTCGCTACGTCGATGCGACACGTGATCTCGAAGCCATTCTGGGCGAGGCCGTGCGCCTCGTCCTCGGCCTGGAGCGCCGCCTTGGTTCGCTGTTGTTCAGGGACTTCCTCGCATTGCACTTCTCGCAGACCCGACCTGTCGATGAGAGCACCGAGCATCCGGTCATCGTCCGGGTCGCTGACGAGATCGGGCGTGCGCAGCAGCGCGGCGAGGTCGCCGCGGACGTCAATCCGATGAACAGCGCAGTGTTTTTCCTGCTCGGCCTCTATGCCTTGTTGACGACCACACACAACTGGCCGACGCAGGGAACGATGCTCGAGGACTACGTCGCGAGGACCCTTCGCGGTATCGAGGCGCGCTAACTCATTGACTGAGGTCAGTCTTCCTGCAATGCTCAAGGAGCTGATTCCCAGGAGGATGCCTTGACTCTGCGGACAATTCCCGCCACCGGCAGCGGTCTGGACGAGCACATGGAGCGCTCGCGGCTGGCGCAGCGCCAGGCCGACAAGTGGCTCATCTGTGGCAGCCTCCTCATCGGAACCGCGGCGCTCGGCGTCTTCGGCCTTCCACTCTTCCTGCGAGGCGTTTGGCTGCTGCGCAAAGCTCAGCGCGAAGGGCTGTCGGTGCGCCCGATGATCGTCACGCTCATCGGCTATCTGGTCATCATCGACGCCGCGATCAACACCGTGGGTTGGGCACTCGACCTCGTGGCCAACCACACCATTCTGGCGCGAATCCTGTTGAACGGCTGGGGAGCGATGTTCGACGCCGGCTACTTCTGGCACTACAACGAGCTGTGGCTGGGCGGCGCTTCCGGCCCGGGGGAGAAGGCGATGGAGGTCGGCATGATCCTCACCGTCTTCACGATGCGGATCGCCGCCGGGATCGGCTTCCTGCAGATGAAAAGGTGGGGCCATCAGTGGATGATCGTCACTTGCTGGATGGGGGTGCTCATCTGGTGTCTGTATGTGTTCAACATGACGATGTACGCCGACGTGCGCTATGCGGGCACGATATTCCCCGTCGTCGGTTGGTGGCTGTACGACATCTTCTACATCACGCCGTTCCTGGCGATTCCCTACCTGCACTCGGTGAACCGCGAGATCTTCTCTGATTGACTACACTCAGTGACTTAAGTCAGTATTCACGGGATAACGCGCCCATAAGGAGGCCGCACTGGTGGACTGGATCTGGGAGATACTTCGTTACGTCGCCGCCTGGGGCGGTACCGGCCTGATCATCTGGTTCTGGTACTGGATGTTCTCCAACATCGGAACCTTTTGAGCTGCCGGAGAATCGATGGCTGAACTTTCCGATGCGCACGCGATGGCGGTGGAGCGCAGTTGCGCGGTGACCGCCGTTGCCTTGAGCGGCCAACGGCGCGAGGGCGTTCGCCTCGTGACGGGTGAACACCGCGCATTCAGCTTGAGCGTGGCATTGGACTTCGTACATGTGCCATATCCGATCGGCAGTGACTGGACCCGTAGAACGCTGACATGCGGTGTCGCACTGCAATGCTCACCGTCAAAGGACCGGCTTGTCGAATACCGGCTCAACGAACTGTCGGCACGTGAACTGCGCGCGGTGACGGTCGTCGAGGCACGCGTCGCCCTGGGCTGGGTTTACGAACGCTGGCCCGGCCTGGTGCCGGAGATCCAGCGAGTGCTCGGTGATATCGACGTGCTCGACGGCGACCTCGACGCGATGGCGATGCTCAACCACGCGATCGGTTTGGCGCGCACCGGACAGCCGTTGAATGTCCATCCGCTATTGGGGCGTCTTCCGCTGGCATACACGGCTCCGCAAGGCATCTCGGACAAGCTGCGGCGCACACTCGGCAGGATGCCGTGGACCACATCGCAGAAGCGGCTGCCGCGGCCCTATTCCATCCCCCTCGGAGGGGACGGCGGCATCCGCAACCCCAATCTGCCTCCGCCGAGCCGGCCGCAGGACAACGATCTCGACATCACTCCCGACCACCGGCCGGGCATCCCCTATCCCGAGTGGAACGCGTGGACCGAGAGTTTCATGCGCGACCACGTCGCGGTCCTCGAGAAGGTCCACGCATCGCGCACCCGGGAGCCGGAATCGGCGTCGGCCGAGCTGCGGAAGTGGTTCGAGGAACACACGCACCGCACGATGAAGAACCGGCTGGAGGACGGCTCCGATCTGGACGTCGCCCAGTACGTCGAGCATTACATCGACCTGACGACCGGCGAGGCGATCGAGCCGCGGATCTTCCGCGAGCTGCTGCCGAGCAACCGGGACGTGACCACCGCCCTGCTGCTGGACGGCAGCTCGTCGTTGGGTGTCCACGGCGGCCGGATATTCAAGCTCGAATTGGCCTGCGCAGACGCGCTATCGCGTGCGATGACACTCGCTCGCGAGCGCCATGGCATCTTCGTGTTCACCGGCAACACGCGGCACCGCGTCGAGGTCAACTGCCTCAAGGACTTCGAGGACCGAAGGTTCGTGCCGCCCGGCCGTCTCGGGCTGTCCACGGGCGGATACACCCGGCTCGGTGCGCCGTTGCGCCACCTGACCTCCCGGCTGCTGGCGCAACCCTCCGAGCGTCGCCTGCTCATCGTCATCGGCGACGGATTGATCTCCGACGAGGGGTATGAGGGCCGCTACGCCTGGGCCGACGCCGCGCATGCGGTGGAGGAAGCCAACGAGGCAGGCGTGAGCATCTATTACGTCGGAGTCGGGCCGACCCGCGTGGACCCTCTGCCGGAGGTCTTCGGACCTCGCCGCTCACAACGAATCCGACGAGTCGAGGAGCTTCCGCGAGTGCTTGCCCACGTCCATCGCGAGTTGGTGGCCGCATGAACTATTACGCGAACGCCAACGAGGTGCAACTGTTCGAGCAGGCGTATCAGCAGCGCCTGCCGGTGATGCTCACCGGGCCGACGGGCTGCGGTAAGACCCGCCTCGTCGAGCACATGGGCGTCCTGCTTCAGCGGCCGGTCGTGACGATCAGCTGCCATGATGACCTGACGAGTTCCGATCTGGTCGGCAGGTTCATGGTCACCGGCGGCGATGTGGTCTGGACCGATGGACCGCTCACCCGGGCCGTGAAGGCCGGTGCCATCTGCTATCTCGACGAGGTGGTGGAGGCGCGCCACGACTCGTTGGCCATCCTGCACTCGTTGACCGACCACCGGCGCGCGCTGTATCTGGACCGGGCCGGTGAGGTGGTCCAGGCACCGGACACCTTCATGCTGGTGTGCTCGTACAACCCCGCCTATCGCAGCTCGCTGAAAGACCTCAAGCCGTCCTTCCGGCAGCGCTTTGTGACGCTGCCCATGCGATACCTGGCGCCAGACCGGGAAGCCGACGTGATCGTCGCCGAAGCGGGTGTCGAGCTTGCGACTGCGACCCGGCTCGTGCAATGCGCCACCGCGATCCGCACCGCCGACGAGGCGTTCCACTTCGAACCACCCTCCACCCGCGTGCTGGTGACCGCTGCGCAGCTGATCGTCGCCGGCGCAACCGAATTGGAGGCCGCTGAGGCTTGCATCCTGGCGCCGCTGTCCACCGACGGCGCCATCACCGACGGCTTGCGGGAAGTCGCCGTGGCCAGCCTGGCCACCGAAGCTCCGAGCACCTCCGGTTAGGAAGGGAGTCCGACACCATGGATCAGAAAGAGCGGAAGCGCAAGAAGGCGCTCATCATTCTGCAGATCGTCATCTACGGGTATCTGGCCACGATGTTCGGGATTCAGCTCTACATGTCCTTCGCCCGGGGGTGGTGGGAATTGTGAACCTGCCGCTCCTGAACCGTCGGTCCAAAGCGCCGGTTCCGCTCGACGGGTCGATCAGCCTCGAGGGACACGACGAAGAATCCCGCCTCGCGCAACGCCGGGCGGACAAGTGGATGATCGTCGGCGCCGGGCTGATGGGCATGTGGGCCCCGGGCATCTTCGGATTGCCGATCTTTCTGCGCGGGGTGTGGCTACAGCGCCAGGCGGCCCGCGCCGGGCTGTCGATGCGGCCGATGATCGTCACCCTGATCGGCTATCTCGTGCTGATCGACGGCATGCTCAACAGCCTCGGCTGGGCGCTGGACCTGGTGGCCAACCACACGTTGATCAACCGCGTGCTGATGGTCGGCTGGGGTGCGATGTTCGACGCCGGCTACTTCTGGCACTACAACGAAGCGTGGGTGGGCGGCGCCGCCGGGCCGGGCGAGAAGTCCATGGTGTTCGGGATGATCCTGACGGTCTTCGCGATGCGGTGCGCCGCCGCGATCGGCTTCCTGCAGATGAAGCGCTGGGGCCACCAGTGGATGATCATCACCTGCTGGATGGGGGTGCTCATCTGGTGCCTGTATGTGTTCAACATGACGATGTACGCCGATGTGCGTTACGCCGGGGTCGTCTTCCCGGTCATCGGCTGGTGGCTGTACGACATCTTCTACATCACGCCATTCCTAGCCATTCCGTATCTGCACACGGTCAACCGCGAAATCTTCTCCGACTGAACGGGTTCAAGGAGCCGAGCCATGACAACCTCTTCGCCTGCATCGGAATCAACCGAAGAACAAAAGGACGATCTGCCACCGGGCACCACGCCGTACTACGCGCGGATGCACCGCTACATCAAACGTGCGGTACTGGTGTGTCTGGTCGCGCTGGTGATCGAGGGGGCGTTCACGCTGCCCTTCATGGCGGTGTATTACGGCTATCCCACACTGACCCTCACCGAGATCTGCAGCGAACTTCTCAAAGTCCGCTATTCCGACGACACCTTGGAGTGCAAGGTTCCTTACCCGCCCCTGGGTCCTCCCGAGGGTGCTGAAGGCAAGGACACCGCTCAAGACGAATGGGGCATTCAACCGGTGCCGAAATACGACAGGATCGGCTTCCGCGAACTGGTCCGCATCCATCAGGAAAGAGAGGCGAGGCAGGCAGCAGAACAACAACGAGGCGCAGCGTCTCCGTGACCAAGTCGCTCGAGGAACACGCACGAAACTGGAACCTTCGCCACGAGGACTTCGGCGACAACGACTTCCTGTACGACGTCTACTCGGTGATGCGGCGCAACGCGCCGTTCGCCCACACCGACACACCGTTCCTGTCCGCTACCCCCGGCGGCGCGTGGGTGGCGACGCGGTACGCGGAGTGCCACCGCATCTTGCAGGACTGGCAACACTTTTCGAGCAACCCGGTCCCCAAGGACGCCGAACGACTCCCCGGCGAACTGCTCGTCGTCATGGATCCTCCGCGGCAACAGAAGTTCCGCAAGGTTCTCAATCCCTACTTCTCACCGGCGCGGATGAAGGCGCTGCGACCGCAGATCCGAGCCGAGACCGACCGATTGATCGACGCGTTCATCGAAGACGGCGTCGGTGACCTCGCCGAGGTCGCATGGCGTCAGCCCGGAACCGTCTTCTTCAAGTACGTCCTCGGAATGGCGGTCGACGATGTCCCGCTGTGCGTCGAACTGACCGACGCTGCGCTCAGCGGCGGCACCGAGGAAGCCCGTATGGCCGCCAACGCGGGGTTGTATCAGCATCTTCACCGTGCGATGACCGCCCGCACCGCACAGCCGCCGCGGGACGACATGATCGGCGTCCTTCTTTCGGCTGAGATCGACGGTGAGAAGCTGCCGTTCCAAGATGCAGTCGCCAACGCGATGTTGTTGGTGCAGGCCGGTCTCGAGACCACCTCGAGCGCGATGTCGTTCGCGCTGCACTACCTCGCAACGCATCCCGATGACCGTGGCCGGCTCATCGATGAACCGGAGCTACTGCCGAGAGCCGTCGAGGAGTTCATCCGGTACGCGGGGTCGATCCATGGGATCCCTCGCACCGTCGTCGACGACGTCGAGATCAGCGGCCATACCTTCTGTCCGGGCGAATCGGTGATCGTCAACTACGCTTCGGCCAATCGCGACCCGCAGCAGTTCCCAGATCCCGACCGCTGCATCCTCGATCGACAAGCGAACCGGCACCTCGGATTCGGCGCGGGCGTACACCGCTGCCTGGGTTCGAATCTCGCTCGGCTGGAGTTCAGCGTCGCTCTCGAGCAAGTGCTGTCGCGGATGCCCGACTACCGGTTGGCGCCCAACGCCGATCCGGTTTTCCACGGCAACTCCGTCACCCGCGGGTACCGCAGCATTCCAGTGGTATTCAGCCCGAAGGAGCGGCGCTCGTGACTTATCGCGTCGTGCAGTGGACGACGGGCAACGTCGGCAAGAAGTCTGTGCATGCGATCGCGGCCAACACCGATCTGGAGCTCGTCGGATGTTACGCCTGGTCGCCGGACAAGGTCGGCAAGGACGTCGGTGCCCTCTGCGGCATCGGACCGCTGGGGGTGACGGCGACGGACGACGTCGACGCGCTGCTGGCGCTGAAACCGGACTGCGTGGTGTACAACCCGATGTTCGCCGACGTCGACGAGGTGGTGCGCATCCTGGCCGCAGGCGTCAACGTGGTGACCACGTCGGAGTTCATCACCGGCCACCAACTGGGGGAGCGCCGTGACCGCATCCGCGAGGCCTGTGACCGTGGTGGCGCCACGATCTTCGGCAGCGGCATCAACCCGGGATTCATCCAACTGTTCGCGGTGGTGACAGCCGGCCTCTCCGATCGCGTCGACCGGATCTCGATCCTCGAGTCCTTCGACACCAGCATCTACAACTCGCCCGCCACCGAGATTCCGATGGGATTCGGCCATCCCGTCGACGACCCCGACCTGCCGGCGATCACCGCGAAGGGGTCGGGCATCTTCCGCGAGGCCGTGCTGCTGGTCGCCGACGCGCTCGGTGCCGAACTCGACGACGTGCGGTGCGAGGTCGAGTATGCCCAGACCACCGAGGATCTCGAACTCCCCGGCGACTGGACGATAGCTGCCGGCTGCGTCGCGGGCATCGACGTCCGGTGGAAGGGCTACGTCGCCGGTCGGGACATCATCGAGGTCCGTGGCGTATGGACGAAAGGACAGTCGCTGCAACCGACGTGGTCGACGACGTTCGGTTACACCGTCACCGTCGAGGGCAGGCCGACGATAAAGAGCACGTTGAGTTTCGAACCGCCGCCGGACTTCAATGCCGAAACCCTCGACGACTTCATCATGCTCGGCCTCACCATCACCGCCATGCCGGCGATCACCGCGATCCCGGCCGTCGTCGCCGCCGATCCCGGTATCGCGACATACAACGACCTGCCGCTGCTGCTGCCACGCGGCGTGCTCGCACTCTGAAGGAGAGCAGATGATGCCCGACCGGACCTACCGTGTGATCCAGTGGATGACGGGCGATGTCGGGCAGGTCGGCGTCCGGCATTTCGCCGACAACCCGGTGTACGACCTGGTCGGCGTGCTCGTGCATAACCCCGAGAAAGTCGGTAAGGACGCCGGCGAGATCGCGGGCATCGCGCCGATCGGCGTGCCCGCCACCGACGACGTCGAAGCCGTCATCGCCATGGACGCCGACTGCGTGTTCTACACACCCGTGATCATGGACACCGAAACCGTGTGCCGACTCCTGCGAACGTCGTCACCACAAGCGGCTTCTTCTACCCGTCACCAGATTTCGCCGCCGACGGCGAGAAGATCCGCGCGGCCTGCCGCGACGGCGGTACCTCGTTCCACGCGGGCGGTATCCACCCCGGCTATGCCGGTGACATCATGCCCCTCACGCTGGCCAGAGTGGCGAGCCGAATCGACAGGATCGTGGTCGAGGAGGTGGTCAACGTCCTCGCCGACGCACCTCTCGATCACATCGACTGGCTGGGCTTCGGCAAAAACAGAGACGCGTTCCTCACCGAGCCAACGATTCTCGGGCTCGGCGTGCCGTTCTTCGCGCAGTCGATGTACATGATCGCCGACGGTCTCGGTGTCACGATCGACAACGTGACCGCCGCGGACGTTAAAGCCGCCCTGGCCACCGAGGACATCGTGCACGAACTGGGTGCGATTCCCCGCGACACCGTTGCCGCGCAGCAGCACGAATGGACAGCATGGGTCGACGGCCGGCCGTTCATCGTCTTCCACGCGATCTACACCACCACCACATCGGACAAGCTCGAGCCGGCGTGGGAGCTGGGCAAGACGCGATACCGGATCGCCATCGAGGGAGATCCGCCGACCGAACTCATCCTGCAGGGCGTCGAGCAACCCGACGGATCGATGACGCACCCGGGTTACACCTGGACCGCGATGGGTGCGATCAACGCGATCCCCGACGTGTGCGACGCGGAACCGGGGTGGCTCACCCACCTCGACCTCGGATTGATCAAACCGCGTGGCCTGGTACGCAAATGACAGAGGCACGCTCCCGACTGCACCACGTCGTCTTCGCGGTGGCTCAGGAACGCCGGGCCACGGTTGCGCAGATGTTCACCGAACTGGGCTTCTGCTTCGACGGCGCCGAACTGACCGAACTCGGCGTGGCCGTGCAACTCGACTGGGCGGGAGGACTGGAGTTGATCAGTCCCATTCCCGGTTCAACCGCCCAGGTGGCGACCTCGGTGACCGACTTCCTCGACCGCAACGGCGACGGCGTCTACACGGTGGTGCTACGCGTGCCGCAGGCGTCGGCCGCCGAATCCCTGACCGAGCGGTACGGGTCGACGACGCGCTTCCGGCAGAGCTTTTCGGGTGAGGGCTCGTACCTCGACGAGGTCGAGTTATCGGTCTTCGGCCTGCCGCTGACTTTTCTGGCGACGAACGTCTGATGACCGCACCACTGGCGAACCTGCCGCACGTTCGCTACGAGGACCTGCCGATGTCGCGCGACCGCGGCGCGGGCTGGGCCAAACTCCGCGGACTCGGCCCGGTGCTGCAGGGCGACGGGTGGTACTACCTGACGCGACGAGAGGATGTCCTTGCCGCACTTCGAGATCCGGGCACCTTCTCGTCCAGGATCGGCTACGACGACATGATCAGCCCGGTGCCGCTGGTGCCGCTGGGATTCGACCCGCCCGACCACACGCGGTACCGCAGAATCCTGCACCCGTTCTTCAGCCCGCAGACCCTCAGTTTGCTGCTGCCGTCGCTGCAGGCGCAGGCGGTCGAGATCATCGACGGCATCGCCGAGCGCGACGAATGCGAGGTGATGGCCGACCTGGCGACGCCGTACCCATCGCAGGTGTTCCTCACGCTGTTCGGCCTGCCGCTCGAAGACAGGGAGCGTCTCATCGCATGGAAGGACGCGATCATCGCATTCAGCCTGACCACGGACCCCGAAAGCGTCGATCTGACTCCGGCCGTGGAGTTGTACACCTATCTCACCGAGGCCGTCGACCGCCAGCGACGTCAGGCGCAGGAGGGCATCCTCTCGCAGCTTCTTCACGGCGATGAGCCGCTGACCGACGCCGAAGCGACCGGGCTGTCGCTGGTTTTCGTCCTCGCCGGCCTCGACACCGTTACCTCGACCATCGGCACCACCCTGCTGGAGTTGGCGCGGCGCCCCGACCTGCGTCGCGCGCTGCGGGGAAACCCGGACGGAATCGCGGTTTTCGTCGAGGAGATGATCAGGCTGGAACCGGCGGCGCCCATCGTCGGGCGGGTCACGACACGGCCGGTGACCGTCGCGGGTGTCACCTTGCCAGCCGGTGCGCAGGTGCGGTTGTGCGTCGGCGCCGTCAACCGCGACGGCAACGACGCAACGTCGACCGACGACTTCGTGCTCGACGGAAAGCTGCACAAACACTGGGGATTCGGCGGTGGCCCACACCGCTGCCTGGGCTCACACCTGGCCCGGATGGAACTGAAGCTCGTCGTCACCGAATGGCTCGCGCGAATACCGGAGTTCGACGTGGCGCCCGGCCACACCCCGGAGATCACATGGCCTTCGGCAACCTGCACGCTGACGGCATTGCCCCTCCGGATCCGCAAGCGCTGCAGCGCGGAAGGGGTGACGTGAGCATCGACACAGCCAAACCCAGTGTCTTCGACGCGGATCTGCCGACGCTGACCTACGACATCACCGCGACGCCGCAGGAGATCTACCCGCAGTTTCGGGCCGCACAGGAGGTGGCGCCTATCGCGCTGGGTCCGATCGGGCCGGAAGTGCTGTCCTACGAGCTGGCCCGGGCGATTCTGGGGGATCCGCGATTTGGCATCCCACCAGGCATCCATCTCACCGCGCACGGGGTGACATCGGGAGAGCTGTGGGACCGGGTGACGCGCAGCATCCTGTGCATGGAGGGCGCCGAGCACCGGCGACTGCGCAGTCTCGTTTCCAGGGCCTTCACACCCCGCGCGACCGCGCGCATGGACACCACCATCCACGCGGTCATCAACGAACTCATCGACGCCGTCGAGGCCGATGGCCGGTGTGAGTTCGTGGAAGCGATCGCCCGCCCCTACCCGATCCCGGTCATCTGTGCGCTGCTCGGCGCGCCGGCGGAGGACTGGCAGTTGTTCTCCAAGTGGGCTGAAGACATCTTCAAGGTCGTCAGCTTCGACATCGACCTCGCCGCCGAGGAACCGGCCGTCCTGCGGGCCTGGGACGCATTCGACGAGTACATCGACGACATGATCGCCCACCGACGCGCCGAGTTGACGCACGATCTGCTCTCCGAGCTGATCCGCGCCGAGCATGACGGAGACCGGCTCGACGCGGCCGAGGTACGCATGCTCGCCTTCAGTATCCTGCTGGCCGGAACAGATACCACCCGAACCCAATTGGGCGCTTCCATGCAGGTGCTGTGCGATCACCCGGAGCAGTTGGCGCTGCTGCGGGACCGACCCGAGCTCGCGATGAACGCCGTCGAGGAGACGATGCGGCATTCGCCGTCGATGTGCAGCACGCTTCGTAGCGCGGGCGAGGACGTCACCATCGGCGAGTGCACGATTCCCGCAGGCGCCTTCATCCTCGTCAACACATTTGCGGCCAACCGCGATCCCGCCATCTACGACGATCCGACACGCTTCGACATCACCCGTGGTGATCCACCGCCCATACTCACCTTCGGGGGCGGTGCGCACTACTGCCTCGGCGCCAACCTCGCGCGGCGCGAACTGGCCGAGGCGCTGAAGATTCTTGCGGCGCGCATGCCGAACCCACGACTCACCGGTCCGGCGCCGTGGCGCCCGCTGCTCGGGATGAGTGGACCGACCAGCTTGCCGATAGAGTTCGGCTGATGGTGTACAAGATCGACCCAGCGGTCCTGCACAAGGTCGCGCAGCAGGTGGTCGGGCTGCCGGTCGAGGGTGGCGAACTCATCACGCGTGCCATCGAACTGCTCGCCGACGAATATCCCGAACTTATCGATCCCGAACCGGGTCGCTGGGTGGGCAGCAGGGCGGGCGGAATACTCGGCAAAGTCCGCTTCCTCTACTTCAGCCCACGCGAGTACATTGTCATCTTCGGCACTCCGACGGGTACTCAAGGCTTTTCGGGTCGTTATAAGCGGGTGCAGATCCACAAGTTCTTGCTGGCGGGCCGCATCGACTTTTTCGACCTCGAGTCCGACAACACCGCGGCGATCACGCTGTTGCCCGGCGAGCACACGTGTACGGAGAAGGGTCACGCCCGGGGACTGAGCATCCATCCGGGGTCCTGGCACATCGAGTACGGCCGCGGCGCGGTCGTCACGACCCTGCCGTTCGCGATGGTCGACACCCTGCTGGTGTCACTGGAGTTCGAATCGGTCCGCCGCTCGATCGTCGAGTTCGTCAGACTGGTCCGTCGGCGAACGCGGCCACGAACCCGGTAGGAAGTACGCCGCGACCGCCGAGATCGCCGACACCACAACCAGATACGCCACGATCGAGTGCTGGTGTTCGTCGCCGCGTACAGGGCGGTGGCGATCGTCGGCGCGAACGCCGAACCCACCACCTGCGACAGCGTGTAACCGATCGACACGCCGCTGTAGCGCACGTCGGGATCAAACGCCAGGCTGAACAGCGACCCGGTCACGCCGGCCGTCGGCGCCATGGCGACGCCGACCACCGCCGCAACGGCCACCCCGAACAGCGCCTGGGTGCGGTCGATCTCGGCGACCGTCGTCGCATACGACACCAGATAGGCCACACAGATGTAGGCGAACACCCCTTGGGGCAGATGTGCGCCGGCGACCAGGAGTATCTGCTTCCCAGCAGCAGTTCGGTCGCCGGCGACACGTCGGGAAAGAACAGCTTCGGAAACACCAGCGCCGCTGCCGTTGCGTACATGAGGAAGTAGTAGAACTCGACGGCCGTTCCGATGAAGCTGGCCAAATGCCACCCGCATCGGCGGCACCCCGATGAGACCGTCGACATGAAAAGAGTGTGCCACGCGTGATTTCGGTGCACGCGGTTGCAGCGAGCGCGACCGACTACACCGAAGTCACCGGTCAGCGCGGTGACCAGATCTCCGTCGGCGCGGAGCGGCCCCTTAGGGTTTCCGAGCCGCGCGCCGTCCAGCAGCGTCGCTCCGCCTCGTTGGCGCGCTCGAGCGCGGCACCTGAGCACAGCACCCGTACGTCGAATTCCTTGGCCCGATCGGCCAACCGCGCCGCCTCGTTGACCGCGTCTCCGACGACGGTGTACTCGTACCGGTTCTCCGCGCCGATGTTGCCGGCGAACACCGGGCCGGCCGAGACCCCGAGGCCGAAGTCGAGGCGCAGGCGTCGCAACTCGGTGATGAGCATCCGGGCGGTCGCCAGCGCCGCGGTCGCCGGATCGTCGGTGCGCAGCGGCGCGCCGAACACGGCGAGCGCCGCGTCGCCTTGGAACTTGTTGACCAGACCGTGTTTGTCGTCCACGGCGGCCACGACGATGCGAAAGAAGTCGTTGAGCAGTTCGGCGACCTCGTGGGGTTCGTGCGACGCGGCCAGGCGAGTCGACCCGACAAGATCGATGAACAGGACCGCGACATCGCGTTCGTCACCCGAGAGCGACTCGTTCTCCTCGACCGCGCGGCGCACCACCTCTTCTCCGACATGGCGGCCGAAAAGGTCACGGAGGCGGTCGCGTTCGCGCAGGCCGGCGACCATGCTGTTGAAACCCCTCTGCAGGAGCCCGATCTCCGACCACTCGTACACCTCGACTCGGGCGTCGATTTGCCCGCGTTCCACCTTCGCCATGCCGTCGATGACCTCGTGGACGGGGTCGGAGATCGACATCGACACCAGGATCATGGCCCGAAAGCCGAGAACCACGGCGACGAGCGCCAGCACGAGAAGGGCCAACTCGATAGGGGCGCCCCTGTCGATGATCCAACCGCGTGCACGCATGATGAGCAGCACCGCGATCGCCAGTCCCGGCAGCGCGGTACATGTGGTCCACATGAGCAACAGCCGGGCACGCACTCCTGGCGCGGTGAGCCGGGTGAAATCCGTTGTGACGCCGGCCAAGACCGGCCGCAGCGGGCGCAATGTGAACAGGAAGCCGGTGGACACCGTCGCGATCGTGCCGAAGAGTATGGCCGAGCCGACGACCGCCTGTGCCTCGGCTCCCGCGTCGAGGTCCCAGAAGATCAGCACCGCCCCCGTGAGCGCCCACGGTGTGACCGTGAGCGCCGCCTGGCGGCGAAGGATTTTGAGCGTTTCCTGGCGTTCGGCGTCGGTGGGCTCGCGGGACCCGAGCCATTGCAGCGAGGGCCGGATGATGAGCACGCCGCCGACGGTCACGATCGCGGTACCCACAACGATCAACGCCGCCGACACGAGGGCGGTTTCGGTGGTCAACCCCGTCCAGCCGGTCATCGACATGACGATCGCGATGACTTCCCCGACCGTCAGGACATAGGCGAACGCCAAGCCCGCTGCGTATCGAACGAGCAGGCCCCGTTGCCTCACATCGCTGAAAGTATCAGTCGCTGGCGGGTAGCGGCTTGGCTTCTTTGAGCGACAGGGGAGTGCTGCCGATACTCAACGTGCCCGCACCGGCCTTGGTCACGAGGACCTCCGCGCCGGTGTCGTCGACGTAGCGCTTGCCCATCGCGTTCCCGTCGGCGAAGTCCGGGTCGATCGTGAGGTCGGCTGACTTCTGAGCGTCGATCGGCACCATCGGTGCACCGCCGGCGCGCAGATCGTCCAGACTCTCGGCGCTGCGCACCACGATCACCTGGGTGTCACACACCTGGCTCTGCAGTCGTGTGCCGTTCTTGAACATGTTGAGCTCCTTGTTATTTGGTGGCTGTCAACTCGGCGATCAGTTCCCGACGGAGCACTTTGCCGGTCGCGTTGGTCGGCAACTCGTCGCGGAAGACCACTCGGTCGGGGGTCCGCGATCCGCGCAGCTGGCGTCGGACGTGCTCGCGCAACTCGTCGGCGTCCGGTGTGGCCGGGCCGTCCGGAGTGTCGGCCGGGACCACCACCGCGACGATGATCTGACCCCACTGCGGATCCTCCGGCCCCACGACAGCGCAATCGCGAACCGCGGGATGCTCGACGAGCACATCCTCGATCTCGGCCGGCGCGATGTTCTCGCCCCCGCGGATGATCGTGTCGTCGGAACGGCCGCCGATGAAGAGGTAGCCGGCGTCGTCGAGCATCGCGATGTCCTTGGTGGGGAACCACCCGTCGGCATCGAGCACCGATCCGATCTCGGCGTAGCGGCCGGACACCTGGTCGCCGCGGACGAACAGTTCACCGGTTTCGCCGCGGCCGAGTACCGCGCCGTCGGCGTTGCGGATCTGCACTTCGATGCCGGGCACGGGTTGGCCCACCGAACCCAGCCGTCGCAGCACCGCATCGTCGGATGAGGCCAGCGCCGCGCGGTGGTCGTCGGGGCCGAGCACCGCAATGGTCGAACTGGTTTCGGTGAGCCCGTATGCGTTGACGAAACCGACGTCGGGAAGCAGTTCGAGCGCCTTGCGCACCAGAGGCAACGCCACCTTGGATCCGCCATAGGCGAGATTCCGCAGCGTGGGCAAGTCGACCGATTCCGTCTCGAGAACCGTGACGATCCGGTCCAACATGGTCGGCACCACGGTGGCCGTCGTGACACCCTCTGTGCGCACCAGGCGCACCCACTCATGCGGGTCGAACTGGCGCAGGTACACCATCTTCCGGCCCGCGTAGAGGTTGGACAACGCGGCACCGACACCGGCGATGTGGTACGGCGGTACGCAGATCAGCGCGGCATCCTCGGGTGCCGCGGAGTCGAACTCCACGGTGCCGGTGATGTAGCTGGTCAGGTTGTTGTGGGTCAGCTCAACGGCTTTGGGCCGTGACGTGGTGCCCGAGGTGAACAGCACGACGCCGACGTCCTCGGGGTCGGCGAACTCGGCTACCGGTTCGGCGGTGCGGGCGCTCGCGACGAACTCCTCGGACCCGATCACTTCCTTGCCCGCTCCGGCGACGACGTCGCAGTACTCGGTGTCGGCCACGATCAGCGGGGCCGGCAGCCGGTCGATCAGCTCACGCAGTCCGTCGGCGCTGAGCCGGTAGTTCAGCGGGGTGACCGGCACGCCGGCCCTGGCCGAGGCGAACAACAGCAGCGGCAGCATGACGCCGCCAGTCCCCACGTAGGCGACGTGGGACGCGCCCGAAGCGGCGATGACGCCCGCCCCGCCGTCCGCGAGCGCGCTCAATTCTGCTGCGGTCAGCCGCATTTCGCCGGACACCACGGCGGTCCGGTCCGGATTGCTCGAGGAGGCCATCTCGAGCAGCAGTGAGATGCTCATGACTTGTCGACGAAGATATCAAGGATCGGGTCGTTGCCACCGCCGTAGCGAGACAGGTCCGTCACGCCGGATTGCCTCAGCAGTTCGGAGTCGATGAAGCATTTGCCGTTGACGTCGGACGCGGGGCGGGACAGGATCACCGCCGCCGCGTCGCCCATGATCTGCGGATCGCGGGACCTGTCGATCATCGCCTGGAAGTCGGGCGCGTTGGCGACCGCGGCGGTGGCGATGTAGGTCTGCGGCCAAAGGCAGCTGAATCCGATGCCCGCATCCGCGTACTCTTGCGCCCATCCCAGCGAAAGCAGGGTCATCCCGTACTTGGACAGCGTGTAGGACGGGTGCGCGCCCAGCCAGTGCGGGTTCATGTTCAGCGGCGGTGCCAGCGTGATCACGTGCGCGTCGGGGCTCTTGCGTAGGTAGGGCAGCGCGGCCTTGGTGAGCAGGAACGTACCGCGTACGTTGATGTCCATCATCAGGTCGAACTTCTTGACCGCCAACTGCTCGGTCGGTTCGGTGGCGATGGCGCTGGCGTTGTTGACCACGATGTCCACACCGCCGAAGTGTTCGACGGCCGCGTCGACCGCGCGCTGCACGTCTTCTTCCTTGCGCACGTCGCCCACCACCGCCACGCCCTTGCCTCCGGCGGCCTCGACCTCCGCGACGGCGGTGTGCACGGTGCCCGGCAGCTTGGGGTGCGGTTCGGCCGTCTTGGCCAGCAGCACGACGTTGGCGCCGCGGGCGGCCGCGGCGAGCGCGATCGCCAGACCTATGCCGCGGCTGCCGCCGGAGACGACCAGCGTGCGGTCAGTGAGGGCGGACATGGACCTCCTTAGCCAGGCGACCTGCGTCGTCCCACGATGCTAGCTGACAACCGCCGGGCAACGGTATTGACGTTCTCATTTTACGCAAGTGCCATAATCGCTGTGTACCGCGTCTTCGCGAGCTCTCGAGTCAGTACCGCACCGCTTCCTCGGTGCGCGTTTGCGGCGAGCGGTATTGGCATTCTCATTTTTTGCAAGTACGTTATCCAGTGATGAGCGAGCCAGTACAGACCCCGTCGGGGATTCCGCTCGAGCCGGTCTACGGGCCGTCGGAGCGGGCGACCGAACCGCCACCGCCGGGCACCTATCCGTTCACCCGCGGCAACTTCGCGACCGGGTACCGCGGTAAGACCTGGACGTTTCGTCAGTATTCGGGATTCGGGACGGCCGAGGAATCGAACCGCCGCTATCGTTACCTGCTCGACCAGGGCGGGACCGGATTGTCGGTGGCATTGGATCTGCCCACGCAGTGCGGCTACGACTCCGACGACCCCGAGTACGGCGAGGAGGTCGGTCGCGTCGGCGTCGCGGTCGACACGCTCGCCGACGCCGAGATCCTGTTCGACGGCATCCCGCTGGACAAGATCAGCACCAGCTTCACCATCAACGGCACCGCCGCGATCCTGCTGGCGTTCTATGTCGCCGCGGCAGAGAAGAAGGGGGTGCCGCGAGCGAAGCTGACCGGCACCATCCAGAACGACATCCTCAAGGAGTACGCCTCACGCGGCACCTGGATCTGGCCGCCGGAACCGTCGCTGCGGCTGATCGCCGACACGATCGAGTTCTGCGCGGCCGAGGTGCCCAGGTTCAACGCGATCTCCGTCGCCGGTGCGCACTTCCGCGATGCCGGCGCGAATGCCGTTCAGGAGATGGCGTTCACCCTGGCCGACGGCGTCACCTATTGCGACACCGTCGTCGAGCGCGGCCGCATGACCATCGATCAGTTCGCCCCGCAGATCTCCTTCTTCTTCTACACCCACGGCGACTTCTTCGAGGAGATCGCCAAGTATCGGGCTGGGCGTCGCCGCTGGGCGACGATCGTGCGGGAACGCTACGGCGCCAGCACCGACAAGGCGTCGATGTTCCGCTTCGGCTGTGTGGCGGGCGGCGCGTCGCTGTATGCGCCGCAGGCCCAGAACAACCTCGTCCGGGTCGCCTACGAGGCGATGGCCGCGGTGCTCGGCGGCGTGCAGTCGATGTTCACCGCGGCGTGGGATGAGCCGTTCGCGCTGCCGAGCGAGGTGTCTGCGACGCTGGCGCTGCGGACCCAGCAGATCCTCGCCTACGAGACCGGCGTGACCAAGGTTGCCGACCCGCTCGGCGGCTCGTACTTCGTCGAGGCGCTCACCGACGCGACCGAAGAGAAGATCATCGAGATCATGCACGACTTGGAGCGGCACGGCGGGATGGTCGCCGCCATCGAGGACGGCTATCTGCAGGGTCTGATCGCCGACGAGGCCTTCAAGATCCACCAGGAGATCGAGTCCGGTGAGCGACCGGTCGTGGGAGTCAACAAGTTCGTCTCCGATGAACCGCCGCCGGAGATCGCGACATACGAACTCGACGCCGAGGGCCGCGATATGCAGCTCAAGCGGCTGTCCAAAGTCAAGGCCGAGCGCGACGCCGCGGCGGTCAAGGAGTCGTTGGCGGCCCTGGCTCGCGCCGCCGAAGGTGACGACAACCTGATGCACAAACTCATCGACTGCGCCAACACGTACTGCACTGTGGGTGAGATGGTTTCGACGCTCAAAGCCGTCTGGGGCGAATTCCAGCAGCCGGTGGTGTTCTGATGGCCGACTCCGCTCCCGCTCAGACCCGTCCGGCCCGCGTGTTGGTCGCCAAACCCGGCCTCGACGGTCATGACCGGGGCGCCAAGATCGTCGCACGCACGCTGCGCGACGCCGGGTTCGAAGTGATCTACACGGGTATCCGGCAACGCATCGAGGACATCGTGTCGATCGCGTTGCAGGAAGATGTTGCGCTGGTGGGCCTTTCGATCCTGTCGGGCGCGCACGTTGCGCTCACCACGCGCACCGTGGAAGCCTTGCGCGCGGCCGACGCCGGCGATATCGCGGTCGTCGTGGGCGGCACGATTCCGCAGAGCGATGTCCAGAAGCTGCTGGACGCCGGAGCCGCGGCGGTGTTTCCGACCGGCACACCGCTCGACACGCTGGTCGATGAGGTGCGCAAATTGACGGTCAGCGCACAGTGACTTGCTGAACTCTCGGAGGAAGAACTGACATGCGGCTTGGCGTGATGATCGGGGCCGAGCGCGGCGACATGGCCCGCAAGGTCGACAAGCTGGTCTCCGATATCGAATGGGCCGAATCCGCGGGCATGGACACGGCATGGATGCCGCAGGTGCCCAACGACTTCGACTGCCTGACGATGGTTGCGCTGATGGCGGCGCACACGTCGAAGATCGAGCTGGGCACCGCGGTGGTCCCGCTGCAGGCGCAGCACCCGATCGCGCTCGCGCGCCAGGCACTGTCGGTGCACGCGATGGCCCGTGGACGGCTCGCGCTCGGGGTCGGGCCGTCGCACCACTGGATCGTTCGAGACATGCTTGGCATCCCCTACGAGAAGCCGGCCGCGTACACCCGCGACTACCTCGAGGTGCTCAACACGGCGCTCGCCGGGCCCGGCGATGTCGATGTCGAGAACGACACCTTTTCGGTGCACAATCCGACGGTGTTGGGCGCGCAGAGCCCGCTGCCGGTCCTGGTGGCCGCGCTGGGTCCGGTCATGCTGCAGATCGCCGGGGAGCGCGCCGACGGCACCGTGCTGTGGATGGCCGACGAGAAGGCGATCGGTGAGCACATCGCGCCCAAGATCAACAAGGCCGCCGCGGAAGCCGGTCGGCCCGCGCCGCGCATCGTCGCGGGAATTCCGGTGTGCCTGTGCGCGAACTCGGAGATCGAGACGGCGAAGGAACGGGCGAATCGCATCCTCGCCGAGGCCGAGACGTCGCCGAACTATCAGCGCCTCCTCGATCGCGGGGATGCGCGCGATGTCGGCGATCTGTGTGCGGCCGGGGACGAGGAGTCAATCCTGGCCCGCTTCAGGCAGTTTGCCGATGCGGGCGTCACTGATCTTTCCGTGCGCCTGCTGCCGATCGGCGAGAACCGCGACGAACTGATCGCGTCGAAATACCGCACGCGCGAGGTGATCGCCGAACTTGCCAAGGCGGTACGGTGACCGACTCGGGTCCGCTGGCGGGCATCCGGATCATCGAGGTCGGCGTCATGCTGGCCGGCCCGTACGCAACCATGCTGCTGGCCGACCTGGGGGCGGAGGTCATCAAGATCGAACCGCCCGGCGGCGAGATCTCGCGTCAGGTCGGCGACAGCTACTTCGCCAGCCTCAACCGCAACAAGAAGAGCGTCGTGCTCGATCTGCGCTCGGATGACGGTCGTCGGCACCTGGCCGAACTCGTCGCGGAATCCCATGCGCTGCTGGTGAACATGAAGCCGTCGGCGATCAAGAAGCTCGGCCTGACATACGAATCGCTCCGGCAGTTCAACGAACGCATCGTCTGTGTGGCAATGACCGGCTTCGGGCTCGACGGCGGCGACGACCCCGCGTTCGACTACGTGATCCAGGCCGCGACCGGTGTCGCCGCGATGACGGGCCATCCCGACGGGCCGCCCACCTTGCCGGGGTATTCGTCCGCGGACAACTCGACCGGGTTGGCCGCGGCGTTGGGGTTGCTGGCCCAGATCGTGTCCGGCCGCGGTGGTCAGGTCGACGTGTCTCTGCGCGACGTGATGCTCTCGCAGTTGAACTATCGTGCCTCGGCCTACCTCAACGATGGTGCTGCGCCACTGCGCTATCCGTATGGGGCGCACTCGTATTACGTTCCGGCGCAACTGTTCGCAACCGCGGACGGTTATTTGGCGCTGTTCATCACCCATGATGCCTTCTGGCGGGCGTTCTCGGCCGAAGCGGGCATCGAGGGCTTCGAGACGATGGCGGAAAGGGCCGCCGAACGCGACGAGGTGCTCACCGTGGTCGCGACCGCGCTGGCCGCCGACACGGCAGCATCCTGGGAGTCGCGGCTTCGGCCGCTCGGTATTCCCGTCGCCGCGGTGCGCACGCTGCCGGAGGCGTTGGAGCAGACACCGGAAGTGATCGTCACCGCCGGCGAATTCCGCTTGGTGCGCAGTCCCATCCAGATCGCCGGCTATCAACCGGAATACCGGCCCGCGCCACGCGTCGACGAGCACGGCGCGCCCGGTCCGGCTTTTCGTTGCTGACGCAATGTCGCGCTGAGAGCACCGTCGCGGCTATATATGCACGGCGACGCTCTCAGACTGACATTGTGATCGGGCCTGTGCGAAGCGAGCTAGTCGTCGTAGGTGACGCTGATCGTGTCGGTTTCCGGAACCGCCTGGCAGGTGAGGATGTATCCCTCCTCGACCTCATCGTCTTCGAGAGCATCGTTGACGCGCATCGTCGCTCGCCCCTCGACGAGCTTGCCCATACAGGTGCCGCAGTTGCCGGCTTCGCAAGAGAACGGCGGTGACAACCCGGCACGTCGGGCGCTCTCGAGAAGCGTCTCGTTGGCGACCCGCGGCACCGACACCTTTTTGCGGTCGAGCACGATCGTCACCTGTCCGCCGCCCTGCGCGGGATGGTCAGGCATCGGATCCGCCGTCATCAAACCTCTCCTGGCACGTCGATTCTGGCTGGATGAGAATATCATTCTCGTTAAATGATACGCTATTCTCAACCAGGTTGTGCACGCCGGAGACGCTAGTGAGGACAGGGTGTGAGTGAGGCGATCGCGCTCGCCTTCGAGCAGCGTGAGTACACGCTGTCCGAACTCGATGCGCTGACCGGCGGCATGGCCGACACTCTGCAACGCCGCGGTGTGCGCGCCGGGGACCGGGTCGCATTGATGTCGTCCAACCGTCCCGAGTTCGTCGTCGCGCTGCGCGCGGTCTGGCAACTGGGGGCATCCGCGGTCCTGTTGAGCCCCGCCTGGAAGCGCACCGAGACAGAGCACGCACTCGCGCTCACCCGGCCGGTGCATGCCGTGGGGAACCAGGGTGTGCTCGCCGAGCTCATGCCGATGCTTTCGCTGGACGAGCCGATCGAGCCGGCTCGACGGGAGTTCGACGCACCGGCACCGGACGCCGACGCCCTGTTCGTGTTCAGTTCCGGTACCACGGGTATGCCGAAGGCCGTGCGTCACACGCACGCTTCGTTCGCCGTCGCGGTGCGGCACTGGCGAGACGCGCTGCAGCTGTCCTCGTCGGACCGCATGCAAATCATGACGCCGCCGTCGCACATCCTGGGACTGCTCAACATCGTGATGGCGCTCGAGACGGGCACCTGGATCCGGTTGCATCGGCGGTTCGACATCGAGCTCATGCTGCGACATATCGAGCGCGACGGGATCACGATCGAGATGGCAGTGGCCCCAATTGCTTTGGCGCTCGCCGGCCATCCGGGTCTTGAGTCCTATGACCTGTCATCGCTGCGGTACATCATGTGGTGCGCGACCCCGGTCGCCGAAAGTGTCGCCGAGACGGTCACCCGCAGAACCGGCGTGATGTGGGCGACGGCATACGGTGCGAGCGAACTTCCGGTCATCTCGTGCAACGACATCGACGGCAGGCATCTGGACACCGTGGGCCGGCCCGTTCCCGGCGTGCTCGTGCGGGCCGTCTCACTGGACAGCGGGGCGGTCCTGGGTGCGGGCGAGGTCGGCGAGATCCAGGTGCGTTCGGAATCGGTGATGGCGGGTTACCTGCCGGAGTCGGCGACACCAGAAGCATTCGACGACGGGTGGTATCGCACGGGCGATGTCGGGTTACTCGACGGCGACGGCCGGCTGCGAATCACCGACCGGTCGAAGGAAATGATCAAGGTGCGTGGTTTTCAAGTCGCGCCCGCGGAGATCGAAGCGGTGTTGCACGGGCACCCGGCGGTCGACGACTGCGCGGTTTTCGGAGTGCCCGATGTGGTCAACGGTGAGGCGGTTGTCGCCGCGGTGAAGACGAACACCGCCGTGGAGCCGGGTGAGCTGGTGACTTTCGTGGGCGAGCGGTTGGCGTCGTACAAGCGACCGAGCCGGGTGGTCGTCGTGCCCGAGATCCCGCGGCTGCCATCGGGGAAGGTTCTGCGTCGAGTGTTGAAGGAGCGTCTGTGGACGTCCGTCTGACGAGTGAACAACAGCAGTTGCGGGAGGCCGCAGCCAGTCTGGCCGACGACCTGGGCCCTGGCTCGGTCGCCGACCTCGACGACGCGAGCCGTGTCGCCAGGCTCGAAAAGGCGGTTGACGCCACGGGTTTCCGTACGCTGCGTTCCGATGGTGCCTCGGGTGTGGAAGTGGCGATCGTGGCCGAGGAGTTCGCGCGCGGCCTGGTCGACGTGCCGTTCATCGGGCCGGTGCTCGCCGATGACCTACGGGCGCGCTGTGGGCGTGACGTCGCGCCCGGCGCTCAGTCCGAGTCCGTCGACCTGACCAACAGCCTTGCCCGGGTTGTGGAGTCGCCGGCTGAACTCGGTGACCTTTCGGCAGAGGATGCTCAGCGTTGGTATGCGTTGGCGCTGACGGCCACATGCGCCGACCTCGTCGGGTCGGCTCGTGGCGCGCACGCACTCGCGGTCGACTACGCCAAAGTGCGCGAGCAGTACGGCGCGACAATCGGGTCGTATCAGGCCGTCGGGCACCTGCTGGCCGAGAGCTTGGCGCTGATCGAGGGCGCGGTGAGCGTGTCGCGGCACGCCGCCTGGGCGGTGGACGAACTGCCGGCGTTCGAAGCGATCGAGGCGGCGCGGGTGGCCAAGATCTACTGTGCGCGATCCGCTCTGACCGTCTGTGAGACCTCGATCCAGGTGCACGGCGGCATCGGCAACACGTGGGAGTGCCTGGCGCACGTGTACCTGCGCCGGGTGCTCGCCGCCTCCGAGACGTGGCCCGTGAAGCTGGAGGAGCTGACCATTGGACTTTCGTGATTCGCCGGAGGAAGCCGCGTTCCGCGATCGGCTGCGCGGCTGGCTGACCGAACGGAAGGGCAAGTTCCCGACCTCGGGCGACGAGTACTGGGCCGCCCAGGGCGCCTGGCACCAGGCGCTCTACGAGGCCGGGTTCTTCGGCACGTCGTGGCCGAAACAATATGGTGGCCAGGAGCTGCCGCCCGTCTACGACGTGATCGTCGACGAGGAGATCGCCAAAGCCGGTGCGCCGGCGCGGCCCAGCCTGGGCTATCTCGTGGTCGGATTGTCGCACCACGGCAGCGAGGAACTGCGGCAACGGTTCCTGCCCGGGATGATCAACGGCACCGAGCGGTGGTGCCAGGGCTTCTCCGAACCCGGGGCGGGATCGGACCTCGCATCGCTCACCACGACCGCGGTGCGCGAAGGGGACGAGTACGTCATTCACGGCCACAAGATCTGGACCAGCTACTCCGACGTCGCCGACTGGTGTCTGTTGCTCGCCCGCACGGACAAAGATGTGCCCAAACACAGAGGCATCTCGGCGTTCATCGTGCCGATGCATCAACCCGGCATCGAGCAGCGCCCGCTGAAGATGATCAGCGGTGTCACCAAGGAATTCGGCCAGGTTCTGTTCGACGGCGCACGGGTGCCGGCCGAGAACATGGTCGGTGCGCCGGGCGAGGGCTGGAAGCTCGCGATGACCGTCGTCAGCCATGAGCGGGAGCCCTCGACCCTCGGTTTCTCGGCCCGGTACGGAAAGCTGGTGCGCCAGTTGGCTTCACGTGTTGAGGGTTCGGCTCCGGAGGAGTTGGCCTGGGCGTGGGTGCAGACCGAGATGCTGCGGCTGCACGTGCGCAGGAGGCTGTCCGAACAACTCGACGGCATCACGCACGGGCCGCAGGGGTCACTGGACAAACTGTTGATGACGTGGGTTGAGCAGTCCGTCGGACACGCCGCGCTCGCGACCGTCGGCACCAGCGACGGCGAACTGTTCGGCGCTTACATGTACAGCCGCGCGCAGAGTGTCATGGGCGGTACCTCGCAGATCCAGAAGAACATCATCGCGTCGCGAATTCTCGGATTAGGAGTCTAAGTTGTACGACCTGCCACCGGAGATCGACGTTCAGGCCGACGGCGCCTTGCGCATCATCACGCTGAACCGACCGGACTCGTTGAACTCCGTCAATGACGACCTGCACTGCGGTCTGGCGTGGGTGTGGTCGCGGTTGGCCGAGGATCGCGAGGCCCGCGCCGCGGTGATCACCGGTGCGGGACGGGCGTTTTCGGCCGGCGGCGACTTCGGCTACCTGGAGGAATTGCGGCAGGACGCAGATCTGCGCGCGAAGACGATTCTGCATGGCCGCGAAATCGTGCTGGGAATGGCGCGCTGCCGGATCCCGGTGGTGGCGGCCGTCAACGGTCCGGCCGTCGGGCTGGGCTGCAGCCTGGTCGCGCTGTCGGACATCGTCTACATCAAACCCGATGCCTACCTCGCCGATCCTCATGTGCAGGTCGGACTCGTCGCCGCCGACGGCGGGCCGCTGGTGTGGCCGCTGCAGATGAGCCTGTTGCACGCCAAGGAGTTCGCGCTCACCGGAACCCGGATCTCGGCGCAGCGCGCCGCCGAGCTGGGCCTGGCCAATCACGTCGTGGAAGACCCGCTCAGTGAAGCGATCGCCTGCGCGAAGAAGATCATAGAGTTGCCGCGCCAGGCCGTCGAAAGCACCAAACGGCTGTTGAACATCCACCTCGAGCGTTCTGTGCTGGCGGTGCTGGACTACGCCAACACGGCTGAGCACCAGTCCTTCGAGACCGACGACTTCCGCGAGATCGTCACGCGCCTGAACGCCAAGAAGAAGTAACCCGGCACCAAGCACCGCGAGTGACCGTGTCCGTACGCCGACACGCCGCTGTCTGCGTGCATTACGCGGTCGCTCGCGGGGATCAGAACGTCAGCGATTCGGAGCGTTGGATGGTGCCCGTGACGCCGGTGCCGTTCTGCTGGGCCAAGCGCACTGCGGCGTTCGCCATCGCCTCGGGTGGTTCGACCATCTCCGGTGGGATCTCCATGCCTGCGCCGCCGGCCTGCCAACCCTCGGTGAGCACGACTCGCGACGGGCTCAAGCAGTTCACGGCGATGTTGTCGTTCCGCAGATCAGACGCCAGGCCGAGATACATTCGCTCGACGGCCGCCTTCGACACCCAGTAGGCGTTGGCGCCGTGGTCGACCATCTCGACACCGGTCGTGGTGATCGCGATCAACGAGCCGCCGCCGCGGGCACGCACATGCGGAATCACGACCTTGGTCACGAGGAACACGCCGGTCAGGTTGACGTTGAGGCAGAGCTGCCAGCGCTTGAGCGGCGTCGACTCGATGGGATCCAGCCACAGCACGCCCGCGTTGGCGATCAGAACATCGATACCACCGAACTCCGAAACCGTTGCAGCGACGGCAGTTTCGACGGACTCCTCGCTGGTGACGTCGCACGGTACCGCCAATGCGCGGCCACCCGAGGACACGATCCGGTCGGCGACGGAATGAATGGTGCCCGGAATCTTGCCCTCGTGTTCGGAACGAGCGGCGACCGCCACCGCCGCCCCCTCACGAGCCAGTGCCGCCGCGACCGTTGCGCCGATACCGCGGCTGGCCCCGGCGACGAACGCGACGCGGCCGTCGAGCGAACCGGCCGAAGTCATTTCGGTGGAAACCGCAGCGCCCCGTCCAGGCGAATGATCTCACCGTTGAGGTAGTCGTTCTCGACGATGCTCTGCGCCAGTTGCGCGTATTCCGTCGACCGGCCCATCCGTTTGGGGAACGGCACCTGCGGGCCCCAGTATTGCTCGAGCTGGTCGGCCGCCTTGCCGTAGGCCGGGGTGTTGATGGTGCCCGGCGCGATGGTGACCACGCGGATGCCGAGCGGGGACAGATCGCGTGCGGCCACGAGCGTCATACCGAGCACGCCACCCTTGGCGGCCGAATAGGGGAGCTGGCCGATCTGGCCCTCCACGCCGGCGATCGAAGCGGTGTTGATGATGACGCCGCGGGCGCCCTCGTCGAGCGGCTCCGTCTTCGCGATCTCCGCGGCCGACAGCCTCATCACGTTGAACACCGCGGTCAGGTAGAACTCGATGGTCGTCTTGAAGCCGTCGAGGTCCAGCGGTGAACCGTCCTTGCCGATGAGCCGGCCCCCGCTCGCCGGGCCGCCGTGGGTATCCACCGAAATCCGCAGGGGCGCCAACGACGCGGCCTCGGCGATCGCCGCATTGACCGAATCCTCGGACGTCGCGTCGGTGCGGACGTAGCGCACACCGAGTTCGCTCTCGAGCTTCTTGCCCTTGTCGTCGGCCATGTCCGCGACGACGACCTTGGCCCCCGCACCGTGCAGGCGCCGGACCGTCGCCTCGCCGAGGCCACCGGCGCCGCCCACGACGATCGCCGAGCTACCTGCGATTTGCATATGGTTCCCCTTCTTGCAACTGGCACTCTCAGCCTGAGAGAATAGCATTCTCATACCGGTCGAGACGGAGACACCTATGCCTGAAGCCGTGATCGTTTCTGCGCTCCGCAGCCCCATCGGCACCGCGATGAAGGGGTCGCTGCGCGACACCGACGCCTACCAGTTGGCCGAACATGTCATCGGAGCGGCGGTCGGCGATTTGGACTCGCATCCGGTCGACGACGTGGTGCTCGGCGAGGGCCTCTACGGCGGCGGAGTTGTCGCACGGCATGCGGCGCTCACCGCGGGTCTGACCTCGGTGCCCGGTCTCGCCATGAACCGGCATTGCGCCGCGGGACAGGCAGCTGTGCAGGGCGCGGCGGCGAGCATTCGCGCCGGCATGGACCAGTTGATCCTCGCGGGCGGCGTGAACTCCGCGTCGACGTCGCCGCGGTTCAAGCGCCGCGCCGGCAGCGACAAGGATGCCGAACTGGTCGACTGGTTCCCGCCCACGCATCCCGACCGGCCCGACGCCCCGAACATGGACATGTCGATCACCGTCGGCTGGAACGCAGCCGTCAAGGCCGGGATCTCACGCGAGGAGATGGATGAGTGGGCGCTGGGGTCGCACCGCAAGGCGGTCCAGGCCATCGACGAAGGCCGCTTCAAGCACGAGATCGTGCCGATCGACACGCCGCACGGGCCGTTCGAGGTCGACGAGCATCCGCGCCGAGACACCACCATCGAGAAGTTGTCGGCCCTCAAACCGCTGCATCCCGAAATCGAGGGATTCTCGATCACCGCCGGAAATGCGTGCGGCGCCAACGACGGTGCCGCGATCCTCGGTATCGCCAGTGACCGCCTCGGGTTGCCCGCGCTGGCGACCATCCGGTCGTGGGCTTCGGTGGGCGTGGACCCCGCGTCGACCGGTCTGGCTCCCGTCGAGGCGATTCCGAAGGCGCTCAATCGGGCACGGCTCTCACTTGCCGACGTCGACCTGTTCGAAATCAACGAAGCGTTCGCCTCGATGTGCGTGGCGACGATTAAGCTTCTCGACATCGACCCGGGCCGCGTCAACGTGAGTGGGAGTGGGTGCTCACTGGGCCATCCGGTCGCGGCCACCGGCGCTCGGATGCTCGTCACGCTGGTGCACGAACTCCGAAGGCGCGGAGGCGGTATCGGCGTGGCCGCGATGTGTGCCGGTGGCGGGATGGGATCGGCCACGGTCATCGAGGTCGGCTGAGCCGCCCAGCGGCGATGTCGGGACCGCCATCCGTAGACTGCGGAATCGATGACCAGCTCAGACAATGTTGCGGAACTCCTCGACGCGGCGCGCAACGGTTCGGCGCGGGCGGCCGGCCGGCTGCTGAGCCTTGTCGAAAGTCCGCGGCGCAGCGAGGTTCTGGACGCGCTCGGGCCGGTTCTCACGCCCCGTGTCGTCGGTGTGACAGGGCCGCCGGGGGCGGGGAAGTCGACGACTGTCGGCGCCCTGGTCGGGGCATATCGTGAGCGCGGCGAGCGGGTCGCGGTGCTGGCGGTCGACCCGTCGTCGCCCTATAGCGGCGGAGCGCTGCTCGGTGACCGTATCCGGATGGCCGCCCATATCAACGATCCCGACGTGCTGATCCGCTCCGTGGCGGCGCGTGGACATCTCGGTGGGCTCGCCGCGGCGGTTCCCGCGGCGATCCGCGTGCTCGTCGCGCTGTCCTACGGGCTGGTGGTGCTGGAGACCGTCGGGGTCGGGCAGTCCGAGATCGAGATCGCGGCGGTCGCCGACCCGACCGTCGTCATCCTCAATCCCGGCGCCGGCGACGCCGTGCAGGCCGCCAAAGCGGGTCTGCTCGAGGTCGCCGACATCGTCGTGATCAACAAGGCCGACCGCGACGGCGCCGACCAGACAGTGCGCGACCTGCGCGCGGAGACCGCGGCACCGATCCTGAAACTCATTGCCGCGCAAGGCGAAGGGGTCGGCGAGCTGGTGGAAGCCATCGAAGCCCATGTCCGCAGCGACAGCCCGGAACGCCGCGCCGCGCGGGCCCGGTCGCAGATCCTGTCCCTGGCGCAGACCCTGCTGCGCACCCATCCCGAGCTGGACCGGCTGGCGGCCGGGGTCGCCGCCGGCAGCGACGACGCCTACAGCGCAGCCGAGCGGTTGTTCTCCGCGCGGGCGGAGCGCTGAGCACTCGACATGGTCGAGTCCGTCCGCGTCTAGTCGGCAAGCCCGAGCAATCGACGCGTCATTTCCTTCAGATGCCTACGCAGTGTTTCGCCGTCGACATCGGCGACCAGGGGATGCATCACCGCAACACTGATCGCGCTCGACAGAATCGCCGCGTGTAACCGCGCCTCCACCCCGGCCTCGGTCCCGAGCAGGGCCGCGTAGAGACGTTCGATGAACCGCTGGAACGGTTCATACTCGGCCTGCAGCCGGATGATCACGGGATCGAACTGCAATACGCTGACCACACCGCGCCGGGTGATGGCCTGGTCGATCATCCGATCGAGCAATACCTCGCGCGCTCGCGGACCGTGCCCCTCGGCTTCGGCGGCTTCGAGTGCATCCTCGAGCCGGCTCATCTCCCGCTCGGTGATGGCGATGACCATCTCATCCTTCGTCTTGAACTGGCGGTACACCGCGGCCTTGGTCACACCCAATTCGTCGGCGATCATCTGCAGCGAGGTTCCGCTGACGCCGTGCTCGGCGATCAGTTTCAACGCCGCGTCCAGGACACGGGTCTGAGCCGCGGTTCTCGTGATTGCGCCGAACGTGTGGCGTTCTCGAGTGGTCACAGCGACGAGCGTAGACGAGCATTGACCGTCAAGTTGCCGATCGGCTACCGTGCAAGTTGCCGATCGGCTACCAACGTTATGCGAAGAGGGTTCGACGATGAGAACTGATGGCGAGTTGATCATGTTGTGGGCGTTGCCCGTGATCGGGATCATTTGGGTGTCAGCGTTTTTCCTGTTTCCCGGCTTCGTTCACCCCATGTCGCCGACCATGTCCGCGGAGGAGGTTGCGGGCTTCTACCGCGACGAAACCGCACGGATCCGGTACAGCATGATCTTGTTCAACTGGTTCGGCGTCGGGTTGATCCCCACCGTCATCCTGTTGGCGATGCAGGTACGCCGAATGGCGCACCGCACGCCGATCCTGTCCTACTGCCTGATCGCCTGCGCGGGCGGACCGCCGACGCTTTTCCTCATCGCCAACATGTTCTGGCTGCTCGGCTCGTTCCGCCCCGAACGCGCCCCGGAACTCACCCTGTTGCTCAACGACCTCGCCTGGGTCACCTTCACGGTGCTGGTTCCTTACCTCATCGCTCAGTGCCTGGTGCTGGCGCTGGCGATCTACTGGGATCGCCAGGACCAACCGGTGTTTCGACCGTGGGTCGCGCACTTCAATCTGCTCATCGCGGTCGCTCTGGCGCCGGCAGCGTTCGGCGCGGTGACGCTCACCGGACCGATCGCGTGGGACGGTTTCTTGTCGTTCTGGGTCAAGAACGTCGCGATCGCGGTATGGATCGTCGTCATGGGAGTTGTTCTCACCCAGACCATCCGGCGCCAGCGGGCCGAAACTGCGGTCACCGCATGAGTACTTCGGCAGGGCAAGCGGCGACTGTGCCGGAGCCGACCAACGGTTCACGGCTGGGCCGTTTCGTCTGGAACTTTCGAAACCATCCCAAGCGCGAGTTGTGGTTCGCGTGGTGGGTGATGGTCGTCTTCTACCAACTATACGGTGTGTTGTTCTTCCTCGTCACCCGTGTGCAGCCGCCGCCGAGCCCGGACTGGGAGACGGCGTTGGTCGTACAGTGGTTCGACGACCGCCACCA
Organism: Mycobacterium sp. IS-3022; assembly: GCF_001500065.1. Classification (GTDB taxonomy): domain Bacteria; phylum Actinomycetota; class Actinomycetes; order Mycobacteriales; family Mycobacteriaceae; genus Mycobacterium. Next base: position 74,887 of record NZ_LQIN01000012.1, read on the forward strand.
CGGCATCCTCACCGGATTCGGCATCGTCTTCCTCATCTCGGGCATGTGCGCGCCGATGAACGCCCTTCTCGCGTACTCGATGCGAAGGATGTCGGTGAGTCGCGTCTTCGGATATTCGTACCTGGTCATGTATTCGTTGAGCGCGCTCCCCGGCATGCTGGTGATGGCCATCGCGATGACCGTCGCGGCTCTGCGGCCGGACCGCGATCCCGAACTGATCTACTGGCTCTACGATTTCGCGTTCTTGTCGTTCAGCGGAACCATGGGCGTTTTCCTGGTCGGTTCGGTGGTGTGGCTGGTGGCGATCTTGCTCGACAAGAACGGCGTGTTCCCGAAGTGGTTCGCGTATCTGGGGCTGTGTAACGCGCTGACCGAAGTCGTCGTCGCACCGGCGTGGATCTTTCAACGCGGGGCGTTCGCATGGAACGGTGCGATCGCGTGGTGGATCAACATGGTCGTGTTCGTCACTTACACGGCCGCATTCATCATGCTGCTGCGGAAGATGATCGAACGAGAGGATTTCGGCACTGGCCAGCTGCCTGATCTTCCGGGCGAAGGTGAAGCCGATCGCTCGGCTTCAATGGAGGCGGTTCGATGACCAATCTCACTGGCACCAAGCGACAACAGCTCGTGGACACGCCGAAACGGTCAGTGCCAGGGCAGCCGGACATGTGGCTGTTCGTGCTGTTCGAAGCGCTTCTGTTCACCGGATACTTCTCCGTCTATCTGGCCCTGCGCACTCAAAACGAAGACCTTTTCCTGCATTCGCAAGCCGATCTGGATCTTCGAATCGGGGTCTTCAACACCATTGTGTTGCTGTCGAGTTCGTGGGCGATCGCCCGATGCGTGCGCGCGTCACGGGAGGGTGCGTACCGGTCGGCGATGACGTTCGCGTTGGTGACCGTCGGCTTCGGCGCGGTGTTCGTGATCTCCAAGGTGCTGGAGTGGGTCCAGGAGATCCGCATGGGTAACACATTCACCAGCGACGAGTTCTTCCAGCACTACTACTTCCTGACATCACTGCACTGCATCCATGTGTTGATCGGCTTCATCGTGTTGGGTGTGGTCATCTATCAGTTGCGCAGTCCCGCCCGGCGATCCCAGCAGCTCGTTGAAACTGGTGCCACCTATTGGCACACAGTGGATTTCCTGTGGGTGATGATCTTCGCAATGCTTTACGTCGTGAGGTGACCGAGTGAGCAACATATTTAGCAGGAGGCTGCTGATCGCCTGGTCGATCCTCACGTTGTTGACGCTGGTGTACGTCTGGATGGATGAGGCGGTCGATCAGAACGGCACGCTGAAGGCCAGCACGGTCGTCACTGTCAGTGCGATCGCAATCGCACTCATCAAGGTGCGCATCATCTTTCGTGAGTTCATGGAGGTGCGCCACGCCCCCGTATGGCTGTGCCGCCTCACCGACAGCTGGGTTGTGCTCGTCGCAGCGTGCCTACTGGGCAGCTATTTCGTCGGCTCGGCGGTAGCCGGCTAGGGCTTTGCGGTCCCCTGACTTCGTCGTCGGCCCTGCTCGTGCTAGGACCGGGCGCAGACGGCCAGTCCCGCGCGGTAGCCGAACACCATTGCCGGGCCGAGAGTTCCACCGGCGCCGCCATACGCCTTGCCGGTGGCGCCCGCCATCGCGTTGCCGGCGGCGAACAGCCCTGGGATCGCCGAGCCGTTGACATGCAGCACCCGGCCGTCTGAGTCGGTGCGGGGTCCGCCCTTGGTCCCCATCGCACCGATCGACACCGGAACGGCATAGTACGGCGGCGTGTCGATGGGGCCGAGAGTCCGAGCGGCCGCAGTCGGCGCCTTGTCGTCGCCCCAGTAGCCGTCGTAGGCGCTCGAACCGCGGCCGAAGTCGGGATCGGTCTCCCGCCCGACGCCGTCGTTCCAGGAAGCCAGCGTGCGGGCCAGGCCGTCCGGGTCGATGCCGGTCTTCTCGCCCAGTTCGGCCAGATCCTTAGACGGCGAAAACCAGTCCGGCGCCGGGCCATCGGGTTCGATGCCGAGGAAGCCGTACTTCTTCAGATGCAGCGAGTCGAACACGATCCACGCCGGATCGTTGGCGTAGCCGTGCCGCGGGTCGAGATAGTGGAACGGCCCCGCCATCGAGTTGTACTCACCGGCCTCGTTGAGGAACCGCTTGCCTGCCCGGTTGACGATGATGCTGCGCGGACGTGTGCGTTCCAGTCGCACGCTGCGGCTGCGCGGCTGACCCTGAAACGTGTCGCCCGGCAGTTGAACGATCGGTACCCACCAGGCTTCGCCCATGTTGGCCAGGTCGGCGCCGTGCGCCATCGCCATCCGCAGGCCGTCGCCGGTGTTGTTGGGCGGCGAGACCGGCCCGCGCATCGGCCCCCGCAGATATGCCTCGACCAGCTTGCGGTCCCACTCGAACCCGCCGGTACCGAGGACGACGCCGCGACGGGCGCGAACGTTGAAGTCGTTGCCGTCCTGTGAGATTCGCACCCCTGTGATGCCCAGCGGGTCGGCGAGCAACTCGACGGCTCGCGCGCTGGTTCGAGGCGCGACGCCGAGGTCCAACAGGCCCTTCAGCAACCCGGCGATCAGGGCGGTGCCCGCGACGCAGTAGTCACCGGATTCGTCGTCCACCGAGGCGTGGATGCGGGCGCGGGTCTCCGCGTCGATGCCGACATTGCTGAAGTCCGCCGGGAACGATGTGATGCGGTCGCGCCACTCGCCGAGCCTGCCCAGGTCGAACGGCTTGGCGTTGAGCGAGCGCCCGCCCGTCGGCCGCCCGCCGGGCAGCTCGGGCTTGTAGTCCGGGAACCCCTCGGCGACCTCGAATCGCAAATCGCTTTGCGCCTCAACGAAGTCGAGCATCTCGGGTCCCGTGCGCACGAAAGTCTCGACGAGGTCGTCATCCATGTAGCCCAGTGACTGCGCACGCAGATAGGCCATCGCGGCCTCGACGGTCAGTTCGCCATTGGCGGCTCGGTCGTGCGCGGGAATCCAGATGATGCCGCCCGACACGGCCGTCGTGCCGCCCACGGTCGCGGCCTTTTCGTAGATCTCCACCGAAGCGCCGTTGGCCGCCGCGGTGAGCGCCGAGGTCAGGCCGGCTCCGCCGCTGCCGAGGACGACCACGTCGACGTCGTGGTCCCAATCGGTCATGTGCTGCTCCTTCCGGCTCACTGACCCTCTAGCTGAGGATCGCAGCTAATTCGTTGGCCGCCTTGATGACCGCGTCCCTGCCTTCCATCACGACGTCCTCACGGTGCGAGATGAGGTTGATGCAAGTCGGCGGCGCCGGTGGCTGCCTGCGCACGGGCACTGCGAGGCCATAGGTGTTCGGCTCGACCTCACCGTGGGTGATCACCCAACCCCGCTCGCGGGTCAGCGGAACCAAATCGCGCTCTCCTGGGCGCGGCGGCATGCTGGCCAGCAGCGCTATTCCGGCGGCACCTCGGTCCAGCGGGTAGCGGCTGCCTTCATGAAACGACAGTTGGTAAAAGACGTTCGTCGGCACGATGACCGCGATCGCGACCTGCTGATCACCTTCGGCGACGAGAAGCGACACCGTGCTTGCGAGTTCGTCGGCCAGCGCCCGTAGGGTGGCCAAGCTCAGCTGCCGGACGTTGTTGTCGAACGACGCCCCGAGCACCGCCAGCGCAGCGGCCGAGCGGTAGCGGCCGTCCTCACCCTTGGCCACCAACCGGAACTGAGACAGCGTCGTCAACAGCCGGTAGGCGATGGTCCGGTGCACGCCGATGTCGTCGGCGACCTGCGCAGCGGTGAGCCCGGTGCGCGAGCCGGCGACCAGCTGCAGTGCGGCCAGGCCCCTGGCCAATGTCTGAGACCCGGGCGCGCCGTTGGGCGCAGCGCGGATCGGCTCCGTCCCCTGCCGGGCCCGACCCTGAGACGGCATGACACCCCCTTCCTCCACCTCCCTTGACATTGGCCAGTCGCGAGAGTGATGCTCTGACTATAGTGCACGTAGATGTGCGATAAATGAGCAGAGTGCTTACAAAATACGAGAATTCGATTCTCACAGTCAAGAGGGGGTGAGCGTGTCCGAAGCCGAGTTCGAGAGCGTCTGGAGCGATCTTCAGGGCGTCCCGTTCTCGCAGGGCTACCTCGATGTCGGCGGAGTCCGCACCCGCTATCTGCACGCCGGTGAGACCGACAAGCCGGTGCTCGTTTTCCTGCACGGCTCCGGTGGGCACGCCGAGGCCTATGTGCGCAACCTCGAAGCGCACGCCGAACACTTCTCCGTCTGGTCCATCGACATGCTCGGCCACGGCTACACCGACAAACCCGGTCATCCGCTGGAAGTCCGTCACTACGTGGACCATCTGATCGCGTTCCTCGACGCGGTCGGGGCGCAGCGCGCCCATATCAGCGGCGAGTCGCTCGGCGGTTGGGTCGCTGCCCGGGCGGCGGTCGACCATCCCGAGCGACTGGATCGGTTGGTGCTCAACACCGCCGGTGGTTCGCAAGCCGATCCCGAGGTGATGAAGCGGATCATCACCTTGTCGATGGCCGCTGCCGAGGACCCGGCCTGGGAAACCGTCCAGGCGCGCATCAAATGGTTGATGGCCGACAAGTCAAAGGATTACGACGACATTGTGGCGAGCCGCCAGCGGGTGTACCGGCAACCGGGTTTCGTGTCGGCGATGCGCGACATCATGGCGCTGCAGGATCCGGAGATCCGTGAGCGCAATCTCCTGGGACCGGACGAGTACGGGTCCATCACCGCGCCGACATTGGTGGTGTGGACCAGTGACGATCCCACCGCAGACGTCGCAGAGGGCCGGCGGATCGCCTCCATGATCCCTGGTGCCCGCTTCGAGGTGATGCCGGGCTGCGGTCACTGGCCCCAGTACGAGGACCCGAAGACGTTCAATCGCCTACACCTCGACTTCCTGTTGGGGAAGTGATGGCGGAGCGAGTGGATGTCCTCATCGTCGGCGCGGGCCCGTCCGGCCTCACGCTGGCCAACATACTTGGGCTGCATGGTGTTTCGACGCTGGTCGTCGAGGAGCGCGATACGCTGGTCGACTACCCGCGCGGCGTCGGTCTCGACGATGAGGCGCTGCGCACATTCCAGTCCATCGGACTTGTCGAGCAGGTGCTGCCGCACACCGTGCCCAACCAGATCCTGCGGTTCTTCGATGCCAAGCGGCGGCTGCTGGCCGAGATGGCGCCACCGGATGCCCGGTTCGGTTGGCCCAAACGCAACGGCTTCGTACAACCGATGGTCGACGCCGAGTTGTACGGCGGCCTGGACCGTTTCGACCATGTCGAGGTCCGCTTCGGGCACCGCATGGAGTCGTGTGTCGAGACCGACGACGCAGTGGTGGTTCGGTTCGCCGGCGGACAGGCGCCCGTCACGGCTCGGTACGTGGTCGGTTGCGACGGGGGCCGCAGCGCGACCCGGCGCTTGATGGGCGTCTCGTTCGACGGCACCACGTCGTCGACGCGTTGGCTGGTGATCGACGTCGCCAACGACCCGCTGGGCCATCCGAACAGCGAAGTCGGCGCGGATCCGGTGCGGCCCTATGTGTCGATCTCGATCGCCCACGGCATCCGCCGCTTCGAGTTCATGATCCACCCCGAGGAGACCGACGAACAGGCCGATGATCCGGCGTTCGTCAAAAAGATGCTGGCGCAGCGGGTCCCGCATCCGGAACAGGTCCATATGATCCGGCACCGGGTGTACACGCATCATTCGCGCATCGCGAGTTCCTTCCGCAAGGGCCGGCTGCTGTTGGCCGGCGACGCCGCCCACCTGATGCCGGTGTGGCAGGGGCAGGGATACAACAGCGGCATCCGGGATGCGGCCAACCTCGGTTGGAAACTCGCCGCGGTAGTGACCGGGCAGGCCGACGACGCCCTGTTGGACACCTACGACGTCGAGCGCCGCAAGCACGCCAGGGCGATGATCGACCTCTCAACGCTGGTGGGCCGGGTCATCTCGCCGACGAATCGGCGGGTCGCCGCCCTGCGCGACCGCGTCATCCATGCCGCGTCGGTCGTGCCCACACTTAAGCGCTACATCCTCGAGATGCGGTTCAAGCCGATGCCCCGCTACCGAGAAGGCGCGGTAGTCCATGCCGGCGAGGACAATTCACCCACCGGCACACTGTTCATCCAGCCTCGTGTCGACACGCGCGCCGAGCAGAACGTGCTGCTCGATGATGTGCTGGGGCCCGGCTTCGCCGTGCTGTGCTGGAGCAACAATCTGCGGGCGATCCTCGGCGACAAGGCTTTCAACAGGTGGAAGGCGCTCGGCGCGACATTCATCGAGGCGCGGCCGATGACGCAGCTGCACTGGCCGGGGCACGACGACGCCGATGTGACGGTCGTCGGCGACAAGACCGGCGCCTTGAAATCGTGGTTCGACATCTACACCGACTCCGTGCTGTTTCTGCGCCCCGACCGCTGTATCGCCGGCGCCTGTATCGCCCAGCGCGCCGCCGAAGTCAGCGAGTCGATCTTCGACGTCTTTTGCCTGACCCAGGAAGGAGGCTCTGGTTCTCATGGGCACACTGGCCCTGTGCTGCATGTCGCACAGCCCGCTACTGAACCTTCCGGGACCGTCACGGGGACTCCTTGACGACATCGAATCCGCGCTGACCGAGGCCCGCCGGTTTGTCTGCGATTACGACCCCGAACTCGTCGTCGTCTTCTCCCCGGACCACTACAACGGGTTCTTCTACCGGACGATGCCGCCGTTCTGCATCGGGACGGCGGCTCAGGGTGTCGGTGACTACGGCACCCATGCCGGTGCACTGACTGTGCCCGCGGACCTCGCGACCGATTGCGCCCGAGCGGTTCTCGAGTCGGGTATCGATGTCGCGATCTCGGCCAGCATGGACGTCGACCACGGAACGGTCCAGCCGCTGCAGAACCTGTTCGGGGATGCAACGGCGCGTCCGATGATCCCCGTCTTCATCAACTCGGTGGCCACCCCACTCGGGCCGGTGCGCCGCGTTCGTGCGCTCGGCACCGCGATCGGCACCTTCCTTACGGCCCTCGACAAGCGAGTGCTCCTCCTCGGATCCGGCGGGCTGTCCCACGATCCGCCGGTGCCGACGCTGGCCACCGCCCCGGCCGCGGCACTCGAACGGATCGTGCACGGGACGCCGATGACACCGGAGCAGCGGCAGGCCCGGCAGGTCGCGGTGATGGACGCCGCCAAGGCGTTCGCACACGGGGACAGCCCGTTGCAGCCGCTGAATCCCGAGTGGGACGCCGCGTTTCTCGAGTTGGTCGACGCCAACCGACTCGCCGAGGTGGACGGCTGGTCGAACGACTGGATCGAGCGAGAGGCGGGCCATTCAGCGCACGAAATCCGCACGTGGATCGCGGCGTTCGCCGCACTCGCCGCGCACGGCCGGTACCGGACCGAGCAGCGGTTCTACCGGGCGGCGCCGGAGTTGATCGCCGGATTCGCAATCAGGACGGCGGTACTGGATGTCTGAGCACTTCGACCACGTCGTCGACGTCCTCGTCGTCGGCTCCGGCGGCGGGGGGATGACCGCGGCACTGACCGCCGACGCGTTCGGCCTCGACACGCTTGTGGTCGAGAAGGCGGCGCACTTCGGTGGCTCCACCGCGTTGTCCGGCGGCGGCATCTGGGTGCCCGGCGCACCGGCGCAGCGCAAGGCGGGTTACGTCCCGGACCGCGACGGTGTCGTCGAGTACCTACGCCGGATCACCGGCGGGCTGGTCAGCGACGCGCGGCTGCGCCAGTACGTCGACACCGCGCCGGAGATGATGGAGTTCCTGGAAAAGCTCAGCCCGTGGTTCGAATTCGTCTGGAAGCCCGGCTATGCCGACTACTACCCGGAACTGCCGGGCGGCTCCGAGCAGGGCAGCACGATCAACGTGCCCGCCATCGACCTGCGCAAGCTGGGTGACGAGGAGCAGCACCTGCTGCAGCCGCTCGCGATGGCGCCGAAGGGAATCTGGTTCGCGCCAAAGGATCTTCGGCTGTTCTATCAAGTCCGCCAGAACTGGCGGGGCAAAGCCGTGCTGGTCAAGTTGATCTGGCGGATGTTTCGGGCGCGGGTGTTCGGCGACCGGATGGCGGCCATCGGCCAGTCGCTGGCGGCCCGGATGCGGCTGGCGCTGCGGCAGCAGGACATCCCGCTGTGGCTCGACTGTCCGATGATCGAATTGATCACCGACGTGGACGGGACCGTGACCGGCGCGGTGGTCGAGCGTGACGGACATCAGCAGCGCATCGGGGCCCGCCACGGCGTGATCCTGGCCGCGGGCGGGTTCGACCACGACATGGAATGGCGCCGACAGCATCTGCCGGTGCTGGAAAAGGACTGGAGCTTCGGCAATCCGGCCGCGATGGGTGATGCGATCCGGGCCGGGGAGAAGGTGGGCGGCTCAACCGATCTGCTCGACGAGGCGTGGTGGTTCCCGGCGATCTGCTGGCCGGACGGCCGGTTGCAGTTCATGCTCAACGAACGCATGATGCCGTCGCAGTTCGTCGTCAACGGCGAGGGCAAGCGGTTCATCAACGAGGCTGCGCCCTACATGGACTTCGCCCACGCGATGATCGAAGGACAGAACGGCGGGGTCACGCACATTCCGTGCTGGTTGATCACCGACATCCGGTCGTTCCACCGCTATGTGGTCGCCGGGCACCTCCCGATTCCCAAGGTGCCGTTCGCGCCCGTGCCCACCGGCCGCAAGGTACCCAAGGCGTGGCTGGAGTCCGGTGTCGTGCAGGAGGGCGGCAGCTTCGAGGAGCTCGCGAGCAAGATCGGTGTCCCGCCGGCGCAACTCCGCCAGACCGCCGAGCGGTTCAACGAACTGGCGCGCAACGGCCACGACGACGACTTCAACCGCGGCGACTCCGCCTATGACAACTACTACGGCGACCCGACGCTGGCGAACCCGAATCTGCAGCCGCTGGGCAAGCCGCCGTACTACGCGTTCCAGATCATCCTCGGCGACCTCGGCACCTCCGGCGGGCTGCGCACCGACGAGCACGCCAGGGTGCTACGCGCCGACGATAGTACCGTCAAACACCTTTACGCAGTCGGCAATACGTCGGCTGCGGTGATGGGCCGCAGCTATGCGGGTGCCGGTGCGACCATTGGCCCCGCCATGACCTTCGGCTATGTCGCGGCCAAGCACATCGCCGAGCAGCTGTCCGACTCCGACGCCCCGGCCGGCCCCAGTACCGATTCGACACTCGATACACATCGGAAGGTAACCAAATGAAGATCTCGCTGTTCTACGAATTCCCGCTGCCTCGGCCGTGGAGCGAAGACGACGAGCACAAGCTTTTCCAGGACGGTCTCGATGAGGTCGAGCTGGCGGACAAGGCTGGTTTCTCGACGGTGTGGCTGACCGAGCACCACTTCCTCGAGGAGTACTGCCACTCCACCGCACCGGAGATCTTCCTGTCCGCGGCCAGCCAACGGACCGAGAACATCCGCCTCGGATTCGGCATCATGCACCTGCCACCGGTGGTCAATCACCCCGCCCGCGTCGCCGAGCGAATCTCGACACTCGACCTGATCTCCAACGGCCGCGTGGAGTTCGGCACCGGCGAGTCGTCGTCGGTCGGCGAACTGGGGGGCTTCGGCGTCGACCCTGCCGACAAGCGCGCGATGTGGGAAGAGGCGCTGGAGGTTTCGATCCGCTGCATGACCGAGGAGCCGTTCAGCGGGTTCAAGGGACAGCACATCGAGATGCCGCCACGCAACGTCGTGCCCAAACCGCTGCAGAAGCCGCACCCGCCCGTGTGGGTGGCCTGTACGCGGCCGGCCTCGGTCGCCATGGCTGCGCAAAAAGGCCTCGGCGCATTGAGTTTCGCCTACACCGGACCCGGTCCGCTGACCGAGCGGGTGAACGGCTACTACAAGGAGTTCGAGGAGAACGGCGCCCCCGTCACGCCCCAGATGAACCCGAACATCCTGGCGATCGGCGGGGACCTGTCGATGATGGTGGCGCCCACCGACGAACAGGCCATCGAACGGCTCGGCAAGGGCGGCGGCTTCTTCGCGTTCGGCATCATGCACTACTACATGACCGGCATGCACACCCCGGGCCGGACCGGAGTATGGAAGCGCCACCTCGAGGAGATCGAGAAGGACCCGAGCATCGTCTACGGACCCGACCGCGGGCCGATCGGCAGTCCCGAGACCGTGCGAAACTTCCTGCGCGGCTATGAGGAAAGCGGCGTCGACGAGCTGATCCTGCTGCTGACGCCCCGCCGCCACGACGAGACGATGGAATCCATCGAGCTGGTGGGCAAAGAGGTGCTGCCCGAGTTCATCGAGCGCGACGAGAAGGCCCGGGCGGAGAAGGCCAAGCGTCTCGAGCCGATCATTGAGAAGGTGGAGGCGCGCCGGCCGGCATCGCAAGCGCCCCTCTTCGACGAGAGCTACGCATTCGGCGGCCTGCCCACCGGCCGCCAGAACTACACGGCCAACGAAGTCTCCCTGGCGATGGACGAGATGAACGCCGGCATCGAGGCGGCTGCAGCGAAACTCAAGTCAGGAGAAGGCTGGACCAGCCGCAACCCGGACGCGGACGTGAGGAGCACGCCGTGAACGGCGACGCGAGGGGCAGCAAATAGACACCATCGACGCGACATGAGCCGTACTGACGAACTGTGGCGCTATGACGGGCGCCGCGTCGTCGTCACCGGATGCGCGTCGGGTATCGGTGCCCACGTCGCCCGGCAGGTCGCCGATCTCGGCGCCGAGGTGATCGGACTCGACATCAAACCGCCCGCCGAGGCCGTCGGCGAGTTCATCGGACTGGACCTGTCGGATGCGGCGTCGGTCGACCGGGCGGTCGAGGAGATCGGGGACCGGGTCGATGCGCTGTTCAACGTCGCCGGGGTGTCGTCGGGAATCAAAGATCCGCTGCGCGTCGTGGCGGTCAACTTCCTCGGCACCCGGCGGTTCACCGAGGCGCTGATACCGAAAATGCCGCCCGGTTCGGCGATCGCGAACGTGTCATCGCTGGCTGCCTCGGCCTACCGGGAGAACGCGCCGGTCACCGTCGGCCTGGTCGACACGGATTCGGTCGACGCGGGAATCGAATGGTGTAAACGCAATCCCGAGGCACTGGCCGACGGCGGCGGTTACCGGTTGTCCAAGGAGGCGATCATCCTCTACGGCATGGCCCACGTCGCCGCGTTGGGCGCCAAGGGGATCCGGATCAACTGCACCGCCCCGGGGGTGACCGACACACCCATCCTCGACCAGTTGCGCAATGCGTACGGCCAGGGGTTCCTCGACTCCTTCCGCACTCCGCTGGGCCGCGCCGCAGTACCCGAGGAACAGGCCAGTGTCCTGACCTTCTTGAACAGCAGGGCAGCCAGTTACCTCACCGGACAGGTGATCTGGGTGGACGGCGGCACGATGGGGGAGACGGACCTCGCGGGATCGGTGCAGCGACGATGAGAGGCGAGAATGGCTGAGACTTCTTCGATGAGCGACTTCCGCCGCGTCGCCGACGACGTGCGTAACTGGGGCCGCTGGGGGGAGGACGACGAGCTCGGCACCCTCAACCTCATCACGCCCGAGAAGGTGGCCGAGGCGGCGTCGCTGGTCAAGAAGGGCACGGTGATTCCGCTGGGCGGAGACTTCGGGTCGAACGGTCCGCAGGGAGCGTTTCAGTTCCGGCCCAACCCCACCCACGTGATGACGGTCGACGGCGGGGACGCGAACACGCTGGCGCGGTACGGTCCGCAGTGGCTGCGGAACTCGGTGGCGCATCAGGTCGGCGAGTTCTTTGTGGACAACCCGTTCCGCTTCAACGACGACATGATCGTGATGCCGTTGCAGGCGGCCACGCAATGGGACGCGCTTTCACACGTCTACTACGAGGACAAGCTCTACAACGGCTTTCCCGCGGACTCCGTGACCAGCTTCGGCGCCTTCCACTGCGGGATCGACAAGGTCGGCGTCAAGGGAATCACCTCCCGCGGGGTTCTGCTCGACGTGGTGAAGCATCGCGGAGCCGAGGTATTCCTGGAGCCCGGAAACCCGGTCACACCAGGCGAACTCGATGACATCGCCAAGGCGCAAGGGGTCACGATCACCCCCGGCGACATCGTCGTCGTACACACCGGATGGTGGACCAGGTTCCTGTCCACCGGCGACGGCGCAGAACCCGGTTCCGGGCTGCACTGGACATGCGCCTCCTGGTTGCACGACCACGATGTCGCGGCGCTCGCCGCCGACAACTTGATGGTCGAGGATCCCGACCCCGCCAACGGAGTCGAGGGCACGTTCCTGCCGATGCACATGGTCTGCCTGCGTGACATGGGCCTGATGTTCGGTGAGTACTGGGACCTCACCGGCCTGGCCGCCGACTGCACCGCCGACGGCGTCTACGAGTTCCAGCTGATCGCGCCGCCGCTGAAAGTCGTTGGCGCGGTGGGCGCTCCCGTCAGTCCGATCGCGATCAAGTAGTAGGTGAAACATGAGTGCACACACCGCGACCGGGAGCTTGCCGTTCGTCGTCGGACTCGGCGGCACCCTGCGGGCCAACTCGTCGACCGAGCGAGCGTTGCGCTGCTGCTTGGCGTCGGTCGAACAGCAGGGCGGGCGGACGCGGCTGTTCTCCGGTGAAGACCTCAACCTGCCGATGTACGCCCCGCACGAACTCGAGCGCACGCCAAAGGCCCTCGAATTGGTCGGTGCGCTGCGTGACGCCGATGCCGTCGTCGTCGGTTCGCCCGGCTACCACGGGGCGATCTCCGGGTTGGTCAAGAACGCGCTCGACTACATCGAGGACCTTCGCGAGGACCCCCGCGTATACCTGGACAACACGCCGTGGGGGTGCATCAGTTGTGCCTACGGCTGGCAAGCGGCGGTCGGCACGCTCGGGCAGTTGCGCTCGATCGGTCACGCGCTGCGTGCATGGCCGACCCCGCTCGGGGTGGCGATCAACTCCGCCGACCGGATCTGGGACGTGGACGGGCGGTTGGTGCACGACGCCACCCGTAACCAGCTGGACCTGCTCGCCACCCAATTACTCTCTTTCGCCAGCGCCGCCCGGGAGCCCGCATGAGTACTTCCGGCGGTTCTGCGGAACGCAAGTCCGTCCTGGTCGACGGGCTCGTCACGGGCTATCTCGAAGCGGGACAAGGCGATCCGGTGGTGCTGCTGCACGGCGGTGAGTTCGGGGCGGGCGCCGAAATCGGCTGGGAGCGCAACATCGCCGCGCTGGCCGAGCGCTACCGCGTGCTGGCCCTCGACATGCTCGGCTTCGGGGACTCGGCGAAGGTCGTCGACTTCAATGACGGCCGGGGCATGCGGATCCGGCACATCGCGCGGTTCTGTGACGTCGTCGGTGTCGAAACCGCGCACTTTGTGGGCAATTCGATGGGTGCGGTGAACCTGTTCGTCGATGCCACCTCTGAATCGCCGGTGCTGCCGGCGCGCAGCCTGGTGACCATCTGCGGCGGCGGTGAGATCCAGCGCAACGAGCATTCGGCCGCCCTCTACGACTACGACGCGACACTCGCCGGGATGCGCCGGATCGTCGAGGCGCTCTTCTACGACGCGTCCTATCCTGCCGACGAGGCATACGTGCGGAGGCGCTACGACGCCAGCATCGCGCCCGGCGCGTGGGAAGCGTTGGCCGCGGCGCGGTTTCGGCGTCCCGGCCTGGACGCGCCGCCGTTGCCGTCGAGCGAGCGGGCCTACGAGCGCATAGACGTGCCGACGCTTGTCGTCGAGGGCGGCGGCGACAAGCTGCTCCCGGAAGGCTGGGCGGCCGAGATAGCGGCCCAGATATCAGGTGGCCGTTCGGCGGTGATCGAGAACGCGGGTCACTGTCCGCAGATCGAGCAACCCGACGCGGTCAACGAACTGCTGCTCGGCTTCTTCGCCGAGATACACGAAGGGGTGGCGACATGACCGGCGAACTGGAAGGCAAGGTTGCGGTCGTCACCGGCGGTGCCTCCGGACTGGGCGAGGGCCTGGTGCGACGATTCTGTGCCGAGGGCGCCAAGGTGGTCGTCGGCGACATCGACCGCGACGGAGGTGCACAACTCGTCGCGGATCTCGGGGACCAGATCCGGTTCATCGAAACCGATGTGGCAGAGGTCGATCAGGTCACCCGATTGGTCACGACGGCCGTCGAGGAGTTCGATGGTCTGCATGTGATGGTCAACAACGCCGGCGTGTCGGGCAAGATGTTCCCGAAGTTCCTCGACGACGATCTCGCGGACTTCCATCAAGTGATGGCGATCAACGTGCTCGCGGTGATGGCGGGTACCCGTGACGCCGCCCGGCACATGTCCCGACACGGTGGCGGGTCGATCATCAACCTGACATCAATCGGCGGCATCCAGGCCGGTGGTGGGGTGATGACGTACCGCGCATCCAAGGCGGCCGTCATCCAGTTCACCAAGTCGGCGGCGATCGACCTGGCGCACTACGAGATTCGCGTCAACGCGCTCGCGCCCGGCAACATCCGGACCGCGATCGTGCGCAAATCGGCGGTGGGAGAGGACCTTCAGCGACTGGCGGAGTTCGAGGAGAAGATCCGCGCGCAGATGCGCAACGATCGGCCGTTGAAGCGGGAAGGGACCGTCGACGACGTCGCAGAGGCCGCCCTCTACTTCGCCGCCGACCGATCGCGGTATGTCACCGGAACGGTGCTGCCGATCGACGGCGGTACCAGCGCGGGCAAGGTGATCGTGCGCAAGCCAAAACCATGACCGCTTTAAATCAGTCGCTTGACTTAACCGGCTGGCGGCGGTTGACTGTGACCGTGACCACCGCCAGAAGTGTGCGCACCGAGCGAGCCAGCATCACCCGCGAAGCCATCCTGGCCGCCGCCGAGCGGCTGTTCGCCGAACACGGTGTGTACGCGGTATCGAACCGCCAGGTCAGCGAGGCCGCCGGCCAAGGCAACAACGCCGCGGTGGGATACCACTTCGGCACCAAGTCGGACCTGGTGCGGGCGATCGAGCAGAAGCACCGCGTCTCGATCGAGCGGTTGCTCACCCGCATGGTCGCCGGGATCGGGGACTCGACCGAACTGCGCGACTGGATTGCGTGCATGGTCTGCTCGCTCACCGAACACCTGGATCAGCTCGGGAACCCGACGTGGTACGCGCGGTTCGCCGCGCAGGCGCTGGCCGACCCCGCCTACCAGAAGATCGTCGTCAAGGACGCGCTGGCCTCACCGTCACTGCTGCAGGTCGTCGACGGCATCACCCGCTGCCTGCCCGACCTGCCCATGCCGGTTGTCGTCGAGCGCAACATCATGGTGCGCAACCTGATGATGCACACCTGCGCCGACTTCGAACGCGCCTTCGCCGAGGGCGCCGACATGCCCAGATCCACGTGGAGTTCGGTGGCATCGGGGCTCATCGACGCGATCGTCGGGTTGTGGCGGGCGCCGATCACGGAGCAGCCCTGAGATGAAAGTCGCTGTCGACCAAGACAAATGCGTGTCCTCCGGGCAATGCGTGCTCAACGCGAGCGACACCTTCGACCAACGCGACGACGACGGCGTCGTGGTCCTGCTCGACGACAGCCCCTCGGGCATCCAGGCCGAGAACGTCCGCAAGGCGGCCGCGGCCTGCCCCGCACTCGCCATCCACATCGAGGAGTGAGAAAGACACCCATGTCCGACACCTTGACCGGAACCCCAGACGTGTCCGCGGACATCCCCGAGTACCCGATGGAGCGCGACGCCCGCTGCCCGTTCGCGCCGCCGCCCCAGATGCTCAAGATGGGCGAGGCCAAACCGCTGTCGCGGGTGCGGATCTGGGACGGCAGCACCCCCTGGCTGATCACCGGTCACGCGGTGGCGCGCGAACTGTTCGCCGATCCGCGGGTGAGCGTCGACGACCGCCGCGAAGGGTTCCCGCACTGGAATGAACACATGCTGTCCACCGTGCACAAGCGGCCGCGCTCGGTGTTCACCTCCGATGCCGAGGAGCACACGCGGTTCCGCCGGATGCTGTCCAAGCCGTTCACCTTCAAACGGGTGGAGGGTCTGCGACCGGCCATCCAGCAGGTGACCGACGAGTGCATCGACAACATCCTCGCCGGCCCGCAACCCGCCGACATCGTCACCGGACTGGCGCTGCCGGTGCCCACGCGGGTGATCAGCGAGATGCTCGGCGTGCCTTACGAAGACCACGAGTTCTTCCAGCACCATGCCAACGTCGGCCTGGCCCGCTACGCCTCCGCCGAGGACGGCCAGAAGGGCGCGATGAGCCTGGCGAAATACCTGAGCGATCTGGTCAAGGCAAAGATGGAGAATCCGTCCGAAGACGCGGTGTCCGACCTCGCCGAGCGCGTCAACGCCGGCGAGATCAGCGTCAAGGAAGCCGCGCAGCTGGGTACCGGGCTGCTGATCGCGGGCCACGAGACCACGGCGAACATGATCGGCATCGGGGTGCTGGCGTTGCTGGAGAACCCCGACCAGGCTGCGCTGCTGCGGGATTCGGACGACCCGAAATTCATCGCCAACGCCGTCGAGGAGCTGATGCGCTACCTGTCGATCATCCAGAACGGCCAGCGCCGCGTGGCCGTCGAGGACATCGAGATCGCGGGCGAGACCATCCGAGCGGGTGAGGGCATCATCCTCGACCTGGCCCCGGCGAACTGGGATGCCGGCGCCTACCCCGAACCCGAAAAGCTCGACCTCGGCCGCGACGCCGGCCAGCAGCTGGGCTTCGGCTACGGCAGGCATCAGTGCGTCGGGCAGCAGCTCGCCCGCGCCGAGTTGCAGATCGTGTTCCGCACCCTGCTGCGGCGCATCCCGACACTGCGCCTGGCCGTCCCGATCGACGAGGTGCCGTTCAAACACGACCGCCTCGCCTACGGCGTCTACGAGCTTCCGGTGACCTGGTAGCCAGGCCCTTTTTTCACAGCCCGATTGGAGTGTCAACGATGTCAGCACATTCAACGACTCCCGCCCGCCCCCTGAGCACCACTCTTTATCCTCCCGAGGGGTTCGGTGCCCCCAAGCACCGAAAGGGCCACGCGATAGAGGAAGGCGTAACCGGATTTCCTGAGGGCACCGAGATCTTCTCTGCCGACAACCACATCTCGGTCGCCGACGACATCTTCTACGAACGCTTCCCCGAGGAGCTCAAGGGCGCCGCGCCGCGTATCTGGTACGAGGACGGCGCCTACATGGTCGGCATGAAGGGCAAGGCCTGGACCGGCGGCGATTTCGGCCGGGTGCTGATGCAGTACGACGACCTGGCCGGCGCCGCGTCCAACAACATCGAGGCCCGTGTCCGGGAGCTCAAAGAGGACGGCATCGACAAGGAGTTGGCCTTTCCCAACGCCGTGCTTGCGCTGTTCCACTACCCCGATAAGGCCTTGCGCGAGCGCGTGTTCCGGATCTACAACGAGCACATCGCCGATCTGCAGGAGCGCAGCAAGGGCCACTTCTTCGGCGTCGGACTGATCAACTGGTGGGACCCCAAGGGCACCCGCAGCACGCTCGAGGAGCTGAAATCGCTGGGCCTGCGGACGTTCCTGCTGCCGTTGAACCCGGGCAAAGACGACGAGGGCAACATCTACGACTACGGCAGCACCGACATGGACGCGGTGTGGGACGAAATCGAGGAGGCCGGTGTGCCGGTCAGCCACCACATCGGGGAGACGCCGCCCAAGACGCCGTGCCAACACAACAGCGTGGTGGTCGGCATGATGGTCAACGTCGACTCGTTCCGCGAACAGTTCGCCAAGTACGTGTTCTCCGGCATCCTCGACCGTCATCCGAAGCTCAAGATCGGGTGGTTCGAGGGCGGTATCGCCTGGGTGCCGACGGCACTTCAGGACGCCGAGCATATGTTCGCCTCCTACCGGCACATGTTCAACCACCAACTCGAACACCCCGTCCGGCACTACTGGGACAACCACATGAGCGCGTCGTTCATGGTCGATCCGCTCGGGTTGGAGCTAATCGACAAGATCGGCGTGGACAACGTCATGTGGTCATCGGACTACCCGCACAACGAATCCACGTTCGGGTACTCGGAGAAATCGCTGAAAACCGTCGTCGACGCGGTCGGACCCGAAGACGCCACCAAGATCGTCAGCACCAACATCAAGAACTTCCTGGGGATCTCGTGACCGTGGTGTCTGCGGCGGCGTCGCTCAGCACATCCTTCGACATACCCGAACTGCCGGACCGCGCCCGGATGTACCGCGAATGCGGGGCCCGGCTGCGCGACTCGATGACCGAAAAGGGCGTCGACGCACTCGTTCTCATCGGCAACGGCAACGTCGTATACGCGACGGGTGTCAGCTGGCCGCTGCTCGACGCCGGGCTGTCCCACGTCGAACGGCCGGTGGCGATCGTGCTCGCCGACGACCCGCACCCGCATCTGTTCATGCCGCTGCGCGAGGGATCGGCCTCACAGTGCGAGGTGCCGGCCGATCACGTGCACGGCCCGCTGTACCTCGAATTCGACGAGGGCGTCGCTCAATTCGCGAAGGTGCTGGCCGACCTCGTGCCCGTCGGCGGCACCGTCGCGGTCGACGAGTTGACCGGTGCGATGCGCCGCGCGTCGAGCAGGCTGTTCCCCTCCGGTCCACCGTCGGACGCCGCACAAGTCGTGGGACCCGCCAAGTTGGTCAAGACGCCCGACCAGGTCTCGTGCGTCCGCAACGCCTGCCGCATCACCGAAGAAGCCATGGTGGATGTGCAGAAGGCGCTCGCGCCCGGGGTTCGCCAGGTCGACCTTTCGGCGGCGTTCGTCCGTCGGGCGTTCGAACTCGGGGCGACGGCTAACATGCTCGAGGCCATCTGGCAGGTGATGCCGACGACCAAGACCAGCGGGTCTGTCTGGACCACCACCGG
This sequence comes from Mycobacterium sp. IS-3022, assembly GCF_001500065.1. Classification (GTDB taxonomy): domain Bacteria; phylum Actinomycetota; class Actinomycetes; order Mycobacteriales; family Mycobacteriaceae; genus Mycobacterium. The sequence goes on from NZ_LQIN01000012.1 coordinate 93,688, forward strand.
TGACCTCGCGCTGCCGCTGCTGACCACCGAACGCGAACTCGAACGCGGGGACGTGTTGTGGACCGACGTCAGCATCACCTACACGGGTTATTGCTCGGACTTCGGCCGCACCTGGCTGGTCGGGGAGGAGCCGTCGGACCGCCAGCAGGCGCAGTTCGAGAAGTGGCGGGAGATCCTGTCCGCGGTGCTGGCGGTCACCAAAGCCGGTGCGACGTCCGGTGACCTGGCTCGCGCGGCCATTGCCGCCAACGGAGGCGACAAGCCGTGGCTGCCCCACTTCTACCTCGGCCACGGAATCGGCACCAATGCGGCTGAAATGCCGATGATCGGAACCGATCTCGGCGAGGAGTTCGACGACAACTTCGTGTTTCCGACCGGGATGCTGCTGGTGCTGGAACCGGTGGTGTGGGAGGACGGTACCGGTGGTTATCGAAGCGAGGAGATCGTGGTGATCACCGACGACGGCTACCAATCGATCACGGACTATCCCTACGCACCCTACGGAGGGATCTGATGGCACTCCAAATCCTCCCCGATGCAGCCGATCTGCGAAGGGGCCGCCGCGAACGCGCGCTGGCCGAGATGGCGGACCGCGACATCGACATTCTGGTGTTGGGCCGCCAGGCCAACGTCCGATACGTGACCGGTGCGCCGCAGCTCTGGGTCGCGGGCACCCGTCCCTTCGGGCCGATCTGCGAGGTCGTGCGGTCGACCGGAGAGATTTACCTCAACAGCACTTGGGACGAGGGCATCCCCGACGAGATCCCGCACGACCACCTCTACGGGTTGGCGTGGAACCCCATGACACTTGTCGAGGTGCTCAAGGCGCTGCCCGGCGCTGCCACCGTCAAACGAGTCGGAACCGACTCGCTGACACCGACATTCGCCCAACTTCTGCCGATGGCATTCCCGAACGCCGAACTGGTCGACGCCGAACCCGCGCTGCGGGCTGCCCGCCGGATCAAAACGGCCGAGGAGATCGCGGTGCTGCGCGGCGCGCTGGCAGTGGCCGAGGCGGCGCTCGAGGCGGCCCGAGCGGAGTTGTCACCCGGTGTCACCGAGCAGGCGTTGACCGGGGCGCTGATGGAAGCGATGGCGGCCGGCGGCGTCACCACGCCCGCCACCCAGGACGGTGCGTGGGCGACCAGCAAGGAGCATCCGTGGCGGCGCGCCCGCGGCGACGGCCGCATCGAGAACGGCGACCTGGTCGCATTCTCGGCGGGCGCATTGGCCGACGGTTATGTCGGCGAGGTCGGTCGCACCTGGCCGGTCGGTGACGTCGACGGATCAGCGGTGCCGGAACTCTACGACCGGTGGAACAGGTTGTGGGACAGGCTGCTAGCGGCCTGCCGTCCGGGATATCCGGCCAGCGACCTGCTCGCTGCGTATGAGGCGGCTGGCGAGCCGCTGCCCGCCATGCCCGTCGCCCACGGCCTCGGTCTCGGTCTCGATTCACCGGTCGTCACCCCAGCCTTGCGGGCGACGGCGGCCGAGGAGGTGCTCGAGCCCGGCATGGTGCTCGCGGTCACCGGCTACGTCTGGCAGCAGGGTGTCGGCGCGGTCTTCGGTCGCGAGGCCGTGCACATCACCGCCGACGGGGGCGAGGTGTTGACCTCCAGCGCGTTCTGGAGTGGTGCGGGCGTCGGAATCGGTTGACCAATGACTGCTTCTCCTTCTCCCCGCGAGCGTCCGTGTCTGCACACGACACGCCGTCAATCGGCGACATTTTGTGGTCGCTCGCGGTGAAAGGACCACTGTGACAGGCCCGCCCGCTCCTGAGGACATCGTTCTCTACGCGAAGGACCCGTCGACCAAGATCGCGACGATCACGTTCAACCGGCCGGAGTACTTGAACGCACCCACGTCGGCGGCTCGGCTGCGATACGCCGACCTGTTGCGCGGCGCCACGGTCGACGACGACGTCAAGGTCGTCGTGATTCGCGGTGTTGGAGAGGACTTCGGCAGCGGTGCCGATCTGCCGGACTTCATGGCGGGTGACGACGAGGCCCGGTTGGCCGAGTTGCGTGTCGACGATCCGGATGTCACGTATCCGCCGAAAGAGTCGTTCCGGCACGGCGCGACCATGGGCCAGTGGTACGCCAACGTCGCCGCCGGCAACCGGGCGCTGCAAGAGCTCAAGAAGATCAGCATTGTCGAGGCGAAGGGCTACTGCTACGGCTGGCACTTCTACCAGTGCGCCGACGCGGACCTGGTGATCTCCAGCGACGACGCGCTGTTCGGTCATCCGTCGTTCCGATACTTCGGGTGGGGCCCGCGGATGTGGACGTGGGTGATGACGATGGGGCTGCGGCCGTTTCAGGAGATGGTGTTCACCGGTCGACCGTTCACCGCCGACGAGATGTTCGGCTGCAACTTCCTCAACAAGGTGGTGCCGCGAGATCAGCTCGAGGCCGAGGTGGCCAAGTACGCGCACGCCTGCGCCCGAAACCGGCCGGTGGACAGCGTGTTTCAGCAGAAGATGTTCTTCGAGGTGGTCAAGCAGTTCCAAGGCGAATATCTGGGCAGCCTGTTGTCGGCGATGTTCGAGTCGATGGGCGGCTTCGCGCGACCCGACGGCGACGACTTCATGCTGGGGGATGCGATCGACGCCGGCCTCGCCGATGCCGTCAACGACAACGACGACAAGTTCCCGCCCGAGTTCCGGTTGAGCAAGTCGAACCGTAGGAAGGCGGATTAGTGGCGGCGCTGGACGAGTACACCGTCGTCGACCTGTCGAGCGGGATCGCGGGCGGCTACTGCACGAAGCTGCTCGCGGACGGTGGCGCCACGGTGATCAAAGTCGAGCCGCCGGCCGGTGATCCGCTGCGGACCTGGTCGGCTTCGGGTGCGCGGATCGAACCCGGCAGCGACGGCGCGCTGTTCAGCTTCCTGTCCTGCTCCAAGCGCAGCGTCGTCGTCGACCCTCAGAGCACCGACGACGTGGAGCTGCTTCGTGGGTTGCTGCGGTGTGCGGACGCGGTGGTGTGGTCGCGTGGACCGACGGTCGCGGAGCTCGACGAATTCGCGCCGGCCGCCATCGCAGACGCGTACAGCGATCTGACCGTCACCGCGATCACCCCTTTCGGCCTCGAGGGGCCGTGGGCCGACAAGCCCGCCACCGAGTTCACGGTGCAGGCGTGGTCGGGCGGGGTGATCGGGCTGGGCCGCGGGGTGCAGGACCGCGCGCCGCTTTTCGTGGCGGGGCAGGTCGGGGAGTGGCTCACCGGCGCCTTCGCGGCTGCGGGCACCATGGCGACCGCCGCCGGGTTGGTCGACGTCTCCATGCTGGAAGCCGAAATCCTCAGCCTGACCTACTATTCGGTGTCCTTTCATGACGCGCTCGGGCGACCGTTCCGCGACCGTCGCCGCCTGACGATCCCCGGTGTGGCGTCGGCGGCCGACGGCCTGGTCGCGTTGGGCTGCGGCACCGCGCAACAGTGGTTCGACCTGTGCGCCATGGTCGGCCATGACGAATGGATCGACGAACAGGCCGACCTGTCCATCACCGAACAGGCCAATATCCACGCCGAGCAGATCTACGAGTGGGTGCGCGACAACCGCGTCGAGGACATCATCGACCTGTCCAGTGCGTTCCGGATCCCGAACGCACCGGTCGGAAACGGCGCCAACGTCACCTCGTTCGACCACTTCGTCGACCGCGGCACATTCGTCACCAACCCGCGCGACGGCTTCACACAGCCGGGTGCGCCGTACCGCACCAGCCCGTCGCTGCTGCGCCCGCCGCGGCCGGCCCCGCGTCTCGGCGAACACACCGAGGAGTACCGCCGAAACAGAGTTCCGGGTCGTGAATCCTGCGGTGAGACAACCCGGAATTCTAGTCCGGCGCAATTTAGATTCGACGGCCTGCGCGTGCTCGACTTGACGAGCTTCTGGGCCGGGCCGTCGTGCACACACGCGCTGGCGCTGCTGGGGGCCGAAGTGATCCATGTCGAGTCCACCGCGCGGCCCGACGGCACCCGGCTGATCGCCGGCGTGCCGACCACCGAGGAGCAATGGTGGGAGCGCTCGCCGATCTTTTCGGGTTTGAACACCAACAAGAAGAGCGTCACGCTCGACATCCGCTCGGACCGCGGCGTGGAACTGCTGCGCGAATTGGTCAAGACCTGTGACGTCATCGTCGAGAACTACACACCTCGGGTGCTCGACCGGATCGGCCTCGACTTCGATGCCGTGCACCGCTTGCGTCGCGACGCGATCATGATGCGGATGCCGGGCTTCGGGCTCGACGGTCCGTGGCGCGACAAACCCGCGTTCGCCTACGTCATCGAGGACTGCTCCGGAATGACCTGGCTGACCGGACATCCCGACCAGAATCCCGTCGAACCGTATTCCGTCGGCGACCCGAACGCCGGCGTGCACGGCCTCAACGCCTTGCTGCTCGCGCTGGCGCACCGGCGGCGAACGGGCGAGGGTGTGCGGATCGAAGCGGCCATGGTCGACGCCGCACTCAACGTCGCGGCCGAGCAGGTCGTCGAGTACTCGGCATACGGCAACCTGCTGCAGCGGCAGGGAAACCGGGGACCCACCGCGGCGCCGCAGAACCTGTATCGCACCGGCGAACTCGACGAGTTCGGCCGACCCGACGACTGGGTGGCGATCGCGGTGGCCACCGACGAACAATGGGCCGCCCTGGTCGCCGCGCTCGACCACCCGGCCTGGGCGACCGACGAACTCGCCACCGTCGATGGCCGTCGCCGGCGCCACGACGCGATCGACGACCACTTGAGCCAGTGGTGCGCCAGCCGAACCGGTGACCAGATCATCGAAACACTGTGGGAGGCCGGAGTACCGGTGGCCAAGGTGATGCAACCGCACCGCGTCGGCGAACTACCGCAGGTGGTGCACCGCGGCTTCTACGAGCACGTCGACCACCCCGTCAACCCCACGGCCCGGCACAGCACGCTGCCCATGCGCATCTCCTCGGTACGGCAGGGCTTCCACCGGGGCCCGGCACCGCTGCTCGGACAGCACAACCGCGAGGTGCTGGCCGGGCTCGGGCTCTCCGATGATGAGATCACCGACCTCGAGCAACAGGGGGTCATCGGAAACGCGCCGGAGGGGCTCACGATCCGCACCACCAAGACCGGGTGACGGCCGCATGGATGACCGTGACGTCGTGCTACGGCCGAGATTGCAGCCACGGCTGTCCCTCGGCGAACGACCCTCACTGCAATCTCGGCGCTAGCCGCGTAGCGAATCGCTAACCTCGACCGATGGCCATCAACCCCTCAGACATCATGTTGACTGGACGCGTTGCGGTGGTCACGGGCGGTGGCGCGGGCATCGGCAGGGGAGTCGCCGCAGGGTTGGCGGCGTTCGGCGCGTCGGTGGCGATATGGGAGCGCGACGCCGAGACCTGCGCGGCGGCCGCCGAAAGCCTTGGCGCACTGGGCATCGTCACCGACGTCCGGGACAGCGGCCAGGTCGACGCTGCGCTCGAGCGCACCGTCTCCGAACTCGGCGAGGTGTCCATCCTGGTCAACAACGCCGGCGGCGTGTTCTTCTCCCCGCTGCTCGACACCACGGAGAACGGCTGGGATGCGCTGTACAAAGCCAACCTGCGTCATGTGCTGCTGTGCACCCAGCGGGTGGCGCGGCGCCTGGTCGACCGTGGGCAGCCCGGCAGCGTGATCAGCGTGACGTCGATCGAAGGTGTCAGGGCCGCACCGGGTTACGCCGCCTACGCCGCCGCCAAGGCAGGCGTGATCAACTACACCCAGACCGCGGCGTTCGAACTCGCGCCGCACCGCATCCGCGTCAACGCGATCGCCCCCGACCTCACGCTGACCGAGGGACTGATGCAGATCTCGGGCGGCACGCTTCGGCCCGATGCCGCTCCGGGCATCCCGATGGGCCGGCCGGGACACGTCGACGAAATCGCTTCCACCGCAGTCTTTCTCGCGTCAGATATGGCCAGCTACATCACCGGGCAGACGATCCACGTCGACGGCGGCACGCAGGCGGCGGGCGGCTGGTACCACCATCCGCGGACCGGCAGGCCGACACTCGGTCCCGCACAGTGAAACCACCGGCTCAGTGAGCCCAGCCGTCGGCGGCCTGGTCGTCGAAGGTGCGGTCGATGCGCTCGAACCGGCGCCGTATCGAGCCGCGGGCCGCGCTGTGCGGCAGCACATACAGCCGGTTGGCCTGGATCGCGTCGGCGGTCAGCCGGGCCACCTCGTCGACGTCGAGCACCGAGTCGTCGCTGGGGTCCGACGCCAACTGCTGCACGGTCTCGGCGTCCGACGGGGTGGGCGGGCCGTAGTCCTGGCTGCGGACGCGTTCGGTGTTGGCGAGCAGGTTGGTGTCGACGATCATCGGGCACAGCACCGTCACGCCGATGCCGTTGCCGCGCATCTCGCGGGACAACGTCTCGGCGAGCGCCACGACACCGTATTTGGCCACGCAGTACGGCCCCAGACCGACGTTCGGAATGAGTCCGGCGAACGACGACGTGAACGCGATGTGGCTGTCGGCGTCCTGCGCGATCAGCCGCGGCAGAAAGGCCTCGACGCCGTGGATCGGGCCCCACAGGTCGACGTCGATGACGAAGCGCCAGTCATCGTGGCTGGTGTCGGCGATGGGTCCGGCGTAGGCGATGCCGGCGTTGTTGAACAACAGATGCACGTCGCCGAACACGCCGAAGGCCTCATCGGCCAACCGGTTGACGTCGTCGAGCTTTCGTACGTCGCACACCACGCCGCGCGCGTCGACGCCGTCGGCGCGTAGGTCCGCGACGGCACGGTCGAGCGCCGCCGAGTCGATGTCGCTGAGCATGATCCGGGCGCCGCGCCGGGCGAATTCGGTTGCGGTGGCGAACCCGATGCCGCTCGCTCCGCCGGTGATGACCGCCGCGCGCCCGCTAAAAGTGTCCACCCGGCGAACCCTATGCGGTCAGGACAGCTCGCGGGGTTGATCCCACGCGGGCTCCCCCAACCGGTTGCGGATCGCTCCCCAGGGGTCGGCGTACTGTCCGGGCGCCTTCCAGTACGCGCCGCGACGTTTGAGGATTTCGCGCAGCAGCGGTGCGAGCGGGGTGAGCAACCGCATCAGATGCCGGGTCCAGCCCGCATTGGCCGCGGCCTCGGCCTGCATGTCCGGCCACGAATAGTGCTGGAACTGCAGGGCCTCCTGCGCGCGGGTGGTGTCCATCCAGTCGGTGACGAACCAGGCGTCGTCGCGGTTGGGGTCGCCGGGCCTGCCGGGCGGAAGCACACCGGTGAGACCGCGCGCCGCCGCGAGCGCCACGCCCACTTCGCTCTGCCGGATCCGGTGCGAGTCGTCGCCGGCGATCAGCAGGATCTCCCCGAGGACATCGGCGGTGGTGGCAGCGGCGAACGCCCACGCGACATCGCGGACGTCGACGCTGTGCAACCGACCGTCGGTGGGCAGGAGGCTCTCGAAATACAAGGCGTCCGAACTCAACGCCATCGCTTTCGGATCGGTGCTCAGCACACCACCGAGTCGCAACACCACCCACGGCAGCGTGGAGGACCGGACGATCGCTTCGGCCTCCGCCTTGGTTCCGCTGTACAGGTCGCACGGGCGCATCGGGTCGTCGGCCCGCAGCGGTGCCTGCGCGGTGTGCGGGTTGCGCGCACCGAAGACCGCGTTGCTCGAGGCCTGGATGAAGCGTGGTGGCGTCGGTTGTTGTTCGGCGATGCGCACCAGCGTCGCGGTGGCGTCGACGTTGACGCGTCGCGCGAGTTTCGGGTTCTTGTAGATGGGCGGCGGGATCACCGCGGCGAGGTGAATGACCACCTCCGGGGCGACGTCGGCAATCAGGCGCTGCACCTGATCCTCGTCGGTCAGGTCGGTCCACCGAACCGAGGTGCCGCGGGGTAGCGTCGACTGCGCTTTACGGTTGGCGGGAGTGTCCAGGTCGGCCACGACCACGGAGCGGCCGAGTTCGGCCAACCTGCGCACGGTCGCCGAACCCACCAGACCGAAGCCGCCGGTCACCAGTACCCTTCCCGCCATTAACACTCCTAGCTGCGGATATGGCATTCTCTTTTTGTGAGAGTAGCAAAACCGGTGGACAGCGGGGGCGTCGCGGGTATGACAGGTGTGCGATGAGTAGCAACGGGGTGGGCAAGTCAGAGGTCGCAAAGTGGGATCCCGGGTTCACCCGGGGTGTCGTCAACACAGTCGGCCCCCTGATCAAGCGGTACTTCCGCGCGGAGGTGCGCGACCTCGACCGCTTGCCGTCGACTGGCGGGGCCCTGCTGGTGTCCAACCATTCCGGCGGGATGTTCACCCCCGATGTGTTGATCTTCACGCCGGAGTTCTACAGGAAGTTCGGCTTCGACCGGCCGGTCTACACGCTCGCCCACTACGGCGTGTTCATCGCCAACATCGGCGACTGGCTGCGCCGCGCCGGGGTCATCGAGGCGACCCGCGAGAACGCCGCCAAAGCATTGCGCGACGGCGCGATCGTGCTGGTCTTCCCAGGTGGCGATTACGATTCGTACCGGCCCACGTTCACCGAGAACGTGATCGACTTCAACGGCCGAACGGGTTACGTCAGGACCGCGGTGGAGAGTGGCGTGCCGATCGTGCCGATGGTGTCGATCGGCGGTCAGGAAACCCAATTGTTCCTGGCCCGTGGCGATTCGATAGCCCGCCGTCTCGGTCTCACCAAGGCGCGGATGGAGATCTTGCCACTGTCGGTCGGGTTCCCGTTCGGTCTGTCGGCGATCTTCCCGCCGAATCTGCCGCTGCCCGCCAAGATCGTCACGCGTGTCCTTGAACCCATCGACGTCGTAGCCGAGTTCGGCGAAGACCCGGACGTCGAGATGGTCGACCTTCACGTGCGCGCGGTGATGCAGGAGGCGCTCGACGAGCTTGCCCGCCAACGCCGCTTTCCTGTGCTTGGCTGAACGCATGGCAGACCACCTGGGACTCATTCGGACGCTGTGGCGGGCCGGCCTGATCGCGCCGCTGCGGCCCGACAAATACCTGCGAATGGGTGCGGCAATGCGCCGGGTCGGAATGACCGCGACGGTCGGCTTCGCAGCGGCCGCACAACGGTGTCCGGACCGCCCCGGCCTCGTCGACGAACGCGGCACGCTGACCTGGAAGCAGATCGACGACCGCTGCGACGCCGTGGCCACCGGGCTGCAGAACCTGCCCGGCGGTGCGCCGAAAACCGTTGCGGTGATGTGCCGCAACCACCGCGGCTTCATCGAGTCGCTCGTGGCGTCGAACCGGGTGGGCGCCGACGTGCTGCTGCTCAACACCTCGTTCGCGGGTCCCGCGCTGGCCGAGGTGGTCGATCGCGAAGGCGCCGACGTCGTCATCTACGACGAGGAGTTCGCCGCGATCGTCGAGCGGGCGATGGCCGACAAGCCCGCTGCCGTCCGGATCCTGGCCTGGACCGACGGGCCCACCGACGGGCGGACGCTCGACGGGCTCATCGACGCCAATCTCGGCAAGCGACCGGCTCCCGCCGAACGCAAGAGCGACATCATCCTGCTGACCTCGGGCACCACCGGAACGCCGAAGGGCGCCAAGCGCGGCGAAGGCAGCGGCGGCGCAGGCGACCTCAAGGCGGTGCTCGACCGCACACCGTGGCGCGCTGAGGAGGCGACCGTCATCGTCGCGCCGATGTTCCACGCGTGGGGCTTTTCTCAACTGCTGTTCGCCGCGCTGCTGGCCTGCACCATCGTCACCCGCCGCAAGTTCGACCCGGAGGCGACGCTGGACCTGGTCGACCGGTACCGGGCGACCGGCCTCGTCGTCGTGCCGGTGATGTTCGACCGGATCATGGATCTGCCCGAAGAAGTGCTGAACCGCTACAGCGGCAAGTCACTTCGGTTCGCCACCGCATCGGGTTCGCGGATGCGCCCCGACGTGGTGATCAAGTTCATGGACCGGTTCGGCGACGTCATCTACAACAACTACAACGCGACCGAAGCGGGAATGATCGCCACCGCGACGCCGAGCGACCTGCGCGCCGCGCCCGACACGGCCGGAACACCCGCCGACGGCACCGAGATTCGCATCCTCGACGCGGAGTTCACCGAGCTTCCCACCGGGCAGACCGGGCAGATCTTCGTGCGCAGCGGCACGTTGTTCGACGGTTACACCTCGGGCAAGACCAAAGACTTCCACGAGGGCTTCATGGCATCCGGAGACGTGGGCTACCTCGATGACGCCGGCCGGTTGTTCGTGGTCGGGCGCGACGACGAGATGATCGTCTCCGGTGGCGAGAACGTCTATCCGATCGAGGTCGAGAAGACGCTGGCCGCGCATCCCGACGTCGAGGAGGCGGTGGTGCTGGGCGTCGACGACGAGCAGTACGGCCAGCGCCTCGCGGCATTCGTCGTGCTCGGCGAGGGTGCGAGCGCCAATCCGGACGACCTCAAGCAGCACGTGCGGGAGAACCTGGCGAATTACAAAGTGCCGCGGCAGATCACGCTCCTCGACGAGCTACCGCGGGGCAGCACCGGCAAGGTGCTGCGCAACGATCTCCGCGATCTGGTTACCTAGGTCGTGGTGGCGGTGGCCGGCGCCATCGCCGTATCGACCGTCGACAGCGCCGGAAGCCCTGCGGCATCACGTATTTCGGCCAGCCCGTGGATCATCGCGTCGGTGGCTTCATGGACGTCGTCGAAGGTCTGGTCATCGGAGAGCACCGAGATGTCGACCTGATCGACGTAGCTCCACACCGTCATGTTGAACGCACTGCCCGGCGACAGCACACCGACCGAATAGATTTCGCTCACCTTCGCGCCCCCGACATGACCGTGCCTTCGCGGCCCGGGGACGCTGGAGACCGCGACGTTCATCAGCGGATTGTGCGATGCGCGTCGGGCCTGCCAGCGGAACAGCGCCGGCGCGAGCGGCGGCGGCAGGTAGTCCATCATCCGCGCCTGCAGTGTCGGGCCGAGTAGTTCGTAGACCTCTTTGGCCCGCGAGGTCGCGAAGGACGTCAAGCGGACGCGTTCCAACGGGTCGTCGACGTGTACGGGCAACGACACCGACAGCCCGCCGATTTCGTTGCCGGTGATCCGGTCGGGCGACCGGTCGGTGGACACCGGCACCGACGCCATGATCGGCCGGTCGGCCCGCCCGTCGTAGCGCAGCAGCAGTTCTCGCAAGCCACCGGCCGCCATCGCCAGCAGAAGATCGTTGAACGTCACGCCGAGGTGTTTGGCCGTCTCCTTTACGTCGGCGAGGGACACGGAGGCGGTGGCGAAAGTGCGGACAGGCGACACCACATGGTTGACGAACGTCGGCGGCGTCTTGAACATCTTGGCCAGATCGGGAGACTCGCTCTGGCCCCGGAACCGCCGCCGCAAGCGACTGACGCCCCGCCCCGCGTCGACGAGAAGGCGCGGTAATGCCGCGACATGGCGAGCGTTGTCGCGGCCGGCCTCCCGCAGCAACTGCGCCTTTGTCGGCGGATCGCATGTCGCATAGCCTTCGCGCTCGTCCTGCGTCCCATCGGCCAGATCCATCAGCCGCGCAAGCAGATTCGCCGACGCGACCCCGTCGGCCAGCGTGTGGTGCACCTTGCCGATGAGCGCGAAACGGTCGTCAGCCATCCCCTCGGCGAAGTGGAACTCCCACAGCGGGCGGGTGCGGTCGAGCGGCGTGCTGGCGATCCGGCCGATCACCTCGTCGAGCTCGCGGCGGCCGCCCGGGCTCGGCACCTCGACGCGGCGCAGGTGATAGTCGAGGTCGACCGGGCAGTCCTCGAGCCACATCGGATGATGCAGCTTCCACGGGATATCGACGAGCCGGTAGCGCAACGGGTCGAGCAAGTGCAGCCTCCGGGCGATGGTGCGCCGGAACAGATCGAACGTGAACTCGCCGTCGAAGTCCGCGGCGTTGACGATCGCCACCTTCAACGTGTGCGTGTGCAGGTTGGGTGTCTCGCTGTAGAGCAGCATGGCGTCCATGCCGTTGAGTCGCTTCACGCCCACCCCCTGCGGACCGTTGGCCCCGAAGGCTCTATCGAACCACCGGACCGTCAAGATCGGGGGATTTCGGCTAAGTGATCGCCGCCAGTGCCGCTCGCGTGTCGAGGTCGAGAAAAGCCGCCGAATACCGTTGCGCCAACGCGAGGCACACGGCTGCGTCCTGCCACGCGTCGCCACCCGACAGGGTTGCCAACCAGATGGCCAACCCGTGCGCGACGGACGCGCGGTAGCGTAGCCAAATCTCCTCGGCCGACGGAAGTTCGGCCGCGGGCAGGGCGAGCGCCGTGCGGTACTCGTCGAGCAGATCGCGCTCGCACCGCCTGCGGTCCTCGATCGTCAACGCGCCCTGCATGAAATAGCCGAGATCCAACGACCAGTTGCCGCGCCGAGCCATCTGCCAGTCCAGGAACCCGACCTCGTCGCCGGGTAGGACGTAGGTGTTGCCGATGTGCGGATCACCGTGCAGCAGCGTCTGAGGCGCGGTCGTCAGGGTGCCGATGTAGCGGGCCCAGACGTCGACGAACAGCTCGGTGCCGCTCAATCCGAGAATCTCCGAGGATACCGAATTCCCGAGTCGCTCATGGGCGATGTGCAACGGGGCGTACTCGAGCCCTTCGAACGCGACGAACGGCTCGAGCCACTCCAGCGCGGGGTTGGCGGTCAGCCGCTCACCCCAGAACTGGCTGTGCATCCGCGCCAGCCCGCGGACTCCGTTGGTGACCTGCTCGACCGACATCGGCCGGGTCGAGTCGCGCGGATCGGCACCCCGGGCGACGACATCCTCCATGATCATCAGGAAATTCGAGTTCGGCTCGTCGATGAGCGCCGCGTAGACGGTGGGATGGTCGAGCGGCAGCGCCACACCCGAGCTGAACAGTCGCGGTTCGTGGAAGAGGCCGCTGGTGAGCGCGACGAGCTCGGCGTGGTCGGGGTCGACGGCCTTGGCGAACACCGTCGCAGGCCCCGAACCCGCCGAGTACGTCAACGCCAGCCGCGCCCGCCGGTTGGTGCCGTCGTCACGCAACGCGACGGTGACACGTTCGACGGTGGCGCCCGGAAAGTGCTCGGCGAGTGCCACAGTCATCCAACCGGGGGTGATTTCGTCCCAATTACGCGGCAGGGACAGCTCCGCTGCGGTCATCCGTGAGCTACTTCAGGCAACTGCCGCCGTCGACGGGCAGGGTCACACCGGTGATGTAGCGGCTCTCGTCGGAGGCGAGGAACAGCACGGCGTTGGCGATGTCCTCCGGCTCGACCCAACCGATCGGCAGCGTATGCATCAGCTGGCCGACGACCTTCATGTCGTCCGGACCCGGGTTCTCCAGATCGGGCCGGAACAGCTTCATCGTCGGTTCGTTCATGAACAGCGGGGTGTTGACGTTCGTCGGGTGCACCGAGTTGACGCGGATGTTCTGGGCGCCCAACTCGACGGCGAACGTCCGCATCAGGCCCACCACACCATGTTTGGCGGCGACATAGTGGCCGGTGTGCGGGTAGGCCTTCAAGCCGCCGACCGAACTGGTCAGGATGATCGAGCCGCCGCGGCCGCCCGCGAGTATGTGCGGAACACCGGCCTTGACCGTCTTCCACACGCCGGCCAGGTTGACGTCGATCATGTCGGTCCAGTCACCCTCGCTGGTCTTGTCCAGCGTCTCGCCGCCGTTGCCGATGCCGGCGTTGGCGACGATGATGTCGAGCCGGCCCATCTGCTCCACACCGGCGTCGACCGCGGCCTTGAGCGCGTCGAAATCGCGGACGTCGACCTCGGCGGTGTAGATGCGGCGGTTCAAACCCTTGACCAGGTCGGCGGTTTCGGCCAGATCCTCCGGAGTGGACAGCGGGATCCGCACGCTGTCGATCTGCTTGCAGATGTCGACGGCGATGATGTCGGCGCCCTCCTGCGCCAGGCGGACGGCATGCGCGCGGCCCTGGCCACGGGCGGCGCCGGTGATGAAAGCGACCTTGCCTTCGACACGTCCAGTCATTGGTTACCTCAATTCGTAGTTGCTGGAGAGAAATTCATAGAAGGTCACGGAAGGAGAGCCGGCATTGACTCCCAGCCGCGGACAGTCGAGGTCGGGGACAGCGACGCGTTGGCCATGTCGACGTCCCATTCGGGAAAGCGCTTGAGGATCTCCTCGAGGGCGACGCGTCCCTCGAGCCGGGCGAGGGCCGAGCCGAGGCAGTAGTGCGTGCCCACGCTGAATGCCAAGTGCTGACGGGGTTCCCGGTGGATGTCGAACACGTCGCCGTCCGGCGGGAACTGGCGGTGATCGCGCACTGCGGCGCCGATCAGCATCATCATCACGCTGCCTTCCGGCACCGTCCGGCCGTAGAATTCGACGTCGCGGGCGACGTAGCGGGCCACATGCGGCGCGGGCGGCTCGTAACGCAAGATCTCCTCGATCGCCTGGGGGATCAGGGCCGGGTTCTCGACCAGGTCGCGGCGCTGATCGGGGTGTTCGGCCAGCACCTTGCCCGCCCAGCCGATCAGTCGCGTCGTGGTTTCGTTGCCGGCGCCGGCAACCACATTGAGATAGGTCAGCAACTCCTGACGGGTCAGCCGTCGGGTGGTGCCTGTCTCGTCGACGAACTCGGCATTGAGCAACTCGGTCATGATGTCGTCGGAGGGATGCTCGACGCGCCAGTCGATGTAGGCCTCGAACAGGTCACCGACCGCGAAGTCGGTGCCGGCCTTCATGGGTTGGCCTGCCTCCGTGCGTAATTGCGCGTTGGCGTGATCGCGGATCATCTCCTGGTCGTCTTCGGGGATGCCCAACAGTGCGCTGATCACCTTCATCGGCATCTGCGCGCCCAGGTCGGCGACGAAGTCGAATCGCTGGGCGCCGATCAACGGGTCCAGGCTCTGTGCGCAGTACTCGCGTATCACTGGCTCGAGCGCGTTGACCTTGCGCGGGGTGAACATCCGGGCCAGCAGCTTGCGGTGGATGTCGTGAATCGGCGGGTCCTCGAAAATCACTGTGCCCCGCGGCATCTCGAGGTTGGCTTTGATCAGCTCGACGATGGCGCCGCGAGCAGAGCTGAAGGTCTCCCAGTCCACCAGGGCCCTGTTGACGTCCGCGAAGCGGCTGACCGCGTAGAAGTCGTGCTGCTCGTTGTAGTACAGCGGCTGCTCGTCGCGTAGCCGCCGGAACATCGGGTAGGGATCGGCGTTCAGTTCTACGTCGTACGGGTCGAAGTACACGGCGTCGACGGTCGGATTCTGGGCACTGATCGTCACGGGGTCGCCTCTCGGTGGACCAGGGTGGCGTAAGACATCGGGCAGGTATTTGTCTCACAACTCTGGCATTCGCCACACGAGGGTGTCAACAAGGGATTCATCTTCGCCTAATTGCGCTCTTTATTACGAAGAACGTGGTTCTCAAGCGGCCGCGGTCGCCAACTCGTCGACGCGCTTCGCGGGAGAGAACACGATTCTCGCTCAAGACGCGAGAACGCAGTTCTCGGCTAGCGGGCCGCGAAACCGTTGGAGCAGAAGTCCCACACTTCGTCGGCTGTGATGGGCTTGGTGGTGCCGTCTTCGGCGCCGTTCGACTGGGCCACGAACATCACCGTCTGCATGGTCATCGCCGCCATCCGCTTGGGATTGATGCCCTCGCGGAGTTGACCGGCCTCGCCGGCCTCTTCCATCAATTCGGTGAGCAGTGCCAGCAGCGGCGCATGGGCGACCTTCACCTCGGTCGGATGCGACAGCAGAAGCCGGGGTGCGAAGTCGGTGAACAGCGGCCGCTTCGCGGTGGGGTCGGGCCGCGACGACTCGAACAGCAACTGCACCGCGACCTTGAGCCGCTCGATCGGCTCATCTTCGGTGGTGGTGGCCGCGCGGATCTGGTCGGCAGACCGGCTCAGGGCGTCCTCGAAGAGGGCCAGCAACAGCTCGTGCTTGCCGTCGAACTGCAGATAGAAACTGCGCAGCGACTGCCGCGAGCGGTCGACGACCTCCTGCACCGTGAAGTCCGTGCTGCCCTTCTCGATGATGATCGCCTGGGCGGCATCCAGGAAGCGCTGCACCCGCTGCGCGGCCCGGAGCTTGGCGGTTTTGATCGACCGCTCGACCGCGCGTTGCTTCCAGGCCGGCTCTTCGCTTGGGCTCGTCACCGGCGACTCAGACGCAGGTCGAGTGGGGAGAACATGAACTGACTGTACCGGAGAACGCCTTGCCATTGCGGTCCTCGACCCCCTCGCGGCCAACGTGTCAGAGATTGTAACTTTCTCACGATGAGAATAGTATTCTCATTTTGGAGATAACAGTAGGCTTACCAAAAATTTGATCCAGCGGGAGTCTCGTGCAGCTGACCTTCGATGCTGATGTCGAGGCGTTCCGCGCCGAGTTCAACGCGTTCCTCGACGAGCATCTTCCCTCCGACGCCGCTGCCGTCGAGCGGTCGCGGTCCAGCAGTGATGTGCCGGCCTGGGCTCGGGACTGGCAGCGGCTGATGTTCGACAACGGCTGGCTGCTGCCGGGATATCCGCCGGAATTCGGCGGCCGCAACGCCACGATCCTGCAGCAGTACGTCCACCAACAGGAACTGGCCCGCCGCCGCGTGTATCTGACGTACAACCCGCAGGGTGTCGGCATCATCTCCGCGTCGCTGATCTCGTTCGGCACCCCCGAGCAGCAACAGCGTTGGGCGGTCCCGATCCTGCGCGCCGAGATCACCGCGTCGCTGGGGATGAGCGAACCGGGTGCGGGCTCCGACCTTGCGTCGCTGCGCACCAGCGCCGTCCTTGACGGTGACCACTTCGTCGTCAACGGGCAGAAGGTGTGGACGTCGGGCGCACACGACGCCGATGTGTTGCTGACTTTTGTCCGCACCGATCCGAAAGCCGCCAAACACAAGGGCATCAGCGTGCTGCTGATCCCGACCAACCTGACCGGAGTGGTGCGGCGGCCGTTCGCATCGCTGTGCGACGTCGACGACCTGGACTTCAATGAGGTCTTCTTCAACGACGTGCGGGTGCCTGTCGAGAACCTGGTCGGGCCGCTGAACGAGGGCTGGCGGGTAGCCAACGGTTCGCTGGGTCATGAGCGAAACATGTTGTGGCTCAGCTATGCCGACCGCCTGCAGGAACTCGTCGAAGATTTCCGGCCGTCCTCCACGCTCGATCGTGACCGGTACGCCGGGCTGGTGATGGACAACCAGGCGTTGCGGCTGCTCGGCTCGGTCGCTCTGGCCCGCGCTGCACGCGGCGATGAAGACGTGCCCGCTCTATCGGTGCTCAAACTCCTCGGCTCAGAGGCGTCGCAAGCGGCGACGGAGTACGCGCTCGCCGCCGCGGGCGTTGAAGCGCTTTCCGCGCCGAACTTCTCCGGCCCGTACAGCGCTCATCACCTCGACCTGTACCGGTGCGGCTGGTTCGAACGCTATGTGCGGACGTTCGGCGGCACGATCGCCGGCGGCACGTCGGAGATCCAACGCAACATCATCGCCCAGCGGCTGCTGGGCCTGCCGCGAAACTAGAAGGACTGCAACATGTACATCGACTACGAGGTCGCCGACCGGATCGCGACCATCACGTTGAACCGGCCCGAGGCCGCCAATGCGCAGAACCCGGAACTGCTCGACGAACTCGACGCCGCGTGGACCCGCGCGGCCGAGGACAACGAGGTCTCGGTGATCGTGCTGCGGGCCAACGGGAAACACTTCTCGGCAGGCCACGACCTGCGGGGCGGCGGGCCCGTACCGGACAAGATCACGCTGGATTTCATCATCCAGCACGAGGCCAAGCGCTACCTGGAGTACACGTTGCGCTGGCGCAACGTGCCCAAGCCGTCGATCGCCGCGGTCCAGGGCCGCTGCATCTCCGGCGGGTTGCTGTTGTGCTGGCCGTGCGACCTGATCATCGCCGCCGACGACGCCCAGTTCTCCGACCCGGTGGTGCTCATGGGTATCGGCGGTGTCGAATATCACGGCCACACTTGGGAACTCGGTCCGCGCAAGGCCAAGGAGATCCTGTTCACCGGGCGGGCGATGACGGCCGACGAGGTGGCCGGCACCGGCATGGTGAACAAGGTGGTGCCGCGCGATCAGCTGGACTCGGAAGCCAGGGCGCTGGCCGAGCAGATCGCGAAGATGAACCCGTTTGCGCTGCGGCAGGCCAAGCGCGCGGTGAACCAGACGTTGGACGTGCAGGGTTTCTACGCGGCCATCCAGTCGGTGTTCGACATCCACCAGACCGGCCACGGCAATGCCCTGAGCGTGGGCGGTTGGCCGGTGCTGGTGAACCTCGACGAGATGAAAGCCAACATCCAGTAGGTGGGTTCATCGGCGCGAGCGACCGCCAAATGTACGCGGTGACCGGCGTGTCGGCGTACAGACACGGTCGCTCGCGCAGAAGGGGAGCTACAGGTGCGCAAGCCTGGGCGCCGAGCCGCGGGCCCGCAGTCCGGCACCGGCCTTTCGGGTGAGTTCCCGTGAGCTGCCGAGCAATCCGTCGAGCACGAGAGCTCGCTTGATGTGGCGATGCAAATCGTGCTCGGCGGTGAAGCCGATTCCGCCGAGCACCTGCTGGCAGTGCTTGGCCGCGGTCAGCGCCGCCTTGCCCGCGGCCGCCTTGGCCAGCATCGCGGTCAGGTCAGCGCTTTCCGTTCCGGGCAGACCGAGTGTCACCTCGGCGCCTTCGATCGCCACCAGCGTCTCGGCCAGCCGGTGCCGGACCGCTTGAAAGGACGCAATGGGCTTGCCGAACTGCACCCGGTCCAGTGCGTGCTGGCGGGCCAGGGCCAGCATCCCTCGGGCCGAGCCGACCAGCCACCAGCCGACGGCCCGTCGCGCCTCGCCCATCCGCATCAGCTCACCGTCGGGCACCCGGCGCAGCGGCAGATCACCCAGTGTGGGTTCGTCGTTCGACGTGCGTTCCCACACCACCCAACGGCCCCCGGCGTACGGCATCGGCGGTGTACCGCCCGGCATGCCGCCGATTGTCTCCAGCAGCACATCGTTGAGAACCGAAGCGTGCGAACCGGTTTCACCAAGCAGCCGAAACACCAGCGGGATCGCCTGATCGGGCATGTCCGACAGCATCTCGGCCCAGCCGAGCTCGGCCAGCGCGGCGTCGAGCTCTGCGCCGGAGGCCGACAGCATCGTCTTGCGCAGCGTGTCCTCGAGCATCGCCAGCGATTCGGCGTCCATACCGGTCTCCACGGTCACTCCTTACCGAGATCGAGCAGGCGACGGGCGATGATGTTGCGCTGCACTTCGGCGGTTCCGCCGTAGATGCTCGCGGCCCGCGAGTACAAATACTCTGTCCGCCATGCGTCGTCGTCGAGTTCGATCCTGCCCGGCAACAGATCGCGGGCGGTGTCGTAGAGCCGTTGCTCGGCGGTTGCCAACAGCACCTTGTCGATCGAGGTGTCGGCGCCCAGTTTGTCACCGTCCGCCAGCCGGTACTGCGTCGCGCGCGATCGGCAACGCAGCGTGTGCAGCGCCAAATATGCCTCGCCCAGATCCGAGTCCGACGCCGTGCCAAGCCCTTTGACTTCGTCGATGAGCGCATCGAACCGCGAGTACAGATAGGCGATGCGCTGCCAGAAACAGGTCGAGCGCTCATACGGCAGCAGGTCCATGGCCAGCTTCCAGCCGTCGCCGGGCCGGCCGAGCATGCGGTCTGCGGGCACGACGACGTCGTCGAAGTAGACCTCGCAGAACTCGTCGACGTCGTGCATGGTCCGCAGCGGACGCACCGAAACCCCCGGTGAGTCCAGGTCGACGAAGAACGCCGTGATGGCCTCGTGGTTCGGGGTATCCGCATCGCCGGTACGGGTGAGCAGGATGCAGCGCGTCGCGTACTGCGCGAAGCTCGTCCACACCTTCTGCCCGTTGACGACCCAGGTGTCACCCTGCTGCACAGCGCGAGTCGTCAGCGAGGCCAGATCACTGCCCGCGCCGGGTTCGGAGAAGCCCTGGCACCAGGATTCCTGACCCGACAGCAGCCGCGGCACCATCTCGGCGGCCAGTTCGGGCCGGGCGTAGTCGATCATCGTGGGTGTCAGCACGTCGAGCATCGAGTGCGGCCCGGGATGGTCAAGCCCGCGCCCGACGATCTCCTCGCCGACGATCGCGCGCAGAATATCCGGTCCGCCCAGGCCACCGGCCGACTCGGGCCACCCGTAGCGCATCCAGTCGGCGTCGTACAGTGCCTTGAGCACCCGCAAATGCTGGGCTTGATGCGCGTCGAGGGAGTGGTTGTCGGTGAGCGGGGTCAGTTCGCCGGAATCGAGCTTGTCGTCGAGCCAGTTGCGCAGCGCCGTGCGGAACGCGGGGGGCTCGAGGAGATTGTCCGTCATCGTACTTCCGGAGCCGCATCGGCGGCCACGTCGGGGTCGGGCCGTCCGATCGCGTGGGGGCGGCCGGAGTCATGTTCCCCGCTGCGCCGGATGAACGTCATGGCACGGGTTTTCAGCCGCCAGCCGTCGTCGGTGCGGACGTAGGTGTCGTTGTAGTAGCCGATGCGCATGTCGTGTTTGGAATGCTCGATGAAGCACAACGGTTGGGTGCCTGTCGCCTTGTCGGGATCGTTCTGATCCAGGTGCACCAACGACGTTCCCGTCATGAACAGTCCCTTGGGCGCGGCGTCGACCAACTCGGGGAAGCGGTTCAGCGTGTAGGTCGAGCCGAACGCGCTGTACGTGCCGTCCGGGGTGAACACCGAGATCAGCCCCTCGATGTCGCCCTGGGTGATGGTGACGGCGTACTTCGCCAGCAGTTGCTGGATCTCGACGAGGTCGTCGGTCCTGGTTTTGTCAGTTGGCACAGTCATTCTTGAAGACCTTACCGCCCTTCATTACAAAGTTGACATCGCGTGTAACGCTGATGTCGGTCAGAGGGTCGCCGGGTACCGCGATGATGTCGGCGAGAAAGCCTTCCGCGATGCGGCCCAGGTCCGGCTTGCTGATCAGGTCGGCGGCGACGACGGTCGCCGCGCGCAGCACCGCCGCGGGCGGCATACCCCAGTCGACGAGGGTCACCAGTTCATCGGCGTTCTTGCCGTGCGGGATCGCGGGGGCGTCGGTACCGACGGCGATCTTGACACCCGCTTCGTAGGCCGCCTTGATCGACGTGCGCGCCTTGGGGAACATCTCGGCGGCTTTGTCCTGCAACGCCTTCGGCGCCCTGGAGACGTCCATCGCCTCGGCCAGCCGACGCGTCGTCACCAGCCACCGGTCGTTGTCGACCAGCATCTGGATGGCCTCGTCGTCCATCAGGAAGCCGTGTTCGATGCAGTCGATGCCGCACGCGACCGCATGCTTGACGGCCTCGGCGCCATGCGTGTGAGCGGCGACCCGCAGACCACGTCGATGCGCCTCGTCGACGATGGCCCGCAGCTCCTCGTCCGAATAGTGCTGTGCGCCCGCCTCTCCGGTCAGCGACATCACGCCCCCGGAGACGCAGACCTTGATCAGCTCGGCGCCGTGCTTGATCTGGTATCGCACTGCCTTGCGGATCTCGTCGACACCGTTGGCGATGCCCTCCTCGATCGTCAGCTCCAGCGCGCCGGGCATGAACGCGGCGAACATCGTCGGGTCGAGATGGCCGCCCGTCGGGGTGATCGCATGCCCCGCAGGAATGACGCGCGGGCCGTCGATCCAGCCGGCATCGATCGCCTTGGCCAACGCGACGTCGAGTAGGTAACCGCCTGTCTTGACGAACAATCCGAGGTTGCGCACCGTCGTGAAGCCTGCCCGCAACGTCCGTCGGGCGTTGCCCACGGCACGCAGCACGCGGGTCGCGGGATCATCCTGCACCTGGGAGAGGCCTGGGTTCTCGCCCCGCCCGCCCATCAGCAGGTTGACCTCCATGTCCATCAGCCCGGGCAGAAGGATCGAGTCACCCAGGTCGATGACGTCGCCCTCTGCTGCATCGTCGGCGCGGCCGACGGCTGCTGCATCGTCGGCTCGGCCGACGTCTGCTGCATTGTCGGCTCGGCCGACGGCGACGATCCGGTCGTCCGCGATCCGCACGACGCCGGGCCGGACGATCTCGCCGGCTTCGACGTCGAGCAGACCCGCTGCCTTGAGGGTCGGCACCCCTAGACCACCGGCTCCTTGATGCAGGTGATGTACGTGGCGCCACTGTCGAGCACCCGTGGCTGCTTCCACACTTCGATCGGGAACGACACGTTGACCAGTGACTGCATCATGTGGATGAGAGCCTTTGCATCGTCGGGCATTCCGTCCAGGGGGAACCTGGCGTCGCAGTATTCCATGACCGCCTCGAGCCGCGGGAACGCGGTGTCGTAGAAGTCCTGCATCTCGGCCATCGTCGAGGACAGCCGCTTCTGATAGCGCTCCTCCTCGGTGGGCAGGCACCAGTCGGTGAACCGCTCGAGGTCGGCGAATTCTTCGGGCAACTTAGGCATTGATCGCATCCTTCTGGCTCGCCGGCGAGGTGGCTTGACCATTGCCCCCACCGTTTTCGAGGCCCTTTTCCTTCTTGTAGGCGTTCACGTAGTCCCACGCCGTCTTGTGCAGATGGCGCAGCAGGATTTCCTGGTCACACAGCGGGAATTCCTTGACCACCCCAGTGTTGATCATCGTCTGGGTGGCTTCCAGCGTGTTGGCGTCCTGGAACGCGTACTCCTTGAACGTCACCGCCGCGAGTTCGTGCGCCAGCCGCTCGCGGGTGTTGGTGGCGGGAACGAAGTAGAGCGTGCACTCGAAGATGTGCTTGTCCACGTCCGTGGGCCAGTAGTGGTAGGTGAGATACCAGCCCGGCGCCCAGAGAAGCAGCGTGAAGTTCGGGAAGAACTCGAAAGAGTCCTGGCCCCAGGACGGATGGCGCGCCGGATTGACCGCCGGCGGCAGCTCGTCGGGCAGAATGCCCTTGATGTTGGGCCGGTCCCACGGTCCGAACAGCCCGCTGTGCAGCACGCGTTCGATGGGCTTGACCATGTTCAGGTCCTTCGGCGGGCTCATCCCGCCCCACGACGAGATCATCGAGTGCCTGCCCTTGATGTCGTAGTGCAGGGCTTCGAAGCCGTAGCTGGCCAGCTTTTCGGCTTCCTCCTTGACCGCCTGCTTCATGTGCAGGACCGGTGCGTGGTAGAACTCGACGAACGCGTCGATGAACAGCTTCCAGTTCGAATTGACCTCGGCCCGGTAGGAATACGTCTCCGTCATCTCGTGGAAGGGGTAGCCCTCCAGGCCCTTGGCGAATTCGCCGAGGTAGTCGGTGAGCGGTTCGGCGTTGTTGTCGAAGTTGATGAAGATGAAGCCTTCCCACACCTCGCAGCGCACCGGCACCAACCCGTAGTCGGCCTTATCGACGTCGAAGAACTCGCCTTCCTGCTGGATGAACGTCAGATCACCCTTGAGGTTGTAGCGCCAGGCGTGGTACTTGCAGGTGAACTGGCGGCAGGTACCGGACACCTCTTCGCCGGGATAGTCGTTCCACACCAACTTGTTTCCGCGGTGGCGGCACATGTTGTAGAACGCGCGCACCTCGTTGTCACCATCCTTGACGATGATCACCGACGTGCCCGGGCCCGCGGACGGCATCTCGCGGGTGAAGTAGCTGCCCTTCTTGGGAAGACGTTCCACCCGCCCGACATTGAGCCAGCACTTCCGGAAAATGGCTTGCTGCTCGAGCTTCCACTGTTCGGGGTCGATCGAGTCGGTGTAATCGACCGGCGCGGTACCGAGCTCCGGCCAGTGTTCGGTCCAGCTTCCCTCGGCTGGTTTGGGGAAAAACGCCACGATTATCTACCTCTCTGCGTGCATTTCGGAGTCGGGTTCTACGCCGAAAGTGTTGATCGCCATGGCCAGTGCGCCATAGCAGCCGATCGTGAAGACGAGGTCCATCAGCTGACGTTCCTCGAGGTGCTCGGACAAGGCAGCCCACGTCGCGTCGGAGATGTTGGACTTGTCCTGAAGTTCGTCCACCGCATGCAGTACGGCCCGGTCGAGCTCGTCTGAGGCCTCACCGCGTTGTAGGGCATCGATGACGTCATCGGTCAGACCCTCGTCGCGGCCCATCTCGACGTGGTGTCGCCACTCGTACTCACAGTTCGTCAGATACGCGACGCGGAGCACCGCCAACTCGCGTAGCCGTGGCGGCAGCGTCGATCCGTACAGCAAGTGAAAGTTGAACCGCAGGAAGGCGCGGGTCAGCTTGGGGTGGCGAACCAGCGTCGACAGCAGGTTGCCCGCCAGTTCGGGATTGCGCCGTTCGGGAGCCATGCTCGACAGGGCCTCGTCGACGGCTTCATCCCACTGTTCTGCGGGCAGCGGCGACACGCGCAAGGCGCCTCCTTCCCATGTCCTCTCGGCTATGAGAATCAGGTTCTCATATTTCGCCAATAGATTTCCACCTTTCTCGGGAATGGTCAACGTGTGAGGCCGGAACGGGTGGTCACGACGGTGCGGCGCGAGGCCCAACAGTGCTGCCAGAGGGGCCTAGGGTGGCTTTCGGACATTGATTCTCGTACGGTGAGAAGATAGTTTCCTCACATTGAGAACAGCGTGATGGATAGCCTCGGAGGATGCGACGAAAGGAACGGGCATGAACAAGGACGACATGATCTTGATCAGCGTCGATGATCACATCGTCGAACCGCCCGACATGTTCAAGAATCATCTGCCGAAGAAGTACATCGATGAGGCGCCGCGGTTGGTGCACAATCCCGATGGTTCGGACACCTGGCAGTTCCGCGACACGGTGATCCCGAACGTCGCGCTCAATGCCGTGGCCGGGCGGCCCAAGGAGGAGTACGGCCTGGAGCCCCAGGGTCTGGATGAGATCCGGCCGGGCTGTTGGCAGGTTGATGAGCGGGTCAAGGACATGAACGCCGGGGGCATTTTGGGTTCGATGTGTTTTCCGTCGTTCCCGGGTTTTGCCGGCCGGTTGTTCGCCACCGAGGATCCGGAGTTCAGTTTGGCGTTGGTGCAGGCCTACAACGACTGGCACGTCGAGGAGTGGTGCGGGGCCTATCCGGCACGGTTCATCCCGATGACGTTGCCGGTGATCTGGGATCCCGAAGCCTGCGCGGCCGAGATTCGGCGCAACGCCGAGCGTGGGGTGCATTCGTTGACGTTCACCGAGAACCCGTCGGCGATGGGGTATCCGAGCTTCCATGATTTCGATCATTGGAAGCCGATGTGGGATGCGCTGGTTGACACCGA
Source organism: Mycobacterium sp. IS-3022 (assembly GCF_001500065.1). GTDB lineage: Bacteria > Actinomycetota > Actinomycetes > Mycobacteriales > Mycobacteriaceae > Mycobacterium. The sequence goes on from NZ_LQIN01000012.1 coordinate 118,777, forward strand.
GACCGTGCTCAATGTGCACATCGGCTCGTCGGGCCGGTTGGCGATCACCGCCCCGGATGCGCCGATGGATGTGATGATCACCCTGCAGCCGATGAACATCGTCCAGGCCGCCGCTGATCTGTTGTGGTCGCGTCCGATCAAGGAGTATCCGACGCTCAAGATCGCCTTGAGTGAGGGTGGGACGGGTTGGATTCCGTACTTCCTGGAGCGGGTGGATCGCACTTATGAGATGCACTCGACGTGGACGGGTCAGGACTTCGGCGGCAAGCTGCCCAGTGAGGTGTTCCGCGAGCACTTCTTGACCTGCTTCATCGCCGACCCGGTGGGGGTGGCGGTGCGCCACCAAATCGGGGTGGACAACATCTGCTGGGAAGCCGACTATCCGCACAGCGATTCGATGTGGCCCGGCGCCCCCGAGCAACTCGACGAGGTCCTCAAGGCCAACAACGTGCCCGACGACGAAATCAACAAGATGACCTACGAGAACGCGATGCGCTGGTACCACTGGGACCCGTTCACCCACATCAGCCGCGAACAGGCCACCGTCGGCGCCCTGCGCAAAGCCGCCGAGGGCCATGACGTCTCGATCCAAGCGTTGTCGAAGAAGGAGAAGACCGGCGCGAATTTCGCGGACTTTGCAGCGAGGGCCAAGGAGCTGACCGGCAACAAGGACTGAACATGGGATGGTCCTCCGGCCGACCACCGGGGGAGCGTCTCGTAGTGCGCCGGTGCGGGAAGGGCGTTCACGCGCCGGCGCACTGACGTGTGCGCCATTGAGCAGAGGAGAACAGACGTGTCTGACGCATTCGGGGGGATGACGTTCGAGCTGAGCGAGGATCAGCAGATCATCCGCAAGTCGGTCGCCGAACTGTGCAGCAAGTTCGACGACGAGTACTGGATGAAAAAGGACCTGGCACACGAGTTCCCGCAGGAGTTCTACGACGCGATTGCCTCCGGCGGATGGCTGGGCATGACCATCCCGGAGGCATACGGCGGGCATGGGCTGGGCATCACCGAGGCGACGCTGCTGCTGGAAGAGGTGGCCCGATCCGGTGCGGCGATGAACGGCGCCAGCGCCATCCATCTGACGATCTTCGGGATGCAACCGGTCGTCAAACACGGCTCCGACGAACTCAAGGCCGCGACGCTGCCGCGGATTGTCAACGGCGATCTGCACGTCTGCTTCGGTGTCACCGAACCCGGTGCGGGACTGGATACTTCGCGGATCACCACGTTCGCCAAACGCGAGGGGGACCACTACCGCGTCAACGGTCGCAAGGTGTGGATCTCCAAGGCGCTGGAGTCGGAGAAGATCCTGCTGCTCACCCGGACCACGCCGTTCGACGAGGTCAGCAAGAAGACCGACGGTATGACGTTGTTCCTCACCGACCTCGACCGCGACCACGTCGACATCCGGCCGATCAAGAAGATGGGCCGCAACGCCGTCAGCTCCAACGAGGTGTTCATCGACGACCTGATGGTGCCGGTGGGTGACCGGGTCGGCGAAGAAGGCAAGGGCTTCAAGTACATCCTCGACGGGCTGAACCCCGAACGGATGCTGATCGCCGCCGAAGCGCTGGGCATCGGGCGGGTGGCGCTCGAGAAGGCGGTCAAGTACGGCAACGAGCGGCACGTGTTCAACCGGCCGATCGGCATGAACCAGGGCCTGCAGTTCCCGCTCGCCGACTCGTTGGCCCGATTGGACGCCGCCGAGTTGGTGCTGCGCAAGGCCACCTGGCTCTACGACAACGGCAAACCGTGTGGGCGTGAGGCGAACACCGCGAAATACCTATGTGCCGACGCCGGTTTCGGCGCCGCCGACCGTGCGCTGCAGTTGCACGGCGGCATGGGGTATTCGGAGGAATATCACGTGTCGCGATACTTCCGCGAGTCCCGGCTGATGAAGATCGCACCGGTGAGCCAGGAGATGATCCTGAACTTCCTGGGTGAACACGTCCTGGGCCTTCCCCGTAGTTACTGACGATGGAGAGCACTACCGAATGAGCACCTACTTCGATCTGACCGGCCGTTCGGCGCTGGTGACCGGCGCTGCCGGCGGCATCGGTTCCGCCGTCGCACAGGCCCTGGCCGACGCCGGCGCGGCCGTGCTTGTCACCGACGTGGACAAGGACGCCGCCGCCGCTGTGGCCGAACGCATCTCGGCAAGCGGTAAGCGTGCCGAAGCCGCGGCGCTCGATGTGTCGGACCGTGAGTCCGCCGACGCCGCCGCTGCGCAGGCCGCTGCATTGGCCGACGGCAAGCTGCACATCGTGATCAACAACGCCGGCGTCACGAAGCCGGCGATGTTCGAGAAGACGACGCAGGAGTCCTTTCGGTTGCTGTTCGACATCCACGTGATGGGCGCATTCAACGTCACGCAGGCGGCGTTGCCGCACATCCCGACCGACGGCACCGGACGCATCGTCAACGTCACATCGGCGGCGGGCCTAACGGGCACGCTGGGGCAGGTCAATTACTCGGCGGCCAAGGCGGGCATCATCGGGTTCACCAAATCGCTTGCGCGCGAACTTGCGACGAAGAGCATCATGGTCAACGCGCTGGCCCCGCTGGCGGCCACGCCGATGACCGAGACCATCCGGACGAACGAGAAGTTCGCGGCCAACATGATGAACCGCATCCCGATGAAGCGGTGGGCCGAACCGTCGGAGGTCGCGGGTGCGTTCGTGTTCATGGCCTCCGATGCGGCGTCTTACATCACGGGGCAGGTGCTGCCGGTCGACGGAGGAATGGTGATGTGACGGCTCCCCTGAGCGGCGTCACCGTCGTCGCAATGGAACAGGCCGTCGCCGCGCCCATGTGCACCCGCGTGCTCGCCGACTTCGGCGCGCGGGTCATCAAGATCGAGAACCCCAACGGGGGTGACTTCGCCCGCGACTACGACGATGTGGTCAACGGGCCCGGCGGCCTGGCGGCGCATTTCGTCTGGTGCAACCGCGGCAAGGAGTCGGTGACGCTGAACACCAAGGCGCCCGAGGGAATGGACCTGCTGCACCGGCTACTCGACCGAGCCGACGCGTTCGTGTCCAACCTGGCGCCCGGCGCCACCGCCCGCATGGGTTTGGCACCCGCAGACCTGGCGGTGCGGCACCCCCACGTGATCCCCGTCGAAATCGACGGCTACGGTCCGGGCGGGCCGATCTCCCACAAGCGCGCGTATGACCTTCTCGTGCAGGCGGAATCAGGATCGTGCGCCGTCACCGGGTATCCGGGCATGCCCGCGAAGCCGGGGCCGGCGATGGCCGACTTCACTACCGGCCTGTATGCGGCCACCTCGATTCTGGCGTTGCTGATCGGCCGCAACAACACCAGCACCGAGACGGCACCGTCGGTGGCGCTGAGCCTGTTCGACGTGATGACCGACGTCATGGGCTATCAGCTGACCTACACCCAGCACTCGGGGATCGACCAGGAGCCTCTCGGGGTCGGCTCACCGGCCGTCGCGCCCTACGGCGCGTTCCCGACGCGCGACGGGCAGACCGTGGTGCTCGGCACCACCAACGACAGGGAATGGCAGCGGGTGGCGCGCGAGATCATCGACCGCCCCGACCTCGCCGACGATCCGCGCTTCGCCACGAACCCGGGCCGTTGCGCGCATCGCGGGGTTCTCGACGAGGCCATCGGAAGTTGGTGCGCACAACACGATCTCGCCGAAATCCAGAAGATCGCCGACGACGCCGGGATCGGCAACTCGCGTTACAACGTGCCCAGCGAGGTGGTCGCGCATCCGCAGCTGACGGCGCGGGACCGCTGGCGCACGGTCGACACACCCAAGGGCGAGATCCGGGCGCTGCGCCCGCCACCGGTGGTCAGCGGATTCGAGCAGCGCATGGGCGCGGTCCCGGGGCTGGGCCAGCACACCGACGCCGTGTTGAGCGAACTTGGGCTCACCCCAGCCGATCTCGAGCGGTTACGGGCCGAGGGCGTGATCGGGCCGAGCCACTCGTGACCGAGCATGTGCTGTTGACGTCCGACCGCGATGGCGTCCGTGCGCTGACGCTGAACCGGCCGGAACGCAAGAACGCGATCAACGCGCAGTTGTGGGAGGAGTTGGCCGACGCCTTGCGCGCGGCGGCCCGCGACACCGAACTCCGCGCGGTGGTGATCACCGGCGCCGGCGGGGCATTCTGCTCGGGTGCCGACATCGGCACCGGAGAGGACATTCACCCGCGGCACAAGCTGCGCAGGCTCACCGATGTCGCGCTGGCCCTGCACGAACTGTCTGTGCCCACGATCGCCAAGGTGACCGGCGTGGCCGTCGGCGCAGGCTGGAATCTCGCGCTCGGGTGCGACTTCGTCGTTGCGACCCCGGAATCGCGGTTCTCCCAGATCTTCTCGAAGCGAGCACTGTCGGTCGATCTGGGTGGATCCTGGCTGCTGCCCAAGCTCGTCGGCCTGCAACAGGCCAAGCGGCTGGTGTTGCTGGCCGACATGATCCATGCCGAGGAGGCGCGCAGCCTCGGACTGGTCACCTGGGTCAAGGCCGCAGACGAAATCGACCGCTTCGTAGAGGATCTGGCGGCGAGGTTGGCGGCGGGTCCGCCCGTCGCGCTCGCGCAGAGCAAGGCGCTGCTCAACGACGGGGCCAACGCGACGCTGCGTGAGGCGTTGGCCAACGAAGCCCGCGCGCAACCGGGCAACTTCGCCACGGCAGACTCGTCAGAGGCGTATGCGGCGTTCGCCGAGAAACGTGAGGCCACCTTCACCGGGCGGTGGGCCGTGTCCAGATCGGAGAGATGACAATGCGTGAGACCGTGATCGTCGAGGCCGTACGCACCCCCGTCGGCAAGCGCAACGGCGGGCTGTCGGATATGCACGCCGCGGACCTGTCCGCGATCGTGCTCAACGCGCTCGTCGAGCGCGCGGGTATCGATCCCGACATCGTCGACGACGTCGTCTGGGGCTGCGTGTCGCAGGTCGGCGACCAGTCGAGCAACATCGGGCGATACTCGGTGCTGGCCGCGGGCTGGCCCGAGTCGATTCCGGGCACCACGGTCAACCGGGCCTGCGGATCGAGTCAGCAAGCGCTGGACTTCGCGGTGCAGGCGGTGATGTCCGGTCAGCAGGACGTCGTCGTCGCCGGTGGCGTCGAGGTGATGAGCCGGGTGCCGCTCGGAGCGGCCCGGGCAACCGGTATGCCGTACGGCCCGAGAGTGCTTGACCGGTACAAGGATTTCTCGTTCAACCAGGGCATCTCGGCCGAACTCATCGCCGAGAAGTGGGGCTTCTCGCGGACCCGGCTCGACGAGTACTCCGTGCGCTCGCACGAGTTGGCCGCCGCCGCGCAGGACAGCGGCGCGTTCGAGAGGCAGCTCATGCCGGTGTTCACCGAGGGTGAGCCCGTGGTCGCCGACGAAGGGGTGCGGCGGGGGAGCACCGTCGAGAAACTCGCGGGACTCAAGCCCGCGTTCAAGGACGACGGCGTCATCCATGCGGGGAACTCGTCGCAGATCTCCGACGGCGCTGCGGCCCTGCTGGTGATGGCGGCCGACAACGCGGTGGCGCTGGGGCTGAGCCCGATCGCCCGATACCGCGCCGGCGCGGTCACCGGGGCTGACCCGGTGCTGATGCTGACCGGCCCGATTCCCGCGACCGAGAAGGTTCTGCACAAGTCCGGCGTGACCCTCGACGAGGTGGGGGTGTTCGAGGTCAACGAGGCGTTCGCGCCGGTACCGCTGGCGTGGCTCGCCGAGACGGGTGTCGACGAAAGCAAACTGAATCCGCTCGGCGGCGCGATCGCGCTCGGGCATCCGCTCGGCGCGTCCGGCGCGGTGCTGATGACCCGGATGCTGAACCACATGCGCGACAACGGCATTCGGTTCGGCCTACAGACCATGTGCGAGGGTGGCGGAACCGCCAACGCCACTCTGGTTGAACTCATCGCCTAGCGATGGCGGTGGAACTCATCGCCTGAACTGACCAAAGGATCGTCGTGCAAAGAAATCTGTTCACCGAGGACCACGAGGCGTTCCGGGAACTCGCCCGCGACTTCGTCGAAAAGGAGGTGGTTCCGCACTATCCCGAGTGGGAGAAGGGCGGAAGGATGCCTCGCGAGGTCTTCAAGCGAATGGGATCGCTGGGCATGCTCGGCATGGCCATCCCCGAAGAGTACGGCGGGGCCGGCGCCGACGACTACCGCTACAACGTCGTGCTTCAGGAGGAGGCGGCGCGCGCGTTGGTCACCTTGTCGACGGTGCGCACACAGCTCGAGGTGATCCTGCCGTATTTCTTGCATTACGCGAACGCCGAGCAGCGCACCCGCTGGTTCCCCGGCTTGGCGTCGGGCGAGTTGTTGACCGCCGTCGCGATGACCGAACCGGGTACCGGCTCCGACCTGGCCGGGATGCGGACCGCCGCGGTGCGCGACGGTGGGGACTGGATCCTCAACGGCGCCAAGACGTTCATCACCGGCGGCATGCAGGCCGATCTCGTCATCGTGGTGGCGCGCACCTCGACCGATCCGGACAACCGGCGAAAGGGGCTCACCCTGTTTGTCGTCGAGGACGGCATGCCGGGCTTCACGCGGGGTCGCGAGCTGGAGAAGATGGGCTGCAAGGTCCAGGACACCGCGGAACTGTCCTTCGTCGACGTGCGGGTGCCGGCGGCCAACGTGCTGGGGGAGGAGGGCGAGGCGTTCGGCTACCTCGGCCACAACCTGCCCCAGGAGCGGCTCACCGTCGCGGTGGGATCCGTCGCGCAGGCTCGCTCGGCGATCGCAGCGGCGATCGACTACACCAAGAACCGCAAGGCATTCGGCACGCCAGTGGCGTCGTTTCAGAACACGAAATTCGAACTGGCGGCGTGTTCGACGGAGGTAGAGGCCGCGCAGGCCATGCTGGACCGCGCGGTGAGTCTGCACGTCGATGGGCAGTTGTCCGCCGCTGACGCAGCGCGCGTGAAACTGTTTTGCACCGAGATGCAGCAGCGCGTGGTGGATCGCTGCCTGCAGTTGTTCGGCGGCTACGGCTACATGATGGAGTATCCGATCGCGCGGTTGTACACCGACGCGCGGGTGGCCCGCATCTACGCCGGTACCAGCGAGGTGATGAAGGTGATCATCGCCAAATCGCTCGGGCTCTGAGTGATTTCGGTGTAGTTGGTTGCGCTGGCCGCGCATTTCTACACCGAAATCGCCGGGCTACTTCAACATGCTGCCGGCGTCGACGGTGACCGGAAGGCCGGTGATGTAGCGGGATTCGTCGGACGCCAGGAACAGCACGGCGTTGCTGACGTCGATCGGCTCGACCCAACCCACGGGAAGCACGTGCATGAACTGTGCGGCCACCGCCAGGTCGTCGGGGCCGGGGTTTTCCAGATCGGGGCGGAACAACCGCATCGTGCCCTCGTTCATGAAGAGCGGCGTGTTGACGTTGGTGGGGCAGACGGCGTTCACCCGGATCGAGTGTTGCCCCAATTCGACCGCGAACGTGCGCATCAGCCCGATGACCCCGTGTTTGGCGGCGATGTAGTGGCCCGTGTGCGGGTACGGCTTAAGGCCGCCCACCGAGCTCGTCAGGATGATCGAGCCGCCGCGGCCGCCGGACAGCAGATGCGGCACACCGGCTTTCACCGTCTTCCACACCCCCGAGAGGTTGACGTCGATCATGTCGCGCCAGTCCTCCTCGCTGGTCTTGTCCAAGGTGTTTCCGCCGTTGCCGATGCCGGCGTTGGCGATGATGATGTCGAGCCGTCCCAACTGCTCGACGCCGCTGTCCACGACGGCCTTCACCGCGTCGTAGTCGCGCACGTCGACCTCCGCCGTGATGACGCGACGATCGAGGTTCTTGACGAGATCAGCGGTCTCAGCCAGGTCATCCGGTGTCGCCGCGGGGATATCGCTCTGACTGCTGATGCGCTTGCAGACGTCGACGGCGATGATGTCGGCGCCTTCCTCGGCGAGACGTACAGCATGGCTGCGGCCCTGACCGCGCGCCGCACCGCTGACGAACGCCACTTTGCCCTCGACTCGCCCACCCATGTCGCACCTCGATTCTCTGGCCGCCCGAATGCGAACCGTGTTGGTCGATCGATCAAAACTGGTCGATCGATCAGGAGCGTGACATTGATCGGCGCGGCTGTCAACCCGGCCACGACGGAACAGCGGGTGTCGACGCCGAGCGCGGCGGATCAACCTCGGGTCGCGGGCGGCGCCGTGGCCCTCGACGTATCGGCCAGCAGGTCGAACTGGCGCTCCATGAAAGCCCGCATCTCGTCGTGGCCGAGCGTGACGTCGACCGCGCTCTCGTTGCACAGGCTGCGGGCGATCTGTGCGATCAGCATCGAGACCGCGACGGGCGGGTACTGCTCGAGGTCGATTCCCCTGGCGCGAAGCGCGACGGTGACAGCCGCGGTCTCGATGTCGCGCACCCGCTCCGCGTAAGCCTTCAACTCCGCGCGAATCACCTTGCGGTGGTTGGCCAATGCCATGAACTCGGTGTTGAGGGCCGTCGCCCGCAGATCGCTGTTTATCGACCACAGCGTGCGCAGCGGGTCATCGTCGGTGAGCGCGGCACGCATGGTCTCCAGCGAGACTTCAGCACCAGCGCGCAGCACCTCGACGAACAGGTCGTCCATCGTCGGGAAGTAGTAGTAGACCAGCGCCTGCTTGACGCCGGCCTCCGCGGCCACTCGCCGGGAGGTCGCGGCCGCATAGCCGTCGTCGCGCATGATCTTGGCGGTCGCGTCGATCAGCCGTTGCCGGGCGCCGAGCTCGGCGGGCCTGCCCTTCGCTGACGAAGGCATGCGACCGGCCGCCGCTCGGTTGCTTGACCGTCCGTCCGGCCTCGTGGTAGGCATGGCGCATCCTAACAGTTTGGTCGAATGATCAGGATGATCTGACGACGGATTCGATCCGTGACCGAAAGGACGGCCGTTGATGACCGATCTCGCATCGGTGGACTACTTCGCAGATCACGCGATCAGTCAGAATCCCTACGAGTACTGGGACTACCTGCGCGCGCAGGGGCCGGTCTTCCTGGAGCCCAACTACGGAGTCGTGGCCGTCACGGGCTATCAGGAAGTGCTGGCGGCGTTCAAGGATCACGACTCGTTCTCCGCGGTCAACGCGATCGGCGGTCCCTTTCCGCCGCTGCCCTTCGTGCCGGAGGGCGACGACATCACCGAGCAGATCGAGGCGCACCGACACCTGTTTCCGATCCACGAGCACATGGTCGTGATGGATCCACCCGCGCATGAGCGGGCGCGTTCGCTGCTGACCAAGCTGCTGACGCCGCGACGCCTCCAGGAAAACGAGGATTACATGTGGCAGCTGGCCGACAGCCAACTCGACCAGTTCATCGATCCAGCGTCATCGGAAGGCCGCTGCGAATTTCTCTCCGAATACGCGAAACCCTTTGCCACGTCGGCGATCATCGACCTGCTCGGTGTGCCGAAGCAGGACCGCCCGGAGTTCCTGGCGGCGCTCGGCGCCGCGCGCCCGGGCGGTAGCCGCGTGGGAGCTCTCGACGGTGAGCCCGTCGGGCTCGATCCGCTGCAGTATCTCGACGACAAATTCGCCCGGTATCTCGCCGATCGTCGCCGCGAACCGCGTGGCGACGTGCTGTCGGGCATGGCGACCGCCGTCTATCCCGACGGCTCGACCCCGGAACTGATCGAAGTGGTCAAGCCGGCGACCTTTCTGTTCGCCGCGGGCCAGGAGACAGTCACCAAGCTGCTCAGCGCGGCGGTGCAGACCCTCGGCGACCGGCCCGAGTATCAGCAGATTCTCCGGGACAGCCCCGAGCGTATCCCGGCGTTCATCGAGGAAGCGCTGCGGATGCACTCGCCGACGAAGGTGGACTTCCGACTGGTCCGCAAGACCACCACGCTCGGCGGCGTGAATCTGCCGGCGGGGACCATCGTGATGTTGTGTCTGGGCGCAGCCAATCGCGACCCGCGCAAGTTCGACGATCCTCACGACTTCCGCCCGGACCGCAAAAACGTGCGGGAACACATCGCGTTCGGCCGCGGCATCCACACCTGTGCGGGCGCGCCGCTGGCCCGCGTCGAAGGCAAGATCACGGTCCGCCGCCTTCTGGACCGCACGCGAGACATCCGCATCGACGAGGCCGTCCATGGTCCCGCCGGCAACCGTCGCTACGCCTACGAACCCACTTTCCTGTTGCGCGGCCTGACCGAACTGCACATCGAGTTCACTTCAGCCGGCAGCTAACTTGCGATTTCGGTGTAGTTGGTTGCGCTGGCCGCGCATTTCTACACCGAAATCGCCCTTTGACCTGCCGCATGTGACGCCAACCCAAACACTTTTTCGCTGAGATGCTTGTCACAGCGCCGAAACCTACCTACTGTGTGTTCACTAGGTTGGTTGAACGAAGGGGTCAGGTGTCCGCCACGGAATCTGTGAGGCCTTACGCCACGCTCCTCGCCAAGGGCGAGGACCGCAGGCAGCGCATCCTTTCGGTGGCCGAACGACTGCTCGCGCGCAACGGGTGGCGCAACACGTCGCTGGCACAGATCGCCAAGGAAGCCGGCGTCACGCCGGCAGGTCTGCTGCACCACTTCGAGTCCAAGGAGCAACTGCTCAACGCGGTGCTCGACGCCCGCGACGCCGACGACGCGATCCATGCCGACTACCGCTCCGGCGACCTCGTCACCGAACTCAGCCGGGTCCCCGAACGGTTCGATCGCGCACCCGAGCTGGTCGGCACCTTCACGGTGCTGCTGGTGGAGAACATCGCGCCCGATGCACCGCTGCACGACCGCTTGGTCAAGCGCTACAGCGACGCGGTGGACATCATCGTCGGGATCATCCAGCGCGGTCAGGAAAGCGGCAAGTACCGCACAGATGTCGACGCGGCAGCCAAGGCCGTGGAAATACTCGCGTTCATCTATGGAATGGAGACCCTATGGTTGCTCGACCCCTCAATTCAGTTGGCCGAGGTGTTCAAGGGGTACGCCGAGTCGCTGGGGCGCGAGTTGGCGCCACGGAGCTCGACATGAGGTACCGCCTGGATGTCGTCGCGCCCACCGTGTCCGACGCGGTGAGGTACGCGGGCGGCTGGATCTACGACAGGGTGATGGCCGGATGGGATGTCACCGTCCTGGTGGGCGGCGACGACGACGTCCGACCACTGACGATCCTGGGCGCCAGGACGTTGGATCTGGAATCGGTGCTGCAGGCCTGGCAGGACCGGCCGCATCCCCAGACGATCGCGGTGGCGGCCGAAATGTTCGAACGTGATCCGCGCGTGCTCGCCCACGTGCGCACCGCGCTCGACCAGGGCGCCACCGAGGTGACGCTGTGGGGCGAGCGGTTGCCCGCCGAACTCGACAGCAGCGTTGACTCCGTCGAACATCATTTGAGCGCAGCAGCACGGGCTTTCAAGGTCAAGGCGCTTGCCGCGGCCCAGGATTCGGGCACGGGCGGTGTCCACTCTTGTGAGACGTTCCGCTGCGGGATGATGGTTTCGGTTGCCGCGGACCTGGTGCCCGCCAGCTAGTCTCGACGCCCGCTATGACGTGAGGTCGATGACCACCTTGCCGACCGCGCGTCCGTCGGCGACGTGGCGCAGCGCCTCAACCGTCTGCTCGAGCGGGTAGACCGCGCCGATATGCGGGCGGACGCGGCCGCTGACCAGAAGTTCGCGTAACTCGGATTCGTTGCGGGCAAACTCGTCGGGCGGGACGTCGTGGAACTGAAAACCCAATACCTGCACGCCCTTCATCAACACCAGGTTCAGGGGGATGCGGGGAATGACGCCGGAAGCGAACCCGACCGTGACGAATCGACCGCTACGGCGCAGCGACCGCAGCGCGGGTTCGGAAAGCTCACCGCCAACCGGGTCGACGACGGCGTGTGCGCCATCGGGCAGGGTCCCGCGTAGCGCGTCTCTCACGTTGTCGGCGCGGTGGTTGATGACGTGGCGGGCGCCGTAACTCGCAGCGGCTGTCAGCTTTTCGTCCGTCGATGCGACGGCGGTGACCGAGGCACCGAGCGCGACGCCGAGTTGCACGGCGGCCAGGCCGACGCCGCCGCCCGCACCGAGCACGATCAACTCTTCGCCGCTCTGGATCCGAGCCATCGAGCGCAGCGTGTGGTACGCGGTGCGATACGCCACGCCGAAGGCGGCCGCGGTGCGGTCGTCGACACTGTCGGGGATGTGCGCAAGGCCCTCGGCCGGGACGGTGACCTCCTCGGCGAACGCGCCTTGCAGGACGGCGCCGCTCACCCTGTCGCCGACGGTGAATTGATCGGCATTGTCGCCCAGTTCGACGATCTCACCGGCGAACTCGCTCCCCGGCACGAACGGGGGCGGCACGCTGATCTGATACTCGTTGCCGATCAACAACACGTCGGGAAAGTTCACCGCGGCGGCCTGGACGCGCACCCGGACCCTGCCTGCGCCGACGGCAGGCGACGGCTGATCCTGGATCTGCACCACCTCCGGCGGCCCGTACCGCGGGCAGACCGCGGCCCTCACCGGTAGTCGCTGGATTCGGCGAGATCGGCCGCCGAGCGCATCAACTCGACGATGATCGGCCCGTACGCGAGCAGCTTCTCGTTGTCACCGGCCCGCTGAAAACCCTGCTCCAGCACGATCGCGAGCTTCCACTTGGCCAGCACCAGGTAGTAGTCGAGGTCGTCGACCTGGCGCCCGGACACCTTCGCGTAGTGCTCGACAACCTCTGCGCGCGAGGGCATTGCGCGCATGTCGACGTAGCTCATCTCCGACTTCGTCGGGGCGGCGGTGTCCTCAGGCCAGCTCTGCACCATCCACCCGAGATCGAGCTTGGGGTCGCCGACGGTGCCCATCTCCCAGTCGACGATCGCAGCGAGCTGTGCCGGCGCGCCATGCCGGTACATGACATTCGCGAACTGGTAGTCGCCGTGCATCAGGCCGGGAATGAAGTCCAGCGGTCGATGCGCGCGCAACCATTCCGTCGCAACATCGAGGCCATCGATCTCGCGACCCTTGATGCGCTCGAAGAACGCGATCCAGCGGTCCACTTGGCGTTCGTGAAAGCCATCGGGACGGCCGAGATCATGCAAACCCTTGGCTTTCCAGTCGACCTTGGAGAGCAGGGCGATGCCCTCGGCGAGTTGGTAGGACAGTCCGGCGCGCGCCTGGAGGTCGGAGTCGAAGGGCTCAGGCCACCGCCGATCCTCGAGCTCCATCGGCGACCAGCCGTCGACGAAACCCATCAGGTAGAACGGCCGGCCCAGCACGGCGGCGTCCGGGCACACCGCGACGGCCGGTGTGTGCGGAACATCGGTGCCGTCGAGCGCCTCGATGATGCGCCACTCGCGCAAAATGCCCTTGTCTCGATCCGGAGGCGCCTCGGGCGGAGGCATTCTCAACACGCAGCGATGCTCGCCACGGCGCAGCTCGTAAATGACGTTCTGCGTCCCACCCGACAGAAACCGTGTCTGAAGAGGTTCTCCCTTTCCGGGCAGCGTGGCCGCGTCCATCCAATCGGCAAGGCGGACAACGTCGACGCCGCTCACAGGTTGCCCACCTCGTTCTCCAGGTACTCGGCGAATTTGGCCCGAGCTTGTTCGCGCTTGGCGGGTAGCCACTCCGTCGGCCACGTGTCTGAGTTCGGCCGATAGTCGCGCAGCACCTGCTTGGCCACCGTCGTCTTGTGAACCTCGGTCGGGCCGTCGGCCAGTCCCATCACGGCGGCGCCGGTGACCATCCCGAGGAACGGCATCTCATTGCTGACACCGAGCGCGCCGTGCACCTGCATTGCACGCCAGGCGATGTCGTGCAGCACGGTCGGCATCACGACCTTGACGGCGGCGATGTCCTTACGGACCCTCTTGTAGTCGTTGTACTTGTCGATCTCCCACGCGGTGTAGAGCACCATCAGCCGGAACTGCAGCAATTGCGCGTACGAGTCGGCGATGTAGCCCTGGACGAACTGTTTCTCCGACAGCCGGCTGCCCTGAGTCTCGCGGCTCAACGCGCGCTCGCACATCATGTCCAACGCCTTGCGCGACAGCCCGATCGTGCGCATCGCGTGGTGGATCCGGCCGCCACCGAGGCGGGTCTGGGCGATGACGAACGCCTGGCCCTCGCCGCCGAGCAGCGCATCGGCGGGCACCCGCACGTTGTCATAGTGGATCAGCGCATGCGAGCCTTCGCCTTCGCGCTCGCCGTGCAGCCCGACATTGCGGACGATGTCGACCCCGGGTGTGTCCGTCGGCACCAGGAACATCGACATGCCCTGATACGGGCTCACCTCCGGGTTGGTCACCACCATGACGATCAGGAACGACGCAGTTCTGGCGTTGGAGGAGAAGAACTTCCAGCCGTTGATCACCCAGTCGTCGCCATCGCGCACCGCGGTGGTCTGGAACAGTGTCGGGTCGGCGCCCGCGTGTGGCTCGGTCATCGAGTAGCACGAGAAGATCTCGCCCTCGAGCAACGGGCGCAGGTACCGCTCCTTCTGCGCCTCGGTGCCGTAGTGGGCGATGATCTCGGCGTTGCCGGTGTCGGGAGCCTGGCAGCCGAACACGATCGGCGCCCATTGCGAACGACCGAGAATCTCGTTGAGCAGCGCGAGCTTGAGTTGTCCGTAGCCCTGGCCCCCGAGCTCCGGGCCCAGGTGAGTGGCCCACAGCCCGCGGCGCCGAACCTCCTCCTTGAGCGGGTCGATCACTTTGCGGCGGTTGGCGTTCAGCGGTACGAACTGCTGATCCGGGAAGGCCAGGTCGAGCGGTTCGACCTCCTCGCGGACGAACTCGTCGGCCCAGTCGAGCACCTTCTGGTACTCAGGGTCGGTCTCGAAATCCCACGCCATCTTCGCGCTCCTCTCTTCTTCCCCGCATGTTGTAGCCGGCTACGAAGGCCGCAATGTCGTCGGTGACGACCTCGGCGAACGATCGATCGCCGAAACCGCCTCCCGCCCAGTGGCGTACGCCTTCGCTGACGTGCATCTGAGCCACCCGCGACAGGTGCGCCACGTCGATGTAGGCCGCGAGCTTGCCGTCGTCCTGAGCCTTCGCGAACAGTTCGCCGAACATGTCTGCATCCGCGCCGTCCGGTAGTTCGCCGGCCAAAATCCGATGCTCGTGCCGGTAGCCCTCGAGGATGGTCTCGATGATCAGCTCGCGCGGATTGCGCGCCATCGACCGTTCGAGGCTGCGCAGCGCCTCCCGGATGACGACCTCGACGTCGTAGTCACCACGCAACAGCGACCGGATCTTCTGTTGTGCTGCCCGCGTCGACAGCAACCCGACCTCGAAGAGGATGTCCTCCTTGGCCGGGAAGTAGAAGTAGAACAACGCCCTCGACACGCCCGCGGCCCGGCAGATGTCGGCGACCGTCGTCTTGGCGTACCCGTTGGTGCGCCACAGCGCCATGGCCGCTTGCACGAGGGCGCGTTTGGTCTCATGGGACCTGGCGCGCTGATACGACGCCCGGCGTTGACCACCGTTGACGGCTTCCGCCGCACTGGTATCCGCCATAACGGCACAGTAGCAGGCAGGTTGAGGCTTGAAAATAGTTGACGGTTGTCTAAGTATGGAACTATCCACCGCAGACGATTCGTCGACGTCGTCGGTGCACAGAAGGGATCGCGACATGCCGAATTCGCTGCACCATGTCGTCATGCGGAGCCATTCCGCTCAGACCCTCACCGCATTCCTGACCGACGTGGTCGGAATGACAGTTCAGTTCCAGATGCATGTACCGGGTGAGGTGCTCGAGCAGACGCTGGGATGGCCGCCGTCGGACGGGGCAGGCGTGACGATGCTGGGCGGTGGCAACGCCGGCTTACTCGAGGTGCTCGACGTGCCCGAGCACCTACGTACGCTGGTGCCCGAAGGGCTCGCGGCGCTGTCCTTCATGACCGACGACTTCGGTGACACGCGCGAGAAGGCCAGCGTCTTCGCCAGCGACGTGACCATGCTCGACACCGGCGTGCCGGGAGTCGACCTGTTCTTCTGCACGATTGGCGGGGTGCCCATGGAGTTCATGGGAAGCTATGCGCCGGATGCGAACTCGGTGGACAACGACGCGACGAACTCCTGAGTCCGGGTGCGGGATGCGCGTCGAGCCTCGGGGTCCTGCCCCAACGGGACGATTCGCGCCGCGAGGTCGGTGACGCCGGCGTCGCGATATCGGCGCAGCCGGGCCGCGACAGTGGCTTCGTCGCCCGCCGCCATGGTGTCGCCGACGTCCTCGGCGTCGCCGTGTTCGAGCAGGCGGACGTAGTTGGGGGAGAAGTCGGCGTGCCCCAGCACCTCGCTGGCATACGCGCGGGCGTCGTCGACCTCGCCCGCCGAGCACAGCGCGACGGGAACGCCTGCCACCACGCGGATTCCGTTACGACCGGCCTCCTTCGCGGCTTTGGTGATGGCTGGTACCACGTAATCGCCGATCGCCCTTTCGTCCGCCATCCACAAAATCGTGCCGCCGGTGCGCTCCCCGGCGATCCGCAGCATCGTGGGACCGAGAGCGGCCACCAGCACCGGCATCTCGAATGCATCGGTCACATCGATCGGGCTGTGTACGTGGTACGAGTCGTTGTCGATGGCGACCGCGCCGGGACCGGCGAAGGCGGCGGCGAGCACGTCGAGGTAGTCGCGCACCACACGGGCGGGGCGGTCGTAGGGCAGGCCGAGTTGGTCGGAGATGATCCAGTGGTGCGACGGCCCGACGCCCAGTGTGAAGCGGCCCTCGCAGGCCACCTGGGTGGTCAGCGCCTGCTGCGCCATGATCAGCGGATGGCGGGTCTGGATCGGTACCACCGCGGTGCCGATCTCGATGCGGTCGGTGACCTGGCCGAGCAGTGCCACCGCCGTCATCGCGTCGAGGTAGCCGGGCACCTGCGGCATCCAGAACGACGCGAATCCCTGGCGTTCAGCGGCTTTTCCGTCGTCGAGCAACCCGGTCAGCCGGTCCGCGCGCGGACGTTCCTTGTCGGAGCCGACCATCAACCCGACGCGCATTCAAACCTCCGGTCACGGTACATAGCGGTCCCATTCGTATGGCACGACGGGGTGGAACGGTGCCGCGAAAATTGGCTCGTACCCCGCGTTGCTCCACCGCTTGACGAGCACCGGTCTCAGTCTTTCCGCGGTGACGACCGGGTCGTCGTCGAGGAAGCAGTACGAGATCACCTGGCCCGCTTGCGCACTGGCCAATCGCTCGTCGACGGACAGCGAGGTCGCTGACCACACCCCGGCGACTCCGTCGACGTCGACGAGATCCGTGGGTGCCGAAGCGGTCGATTCCAGCACCAGGTACACGCCGCGAACGGGCCACCATGGCAGAACGTCGGCGCCGACCTTGACGCGCGGCGCCGCCGCCTTCTGACCGACCTCGTAGACGCCGCGTTCGACCGGCGGCAGCAGGGGCAGCTTGCGTCCCGCGTCACCGAGCGCCTTCGACAGGGCCAGAAACGGTTCCATCCCACCGGGATCGGTGAAGAAGTACGTCATCACGTGATCGATCTCGTCGTAAGGGCCACGGCTGTACGCCCGCGCCGAACGGCACTCCGGCGTCGACACCAGCCGCAGCGACGCCCGAACCTGGGCGAGCCGGTGCTGCTCGGGTCGATGGTCAAGGGTGTGCCAGCGCAGATAGTCGGCGTCGGCTCCGTCGGGATGCCGCCTGGCCATCGACACGAACAACGTGCTGACCTCGCCCCGGCCTTCGGCGAGGACGTCGGGCACCTCGTCGGACGGTGTGCCGGGTAACTGCATCGGCTGTTCCCTTCAGCTCGTGGCCGGGCGAAGGAGTTCCGGGCGTCGTGCCTCGATCATCCGCCGGAAGCCCTCGCGCCAGGGCACTTTCGTCGAACCCAACACCTCGTGCATGTAAGTGACATCGGGCCACAGCGGGGTGTGCGCCTCGGGCGTGTAGTCGAACTGCGGCTCGACACCCACCAATTCGCCCATGTACGCGCAGTACTCCTCGACGCTGACGGTCTCACTGCCCGCCCAGTTGACCACGATCGGCGGCGTGTCGGCGACCTCCATGGCACGGATGCCCAGCTCGACGTAATCGTCCTCGAAGATGGGGTTGTAGTTGTTCGGCTTGTCCGGGTACAACCGAATCGGCTTGCCGGCCAACATCATCTCCAGCCGGTCGGCGGGTGCGCCGCCTTCGGGACCATAGGTGGAGCAGATGCGGATGATGGTCAGCGGTATGCCATATTGCTTGGCGATCCACGTGCACACCGCCTCCGCGGCGATCTTGGAGAAGCTGTAGTTCGCGCGCAGCGGTACGCCCGGGGGATCGGATTCCCGCAGCGGACGCCGCCCCTGATAGCCGTAGACGGAACCGGTCGAACAGAAGACGAAGCCCCTCACGGCGCGACAGTGATACAGCAGGTCGCCGGACTTCTGCGCGTTTGTGTCGACGCATCGTGGCCAGTCGCCCTGGCCCGTGTCGACCGCGGCATGGAACACGTAGGTGAAGTCGTCGGGCAGCGCGGAGAAGTCCCCGATGCTCATGTCGAGGGCGACCGGGGTGATGCCGGCCGCGGTCAGCTTCTGGCGGTCGCCCGGATTCCTCAGTCGGGCCGCGCCCCACACCTCGTTGCGCTGTGCGAGAGCGCGTGCGATGGGAAACGCGATCTTGCCGGTCGCGCCGGTGATGAGAATCTTCTCCGCGTCGAGCATCCCTTCAGTCATAGCGCACCGGACCGCAAATGTTAAGTACTTGATATCCTCGGTTGCGTGCAACTCACGTTCGACGCCGACGTCGAAGCCTTCCGCGCGGAGTTCATCGCGTTCCTCGACGAGCACCTGCCCGCCGAGGCGGAGGCGGCCGCCGAACGGTCGCGGTCGACGTCGCATGTCCCGGGTTGGGCCCGCCGATGGCAGCAGGTGCAGTTCGACCACGGCTGGCTGTTGCCGGGTAACCCGCCGGAGTTCGGCGGTCGTAACGCGGGCATCCTGCAGCAGTTCGTGCATCGCGAGGAACTGTCGCGACGGCGGATCTATCACGCGTTCAATCCGCAGGGCGTCGGCATCATCGCCGCATCGCTGCTGTCCTTCGGCACCGAGGACCAGAAGCGACGGTGGGCGGTGCCGATACTGCGCGCAGAGATGACCGCGTCACTGGGCATGAGTGAACCGGGCGCGGGTTCCGATCTAGCGGGTCTGGCCACCCGCGCGACGGTCGACGACGACGGCTTCGTCGTCAACGGCCAGAAGGTGTGGACGTCGGGCGCCCACGACGCCGACGTCATCCTGGCGTTCGTGCGCACGGATCCGGATGCGGCCAAGCACAAGGGAATCAGTGCACTGCTGATACCGACCGACACCCCCGGTGTGACGTGTCGACCGTTCGCGTCGGTGCACGACCGCGAGGGTCTTGACTTCAACGAGGTGTTCTTCACCGACGTGCGGGTGCCGGCCGACAACCTCGTCGGTCCGTTGCACGAGGGGTGGCGCGTCGCGAACGGGTCGCTGGGTCACGAGCGCACCATGATGTGGATGTCGTTCGCCAACCGGCTCAACCAGCTCCTCGAGGACTTCCGCCCGGTCGGGGCGGTGAACCGGGACCGGTACGCGACCATCGCGATGGACTACCAGGCGCTGAGGTTGCTCGGGTCCAAAGCGCTGGGTCAGGCCGCGCGCGGCGAGCGCGACATTCCCGCCGTTTCAGTGCTCAAGGTGCTCGGTTCAGAGGCCGAGCAGAACGCGATGAGGCATGCGCTCGAGGCGGCGGGTGCCGACGGGTTGACCAATCCCGCGCTGACCGCTCCGGACAACCCCTACGCGCCAGATCTTTTCACCGCGAGCTGGTTCGCCCGTTACGTCAGCACGTACGCGGGAACGATCGCCGGCGGCACGTCGGAGATCCAGCGCAACATCATCGCCCAATGGGTCCTCGGCCTGCCCGCACGCTGAGCGCAGCCTCGATTGTGAATCTGACGACGCTTGAAGGCGATTTGCGTCGCCAGATTCACAATCGATCGCCGGACGACATGCGAGGATGGTGAGCGTGACTGTGGTTCTGGTCCATGGCAATCCGGAGACCGATGCGGTTTGGGGACCGCTCGTTGACGCCCTGGGGCGCACGGATGTGGTGCGACTGTCTCCGCCAGGATTCGGCGCCCCGTTGCCGAGCGAATTTCCGGCGACCTATCTTGCATACCGTGATTGGCTCGTTAACGAGCTGGTCGGCATCAATCAACCCGTCGATCTCGTCGGACACGATTGGGGCGGCCTGCATGTCGTCATTGCGGTGATGCATCGACCCGATCTGGTGCGGAGCTGGGCCAGCGACACCGTTGGCATGTTCGATCCGGACTACGTGTGGCACGACATGGCGCAGATCTTCCAGACTCCGGAGGCCGGCGAGCAGGTGGTCGAGGCGATGATCGCGTCTTCGGTTGAGGACCGGGCGCAACAACTGACCGAGTTCGGCATACCCGCCGGCGTCGCGAGTTCGTTTGCCGCAGCGCAGGGTCCCGAAATGGCCAAGGCGATCCTGGCGTTATACCGCTCGGCACGCCAACCGGCGCTGGCCGATGCGGGACGGGCACTCGAAAACGCCGCCGCCCGCCCAGGACTGTCGCTGTCGGCCACCGAGGATCCCTACGTCGGATCCGACGAGATGCGGCGCCGGGCGGCCGATCGAGCAGGCGCCCGCACCGAGGTGCTCGACGGGCTGGGACACTGGTGGATGGTGGAGGACCCGGCCCGAGGTGCCGCTGCGTTGAATCGGTTCTGGAGCTCGCTGGACTAGCGGCGCCGATCTACACCCGGGAGGGTTTCGGCGCGGCCAGTTCGGCGAGCGCCGACATGAACAACTCGTCCATCTGTGGGCTCAGCTCGGCCAGCGTCGGCGCGCTCGCGAAGCTGGCGGAACCGAAGACGCGTTCGAGCACATCGGATTCGGTGGAAGAGCCCAGAGACAGGCACAGGCACGCAACGCCGTCGGCGCGGAGCTCTTCGAGGGCCTTGTGGGCGTCGGCTTCCGCGTAACGACCCTCGTAGCCGTCGTCGTAGGGAAAGCCGTCCGACAGCACGAGCAGCAGCCGGTTCGGCGTGCCGGCCTCGTTCTTGAGAACCTCGCCCGCACCACGGATCCCCGCGCCGAGGCGGGTGTAGCTCGCCGGCTCAAGCTGGTTGAGACGGGCCCGCCCGACCGCGCCGAAACTCTGGTCGAACGTTTTGATGGCGGGCAAGTGCACGGCGTGGCGGCCCTGTGAACGGAACGCGTAGACGGCGACGCGGTCACCGAGTTCTTCCAGGGTGACGGCCAGGGTGGCCGCCGCCCGTCGCTGGTGGTCGTGCACCGCGAGGCCCTCCGGATCGGCGTCGACTGCGGACCCGGAGGCGTCGATCAGGATGAGCACGCCGAGGTTGCGTGCGAGTTTGCGCCGCTCCAGGTAGACGTGCTCGGGCGAGGAGAAGCCGGATTGCAGATCGACGAAAAGGTCGATGAGCGCCTCGATGTCGAGGTCGTCTCCATCGGCGCGGCCGCGAAGGACCTTCGGGCCGAGTCCGACTCGGGCCAGGCGCCGACGCAGCACGTCGTCGTGCGCGACCCCGGCGTCGGAGACGTCGGCGGAGACGGTCAGCGGAAAGTCGATGACGCGGCACCAGTCGGGCTTGTAGCGGTCGTTGAAGACGTCCCACTCCGGATACAGCGCGCCACCCACGCCCAACGCTGCGCCGGGCTTGCCGTCGTCAGTGAACTGGATCCGGGTGGGCAGCGGGCGGGCATTCGGTCCGATCTCCTGCACCCGCCGTACCGAGCGGACCGTCATCTCGGCACCCGCGGCGGCCTCGCTCTCGGAACGCTTACCGCCGAACATCTTTCGAAAGTAGTCCGACAACGTTTGGTTGTTGAACAACGGACTCTGAAACAGTTTGAGGATCTTGCTCTCATCAGAGGGCCCGTCGTCTTCGTCGTCTTCGTCGTCGTCCCCCGACTCCGGCATGTCGATGGGTTCGAACTGCAGTTGCAGGTCCTTGTTGGTGGCCTGCCCGCCGGGGCCAGCGGAGGATCCCAGCAACCGGGACGGCTTGATGACCCCGAACCACTCCGGTGGGTCGGCGACTTCGGCGCGGCCCTTGGCCACTTCGAGCGACTCGTCGGGGGTCGCGGTACCGGGCCCGCCATCGGGGAGGAGCGCGGCATCGAGCGGAATCTGTTGGGCGAGTTCGGTGAGAACCCGATGGCCCTCGAGTGCCAGGTAGCGGCGCGCCACCGTGGCCCGCGCCCGCAATCCCTTCACCAGTCGCGGATCGAGGCTGCCCGCGCCGAGAAGGGCCGCCTGAACCAGCATTTCGCGGCGCTGCTCGGCGACGGAAGCACCGGCCGAGACGAAGATGAACTGCCCGTTCGTATGCGCGGGCTGGCCGGCCGGCGCCTCGGTGACGTCGACCGACCGGCCCGCGATATAGGTGGCGAGGAACCGAAACCGGTCAGGGTTGTCCGAGATGGCGGTCACGTCCGAGGTTGAATGTCGCCGCCGCTGCGGCTCCGAGGCAGAACGGTATTGACGAGTTCGTCGAGTGCGCGGATGACGTCGTGGTCGTCGGACAGCACCTCGACGACGGCCGCGTGAACGGCACTGCGCAGGTTCAGCCCCTCTGCCGCGAGGCCGCCGGCGAGGATCAGCATGCGGGTGGAGGCCACTTCGCGCAGCGGTGAGCCGTCCAGGTTGCGGATCGCGTAGGCAAGTTTGACCAACGCCCGCGCGGTCTCGGTGTCGACCCCGGCTTCGTACGCCACCACTTCCGTCTCGACCTCGGGGGACGGGTAGCCGAGTTCGATGGCGATGAACCGCTGGCGGGTCGACTCCTTGAGGTTCTTCAGCACGCTCTGGTATCCGGGGTTATAGGAGATCACCAATTGGAATCCGGGCGCCGCCTGCAGCGTGGTGCCGAGCCGGTCGACAGGCAGCTCACGACGGTGATCGGCGAGCGGATGGATGACCACGGTGGTGTCCTGGCGCGCCTCGACCACCTCGTCGAGATAGAAGATCGCACCCTCGCGCACCGCGCGGGTCAACGGCCCGTCCACCCAGACCGTTTCACCGCCCTTCAACAGGAATCGGCCGACCAGGTCCGCCGACGTCATGTCCTCGTGGCCGGCAACGGTGATCAGATCCCGGCCCAGCGCATGTGCCATCGCCTCCACGAATCGTGTTTTCCCGCAACCGGTAGGGCCCTTCAACAGCACCGGCAACCCTCGGCGGGCCGCCGCGCGGAAGACCTCCACCTCGTCGCCGACCGCCCGGTAGAACGGCGGGTTCGAGATGTCGGCCATAACCGCAGTGTTGTGCATTTATTCTCCTCGCTCTAGCGGAACGTTCTTAGGAAGCTCGACGCCCTCGGGTAGGACAAGCTCACCGTCGTGGTTGATGTACCCGGAATTCGTCAGGGGCATCGGTAGCGCAGGATCGGGGCACGGCCGATCGGTGTCTTCACCGCAGATGCCCATCAGGAAGTACGAGCGCTTCAGGATGTCCTCCGGCCAGGGGTCCTGGTGCATGGCGAAGAACTGTGCCGGAATGTTGTAGAACACGAAGAAGAAGGCGCTGCAGGCGGCGAAGATCGCCAGGAAGCGGGTGAGCTGCTGCCGGACGAAACCCCCTCGCACGCGGTCGAGTCCACGCTCGACGAACGTGCGGCCACGGTCGTCGGTGAAGTAGCGCAAGCAGCAGAGGCCCGCCTGCACACCGCCCCACATGAGGCCCTCGTACAGCGGCCACTGATAGTAGGTGCCGGCATTGACCGACAGCGCCTGAATGGCGCCGGGGTAGGTGAACAGCCCCATCGGCATGAGGAACAGGCCCTCGATGACGAAGTCGAAGACGAAGGTCCAGGCGATCACCACGCCGATGAGGCCCAAGGTATTGATGTTGGGGAACCGCTTCTTGGCCAGGCGCATGACCCAGCAGCCGAGCATGGTGCACAGCAGGACAAAGAAGTAACCCGGGGCGTTCATCAAGACGGGCTCGGCCATCATCGCGCCCGGTTCCCCGTACGACACCCAACCCGGAATGTCCTGGACCCAGGAGCCCATGTTCCACATCCAGGTGTTGTAGGTGCTCCACGTGTTGAAGTAGTTCAACAGGGGGTCCTGGAACCACAGCAGGCCGCAGGACACGAATAGCATGCCGTCGAGGGTGATCCGCCGCTCCCGACGCCACGGCCGAATGAGGAACCACCAGATGGCAATTGGCATGCCGATCACGATCACGGCGGTCCAGGTGAACAGGATCGCCTTCATGAACGTCGGCGGATCGGTCGGCCCCGCGGGGACCCGTTCGAAGTGGGGCCCGGTGACCCATTTGCCCCACACGAACAGCTGGAGCGCGAGAATCAGGCCGCCGACGGTGGCCCAGATCTTCACCGCAGGGATCTTCGATTGAGGCTGCGTGTTGAGCGCCGCCTGGCTCAACGATTCGGTGAGAACGGGCGTGTTTTTGCTTGAAAGATCGCTCACCGCACCGTCTCCTCTGCATCTGTCGCTCGCATGGACCCCAGCGCTCCTCCCGGCAGTGGCTGATGCGCCGAAAATATACCAGTCAGTATCTGAATGACCAAGGAGTCAAAATTGTGGCAAGATGGCGGCATGGTTGAGCGTTGGACGCGGGAGCGGCGCCTCGAGCGCACGCGCTCGTTGCTGCTGAATGCCGCAGAGCAGGTGTTCGCCGAAAGAGGCTTCATATCAGCAACTCTCGATGACATCGCCAAGGCGGCCGGATACTCCAAAGGCGCCATCTACAAATACTTCGCCACCAAGGAAGACCTCTTCCTGGCCGCCAGCGACCGGTACTGGCGCCGGTACTTCGACAATTTCGCCGAGGTGATGTCGTCGGCGGACCACATCGGAGCGCGCGAACTCGAAGACATCGCCGACCGCTGGCGCCAGCTCAGCCGCGACCGCGGCGCCGAACACGCGGCACTGGGCCTGGAGTTCAACCTGTACCTGCTGCGCAACCCGGAGGCAAGGGAACGGGTGGCCGCCAAGCGTTCTGAGGTCGTCGACCAGCTCGCCCGCTACATCGTCGAGGGCATCGACAGTCTGGGCGCGACGCTGTTGATCCCTGCGACGACGTTCGCGCACATCATCATCGCCACGACGGACGCCATCGAGTTGGGCAGCCACCTCGACGACATCGACCTTTACCCGGCCATGGTCGAGATGTACGTGTCCGCCGTCAAGATGGGTTGAGTCATTCCCCTCGTTCGAAGGGGACGGGTTCGGAAATCTGCGCGCCTTCCGGTAGGACGAGCTCACCCTCGGTGTTGATGAAGCCGGACTCTCGTGTCGGGAACGGCAGCACCGGATCGGGACATGGCACATCGGAGCCCTCGCCGCAGAGCCCGTTCATGAAGTAGGAACGCTTTTGGGTGTCCTCGGGCCAGGGGTCAGGATGCAGGGCGAAGAATTGGATCGGAAGGTTGAAGAAGAAGAAGAAGCAAGCGCTGATCGCGGCGAAAATCGCCAGAAAGCGGGTCAGTTGTTGCGCGACGAAACCGCCTCGCACATGGTCCAATCCACGCTCGACAACAGTGCGGCCACGGTCGTCGGTGAAGAAGCGCAGACAGCACATGGCCGTCTGGACGCCGGCCCACATCATGCCCTCATAGACGGGCCACTGGTAGTAGGTGCCTGCGTTGAATGACAGCTCACGAATGGCACCGGGATATGAGTACAGCCCGGTGGGCAGCAGAATCAGGCCTTCCATGACGAAATCGAGTAAGAACGCCGCCAAATAGGTGACGAGGATCAGCCGCAGATTGCTGATGTTCGGCCAGCGGTTTTTGATCTTGCGCATGACCCAGCATCCGAGGATGGTCAGCATGAGAACACCGGCGGCGTAACCGGGTGAGTTCGTGAAAATAGGTTCCGGCACCATCCGGCCCGGCTCGTCGGGTGAGACCCATCCGGGCACGTACGGTGTCCACGCGCCGAAGTTCGGCAGCCAACTGTTGTAGGTGCACCAGGTGTTGATGTAGTTCAGGAACGGATCCTGGAAGAACATGAGTCCCATGGAAACCAGGAGGATGCCGTCCAGGGTGATTCGGCGTTCGCGCATCCACGGCCGGATGATGAACCACCACACCGCGATCGGGAAACCCACGCAGACGACGACCATGTTCAAGATGAGCGGGATCTTCATGTACAGGGGTGGATCGGAGGGGCCGCCGGGCACCCGTTCGAAATAGGGCCCGGTGATCCACCTGGTCCACACGTACAACTGCAGCAGCAGGATGGCGCCGCCGATGGTGGCCCAGATCTTGACCACGTTGCTCGGCCGTTGGGTCGAGGTTCCGAGGTCGGAGACCTTCGTGGCCGACTCGGTCACGGCAGGCTTCTTGTCCGACAGATCGCTCATGACGCCTCCTGGAGGTCTGCGTTCGTCGAAAGATACCAGCCAGTATCTTGGTAGCCAATAAGATTCTCAGAATCTGTGGCAGAATTTTTTCATGGTCGAGCGGTGGACACGGGAACGACGTCTCGAGCACACGCGCTCACTACTCCTCGACGCCGCCGAGGACGTGTTCGCCGAAAAGGGCTTTGCTCCAGCAACTCTCGACGACATCGCGCACGCCGCGGGCTACACCAAAGGTGCGATCTACAAGCACTTCGCCACGAAGGAGGATCTCTTCCTGGCAGTGAGCGACCGGTACTGGCGCCGCTATTTCGACAATTTCGCCGACGTGATGTCCTCGGCGGAGCAGATAGGGTCACGCGAGCTCGACGAGATCGCGGCGCGCTGGCGCCAACTCAGCCGTGACCGCGGTGCCGAGCACGCCGCGCTGGGCCACGAGTTTGCGCTCTACCTCCTACGCAACCCCGACATCCGCGCGCGGGTGGCGGAGAAGAGGTCAGAGGTCGTCGAGGCGCTCGCGAGGTTCATCGTCGAAGGCATCGACAGGCTCGGAGGAGCGTTGCTGATTCCGCCATTGACTTTTGCGCAGATACTCGTGGCGACCAGTGACTCGGTCGTGCTCGGTAGCGAACTCGACGACGTCGACCTCTACCGGCCGGTCATCGAGATGTACGTGTCGGCGATCAAGTTGCCGTGAGCCTGCCGGCCCGCCGCGTCAGGTAGTCCACCTGTAGGTAGATCGAGTACAGGACCAGCGGCGGCAGCACGATGAATGGGACGTTCTCGGCGATGAACTTGAAGCCCAGGCCGTAAGCGCCCTGGCCGATGTTCTCGAAGCCCGCAGCCACCTCGGCCAGGAAGTACACGGCGGTGCTGCTCATCAAGATCGCGCAGCCGGCGAACGCGCCCCACAGGCAACGGATTCGCGTCTCCGTGCTGAGACCGACCTTGATCAGCCTCGTCCACATGACGAACACGAAGACACCGGTGGTCACACCGACCACCTCCAGCGCGAAGATCCACGGGTTGCCGCTGACGTAGCGGGTGTCGGCCAGCGCGTACTGCCACCACAGCCATTTCCAGCCGGGGTCCGTGGTCGGTGTCCACCAACCCAGCGGGTGGCCGATGAGAAACATCAACTCGTAGCCGATCTGGCTGCAGGCGCTATAGGGCAGGTAGAACAGCGTCAGCTCCGCGGCTTTGTCGAGCCGAGTCCGGTTCTCGCCGGGCGCGTCCCACAGGATGATGAGGGGCACCAGGATCACGGGTATGCCGAAGAGCAGGTTTGCGACGACGTCCGAGGTGAAATCGGGTGTGATGAGCCTGAACTCGACCCCGAACGTCATCACCAGAAACACCATGCCCGTCAGTAGTCCGACGCCGAGATATATCCGACCGCGGTGCGGTGCGACCGGTCGGGCGAAGTTCGGTTCGCGGGTTTCCAGTGTCGTCATGGCGTCACGCTCCCTTGCCGGCGGCCGCTGCGCCCGCATCTTGTTTTGCCGCAACGGAGATCGACTTGGTCTCGGTGTAGCCGTCGATGCCTTCGCGACCGAGTTCGCGACCGTAGCCGCTGCCCTTGACCCCGCCGAAGGGCGCGAACGGGTCCATCGTGTAACCCTGGTTGACGCCGAAGGTGCCGGTGTGGATACGGGCGGCGACGTCGAGTCCGCGCTCGGTGTCGTCGGTGAACACCGACCCCGCCAGTCCGTACTCGGAGTCGTTGGCGATGGCCACGGCCTCGCCCTCGTCGCGGTAGGGGATGACCGTCAGCACCGGACCGAAGATCTCCTCGCGCGCGATACGCATCGAATTCGTCGCGTCGGCGAACAGGGTGGGACGCACGTACCACCCCTTGTCGAGACCGTCGGGCATCGCGGTGCCACCGGCGACGAGGCGCGCGCCCTCGGCTTGCCCGGCGTCGATGTAGCCGCGCACCCGCTCCTGCTGGCGTCGGGCCACCAGCGGACCGACCTGCGTGGCCGCAGCAGTCGGGTCGCCGACCACCAGTGACGCCATCTCGGCGGCCAGCGCCTCGGTGAATTCGTCAGCGCGGCCGGCCGGCACCAGGATGCGGGTGAGCGCGTTGCAGATCTGGCCGCTGTTGCTCAGGCTCGCCGAGCGCACCCCGGCGGCTACGGTGGCGGCGTCGGCATCGTCGAGCACGATTGCGGCGGACTTGCCGCCGAGTTCGAGGCTGACGCGCTTCAGGTCGGCCGCACAGGCCGCGGCGACCGCCCGGCCCGCGGCCGTCGACCCGGTGAACGAAACCTTGTCCACGCCAGGATGTCTCACCAGATAATCGCCGATCGATCCGTCGCCGGGCAGCACGCTCACCACGCCCGGTGGTAGGTCCGACTCGGCGATCATCTCGGCCAGTAGCAGCGCGTTGAGTGGTGATTCCGGCGCCGGCTTGAGGACCACGCTGCAGCCGGCGAGCAGCGCGGGGATGAGCTTGGTGACGATGAGGAACTGCGGCATGTTCCACGGCACGACCGCGGCGACGACGCCGACCGGTTCACGGCGGATGTGGATGTCCGCGCCGTACATTCCCGGGCGTACCTCACGCCACGGATACGTCTCGGCCAGGTTGCAGAACGCGGTCATCATCATCGCGGGCAATCCGACCTGGGCCCGTTGCGCGAAGCTGATCGGCGCGCCGATTTCCGAGGTGATCACCTCGGAAATCTCGGCGCGACGTTCGCCGTAGAGGGCGGCGAGTCGCCGCAACGCGGCGATGCGTTCGGCGGGGTCCAGTCGCGGCCAGGGGCCGGTGTCGAAGGCCGACCGTGCGGCGGTCACGGCGTTGTCGACATCCTCGGGGCCGGCAGCAGCCACCTCCGCCAAAGGTTCCTCGGTGTGCGGGGAGACGACTTGGATGCGCTGTCCGGTGCTCGCCTGCGACCACTTGCCACCGATGAACAGCTCATCCGAATGCACCTGCCCGACTCCTTTCGGCACCGACTCACGGAGCAATATCAACTACTTGTGATTGCCTGCGTCAGCATATATCGTCGGTTTATCAGGCTCCCGCCGAATGCCGAAAAGCAATGACAGGAGAAGCCGATGGCTCGCTTTCCCAAACCCCCGGAAGGCAGTTGGACAGAGCACTACCCGCAGCTGGGAACGGAGCCGGTCTCCTACGAGGACTCGATCAGCCCCGAGTTCTACGAGGTCGAGCGTCAAGCCGTCTTCAAGCGGGCCTGGCTCAATGTCGGTCGCGCCGAGCAGGTTTTACGCAAAGGTAGTTACTTCACCAAAGAGCTCAAGGTGGTGAACACGTCGATCATCGTGGTGCGCACGACCTCGGGCGAGATCAAGGCGTATCACAACGTCTGCCGCCATCGTGGCAACAAGCTGGTGTGGAACGACATGCCGCTGGAGGAGACCAGCGGTGTGTGCAGGCAGTTCACCTGCAAGTACCACGCATGGCGCTACGACCTCGACGGCAACCTGACTTTCGTTCAGCAGGAGGGCGAGTTCTTCGACCTCGACAAGAGCCGCTACGGTCTGGTGCCGGTGCACTGCGAGGTGTGGGAAGGCTTCATCTTCGTCAACTTCGCCAAGCAGCCCGAGCAGTCATTGCGTGAGTTCCTCGGTCCGATGATCACCGATCTCGAGGGCTATCCGTTCGACAAGATGACCTCACGGTTCTACTACCGGTCGGAAGTCAAGGCCAACTGGAAGCTCTACATGGACGCGTTCCAGGAGTTCTATCACGCACCCGTACTGCATGCGAACCAGTCACCTACCGCGTACTCGAAGGCCGCTGCCGAGGCGGGATTTGAGGCGCCGCATTACCGCATCGAAGGGCCGCATCGGTTGGTCAGCACCTCCGGTATCCGGGCGTGGGAGATGGCCGACGAGATGCGCAAGCCGATCGAGGACATCTGCCAGAGCGGCCTGTTCGGGCCCTGGGACAAACCGGATCTGGGGGAGATGCCCGTCGGGCTCAATCCGGCCAAATGCGATCCGTGGGGGCTGGATTCCTTCCAGCTGTTCCCCAATTTCGTGATCCTGTTCTGGGGCCAGGGCTGGTATTTGACATATCACTACTGGCCCACGTCACACAACACGCACCTCTTCGAGGGCACGGTGTACTTCCCTCAGGCGAGAACGCCTCGCGAGCGCATCGCCCAGGAACTCGCTGCGGTGTCGTTCAAGGAATACGGGCTCCAGGACGCGAATACGCTGGAGGCGACGCAGAGCATGGTCGAGTCGCGGGTCATCGACGAGTTCCTGCTGTGCGATCAGGAGGTGCTGATCCGCCATCTGCACAAGGAGACCGCGGCCTGGGTCGACGACTACCAGCGCAAGACGGCGGGGGTGTGACATGACCACGGCGACAACGACGAAACTTCCGCCCGAATTCTCTGACCTGGAACAGTTTTCCGACTGGTGCCTGCCGACCGAGGCGGAGCGCTACGCCAAGCGACTGGCCAGCACCATGCAGGAGTTGCAGGCCTTCTATGACGCCATCACGGCGCGAGCAGAGGAGGCCATCGCTTATTGCGACAAGTTCTCGCTCGACGACCTGCCCGAGGACGTCCTCAACCTGATGCACCTGCTGTACTCGATGATCCAGGCGTCTTTCCCGGTCGAGTGCTGGAAGCAACCGAAGGTGCCCGACTCGGGTGCCACGACGCTGGACTGCGTGTCCGAACCCGTTCCGTGACCAGCCCGACCGTCCTGCGCGCCGCGCGCTGGGCCGATGTCAAAGCCGGCGAGGTGCGTTCGCCGGCCGTCGTGGTCGTCGAGGGCAACCGCATCTCTGCGGTGAATCCGCCTGAACTGCCGCCGAATTCGACGATCGTCGATCTGGGCGATGTCACGCTGCTGCCCGGTCTGATGGACATGGAGCTCAACCTGCTCATCGGCGGGCCCGGCGGTCCCGAGGGATTGCCCAGCCCGATGCACGGCGTACAAGACGATCCGGCGTATCGCACCCTGCGCGGTGCGGTGAACGCCCGCACCACCCTTGAGGCCGGTTTCACCACGGTGCGCAACCTCGGCCTCATGGTCAAGACCGGCGGCTACCTGCTCGACGTCGCTCTGATGCGCGCCATCGACCAGGGCTGGCACGTCGGCCCGCGAATCTATCCGGCCGGTCACGCCGTGACGCCGTACGGCGGGCACCTCGATCCGACCGTGTTCCAGCGACTCGCACCGGGCATCATGCCGCTGTCGGTGGCCGAGGGCATCGCCAACGGCGTCGACGACGTCCGCGCCTGCGTGCGCTATCAGGTACGGCACGGTGCCAAACTCATCAAAGTGTCGGCGTCCGGCGGCGTGATGTCGCACAGCACCGCGCCCGGCGCGCAGCAGTACTCCGACGACGAGTTCGCCGCGATTGCCGACGAGGCTCACCGCGCCGGCGTACGGGTCGCCGCGCATGCGGTGGGGGACAGCGCTGTTCGCGCCTGCATCAGGGCCGGCATCGACTGCATCGAACACGGATTTCTCGCCAGCGACGAAACCATTCAGCTGATGGCCGACACTCAGACATTCCTGGTCTCGACCACCTACCTGACCCAGGCCATGGCGATCGACCGCATCGCACCGGAGCTGCGCAAGAAAGCCGAAGTGGTCTTCCCCCAGGCGCAGGCCATGCTGCCCAAGGCCATCGCGGCAGGCGTGCGCATCGCCTGTGGCACAGACGCACCCGCGATACCGCACGGACAGAACGCCAAGGAACTCTGCGCGCTGGTCGAGCGCGGTATGACGC
The DNA here is from genome assembly GCF_001500065.1 of Mycobacterium sp. IS-3022. GTDB lineage: Bacteria > Actinomycetota > Actinomycetes > Mycobacteriales > Mycobacteriaceae > Mycobacterium. The sequence continues at coordinate 150,803 of NZ_LQIN01000012.1, forward strand.
CGATGCAGGCGATCCGGGCCGCGACGGTCACCAGCGCCGAGTTGATCGAGGCCGACGACGAATTGGGGCTTCTCGCACCGGGATACCTTGCCGACATCATCGCCGTGCCCGGCGACCCGTCCGACGACATCGCGACCACGCTGGACGTTCGGTTCGTGATGAAGGACGGTCAGATCTACAAGCACGACGGGGGCGAGGGTCGTGGCTAGGGAGACAAACCCAGAACTGGGTATGGAGCTCGGCGACAACATCCTGTGGCACCTCAAGCAGGCGTGGTATTTCTCGCTCACCGCAGTCAACGACGCGGTCAGCCAACACGGCGTCAGCACCGCGCAGATCGGTGTGCTGCGCCAGCTCACGAACGAGCCGGGGCTCTCGGGAGCTGAGCTCGCGCGTCGGCTGCTGATCACGCCGCAGGGCGTGCAACTCGCGGTGAAGGCGCTCGAGCAGCGCGGGTTCGTCGAGCGCAAACCCGATCCACAGCACGCGCGGATCTTGAAGGCCTACCTGACCGACGAGGGTCGCAGGGTTGCCACCGCGGTCGTCAGCGACGCGATCGCCGCGCATGAGGCGGTGTTCGGCGTGCTCACCCCCGAAGAGCAGCAGACGTTGCGCGACCTGTTGGCGCGCGTGGTCGAGAAGGGCACCGGGCACACGCTGGTCGACGACCACATCGGCGACTAGCGGATCAGGCTGCTGCCGAAGCCGATCTGGCTGTGAGCTATTCCTTGATACCAATCACAAGTACTTGATACTCTGGGGGTGATGTCGGAACAAGCCGTCGAATTCGCGCCACTGCGCATCAAGCGGGTGGTGCGCGAAACCAGTGACGCGGTGTCGCTGGTGCTCGACGTGCCCGCCGATTGTTCGCAGCGGTTCCGGTACAGAGCGGGCCAGTTCCTGACCCTGCGCGTGAAAGTCGCCGGGGATGACCACCGGCGCTGCTACTCGATGTCGTCGTCGCCCCACAACGGCGAAGACCTGCAGATCACCGTCAAGCGTGACCCCGGGGGGCTGGTCTCCAACTATCTCAACGACACCGCATCCGCCGGCGACGAGATTCACGCCGCGCCGCCGGAGGGCCGCTTCGTCCTGGGTGAGGCCGAGCGCGACATCGTGGCCTTCGCGGGCGGCAGCGGTATCACCCCCATCTTCTCGTTGATCGGTTTCGCGCTGGTGAGCACCGACCGGCGCGTCAAGCTGTTCTACGCCAACCGAAGCCGTGACTCGGTGATCTTCGGCGAGTCGCTGAGTGCGCTCGCCGATGCCAATTCCGACCGACTGGCGGTGACCCATCACTTCGACGAGGAGTCCGGGGTGGTCCAGCGCGCCGCGGTCGAGGCGTTCGTCGATTCCGGTCGCGACGTCGAGTACTACATCTGCGGTCCCGGACCGTTCATGGACACCGTGGAAGCGACGCTTCTCGAGGCAGGGGTTCCGCGAGACCGGTTGCACCTCGAGCGGTTCGAGGTCGCGCCGGCGCCCGTCGACGTGGTGGAAGCCACCGAGCAGACCGAGGAAGTGGTCATCGAACTGGACCGCAAGACCGTCACCGCCCCTTACCGGGCGGGAAACACGTTGCTGCAGACAGCCCGCATCGCGGGGCTGCGGGCGCCGTCGTCATGCGAAACCGGTTCGTGTGGAACATGTATGGCGCGGATCGAGTCGGGCAGCGCCCGGATGCTGAACAACGATGCGCTCGATGACGACGAAGTGGCCGAGGGATGGGTGCTGACGTGCCAGTCCCTGCCGACCAGCCGAACAGTCCACGTGATCTACGAGTAGGGGTGCGCAAGATGAGGCGGAGGCGATGACACGGGTCGCGGTGGTGACGGGCGGCGCGTCGGGCATGGGGGAGGCAACCTGCCACGAGCTCGGCAGGCGGGGACACAAGGTCGCGGTGCTCGACCTCAACGGCGATGCGGCGCACCGAGTCGCCGAAGACCTGCGCGCCCAAGGCATCCCGGCGCTCGGCGTCGCGGCCGATGTCAGAGACCGCCAGGCGGTGGAGGAGGCCTTCGCCAAGGTGCGAACCGAATTGGGACCGGTGCACATCCTGGTCACCAGCGCGGGCGCGGTGGACTTCGCGCCGTTCACCGAGATCACCGTGCAGGCCTGGCAACGGCTGGTCGATGTGAACCTCACCGGAACGTTTCACTGCTGCCAGGTGGCGGTGCCCGACATGCTCGAAGCGGGTTGGGGCCGCATCGTGATGATCTCGTCGTCGAGCGCCCAGCGCGGCTCACCCGGTATGGCCCACTACGCCGCGTCCAAGGGCGCGTTGCTGTCGCTGACCAGATCGCTTGCCCGCGAATACGGTCCGGCGGGCATCACGGTCAACAACATTCCACCGTCGGCCATCGAGACGCCGATGCAGCACCAGTCTCAGGCCGCCGGCCACCTTCCGCCCAACGAGCAGATGGCCGCAAGCGTTCCGCTCGGTCATCTCGGCACCGGCGAGGACATCGCCGCCGCCGTCGGGTTCCTGTGCTCCGAGGAGGCCGGCTTCATCACCGGCCAGACTCTGGGTGTCAACGGCGGGTCGGTGATGTGATGAGAGTTCAAACACGACAGGGAGGTTCGCATGGGGAAGTGGCCTAAGCCGGCGGAGGGCAGCTGGACCGAGCACTATCCGGACCTGGGTACCGGGCCGATCTCGTTCCGCGATTCCATCTCCCCCGAGTTCTACGAACTCGAATGTGAAGCGGTTTTCAAGCGGGCCTGGCTCAATGTCGGCCGGGTGGAGGATGTGCCGCGGGTCGGCAGCTACTTCACCAAGGAGATCGACGCCGCCCGGACGTCGGTGATCGTCGTCAAGGGCAAGGACCAGCAGATCCGCGCCTTCTACAACATCTGTCGGCACCGCGGAAACAAACTGGTGTGGAACGACTTTCCCAATGAAGAGGTCAAGGGCACCTGTCGCCAGTTCACCTGCAAGTACCACGGGTGGCGCTACGACCTCAAAGGCGATCTCACCTTCGTCCAGCAGGAGGGAGAGTTCTTCGGCCTGGACACTTCGCGGTACGGGCTGAAGCCGGTGCACTGCGACGTGTGGAACGGCTTCATCTTCATCAACTTCGACCCCGAACCGCGGTGGAGCCTGCGCGAGTTCCTCGGCCCGATGATCACCGCGCTCGATGACTACCCGTTCCACCTGATGACCGAACGCTACGAGTTCGAAGCGCACAACAACAGCAACTGGAAGATCTTCGCCGACGCGTTCCAGGAGTACTACCACGTGCCGTCGCTGCACTCGCAGCAGGTGCCCAGCGCGGTGCGGCAACCGAATGCGACGTTCGAATGCGGGCACTTCCAGATCGACGGTCCGCATCGCCTCGTGTCCACGGCGGGCACGCGCCGGTGGCTGCTCGATCCCGAGTACATGTACCCGGTCGAAAGGGTCACCCGCAGTGGGCTTGTCGGCCCATGGCGGACCCCGGAGACGCATCAGTCGGCCGGTCTGAACCCGGGCGGGATCGAACCGTGGGGCATCTCCAACTTCCAGATCTTCCCGAACCTGGAGATCCTCATCTACCACGGCTGGTACCTGCTGTACCGGTACTGGCCGACGTCGCACAACACCCACAAGTTCGAGGCGTACAACGCTTTTCATCCGGCGCGCAATGTGCGCGAGCGCATCGAACACGAGGTCGCCTCGGTCGTGCTCAAGGAGTTCGCGCTGCAGGACGCCGGGATGCTCGGCGGAACGCAGGCGGCGTTGGAGTACGACGTGGTCGACGACTTTCCGCTCAGTGATCAGGAGATCCTCGTGCGACATCTACACCACGAGGCCGTCAAGTGGGTCGAGGAGTACAAGAACGAGCGCAGTCCGGTGGGGGTGTGACCATGGCGCAGACCCGACTGCCCAGCGCATTCGCCGAGTTCGAGCCGTTTGCCGAGAAGTGGTGTCTGGCAACGGAACCGGAGCGGTGGGAAGCGCGGCTGAGCACGCCCATGCAGGAGATGCGGAAGTTCTACGACGCGTTCTCGCCCCGCTTCGAGGAGGCGATCGACTACTGCGACAAGTTTCCGCTCGACGATGTCCCCGACGATGCGCTGAACCTGTTGCATCTCATCTACTCGATGATCATGGTCTCGATGGCCGTCGAGATCTTCGGTACGCAGAAGCCCATCGACTCCGCTGACGCGGAGATGCACCGCGTCAGCGCGCCGGTGCCGTGACGACCAGGACGGGACGACCATGACTGTGCTGACGATCAACAAACTCACCGAATCTGTGGGCGCCGAGGTGCTCGGGGTGGATTCCGACGCCCTGGCAGGAGACGATGCGCTCGGCGCCGCCGTCCTCGACGCGCTGGAAGACAACGGCGTGCTCGTGTTCCCGGGTCTCGGCCTGACGCCCGAGGCGCAGGTGGCGTTCTGCCGGCGACTCGGCGACATCGACCACTCGTCCGACGGCCACCATCCGGTGGCCGGCATCTATCCGGTGACGCTGGACAAGTCGAAGAACTCGTCCGCGGCGTACCTGCGCGCCACGTTCGACTGGCACATCGACGGCTGCACGCCGACCAACGGCGAGTGCCCGCAGAAGGCGACCGTGCTTTCCGCCAAACAGGTGGCCGAGCGCGGTGGTGAGACGGAGTTCGCCAACTCGTATGCGGCGTACGAGGCGTTCAGTGACGAGGAGAAGGAACGCTTCGGAGCGCTGCGGGTGGTTCATTCGCTCGAGGCGTCGCAGCGCCGGGTCACGCCGGATCCGTCGCCGGAGCTGGTGGCCAAGTGGCGCGCGCGCCCCACCCACGAGCATCCGCTGGTGTGGACACACCGCAGCGGCCGCAAATCCTTGGTGTTGGGCGCGTCGGCGGACTACGTCGTCGGCATGGATCTCGACGAGGGCCGAGCGCTGCTTGCCGACCTGCTCGACCGTGCCACCCGGTCTGACCTGGTGTACAGCCATCGGTGGTCCGTCGGCGACACGGTCATCTGGGACAACAACGGTGTGCTGCACCGCGCGGCGCCGTACGACCCCGATTCGCCGCGCGAGATGCTGCGCACGACGGTGCTCGGTGACGAGCCGATCCAATAGCGCTGAGCAGTTGCACAGCACCGGTCGTTGACGACGGCATTGCCGTATGGAAATCTGATACCCCGATATGAGAATCACGTTCTCTCCTGCTGAGATCGTCGAAACGGAGGGCCAATGACGGAGGACCTCACCTCGGTCGACTTCTTCCGGGACGGCCGTCTGACCGACGACCCGTACCCGTTCTACGCGGCACTTCGCGACAAGTGCCCGGTCAGCCGGGAGGACCACTACGGCGTGACGATGGTGACCGGCTGGCAGGAGGCCGTCGACGTCTACAACGACGCCGAGACGTTCTCGTCGTGCATCTCGGTGACGGGCCCGTTCCCCGGCTTTCCGGTGCCGCTCGACGGCTTGCAGGACGACGACATCACGGACCTGATCAACCAGCACCGCGACGAGATCCCGTTCAGCGACCAGTTGCCGACGCTGGACCCGCCGACGCACACCAATCACCGCGCCCTGCTGATGCGGCTGATCACGCCCAAGCGCCTCAAGGAGAACGAGGACGCGATGTGGCAGCTGGCCGACGACATCCTCGACGAGTTCCTTGCGCCGGGTGAGGGCGAGTTCATCAAGGGCTTCGCCGGGCCGTTCACGTTGCGCGTCATCGCAGATCTGCTCGGCGTCCCCGACGAGGACCGCCCCGAACTGCTCGAGCGGCTCGCGCGCGGCACCCACGGCGGCGGGCTCGGCAACGCCGAGAAGACGCTCACCAAGACGCCACTGGAATACCTCTACGAGGTGTTCGCCGAGTATGTCGAGGATCGTCGTCGTGAGCCGCGTGAGGACGTGCTGACCGGGTTGGCGACGGCCACGTTCCCCGACGGGACGCTGCCCGAGGTGGGCGACGTCGTGCGGGTGGCGACCAACGTGTTCTCCGCCGGACAGGAAACCACGGTGCGGCTGTTGTCGACGGCGCTGAAGGTGATGGGCGACAACCCCGACATTCAGCGCAAGTTACGCGAGGACCGCAGCCTGCTACCGAATTTCATCGAGGAGTGCCTGCGCATCGAAAGCCCCGTCAAGGGCGACTTCCGGCTGTCGCGGGTGCCGACGAACATCGGCGAGCAGTCGCTCGGAGCAGGCTGCACAGTGATGGTGATCAACGGGGCCGCCAACCGCGACCCGCGCCGTTTCGAAGATCCCGACACCTTCGATCCCGAACGCAAGAACGCCCGTCAGCATCTGGCGTTCGGTCGCGGCATCCACAGCTGCCCGGGAGCGCCGCTGGCCCGCGCCGAAACGCGTGTCGGGCTGGAGCGATTGCTGGACCGCACGACCGACATCCGCATCAGCGAAAAGCACCACGGCCCTGCCGGTTCGCGCCGCTACTGCTACATCCCGACGTACATCCTGCGCGGTCTCACCGAGTTGCACCTGGAGTTCGATCTCGTCGACGGTGGTGCCCGATGAAGGTCACCGTCGACGAAGACCGCTGTGCGGGCCACGGCATGTGCCTGACGTTGTGCCCCGAGGTGTTCGAGATGACCGACGACGGCTGGGCGGTTGCCGATCCGGGCGACGTGCCTGTCGGGCTGGAGGACGCCGCGCGCGACGCCATCCAAAACTGTCCGGAACAAGCGATCCGCGAAATCGACTGACCACGAAGGAGTTTTCAGTGCCCAAGGCGTACATCCTCATCACCGAGGACGTGAAGGACCCAGCAGGCATGGCCGAGTACGCCAAGCTGGCCGGCAAGGCGATGGCCGGGTCCACGCTGCTGTCGTTCGACCAGAAGCCCGAGCTGCTCGAGGGCGAGTGGCACGGCACGCAGACCGTGTTGCTGGAGTTCGAGTCGGAAGAGGCGGCCCGCGAGTGGTACAACTCCGACGCCTATCAGGAGGCGGTCAAGTTGCGGCAAGCCGCCGCCGACTGCAACGGCGTCATCCTGCACGGCCTCGGCTGATCACCATCGCCCAAACCGACGTTCTGGCGGAAAAGTTGGAGTGAAAACCGCCAAAACGTCGATCTCGGCGCAGCGATGAGCGGCGGTGTTCAGCTGGGTCAGTGGGGCACCAGGGGGCCGGTCGGTGATGTCGTGGTGGCGTGCACCAGGAGTCCGGCGAGCTCGCGCGGCTTGCTCAGGAACGGCGAGTGCGACGTGTCGATCGTCAACTGCTCGACGCCGAGGCGGCGCGTCACGGTATCGGCCAGCCAGCGTGGCATCGAGCGATCCTGCAGACAGCGGATGAAGCTGCGGGCGAGTTCGGCGGCCCAGAACGAGGGCACCGACACCGGCGTCACCGTGGTGTCGCCGAACCGTTCCGGGCCGAGGCGCTCGAACGCCCACCGCGCGGTGGCCTCGTCGCAGTCGTGGTAGAAGTACTGCCACGCGCCGTCGAAATCGGCGAACCACATCGCACCGTCGTCGTCGAACTTCAGATAGCTCAACATCTCTCCGACGTCGGCATCGAACTCGCCGTCCTCAGAGTCCCGCATCGCCATCGCCTCGGGATAGGTGCGGCCCTCGCGGGGTAGCGCCGCAGCCAGGTAGATGATGTGACTGACCAGATCCGGGCGGGCGTCGGCGGCCAGGGTGGCGTCGAACCCGCCGCCGGAGTGTCCGACGAGCACGTCACCGGGTTGCATCACCGACACGATCGCGTCGCGGCGGTTGGCCAGTGTCGACTCCTGCTCCGTGCGCGCGCCGTGGCCGGGCAGGTCTACGGCCACCGCGTCGTGGCCCATGTCCTGTAACTCGGCGATGGTGCGTTCCCAGCACCAGGCGGCGTGAAAACCGCCGTGCACGAAGACGAATCGCATCAGTGCAGCACTCGCACCGGCACACTCGACCAGCCGGCGACGTTCTGGGCGGCCACCCGCCGGCACTCGTCGAAAATCACCTCATACCGTGGCATGAAGTCCAAGAGGCTCTCCAGCGCGATGGCACTTTCCATCCGGGCGAGCGCGGCGCCCAGACAACTGTGCACGCCGTAGCCGAACCCGAGGTTCTGCGCCTCGGTGCGATCCCGATCGATGTCGAACGTGTCGGCGTCGGTGAACGCCTCGGGGTCCCGGTTGGCCGAACCGGCGAGCAGGAATACCGGTTTGCCGGCCGGGATCGTCACCCCGTGCAGGTGCACCTCCCGCATGGAGCGCCGGACGTTGTACTGGTTGGGCGCCTCATAGCGCAGCAACTCTTCCACCGCGTCCGGAATCTTGCTGCGGTCATCGAGCAGCTTCTGCCACTGGTCGGGGTTGCGCGCAAACGTCACCGCGGCGTTGCCGACCAGTTTGGTGACGGTCTCAGCGCCCGCGCCACCGAGAAGTGTGGCGAAGCCGGCGATCTCGAAGTCGTCCAGCGTCTGCTTGCCGCCGTCGTCCCGCTCGATCTCGGCGGCGATCAGGCGGCTGAACATGTCGTCGCGCGGCTCGGCCCGCCGCTCCTGAATCAGCTTGTAATACAGAGCCATCGATTCCGCGACCGCCTGCAATCCCTTCTCGGACATCTCGATCTGCCCGGGTTCGCGATGCAGGGAGATGTCCACCCACTCGCGCACCTGCTGACGGTATTCCTCCGGCACCCCGAGCATCTGGGTGATCACTTCGACCGGGAACAGCGCCGAGAAGTCCTGAACCACGTCGAAGCGGTCGCGGTCGACCCGCGACAGGTACCGCTCGATGGTCTCGGTGACCATGGGTTTGAGCGCCTGGATGGCGCGCGGGGTGAACACCTTGTTGACGAGGCTGCGCATCTGCCGGTGTTCGGGCGGGTCCATGACGATGATCATCTTCGCGACCATCGGTTCATCGGACCGCACCGTCGCCAGGTCGAGGCCGTACGCCGACGAGTACGTCTGGAAGTCCTTGTACGCCGCGGCCACGTCCTCGTGCCGGGACAGTGCGTAGAAGTCGTGCTCCGCGTTGTAGTAGACCGGCGCCTCCTCACGCAGGCGGCGGTAGACCTCCCACGGTCCGTTGAAGAATTCTTCGGAGAACGGGTCAAAGACGAGTTCGGTTGCCGTCATTCGTCTTCGATCGAGATCGCCTGCCGCGGGCACTGGCGCACCGCTTCCCGGACCTGCTGCTCGTTCTCCGGCGTCACTTCTTCCTGTAGCACATGAAGGTAGTCCTGGTCATCGAGATCGAACACCTCGGGGATGATGCCCATGCACACCCCGTTGCTTTCGCAGAGCCCGAAGTCGACGACGATTTTCTGAGTCACAGAAGCGCCCTCCTCCTCACCCCAGCGGTCACTTCAACACCTTCACGGGCACGTGGTGGTACCCGGCGACGTTCTGCATGTGCACGCGTTGCAGACCGTCGAAATCGACCTCGTAGCGCGGCATGAAATCGAGCAGGTGCTCGAGCGCGATGGTGGTCTCCAACCGGGCCAGCGCGGCGCCGAGGCAACTGTGGATGCCGTAGCCCAGGCCCAGGTTCTGCGCCTGCGTGCGGTCACGGGTGATGTCGAACGTCTCGCCGTCGTCGAAGGCGCGGGGGTCGCGGTTGGCGGCCGCTTTCATCAGGAACACCGGCTTGTGCGCGGGAATCGTGCCGCTGGGCACTTCGGCCTCCCTGAGGGTATAGCGCACGTTGTACTGCACCGGGCCCACGTAGCGCAGCAACTCTTCGACGGCAGCAGGTACCAGGCTGCGGTCGTCGAGCAGCATCTGCCACTGCTCGGGATGCCGCGCGAACTCGACCACCGCGCTGCCGACCAACTTGGTGACGGTTTCGGCGCCCGCGCCGCCGAGTAGTGCGACGAAGCCGGTGATCTCGATGTCGTCGAGTTTGCGCATTTCGCCGTTCTCGCCGGGAACCTCCGCGGCGATCAGGCGGCTGATCATGTCGTCCTGGGGATCCTGCCGGCGCTCCTGCACGAGCCCGAAGTAGTACACCCCGGCGTCCATGTTGGCCTGCATGTTCTCTTCGGATAGATCCAGCTGCCCGGGCTTGACTTCCAGGCCCTTGTCGATCCAGTGCCGTACCTGTTGACGGAATTCCTCGGGCACCCCTGCCATCCGGGTGATCACCTCGACGGGGAACGGACCGGAGAAGTCCTGCACCACATCGAAGTTGTCGGGATCCACCTTGGACAGATAGTGCTCGACGAGTTCGACGACGGTGTCGCGCTGCGACTGGATGGCCCGAGGGGTGAACGCCTTGTTGAGCAGGCTGCGCATGAAGCGGTGTTCGGGCGGATCCATGAAGATGATGGATTTCTGGAACCCCTTGCCGGACTTGACCATGTTCAGGTGGCAGCCGCGGGTCGACGAGAACGACTCGTGGTCCTTGAGGGCCGCTGCAACGTCCGCATGCCGCGTCAGCGCGTAGAAGTCCTGCTCCTCGTCGTAGTAGATCGGCGTCTCGTCGCGCATCCGGGCGTAGATCTCATACGGGTCGTCGAAGTACTCCTGCGAATACGGGTCGAACACGAGTTTCGGCTTGGTCATGATCTCCTCTTTCGCGGTGGGCTAGTAACCGCTTCCGTTACGCGAGGGCGCAATTGTGTAACGTCAATAGTATCCCCCATGGGAAGGGTTTGAGTAGGGCGAATCGCTGTCTTCATGGTCGAATTCCGGCGTTGATGACGTCGTCGAGTAAGCCGAGATCACGGCCCAGCTCAGCCGCCGTTTTGCGGACCACGTCGACGTCTTTGCCGATGAACTCGCCGACATCGGCTACGAACCCGGACACCGACCCGCGTGCGGAGATGAACTCGCCGACGCGGCTTGCCCCGCTGCCATGGGATATCGACGCGAGCAGTTCGGCCTCGTCCACCCCGAGGGAAGCGCCCAGCGTCACGGATTCGGCGAGCAAACCGATCTGCGCGGCGAACAACGCGTTGTTGATCAACTTGACGGCCTGGCCCGCGCCGAGCGCACCGACATGCAGGATCGGGTCGCCGTAGGCGCCCATCACGGATTGCACCCGGGCGACCGCCTCGTCGGAGCCGCCGACGAACAGGGTCACCTGGCCGGCGGCGATGTTGTGCGGGCCGCCGCTGACCGGGGCGTCGACGACGTCGACATCGGGGAACTGCCCGGCAATGGTCCGTGCGGTGGCGGGGCTTCCGGTCGTGTGGATCACGAGCGAGGCGCGCGGGCGCATCGCCGCCACCAACCCGTCGTGCAGGCAGATCTGTTGCACCTGCTCGTCGGTGAAAACGCACACGATCACCACGTCGGCGTCGGCGGCGTCGGTCACGGTGTCGACCGGGCGCGCGCCGAGATCGCGCACGGCAGCGCGCTTGTCGTCGGTCCGGCCAAGAGCTGCGACGTCATGACCGGTTGCGACGAGACGGCGCACCATCGGGGCGCCCATCCGGCCCGCCCCGACGAACCCGACGCGGGTCACCGCGGATGTTCCATCGACTCCAGGGCGGTGTCGGCCACGGTGAACACCGAACCCTCCGACACCGATGCGCTGGCGGCGATGTTGGCGGCATGCCGAACGTCTTTCTGCAGCAGCGCTCCTGCGATCGGGGCGAGGCCCTCCACCGTGCCGCCGAACACGGAGATGCTGCCGAGCGCTTTGCTGGTGGCCGATCCGCCGTTGAGGACCTCGGCGAGGCGCACCCTCGGGATGCCCAGCGACTCACCGAGATCCAATGTGCTCAACGCTGCGCCGAGGTTCGCGGTGAACAACAGGTTGTTGAGGATCTTGGTGACCTGTCCGCTGCCCAGCGGGCCGAGGTGGACGATCGGGTCGGCATAGGTGGCGAACACCGGGCGGCAGCGTTCGACGACCTCCTCCTCGCCGCCGACCATGACCAGCAGCTTGCCCTCCTCGACGGCGGGTGCACCGCCGCTGACCGGCGCATCGATAACCGAAACACCCTGCTCTGCAGCGGCTTTCGAGATTTCGCGGCAGGTGTCGGGATGTACGGTGCTGTGGATGGCGACTATACCGCCGGGGGCCAGGCCGGCGAGCACGCCGGACTCGCCGTTGAGCACCTCGCGGACGTCGTCGTCCCCGACCACGCAGAGGCAGACCAGATCGCTGGCGGCGCCCAGTTCCGCGGGCGAGCTCGCCGTCTTCGCGGGGGTGTCTTTGTAGGGTTCCAAGCTGGCCTCTCGGCGGGCCCACAGTGTCGTCTCGAAACCGCCTTCGGCGATCCGGCGTGCCATGGGACCGCCCTGACTGCCCAGCCCGATGAATCCGACGCGCATCAACCCGCCTCCAACTTCGTTTCTGCGCTCAAGTGCGCGACTACACATTCCTCGACGAATGACAAGACCTTCAGGTGGTATGCCGCAGCGCTGACCGACAACGACATGTTGTGTCCGGCATTGCGTTGCTCGTCGAACACGAACCTGGGTGCGGCCGTGAAGACCGCGGCGATGTCGGCCAGCGCGTCGGAATCAGTGCGCCACACCCGTTCGTGCTCGGCGACGACGAACTGTACCGGGACGCTCACCTGCGCTGCGAGCGCCGGGAAGTCCTGGCGCGGCCAGGTTTTGGTGGTCTGAGCTTCGTACTGCGCGCCACCGGAGGAGTTGGTCATGCCGGAGAGCACCTCGGGCGGATAGAGGTGCGCGGGCTGCCACAGCAGTTCACGTAACCCGACCGGTCGCCGGGTGGCCGTCGCGGTCTTCATCATCTCGGCGGCCTGATCGCTGTACCGCAGGCCGGTGCCGGCCAAGCTGAGCCCGAGAACGCCTGCGTCGACCGCGTTTTCACTTGCGGTCATCCGCACTGCCAGCTGGCAGCCGGCCGAGTGGCCGAGCAGGAACAGCCCGGCGCCGTGGGAACCGTCGGCGAGGACCTTCTCGACGGCGCCGTAGGTCAGCGCAACGCGTTGGTCCGGTTGCTGCATCGCGTCCGGATACGGCGCCGAACTGCCGTAGCCCGGTCGGTCCAGCGCGACGACGGTGAAGCCCAACGCGGCGCCGATGCGAAGCAGTGACAGCCGCGGATGGCCGGGGCAGTCGAAATACGCCGCGGTGCTGGCCCCGCCGTGGAACGCAACGATCACGGCCCTCGGTTCGTCGACGGCGGCGACGAGCCCTGACATCGGCACACCGTCGACAAGGACGACGCGGGGACGGGGAGCCGCACCGGCGGCGACATCAGAGCGCGGCCTCACACTCACGAGTCGGTCCGCATCAGGATCGCCCCGCTGGGCGTCAGCCCGCCGCTGCTGACCACGGCGACGCGCGCATCGTTGACCTGTCGGTCACCGGCGTCGCCGCGCAACTGCGTGACCGCCTCGTGGATCAGGCCCATGCCGTGGGTGCGGCCGTGGGACAACTGACCGCCGTGGGTGTTCAACGGGATCACGCCGTCGCGGGCGATCGCCTGACCGCCGTCGAGGAAGTCCTTGGCCTCTCCGATACCGCAGAAGCCGAGCGCTTCCAGCCAGGACAGACAGTTGAACGAGAAGCCGTCGTACAGCTCGGCGACGTCGACGTCCTTGGGCCGCAGTGAGGTTCGCGTCCACAGGTGCGCCGCCTGGCCGAGCACCTGGGGCTCGTGGGTGAGAGTGCTCTGGTCCCAGTCCGTGCGCTCGACGATCTGCGTCCCGACGGCTTCGAAGAGCACGGGTTTGCGCGGCATGTCCTTGGCGGCATCGACGGCCGAGACGATCACCGCGACAGCGCCGTCGCACGGCACGTCGCAGTCGTAGAGCCCGAACGGCGTGGTGATCATCCGTGCGCCCAGGTAGTCGTCCATGCTCATCGGATCGCGGTAGATGGCAGTCGGGTTCAGCGCCGCATTCGCGCGCTGGTTCAACGCGATCCAGCCGAGGGTCTCCCGCGTCGTGCCGTACCGGTCGAAGTGTCGTTGCGCGTTGAGGGCAAGCGTGTGCGCTGCCGACATCGCGCCGAACGGCATCTGCCAGCTCGACGTGCGGGCACCACCGGGAGGCGAGGCCTTGCCCTCCTTCATCAGCTGCTGGAAAGTGGCCTCCCACAACGTCCGGAAGCACAGCACGTGACGGGCCATGCCGGTGGCGATCGCCATCATCGCGGCGATGACAGAGCCGCCGGGACCGAACGTGTCCATGCCGCCGTTGATCCACGCCGGACGGATGCCCAGCGCGCCTTCGAGCGCGGAGACGCCGCCCTCGCCCATGCCCGCGATGTCCAGGCCCGGATAGGTGGAGAGCCCGTCGATGTCGTCGAAGGTCAGGCCCGCGTCCGCGACCGCCGCCTCGCACGCCTCGATGGTCAGCGACAGCGGCGGCACCATCAGCCGGCGGCCGAGCCGGGACGCGCCGATGCCGGTGATCGCGGAGTGTTCCTCGAACCGGTGTGTGGTCAGCGGGCTGCTGACGTGCTTGGCGAAATCCTGCGGCGCGATCTCGTCGTCGGGAAGGGGGCCGGTCTGCTTGTCGGCGCTTGGCCGAAACACCGGCAGGAAGACGTCTCCGGCTTGATCGGCGAGCTTCTCGAACGTGACCTCGACGAGTTGGCCGAGTTCGAGAGCGTCGGGATCGCAGTCGACGATGTTGGTGGTCAACCGAACTCGCGGGTCCTCGACTACGGCGACCTGAGCCACCACATACGGCGGCGGCAGGTCGGGGAAGCCGAACCGATGATTGACCGTGAAAGCGGACAGCGTGGCCCTGCCCGACACGTCGCGAACGCCCATGTTGTGGCTGCGGCAGTACCGGCACACCGGCTGCGGCGGGTGGATCAGCGCGGAGCAGTCGCGGCACTCCTGGATGCGCAGCACGTTGTCAGCGCCTGCGGTCCAGAAGAACTCGTTGAGGACCGTGAGTTCCGGCAGCGGCCGGGTCACCGAACGAATCCCGAGATCGCTTCGTTACTCTCGCCGGCCGTCGGATCGGGCTCGGGGGACTCGCGCGGTTCTTCGCGCACCGCGTTGTCATCGGACGGCCGGTGTTCACCCATGTAGATGATCGCGTGGACGGGACAGTCGAGCAGGGCCCGCATCACCGCGTCGCGGTCCTTCTCCGGCACCGTCCCGTCGCCGATCAGCGACGCGTAACCCCAGTCGTCTAGCGAGAAGTACTCCGGGGCGTGCCTGGCGCAGATGCCGAAGCCGTCGCACAGCGTTCGGTCGAGCCGAATCCTCAAGCCGTCGCTCATGATCGGGCCACCGCCTCCACTTCGTAGGGTCGGATTGCTTCGAAGGCGCCGGCACGGCAGATCTGGCAGTCGTCGGCGAGATGGCGGGCGACCGCCTGCGGGAACTGGCGCAGCAGGCTGGCGGCGATGTTGGTGGCGCCGTCGAGGGTGCCGCAGGCGCCGCGGCCGCGCAACACCACTGACCACCGTTCCAGGCGTGCGACGTCTTCGTCGGTCGCCACCCCGTCGCGTAGTGCCGAGGTGACCGCGCTCATGGCGGCGGTGCCGTTGAAGCAGCTTCCGCACTGGCCGGCGTTCTCGCGGTCGAAGTAGGCCATCACCGACGCGGCGACGGCCACCGGGCAGTCGTCGGTCAGGATGGAGATGGCCCCGCAGCCGAGGCCACTGCCCAGGCGGCGCATCGATTCGTGGTCCAGCGTCGCGTCGAGGACGTCGGTGTTGAGCAGGCCGGCGAAGTAGCCGCCCATCAACGCACCGGTGACGGCCTCTTTGTCGACACCGTGCACCTGCAGCAGCTCGGAAAACCTTGTGCCGTGCGGGATCTCGTAAAGTACGGCCGGCCGAGCACCACCGGTGATGGTGGCGAGAAAGGTTCCCGGCGACATCGGCGTGCCCACCGACCGGAACGCCTGCGCGCCGTGGGCGTGAATGAACGGCAGGTTGGCCAACGTCTCGACGTTGCTGACCATCGTCGGCAGCCCGGACACCCCCTCCTCGAAGGGCCGCGGCGGCTTGTCGGTGGGCTTGGCCTGCCCGCCGTTGATGCGCCGCACTGCCGCGGTCTCCTCACCGGCCACGTAACCCGGTTCGACGATCACGACGGTGACTTCGGTACCGCCGAACGTGTCTGGCGGAAGTTGGCTCAACGCAATGCTCACCGCGCTGGCCGCGGGGCCGTCGGAAACGTACACGTAGGCGCGCCCGGCCCCGGCGATGACGGCGGCCAAGCGTAGTCCGTCGAGCACCAGGTGCGGGCGGTGGCGCAGCAACCAGCGGTCTTTGATCGACGCCGGCTCGCCCTCTTCGCCATTTGCGACGACGACGGTGTCCGATCCGCGCTGATATGCGTCGCGCACGGAACGAAGTTTGGTGCCGATGGGAAAAGCCGCGCCGCCGCGACCCAGCAGTCCGGACAGGTCTACCTGCTCGGCCAGCGCCTCGGTGTCGGACAGCGCCTGGTACCCACCCGCCTGTGCGTAGTCGGCATAGTCCTCCGGACCCGAGCCCGCGAGGCGCAGAAGTCGTGGCGTGCAGTCAGGCCAGGCGGTGACTGCGACTTCGGTGGCGGTGGAGGTCATGAGGCGTCCTTGCAATCCGCGGATAGGCTGACGGCCATGAGGACTGCGGTGGTTCGTGTCGGCGTCGACCGCGCAGGCGAACTCGATTCTGCGCAGCTCGATGAGGGCACGGCCCGCCTGCGCGAGCTGGCTGGCGCGGCGGGCATCGAACTGATCGAGAACAAGCTGTCCGGCCTGCCTGCCCATCGCCGCGAGGTGGAACTGCTTATCGAAGGCGACGATCCCGCGACCCTCACGCGTACCGCTGTCGACTTGTGCGCTCGCGCCTTTGGCGAGTTTGGCACCACACCGGTACCCGGCGTGGTGACGTTCATCAGTCGCGGCACCGACGCCGATGCGCATGGCGTGCTCGCCGGTCTGGGGCTGGCCGGTGAGATCGAACGCGTGCCGGGCGACGACGGCTGGGACGTCGTGCACGTGACGTTGCGCAAGGCCGACCTCGAGCGCGTGCCCGAGAGCCGCGTCCACACCGCGCTCGAGGCGTCACTGAACTGCGAGGTGCGCATCCGGTCCGTATGAACCGGCGCGTGTGCCCCCGCGGGGGAGGTTCGCCTGCTCATCTAGCTGTCCAGAAACTTCAAGATCGCGGGCGCAGCCTGCACCCACGTGTCGAACATGTTGAATCGCTTCACCTTTCCGGAGGCGCGAGCTTCACCGGCGCGCTCCCAGGCGTCCTCGGGCCACGGCGGGTCGATCAGTTCGGAGCCCTTGATCAGGCAGCTCACCTCGAGCGAGGTCCGCTTCGGATGGTCGAGGTCGTTCTCACCGCCGCGGATGATCAGCGTCGGAACCTTGATGTTGTCGAACATCTCGTCCTCGACGCCGGGGATGGTCTGGCCGGGTTTGGGGACAAACGCGTTGAGCCACCGCAGCATCAGCTTGAGGAACTGATCGGGATCCTGAGCGAGGATACGCTCGCGATTTGCCGGATTTTCTTCAATGCGCTGTTTCCACTCGTCGACGGCGGCAACCGCCTTCATGCCAGCGCCACGCACCGCGAGGATGCTCGGCACGATGTAGTACGAGCCCAGCACGAAGGAGCCGTACACGCCGCCGACGATGTTCCACACCACCAGCTTTCGCACGATCTCGGGATACAGCATGGTGGTCAGCATCGAGTCGCGGGCGCCGCCAGAACCGCCGGCGATGATGCACGGGCCGATGTCGAGGCCGGTGATCAACGCGTGCAGGGTGTCGGCGCGCATGTGCGATTCGCTCTGCCCGTAGAACTGAACGTCGGACTTGCCGCAATTGGGCCGGTCCCACAGCAGCACCCGATAGCCGCCCTTGACCAGCTCCTGCGCCAACGGACGCAGTCCCTCGATGTCCTTGCTGAACCGGCCGCCCGGGGTGAGCGCGATGAAATCGCCTTCCTTACCTAGGATTTCGTAGACGACGTTGCCGCCGTTGATCTCGATGGTCTTCTCGCCGCGCTTGAGCTTGGGGCCGACAGCTTCGCTCATGCCGCGACCTCGCAGGCTCCGCCGCGGCATTCTGTGCCGATGATTCGCTCGCGAGCTTCGCTCATGCCTGCACCAGCACCTCGTTGCCGACCACCCGAACCGGGTAGGTGCGGATGCTCCATTCGGGCTTGACCGCGGTGGTGCCGGTGGCCAGTTCGAAACCCCACTGGTGCCACGGGCAGTAGATGTACTCGAGGTCGCGAACCATCACCGCGTCGCCGGGCACGCTGTCGTCGACGACGGTGCGACCGCGGGCGCGGCCCGAACACAGCGGGCCGCCCTCGTGCGGGCAGTAGTTCGCGATCGCGTAGAACGTGCCATTGACGTTGTACACGCCGACGCCGTGGCGTCCGATCGGCACCAATTTGTGCTTGCCCGGCGGGATTTCGTCGACAGTGGCCACGACGTGCTCACGCCCCTGGGCCAGCCGGGGCGTCTTCTTCTGCTCGTCCAACTCAGAACACCCGCACCTGGCCCTCGAGGGCCGGAACCGTCTCGGGAAGGTGGTACGTGGCGATGCCGTTGCGGAACATCACGGCCTCGCGGGCGTGCTCGGGCAGGTGCTTGACCAGCCAGCGCGGATCGTCGAACGTCCAATGCGGATAGTCGCTGCTGTAGAGGAGGATCTTCTCGCACTCCATCCACTCGAACGCGCGCGACAACTCCGTCTTGTCCTCGGGGTAGTCCAGCGGTTGGGTGGTGAACTTGATGTGGTCCTTGACGTATTCCGAGGGTTTGCGCTTGATGTCCAGCCACGACTTGCGGGCCTCGTAGATCGCGTCCATCCGCCACATCAGCGGCAGAATCCAGGTGAACGCGTGCTCCACCAACACGATTCGCAGTGTCGGGAACCGGTCGAACAGGCCGTCGAACACCATGCTCATCACCTGGTTCGCGGCCAGCAGCGAGTAGGTGACCATGAAATCGTGGTTGTAACTGGGGAATCCGACCGGCGGGATCGGCAGCTCCTCGTGATGGCTGCGCGACAGGTGACAGCTCACCGTGATGTCGTGCTTGGTGGCGGCCTCCCAGATCGGGTTGTACTTCGGATCACCCCACGCCGGGCGGGGTTCGGCCTTGATCAGGACCTGGCCCATGTAGGGATGTCCGGCCCAACGCTCGATCTCGCGGGCCGAATCCTCGGGCGCCTCGATCGCCACGCAGACCGATCCGCGCCAGCGCTCATGCCAGTTGTTGTGGCTGTCCAGCCAATGGTTGGCCTGCCAGTCGTTGAGCGCGACGCTCATCGCGTGGTTGACCTCCGGGAAACGCGCCGGATATGCGGCCGGCTCGAGGATCGCGATGTCGGCCCCGGCCTCCATGATCAGCTGCTTGAACGCAAGGTCGGGATCGCTGCCGGCGAAGTTGCCGTCCGACGGGAACGTGTCCACGCGCATCGCATAGGCGTGCGCGTAGTCGGGTGCGTCGTAATAGATCTGATCGCCGACCTTGCGCGTCAGGAAGTACTTGCTGCGCCATGGCTCCGGGATGTACGGCGTCAACTCACCCGCTCTCGGCGTCGGATGCACGTCGGAGTCGACGCAGCGCACCGCGACGCGCTCGGCGGCCGGTTTGCGCTCTGTCACTGTCGCGGTCATCGTGGCTCCCTGCCTATCGCTGCTTTCCCAAGCTTCCCGATTCCTATCACTGTGCGCTCACAGATGCGCCGACGTCTATGCCGTACAACTCCGCGGCATTGCGCCAGCAGAGTTTGTCGCGCTGTTCGGCGGAGTACGCGGCGGGCAACTTCAGGTCGTTGAGCTGCCAGTGGGGATAGCTCGACCCGTACATCACCATGTCGTCCTTGCCGGTGAAACCCAGCCATTCCCCGGCATACTCCACATCGCCGGGGCCGTCCATCGCCCCCTGCACGAAATACGTGTGGCCCGGCAGGTAGTCGCTGGGCATCCGCGGCGCCCACGGCGTCTGCTCGAGGTGCGGCCTGCCGAAGCAGTCCATCCGCCACATGAACGGGGTCATCAGGTCGGCCGCACCGTCGGCCCACACGAACTTCAACGTCGGCATCCTTTCGAATACCCCTTCGACGATGAGATTCATCAGGTGGTACAGGTAATTGAGCGCCATGAAGCTGACGTAGTTCTCGTACGTCCTGGGCACCCCGGACGGTGTCGGCGCGAACTGGATGCCGGCCCCCACTTCGATGTGCACCGCAACAGGCAGGTTCGCTTCGACTGCGGCCTCCCACAGCGGCCAGAACTGCGGCTTGCCGTACAGCTCGCGGGACTGCAGCGGGACACCGATCTGCACCACCCGCGGATGGTCGGCGTATTTGGCGATCTCCCGCAGCGCACCGGTGATGTCGTCGGGGTTGACTCGGATGGTGCCGCGGAACCGGTCGGCGTACGGATTGTCATCGAGCCAACGCGTGACCATCAGCTCGTTGTGTGCCGCCGCGATCGCGGTGCCGAGGTGACGATCCGGCATGATGCCGCGCGTCATCGGGTGCAGGACAGCGACATCGACGCCGCGTTCCTCGAACAGCTGCCGACCGACGAAGTCGGGGTCCGACCCGGGATACATGCGGTCGCGCTCGGTTTCGGGCGCGTAGTCGCCGCCGGGCGCGCCGTACCAGTCCATCTCGTAGTCGGGGAACCCGCGGCTCTTGAACGGCTCGCGCATGAAACTGCGCAGGTCCTTGTTCGACTTGCTGAAGATGTGCACGCTGGCGTCGATGAGCGGCGTGTCGACGGGCGTCGAGCTCCCGTCCGGGTGTTGCATCACCAAGGCTGTCCTCCGATGTCATCCGGCGGTCGGCGGGCGCAGGACAGCGCCGCGCGAAGCGCCGAACACCTCCAGTGTAAAGCGTTGTTCTTCAATCGCAAGAATCTAGTTCTCAACAAATCGCTTACTTTTGCGCAGGTCAGGGTGCGCGCTGGTCAGCTGCACGACGCGACGGCCATGAAACGGGGTAGTCAAATCGGGAGAACGATTACGACATCATAGGAGAATGTTATTCTCGCCAGGACGCGCTGCACATCTCTGAGGTCCCCGGGAGGCTTGGTGTTACTGGAGTTCGACGCCGATCAGCGACTCTGGCAGGAGACCGTGCGCGACGCGGTCACCAAGCAGTGCCCGGCCTCGCTGGTGCGTGGCATCGCCGAGAACGGGGTCGACCCGACGCCGCTGTGGAAGACCTACGTCGACGCCGGCTGGACCGAGTTGGCCGATCCGGAGAACGCGGTCGAACTGGCGATCGTGCTCGAGGAGCTGGGTCGAGCCACCGATCCGACACCGTTCCTGGCCACCCTGACGCAGTTCGCGCCGCTGGCCGGGGAGCGTTTCGATCCCCAACAAGCCGGCACGGCGGTGTACGACGGCGTCGCCGCGCACCGGGTCGCCGACGGCTGGGTGCTCAACGGCACGGCCCGGCACGTCCTCGACGGTGACCGCGCCGAGCGGTTCGCCGTCGTGACCGAGGCGGGCGTGTTCGTCGTCGACGCCGACCGGGCCACCGCACGCCGCAGCCCGGTCTTCGATCCGGTGCTACACGTCGCCGAGGTGTCGTTCGTCGACGCCCGGGTGCCCGACACGGACCGGGTGCGGGTGGACGCCGAACGGGCCCGCCACGTCGCGCTGACCGGCATGGCCATCACCACGGTCGGCGCGTGCCAACGCATTCTCGACCTGGTGCTCGGGCACGCCAAGCAGCGCCAGCAGTTCGGCGTCGCGATCGGTTCGTTCCAGGCGGTCCAGCACAAGGCCGTCGACATGCACGTCGCGACCGAACGCGCCCGTGCGCTGTCGTACTTCGCGGCGCTGACGATCGCGGCCGACGATCCGCGTCGCCGGTTGGCCGCTGCGATGGCCAAGGCGTCGGCGGGCGAGGCGCAGGCGCTGGTGTTCCGGCACGGGCTTCAGCTGTTCGGCGCCATGGGTTTCACGTGGGAGAACGACCTTCAGTTCGCGCTGAAACGGGCCAAGGCCGGCGAGCTGCTGCTCGGCGGTGCCGCGGAGCATCGCGCGGTGATCGCGGACGAGTACAGGAGCAACGGTGCAGCTGACTTTTGATTCCGACGTCGAGGAGTTCCGCGCCGAGTTCGCGGCCTTTCTCGACGAGCACCTGCCCTCGGAGGCGCTGACGTTGGAGCGGCCGCGCTCGGTGTCGCACATGCCGCAGTGGGCCCGCGACTGGCAGCGCCTGCTGTTCGACCACGGCTGGCTGCTGCCCGCGCAGCCCCCGGAGTTCGGCGGGCGCAATGCGACCGTCGTGCAGCAGTTCGTCCACCTCGACGAGCTGTGCCGTCGGCGCATCTACCACAGCTTCAACCCGCAAGGCGTCAACATCGTTGCGGCGTCGTTGATCTCGTTCGGCTCGGAGGAGCAGAAGCACCGTTGGGCGGTGCCGGTGCTCAAGGCCGAGATCACCGCATCGCTGGGGATGAGCGAACCGAGCGCCGGCTCGGACCTGGCCTCGTTGCGCACCCGTGCGGTGCTGGAGGGCGACCATTTCGTGGTCAACGGCCAGAAGGTGTGGACGTCGGGCGCGCACGACGCCGACTTTCTGCTGACATTCGTGCGCACCGACCCCGACGCCCCCAAGCACAAGGGCATCAGCGCGCTCATCATCCCAACCGACACACCGGGTGTGGTGTGCCGGCCGTTCGCCGACATGACCGGACAAGACAACCTCGACTTCAACGAGGTGTTCTTCACCGACGCCCGCGTCCCGGCCGAGAACCTGGTCGGACCGCTCAACGGGGGTTGGGGTGTCGCCAACGGGTCGCTCGGCCACGAGCGCACGATGATGTGGCTCGGTTTCGCCGACCGGATCGACAACATGATCGCCGACTTCCGGCCGCGCACCGAACTGCAGCGTGACCAATACGCCACCACGATCATGGATTATCAGGCGCTGCGGGCAATGGGCTCGGCGGCGTTGGCGCGCGCCGCACGCGGCGAGATGGACACCGCCTCGGTGTCGGTGCTCAAACTCTTCGGCTCGGAAGCCGAACGTCAGGCGATGGAGAACGCGTTGGCCGCGGCCGGCGCCGACGGGCTGATCCATCCGTCGACCTCCGGGCCCTACGAGCACATGAACCTCGACCACTACTTCGCGAGCTGGTTCGAGCGCTACGCCCGCAGTTTCGGCGGGACCATCGCCGGTGGTACCTCCGAGATCCAGCGCAACATCATCGCCACCCAGGTGCTCGGGCTGCCACGGCGCTGACGACGGTGACCGAGACGCTCGATATCGACCGGTCGAAGCCCGGCACCGTTGTCCTGCAACTGAACCGGCCCAAGCAGCTCAACGCGATCAACGAGGTGATGCGCGACGAGCTGACGCGGACCCTGGCGCAGCTGGCCAGCGACACCTCGGTGCATTCGGTGGTGCTGACCGGTGCCGGGCCCGGGTTCTGCTCCGGTATCGACGTGCGCAGCTTCGGCCCCGCGGTGCCCGAGGCGTCGGCGCCGGCGATCGAGCGGATGCGTTTTCAGGAGGCGATGGCCGCACTGCCGCAGGCGATCCGCGCGCTGCCGCAGCCGGTGATCGCGGCGGTGAACGGCCCGTGTGTCGGCGCCGGGCTGGCCTTGTGCCTGGCCGCCGATATCCGCATCTGTTCGACCGCAGCGACATTCGGCAACGCCGCGATCCTGCTCGGCTTGTCCGGCGCCGAGATGGGCATGAGCTATCACCTGCCCAGGATCGTCGGGACCAGCGTCGCGGCCGACTGGATGTTGACGGGCCGCACCGTTTCCGCCGAGGAAGCCGACCGGCGCGGACTGGTAAGCGAGCTCGTCGAACCGGACCGGTTCATCGAGCGAGCGGTCGAACTGGCTACGACGATTGCGGCCCTGTCGCCGCTGGGTGTCCAGTTGACCAAGCGTGCCCTGCAGGCCAACACCGATGCGTCGCTTGACGCCGCGCTCGAACTGGAAAACCGCAACCAGGTGCTCAGCCACGCCACCGACGAGGCGGCGCAGCGGCGGCGCAAGTGGTCGGACACCTGACGCACGAAAGGACGACCTGTGGCGTGGGACTTCTCGACGGACCCGGAGTGGGCGGAGCAACTGGCGTGGGTCGAGCGGTTCGTGCGCGAAGAATGCGAACCGATCGACTACATCGTCAAGGAGTCGCACGACCTCAACGACCCGGTGCGCCAGGCGCTGATCCCGCCGCTGCAGGAGATCGTCAAAGAGCGGGGACTGTGGGCCACCCACCTGGGCCCGCACCTCGGCGGGCCCGGCTACGGTCAAGTCAAACTGGCGCTGCTCAACGAAATCCTCGGCCGCTCCGAGTGCGCGCCGATCGTGTTCGGCTCGCAGGCACCCGATTCCGGCAACAGTGAGATTCTCGCCCACTACGGCACACCCGAACTCAAGCAGCGGTATCTGGAGCCGCTGCTGGACAACCGGATCGTGTCGTGCTTCTCGATGACCGAACCCCACGGCGGCGCGGACCCGAAAGTGTTCACCACCACCGCGGTTCAGGACGGCGAACATTGGGTGATCAACGGCGAGAAGTGGTATTCGTCATTCGCGTCGATGGCGTCGTTCATCATCGTCATGGCCATGACCGACCCGGATGCGCCGCCCTATCAGCGGTATTCGATGTTCGTGGTGCCCGGCGGCACTGCGGGTGTCAACGTGCTGCGCGACGTCGGGCTCGGTTACCAACCGCTCGGCGGTGGCGGGCGCGAGGGGTATGTCCGCTACGAGAACGTCCGCGTACCCGACGATCACATGCTGGGACCGCGCGGCGGCGCCTTCGTCGTCGCGCAGACCAGGCTCGGCGGCGGACGCATCCACCACGCCATGCGAACCGTCGGTCTGGTGCGGCGGATCTTCGACATGCTCACCGAGCGGGCGGTGTCGCGCCACACCCAGGGGTCGGTGCTGGCCGACAAGCAGATGGTGCAGGAGATGATCGCCGACTCGTGGATGGAGATCGAGGCGTTTCGGCTGCTGACCCTGCAGACCGCGTGGAAGATCGACAAATACAACGACTACAAGGCCGTTCGGGCCGACATCTCGGCGGTCAAGGCGATGATGCAGAAGGTGTTACACGACGTGTCGGCGCGGGCGCTGCAGTTGCACGGGTCACTGGGCACGTCGCACGAGATGCCGTTCGTGCAGTACCTGACGGAGTCGTTTGTGCTCGGTCTGGCCGACGGGCCGACCGAGGTCCACAAGGTGACGCTGGCGCGGCTGCTGCTCAAAGACGTCACGCCGGCGCCTGACGCGTTTCCGTCCGAGCACCTGCTGCGGTTGCGCGCAGCCGCCGAAGCCAAGTTCGCCGACAAGCTCGCGGGTATCCCGCGGAACTGACTGGGAGGGCCTCGATGTCCTGTGACGGCAAGGTCGCGCTGGTGACCGGCACCAGCCGAGGGTTGGGAAAGGCCATCGCGAAGCGGCTCGCCGCCGAGGGCGCGACCGTCGCGTTGACCGCCCGAACACTCGAGCCGGACCCGAAATACCAGGGCTCCCTCAGCGAAACACTGACGGAAATCGAGACCGAGGGCGGGACGGCGGTCGCGGTGGCCGCCGACCTGTCACAGAGCGACGAGCGCGAGCGGCTGTTCGCCGAGGTGGTCGAAAAGGTCGGAGCCCCCGACATTCTGGTCAACAATGCGGCGGTCACCTTCTTGCGACCGCTGGACTCGTTTCCCGAGCGGCGGGTCCGCCTCATGACCGAGATGCACGTGATGGCCCCGCTGCACCTGACACAGTTGGCCATTCCGGCCATGCGTGCGCGCGGCCGCGGCTGGGTGCTCAACGTGACGTCTGTCGGCGGCGACCTGCCCGATGGTCCGCCGTTCTCCGAGTTCGACCGCACAGCCGGTTTCGGCGTCTACGGGACGGTCAAGGCGGCGCTGAACCGGCTGACCAAAAGCCTTGCCGCCGAACTGTATGACGACGGGATCGCAGTCAACGCCGCCGCGCCGACCAACCCGGTCGCCACCGAGGGCGCCGGCGCGCTCGACCTCGCCAAGACCGACACCGAAGACATCTCGCTGATCACCGAGGCCGCGTTCCAGTTGTGCACCGGTGACCCGAAGACGCTGACCGGTCGCATCGCCCACACCCAGACGTTCCTGAAGGAGATCGGCCGGCTATGACGCGCGAGTGTGGGATTGTGTCACGCCATCCGGCGGTTCCGCGTGACGGTAACCCACGTCCGGCGCACGATGGGGCCGTCGAATGAAGGTCCAGCCTGCCGCGTATCTGCGCACCACACTGCCGCTGGATCTCTCGGTGCTCGACAGCTTGGACAGCGGCCGCTACCACTCGATTTGGCTTCCCGACCATATGGTCAGCTTCTGGCCCGACTCGATCTGGACACCCGAATTCACCGATCTGGCAAGCGTTTCGCCGTCGCCGCACCGACACCTCGACGGCATGGCTGTCGCGGCCGCCGCGGCGGTGTTGACCCGTAACGTGCCCCTGGTGACCAGTGTCGTCGACACCGTCCGGCGCCACCCGTCGCTGCTGGCGCAGAGCGCGCTGACCATCGACCATCTCGCCAAGGGACGCTTCATCCTGGGCCTGGGTAGCGGTGAGACCGAGAACACCGTGCCGTATGGCTTCGACTTCAGCAGACCCGTCAGCAGGTTCGAAGAGGCACTGCACGTCATCCGGCTGCTGTGGGAAAGCGACGGTCCCGTCGACTTCGACGGCCGGTTCTACCGACTGCGGCACGCGCGTCTGGACACCGAACCGTACGACGGTCGGCTGCCGCGGATCTGGATCGGCGGCAGCGGCCCCCGCACGCTCGACATCGTCGGGCGCTACGCGGACGGATGGTGGCCGACGGGGGCGTGGACGCCGGAGGACTACGCGGAAAAGCTTGCCGCGGTGCGGCTGTCCGCCGACAAGGCGGGTCGCGACCCGGCGGCGATCACGCCGTGCTTCATCCAGGTGTGCCTGGTGGGTCGTGATGACGCGGCGATCGCCGAGATCCTCGATGCGCCGCTGGTGAAGTCCTTCCTGCTGCAGGTGTCCGCCGGGGTGCTGCGCAAGGCGGGCTTCGAGCATCCGATGGGCGAAGATTGGCGCGGATACCAGGACATCGATCCCGCGGTGCTCACCCGCGAGCGCATCGTCGACTTCCTCGAGCGGGTGCAACCGGAGATGATCCTGGCGATGGTGCCGCACGGCACACCCAAACAACTCGCACGCGTCATCAAGGAGTACGTCGACGCGGGCTTGCGTGTGCCGAAGATCATGGATTACGGCGCCATGGCGGGCCTGCGGTACACCGCGCAGTCTGCGCAGAACGTGCGCGAGGTGGAGGACGAGCTGATGCACCTGTGCGGAGATGTGCAATGAATGATCTCGACGCGGGGGAGATACTCGCGCGCGCCGAGGGCGCAACCGGGTTGCACGACTACAGCGATGCGACACTGCCCGAGCGGTTTTCGTTGGTCGTGGACCATCTGAATTCGGTCGGCATGGACGCCGATGGCCGGCGGCGGGCCGCCGAGGTGTGCCACTGGTTGCTGACCTCGCGGCTGGAGTTCTTCGCCGACCGTCGCCGCTATCCGCTCGCCGAGGAGGTCATCGAGGCGCCGATGTTCGTCACCGGCGAACCGCGCTCGGGCACCACGCTGATGCACGCGCTGATGTCGGTGGATCCGGAATCCCGCGCGCCGCGGTTCTGGGAGGTGATGTACCCGTCACCGCCGCCGGGCACCGTCGAGCGCGACGATCCGCGGCGCGCACGCGCGGACGCCGACTGGCGCGAGATCAACGCGAAACTGCCGAAGTGGTTGCACAGCCATCCCTACAACGACATGCTCGGCGACGGCCTTCCCGAGGACGAACGCACCTGGGCGTTCGACTTCCGGGTGCTCACACCCACCGCGTGGTGGCGGGTGCCGATGCAGACCGTCGTCGGCGGGTTGCCCACCGACCCGTCGGCGCAGTACCGGATCCACAAGGCGATGCTGCAGCAGTTCCAGTTCCGTCGGCCTCGTAAACGATGGGTGCTCAAGGGGTTCCACGGATTCCGGCTGAGAGAGTTCTTCGACGCTTACCCCGATGCGACGTTGCTCTGGCTGCATCGGGACCCGGTGCAGGTCGCGGCGTCGCGCACGATGATGATGGCCGACATCGGTGAGGGCATCGTCGGCCCTGTCGATCTGCAGGCTGCCGCAAAGATGCACCTTCAGTTGACCCGCGAGAGCATCGCCAACACGATGACCAATCCTCTGGTGGACGATCCGCGGATCCTGCACGTGCGCTACACCGACTTCGTCGCCGATCAGGTCGGCACCGTGCGTCGCTACTACGAGTTCGCGGGCCGGGGGCTCAGCGCGGATGCCGAAGCCGCGATGCGCACCTATCTTGCCGCCAACCCGGGCGATCGGCACGGTAAGTTCCGGTACTCCACTTCGCTGCTGACCGACATCGGCGAAGATCTCGACGCGTTGCACGATGAGTTCCGGCCATTCCGGGAGCGTTTCGGCGTCGAAATCGAGAAACGGGGCTGAGGTGACCGACGAACGGGTGTCGGTGCACAGCGTCACGTTCATGGGCGAGTCGCTGCGTGAGATGGAGTCGCATTGGCGCGCGCTCGGCGTCCGGCGGCTCAGTCTGATCGACTCGCAGTTGGCCGAACCGGATCTGGCCCCGATGGTCGCGAGCGGGTATTCGGTCGAAACGGTGTATCACCTGTTCTCGTCGCGTGATTCGCTGTTGCGGGTCATCGACGCGGCCGCGACGGCCGGAACGCGCGTGGTCTACATGCTGACCGGCGGGCGCGGTGGGCTTGACTGGGCCGACGCCGCCGAGCGTTTCAGCGATGCGGTCACGCCGTGTGTTGTGGCCGCCGAGCAAGCGGGTGTGGCGCTGGCGATCGAGAACGCGTCCAGTCTCTACGCCGACATCCACATCGCCCACAGCTTGCGCGACACGCTCACGCTGGCGGAGATAGCCGGGTTGGGGATCTGCATCGACCTTTTCCACTGCTGGGCCGAGGCGGAATTGCCGGCACTGCTCGAACGGGCGTTACCGCGAACGCAGGCGATCCAGTTGAGTGACTATGTGCTCGGTGACCGCGCCCTACCCGCGCGTGCCGTGCCCGGTGACGGCGCCATTCCCATCGAGCGCTTCGTCGCCGCGGTGCTCGAGGCCGGATATCCACATCACTTCGACCTCGAACTCATCGGGCCGCGCATCGAGCGGGAGGGCCGCCTGGAGGCGTCCCGGCGCGCGTGCACCGTGGTATCGGCGATGCTGGAAGAACGCGACGGCTAGGAGAAGGCGATGGCGTTCGGAGACGGCCCGGATGATGCGGCGCTGAAGTCGGCGTGGGAATCGTTCTGCGACCGATTGAAGGCGGCGGGGGATCGGGTTTTCAAGGACCACAACCCAGCGTCCGGAGCCCAGCGTGTCGACGGATTCCGGTTCCTGACACAGAATCTGGGCCAGGCCTTCGACCTGGCACTGGAGACTCGGGACACGCGATACCCGATGATCCACACCTTCTGCCATCCCAGCCGCAAACTCGGTGGCGACTGTGCGGATTTCCTCTATCAGCAGGCGTGGATCGACGGGACGTCGACATACCGCATCACCGGTGAATGCGGCACGGCCAGCTTTCTCAACATCACGGTGCAGGGGCCACGCCGCGAGGGTCCCGGTGTGTTGCACGAACCGTTCGGCGATGTGCCCGAGGCCAATCTGACCGGCGCGGAATTGCGCACGGGGGCCGACGGAAATTTCGAGATCTACATCGGCGGGCCGCCGCGCGGCCGGAACTGGCTGCCCACCACGGCGGGGACGCGAAAGCTGTTCATCCGCCAGGGTTTCGACCGCTGGGACGAACGACCGGCCCGGATGCACATCGAGCGCGTCGACATGGAATCGCCCCGTCCGCTGCCGACTGCGGCCGACATGTTGGCGGCGATCGACTGGGCGGGCGACTTCCTGACCGGGATGATGGCCGACTGGCCGGAATATCCCTTCGCCTACGGCGGAGTCGACGCCGACCTGCCCAACGCGTTCCCGGAGATCGCGTCGACGGGCGCGGACGCGAAGCGAGGTCGAGCCGCGGTGAACATGCACTGGCGGCTCGCGTCCGACGAGGCGTTGGTCATCGAGTTCGAGGCCCACGACGGGCTCTGGATGCTGACCAACATGGGTGCATTCTTCACCAGCATGGACTACCTGTACCGTCCCGTGAGCTACACGCCCAGCCGCACCGCGGTCGACGCCGACGGCCGGGTGCGAATCATTTTGTGCCACGACGACCCCGGCTATCACAACTGGTTGGACACGCAGGGTTTCGAACGGGGGAACGTGACTTACCGGCACATGCTCGATGGCGAGCCCGCAACATTGACCACGCGGCTGATCAAGCTGACCGGCCTGCCCGAGGCGCTGCCAGCGGACACCGCGACGGTGACGCCGGCGCAGCGCGCCGCCCAGATGTGGGATCGGTTTCGCGGTGTTCGGCAGCGTTTCAGCCTATAGGCTGACCAGACGCAAATGTCCCTCCGCAGAACGGATTCTGGGGCCTCTTGCGTCTGGTCGCGCTGGAATGTCTACAGCCGTTGCAGCTTGAACGTCCAGAACTGCATGCCGGGCGGACCGTTGAAACAGCCGACGTTGTAATGCGACTCGATGGTGCCGACCAGCGAAACCTCATCCCATGAGTAGGTTTCGCGAGTGGGGAGTACCTGGCCGGGGCACCGCAACCCGTCGGGTACGTCGACGGTCATGGTGTAGCGGCCGTTGACCGCCAGGGCCTGGCCCTCGTAATACGCGTAGAACTTCAGCCGCGGCCGCGCGCTGACATACACGCAGTCGGGCTGCTTGTCCGGCCAGCAGGGACGGATGAACCACAGCCATGACGCGCGGTCATACCGATTGGTGAGCAGATCGTAGTTACCCCAGGTCATCGTCGCCTGCGCCGGCGGCGGGGCGACGAGGCCCGCGGCCATGAGGAGCGCGGCCGCCACGACAAAGATCCTGAAGCGCTTCAACGTCGGTCCTCCCAGTACCCCGCCCCGCTGCTCATCAAAGCATCTCGTTGCGCGCCACGCCTACCGATCAGGCGATGACGGCGGCTTCCTTGCGCTCGGTGATCGGCCGCGCCAGTTCCTGGTCGTCGCAGATGCGCTGCAACTTCTCCAACGTCTCGTCGAGGCCCGGGCCGAGCGGCTTGCTCGGCGTGAACGTCGCGGGCAGGTTGCGCATACCCTGGATGACCCCGATCGTGTCGTAGTGCACGGTGCCTTCGGGATCGCACACG
Organism: Mycobacterium sp. IS-3022; assembly: GCF_001500065.1. GTDB lineage: Bacteria > Actinomycetota > Actinomycetes > Mycobacteriales > Mycobacteriaceae > Mycobacterium. Next base: position 181,828 of record NZ_LQIN01000012.1, read on the forward strand.
TAGTCGGGCATCCGGTCCAACACGGCGGTCAGCATCGACTTGAAGACGGTCCGTGCCACGTTGGAGCCGACGCACCGGTGCACACCGATGCCGAAGCTGAAGTGCCGGTTGCCCTTCCGGTCGAGAATGACCTCGTTCGGCTTCTCGAACACCGACGGATCGCGGTTGGCCATGGCCCACGACAGCCAGAGCCGCTCGTACTGCTTGAACCGCTGCCCCTCCACCTCGACGTCTTCGGAGAAAGTCCGGCCGTCGCCGGGCGCCGGAGTGAAGAAGCGCAGGAACTCCTCGGTGGCCGGATGCAGCAGCTTGTCCCGCTCGCGGCTGAGCCGGTCCCGTTCGTCGGGGTGCTCGCCGAGCCATTCCAGCGCGTGCGCGGTCAGTGCGGTCGTGGTGTCGAAGCCTCCGCCGATGATCAGCCCCAGGTTGCCGAGGATCTCCATGTCGGGAGCGGGTTCGCCGTCGATGCGCAACTGCACCAGCGCGTTCACCAGCCCGGGTCGCGGATTCTCGCGGATCTCCATCATGTTGTTGATGAGGTCGATCCCCATTTCGCGGTGCTGCTCGTTGATCTTCTCGCGCTCGGGGGAGTGTTCCGGTGTGTACACCGAGGCGTGGGTGGGCTCGCTGTAGACGTTCCACTTCTTGAGATCGATGCCCATCATCGCGAGCGTGAAGACGGCGGGCACCACGTTGGCGAGATGTTCGACGAAGTCGATGCGACCCGTTTCGATGTGCTCATCGAGGGCCGCGCGGGTGATCTCGTCGACGAACGGTTCCCAACGTTTGATCGCGGCGGGAGACAGGTATGGGTTCAGCGCACCGCGGTAGATACTGTGCTCGGGCTCGTCCATCTCGAGGATGCCGCCGCGAACCACCGTGGCACGACTGGCCTTCGGGATCGTGATGCCCTGAAACGGTGTCTCACCGGTGATGTCATGGTGATTGGACACCGCAGGGCAGCGGGCCAGTTCGAAGACATGCTTGCTGTCCGCGGCGACCCAGTGCCCGTTGTAGGTATCCGTCCAGGCCATCGGGCACCGAGACTGCATCTCGTCGGTGATCTTCTCGAACTGCAGCCGGTATTCCGGTGTGTGCCGGTCGAAGTGGTACCTGTTCTTCTTGCGGTCGTCGTCGGTCGCGACATCGTCGATGGTCACGGCGCGTCTCCTATCGCGTTCTCGGCGGCCGGCGGTAGCGGCGTCATTCGATGACGATGGCCTGTTCCGGACATGACTGCGCCGCCTCCCTGACCAGCTCCTCCTGATCGGCGGGCACCACTTCGTTCACCGGCGACGAATGACCGTCGACATCGTCGAGTTCGAACGAATCGGGTGCGATCATCGCGCACAGCGTGTGTCCCTGGCAGCGCGTTCCGTCAACCGAAACCTTCACTGTCGCCACTCCTTTCGCCTAGTTGTGGTAGTCGTACCACTTCAGGTAACCGCCGGCGTCGACGCGCAACTGCGCACCGGTGACGAAGCGCGCTTCGTCGGAGGCCAACCACAGCACCGCATTGCTGATGTCCTCGGGCTCGATCCACGGCACCTTCATGGCCTGCTGGACGTAGAACACCGGCTCGGCGTCCTTGAGCTCGGGCTTCTCGAGGTCGGGCCGGAAAGAGCGGTACATCGGCTCGCTCTGCAGCATGTTGGTGTTGCAGTTGGTGGGATGCACGACGTTGGCGCGGATGCCGCGCGGTGCGAGCTCGGTGGCCAAATCGTGCACGTAGGCCGACAGTGCCCGCTTGGAATGCACGTAGGCCATGCCGCCGGGGTCATTACCCGGGTCGTTCTTCTGATGGGTGTCCATCAGTGCCGCGGTGGATCCGGTCGCGATGATCGACGCGCCCTCTTTGAGGTGCAGCAGCGACACCTGGATCGCGTTGATCGTGCCGATCAGGTTGGTGTTGATGACGTCGATCCAAGCCTGAAGGGGCGGTTGGCCTTTCATCCCCGCGACGCCGGCCTGCGCGACGACGATGTCGAGTCCGCCCAGCTGGGAGATACCGTCCTCCAGCGCGGCCTTCAACTGCGAGGCCTCGCGCACGTCGGCCTTGGCGGTGACCACGCGCTGACCGGTCTTCTCGATGAAGGCCGCGGTCTCCTCGAGATCCTCCGGGGTGGCCATCGGGTAGCCGATGGTGTCGATGTTCTCGCAGAGGTCCACCGCGATGATGTCGGCGCCTTCCTCGGCCAGCCGTACCGCGTGGCTACGCCCCTGCCCACGCGCCGCACCGGTGACGAATGCGACCTTGCCCTGTACGCGTCCCACTCGAGATCCTTTCCTGTTGTCTTCGCTCGCTATGTGTTTCGGCCGCCGTTGACGCCCAAGATCTGCCCGGTGATGTAGCCCGCCTCCTCGGACACCAGGAACGCGCATGCGGCCGCGATGTCCTCCGGCCTGCCGATCCGGCGCACCGGCGTGGTGTCGATGTTCTGTTGCACCACCAGGTAGCCGCGCTGCTCGGACTTGCGCAGCATCGGTGTGTCGATGAATCCCGGAGGCACCGCATTGACCGTGATGCCGCTGGGCCCGTATTCCAGCGCAAGCGACTTCGTCAGCCCGTTGACCGCCGACTTGGCCGCCACATATGACGACATGTAGGGCTGTCCGGAATGGGTGCTCGACGAGGAGATGTTGACGATGCGGCCCCACCCGGCCTCGACCATGTCGGGCAGCACGGCCTGGATGCAGTGGAATACCCCGTTGAGGTTGACGTCGATCACGCGTTGCCAGTCGGTGAAGGTGAGATCGGTGAAGCGTTTGAACTTCTCCATGCCGGCGGCGTTCACCAGAACCGTCACCGGTCCGAGTTGGGCGCGCACCGCGCCGAGCGCCTCCTCGACCTGAGCGCGGTCGGTCACGTCCGCGGTGAAGGCGAACTCTTCTTCCGAGGGGTTGTTCGGGGGGTTTATGTCGATGACGGCAACGTGCATGCCGTCAGCGCGTAAGCGGTGCGCCACGGCCTGTCCGATGCCCGAACCACCTCCGGTCACGACGGCGTTCTTCATGACTCCGCCTGGCCTCCGCCCATCAAGAATCGTCCTTTCGATTATGAGAACCGTACTCTCGCGTCTTGCAACTCCGCAAGACACGACACCGCTGCGATTCGCACTGGTGAGACGGTTGGGGGCCGATTGTCGCACCGTTAACCGCAGGCAGTGGCGATTCCCGCCATTTCCTTGAGTTCTCTCCAGGCGAATGTATGATTCGCCGGTGATGAGAATGAAGTTTCCATCACACCACAAGCACATTAACCACGCTGGCGATGGCTGCTGAGGAGGATGATGCAGGAAGCGACGACCATCTCGGGTGACGAAGCGGCTCCGGAAGCCGCTGTCGAGCGGCGGCTGCTGATCGGCGGAAAGCTACTCGAGACGTCCCGGACGTTTCCATCCATCAACCCCGCCACCGGCGAGGTGCTCGGTCATGCGCCGGACGCCACGGTCGCCGACGCCGAAGTCGCCGTGAGTGCGGCACGCCGCGCGTTCGACGAGACCGACTGGTCGACGAACACCGAACTGCGCATCCGTTGCCTCGAACAGTTCCATCGGGCACTGGTCGAACACCGTGACGAGCTCGCCGCGCTGACGATCGCCGAAGTCGGTGCCACCGAGGCGCTCTGCCGGGGCGCGCAGCTGGACCAACCCATCGAGATCGTGCGCTACTACGCCGAGCTGTTGAAGAGCTATCCACTGACCGAGGATCTCGGCAATATCGAGAGCCGCGGCATGCAGCACCACCGCTGGGTGGAGAAGGAAGCCGCCGGTGTGGTGGCGGCGATCATCGCCTACAACTATCCGAACCAGCTCGCGCTCGCGAAGCTGGCGCCCGCGTTGGCGGCCGGGTGCACGGTGATCCTCAAGTCCGCGCCCGACACCCCGCTGATCACCCTGGCGCTCGGTGAGCTGATCGTCCAGCACACCGACATCCCGGCCGGCGTCGTCAACGTGCTCAGCGGGGCCGACCCTGACGTCGGCGCAGCGCTGACCACCAGCCCGGACGTGGACATGGTGACGTTCACCGGCTCCACGCCGACCGGCCGCCGGATCATGGCGGCCGCCAGCGAGACGCTGAAGAAGGTGTTCCTCGAACTGGGCGGCAAGTCGGCGGCGATCGTCCTCGACGACGCCGACTTCAACACGGCCGCGCTGTTCAGTGCGTTCAGCATGGTGACCCATGCCGGCCAGGGCTGTGCGTTGACGTCGCGGCTGCTGGTGCCGCGTTCGCACCACGACGAGATCGTGGAGCTGATCAAGAACAACTTCGGCCTCGTGCGTTACGGCGACCCGGCCGACCCCCAGACGTACATGGGGCCACTTATCAGCGAGAAGCAGCGCGACAAGGTCGACAGCATGGTCAAGCGGGCCGTGGCGGCCGGCGCGACGCTGGTGACCGGCGGTGGCAAGGTCGACCCCGGCTACTTCTATACGCCGACGCTGCTGACCGACGTCGATCCCGACAGCGAGATCGCGCAGGAGGAAGTGTTCGGTCCCGTACTCGTCGTCATCGCCTACGACGACGATGACGATGCGGTGCGGATCGCGAACAACTCGATCTACGGACTGTCGGGCGCGGTGTTCGGCAGCCAGGACAGGGCGCTGGCCGTCGCGCGTCGGATCCGCACGGGCACCTTCTCGATCAACGGCGGCAACTACTTCAGCCCCGACAGCCCGTTCGGCGGATACAAACAGTCCGGCATCGGCCGAGAGATGGGCACGGCGGGACTCGAGGAGTTCCTGGAATCCAAGACGTTTGCAACGGTGGTGAATTGATGAGCAGGCCGCTCGAGGGGATTCGCGTCCTCGAAGTCGCGATGTATGGCTTCGTTCCGTCCGCAGGCGCGGTGCTGCGCGAGTGGGGCGCCGACGTCGTCAAGGTCGAACACGCGGTGACGGGCGACCCGCAGCGCGGGCTGCGGCAGACCGGCCTGCTGCGCGTCGAAGGCGACCCGAACCCCAACATCGAGCACGCCAACCGGGGCAAGCGCAGCATCGGCCTGGACATGTCGGTGCCCGAGGGGCGCGAGATCCTGCTGGAGCTCGCCCGTCGCGCCGACGTCTTCCTGACCAGCTTCCTGCCCGGGCATCGGCAGAAGTTCGGCATCGACGTCGACGACATCCGCGCCGTGAATCCCAACATCATCTACGCCCGCGGCAGCGCGCTGGGCCCGCGCGGCGAGGAGTCGGTCAAGGGCGGGTACGACATGACCGCGTTCTGGTGCCGGGCCGGCACCGCGGCGACGATCACGCCGCCCGGCACGCCGGGCATGGTCGGGCCTCCTGGACCTGCTTACGGCGACACGATCTCCGGTACGAACCTGGCCGGCGGGATCGCCGCGGCGCTGCTGAAACGCGAACGCACCGGCGAGCCGTCGGTGGTCGACGTCTCGCTGCTCGGCAGCGGGCTGTGGTCGCTCGGGCACACCGTCGCCCTGACCAAGCATCTCGGCCAGCGCATGGAGGCCTTCCCGCCCGGTGTGCACGGCTCGCCGATCAACCCGCTCGTCGGGCTCTACCCGACCGCCGACGACCGCTACATCTCGTTCGTGATGATGCAGCCCACCAAGTTCTGGGCCGACGTCTGCAAGCACATGGACCTCGACGAGCTCGCCGACGATCCGCGGTTCGCAACGGTCGAGTCGATCGCGGAGAACACCGAGACGGCCGCCGAGATCCTCAAGGAGGCGATGTCCAAGCGGCCGCTGGCCGAGTGGAGCGAGCGGTTCGCGACGCTGCTCGGACCGTGGGCACCGGTGCAGGACACCCTGCAGGCCGCCGAGGACGCGCAGATCCGGGCGAACGAGTACCTGGTGCAGGCGGGCGAACTCGAGCTGGTCGCAAACCCCGTGCAGTTCGATGTCGCCGCTCCGCAATCGGGGCCCGCGCCCGGCTTCGCCGAGCAAACCGACGAAATTTTGCTGGAACTCGGGTTGGATTGGGACCGCATCATCGAGCTCAAGACGGCCGGCGCGGTCACCTAAGTTCGAGGAAGAGTCCCAATGCCCTTTGTCGCGTCGATCGGCACGTACCTGCCGTGTTGGGGTACGCCCCAACGCCGCGTGCCCGGCGACGACGAGGACGCGATCACCTTGGCCGTCGAGGCGGGCCGGGCGGCGTTGATCGCCAGCGGAGCCGTGGAGCGCGTGGTGCTGGTCAGCCGCGATCTGCCGTTGCTGGACAGCAGCAACGCCGCGGTTCTGCTTGCCGGGCTGGGGCTCGACCCGGAACTGGAGGTCGACGAGCGACTCGGCGGTGCCCCCGCGACGCTGGACGCGGTCAGCTCGGCGCGGCCACGGACGTTGATCATCGGCACCGACCTCGACCCGGCGGGAGCGGCCGCGATCCTGACCGCGGAGCGCGGACTGCAGGTACGCACGGCCGCCCGCGTGGCGCGCAGCCTTCCGGTGCGCACGCGCAAGGCGACCGGCGATGTGCACGACTACGGCGACCCTCGACTCCTACACGAACGAGGTCTCATCGCCTCGTTGGAAGCGGCTTGGCTCGATACCCCGGCTGCGGTCGCGGGCGTCGACCATGCCTGGGCGGCCGAGCTGACGCTCGGTGACCCGCCCGAGTTGCCGACCACCGGCGCCAGTGCCAGCTTGTTCGCGTTGGCCGGGATGTCCGAACGGAATTCGACCGGCCCCCTCGTCGCCGTCGAACAGGCCAGCCTCTCGGGCATCACGGTCACCGGCGGTGTCGCCGAGTTGCACCGGCGTGAGCCGACGGCACGTCCCCAACCAGAGGGAACGGTCGTCGGGGACGCCGAGATTCCCATTTCGCTGGCCGCCTACGAGCGGGCCTTCGAAGCCAAGGTGCGCTGGGAAGCCGGTCGTCATCCCGATTCCGGGGAGCTGGATTTCCCGCCCCGCTACCGGTTGGCCGACACCGGCACGCTGTCGACGGGCTACGAGCTGATTCCGTTGCCGCGCACCGGGACCGTGTACACCGAGGCGACGGTGCACATTCCGGTGCCGGGGCTGCGGTCGCCCTACTCGCTGGTGATCGTGGAGCTCGACGGAGTCGGCGTGCGGGCGCTGGTGAAGGTGACCGGAGCCGAGCCGGGGTCGGTCGACATCGGCACCCGCGGCCGACTGGCGCTGCGCCGCGTCGCCGTGCGGTCCGGGGTGCCCGACTACGGTTACATGTTCGAGCCGGAGTCGGTGGCGGCATGAGACGGGTAGCGGTTGTCGGCGCCGGAATGACCACGTTCGGTGAGCATTTCGCGCTCGGGCTCAAGGATCTTCTGCCGATGGCGTTCGCCGACTGCGCGGCCAGCGTCGACAAGGGCCTGAACAGATCGGACCTGCAGGCCGCCTGGTTCGGCGCGATGGGCACCGCCGACGGCTTCCCGGCAGGCATCCTGGCCGACACGCTCGGACTGCCCGACCTGCCGGTGACCCGCGTCGAGAACTCCTGCGCCACAGGCAACGACACGATCCGCAACGCATTGTTCGGCGTCGCCTCGGGGGCGTTCGACGTCGCACTGGTGATGGGTGCCGACAAGCTGCGCGACACCACGTCACGAGACATGTTGTGGCAGTGGGAGGCGATGGCCCGCGACATGGCCTGGGACTACCCGCTCGGCGTGGTCTCGCCCGCCGGCTTCGCGTTGCACGTCCGTCGCTACCTGCATGAGTCGCCCGCGACACCTGAGCACCTTGCCATGGTGGCCGTGAAGAACCATCGGCACGGCGCGAACAACCCCAAGGCGCGGCTGCGATTCGAGATCACAATGGAACAAGCGATGGAAGCGCCGATCATCGTCACTCCGTTTCGGCTCTACGACTGCGCGCCCCAGAGCGACGGCGCGGCCGCCCTCGTGCTCGCCGCGGAAGACGTCGTCGACCGATTCACCAACCGCCCGGTCTGGATTCGGGGCGTCGGCCTGGGCCTCGACTCCGTGATGCACCAACACAAAGCGGACATGACGACGATGCCCGCGACGGTGCGGGCCGCCAAGCAGGCTTTTGAGATGGCCAGTCTTGTTCCTGGAGATGTTCATGTTGCTGAAGTTCACGATTTCTTTACGGGCATCGAGCTGATCAGCTATGAAGATCTGGGATTCGCCGAGAGGTTCGGGGGCCACAAACTCGTCGAAGCGGAAGTGACGACTATCGGCGGGGGGTTGCCCGTGAACCCGAGCGGAGGACTGAAGGCCAAGGGGCATCCGCCCGGCGCGACAGGTGTCGCGCAATGTGTCGAGCTGTTCGCACAACTTCGCGGTGAAGCCGTGAACCAGGTGGACGGCGCCCGGATCGGCCTTGCCCATAACATTGGCGGGCCAACCGCGGTCGCGGCGGTGACCATCCTGGAAGGAGACGGCAATGGCGCAGGGTAGTGGGCCGGAGCGCTGGTCAGCCGGCTTGCCGCCGTTGCGGAATCTGGCTGGGCCGATGCAGGCGGTCGGCGCGTTGTTCGCGATGTCGGCGGATGCGGTGCGGTTTGTGTTTCGGCGGCCGTTTCAGTGGCGGGAGTTCTTGGAGCAGTGTTGGTTCATTGCGCGGGTGTCGTTGGCGCCGACGTTGTTGGTGGCGATTCCGTTCACGGTGCTGGTGAGTTTCACGCTCAACATCTTGTTGCGGGAGTTGGGTGCTGCTGATCTGTCGGGGGCGGGTGCGGCGTTCGGTGCGGTGACGCAGGTGGGTCCGATCGTGACGGTGTTGATCGTGGCCGGTGCGGGGGCGACGGCGATGTGTGCCGATCTGGGTTCGCGCACGATCCGCGAGGAGATCGACGCGATGGAGGTGCTGGGTATCAACCCGGTGCAGCGGCTGGTGACGCCAAGGATGCTTGCTTCAGGGTTGGTCGCTCTCCTGCTCAACAGTTTGGTGGTGATCATCGGGATCCTCGGTGGTTACACGTTTTCGGTGTTCATTCAGGATGTGAACCCGGGGGCGTTCGCCGCGGGGATCACCTTGTTGACCGGGGTGCCCGAGGTGATCATCTCGTGTGTCAAGGCCGCGTTGTTCGGGTTGATCGCCGGTCTGGTGGCTTGTTTTCGGGGTTTGACGATCACCGGGGGTGGCGCCAAGGCGGTCGGTAACGCGGTCAACGAGACGGTGGTCTATGCGTTCATGGCGTTGTTCGTGATCAATGTGGTGGTCACGGCGATCGGTATCCGGATGACGACGGGCTAGGGCGGGTTGTCGATGGGCACAGTGGCGGTTATCCGCAGCACCTATCCGCGCCTGACGCGCGGCGCCAAGCGGCCGGTGGAGTTCTTGGGTCGCATCGGCGATCACATGTTGTTCTACCTTCGGGCGTTGGCCGGAGTGCCGCATGCGGCGGTGCATTTCCGCAAGGAGATCGTGCGGTTGATCGCCGAGATCTCCATGGGTGCGGGCACATTGGCGATGATCGGCGGCACGGTCGCGATCGTGGGGTTTTTGACGTTGGCCGCCGGCGGCACGCTGGCGGTGCAGGGCTACAGCTCGTTGGGTGATATCGGAATCGAGGCGCTGACCGGGTTCTTGGCGGCGTTCATCAACGTGCGGATCGCCGCGCCGGTGGTGGCCGGGATCGGCTTGGCGGCCACGTTCGGGGCTGGAGTGACCGCGCAGTTGGGCGCGATGCGCATCAACGAGGAGATCGACGCGCTGGAATCGATGGCGATCCGACCGGTGGAATACCTTGTCAGTACTCGGATTGTGGCCGGGATGGTGGCGATCACGCCGCTGTATTCGATTGCGGTGATCTTGTCCTTCGTCGCCAGCCAGTTCACCACGGTGGTGTTGTTCGGCCAGTCCGGTGGTCTCTATGACCACTACTTCGACACCTTCTTGAATCCGATCGACCTGTTGTGGTCGTTTCTGCAGGCAGTGCTGATGGCGATCACGATCTTGTTGATCCACACCTACTTTGGCTACTTCGCCTCCGGCGGCCCCTCTGGTGTCGGGGTCGCGGTCGGCAACGCGGTACGCACCTCACTGGTCGTCGTCGTCTCGGTCACCCTGCTGGTCTCCTTGTCCATCTACGGTTCCAACGGCAACTTCAACCTCTCGGGATAAGGTCGCGCCGATGAAGAGCAGTGTCGTTCGCCCCTTGACGGGCCTGGGCTTGATCGTGGCCATCGGCCTGATCATCGCCCTGGCCGTCAGCCTGTTCCGGGGCGATTGGGCCGACACCGTTCCGGTGACGGTGATCTCGGATCGCGCCGGGCTGGTCATGAACCCCGATGCCAAGGTCAAGATGCGCGGCGTCCAGGTGGGTCAGGTCGACAAGATAGAAAGGCGTCCCGACGGCACGGCGGCCCTTCACCTGGCAATGGATCGCTCTGCGCTGCACCTCATTCCGAACAACGTGAACGTCGACATCACATCGACGACCGTCTTCGGTGCGAAATTCGTCCAGATGAACGCGCCGCAAGATCCGGCGTCCGAAACGCTGCGCCCAGGGCAGGTCATCCAGAGCAAGCACGTCACGGTCGAGATCAACACGGTGTTCCAGCAACTGGTTCAGGTGCTCGACAAGATCGACCCCGCCAAGCTCAACCAGACGCTCGGTGCGATCGCGACGGCGTTCAACGGCCGCGGCGAGAAGTTCGGCCAGACGCTGGTCGACTTCAACGCGTTGTTGGCGAAGATCGAACCCAGCCTGCCCAATCTGGCCCACGACATCGAGGCCGCAGTGCCGACGTTCACCGCCTACGGCGACGCGGCGCCGGATCTGATGTCGACGATCCAGAGCACGACACAGATCAGCAACTCGATCGTCGACCAGCAGCAGAACCTCGACGAATTCCTCATCAGCGCAATCGGTCTGGCCGACCTCGGCAACGAAGTCATCGGAGGTAACCGCCAGGGGATCGCCGATGTGGCACATGTGCTGGTGCCGACCGCTGAACTGCTCAACACCTACAGGGCCTCGCTGCGGTGCGGTGTCGGAGGCCTGATCCCGTTCGCCAAGTCCCCGCCGCAATACTCCGGGATCCTCGTCAACGCGGGCCTGACGCTCGGCGTGGAACGGTATCGCTATCCGCGCGATCTGCCGAAGGTTGCCGCCAAGAGCGGTGGCCGCGACTACTGCGACGAGCTGCATCTGCCCGAACTGGAACCGGAGTTCGTGCCGCCGATGCTCATCGGTGATGTCGGCTCCAACCCCCAGCAGTACGGGAACGCGGGCATCCTGCTCAACTCGGAGGGGCTGAAGAACTGGCTCTTCGGGCCACTCGACGGTCCGCCCCGCAACACCGCGCAGATTGGGATGCCGGGATGACGCGATCAACAGGCACGCTGATCAAATTCAGCATCTTCGGGTTGGTGATGGCGGTGCTGACCGCCTTCCTGTTCGTGGTGTTCAGTGAGTCCAGAACCGGCTCCACGGAGGGCTATTCGGCCGTCTTCAACGACGCGTCGCGGCTCAAGGCAGGCGACAGCGTGCGGATCGCCGGTATCCGCGTCGGCACCGTGCAGGACGTTTCACTGCAAGCCGATCGGAAGGTACTGGTCAAATTCGATGCCGACCGCAACACCAAGCTGACCACCGGTACCAAGGCCGCGATCCGCTATCTCAATCTCGTCGGCGACCGCTACCTCGAGCTCATAGACACGCCGGACTCCGCGCGGATTCTGCCCGCCGGCGCCCAGATCCCGGAAAGCCGCACCGCCCCCGCGCTCGACCTCGACCTGTTGCTCGGCGGCCTGAAACCCGTTATCCAGGGCCTCAATCCGGAGGATGTCAACGGTCTCACCTCCTCACTGATCCAGATCCTGCAGGGCCAGGGCGGCACCCTCGAATCGCTGCTCTCGAAGTCGTCGTCGTTCACCAATTCGCTCGCCGACAACAACCAGGTCATCGAGCAGCTGATCGACGAGTTGAAAACCGTCCTCGACACGCTGTCCAAGGACGGCGACGAGTTCTCCGGAGCCATTGACAAACTCGAGCAACTGATCAAGGGGCTGGCCGCGGACCGCGATCCGATCGGTACCGCGATCGAGTCGCTGGACAATGGGACGACATCGCTGGCCGACCTGCTCGGCCGCGCCCGTTCGCCGCTGAACAACACCGTCGATCAGCTCGCTCGGCTCGCCCCGAACGTCAACAACGACCTCGAGCGGCTCGACGCCACCATCCAGCGTCTACCCGAGATCTACCGAAAGCTGGCGCGCGTCGGCGCCTACGGTGCGTTCTTCCCGTATTACATCTGCGGTGTCACGTTCCGAGCGAGTGATCTCGAGGGACGCACCGTGGTGTTCCCGTGGATCAGGCAAGAAACGGGAAGGTGTGTGGACGAGTAATGCTCAAGTACCGCGGAGCGCAGCTGATGAGGGCGGGCTTCATCGGCGTCGTCCTGATCATTTTGGTCATCACGGTCGGCCTGCAGCCCGAACGGCTGATTTCCTGGGCGACCTCGCTGCGGTACGAGGCGTTGTTCACCGAGGCCGGCGGTCTCGTCGGCGGTAACGACGTCACCGTGTCCGGTATCAAGGTCGGCTCGGTCTCGTCGGTCGAGCTCGTGAACGGGGATGCGCTGGTCGGCTTCACGATCAACAGCAAGTACGCCCTCGGCTCGGACACCACCGCGCACATCCGCACCGGGACCTTGCTCGGCGAGCGCGTGCTGGCCCTGGAGTCGGATGGAAGCGGCACCTTGGATCGCAGCAAGCCGATCCCGACGTCGAGGACCTCCTCGCCGTATTCGCTGACCGACGCGGTCAGCGAGCTGACGGCGAACACCGCCGCGACGGACACCGACACGCTCAACCAGTCCCTGGATACGCTCGCGGCCACCCTCGATCAGGTTGCGCCGCAACTGGGTCCGACATTCGACGGCTTGTCACGGTTGTCCCAGTCGCTCAACAACCGCAACGAGAGCCTGGCAGAGCTGCTGCGGACCGCCGGTGACGTCACCGGCATCTTCGCCGAGCGCAGCAAGCAGGTCAACGAGCTGATCCTCAACTCCAACGATCTGCTCGCGGTGCTCAACGAACGCCGCTACGCGATCACCAGCCTGCTCAACGCCACTGCGGCGGTTTCTCAGGAGCTGACCGGCCTGGTCGCCGACAACGAGAAGGAACTGGCCCCGACATTGGAGCAGCTGAACACGGTCACCGCGATGCTCGAGAAGAACCGGGACAATCTCGCCAAGATGTTGCCCGGAGCCGCCAAATACTATTTGACGCAGGGCGAGATCGTGGCCAACGGCGCCTATTACAACGCGTTGGTGCCCAACCTGGTGTTCGGGCAGATCCTGCAGCCGTTCCTCGATTACGCGTTCGGCTTCCGGCGTGGCATGAACGCCGGTCAGCCACCGGACCAGGCCGGCCCGCGGGCCGAGTTGCCCTTCCCCCGCAACGGTATTCCGCAGCCAGGAGACCTTCCCGATGATGGCAACCCGTAAGCGGCTGAAGGTCAGCACCGCGATCCTGCTGGCCATCGGTCTGATCGCCGGCGCGGCCTTCCTGGTGCGCCAGATGTACTTCGGGCCGACCACCATCACCGCCTATTTCCCCACGGCGACGGCGATCTATCCCGGCGACGAGGTCCGCGTTTCGGGTGTGCAGGTCGGCACGATCGAATCCATCACCCCCCAGGGCACCGAGACCAAGATGACGCTCAAAGTCGATCGGGGCGTGCCGGTTCCGGCCGACGCCAAGGCGGTGATCGTCGCGCAGAACCTCGTCGCGGCCCGCTACGTGCAACTCACCCCGGCCTACCGCAAGGGGGATGGGCCGACCATGCCCGACGGCGCGGTCATCCCCAGCGACCGGACCGCCGTTCCGGTGGAGTGGGACGAGGTCAAGACCCAGTTGATGCGCCTGTCAACTGAATTGGGTCCGCAGACCGGTGTTTCGGACACGTCGGTGTCCCGGTTCATCGACAGCGCGGCCAACGCGATGGGGGGCAACGGCGACAAGCTGCGTCAGACGCTGTCCCAACTGTCCGGGGCGGCAAGGATCTTCGCCGAAGGCAGCGGCAACATCGTCGACATCATCAAGAATCTGCAGATCTTCGTCTCCGCGCTGCGTGACAGCAAGGAGCAGATCGTGATGTTCCAGAATCGGTTGGCGACCTTGACGAGCGTGCTCGACGACAGCAGGTCGGATCTCGATGCGGCCCTGTCGAATCTGTCGGTGGCCATCGGAGAGGTACAGCGCTTCGTCGCGGGCAGCCGGGCGCAGACCACCGAGCAGGTCCAGCGGCTGGCCAACCTCACCCAGATCCTGGTCGACAACCACCTGGCGCTGGAGAACGTGCTGCACATCACGCCCAACGCGATCGCGAACTTCAACAACATCTACTACCCCAACGGCGGTTCGGTGACCGGGGCGTTCTCGATCGTCAACTTCTCGAGCCCGGTGGACATGTTCTGCGGCATGATCGGGGCGGTCGCCAACACCACCGCACCGGAAACCGCGAAGCTGTGCGCGCAGTATCTGGGCCCGGTGTTGCGACTGCTCAACGTCAACAACATTCCGTTGCCGATCAACGCCTATCTGCGTCCGGCCGTCAGCCCCGACCGGCTCATCTACACGGATCCGAAGCTCGCGCCGGGGGGCGCGGGCCCGGGCGACCCGCCCGAACCACCGCCCACGGTGTCCGCCTACACCGGTGCGGGGGACGTGCCGCCGCCGCCCGGCTGGGGTCCGAAGCCGCCGGGACCGCCCGGCCTCTACAAGCCCGACGATGATGCGCCGGCGATCCCGTCGCCGCCGTTGTTCCCCGGCGCCCCGATTCCCCCTCCACCGAACGTGTTGAGCAATGTGCCCGCGCAACCGCAGACCGTCGAGGGCATGCTGCTCCCGCCGACCCCGGCGCCGGGCGCTCCGCCGCCGGTCGCGCCGAACACACCCCTGTTGCCTGCGGAAGGGGCGCCGCCAGCATGACCCGCGGACACGCGAAGCGATTGGTGATCGCCGGATCCTGCCTGGCGCTGATGGTGACCGGCTGCTCGTTTCAGGGAGTGAACTCGCTGCCATTGCCTGGAGCCGTGGGACGAGGGCCGGACGCCGCCACCTACCACGTCGAGGTCGCCAATGTGGCGACGCTGGAAGCGAACTCGCCGGTTATGATCGACGACGTGGTGGTCGGCAGCGTCCGCAAGATGACGGTCGACGACTGGCACGCCGACGTCGAGATCTCGGTCAAACCCGACGTCGCAGTGCCCGCGAACGCGGTGGCCACGGTCGGACAGACCAGCCTGCTGGGCTCGATGCACCTCGCGCTCAACCCCCCGCTGGGCGAAGAGCCGCAAGGCCGGCTCCAACCGGGAGCGACGATCCCGCTGAGCGACTCGTCGACCTATCCATCCACCGAGCGGACGCTGTCCTCGCTGGCGACCGTCGTCAACGGCGGCGGGCTCGGCCAGATCGGCGACGTCATTCACAACTTCAACACCGCGTTGTCCGGCCGGGAACCGGAGATTCGCGAACTGCTTACTCGGCTCGACAACTTCGTGGGTGTCCTTGACGCGCAGCGCGACAACATCATCGCGTCGATCCAACAACTCAATCGGGTGGCGGGCACATTCGCTGGGCAACGCGACGCGATCGACCGTGCGCTCAAGGAGATTCCGCCGGCACTCGATGTGCTGATCCGGGAACGGCCAAAGCTGACCACTGCGCTGCAGAAGCTGGGACAGTTCGGCGATACCGCAGCCGGACTGGTCAACGATGCGGGCGATGCCCTGGTGAAGGATCTCGAGAACCTCGGGCCCGCCCTCGGCGCACTCGCCGACATCGGACCGGACCTGAACCTCGCGCTGCTGTGGGCCACCGCATTCCCGTACGGCCCGACGTTCGCCGACCGGATCACGCGCGGGGATTACATCAACCTGTTCGCCACGTTCGACCTCACCTATCCACGACTGAAGAGGACGCTGCTGCTCGGCACCCGGTGGGGCGACGAGAACGCCAGGTTGATTCCGGCGCCGGGTGATCCGTACTACGCCAACTACTCGTACAGCCCGATGTCACTGGGTGTCGCGCCGCCCCCGACTCCGCCGCCGCCCGACGGCGCGCCACCGGCCGACCCCGCGACCGCGCCGCCGATGCCGACGGTCACCGAACCTCTGCTTCCGGTGTCGCCGCCGCCACCGGCAGCGCCCTGGCTGCCGCAAGCGACGATCAGCACGTCGGCGGAGATCTTCGCGGGACCGTACGGAGCCGGGGAGTCGGCACCGCCCGCCCCGGTGGAAGCCCAACCGACTCCGGGAGGCGGTGGCTGATGCTGACCCGCTTTGTACGAAATCAGTTGATCATCTTCACTATTGCCTCGATCGTCGGTGTGACGGTGATGTTGTTCGTCTACATGCAGGTGCCGACGCTGCTCGGCATCGGTCGGTTGAAGGTGACCATGGAGTTACCTGCCGCGGGGGGCCTCTACCGCTTCGGCAACGTCACCTACCGCGGGGTGCAGATCGGCAAGGTCACAGACGTGAAGCTGACCGAGAACGGGGCCGAGGCCACGTTGTCGCTCGACACGTCGCCGA
This sequence comes from Mycobacterium sp. IS-3022, assembly GCF_001500065.1. Taxonomy (GTDB): domain Bacteria; phylum Actinomycetota; class Actinomycetes; order Mycobacteriales; family Mycobacteriaceae; genus Mycobacterium. The sequence goes on from NZ_LQIN01000012.1 coordinate 198,265, forward strand.
AGGTTCCCGCGGACTTGCAGGCGGAGGTACGCAGCGTTTCCGCGGTCGGCGAGCAGTACGTAGATCTGCGTCCGCGTACCGATTCCGGACCGTATCTGCGGGACGGGTCGCGAATCCCCGTGGAGGACACCACCATTCCGCAGGAGATCGGCCCGGTGCTGGAGGGCATCAACAAGCTGGTCGGCAGCATCCCGGGGGACAGGATCTCCGATCTGCTCGACGAGTCGTTCAAGGCGTTCAACGGGGCCGGCCCGGATTTCCAGTCGCTGCTGGACTCTGCGGCCAAGGTGAGTGCGGAGGCCAGCACCGTCTCCGATCAGACTCGCGCGCTGATCGATGACAGTGGCCCACTGCTTGATTCGCAGGCCGAGACGACCGATTCGATCCGCACCTGGGCGAGAAGTCTTGCGGGTGTGACCGGTCAACTACAGCAAAACGACCCGCAGATCAGGACGTTATTGCAACAGGGACCCGGCTTCGCACAAGAGGTTTCGGCGCTTCTCAACGAGGTGAAGCCGACGCTTCCGATTCTGCTGGCAAACCTCACCACCGTGGGTCAGATCCTGGTCACCTACAACCCGTCGTTGGAGCAGCTGCTGGTGATCTTCCCGGGCATCATCGCCGCACAGCAGTCGTTCGGCCTGCCGGGTAACAATCCGACCGGCCTGCCCACCGGTGATTTCGCGCTCACCATCAACGACCCGCCGCCGTGCACGGTCGGCTTCCTGCCGCCGTCGCATTGGCGAAACCCCGAGGACATGACCTCCATCGACACCCCGGACGGTCTGTACTGCAAGCTGCCGCAGGATTCGCCGATCGCAGTGCGCGGTGCACGCAATTACCCGTGCATAGAACACCCCGGCAAGCGGGCGCCGACCGTCCAAATCTGTGACGATCCCGAGGGGTATCAGCCATTGGCCATGCGCCAACACTCGTTGGGGGCGTACCCGATCGACCCGAGCCTGATTGCGCAGGGCGTCCCGCCGGACGACCGGGTGGACTTCTCCGAGCGGCTCTACGCACCGGTGGAGGGGACTCCGCTACCGCCGGGTGCAGCCCCGTCGGGAACGCCGCCCGGAATGCCGCCGCCACCGCCGCCGGTTGCCGGTGCGCACGGGCCCGCTCCGGGCCCGGGTGTCGCCGCGCCCGGTGTCCCGGCGCCGATGCCGTTTCACGCACCGGTAGCCCCGCCGCCACCGCCCGGTAACTCCATCAACGGGACGCCGATCCCGCCGCCGCCGGCCGCGCCTGGTGGAGCGCTGCCTGTTGCGCCGAGTGCTCACGGCGCCAACGAATCCGGTGGCTCCTCGGTAGCCGTCGCGCATTACAACCCGCAGACGGGGGAGTACATGACTCCCGACGGGTTGCTGCAGCAGCAGACGAATCTCGCCGGCAACGAAGCCAAGTCGTGGAAGGACCTGTTGCCGACCTGATCTGATCGCAGGGATCCGGTTACGAAACCGCCTGTGCGCGAGCGGCGATCACACCCTCTGCATCTTCACGGGCATCTCGATCACCACGGGCTGGTTGCTGCCGCAGGCGCCGCTCGGGCCCTTGGTCTGGTCGCGCCCCATGAGGAAATCAGTTTCGTGGGTGTCGCGTTCGTTTCTGGCCGGGTTGAACCCCATGAGGATGAACTTCTGGTGGCCGGGCGCGAAGCTGCCGTCGGGGCACGGTAACCAGTTCGGGATGTCGTGGTCGACATACCAGAAGTCCTTGAGCCGAATGGTTCCGGTCCAGCCGCGGTCGCTTTTCACCTCGCCGATGCACTCGATCGGACTGATGCAGCTGGTGCTGACGGTCCAGGTTTGAACCACCGTCTGCTGGTCGAAGAACACGTCGGCACCACCGGGCGCCATGCCTCGCTTCGCCCATTCGCCGTCGGACATCACGCGGTAGGTGCCGTTGAGTGCGACCCCGAAATCGTCGGCGTACGCCGGCGTCGCGGTGCCCACACTTCCGGCCAGAGCGATTGCCGCGGCGCTCGCGGCCAGACCTACTGCACGCATGCCGAAAGCCTATCGTGGCCAGTACATATCCTCTCCGAAAGGGAGAATTTCGTTCCGTTCGTATGTGAGAATGTCGCAGTGCGATCCGTCGTCGCAGTGTTGGCTGCCCTGGTGACTCCCGCGTTGATGGCCGTTGCGCCGCCCGCGGCCGCGCAACCCGCGCTACCGCCGCTGCCACCGCCCGGTGCGGAGTGCAACCACCCGAACTGCACGCCGGGCATTCGGCCGGGCGTCGTGCTGGGTTCCTACTGCAACAACACCACCTACTACGTGTTCGGGGTGACGTCGTGGGGGCGGTTGGTGTTCTGCGGATCTCCGCGACGCTACGAGCCGCGCTGGTTCCGCTCACCGGTGATGCACGGCGTCAAGATGGAGAACGATCTGTGCCCCGCTCTGGACGGCGATGTCGCGCAGGCCCCGGACGGCCTCTTCCTGACCTGCGTGTCGAAGGACGGCCGGACGTACTGGGAGCGCGGCGACCTCTGAGCCGTTCTGCTAGAACGCCGAGACTGCGCACAGAGCGCCGAAACCGCGCGAAAAGTACGATCGCTCCGCAGTTTCGGCGTCCCTGCCGAGTCAGCCGATCGGCTTGAACTCGATGTTGATCTCGGTCAGCCCACGCAGAATGAACGTGGGCTCGTAGACGTAGCGACGGGCATCGATCGGCCCGTGCTTCTCCTCGCTGACCGTGATGTCGGCCATCCGATCGAGGATGCGCTCGATCGACACCCGGCCCTCGACACGCGCGAGCGGAGCGCCAGGACACGAGTGGATGCCCCGGCTGAACGCGATGTGCTCGCGTACGTTCTTGCGGTCGAGGGAGAACTCGTGCGGGTTGTCGAACCGCTTCGGGTCGCGGTTGGCCGCACCGGGGCTGACCATCACCGTCGTCCCCGCGGGCACCGGGACGTCTCCGAGAGTCGTTGTCTTACGGGCCATCCGGAATACGCTCTTCACCGGGCTGTCCATCCGCAGGCACTCCTCGATGAAGACCGGGATCAGGCTGCGGTCGTCTCGCAACTGCTGCTGGATATCGGGCCGGTCACTGAGCACCCGCATGGCGGCGCCGAGCAGCTTGGCGGTGGTCTCCTGGCCGGCGGCGAACAGGAACGTCGCGGTGCGGACCACGTCGACCACTTCGGGCGTCGAACCGTCCGGATACTTCGCGGTGGCGATCGAGGTGAGCACGTCGTCACGCGGCGACTCGCGGCGCTCCTCGATGTAGCGCGCGAACTTCTCGTCCGCCCACTCCAGCGGGTTGGTTGCGATCACCTCGTGATCAAGGCCGCCGATGTTCGACCCGGGACGCTGGGCGCCGAACGACTCGCGGAACGCCTCATGGTCCTCCTCGGGAACACCGAGCAGGTCGGCAACGACCAACAGCGAGAACGGTTTTGCGTACGCGGCGAGAAATTCGCACTTGCCGTCGGCGATGAACTCGTCGATGTGGCGGTCGGCCAACCGCCACATGAAGTCCTCGTTCTCCTTGAGGCGCTTGGGAGTCAACAACCGGGCCAGGATGGACCGGGCGTCGGTGTGCTGCGGCGGGTCCATCGTGACCATGTGCTCGAACATTGGGATTTCAGTGCGGTGTTTTTCCAGTTGCTCGCAGATGTCGTCGCCCTCGGGCGTGAACGGCATAGGCGTGAACGGCCCCATCACCGCGACACAGGAGGAGAAGTTCTCGCTGTCCTTGTAGACGCTGTTGGCGGCCTCCCAACCGGTCACCGCGAGCACGCCGTTGTTGATCGGGCAACAGATCGGGTCCTTCGAGCGGATGTGGTCGTAGTAGGGGTGCGGGTCGGGAACGAGGGAGGGATCGGTGAAGTAGTCAACCGAATCGAAGTCTGTGGTCATGGTCTGTAGGCCCTCCAGGGTCGACGCTTACCCGCGTGTGATGAGCGGCCCGCGCCGCTCGATGAATTACTTGGCTGAATGTGCTGAGCACTTGCTTAGCATGGGGTTAAGGTCGGGGTCAAGATCACACGACGGGCCCGCCACTACGATCGGCGTGTCGGAAGGGGCGGGAAAGAGAAATGATCAAATGACAACGGCTTCTGGGCCGGCGCGAAGGATCGGAGCGCCGGACGCGAAGAACCGCGGCGTGCTGCTCGACGCCGCCGAACAGCTGCTCCTCGAGGAGGGCTACGCGGCCGTCACGTCGCGACGGGTGGCCGACAAGGCCGGACTCAAGCCACAACTCGTGCACTATTACTTCCGCACCATGGAAGACCTGTTCCTGGCGGTGTTTCGCCGAATGGCAGAGGCGGGCCTTGAAATGCTCACCGAGGCGCTCGCGTCGCCGCAGCCGCTGTGGGCGCTGTGGCGGTTCAGCACCCAGCCTGAGGCCACGCGGCTGACGATGGAGTTCATGGGTCTGGCCAATCACCGCAAGGCGCTGCGCGCCGAGATCATCTACTACGCCGAACGGTTCCGTGAGGAGCAGAACAAGGCGATCGCCGCTGCGCTCCAGCGCTATGGCGCCATGACCAGCGATGTGCCACCGGTGGTGTGGACGGTGTTCGCGACCAGCGTGTCGCAGGCGCTGGTGGTGGAACGGGCGCTCGGCATGACGACCGGTCACGCCGAAACATTTGCGTTCTGCGAGAAGTGGATTCGCCAACTGGAAGGTGAACCGCGCCCCGCCGATCGCACGGGTCCGTCAGATGCTCACCAGTTCCGAATCGAGCAGAGCGCGCCCTTCGGTCCCTGATTGGTGGCGACGACCACCCCGTCCACCGCGAGCACGCAGTGAATGTTCGGCTTCGCCTCGCCGAGGCCGCTGGTCGCCGTGACCATCGCCCACCGATCCGGGTCGGCCAGTTGCACGTCCAGGTTCCACTGCTGATCGGGGCCGATCTGGGCCTTGACCTTCGGGCTGAACTGGTAGGGGTTGTGGCTGTAGGCGGCCCAGTTCGGCGGATCGACGTCGCGGTAGTAGATGTCCACGTAATACGGTTGCTCGGCGAAGACCGAGTACTTGACGTTGTGCAGCGGCGGTGGCGGCGGGCCCTGCGCCACCGCCGGCGCGCTGACCGACAGCACGCCGCCGGCCGTCAGCGCGGTTGCTGCAGCGACACCGAGCAAAGGCCGGGCCGGGCGACGGGGGCTGCGCGCGAAGATCATTTCCGGATCTTAGAACGACGTCCGCGGGTCAGGCCCCGAATCGGGAACCGCATCAGAGCGTGAGGATCGTCGCCGACGCGGTACCGGGAGCGCCGTACACCTGGGCCAACCCCACCTTGGGCTCGCCGGGCACCTGGCGGTCGCCGGCCTCGCCGCGCAACTGCCGGACGAGTTCGTGAACTTGGCGCAGCCCGGAGGCCCCGATCGGCTCACCGTTGGCAATCAATCCGCCGTCGGTGTTGATCGGCAGCGAGCCGTGGATCTCGGTGGCACCGTCGGCGAGCAGTTTCTCCTGCTCTCCGTCGGCGCACAGGCCGGTCTCGGCCATGTGGATGACCTCGGCGCCCGCGTCCGTGTCCTGCAGTTGGGCGACGTCGACGTCCTCTGGTCCCAGGCCCGCGGCTTCATAGGCCGCCTTGGCGGCGTACACGGTCGGGGAGGCGTCCTCGTCCAGCGGCGCTGACGTCGCGTGAACCTCGTAGGCGCCGAAGCGGCGGGTGCGAATCTCGGTGGCCCGCACATACACCGGCTTCTTGGTGAAGCGGTGGGCGATGTCGCCGCGGCACATGATCACCGCCGCCGCCCCTTCGTCGGGCGCGCAGAACATGTACTGCGTGAGCGGATAGTTCAGCACCGTCGAGTTGAGGATCTCTTCTTCCGGAATTGGCTTGCGGCGAAACGCATTTGGATTCAACGCGCCGTTGCGGAAGTTCTTGGCCGCCACCTTGGCCAGCGTGGCCTGCGAGATGCCGTGCTGGTGGAGGTAGTGGTTGGCCTTCATCCCGAAGAATTTTGTGGTGACGAACTGACCGTTCTCGGCGTACCACTGAGGCAGTGCCAGTTTGGCCGGGTCATCGGTGAACGCTCCGCGCGGATGCTTGTCGAGGCCGATCGCGATGCCGATGTCGTACTTGCCGAGCCGGATGGTGTCGGCGGTCTGCTGGATCGCGCTCGCGGCGGTGGCACACGCGTTGAACACGTTCGTGAACGTGATTCCGGTCAAGCCGACGAGGCGGGTAACCGCGTCGGGATTGGAGACCTCGTAGCTGCCCCCGAAACCGAATTGGATGTCCTTCCAGTCCACGCTGGCGTCGGTGAGCGCGGCCTGGATGGCCTCGGCGCCCATCTCCATCGCCGTCTTCGGAAATCGGCCGAACGGGTGCAACCCCACGCCGATGATCGCCACGTCGTTGGTCATCTCGGTCTCCTGTGTCTAGACGGGCTTGAAGGCGAAGGTGACGACTTCGTTGCCCTCGTCGTCGGTGGTGAACGGCACCATCGTCAGCTCGACGTCCATACCGAACTCCAGCTTGGCGGGGTCGTTCTCGGTGAGCCGGCCCTCGACGCGGATGACGTCCTCGAGCTGAACCAGTCCGACGCCGAACGGCACGAAGTCGTTGCCGGTCGGACCCTTGTACGGCGCGCCGGGCGGAAAGCCCTGCGTGGTCCACGCCACGAGCGTGCCGCGTCGGGGCAGCTTGATCTCGGACATCTCCCCGGCGCTACACCTGGGACAGCGCTGCTGGACCGGGAACGCGGTGGCGCCGCATGCGCCGCACCGGCTCCCGATCAGCTGCGGGTTGTCATCGGGCCAGGTCGAGATTTCGGGCGCGAGCGCCACTTGCTGTGTCGGCACGGGCCGACGATAACCGGAAATGACGTTCTCGTCTAGAGAGAACCTGGTCGTCATCCCGGGGCGCCGGCTGTTAGCCTGCGCGGTGTGGACGATGACAAAGCGCAGATCGCCGAGGTGTTGATTCGCTACGCGACCGGAATCGACTCCAAGGACTGGGCGCTGTTTCGCACGTGCTGGACCGACGAAGTCGACATCGACTACGGCGATCTGGGGACCTTCACCGATGCCGATGCCTTCACCGCGCTGATGGAGCAGATCCACGGCGGCATGGGGCAGACGTATCACCGCATCTCCAACATCGTCATCGACGTGACGGCCGACCGGGCGGCGGCGCGGTCCTACGTCCACGCCGTGTTGATGGCCGTGCCGGACGACAGTTCGAGTTGGATCGATGCGCTCGGCCATTACGACGACGAACTCACCCGCGCGGCCGACGGTTGGCGAATCGTCAAGCGCACGACCAACATCGCGCGTGTGATGAGTGCGGCGGGCGTCGCCCCGTGACCGACGGCTTCGCGGCCCGGTACGGTCGCTGGGCGGTGATCGCGGGGGCATCCGAAGGAATCGGTGCTGCGCTGGCCGACCAATTGGCGTCGCGCGGCCTCGATCTCGTGTTGATCGCGCGCAACGGTCCGCTGCTCGAGGAGGTCGCCGCCCGGGTACGGGATCGGCATGGCGTCCAGACCCGCGTCGTCGTCCAGGACCTGACCGTGCCCGACGTGGTGGCGAAGCTGGCCGCGGCCACCAACGACCTCGCGATCGGGCTGCTGATCTACAACGCCGGCGCCTCCGATCGCACGGAGGCGTTCCTGGACAACGAGATCGACTACTCGCTCAAGCAGGTGGCACTGGACTGCATTGGGCCGATGGCACTGGCTCATCACTTCGGTTCGGCGATGCGGTCGCGCGGCCGCGGCGGCATCGTGATCGTCGCGTCCCTGGCCTGCCTGGCCGGCTCGGCCACGCTCGCGGTGTATTCGGCGGTCAAGGCGTTCCAGCACACATTCGCCGAGGGACTCTGGGCGGAGTTGCGTCCGCACGGTGTGGACGTGTGCTGCACACCGCTGGGCATGACCTACACCCCGGCGCTGGCGCGGATGGGCGTCGAGTACGACCCGCAGACGCAGATGCGCTCGGAGGATGTCGCCGCGGAGATCATCGCGAACATCGGCAACGGCCCCACCTACGTCGTCGGCGAGAACAACCGTGCCATGGCCTCACAGGTGTGGACGATCGACCGGCGCACACTCGTGGAGATGATCAGCGCGGCCTCAACCGATTTCGCCGCCAAGAGGAAGGGTTGACCAGCGCGCTGTGACGGTACTACCTGGTCCGATCCGTCAGATCGGCTACGTCGTCACCGAAATCGACCGGGCGATCGAGAGGTGGCTGGAGCTCGGAGTCGGCCCGTGGTTCGTCATGCGGAACCTGTCGCTGGCCGCGCGGTACCGAGGCGCGCCGTGTGAAATCACGCAGTCGCTGGCGCTGAGCAACAGCGGCGACATGCAGCTCGAGCTGATCCAGCAGCAGAGCGAGGCGCCGAGCATCTTCACCGAGTTCCTCGACGCCAGCGGTATGGCGCTATCAGGGTGCACGCTTACTTGGTGCGGTTCATCGCCTTGTCGGCCGCCGCCCAATGCTCGTCGGACACCCACAGCCGCGCGAACGCGTCGACGGCCTCCTCGGTCGAGGCGCCCTTCATCACACGCTTGATCTCGCCCGCCGCACGGTGTGCGAGCTGGCGGGCGATCGCGCGCCAGTCGTCATCGAACGACTCGCGCGGCAGCACCCGGTCGACCAAGCCGATTCGTTCCGCCTCGGCGGCCGAGAGGACGGTGCCGGTGCCCGCCAGCAGCAGCGCCTTGCTGTAGCCGACAAGCGGCACCAACCGCTCGGCTCCACCCCAGGCGGGCATGATCTCGAGTGCCACCTGGTTGAAGCCGATCTTGATGTCGGATGCGGCCAGGCGAATGTCGGCCGCGACGGCGAACTCCGCACCGCCGCCGAGCGCGTGCCCGTTGAGGACGGCGACGGTGACGCCGGGAAAAGTCGCGATGCGGTCGCACACCGACCGCATGCGCCGCGCCATGGCGGCCGCATCGGCCTCGGTGCGCAGGGCGGCCAGAAGCTTGAGATCGCCGCCCGACACGAACGCGCGATCGCCGGCGCCTCTGAGCACCAGGGCCGTGGCGCCGTCGGCTCCGTCGAGCGCGGTGTGCAGCTGCTCCATGGTCTCCGGCGCGATCGCATTGCGCGCCTGCGGGCGATCGATGGTGATGACGGCCAAACCGTCGTCCAACTCGAGGTCGACCATCAAACGTTCTCCATTTGCGGTATTGGCATTCTCGTAATCAGAGAATAACATCGCCTCGAGTCGGAGCTGCCGCCCGAGTGTGGGGAGTCCATGCGCAACATTCCCGTCGAACTGACCAAACGTTACGAGGAGGAAGGGTGGTGGACCCCCGAGACGCTCGGTGAGTTGTTGGCCCGCAACCTGGCCGCACATCCGGGCACCGGGTTCTGGGTGCACTCCGATGTGCGTCCGTTCGCCGGCACGTTCGCCGACGTCGAACTGCGGGCGCGGCGCCTCGCGGCGGGTCTGCGCAAGCGGGGGGTGGGACCGGGAGACGTGGTCGCGCTGCAGCTGCCCAACTGGATGGAGGCCGCGGTTGCGTTCTGGGCGTCCACGTTCCTGGGCGCGGTCGTGGTGCCGATCGTGCACTTCTACGGCCGCAAGGAACTCGGCCACATCCTGTCGACGTCGCAGCCGACGGTTTTCATCACTGCACGAGAATTCGGCCGGATGGCGTTCCAGCCGGACCTGGCGGCCGCCGTGCCGATCGTCGGCCTGGTGGGCGAGAACAGCTTCGACGAGCTTCTCGACGACGAGCCGATGGCAGGGACGCTGGCGGCCGATCCGGCGGGCCCGGCGCTGATCGCGTTCACCTCGGGCACGACGAGCAACCCGAAAGGCGTTGTGCACAGCCATCAGACGCTGGGTTTCGAAACCCGCCAGCTGCTGGAGAACTACCCCAAGGATCGCGGCAGACAGCTGACTGCGACGCCGGTAGGGCACTTCATCGGCATGATCGGCGCGTTCCTCATCCCGGTGTTAGAGGGTGCGCCGATCGATCTGTGCGACGTGTGGGATCCCGGCAAGGTGCTGAAACTCATGGAGTCCGAAGGCATGTCGATCGGCGGCGGGCCACCGTACTTCGTCACCAGCCTGCTCGACCATCCGAGTTGCACAGACGCGCATCGCTCCCGGTTCACCACCGTCGGCCTCGGCGGATCCACCGTTCCGGCCGCGGTGACCCGCCGGCTCGCCGACATGGGCTTCTTCGTGTTCCGGTCGTACGGCAGCACCGAGCATCCGTCGATCACGGGATCGAGGCCGACGGCGCCGGAGGACAAGCGGCTCTACACCGACGGCGATCCGCGTCCCGGCGTCGAGATCAAGCTCACCGAAGACGGCGAAATCCTTTCGCGCGGACCAGATCTGTGCCTCGGCTACACGGATGAGGCGCTGACCGCGCGGGCGTTCGACGACGAGGGCTGGTATCACACCGGCGACATCGGCGTGCTCGACGACGACGGTTACCTCACGATCACCGACCGCAAGGCCGACGTCATCATCCGCGGCGGGGAGAACATCTCCGCGCTCGAGGTCGAAGAGGTGCTGTTGAGCATGCCGAGCGTGGCCGAGGCGGTCGTGGTGGCCGCACCCGACGACCGGCTGGGGGAGCGGGCGGCCGCGGTGCTGCGCATCCGCGACGGCCACGACATGCCGACGCTGGAGCAGGTGCGCGCGCACTTCAAGGCCGCGGGCGTTGCGATTCAGAAGTGGCCGGAGGAGCTGCACCGGGTCCCGGAGGGGCAGGACTATCCGCGCACGGCCAGCGGCAAGGTGCAGAAGTTCCGCGTCCGCGAACAGGTGTGCCAGCACAGCACCGCTGCCCCCGCGAGACGTACACCGGGGTCGTGATTCGGGGCCTGACCCACCGCCCTGGCGTGACTCTCGCGAACTGAACCGGCGGCACCCGCGGAGGCGGGAGGCACGTTGCGATTCTGGCGCAAATGAGAATAGGATTCTCCCGAGAGGAAAAGGAGTGTTCCATGGGACAACTTTCACACCGGGTGGATATACCGTTTCCGCTGTTCGATGCGGACAACCACCTCTATGAGCCGCCGGAGGCGATGACCAAGTACCTCCCTAAGGAGTACAAGGACATCGTCCAGTACGTCGAGGTCAACGGCCGCACCAAGATCGCCATCAAGGGTCAGATCAGCAACTACATCCCGAACCCGACGTTCTCCCACGTCGCCAAGCCGGGTGCTTGGGAGGAGTACTTCAAGTTCGGTAACCCCGACGGAAAGAGCAAGCGCGAACTGTTCGGTGAGCCGATGCGCTCCATCCCGGCGTTCTTCGAGCCCGAGCCGCGGCTGGAGCTGATGAACGAGCTGGGTGTCGACCGCTCGCTGATGTTCCCGACGCTGGCGAGCCTGATCGAGGAGCGGCTGCGCGATGACCCGGTGGCGATCCACGTCATCATCCACTCGCTGAACCAATGGCTCGACGAGGTCTGGGGCTTCAACTACCAGAACCGCATCTTCACCACCCCGGTGATCACGCTGCCGATCGTCGAGAAGGCGATCGAGGAGTTGGAGTGGGCGGTCGCCCGCGGTGCCCGCGCCATTCTCGTTCGGCCGGCGCCGGTTCCCGGCTTCCGCGGTCCGCGGTCGTTCGCGCTGCCCGAGTTCGATCCGTTCTGGGAGCGGGTCGTCCACCACGACATCTTCGTCGGCATGCACTCCTCCGACAGCGGTTACTCCCGCTACACCTCGGAGTGGGACGGCGTTGCGCAGGAGATGCTGCCGTTCCAGACGAACGCGATGTCGATCCTCAACGAGTGGCGCCCGATCCAGGACGCCGTGGCCTCCTGGGTGATTCACGGCGCGCTGTTCCGGCATCCGAAGCTCAAGGTCGGCATCGTCGAGGCCGGTTCGAAGTGGATGTTCCCGCTACTGGACTCGATGGCCGAGGTGTACAAGAAGGCGCCAGAGGCCTTCCTGGGCAATCCGATCGAGGAAATCAAGAACCGCATCTACGTCAGCCCGTTCTACGAGGAGGGCATCGACGACCTGATCAACCTGATCGGCGTGGAGCAGGTGCTCTACGGCTCGGACTGGCCGCACCCGGAGGGTCTCGCGGAGCCGACCCACTACGTGACCGCGCTCGAGCATCTCTCGGTCGAGGATCAGGCGAAGATCATGGGCGGCAACCTGGGTCGCCTCGTCACCGTGTGACGCACCGAAACACCTGGGAGACCATCCCTGAGATGGTCTTGAGCGCAGCGGACCGGTTCGGCGACGCGGAAGCTGTCGTCGACGGTCCGCTGCGCCTGTCCTTTTCCGAATTGGTACACCGAATCCGTTGCGCTGCAGGCGCTTTCGCTGATTACGGCATCACCAAAGGCGATCGGGTCGCGCTGTGGGCGCCGAACTCCGCGGACTGGATCATCGCGGCCTTCGGGCTGATGACCGCCGGCGGTGTGCTGGTTCCCGTCAACACCCGGTTCAAACCGGAGGAGGCGGCCGACGTCATCGGCCGCAGCGGTGCCAAGGTCGTGCTGGTCCAAAAGGGCTTCCTGGGACAGGATTTCACCGCAGGTGTCAACGTGCCGACGATCGATCTCAAGTCGGATTTCCTGTCGACCGAGAAGCCGTACGAGTGCCCGGTGGACGGTGGCGACATCGCCGACGTCATCTTCACGTCCGGCACCACCGGTAGGCCCAAGGGCGCGATGATGAACCACCGCCAGACGCTGCGGGCCTACGAGGAGTGGGCGACGCTCGCGGATCTCCGCGAGGGCGACCGCTATCTGATGATCAACCCCTACTTCCATACGTTCGGGCTCAAAGCCGGGCTCGTCGCGTCCTTCCTGCGGGGCGCGACGATGCTTCCGGTGGCCGCGTTCGACGTCGACCGGGTAGTCGACCTCGTCGAGCGCGAACGCATCACCGTGTTGCCCGGCCCGCCCACGCTGTACCACTCGCTGCTGACCGTCGCCGACAAGGACCGGCTCGCGACCCTGCGGGCGGGAGTGACCGGCGCGGCCGACATCCCGGTGGAGCTGATCCGCCGCATCCGCGACGAGTTGCCCTTCCAGTCCCTCATGACCGGCTACGGGCTGACCGAGGCCGGCAACGTGACGTTGTCGCGTCCGGGGGACACCCTCGAGGACGTCGCGACGACGGCCGGCCTGCCGTGCGAGGACGTGGAAGTCCGCATCGCCGCCGACGGCGAGGTGCTGGTGCGCGGTTACAACGTCATGCAGGGCTACCTCGACGACGCCGCTGCGACGGCCGAGGCCATCGACGCCGACGGTTTCCTGCACACCGGCGATCTTGGTGAGTTCACCGCGTCGGGACGGCTGCGGATCGTGGGCCGCAAGAAGGACATGTTCATCGTGGGCGGCTTCAATGCCTATCCCGCCGAGATCGAGGGGTTCCTGCTCGAGCATCCAGCGGTCGCCCAGGCCGCGGTGATCGGAGTGCCCGATGACCGGATGGGCCAGGTCGGCAAGGCGTTCATCGTGCGCAACCCCGGTCACGACGGCGTCACGGCAGAGGACCTCATTTCGTGGAGCCGGGAGCGAATGGCGGGTTTCAAAGTGCCGCGCTCTGTAGAGTTCCTCGACAGGTTGCCGTTGAATGCCACCGGCAAGGTGATGAAGGACCGCCTTCAGGACAATCACGGCTGAGCGTCCGCGCAGCGTGTAAATAACATTTCCGCAGGAAGCCGGCGTTTGCCGGGTGCTGCGGACGCGGGTATCGTCGCGGCGATACTCAAAATTGGATAATGCCATTCTCACGATTGATGCATGAAGCAGACGAGGAGGTCGCTGTGCCGTCTTTCAGGCGCCGCGAGTCGGTGATCGACGCGGACCGCGTCGCACAGCCGCCGCAGGATGACCCTGAGCAGCGGTCAGCGGACTCGGACGAGGTGCTGGCCCTCGCCGAGGAGGCGGAGGCCGAAGCCGCGGAGGCGGAGGCGATCGCCGCAGCCGCCCGCGCCCGCGCCAAGGCCATCCGGCTACGCAGGCAGGCAGCCGAGGCGAAGACGGCCGAAAAGGCCTCGGCGCCGGTCGAGGACGCCGACGCGAAGGTCGACGAGGCGCTGGAGGAAACCGCCGACGCAACCCCCGACGAAACGGAGGCGGCACCCGAGGCGACACCGAGCGAACCCGCCGACGAGGCATCTGAGGAGGCAGCGGTCGCTACGGCCGAAGCGCCGCGACGGTCCCGCCGGCTGCGGATGCCACGAGTCAGGTGGAAGATCGTCGCCGCCGTGCTGGCAATCATCCTCACCGTGGCATTCGTCGCCGCCAGCGGTTTCATGGTGTGGCATCACCGGCAGGCTGTCGAGGAACAAGAGCGCACCGCGGAGTTCGCCGCGGCCGCGCGACAGAGTGTCGTGACGCTGATGTCGCTGGACTTCAACAATGCGCAAGAAGACGTGAAGCGCATCATCGACAACTCGACGGGACAGTTCAAGGCGGATTTCGAGGCGCAGGCCGAGGACTTCGCCAAGGTCGCCAAGGAATCCAAGGTGGTCACCGAGGTCACCGTCAACGTCGCCGCGGTCAAGTCGATGACCGACAACAACGCCACCGCGCTGGTGTCGGCCACCTCGCGGGTCACCAACACCGCAGGCGCCAATCAGGAGCCGCGCTCGTGGCGCCTGCTGGTGGACCTGGTCCGCGAGGGCGACCAGATCAAGATGTCGAAAGTCGAGTTCGTACCGTGAGCCCCGAAAGCAACACCGAAGAGGTCGACGTGAACTCCGCGGCTTCCGACGAACCGGAATCGGCGGCAGCCGAACCCGAGTCGACAGCGGTCGAGGAAGCGACGCCGCAACCGACCGCGAAGAGCAGGCCGAGGAGGTTGCCGGGCGTCCGAAAACACCTCGCCGCGATCATGATCACGCTGCTGCTCGTCGTGTCGGCAGGTGTCGCGGCGTGGCTGTACTTCTTCCAGTTCCGGGTCGATCAGCAGACCAACGACGATGCCCAACAGGTCGCCTTGGATGCGGCGACAACGGGCACCACGGCGCTGCTGTCGTATGCCCCGGAAACCATGGAGAAGGATTTCGCGGCCGCAAAGTCGCATCTGACTGGTGACTTCCTGGACTACTACACCCAGTTCACCGAGCAGATCGTGACCCCGGCGGTCAAGGAGAAGCAGGTGAAGACCAGTGCCGCCGTCGTGCAGGCCGGCGTGGCCGAAATGCACCCCGACTCGGTGGTGGTATTGGTCTTCGTCAACCAGACGACGACCAGCAAGGAGAACCCGGACGGGGCGTTTGCCGCGAGCGCAGTCAAAGTCGGCCTGACCAAGTCCGACGGCCGCTGGCTGATCAACACCTTCGACCCCGTGTAGCGTCGCCGCCGTGACGGCGTCACCTGCCCAACGCCTCTCGGCGATCGTGCCGTTTCCGTCGACAGACCATGCTGCGGCGGCGTTCCAACCGCTGGCGGGTCACGCGCCGCTGGCGCGCGCCGTGCGGCACTGCCTGAACGCGGTCGCCGATCCGGCCCGGGTCGTCGTGGCGGTCGCCGAACACCTGGCCGGGGATGTACGCGCGCTGCTCACCCGCGAGGCAATGACCGCGGTGGCAGTGGCGGTGGCAGATGCGTCCGCCACCCGGGCGCAGTGTCTGACGGTCGGGCTCGAACACGTTGTAAGCCAGCCCTTTTCGGCGCCATTCGTGCTCGTGCACGATGTCCGGCAGCCGCTGACGCCACCGGACCTGCGGGACCGGGTGATCGAGCGCCTGGTGGATGGGACCCCCGTGGTGCTGCCCGTGCTGCCGGTCACCGACAGCGTGAAAGTCGTCGACGAGCACGGGGCGGTGATCGCGTCGCTGGATCGCTCAACCCTTCAGGCCGTGCAGTTCCCGCGCGGCTTCGCCGCCGATCACCTCGCCCGCTTGCTCGACGAGTCGGCCGGAGAGTTCGACGAGGCCGTCGCGGCGATTCGTTCGGCCATGCCGATCACCACCGTCGACGGCGACGCGGAGGCCGTCCTCGCCGAACTGCCGCACGACGCCGCGTTCCTCGAGGCGCTCATCGCGAGTCACCCCGCGTGCTGACGCCCACCAGAAGATGCTCGGCGATCGCGATGTCCCGCGCGAAGGTGACTTTGATGTTGCGCAGTTCACCGGGAAACGTATGCACCGCAACGTCGGTGAACGCCTCGATGCACGACGACGTATCGGTGCCCTCGAAGCGGTGACGCTCCGCGCTTCGGTACGCCTCGAGCAGCGCGGCCGCCCGGAACGCTTGCGGCGTCTGCACCCGAACCATCGTCGGCGCTCCGGCCGGCTGCTGTAGCTCGGTGGTCATCACGGCCTTCAGCGGCAACGCGGGTACGGCACCGCCGAACTCACGTGCGACCGCGAGCGCGCGGGCGAACATCTCGGGGCCGGCCACCGGCCGCGCGGCGTCATGGATCATCACGACATCGATCGACCCCGATTCGATCGCGGCGGCGAGATGGCGCAGCACGTTGAGCTCCGAACCGTGCCGGCTGTCACCGCCCTCGACGAACTCCACCCGGGCCGTGGGTAATTCGCGGGCCACCACATCCTGGGCCAGGCCGAGTTCGCCGTGTCGGTACACCAGCACGATGCGCCCGATGTCGGGCACTTGGGTGAGGGTCTCGAGCGACCACGCGACCATCGGCCGACCCGCCACCTGAAGGTAGGCCTTGTTGCCGGCGCCGCCGACCCTCGTCCCCATGCCCGCGGCCAGCACCACGGCCACGGCATGGGGTTGCGGGACGGTCATCCCCGTATCTTGGCACTGACCGCGCTCGCCGCCCGGCACAGGCCGACGGCCATGCCTGGATCGCTTCCATGCACGCGGTCGAATGTAGCGGAGGGAGGACGGCGACGATGAGCGAGACGGAGCGCGTATCGACGGCCATACCGCACCGGATGCGCACCATGTCCGGTCGCGATCCCGACGAGCAGCACCGCGCGGCCACGCCGCTGGAACTGCTCTTCGATCTGACGTTCGTGGTCGCCTTCGGCATCGCGGCCAACGAATTCGCCCACCTGCTCGCCGAGAACCACGTCGGTTCGGGGCTGCTCGGTTTCTCGTTCGCGACCTTCGCGGTGTGCTGGGCGTGGATCAACTTCAGTTGGTTCGCGTCGGCCTACGACACCGACGACTGGATCTACCGGCTGATGACCATGCTGCAGATGGTCGGCGTCATCGTCATGGCGCTCGGCTTCCCGCCGATGTTCGCGTCCATCGACCATGGTGCGCACGTCGACAACCGGGTCATGGTCGCCGGATACGTCGTGATGCGTATCGCCTTGGTGGGGCAGTGGTTACGGGCGGCCGCGCAGGATCCGCAGCACCGTTCCGCATGCCTGACGTACGTCGCCGCCGTCACCTTCGCTCAGGCGCTGTGGATCGTCAGCATCTTCCTGGACACGTCCGGACCGGTGACGTTGGTGATCGTCGTCGTGCTGATCGGAATCGAGACGCTGGGGCCGCTTCTCGCGGAGACCCGTCGTGGCGGCACGCCGTGGCACGCCCACCACATCGCCGAACGCTATGGGCTGCTGACGATCATCGCGCTCGGCGAGGGCGTCGTCGGCACGGTCGCGTCGTTGACAGCGGTGGTCAACTCGCAGGGGTGGACGTTCGACGCCGCGTTCGTCGTCGTGGCCGGTATCGGGCTCACGTTCGCGATGTGGTGGATGTACTTCCTGATGCCGCAGGCCGAGCGGCTGCACGCCCGGCGCGACCGGTCATTCTGGTTCGGGTACTTCCCGATGGTGACGCTGGGCGCGATCGTCGCGACTGGTGCCGGTCTCCATGCGGCCGCCTACTACATCGAGCACCATTCGGAACTCGGCTCGGTCGGAACCGTGCTCGCGGTCGCCGTGCCGGTGGGCGTCTTCATGGTGTCGGTATACGTCCTCCACACGCTCATGGCGCGCACGGTGGCGGTCGCGCATGTGCTGCTGATCGGGCTCACCGTCGCGGTGCTCGGCCTGGCGGTCTGGCTTGCGGCGACGGGGATCTCGATGGCCAACTGTCTGCTGGTCGTCACGCTGGCGCCGATCGCGACCGTCGTCGGGCACGAGACCATCGGAGGAAACCGCCGCTCGAGAGCCGGTTTGCGCAGCTGACGGCTCGGGTACGCGTTCTGCATGCCGAAGACAACGAAGGGTGGCAGTGCCCGCAAGAGTGAACTGCCGAGCACGCTGCAGAAGTCGGACGCCAAGGCCCAACGGACCTTCGCCAAGGCACACGACGCCGCAGTCAAGGAGTACGGCGAAGGCGAACGCGCGCACCGCGTCGCTTACAGCGCGCTCAAACACAGCTACGAGAAAGTCGGCGACCACTGGGAGCCCAAATCCAAGAAGGGCCCGTCCGATCGCCGAGCCCGTAGCGGCGGACCCAATGCGAAAGGGGACACCGCAGAGGGCGTCAACGCGAGTGCTTCCAAGAAGCATCTGATGGAAGTCGCTCGGCGGCTGGATGTTTCGGGCCGGTCGACGATGTCGAAGGACGAACTGGTATCGGCGATCAAGAAGGCGAACCGCCGCGAGACCGCCCGCAGCCGCTAGTTCGGGTTTCATCAAGGCGCTAGGCGGGTCGGGCGTCCAGCCCTTCCAGCAGAATCCGTTCCTGCTCGGCGGCCATCAACCGGCGGGCCTTGCGCCGGGTGATGAGGATGCCGACCACCGCCAGCGCCCAGATCGCGTACTGCACGATCCACGCCGACCGGAACGAGTCGAAGGAGATCTCTCCGGCGGTGTCGAGGATGACTCCCATCGCCTGCATCACCAACAGCGAGGCGATGAAGCCACCCATGTTGACCAGGCCGGACGCGGTGCCGAGGGTGGCGCTCGGGTTGAAGGTCCGCGCGAAGTCGAAGCCGACCATCGAACCGGGCCCGCCCACCGAGATCACCACTATCAGCACCACCAGCAGCCATAGCGGCGCCGGCCCGGGCAACGCCAACACCACAGTCCACATGAACGCGTTGCTGGCGATGATCGCCAGGACAAGCCGGGAGCGCCGGTGTGGGCGTCGTCCGGTGAAGATGCCGATCAGCACGCCGGCCGTGATGGCGGCCAGCACCGAGATCGTCAACATCGTGCCTGCCAAGCCGGCCGAGAGGCGCTGGGCACTGGTCAGATACGGGACACCCCACATCAGCGCGAACACGGTCACCGAGAACTGGGTGCCCATGTGGGTGAAGAACCCGAGCCGGGTGCCGGGTCGCAGCCAGACAGTCTTGACGCTGGTCAGCGTCTCGCGCACGGAGATCGTCTCCACCTCGACGGCGTTGCCGGACGGAGTGTTCTTCACCAGCGCCACGGTCAGGACCATCGACAACACGCCCAGCGCGGCCACCGACACGTATGCCGTGGACCAGCCCCAAGCGTTGAGAACGGCGAAGAAGGGAACCGCCGAAAGCACCTGACCGAGCTGCCCGCAGATTCCGGTCAGCTGCGTGACCAGGGGAACTTGTCGAGGACTGAACCAGTGCGGCACCAGCCGCAGCACCGAGATGAAGGTGACCGCGTCGCCCAAGCCGAGCAGCGCTCGCGCGCCGATGGCGGTCGGTAGCGATTCGGTGAACGCGAGCGCGAGTTGGCCGGTCGCCATGAGCGTGGCGCCGACGAGGATCAGCGTCTTGGAGCCGAAGCGGTCCAGCAGCAACCCCGCGGGCACCTGCGCGCCGGCGTAGACGATGACCTGCAGCACGACGAACGTCGACAGCAGGCTCGGGCTGGCCTGGAACCGTTCTGCCGCATCGAGGCCGGAGACGCCCAATGTGGTGCGGTCGAGAACTGCGACGATGTATGCGAACAGTCCGGTGGCCCAGACGATCCAGGGACGCACACCGAACCTTTCCCGTGGTTGATAAGTCTGACTTTTCAATGGTTCCGTATGCCGGGTCCCGGAGGCCAATCCGATGGCGGTGAGTTCGCTCACCGATGCCGGCCAGTTTCAGGCGAAGTTGGCTGGGACGGAACCTGCTTCGCGGAAGCCCACTAGCCGCTACCGATAACAGCGCTGATAGGGATGGTTAGGTGTGCTTGCTGGCAAACTGTGATGCGACCACGCCGACCTTCGCTCGCAAACGCACAAGCGCGGTTACAGTGATCCCATGGAGCGTCGCGGTGCACTGCCGGACCGCGCCCCCGGCAGCGGCGGCGGTCGCGGCGTTGGCTGAGTACCGCCTCGACGAATTGGCGCAGATATCCGGTGTCAGCGCCCGCAACATCCGCGCGTACCGCGAGCGTGGACTGCTCGACCCGCCGCGGCGAGTCGGCCGCTCGGCGTTCTACGACGACTATCACCTGTCGCAGCTGCGCACCATCAACCAGTTGCACCGGCGCGGTTTCAGCTCCGCCCACATCGCCGAGTTCTTCGCCAGCCTCCGACGAGGCGCCGATCTCGCCGACATTCTCGGAATCCAACGGGCCGTCCTGGGCCCGAGAACCGAAACCGGTGACGACGCGCCCACGGCGGCCGACAGGGCACCGCAAGCGCTCGACATCGACCCCGACAGCGACGAGGCGCGCCGGCTGATCGACGACGGCCTGGCGCAACTACGCGACGGTGTTGTGACGTTGACCGATCCCGCGGTGGCGCAGGTCGTTTCGCGTGCGACGGATCAGCTCGGCTTCGTCCATGCGCTGCTGCACATCTCCGAGGCCACCGGCCGGGCGATCGACGGGCTGGCGCAGGGGTTCTTACAGGGGCTCGACGAATGTGTGGCCGCGCGGTTCGGTGAGGGCCGGACGCCCCGGCCGGAGGAAGCCGAAGAGCTCGGCCAGCTGGTGCGCGACTACCGGGACCTGTGGACGAGCGTGGTGTCGCATCGCCTGGACAAGGCGTTGCATGCGCGCACGGCGGCCACCGACTCCGGATACGCCGCGGGCGTCCTACTCAGTGGCCGCCGCGAGTCCTGAGCCTCACCCCTTGATCTGCTGCCACTTGGCGATCCACTCGTCGTAAGTCGTGCAGTCGTCACCGCTGCCGTCGACGCAGTCCTTCTGAGGGGTGGTCCAGTAGTGGATCTTTGCGGCGAAACCCGCGTCGGTGGCGTGGTAGATGTCGCAGAAATCCCGCTCGCTGGTGTGCTCACAGGCCTTCACGTTGGCGGGCGCCTCGCCGAAGAACTCGGCGGCTTCGGCGTTGACCTCCGGTGAGGAGATCCAGTTCATCCACTTGTACATGCAGTTGGGATGAGCCGCCTTCGACGAAACCATCCAGGTGTCCGACCAACCCGTGGAGCCCTCCTTCGGCAGCACCGTGTTGACCTGAACCTTGTTGCGCGCGCCGATCGTGTTGGCGATCACCTGCCAGGTGGTGCCGATGACCGAGGCGCCGGACTCGAAGGCCTGCACCTCCTTGGTGTAGTCCGACCAGTACTGGCCGACGTTCTGGCGTTGCTTCTCGAGCAGTTCGACCGCGGCGTCGAGTTGTTCGTCGGTCAACGAGTACGGATCCTCAATGCCCAGTTCGGGTTTCGTCTTGGACAGGTACAGCGCCGCATCGGCGATGTAGATGGGGGAGTCGTATGCGGTGACCTTGCCCTTGTACCTGCCGGCGTCGTCGAACACCGCAGCCCATGAGTTCGGCGCATCGCGGACGACCTCGATGTTGTACATCAGCAGGTTGGCGCCCCAGCCGTGCGGGATGCCGTACATCTGGCCGTCGACCGAGTTCCACGATTTGTTCTTGAGGAACGACGAAATGTCTTCGTAATTCGGCACCAGCGAGGTGTTCACCGGTGCCACATCGCCGGCGTAGATGAGGCGCAGCGTTGCGTCGCCGGATGCCGAGACGCCGTCGTAGTTCCCGCTGCGCATCAACTGGACCATCTCGTCGGAGGTGTTTCCGAGCGTCACCTCGGTCTGACAACCGGTCTGTTGTTCGAACGGCGTCACCCAGTCGGCGCCGCGGTCGTTGGAGCCGTCTTCGGCGTAGCCCGCCCACGCGATCAAGTTGAGCCGTCCTTCGCCTTCGCCGACCGTGGCGAGCGGCTCGAGCTCGGGCGGCGTCTGGCCGGTGGCCGAACTGCGCTCGCCCGAACAGGCGGTTGCCAGCGCCAGTACGAGGGCGGCGCAGCCGATCACGACCGAACCGGTCCGCGCGGCGCACGACATGAGCGGCATCTGCTACTCCTCGTTCGTTAGGTCGCCGGACACCTTTCGGACGCCGATCAGCTGGACCTGCGGGTCGTCAACGCCAGCAGTCGCATTCGCCGCCGCCGGTGCGCCGACCGCATCCGAGGGCATAGCCAATCCTAGGAACGTGTGTCACCGGGCAGTGGTTCATTGGCTATCCCGCGTGTCCCCTTAGCTGGGCAACCCGACCGCCGTTGGTAATTTTGATGCAGCTGTGACCAGTGGAGTTCGACTGATTTTTGGGGCAGCTGTCATATCCTGTGGCTCGTGTCAATCTTTTGGCGTGCGGTCCTCAAGTGCGCGATGGCTGCCCCGGCGACGCTCGTGGTCGGCATCAATCACATCCTGAAGCCGCGCTTCGGGCAGTGGGACTAAACCTTACCGATCAGTAAGTCGAGCCAGCAAACAAATTCCAGTGGCCGACGGTCCCGAGAAGACAAATCGCGCCGGATTGTCTCCTTTCGCCGCGGCGACGGCGCTGGTGAGGTCGGGCGAAAATTTCTACATAACGATTCGATAACAATACTGCCTTGATCAGGGCAGTTCTGCCTACTCGACCGTAACCACCTGCATGCAGGACGTTTGTCCCGAATGGCTTCCGCCGGTGCAGAACTGCGCGTTATCCCGCGACGGGTTACCCGAGCGTAGAACTGATCAGTAACCATTTTCGAGGCTAAAAAGCCGCTCCTCTTATGACACTCTTAGTACGGCTGGAGTGCACGGAAGGCGGTCCGCGAGGCACCGCGAGACCGCCCGCCCGGACCAGTCGGGATTCAATGTCGAATCGCGTGGCGCCGCGGCAGGGAGCCGGCAGCGCGAGCTTCTCAGACACAGCCGACGACGAGCATGACGCGGGACAGAGGGAGATAACGAGACGTGACGATCAACGAGCAGCACCGGGTGTCCACTGACCGCACCACCGGAGCCGCGCACGCCGGTACCCACGCGCTCGTCGATCGGCTGAACGCCGGTGAACCCTACGCCGTGGCGTTCGGCGGGCAGGGCGGCTCCTGGCTGGAGAACCTCGAGGAACTGGTCAGCTCGGCCGGTATCGAGTCCGAGCTCAGCGAGGTGGCCGGGGAGGCCGCGCTGTTGCTGGAACCGGTCGCCCGTGAACTGGTGGTCGTGCGGCCGATCGGCTTCGAGCCGCTGCAATGGGTACGGGCGCTGGCCGCCGACGAACCGTTGCCCCCGACCAAGCAGCTCATCACTGCGGCGATCTCCGGCCCGGGCATCCTGCTCACACAGATGGCCGCGATCCGCGCCGCCGTCCACCAGGGACTCGACCTGTACGGCGCCCCGCCGGTCGCCATGGCGGGCCATTCGCAGGGCGTCATGGCCTGCGAGTCGCTGCGCTCACGCGGCACAAAGGACGCCGAACTTCTGGCGCTGCTGCAACTGATCGGCGCGGCCGGATCACTGGTCTCGCGGCGTCGCGGCATGGTCGGCCGCGGCGACAAGTCGCCGATGGTCTCGGTGACCAACGTCGATCCGGATCGCATCGCCGAGCTGCTCGAGGAGTTCTCCTCCGACGTGCGCACGGTGCTACCGCCGGTGCTGTCGATCCGCAACGGCAGGCGGTCGGTCGTCATCACCGGAACCCCCGAGCAACTGGGCCGGTTCGAGCTGTACTGCGCCAAGATCACCGAGAAGGAAGAGGCCGAGCGCAAGAACAAGGTTCGCGGCGGCGCGGTTTTCAGTCCGGAGTTCCACGCCGTGCAGGTCGAGGTCGGATTCCACACCCCTCGGCTCGCCGACGGGGTCGAGCTGGTCGACCGGTGGGCCGAAAAGTGCGGGATCGACGCCGAACTCGCACACGAGATGACCGAGCACATCTTCGTGCGCCCGATCGACTGGGTCGCCGAGGTGGAGCGGCTGCACGAGGCCGGGGCGAATTGGATCGTCGACCTCGGCCCGAGCGACACCGTGACGCGGTTGACGGCCCCGATCATCCGCGGCCTTGGGGTGGGCATCGTCCCCGCCGCAACGCGCGTCGGACAGCGCAATCTGTTCACCGTCGGCGCTGAACCCGAGGTGCCGCCGGCGTGGTCGAGCTACGCGCCGACCACCGTGCAGCTGCCCGACGGCTCGGTGAAGCTGTCGACGAAGTTCACCCGACTGACCGGGCGCTCGCCGATCCTGCTCGCGGGAATGACCCCGACCACCGTCGACGCCAAGATCGTCGCCGCCGCCGCCAACGCCGGCCACTGGGCCGAACTCGCCGGTGGTGGACAGGTCACCGAGGAGATCTTCACCGACCGCATCGCCGAGTTGACGACCCTGCTCGAGCCTGGTCGCGCCGTGCAGTTCAACTCGCTGTTCCTCGATCCGTATCTGTGGAAACTGCAGCTGGGCGGAAAGCGCCTGGTGCAGAGGGCGCGTCAGTCCGGTGCGCCGATCGACGGCGTGGTCGTCTCCGCGGGCATCCCCGAACTCGAGGAAGCCGTCGAGCTGATCGACGAGCTCAACACCGTCGGCATCACCCATGTGGTGTTCAAACCGGGCACGGTCGACCAGATCAAGTCCGTCATCAAGATCGCCGCGGAGGTGCCGGGCAAGGACGTCATCGTGCACATCGAGGGTGGCCGCGCCGGCGGGCACCACTCGTGGGAGGACCTCGACGACCTGCTGCTGAGCACCTACGGCGAGTTGCGCAAACTACCGAACATCACGGTCTGCGTCGGCGGCGGTATCGGCACCCCTGAGCGGGCGGCCGAGTACCTGTCCGGGCGCTGGGCCACCGAATACGGCTTCCCCGCGATGCCGGTGGACGGCATCCTGGTGGGCACCGCGGCGATGGCGACGCTGGAGGCCACCACCTCGCCCGCCGTCAAGCAGATGCTGGTCGAGACCAGCGGCACCGAACACTGGATCAGCGCCGGAAAAGCCCAGGGCGGCATGGCTTCCAGCCGCAGCCAGCTCGGCGCCGACATCCACGAGATCGACAACGCCGCATCACGCTGCGGCCGACTGCTCGACGAGGTCGCCGGCGACGCCGAAGCCGTGGCGGCCCGCCGCGACGAGATCATCACCGCGATGGCCACCACCTGCAAGCCGTACTTCGGCGATGTCGGCGAGATGACCTACCGCCAGTGGTTGGAACGCTACGTCGAATTGGCGATCGGCGACGACGACAGCACGGCCGACACCAAGCTGCCCGGCACGCCGTGGCTGGCCGACACCTGGCGCGACCGCTTCGCCGAGATGCTGCACCGCGCCGAGGCCCGGCTGCACCCGCAGGACTCCGGCCCGATCGCCACGCTCTTCGGTGACGCTGCGCTGCTTGATGATCCGGACCGGGCGATCGCCACGCTGGT
This sequence comes from Mycobacterium sp. IS-3022, assembly GCF_001500065.1. Taxonomy (GTDB): domain Bacteria; phylum Actinomycetota; class Actinomycetes; order Mycobacteriales; family Mycobacteriaceae; genus Mycobacterium. The sequence continues at coordinate 223,585 of NZ_LQIN01000012.1, forward strand.
GGCGCGCTATCCGGAATCGGAGACGCTGCGGTTGCACCCGGCCGACGTGCCGTGGTTCATCACGCTGTGCAAGACCCCTGGCAAGCCGGTCAATTTCGTGCCGGTCATCGACAAGGACGTGCGGCGGTGGTGGCGCAGCGACTCGCTGTGGCAGGCCCACGATGCCCGCTACACCGCCGATGAGGTGTGCATCATCCCCGGCACGCAGGCGGTCGCGGGCATCACCCGCGTCGACGAGCCGGTCGGCGAGTTGCTCGACCGCTTCGAACAGGCCGCGATCGACGAGGCGCTCGCCGCGGACGGCAACCCTGTGCCGGTGGTTTCGCGCCGCCAGGCCCGCGCCGACGTGACCGGGCCGCTCGCGGTGGTGCTCGACTCGCCCGACGTGTTGTGGGCGGGCCGCGTTGCGATCAACCCGGTGCACTGCATCGGTGCCCCCAGTGAGTGGCAGGCAAACGAAAACCGCAATGCGACACACCCTTCCACGGGCGCTCGGCTCGAGATCAGCGGTGACCGGGTGACGTTGAGCGTGCCGCTGTCCGACATCTGGGTCGACATCCCGTTCACGCTGCCGGCGTGCACCGTCAACGGCGGCATGCCCGTCGTCACGGTCGAGGACGCGTCAACCGCGATGCGTGCCGTGCTGGCGATCGCGGCCGGCATCGAAAGCTCAGGCGGGCCCGACGATTTGCCCCCGGTGCGCGACAACGTCGCGACTGTGACCGTCGACTGGGATCCCGAACGGGTCGCCGACCACACGGGCGTCACCGCGACGTTCGGCGCCCCGCTGGCGCCGGGCCTCACGCTCGTTCCCGACGCGCTGGTCGGCCACTGCTGGCCCGCGGTTTTCGCGGCGATCGGGGCCGCGCTCACCGAAGACGGCTTCCCCGTCGTGGAAGGCCTGCTGAGCCTGGTGCATCTCGATCACGCCGCGCACCTGCTGGGCCAGATGCCGAAAACCCGGGCCGAATTAACGGTCACCGCAACGGTTTCGACCCCCACCGACACCGAATACGGCCGCGTCGTGCCCGTGGAGGTGCAGATCCGCGACGCCGAGGGCGACCTGCTGGCCACTCTCGAGGAGCGTTTCGCGATCCGCGGTCGCACCGGCGCAGCCGAACTCGCCGATCCGCCGCGCGCGGGCGGCGCGATCACCGACAACGCGACCGACACCCCGCGGCGCCGGCGTCGCGACGTTACCGTCACCGCGCCGACGGACATGAGCGCCTTCGCGGTCGTCTCCGGTGATCACAACCCGATCCACACCGACCGCGCCGCCGCGCTGCTGGCCGGCCTCAAATCGCCCATCGTGCACGGCATGTGGCTGTCGGCGGCCGCGCAGCACGTCGTCGCCGCGACTGACGGCAAGCCCGCCCCGCCGGCGCGCGTCGTCGGCTGGACGTCGCGCTTCCTCGGCATGGTGCTGCCCGGTGACGAGGTCGACTTCCGCGTCGACCGTGTCGGAATCGACCGTGGCGCAGAGATCGTCGAAGTCACCGCCAAGGTCGCGGGCGATCTCGTCATGTCCGCGACGGCGCAGCTCGCCGCGCCCAAGACCGTCTACGCGTTCCCAGGCCAGGGCATCCAGCACAAGGGCATGGGTATGGAGGTGCGCGCACGCTCCAAGGCCGCCCGCAAGGTGTGGGACACCGCGGACAAGTTCACCCGCGACACGCTGGGCTTCTCGGTGCTGCACGTGGTGCGCGACAACCCGACCAGCCTGATCGCCAGTGGCGTGCACTACCACCACCCCGACGGCGTGCTGTTCTTGACGCAGTTCACTCAGGTCGCGATGGCGACGGTGGCCGCGGCCCAGGTGGCCGAGATGCGCGAGCAGGGCGCGTTCGTCGAAGGCGCGATCGCCTGCGGTCACTCCGTGGGCGAGTACACCGCGTTGGCGTGCGTCAGCGGTGTCTACGAGCTGGAAGCGTTGCTGGAGGTGGTGTTCCACCGCGGCAGCAAGATGCACGACATCGTGCCGCGTGACCACCTCGGCCGGTCGAACTACCGGCTGGCCGCGATCCGCCCGTCGCAGATCGACCTCGACGACGCCGACGTCAAGGCGTTCGTCGCCGAGATCTCAGAGCGCACAGGAGAATTCCTGGAAATCGTCAACTTCAACCTGCGTGGCTCGCAGTACGCGATCGCCGGCACCGTGCGTGGGCTGGAGGCGCTGGAGGAGGAAGTCGAGCGGCGCCGCGAGATCACCGGCGGCAAGCGGTCGTTCATCCTGGTTCCCGGCATCGACGTGCCGTTCCACTCCTCGGTGCTGCGCGTCGGTGTGGCCGACTTCCGCCGCTCGCTGGAGCGCGTGATGCCGCGCGACCAGGACCCCGGGCTGATCATCGGCAAGTACATCCCCAACCTGGTGCCGCGGCCGTTCACCCTCGACCGCGACTTCATCCAGGAGATCCGCGACCTGGTGCCCGCCGAGCCGCTCGACGAGATCCTCGCCGACTACGACACCTGGCGCAACGAGAAGCCGGCCGAGCTGTGCCGCAAGGTCGTGATCGAGCTGCTGGCATGGCAATTCGCCAGCCCGGTGCGCTGGATCGAAACCCAGGACCTGCTGTTCATCGAGGAAGCCGCGGGCGGTCTGGGTATCGAGCGCTTCGTCGAGATCGGCGTGAAATCCGCGCCGACGGTGGCGGGTCTGGCGGCCAACACGCTGAAGCTGCCCGAATACTCGCACAGCACAACCGAAGTGCTGAACTCCGAGCGTGACGCGGCGGTGCTGTTCGCCACCGACACCGACCCCGAGCCCGAACTCGGCGACGAGCCGACGCCGGCTCCCGCGCCTGAGGCGGCCGCGCCCGTCGAGGCCGCCGCACCGGCGGCGCCGGCTCCAGCGCCCGCAGCGCCGACGGGTGGCCCCAGGCCCGACGACCTCACGTTCGACGCCTCCGACGCCACCATGGCGCTGATTGCGCTGTCGGCGAAGATGCGCATCGACCAGATCGAGCCGCTGGACTCCATCGAATCGATCACCGACGGCGCGTCGTCGCGACGTAACCAACTGCTGGTCGACCTCGGCTCGGAGCTCGACCTCGGCGCCATCGACGGCGCGGCGGAAGCGGATCTGGCCGGGCTCAAGGGCCAGGTCACCAAGCTCGCCAGGACCTACAAGCCCTTCGGCCCGGTGCTGTCCGACGCGATCAACGACCAGCTGCGCACGGTGTTCGGTCCGTCCGGCAAGCGGCCCGCCTACATCGCCGAGCGCGTCACCAAGACGTGGGAGTTGGGCCCGGGATGGATCAAGCACGTCACCGTCGAGGTGGCGCTCGGCACCCGCGAGGGGTCCAGCGTCCGCGGTGGCGACCTGGGCGGCCTGCACGACGGCGCGCTGGCCGACGCGGCGACCGTTGACAAGGTGATCGACGCCGCGGTCTCCGCGGTGGCGGCAAGGCGTGGTGTTGCGGTGTCGCTGCCGTCCGCCGCGGGCGGCAGCGGGGGCGTGGTGGATTCCGCCGCGCTGTCCGAGTTCGCCGAGCAGATCACCGGCCGCGACGGCGTGCTGGCCTCGGTGGCCCGCACGATCCTGGGTCAGCTGGGTCTCGACACCGCGGTCCCGGTTCCGGAGGCCACCGACGCCGAGCTGATCGACCTGGTGACCGCCGAACTGGGTTCGGACTGGCCGCGTTTGGTGGCGCCGGTGTTCGACGGTCGCAAGGCAGTGCTCTTCGACGACCGCTGGGCCAGTGCCCGCGAGGATCTGGCCAAGCTGTGGCTGCTCGACGAGGACGAGATCGACGCGGACTGGCAACGGCTCTCGCAGCGTTTCGAGGGCGCCGGTCACGTGGTCGGCACGCAGGCCACCTGGTGGCAGGGCAAGGCGCTGGCGGCGGGCCGCAACATCCACGCCTCGCTGTACGGTCGCGCCGCGGCGGGCGCGGAGAACCCCGGAGCGGGCCGCTACAGCGACGAGGTAGCCGTCGTGACGGGAGCCTCGAAGGGGTCGATCGCCGCGTCCGTGGTGGCGCACCTGCTCGACGGCGGGGCGACGGTCATCGCGACGACGTCCAAGCTCGACGACGACCGGTTGGCGTTCTACCGCACCCTCTACCGCGACAACGCCCGCTGGGACGCCAAGTTGTGGGTGGTGCCGGCCAACATGGCGTCCTACACCGACATCGACGCACTGGTTCAGTGGGTCGGCACCGAGCAGACCGAAAACCTTGGGCCCCAGTCGATCCACCTCAAGGACGCCCAGACGCCGACGCTGCTGTTCCCGTTCGCCGCGCCGCGGGTGGCCGGCGATCTGTCCGAGGCCGGGTCGCGCGCCGAGATGGAGATGAAGGTGCTGCTGTGGGCCGTGCAGCGGCTGATCGGCGGACTGTCACACATCGGGGCAGAACGCGACATCGCCGCGCGACTGCACGTCGTGCTGCCCGGCTCACCGAACCGCGGAATGTTCGGCGGTGACGGCGCCTACGGCGAGGCCAAGTCCGCGCTCGACGCGCTGGTGACCCGGTGGAAGGCCGAATCATCCTGGGCGCAGCGGGTTTCGTTGGCCCACGCGCTGATCGGGTGGACCAAGGGCACGGGCCTGATGGGTCACAACGACGCGATCGTCGGCGCGGTCGAAGAGGCCGGCGTGCGCACGTACACGACCGACGAGATGGCCCGCATGCTGCTCGGGTTGTGCGACATCGAGTCCAAGGTGGCCGCGGCGCGCGAGCCGCTGCAGGCCGACTTCACCGGTGGGTTGGCCGACGTCGACATCGACATGGCCGAACTGGCCGCCAAGGCTCGCGACGAGATGGTGACCGAAAGCCGAACCGAGGAAACCGATCACGAGGGCACCGTGCGCGCATTGCCGTCGCCGCCGCGGGGCTACAAGTCCGCGCCGCCGCCGGAATGGGCAGACCTCGACATCGACCCGGCCGACATGGTGGTCATCGTCGGCGGTGCCGAGCTGGGGCCGTACGGCTCCTCGCGCACCCGCTTCGAGATGGAGGTCGACAACGAGCTGTCGGCGGCCGGCGTGCTCGAGCTGGCGTGGACGACCGGCCTGGTCAAGTGGGAGGACGATCCGACGCCGGGCTGGTACGACACCGAAACCGGCGAGCTGGTCGACGAGGGCGAGCTGGTGGAGCGCTACCACGACGCCGTGATCGAGCGGGTCGGCATCCGCGAGTTCGTCGGCGACGGTGCGATCGACGCCGATCACACTGCGCCGCTGCTGGTTTCGGTGTTCCTCGACAAGGACTTCACGTTCGTGGTGTCCAACGAGGAGGAGGCCAGGGCGTTCGTCCGCGCCGATCCGGAGCACACCGTCATCGCACCCGTTCCAGACAGCGGTGACTGGCAGGTCACCCGCAAGGCGGGCACCGAGATCCGGGTGCCGCGCAAGACGAAGCTGTCGCGGACCGTCGGCGCGCAGATCCCCACCGGCTTCGATCCGATGGTCTACGGCGTCAGCCAGGAGATGATGAACTCCATTGACCGGCTGGCGATCTGGAACCTGGTCACCACCGTCGACGCGTTCCTGTCGGCCGGCTTCACGCCCGCGGAACTGATGCGCTGGGTGCACCCCAGCCTGGTGGCCAGCACGCAGGGCACCGGCATGGGCGGCATGACGTCGATGCAGACCATGTACCACGGCAACCTGCTGGGCCGGAACAAGCCGAACGACATCCTGCAGGAGGTCCTGCCGAACGTGTACGCGGGCCACGTCGTGCAGTCCTACGTGGGCAGTTACGGCGCGATGATCCATCCCGTCGGGGCCTGCGCAACCGCGGCGGTGTCGGTCGAGGAAGGCGTCGACAAGATCAAGCTCGGCAAGGCGGAATTCGTCGTCGCCGGCGGGTACGACGACCTGACGCTCGAGGCCATCATCGGATTCGGTGACATGGCCGCGACCGCGGACACCGAGATGATGCGGGCCAAGGGCATCAGCGACTCGAAGTTCTCCCGCGCCAACGACCGTCGTCGGCTCGGGTTCGTCGAGGGCCAGGGCGGTGGCACCATCCTGCTGGCCCGCGGTGATCTCGCGCTCAAGATGGGATTGCCGGTGCTCGCGGTGGTCGGTTACGTGTCGTCGTTCGGCGACGGCGTGCATACCTCGATCCCGGCGCCGGGCCTCGGCGCGCTGGCGGCGGGCCGTGGCGGTCGCGACTCGCAGTTGGCGCGCTCGCTGGCAGAACTCGGCGTCGGACCCGACGACATCGCGGTGGTGTCCAAGCACGACACCTCGACGCTGGCCAACGATCCCAACGAAACCGAACTGCACGAGCGGCTCGCCGACTCGCTGGGCAGGTCGGAAGGGGCACCGCTGTTCGTGGTGTCGCAGAAGAGCCTGACCGGTCATTCGAAGGGCGGCGCGGCGGCGTTCCAGATGATGGGGCTGTGCCAGATCCTGCGTGACGGCGTCATCCCGCCGAACCGCAGCCTCGATTGTGTCGACGACGAACTCGCCGGTGCTGCGCACCTGGTCTGGTTGCGGGACACCCTGGACTTCGGGGACAAGTTCCCGTTGAAGGCGGGGCTGATCACCAGCCTGGGCTTCGGCCACGTGTCCGGTCTGATCGCGTTGGTGCATCCGCAGGCGTTCCTCGCCGCGCTCAGCCCGGAGGAACGCGCGCAGTACAAGCAGCGCGCGGACGCCCGGGTGTTGGCGGGTCAGCATCGGCTCGCGTCGGCGATCGCGGGCGGCAAGCCGCTGTACGAGAAACCGGCCGACCGCCGGTTCGGCCACGACGCCCCGGAGAAGCGGCAGGAGGCCGAGATGCTGCTCGATCCGGCGTCGCGGCTCGGCGACGACGACGTGTATGTGCCCGCACAAGCGTGAGATAGCGTTTCGCCCATGGCGATAGTCGGGGTGGGGATCGACCTGGTCTCCATACCCGAGTTCGCCGAGCAGGTCGACCAGCCGGGGACCGTTTTCGCCGAGACGTTCACGCCCGGCGAGCGGCGCGACGCCGCCGACAAGAGCTCGTCGGCGGCGCGACACCTGGCGGCCCGGTGGGCGGCGAAGGAGGCCGTGATCAAGGCCTGGTCGGGTTCGCGGTTTGCCAAGCGGCCCGTGCTGCCCGAGGCGATCCACCGCGACATCGAGGTGATCACCGACATGTGGGGCCGTCCGAAGGTGCGACTGTCCGGGGCGATCGCCGAGCACCTGCGCGACGTCACGATCCACCTGTCGCTGACGCATGAGGCCGGCACCGCCGCCGCGGTCGCCATCCTCGAAGAGCGCTAGGTCTATTCCGCGAGCGACCGTGTCTGTACACGACACGCCGCGCTTTGCTGGCATCATGCGGTCGCTCGCGGGCGATGACTGACCCGATAACGTCGATGTCATGAGCGGTCTGGAACAGCGGGTGCGCGATGTGCTGCCGTCGGTGCGGCGCGACCTGGAAGACCTGGTGCGCATCGAGTCGGTGTGGGCCGACCCGGCGCGGCGCGGCGAGGTGCAGCGCAGCGCCACCGCGGTGGCAAAGCTGTTGACCGACGCCGGGTTCGGCGACGTACAGATCGTCAGCGAGGGCGGCGCGCCCGCCGTCATCGCCCGCCATCCCGCGCCGCCGGGTGCGCCGACGGTGCTGCTGTACGCCCACCACGACGTACAACCCGAGGGCGATCCGGCGCAGTGGCATTCGCCGCCCTTCGAGCCCACCGAGCGCGACGGACGCTTGTACGGCCGGGGTACTGCCGACGACAAGGCCGGCATCGCAACACATTTGGCTGCCTTCCGCGCGCACGGCGGCGATCCGCCGGTCGGTGTCACGGTGTTCGTCGAGGGCGAGGAGGAATCGGGTTCCCCGTCGCTGCCTCGGCTGCTGGCGGCTCATCGCGAGACCCTGGCCTGCGATGTGATCGTGCTCGCCGACTCGGACAACTGGAGTACGGAGGTGCCGTCGCTGACGGTGTCGCTGCGGGGACTGGCCGACTGCATCGTCGAGGTCGCCACGCTGGATCACGGCCTGCACTCGGGGCTGTGGGGCGGCGTCGTGCCCGACGCGTTGAGTGTGCTGGTACGGATGTTGGCCAGCCTGCACGACGACGACGGCAATGTCGCGGTTGCGGGTCTGCACGAGGCCACCGCCGCCGACCTCGAGTATCCGGCGGAACGTGTGCGCAAGGAAGCCGCGCTGCTTGACGGGGTATCCGAAATCGGTTGTGGCTCAGTGTCGCAACGGTTATGGGCCAAACCGGCGATCACGGTCATCGGCATCGACGCCACGCCCGTCGACAAGTCGTCGAACACCTTGATCCCGCGGGCGCGGGCGAAAATCAGCATGCGCGTCGCCCCCGGCGGCGATGCCGCAGAGCACCTGGCGGCGCTGACGCGGCACCTCGAGCAGCACGCGCCGTGGGGTGCGCTAGTGACCGTCACACCGGGCGACCTCGGGCAGCCCTACGCCATCGACGCCCGCGGACCGGTCTACGACGCGGCCCGGGCCGCCTTTCGGGAGGCGTGGGGCGCCGAACCGGTCGACACGGGAATCGGCGGCTCAATTCCGTTCATCGCCGAGTTCGCCGCTGCATTCCCGTCGGCGAAGATTCTGGTGACCGGCGTGGAAGACCCTGCGACACAGGCACATAGCGTCAACGAGAGCCTGCACCTCGGAGTGCTGGAGCGCGCCGCGGTCGCCGAGGCCCTCTTGCTGGCCGGGCTGGGGAAGTACAGCTCAGACGGACAAATCGCGACGTAGCTTCGCGACGTGGCCGGTGGCGCGCACGTTGTACTGCGCCTCGGCGATCTTGCCCTTCTCGTCGACGACGAACGTTGACCGGATGACGCCCTGAACGGTCTTGCCGTACATCGTCTTCTCGCCGAACGCGCCCCAGGCGGTGAGCACTTCGCGATCGGGGTCCGAGAGCAACGGGAAGGTCAGCTTCTCCTTGTCGCGGAACTTGGCCAGCTTCTCCGGCTTGTCGGGGGAGATGCCGACGACGTCGAGCCCGGCGTCGTTGAGCTCAAAAAGGTTGTCCCGGAAATCGCACGCCTGCTTCGTGCAGCCGGGGGTCGACGCCGCCGGGTAGAAGTACACGATGACCTTGCGGCCCTTGTAGTCGGAGAGCTTCACGGTGTTGCCGTCGGCGTCGGGCAGGCTGAACGCAGGGGCTTTGTCGCCTACCTCGAGTCGCGGAGTCTGTGGCACGCGGGGGCATCCCTTCTGTCGACCGGTGCGCTGCAGCGAGCGCGGGCTGCTTTAGGGTAGATCGGCAGGCTTCATCCCCGAAGCTGCGACTTGGACGGCTTGGAGGCGCACGTGGCGGACCGCGATCCCGAGACCATCAAGCGGGATATCGATCAGGCTCGGGAGCAGCTCGCGACCACGGTGGACACACTCGCCGAGCGTGCCAACCCCAGCCGGTTGGCCGACGACGTCAAGTCCGCGATCGTGCGGTTCGTCACGAAACCGGTGGTGGCGATCTCGCTCGCCGGCGTGGCAGCGCTCACGCTCGTATTCGTGGTGCGTCGGATCCGGCAGCGCTGAGCGCAAGCCCATCAGCGACGTCGCGCCGAGCGGAACCAGTCGACGACGGAGAAACCCGGGGGATTGGCGACCCGCCCAAGCCGGTTGCACGAGTACACCGCGATCGGGACGTGCGCAGTTAATTCGTCGGGCGCATCCGCATCGGCTGCACCGGCTCCGAATGAACCGCCTAGCTGGGACATCAGCTAAGTACCCGTTTCCTTCCGATCACCGCCCGTCGGGAGGCGTTTGGCTGGTCAGCTAACTCGACTGTAACAGAGGTCGCCGCCTTACCGCAGTTTGAAGCCCGAAATATCGCGGAGCAGAGCTATTCCGCAACTGCCCGAACGCCCAGGCTGCAACTCCGCCAGAGGGCAACTGCCGATTTCAGCACACTTGCTGCCGGCGCGGGCGCCAACCGGGCAAATAATTTACGCGATAGTTACTGGCAATCGGCCGTTGGGCCGCCGGACGGCGATGTGGCCCAGAACGGAACGCGACCGTGACGAAGGGCCACGGTCGCGTCGACGATGAAACTGAGTGCGCCGTCAGGGTTTCGAACCCCGGACCCGCTGATTAAGAGTCAGCTGCTCTACCAACTGAGCTAACGGCGCGCGGGTGCGACAATAACAGGCCCCGCCGCACAGGGTGAAATTCCCGCTCACTCGGATGGCCGACGACGCCGGCATGGCGCCTCGTGTCCGAGATTGCCCTTAGACTGTTGCCAAGAATCATCGATTTGTCAGCCCTGGTTGCGAGGTGGAGTGAGCAATGTGGCGAGTCCGTTCAGTGGCCCGTCCGCGTCGACGCGCATGGTTGGTGGCTCTTGCGCTGGTTCCCGCCGTGGCGCTCGGGCTGTCCGCATGCGGCGGCAACTCGGCGCCGCCACCGCCGCAGGTGATCGAACACAAAGGAACCCCGTTCGGTGACCTGCTGATTCCGAAGCTCACCGCGTCGGTGACGGACGGCGCCGTCGGCGTGAGCGTGGATACGCCGGTGACCGTGAGCGCGGGGGACGGCGTGCTCGGCGCGGTCACCATGGTGAACGAGTCCGGGAAATCCGTTGCCGGCAAGTTCAGTCCCGATGGGCTGTCCTGGTCCACCACCGAACCGCTCGGCTTCAACAAGAGCTACACGCTGACGGCGGAATCACTCGGGCTCGGCGGGGCCACCAAGAGGGAGATGACCTTCGAGACCCATTCGCCGGAAAACCTGACGATGCCCTACGTGATTCCCAACGAGGGCGAGGTGGTCGGCGTCGGGCAGCCGGTCGCAATCCGGTTCGACGAGAACATCCCCAACCGGTTGGCCGCTCAGAAAGCCATCAAGGTCAAGACCGACCCACCGGTCGAGGGCGCGTTCTACTGGCTCAACAACCGCGAGGTGCGGTGGCGGCCGGCGAAGTACTGGAAGCCGGGCACCAAGGTCGAGGTCGCGGTCAACACCTACGGCGTCGACCTCGGCGACGGCCTGTTCGGCCAGGACAACGTCAGCACGCGCTTCACCATCGGTGACGAAGTGATCACCACCGTCGACGACAGCACCAAGACGCTGACGGTGAAACGCAACGGCGAGGTGATCAAGACCATGCCGGTGTCGATGGGCAAGAACAGCACGCCGACCAACAATGGCACCTACATCGTCGGCGACCGCCTCTCGCACATGGTGATGGATTCGTCCACCTACGGCGTTCCGGTCAACTCGCCCAACGGATATCGCACCGAGGTGGACTGGGCCACCCAGATCTCCTACAGCGGCATCTACGTGCACGCGGCGCCGTGGTCGGTGGGCAGCCAGGGCTACAGCAACGTCAGCCACGGCTGCATCAACGTCAGCACCAGCAACGGGCGCTGGTTCCACGACAACTCCAAGCGCGGGGACATCGTCGAGATCGTCAACACCGTGGGATCGACGTTGCCCGGCACCGACGGTCTGGGTGACTGGAACATCCCGTGGGAGCAGTGGAAAGCGGGCAACGCCGGCGTCTGACCCCAAATGTCGAACGCGGCCCCGGCATCTCTGCCGGGGCCGCGTTCGTATCTGCGGGGTGGCTGACGGGACTCGAACCCGCGACAGCCAGGATCACAACCTGGTGCTCTACCAACTGAACTACAGCCACCATCGCCGCGCGCCCGAGCGGGCAGGACGGCGACGTCGATACTAGCCGCTCGGACGCTCAGCGACCGAATCGATATCCTTCGAGCCCCCGTTCGAGGAGCCCAATTCTTCGGCGATGGCGGCGATATCGCTGGTCGAAGGTCCGGGGGCCGGCACGAACGCGGTGCGGCGGTAATACTGCAGTTCGCGGATCGACTCGTGGATGTCGGCCAGTGCCCGGTGCGCGAGGCCCTTCTCGGGTTGGCCGAAGTAGATCCGGGGATACCAGCGTCTGCACAACTCCTTGATGGAGCTCACGTCGATCATCCGGTAGTGCAGGTAGTCGTCGAGCTTGGGCATGTCGCGGGCGATGAAGCCGCGGTCGGTCGCGATCGAATTGCCGGCCAACGGTGCCGTCTTGGCCTGTTTGACGTGCGTGCGGATGTAGTCGAGCACCAGTTCCTCGGCCTCGGGCAGCGTGACTGTCGACGCTCGCACCTCCTCGATGAGCCCCGATCGCGTGTGCATCTCGGTGACCACCGGGATCATCGACGACAACGCCTCGTCGTCAACGTGGATGACGACGTCGAGGCCCTCGCCGAGGATGTTGAGGTCTGCGTCTGTCACCAACACCGCGATCTCGATGAGCAAGTCGGACTTCAGGTCGAGGCCGGTCATCTCGCAGTCGATCCATACCAGTTCGTCGCGCACGACGCTCACAGTAAGCCTTACGGCGCCGCGCGGCCCGTTGCACCCGCCCGAACGGCGTGCCCCGCGAGTTAAGGTGCCAGCCATGACCACTGAGCCGACCGCCAGCCCCGCACAGCAGATCGCCGCAGGTTACGCCGTCGACGGCGCGGCGCTGGAGCTCGGCGGGGTCGTCGTCGACGGCACCTGCGACCCGGCTGCGCAGGTCCGCATTCCGCTGGCCACCGTCAACCGTCACGGGCTGATCGCGGGTGCCACGGGCACCGGCAAGACCAAGTCGCTGCAGGTGCTCGCCGAACAGCTCTCGGCCGCGGGCGTGCCGTGCGTGATGGCCGACGTGAAGGGCGACCTGTCGGGGCTGTCGCGGCCCGGTGAGGCCGACGAGAACATCGAGGCGCGGGCCAAAGACACCGGGGACGCCTGGACGCCGACGACCTATCCGGTCGAGTTTCTGTCGCTCGGCACGTCGGGCATCGGTGTCCCGGTGCGCGCGACGATCTCCAGCTTCGGGCCGATCCTGCTGTCCAAGGTGCTCGAACTGAACGCGACCCAGGAGTCGACGCTGGGCCTGATCTTCCACTGGGCGGATCAGAAGGGCCTCTCGCTGCTCGACCTCAAGGACCTGCGCGCGGTCATCCAGTACCTCACCAGCGACGAGGGCAAGCCGGAACTGAAGGCGCTCGGCGCGGTGTCCAAAACGACGGCGGGCGTGATCCTGCGCGCACTGGTGAACCTCGAAGCCGAGGGGGGCGACACGTTCTTCGGTGAACCCGAGCTGGAACCCGACGATCTGCTGCGGGTCGACGATCAGGGGCGCGGCATCATTTCGCTGCTCGAGCTCGGCAGCCAGGGCGCCCGGCCGGTGATGTTCTCGACGTTCCTGATGTGGGTGCTCGCCGACCTGTTCTCGACGCTGCCCGAGGTCGGCGACCTCGACAAACCCAAGCTGGTTTTCTTCTTCGACGAGGCTCATCTGCTTTTCTCGGACGCGTCCAAGGCGTTCCTCGAGCAGGTCGAGCAGACGGTGAAGCTCATCCGGTCGAAGGGTGTGGGCGTGTTCTTCTGCACGCAGTTGCCCACCGACGTGCCCAACGACGTGCTGTCCCAGTTGGGTGCGCGAATTCAGCACGCGCTGCGGGCGTTCACGCCGGACGACGAGAAGGCGCTGTCGAAGACGGTGCGCACATACCCCAAAACCGATGTGTACGAACTGAAGTCGGCGTTGACCTCGCTCGGTATCGGCGAGGCCATCGTCACGGTGCTCTCGGAGAAGGGCGCTCCGACGCCGGTGGCGTGGACGCGGATGCGTGCCCCGCGGTCGCTGATGGACACCATCGGACCGGACGCGATCACCGCGGCGGCGAAAGCCAGTCCGCTGCAAGCCGAATACGGCCAGACCATCGACCGCGAGTCCGCCTATGAACGGCTCAACGCCAAGCTGGCGCCACCGGCGCAGCCTGCCGACGACTCGTTACCGCCGCCGTTGCCACCGGATGTCGGCGGGGCGACCGCCTCGGGTGAGGTGCGCTCGCGCGACACCGCCGAACCCGGGATGCTGGAGAAGATGATGAACAGCCCCGCGTTCAAGAGCGCGATGCGCTCGGCGGGCACGGTGATCGGTCGTGAGATCACCCGCAGCATCTTCGGGACCGGCCGCCGGCGCAGCCGCCGTCGCCGCTGACGGCGCGCACCGAGATTGCTCACAGATCGCGATCCGGCGGAAATTCGCGATCTGTGTGCAGTCTCGTCGCAGCAGAACGTGGGTTAGTCGCAGACAGCGTCGGTTATCCGCCGCCGAGTTTCTTGTAGACGGCTCCGACGATCGGCGTCACGATCGCCCGCGGCGTGTACCCCGCCGCCACCGACATCGCCTTCGACGTCACGCCGGGGACGACGCGCATCTTGTTGCGCTCCAACGCGTCCAGCGACTGTTTGGCGGTGTACTGCGTCGAAATCCACAAGAAGTCGGGAATCAGCTTCTCCACCAGCGACTGCTCGTGGACGTCGGGCAGCGTCTCGCGTACGGGGCCCGGGGCGAGCAGCGTCACGTGCACGCCGGCGCGCTTGAGCTCACCGCGTAGCGACTCACTGAAGGTGTTGACGAACGCCTTCGTCGCGGCATAGGTCGCATTGTTGGGAATCGGCGAATTTCCCGCCGCCGAACCGGAAATCAGGATGCCGCCGGCCTTGCGCTCGACCATCCCGGGCAGCACGGCGAGCACCAGGTCGTGCACGCCCAGCACGTTCAGCTGGACCTGCGCCTTCTCGTCCGCCGGGTCCAGCGATGCCACGGGGCCGAACGTCGCGGTGCCCGCGTTCGCGCACAGGACCGAGATGTTGCGGGTCGCCAACTCGTCGCACAGCTTGGTGCGCTCGGTCGGGTCGGCCAGGTCGACGGGTCGCACCTCCACCGTCACGCCGTACTGCTCGGTGAGCCGGTCCGCCAGCGCTCGCAGCACCTCCTCGCGACGCGCGGTGATGATCAGGTGGTGTCCACGGGCGGCGAGCTCGGCGGCCAACGCCTCGCCGATGTTCTGCGATGCGCCGGTGACCACCGCACGGGCATCGGCGCTGGGAGCGGGTACTGGCATGCCGCGGACTATATCGTGGGCGGACCATGACCAACCCACCCGATTCGAGCCTGCTGCCCGCGCGGACCGCCAGTCGGCGGCAGGTCATCTCGTGGGCGTTGTGGGACTTCGGGGCGACCGGGATGAACGCGGTGGCGGTGACCTTCGTGTTCTCGATCTACCTGACCAACTCGGTCGGGGACGACCTGCCTGGCGACATCAGCGCAACCAGCTGGCTGGGGTGGGCGCTGGGCCTGGCCGGACTGGTGGTCGCGCTGCTGGCCCCGGTGACCGGGGTGTGGGTCGACGCACCGTGGCGGCGGCGCCGCGTGCTGGCCGTGCTCAGTGCGACCGCTGTGCTGCTGATCGCGTCGACGAGCTTTGTTCGCGACGACTACCGCTACCTGGCTCTCGGGCTGCTGCTCCTGGGCTGCGCTTCGGCGTGCAACGAACTCGCCACCGTGCCCTACAACGCGATGCTGCGCCAGCTGTCGACACCGCAGACATCCGGTCAGATCTCCGGATTCGGTTTGGGCCTGGGCTATTTCGGCAGTGTCACGCTGCTGTTGGTGGTCTATCTCGGGTTCATCTCGGGCGACGGCGGGATGCTGGGACTGCCGGTCGACGACGGCCAAAACGTCAGGGCAGCCATGGTTTTCACCGCCATCTGGTTCGGGCTGTTCGCCGTGCCGGTCCTCCTAGCCGTGCCCAGCGCGAAACCGGGGCCGATGGACAGCCGCGAAACCGTCGGATTTATCGGTGGATACCGCAAGCTGTGGACGGACATCCGCAGCGAATGGCGTCGTGACCACAACGTCGTCTATTACCTGATCGCCAGCGCGGTCTTCCGCGACGGCCTCACCGGGATCTTCGCGTTCGGCGCGGTGCTCGGCGTGCGCGTCTACGGCGTCTCGGAGGCCGACGTGCTGTTGTTCGGCGTGAGCGCCAGCACCATCGCCGCTGTTGGCGCCGTCCTCGGCGGCCTGCTCGACGACCGCTTCGGCGCCAAGCCCGTGATCGTCGCCGCGCTGACCGCGATGATCGCCGTCGGCCTCACGCTTATGACGCTCGACGGGGCGCTCGCGTTCTGGATCTGTGGGCTGTCGCTCTGCCTGTTCATCGGCCCGACGCTGTCGTCTGCGCGCACGCTGATGATGCGCCTGTCAGCCGAGGGCAAGGAGGGCGTCGCGTTCGGCCTCTACACCACTACCGGCCGCGCCGTTTCGTACCTGGCGCCCATGCTGTTCTCGGTGTTCATTGCGGTCTTCGACACCGACCGTGCGGGGATGGGCGGGTTGGTCGTCGTGCTCGCCGCCGGATTGTTGGCCATGCTCGCGGTGCGCGTCCCGCCTCGGCCGACAGGCTAACCGCTGGCGGTGCAGATCGTCAGGCCCGCGCCGGTGCGCTGCTGCACTACGGCGCCGTCGACGGTGATCGAACAGTTCACCTCGCGGCCGACGTTGATGATGCTGACGCTCGCCGACGTGGCGGCCGATTCGGACAACTCCACTTCCTTGCTCCAGGGCAGCATCACGTTGAACTCGGTCTGCAGCAGGCCGCCGCTGTCGACGTAGGTGATGTTGATCGCACGTCCGGTGCCGCTGACGACGTAGACGACGGTCTGCGTCGCGCCGGGAGTGGTCCGCCCTGGTGAGGGCGGCACAGTGGGCACGTCGGGCACGGTCGGCAGCGGCAGGCCCGGGGTGGTGGGCGTGCGCGGCGTCGTCGTCGGGAGCCGGGTCGGAAAGCTCGGCTCCTCCACGGGGGGCGGCGCCACAACCGTCTGCTGCTGCGATGAGTTGACGATGACCAGCGCAATCACCAGGCCGAGCACGATGAGCATCGCGATGCCAGCGGCCAGCCAGAGCCAGCGTGGCGACTTCGGAGGCTCCGGCGGCGGCTGGGACGGCTCCCCGGGCGGATACGGCGCGCCGTACTGGCCGGTCCCGTAGGGGTCGTACCCGTACGCGGACGACGGCAGCTGCTCCGTCGGCGCAGGTCCGGGGGGTGTCTGATAGGTGGGGCCGTAGGCCTGGCTGGCGTATGCCGGATCGCTGTATTCCGGATAGGGGTAGCCCTGCGGTTGCTCATCGCGGCCAGGCCGTGGTGTGTCGGTCATACCCACCTCATGGGTGCGAGAGTACCTGTGCGACCGCTCAACGGACCGCGCCTCGGCGCACGGCTTGCCTGGGTATGCAGAATTGGTCCGGTGGGAGAACAGGTTCGCCGGGTCTACGGCGCGTCGATGTCGCCCGACGCGACCGCGTTCGCACACCTGGTCGACGACGGCGGCTTCCCCCGCGCGGTGCAGCGGTTCCTGAGCGGCTGGCGCGCGAGTTCGTCACGCGACGTCGAGCTGCCCGTCGAGGGTGCCGTCACCCGGGTGTTGCACTCCGCCGACGGCCACTGGCTCGCCTGCGAGGTGGCGCCCGACGGCGGTACCCGCACCCAGATTTGGGTTGTCACAACGGATCCGGACGACCGCGACGCCCGTCGTATCGACACCTGGCCGTCGGACATGCTGGAAGGGGCCGCCGAGCTGATCAGCTGGGACGGTACGCAGGTCGCCGCAATCCTGACCGGCGAGGACGGTGTCGGCAGCTCCTGTCTGATCGATCCCGCGACCGGCGACACCGTCGTGCTGGACCGCCGCTCGGGCGGTCGACTGGTCGATTCGTGGGCCGGCGCCGCGCTGGTGCGGGTCGGTCCACGCGGCTACCGAGACCTGATCATGCTACGCGGACGAACCGAAACCGCGTTGCTGCCATACGATCCGGGCTCCACCTCCGATACCGGCATCATCCTTGACGACCATCACCCCCGCCGGCTACGCGCCGGACTGGAAGGTGAGACCACCCAGCTCTACTACCCGGCCAAAACCTACGACAACAGCGCCGAAGGCTTTGTGCGGGCACTGATCCGCAGCGAGAACGGGGCGGAGTACGCGCGTTTACTGGAGGTCACCACCACGGCCGACGGCGTGGCCTACCAGGTCCTCGCCGAGCGCCCGGATTTCGAGCTCGACGAGTTCACCGTCAGCGATGATTTGTCCACCGTGGCGATGTTGTGGAACATCCACGGGGCCAGCGAGTTACAGATCCTCGAGCTCGGCGACAACACCCTGCACGAGCCGATCCCGCTGCCCGGAATGGTGGCCACCCAGTTGAGCATCAGCGCGGGCGGGTCGATGCTGGCGGTGACGGTCGAGGGCCCCTCGACTCCGCCGACCGTCGAACTGGTCGATCCCCGCACGGGGGTGTGGGAGATCGTCGACCGCGAACCCAGCTCCGGACCGGTCAGCGCCGACCCGACCCTGGAGACCGTGACGGCGCGCGACGGCCTGCGGTTCACCGGCTGGCTGTTCCGCCCGCCCGAAGGCATTCCGACGATCGGCGCGATGCTGTTCCTGCACGGCGGGCCCGAGGGGCAGGGCAGGCCCGGCTACAACGAGTTCTTCCCCGCGCTGCTCGAGGAGGGCATCAGTGTGTTCCTGCCGAACGTGCGGGGCTCGGGGGGGTTCGGCCGGTCGTTCATGCACGCCGATGACCGGGAGCGACGGTTCGCCGCGATCGACGACGTCGCCGATGCGGTCGCGTACCTCGTCGAGCACGACGTCGCGCCCGCTGACCGCATCGCATGTTGCGGATGGTCCTACGGCGGCTACCTGACCCAGGCGGCGCTCACCTTTCATCCGGACCGGTTCGCCGCCGGAATCAGCATCTGCGGCATGAGCGATCTGAACACCTGGTACCGCACCACCGAACCGTGGATCGCCGCCGCCGCATACCCGAAGTACGGCCACCCCATCAGTGACCGCGAGCTGCTCGAGCAGCTGTCCCCGCTGCAGCGCGCCGAGGCGTTGACGGCGCCGCTGCTGCTGGTGCACGGCGCCAACGACACCAACGTCCCGCCCACCGAATCCCAGCAAATGTTCGAAGCGCTGCAAGCGCTTAACCGAAAGGCCGAACTGTTGATGTTCGACGACGACGGCCACGAGATCGACAAGCGCGAGAACCGCGCGGTGCTGGTCAAAGCCATGCGCGAGTGGCTGATTGCGTCATTCAGCGCTCACCGCAGCTTGTAACGCGATTGTGGCCGTAGCCAGGTTTACCGAAATTATCTGCGGGGTAAACACGCTGCGCACGCGCCGACCGGCGCTGTTGAAGGAGGCGCAGCATGCGAGGTGGCGGAATTCTCGGCGTTGTAGTTCTCATCTGGTTGCTGATCGGTGTGGTTGCCGCGTATCAGCGGGATTACTTCAGCAATAGCGAAACCAATTGTGCGACAGCGGGCAGCATCGCCCTCACGGTGGTCGTCGGGCCGTTGAACTACGCGGGCGTCAACCCGAAGGTCACGAATTGCAACCTGCCTGAACCAAGCCAGTGACCAACTGGCAGTGAACAACTCAAAAGGAATGGAGTCACGATGATTGTTCTCGGAGCAATTCTGCTCATCCTCGGTCTGGTGTTCGGGATCTCGATCCTGACCTATATCGGTGTGGTACTGCTCGTCATCGGTGCGGTCTTCTGGATCCTCGGGTCCGTCGGACGTCCGGTCGGCGGGCGAAAAGTCTGGTACTAGCGCTTAGCCGCTCCGACCGGCCGAGGTCAGCGCTGCGACCGTCATCGCCTTCAAGACGGCTCGCGGGTTGGCCTCGGCCGTTTTGGTCGTACCGGGCTTCAGGACGTGCGGCGTCGAGTTCAACAACCCGAATGTCGCGTGCGCCATCAGCCGGGCGTCGGACTCGACCAGTGAATCGTTCGCCTGCCTGAGCACGTCCACCCAGATCTCGACGTACTGCCGCTGCGCCTTGCGCACCTGGCGCTTGGCGGAGGCGGGCAGGTTGCCGAGATCGCGGTCCTGGATTCGGATGAGGTCGGGCTCGCCGAACGCGAACTCCAGATGGAAGTCGATCAGGCCGTCCAGTGCCGAGGCCGGATCCTCGGCGGCCGCGACGACCTCCTGCGCCCCGGCCAGCAGCCGGGTGCTGATCCCGACCAGCAACTCGACCAGCAACGCCTCCTTGTTGGGGAAGTGCCGGTAGATCGCCGGTCCGCTGACCCCCGCCGCGGCGCCGATGTCTTCCAGCCGCACCGCCAGATATCCCCGTTCGGCGACCAGTCTTTCGGCCGCGGCGATCAACTGCGACCGACGGTCCGATTTCGCCTTGCTGCGGCTCGTGGTAGGCAGCTGAGGAGCCGGAGAAGGGGACAACGCGCCTCCCGCCAGCTGGTAGACATTCCGGTTAATCGTGACTAACATACCACGAGTTAATCATTATTAACTCAACCGGAACGGGTTCATCGATGACACCGCGGGCTTCACACCGCGAGGAGCACCTCGCGTTGGTCGACGAACTGCGTTCGAAACTCGCCGCTGCGGCGCTCGGCGGTTCCGAGCGCGCCCGCGAGCGCCACGTCAGCCGCGGAAAGCTGCTGCCCCGAGACCGGGTGGACGGCCTGCTCGATCCCGGCAGCCCGTTCCTCGAACTCACCCCGCTCGCCGCCGACGGCATGTACGACGACGAGTGTCCGGGCGCGGGCATCATCACCGGCATCGGCCGGGTCTCGGGCCGGGAGTGCGTGATCGTCGCCAACGACGCGACGGTCAAGGGCGGCACGTACTACCCGATCACGGTCAAGAAACATCTGCGCGCCCAGGAAGTCGCCGGACAGAACCGGTTGCCGTGCATCTACCTCGTCGACTCGGGCGGCGCCTTCCTGCCCCGGCAGGACGAGGTGTTCCCGGATCGGGACCATTTCGGTCGGATCTTCTACAACCAGGCCAATCTGTCGGCCGAGGGCATCCCGCAGATCGCGGCAGTACTGGGGTCGTGCACTGCGGGCGGCGCGTACGTGCCCGCGATGAGCGACGAGGCCGTGATCGTGCGCGATCAGGGCACCATCTTCCTGGGCGGACCACCGCTGGTGAAGGCCGCGACGGGTGAGGTCGTCACGGCCGAAGACCTCGGCGGCGGCGATCTGCACTCCAAAACTTCCGGTGTGACAGACCATTTGGCCCATGACGACCGCGACGCGCTGCGTATCGTGCGGCGCATCGTCGCGACGCTCGGGCCCCGCGAACCGCTGCCATGGGACGTCTGGCCGGTCGAGGAACCGGTGGCCGACCAGAGTGAGCTCTACGATGTGGTGCCGGTCGACTCGCGAGTTCCCTACGACGTACACGAGGTCGTCACCCGCATCGTCGACGGCGGCGAGTTCGCCGAATTCAAGGCCGAATACGGCAGCACACTGGTCACCGGCTTCGCCCGCATCCACGGCCATCCGGTCGGCATCATCGCCAACAACGGCGTGCTGTTCAGCGAATCAGCGCTCAAGGGCGCGCATTTCATCGAGCTGTGCGACAAGCGGAACACGCCGCTGGTCTTCCTGCAGAACATCTCCGGCTTCATGGTCGGCCGTGACTACGAGGCGGGCGGTATCGCCAAGCATGGCGCGAAAATGGTCACCGCTGTGGCGTGCGCGCGGGTCCCCAAACTCACGGTGGTGATCGGCGGCTCGTACGGAGCGGGCAACTACTCGATGTGCGGACGCGCGTATTCCCCGCGCTTCCTGTGGATGTGGCCCAACGCAAGGATTTCCGTGATGGGCGGTGAGCAGGCCGCGGCGGTGCTGGCGACCGTTCGCGGCGAGATGACGGCCGAGGAGGAGGAGACCTTCAAGGCGCCCATCCGCGCACAGTACGAACACCAGGGCAACCCGTACTACTCGACTGCACGGTTGTGGGACGACGGGGTGATCGATCCGGCCGACACCAGAACCGTACTGGGACTGGCGCTCTCGGTGGTCGGGCAGTCCCCGCTCGAGTCGGTTTCCTACGGCGTGTTCCGGATGTGAGTGAAGACATGAACTTCGACACTGTTCTGGTGGCCAACCGCGGCGAGATAGCCGTGCGGGTCATCCGCACGCTGCGGGCGATGGGTATCCGCTCGGTCGCGGTGTTCAGCGATGCCGATGCCGGTGCTCGCCATGTCGCCGAGGCCGACGTCGCGGTCCGCATCGGGCCGGCGGCCGCACGGGAGAGCTACCTCGACATCGACGCGGTGATCACGGCAGCCCGACGGACCGGCGCGCAGGCTGTGCACCCCGGCTACGGATTCCTCTCGGAGAACGCGCAATTCGCCGCTGCGCTGCAGTCCGCCGGGATCGTGTTCATCGGCCCACCGGTCGGTGCGATCCAGACGATGGGGGACAAGATCGCGGCGAAGGCCGCGGTATCCGCCTTCGGGGTGCCCGTGGTGCCCGGCGTGTCCCGGCCGGGCCTGACCGACGACGATCTCGTCGCGGGCGCCGCAGAGGTCGGCTTCCCGGTCCTGGTAAAGCCGTCGGCGGGCGGCGGGGGCAAGGGTATGCGTGTCGTGCACGAACCCGCTGAGTTGCCGGCCGCCCTTATCTCGGCGCGTCGCGAGGCCGCCGCCGCGTTCGGCGACGACACGCTGTTCCTCGAACGGTTCGTGTTGAACCCGCGCCATATCGAAGTGCAGGTGCTCGCCGATGGCTACGGCGCCGTGGTGCATCTCGGCGAACGCGAATGCAGCCTGCAGCGGCGCCACCAGAAGGTCGTCGAGGAGGCGCCGTCCCCGCTGCTGGACGAGGCGACGCGGGCGCGGATCGGCGCGGCCGCGTGCGACACCGCGCGCAGCGTCGACTACACCGGTGCGGGCACCGTCGAGTTCATCGTGTCCGCCGATCGGCCCGACGAGTTCTTCTTCATGGAGATGAACACGCGCCTGCAGGTCGAGCACCCGGTCACCGAAATGGTCACCGGCATCGACCTCGTCGAGCAGCAGGTGCGCATCGCGGCGGGGGAGAAACTGTCGATCGCGCAAGCCGACATCAGCATGTCCGGGCACGCGATCGAGGCTCGTGTCTACGCCGAGGACCCGGGGCGCGGCTTCCTGCCGACCGGTGGCCGGGTGCTCGACCTGGCCGAACCGCAGGGGCCCGGCGTCCGGGTGGACTCCGGCCTGACCCGGGGTTCTGTGATCGGCAGTGACTACGACCCGATGCTGTCGAAGGTCGTCGCGCACGCCGACGACCGAGCCGGTGCCCTACGGGCTTTGGACCGGGCGCTGGCGCAGACCGCGGTCCTCGGTGTCACCACGAACATCGAGTTCCTGCGTTTCCTGCTCGCCGATCCCGGCGTCGTGGCCGGGCGGCTCGACACCGGTTTGCTCGACCGCCGAAGCCCGGACTTCCGCTCGGCGATCGCCGAGGATGCCGACCTCGTCGCGGCCGCGGCGTACAAGTGGCTGCGGGCGTGGCCGCAACCGGTCGGTGACCTGTGGGCCGTCCCGTCGGGCTGGCGAATGGGCCGGCACGCGCCGACCACGTACCGGTTGCGATCGGGGGAGCGCACCGACCACGTCCACCTGAGCGGCACGCCGACGGCGGCCAGTGTGGTGATCGAGGACGGCCAACCACGTTCCCTCTCAGCCTCTCTCGACGCTGACCGGTTGGCAATCACGTTCGACGGCGTGCGCACCGACTACGTCGTCGCAGCCGAGGACCCAGGGATCTGGCTGGCCGGTGCCGGTCGCACCGTCGCGGTCGAGGAAGTCCGCGAAGCCCCGGTGCGCCCCGAAGACGCGCACAGCGGCGACGCCGAGCTGACCAGCCCGATGCCCGGATCTGTTGTCGCCGTCGGAGTCACCGACGGGGAACGAGTCGCGGCAGGCGCCGTCGTGGTGACCGTCGAGGCGATGAAGATGGAACACGCTTTGGCCTCTCCGGTCGACGGCGTGGTGGAACTCCTTGTCGCCGAGGGCGATCAGGTGAAGGTGGGCCAGCCGCTGGCACGAGTCGCCGCGGAGACCACCACAGCGGAGAAGGAAGAGCTATGACTGAATTTCTGGCCACCGGCATGCTGCCGGACCACTACGAACAACTGGCCAAGACGGTCCGCGACTTCGCCCAGAGCGTCGTGGCGCCCGTCGCGGCCAAACACGACGAAGAACACTCGTTCCCGTACGAGGTCGTCGCGGGGATGGCCGACATGGGCCTGTTCGGCCTGCCATTCCCCGAAGAGTACGGCGGCATGGGCGGCGACTACTTCGCGTTGTGCCTCGCGCTGGAGGAACTCGGCAAGGTCGACCAAAGCGTCGCGATCACGCTCGAGGCTGGTGTGTCACTGGGCGCGATGCCGGTGTACCGGTTAGGGACCGAGGAACAGAAGCAGCAGTGGCTGCCGCTGCTGGCAAGCGGCAAGGCGCTCGGTGCGTTCGGGCTCACCGAAGCCGGCGGCGGTAGCGACGCAGGCGCCACGAAGACGACGGCCAGGCTCGACGACGGGCACTGGGTGATCAACGGGTCCAAGCAGTTCATCACGAACTCGGGCACCGACATCACCAAGCTCGTCACGGTTACGGCCGTCACCGGCGAAAGCGGTGGCAAGAAAGAGATCTCGGCGATCCTGGTGCCCGTTCCGACGCCGGGCTTCACCGCCGAACCGGCATACAACAAGGTGGGCTGGAACGCGTCGGACACCCACCCGTTGAGTTTCGACGATGTGCGGGTGCCCGAGGAGAACCTGCTCGGCGAACGCGGCCGGGGCTACGCAAACTTTCTGCGCATCCTCGACGAAGGCCGCATCGCGATCGCCGCGCTGTCGGTCGGATCCGCGCAGGGTTGCGTCGACGAATGCGTCCGCTACGCCAGGGAACGCGAGGCGTTCGGCGCCGCGATCGGCACCTACCAGGCGATCGCATTCAAGATCGCGCGGATGGAGGCCCGGGCGCATATCGCTCGCACGGCCTACTACGACGCCGCCGCGCTGATGCTGGCCGGAAAGCCGTTCAAGAAGGCGGCTTCGATCGCCAAGATGGTTGCCAGTGAGGCCGCGATGGACAACGCCCGCGATGCAACGCAGATCTTCGGGGGCTACGGCTTCATGAACGAGTATTCCGTCGCGCGGCACTACCGCGACAGCAAGATCCTTGAAATCGGTGAGGGCACAACCGAAGTGCAGCTGATGCTGATCGGGCGGGAGCTGGGTCTGTGAGCGGACAAGACGCTTCGAGGAAGGTCGTGATCCAGCGTGGTTTGTGGTACGAGGAGTTCGAGACCGGTGTGCTGTACCAGCACCGGCCGGGGCGCACCATCACCGAGGCGGACAACGTCCTGTTCACGACGTTGACGATGAACACCCAGGCGCTGCATCTGGACGCCGCGTTCTCAGATGCGTTGCCGCCGTTCAACCAGCGGCTGGTCAACTCGATGTTCACGCTGTCCACGCTGGTCGGGCTGTCGGTGGCGCAGCTGACGCAGGGGACCATCGTCGGCAATCTCGGGTTCGGCGAGATCGCGTTCCCGAAGCCGCTCTTCCACGGCGACACGCTGTACGCGGAGTCCGAGGTGCTCGAGAAGCGGGAGTCGAAGAGCCGGCCGGGTGAGGGCATCGTGACATTCGCGCACACCGGCCGCAACCAGCACGGTGACATCGTTGCGACGGCGTCGCGCAAGACGATGGTGCGCATGAAGCCGGCGGAGCAGAGCTGATGGCGCTCGACAAGCCGGGCGTCGCATGGCTGTTCTGCCCGGCCGACCGCCCCGAACGATTCGAAAAGGCCGCCGCTGCCGCCGATGTCGTGATCCTCGACCTCGAGGACGGGGTCGCGGGCAAGGACCGCGAAGCCGCCCGCGCCGCCCTCGTCGATAGTTCGCTGGACCCGGCCCGCACGGTGGTGCGGGTCAATCCGAGCGCCACCGCCGATCACCAACTGGACCTCGAGGCGCTGTCGAAAACCTCCTACACGACGGTCATGCTCGCCAAGACCGAGGACCCGCAACAGGTGCGCGACCTGGCGCCGCTGGACGTCGTGGTGCTGATCGAGACGCCGCTTGGTGCGCTGGCGGTGACCGATCTGGCGCGAATGGACAACGCGGTCGCGTTGATGTGGGGCGCCGAGGACCTGTTCGCGGTCACCGGCGGCACGGCCAACCGCTATCCCGACGGCAGCTACCGCGAGGTCGCCAGGCACGTGCGGTCGCAGACGCTGCTGGCGGCCAAGGCGTACGGGCGGCTGGCGCTGGACTCGGTGTTCCTCGACATCAAGAACCTCGCCGGTCTTCGCGCGGAGGTCGACGACGCGGTGGCCGTCGGTTTCGACGTGAAGGTCGCGATCCATCCGTCGCAGGTCGCGGTCATTCGGGAGGGCTATGCTCCGTCGGCTGAGCAGGTCGAATGGGCGCGACACGTGCTGGCTGCCGCCCGCGATGCCAGGGGTGTCTTCCAATTCGAAGGCATAATGGTGGATGCCCCAGTACTGCGGCGGGCAGAGCGCATCGTCGCGTTAGCGCCACACCCCGGCGACTAGCCGACACCCCCACACCGGGGGCCTGCTCTGAACGTCTCCGTGCTGAGCACCTCAGTCGCCTGACGGCGCGATCCGCCGTTCAGTGACCCTAGGAGGCGGTATGGCAGGGTCTGTTCAGGCATCCCTGGATGTCGAGTTGCAGCCGGTTCAACTGGTCGCCCCGGACGGGACGCCGACCACCTCGAGCGCCGCCTCTCGATACCGCCGAGACCTCCCACCCGAGACGTTGTCGTGGCTTTATGAGTCGATGGTCGTCACGCGCGAAATCGACACCGAGTTCGTCAACCTGCAGCGACAAGGCGAGTTGGCGCTGTTCGCGTCGTGCCGCGGGCAGGAGGCCGCGCAGATCGGCGCCGCGGCCTGCCTACGCAAGACCGATTGGCTGTTCCCGCAGTACCGGGAGATCGGCACGTTCCTGCTGCGCGGGATCACTCCCGCCCAGATGGGCGCCGTGTGGCGCGGCAAGTGGCACGGCGGGCTCGGGTTCACCGAGAAATGCGTCGCCCCGATCGCGATCCCGATCGGCACGCACGGACTGCACGCGGTCGGTGCCGCGATGGCCGCGCAACGCCTCGGCGAGGATTCGGTGACGGTGGCGTTCCTCGGCGACGGCGCCACCAGCGAGGGCGACGTCCACGAGGCCTTCAACTTCGCCGCGGTGTACCGGGCGCCGTGCGTGTTCTTCGTGCAGAACAACCAGTGGGCCATCTCGGTGCCCGTCAGCAAGCAACTGGCCGCGCCGTCGATCGCGCATCGTGCCCTCGGCTACGGCATACCCGGCGTCCGCGTCGACGGCAACGACGTGCTGGCCTGCTATCAGGTGGTGGCGGAGGCGGCAGCTCGTGCACGCGACGGTTGTGGCCCCACGCTGATCGAGGCCATCACCTATCGCATGGGACCGCACACCACCTCCGACGACCCGACCCGCTACCGCTCGCAGGAGGAGGTCGACGCATGGGCGGCCCGCGATCCGATCAGCCGCTACCGCACGTATCTGAAGTCGATTGACGTCTGGACCGACCGGCTCGAGGAACGGGTACGGGCCAGATCGAAACGGCTGCGTGCCGAATTGCGCGATGCGCTCGTCGGGGCCGAGGACTTCGACGTCTCCGAGATTTTCGACACCGTCTATCACGACATCACGCCCGACCTGGCGGCCCAACGCGAACAACTGACGGCCGAACTGGCGAAGGAGGCGTGACATGACCCAGATCATCGAACGGCCCCCGATGCACGGCGACGATGCACCGGAGCCGCGGGGACCGCTGCTGACTCCGATGCCGGCGGACTCTGTTCTGCCGACGCTGACGATGGCGCAGGCCATCAACCGCGCCCTGCACGACGCGATGGCCTCCGACGATCGGGTGCTCGTGTTCGGCGAAGACGTCGCCACCCTCGGCGGCGTGTTCCGGGTCACCGAGGGCCTGGCCGAAACCTTCGGCGAGCAGCGCTGTTTCGACACCCCGCTGGCCGAGTCGGCGATCGTCGGCATCGCAGTCGGAATGGCCATCCGCGGACTCGTGCCCGTCCCGGAGATCCAGTTCGACGGGTTCGCTGCCCCGGCGTTCGATCAGATCGTCAGTCATCTGGCCAAGTACCGGATGCGCACCCGCGGCGACCTCGACATGCCGGTGACCATCCGCATCCCATCCTTCGGCGGAATCGGTGCCGTCGAACATCATTCCGAGTCCACCGAAACCTATTGGCTGCACACCGCCGGGTTGAAGGTGGCGGTGCCGTCGACGCCGTCGGATGCGTATTGGCTGCTGCGCCAGTCGATCACCAGCCGCGACCCCGTCATCTACCTCGAGCCCAAGCGCCGGTACTGGACGCGTGAACCGGTCGACACCACGACGCCGGGTCTTCCGCTCGGTCGGGCGGCGATCCGGCGTGCCGGCGCGGACGTCACCGTGGTGACATACGGTCCGCTGGTCGCCACCGCGCTGAGCGCAGCGGAAATCGCTGCCGAGCATCATGATTGGAGTATCGAGGTGCTCGACCTGCGCACGTTGAACCCGTTGGACTTCGACGCGGTCGTCGAATCGGTGCGACGCACCGGCCGGGTCGTGGTGATGCACGAAGGGCCGCGCACCTTGGGCTTCGGCGCCGAACTGGCCGCCCGAATCCAGGAGGAACTCTTCTACGACTTGGAGGCGCCGGTGTTGCGGGCGACCGGGTTCGACACGCCGTATCCGCCTGCCCGGCTGGAGAAATTGTGGCTGCCCGGGGTGGACCGGCTGCTCGACTGCATCGAACGAACGTTGGAGCAGCCGTGAGCGTGATGGATTTCCGGGTTCCCGATCTCGGCGAGGGACTCGAAGACGCGACGATCACCGCGTGGAGCGTCTCGGTCGGCGACGACGTCGAGTTGAACCAGACGCTGTGCACCGTCGAGACCAACAAGGCCGAAGTCGAGATCCCGAGTCCCTACGCGGGCCGCGTCGTCGAACTCGGCGGGCGCGAGGGCGACACGTTGCCCGTCGGCGCCACGCTGGTGCGCATCGCGACCGACGCCGAGCCGCCCGCCGAGAAGCGCAAACCCGTACTCGTCGGGTACGGCGCCGATGACGCCATGGACAACAGCAGGCGGTCGAGCGCGCCGTCGCCACACCGCGGTCGCGCCAAACCGCCGGTCCGGAAGCTGGCGGCCGAGCTCAACGTGGACCTGGGCGCGCTGACCGGTTCCGGTCCCGACGGTGTCATCACCCGCGAGGATGTGCTCGCAGCCGCGGGCCGATCCGCGCCGAGCCCGGACATGGTGGCGGTACGCGGTGTACAGGCCGAGATGGCGCACCGAATGACATTGTCACGCAGGGAGATTCCGGACGCCCACGGCTCTGTCCAGGTCGACGGCACGAACCTGCTCCGGCTGCGCGACCGGCTGGGCGACCGAGCCGAGGAGGACGCGCCGGTCACGCCGTTCGTGCTGACGCTGCGGCTGTTGACGATCGCGCTGCGACATCACCCGAACCTGAACGCCACCTGGGTCGACACCACCGACGGCGCGCAGATCCATCTGCATTCGGCCGTGCATCTCGGCTTCGGGGTCGCGACGCCGCGCGGCCTGTTGGTGCCGGTGGTCAACGATGCGCATCTCAAGACGACTCGGGAACTGGCGACGACGGTTGCCCGGCTGATCCGGGAGGCCCGGGCCGGCACCGTCAAGCCGACGGAACTGCAGGGCTCGACGTTCACCGTGTCGAACTTCGGGGCGCTCGGACTGGATGAGGGCGTGCCCGTGATCAACTACCCCGAGGCCGCCATCCTCGGTGTCGGCTCGGTCAAGCCGCGCGCGGTCGTCGTCGACGGTGCAGTCGTCGCGAGGCCCACGATGAACCTGACCTGCGCCTTCGACCATCGCATTGCCGACGGTGCGCAGGTGGCAGCCTTCCTGGGAGAACTGCGCGACCTGATCGAAGCACCGGACACGGCGCTGCTCGATCTCTAGCTATCTGCGCCGGGCGGCGGCGAGGCGCTGCTGAAACTCCGGCGACTGGATCGAGGCGGCCTGCGGGCCCAACTCGATGCCGACCGCGACGCCGTGCTGGTCGGTGTCCACGGCGCCGGGGTTGGCCGTCGCCCGCATCGACGCCTTGGTCGACAGCACCACCTCGCGCGGTGCGCCGGCCGGGCCTGCGGCCAACTCGCGGGCGGCGGCCACCGGATCGTCGGCGACCGCAAGCGCCAACCCGTGCCGCACGGCCGATTCCGCGTCGAAGCGCATGCCGAACAGCAGCGAGGCGCGCGCCACCTGCGGCCCCACGGCGCGCTGCAGCATCCAGGTCGCGCCACCGCCCGGGTGGATGCCCAGCTTCTGGAAGCGTGGGTCGAACAGTGCCGCCGGCCCCGCGATGCGCACGTCGGCGGCCAGCGCCAGGTTCAGTCCCGCCCCGACGGCTGCCCCGTTGACCGCCGCGATCGTCGGAAGCGTGCAGTGGGCGACCGCCAGGAAGCCGTCGTAGATCTTGCGCAAGCCGTCCTCGGTGGCCTTGCCCAGCGCGCTCAGATCCGCGCCCGCGCAGAACGCCTTGCCCGCGCCGGTGACGATCAGCGCATGCACATCGGGGTCGGCCTCGGCGGCATCGACCGCTTCGCGCAGCGCAGCGGATATCTCGAACGTGACGGCGTTGCGGCGTTCCGGGTCGTTGACGGTCAGGACGGCGATGCGGTCCTCGATGTGGACCAGTACCGGATCAGACACCCGCTCAGCCTAATGACCGATGCCGGACCGCCTTCAGTTGGCGACCGTGAGCGTGACGTTGTGCAGTGCCACGGCGACGTCGGTGGGCAGGATGTCGACGAAGGTCGGGGCGTTACGGTCGGCCGGCGCCGAGGCGATCACATTCGCGGGATAGCTGGGGCTGCACGGGAAGTTGTGGCATCGGTACCAGAAGCCCTGTGCGCTCTGGTACGGCGCCATGCTCGGTGCCTGGTCGACCCGGTAGCGGCCCGGTTCGATCGTTGCCGTCGCCCACCCCGGCCGGGGATTGGTGATGACGTTGAAGACGCCGTTGCTGCCATAGCTCGGCGGGCCGGCGTGCGCGGGTGCCGCGAGCGCGCCCGTCAGCACTGCACTGGCTGCCAGGGCCGCAAGGCCGCGCCCGGTGTTCACGTCGACGAGTGTATCGAGCGCGTGCGCGTTACGCGGCGGCGTCGGCGTTTCCGGCAGCCGAGTCCTTGGTGTCGTCCTGGGTGTCGGTATCGGTGTCGCTGCCGATCGGGTCTGAATCGATCGGCTCGGTGTCGACCTGCTCCGACGGAGCTGTGGTGATCGACTCTTCTTCGGCTGCAACGTCTTCCGGATCGTCTTTGGTGTCGTCCACACCGAGGGCCCCGGGCTCGGCCTTCAGGCTGTCCCGCACGACGTTGATCTGCGGCTTGCGCTTGACCGCTGACGGGGTGGTGGCCCGCTCGGACCCTTCCGACGTCGCCGTCATGGATCGTTGCTCGGTGTCCTCGGTGTCCTGGGTGCCGTCGTTGTTGATCTTGGTGGCCGGCTCCTGCGACTGAACGGGCGGAGAAACCGACGTAAGGCCCTGCTGGATCGCGGTCGGCACCTTCGCCGCGGTGGCCAACAGCTCGGCGGGCGAGGGGAAGAGCCGGGCCGGGCGGTAGGCGCTGGGGTCGCTCGGTATCGGGTTGCCGCCGTAGTACGCCGAGTCGACGACGACCTTCAGCAGCGGTCCGGTCAGATCGGCGATCTGGTCACCGAAGACGTCGCGGATCAGCCGGGTCAGCGGCAGCTCTTCGGCGGTGTACGTCACGTAAGTCGTGTTGTCTCTGGTGGTGACGTACGCCGTGATCCTTTCCCCGGGGAAGCTGCACCGCGCGTCGGGGCAGTCTCGAGCCGCGCCGCCGCTGGCCAGGATTGCGCAGGTGTTCGCATTGCACGAGACGGTCGGCTTCCCCTCGGCGTCGACCGGAAGGTCGCGCTCGGACTGGTTCAGGCGCGTGTAGAGGTAGCCCACCAACGAGTTGAGCGCGGCCACCGGGTTGAGGACGTCCGCCGGGGCGTTGGAGTTGTAGTCGTACTCGTAGCCGATGTTGACGGCGCGCAGGGCGGGCACGTCACTCGGAGTCGGGATCGGGTTGACCCCGATCAGCGCGAACCACGGGTATCTGGTGCCGAAACCGCCGTCGGGCCGCGCGACGTCGTTGTCGAGGATGAACACGGTTTGATCTAGGTCGGGTCGGTCCCGCAGCAGCAGCAAACTGGCATTGGCCGCGCCCCAGCCGGAGGCCAGCACCGCGTTGCGCTCGCCGATGTTGTCATCGAGCGCCTGCTGGATGCCGGCGGGCCCGGTGCGAAAGTCGACGTAGACGATGTCGTTGCCGCCGTCGTAGTTCGTGTAGATGGGATCGTTGAACTTCCCGCCGAAGAAGTCGGCGACGCCCTCGCCGGTCGGGTTGGTCGAACTGCCGACGACGATCAGGGCAGACAGGTCCACGAGCGTTGCCGAGATGGAGGCCGGATGGGTTACGGCCAGGCCGACGACACTCGTCGCTACGCCGGCTGCGGCGACGGTCATCGCGAACCTCGTCGCTCGCTTGCCCCCGGATCCGGCCATCTCGTCGTCCTTCCCACCCCCACGCAGCAAACGTGCGCCGATGCCGGAAATGGTACGCGAGGCCGGCGGCTACAGTTTGGCGATCAGCGCTGCTGCGCGGACGTCATCGCCGACGGTCAACGCGATGTGCACCGCATCGTCGCGCTGCGCCCACCGGAGGCTGACATCCTCGCCGTAGCGGATCGGCCTGCGGTACTCGACGACCGCGCGATACGGGGCGCGGCACACCTCGGGGGCCAACGGCATCACTTCGTGGACGGCGTGCCAGTAGGCGGTGTTGGTGACGTGCTCGAAGATGTCGATGTCGGTGCGCCGCAACGGAAAAGGTGTCACCTCGGTGACGCCGTCGAGGTTCGTCAGCCAGGGCCGCCACTTGAGGCGCAGCTCGTCGGTGGTGGTCGCGAACCGCGCGATCAGGCTGTCGGAGGCGCGCTGCGGCGTCAGCGTCTTGCTGTTGATGGCAATCCAGAAGCCCTCGGTCTCGATCCGGCCGCCATCGCTGCCGACCAGGTCGACGCGCATCGTGCACCATCGGGTCGACAGCGCCGAGCACCACCGACTGAACGAGACCTCATTGGGAAACTCGATCGGCTCGATGACGTCGATGACGGTGCGCTGGACAAGCCAGTGCGGGTGGTCGTCGGCCTCGCCGGCATCGACGAGGTTCTGCGCGCCGACCTCCTGGATGTAGCGCGCCACGCCGTCCAGACGCAGATGCAGGTTGCCGTCGATGTCGCCGGTCGCGACCGGCCACGCAGTGCGGTAGACGTAACCGGTCTGCGGTAGCGGACTCAGCCGACGCTCGACGTCGTTGGTTGGCATCGGGTCATGTGTAGCAGGCCGGATACTCATCGAGCGCCCCCGGCAGGACTCGAACCTGCGGCCGACCGCTTAGAAGGCGGTTGCTCTATCCGCTGAGCTACGGGGGCAGCGCACTCACCCTAACGGAAATGCCGCAAACCGATGGATGACCTCAACCCGCCTACCTGCTGGCAAGACAGCTAGTAAAGGGCTCTCGCGTGGACCGACGGCCGACTAGCGTGGTGGCCACAGCAGTCACGGTGAGGAGGTTGCGACGGCCCATGAGCGACGTGCCGGAACTCGATGCGGCGGGACTGCCCGAGGAACTCAGCCCGCTGGACCAGATCCTGCACCGTGGTGAGGCCAACCCGCGCACCCGCTCAGGGATCATGACCGTCGAGATTCTCGACTGCGCTCCGGACTGGGATACGTTCCGCGCCAAGTTCGACACCGCCTCCCGCAAAGTCCTGCGACTGCGGCAGAAGGTCGTGATGCCGACGCTGCCGACCGTGGCGCCGAGGTGGGTCGTCGACCCCGACTTCAACCTCGACTTCCACCTGCGGCGCGTGCGCGCCCCGGCACCGGGCACCTTCCGCCAGGTGCTCGACATCGCCGAGGTCGCTGCTCAGTCGCCGCTCGACATCTCCCGGCCGCTGTGGACGGCCACGCTCGTCGAGGGGCTCTCCGGCGACCGCGCCGCGCTCGTCGTTCACCTCAGCCATGCGGTCACCGACGGTGTCGGCGGTGTCGAGATGTTCGCCAATCTCTACGACCTCGAGCGTGACCCGCCGCCACAGCCGGTCCCGCCGCTTCCCATTCCGCAGGACCTGTCGCCCAACGACCTGATGCGCCAAGGGATCAACCGGCTGCCCGGCACCATCGCAGGTCGGATGCGCGGAGCGCTGTTCGGCGCCGCGCACGTCGCGGGCGAGGTGATCCGCGATCCGATCTCGCGGTTGGGCAGCGTCGTCGAGTACGCGATGTCGGGCGCGCGAGTGGTCGGGCCCGTCGCGGATCCGTCTCCGGTGCTGCGGCGCCGCAGCCTGTCGTCGCGCAGCGAGGCGATCGACATCGAGTTCGGCATCCTGCATCGAGCCGCCAAGGCGGCGGGTGGCTCGATCAACGACGCGTACCTGGCCGGCGTGTGCGGCGCCCTTCGGCTGTACCACGAAGCCAAGGGCGTGCCGATCGACACGCTGCCGATGGCGGTGCCTGTCAACCTTCGGTCCGACGCCGACCCGGCCGGCGGAAACCGGTTCGCGGGCATCAATCTCGCTGCGCCGATCGGTCTCAGTGATCCCGAGGTGCGCATCCGGCACATCCGCTCGCAGATGACCACCAAGCGCGAGGAACGGGCCATCGACATGGTCGGCGCCATTGCCCCGTTGGTGGGCCTGCTGCCCGATTCGGTGCTCGAGTCGATGGCCGGGTCGTTCGTCAATTCCGATGTCCAGGCCAGCAATGTCCCGGTGTATGCGGGCGACACGTTCATCGCCGGCGCGAAAGTCCTGCGGCAGTACGGGCTCGGCCCGCTGCCGGGGGTGGCGATGATGGTGGTGCTGGTGTCGCGCTCCGGCTACTGCACGATCACCAGCCGCTACGACCGCGCTGCGGTCACCGACCAAGAGTTGTGGGCGCGCTGCCTGCTGGCGGGATTCGATGAGGTCCTCGCCCTCGGTGGCGACGGTCGAGCCGAACCCGCCTCGTTCAGTGTCGAAGCGACGTCCGCCATTTCCTCGTCACCCAATGGGAGTGCAGCGCAATGACTTCGCCAAACGGTCAGGCCTCGCGGCGCACCATGCGACTGCCGGGCTCGGTCGCCGAGATCCAGGCCAGCCCGCAAGGACCCGAGGTGGGCGCGTTCTTCGATCTCGACGGCACCCTGGTCGCCGGCTTCACCGGTGTCGTGATGACGCAGGACCGATTCCGCCGCCGTCAGATGTCCATGGGCGAGTTCATCGGCATGGTGCAAGCGGGCCTCAATCATCGACTGGGTCGCTCGGAGTTCGAGGATCTGATCGGCAAGGGTGCGCGCATGCTGCGCGGCAACTCGCTCGCCGACGTCGACGAGCTCGCCGAGCGGCTGTTCGTTCAGAAGATCGTCAGCCGCATCTATCCGGAGATGCGGGAGCTGGTGCGCGCGCACATGTCTCGCGGTCACACCGTCGTGCTCAGCTCATCGGCGCTGACGGTGCAGGTCGAGCCCGTCGCGCGGTTTCTGGGCATCGAAAATGTGCTGAGCAACAAGTTCGAGATCGAGGAGAACGGGTTGCTCACCGGCGAGGTGAAGCGACCGATCATCTGGGGGCCGGGAAAGGCCAGGGCGGTGCAGAAATTCGCCGCCGAGCACGGCGTCGACCTGGCCAAGAGCTACTTCTACGCCGATGGTGACGAGGACGTCGCGCTGATGTACCTCGTCGGAAACCCCCGGCCGACGAACCCGGAGGGCAAGCTCGCCGCCGTTGCGGCCAAACGAGGCTGGCCGGTGCTGCGCTTCACCAGTCGCAGTGGCGCAAGCCCGATTTCGCAACTGCGCACGGTTGCGGGAATCGCGGCGATGGGTCCGATCGCGGCCGGCGCGCTCGGCCTGGGTCTGCTGACCCGTAACAAGCGCACCGGCGTCAACTTCTTCACCGCGGCCTTCGGTCGGACGCTGATGAGCACGATCGGCATCAACGTCAACGTGCTCGGCAAGGAGAACCTGACCAAGCAGCGGCCGGCGGTGTTCCTGTTCAACCACCGCAACCAGGCCGACCCGTTGATCGCGGGCCACTTGGTGGATACCAATTTCACGTCGGTGGGAAAGAAGGAACTGGAGAAGGATCCGATTGTCGGCACCCTCGGCAGGATCATGGACGCCGCATTCATCGACCGCGAGGATCCGCAGAAGGCGGTCGAGGGGCTGAAGAAGGTCGAGGAGTTGGCCCGCAAGGGACTGTCCATCCTGATCGCCCCGGAAGGCACCCGGCTGGACACCACCGAGGTCGGGCCGTTCAAGAAGGGTCCCTTCCGGATCGCGATGTCGGCCGGAATTCCGATCGTGCCCATAGTGATTCGCAACGCCGAGGTGATCGCCGCCCGCGATTCGAGCACCTTCAATCCCGGGACGGTAGACGTGGTGGTGTACCCGCCGATACCTGTCGACGACTGGACGCACGACAACCTTGCCGAACGCATCGAAGAGGTACGTCAGCTCTACCTCGACACGCTGCGAGACTGGCCGCACGACGAGTTGCCCACGCCGGAGCTCTACACCCGCAAGGCGTCGGCGACGAAGAAGGCGGCCGCCAAGAAGCCCGCGCCGAAGAAGGCCGCGAAGAAGACGCCTGCCAAGTCCGCTGCCAAGAAGACGGCGGCCAAGTCTGCGGCCACGAAGACGGCGGCCAAGAAGTCGGCAACGAAGACCGCCGGGAAGGGCCGTCCGTGAAGCCCTCCGCCGACCAGTACGCACCCTTCACGCCCACCGGTGACGCGCTGGTCCTGGCGTCGGCTTCTTCTGCGGCCGAACGGGATCTGCTCAACGACTGGCTCGATCGGGAGCGGCGCGAAAACCCCGGCTCCAAGATCGACGTGCTGCTGTTGCCCGACGACGATCCACCGCCCGGCGTGCTCGCCCAGCTCGTGGGTGAACTCGAAGCCGGCGATGACCGCTCCGTCGTACCGGTGCGCGTGTTCTGGGTGCCGGGCGGATTGCCCACCCGCTCCAAGGTGGTGGCGTTGATCTCCGGCCGGGACACCTACCGTCCGCCGGAGATCCTGCAGCGCCGCATTCTGCGCCGCGACCCGTCGCGGGCCCGTGTCGTCGCCGGTGAACCCGCGAAGGTCTCCGAGCTGCGTCAGCAATGGGCCGACACCACCGTCGCCGAAAACCCCCGGGAGTTCGCGCGTTTCGTGATCCGCCGGGCAATCCTTGCCATCGAACGCGTCGAACTGCGGCTGTTGGGCCCGGAGTACAAGTCACCGCGACTCATCAAACCGGAATTGTTGGCGTCAGCTCGCTTCCGGGAGGGCCTGGAGCGCATCCCGGGCGCGAACCTGGACGCCGCGGGGGAGATGCTCGACGAGCTGTCGACCGGGTGGAGCCGGTTCTCGGTCGACCTGATCCCATCGCTCGGGCGCGCGATATTCAGCCGCGGCTTCGATCCGAACATCGATTACGACCGCGCTGAAGTCGAGGTGATGCGCCGCAATCTGGAGAATCATCCGGCCGTGCTGCTGTTCTCGCACCGGTCCTACCTCGACGGTGTGATCGTGCCGGTTGCGATGCAGGAGAACCGGTTACCGCCGGTGCACACGTTCGCGGGGATCAACCTATCGTTCGGCTTCATGGGGCCGCTGATGCGCCATTCCGGCGTGATCTTTTTGCGCCGCAAGCTCGACGATCCGCTCTACAAGTATGTGCTGCGGCAGTTCGTCGGCTACATCGTGGAAAAGCGGTTCAACCTCAGCTGGTCGATCGAGGGCACCCGGTCGCGAACGGGAAAGATGTTGCCGCCCAAACTCGGACTGCTCGCCTACGTGGCCGACGCCTACCTCGACGGTCGAAGCGAGGACATCCTGTTGCAGCCGGTGTCGATCAGCTTCGACCAGTTGCACGAGACAGCCGAATACGCCGCCTACGCCCGCGGCGGTGAGAAGACGCCCGAAAGCCTGTCGTGGATGTACAACTTCATCAAGGCGCAGGGCGAGCGCAACTACGGCAAGATCTACGTCCGCTTCCCGGAGGCCGTGTCGATGCGCGAGTACCTCGGCGCGCCCCACGGTCCGATGACCACCGATGCCGATGCCAAACGCCTTGCGCTGCAGAAGATGGCGTTCGAGGTGTCGTGGCGGATTCTGCGCGCCACACCGGTGAACGCCTCCGCCCTGGTCTCGGCGCTGTTGCTCAGCACCCGTGGAGTGGCGCTGACGCTCGACCAGATTCACCACACGCTGCAGCCGTCGCTGGACTACCTCGAGCGCAAGCAGACCCCGATGACGAACAGCGCGTTGCGGTTACGCACGGCGGACGGTGTCCGGGCGGCGCTCGACGCGCTGTCCAACCGGCATCCCGTGACGTGTGTGGAAGGCGGTCGTGAGCCCGTCTGGCGAATCGCGCCGGAGGACGAACACGAAGCGGCGTTCTACCGCAACACGCTCATCGACGCGTTTCTGGAGACCTCGCTCGTCGAGCTGGCGCTCGTGCACGCCGGACGCGCGGAATCCGACCGGCTCGAAGCGTTCTGGTCGCAAGTGATGCGGCTGCGCGACCTGCTGAAGTTCGACTTCTACTTCGCCGACTCGGCGGCGTTCCGTGAGCACGTCGCCGAAGAGTTGTCCTGGCATGACGGTTGGGAAGAGCAGGTCTCGGCGGGCGAGCAACAGGTCGACGCGCTGCTGCGCACCAAACAACCTCTGTTGGCCGCCGCCATGCTGCGACCGTTCTTCGAGGCCTACGAGATCGTCGCCGACGTGCTGCGCGATGCACCCGCCGAGATCGGCGAGAAAGACCTGACGAAAAAGGCACTCGGACTGGGTAACCAGTACGTCGCGCAGAGCAGGGTGCGCAGCAACGAGTCGGTGTCGGCGCTGCTGTTCGCGACGGCCCGCCAGGTCGTCGCCGACCAGCATCTGCTGGAGCCCGCCGCCGATCTGGTCGAGCGGCGTACCGCGTTTCGCGATGAGCTCCGCGCGATCCTGCACGACATGGACAAGGTGGAGCAGATCGCCCGCGAGCAGTTCTACGCGCGCGAGATCGAGCGTCGCGCCGCGCGCCGCGGGACGACCTGAGCCGCTTGAAGAAGCCTGGTCATACGCTGGTGGGATGACCACGGTGGCAACGGGCGTGCGCAGTCGCGCGGTATGGCCGGTGCTCACCGGGGTCGCGGCGTTGGCGGGCGCGGTCGCCGCGGGCATCGGCGCGCTGTCGCTGGCTGACGCGTTGAGCGCGACCGGGTTGCCGGATCCCGGCCCGGTCACCACCTACGGGCTGCCGTTCGTGCGGGCCGCCGGCGAGATCGCGGCGGTGATCGCCGTCGGATCGTTCCTGTTCGCCGCGTTTCTCACGCCGCCGCAGCCCAACGGTGTGCTCGACGCCGGCGGTTACCGAGCGTTGCGCCTGGGCACCGGCGCGTCGGCGGTGTGGACGGTGTGCGCGGCGCTGATGGTGCCGCTGACGGTGTCCGACGTCTCCGGCCAGCCGCTGCGCCAGAACCTCGACCCGCTGGCCGTCTGGTCGGCCGCCAGCCTCGTCGAAACCGCGGGCGCCTGGCGGTGGAGCGCGTTCCTCGCCGCGGCCGTCACCGTGGCCAGCCTCCCGGTGCTGCGTTGGTCGTGGACGCCGGTGCTGATGGCCGGATCATTGACGACCCTCATCCCGCTCGGCCTGACCGGGCACTCCTCGACCGGCGGCGCCCACGACCTGGCGACAAACAGCCTGCTGTTGCACCTCGGCGCCGGGGCGCTGTGGGCGGGTGGGCTGCTCGCCGTGTTGGTGCACGTCATGCGTGGTGGCCGGCATGCCGGCCTGGCTGCGCGCCGCTTCTCGGCCCTCGCGCTGTGGTGCTTTGTGGTGATGGCGATCAGCGGCGTGGTCAACGCGCTGGTGCGCATCGAACCGGCCGACCTGCTGCGCACCGAGTACGGCTGGCTGGTCGTCGGCAAAGCGGCGGCATTGATCCTGCTCGGCCTCTTCGGCTGGCTACAGCGCCGCAGCGGGCTGGCCGCGCTGGCTGCCGAACCGGAATCGCGGGGCCCGTTGATTCGGCTGGCGCTGCTCGAGGCGGTGCTGTTCGGGGCGACCTTCGGAATCGCGGTCGGACTGGGGCGCACGCCTCCACCGCCGCTGGCCGCACAACCGGGTCCGGTCGAGGTTGCGATCGGATACGACCTCGCCGGGCCGCCCACCTTCGAGCGGATACTGATCGACTGGCGCTTCGATCTGATCTTCGGCACCGCCGCGATCGTGTTCGCGGTGGTGTACCTACTGGGGGTACGCCGGCTTCGCCGCCGCGGCGACGCCTGGCCGGTGGGCCGGACGCTGGCCTGGCTGTGTGGGTGCGCGGCATTGCTGTTCGCGACCTCGTCGGGCCTGGGCAGGTACATGCCCGCGATGTTCTCGATGCACATGATCGCGCACATGGTGCTGTCGATGCTGGTGCCGGTCCTGCTGGTGCTCGGCGCGCCGATGACCCTGGCGCTGCGGGCGTTGCCGGCCGCGGGCCGCGGAGATCCGCCCGGTGCCAGGGAGTGGCTGCTGGCGGCCCTGCATTCGCGGGTGTCGCGGTTCTTCACCAATCCGGCCGTGGCGACGGTGTTGTTCGTCGCGGGTTTCTACGGGCTGTACTTCGGAGGCCTGTTCGACGCCGCGGTCGACAAGCACGGCGCCCACGTGTTGATGAACCTGCACTTTCTGCTCAGCGGATACCTCTTCTACTGGGTGGTGATCGGCATCGATCCGGCGCCGCGGCAGATTCCGCAGCTGGGCAAGGTCGCGATGGTGTTCGCGTCCCTGCCGCTGCATGCGTTCTTCGGTGTGGTCCTGATGGGCATGAAGTCTGTGCTGGGGGAGCCGTTCTACCGGTCGCTGCAATTGAGCTGGCACACCGATCTGCTGTCCGATCAACGCACCGGCGGTGGCATCGCGTGGGCGGCGGGCGAGATACCGCTCGTACTGGTGATGTTCGCGTTGCTGATCCAGTGGTCACGCAGCGATCGGCGCACCGCCCAGCGGATAGACCGGGCCGCCGACCGGGACGACGACGCGGAGCTCGCCG
Organism: Mycobacterium sp. IS-3022; assembly: GCF_001500065.1. GTDB lineage: Bacteria > Actinomycetota > Actinomycetes > Mycobacteriales > Mycobacteriaceae > Mycobacterium. Next base: position 264,340 of record NZ_LQIN01000012.1, read on the forward strand.
CCTATAACGCGATGCTCGCCGAACTCGCCCGGCGCGACGGATCCTCGCGCTGAGGCGCATCTAAGTGCGCCGAGACCGACGCTTTGGCTGGTTTTCGGTCGTCGAATCGACCATTGCGTCGGTTTCGAGAACAGTGGGAGACCGACTAATGCCCGTCTGCGTCCAAAAAGTGTGGAGATTCCGTTCATCGGCAGTGACGCCATAGCCGCCGGCCACCTCACCAGAGCCCGCCTGCGCAGTCAGTATCGGCCGCTGTACCGCGGCATCTATGTGCCGAGACGCTACAGCGTGTCCCTGCGCGAGAGGATCGTCGGCGTGACCCTCGCCGCGCCTGACGCGGTGATCGCCGGCGTGGCCGCATCCTCGATACACGGGGCGAAGTGGATCGATGATGACGTTCCCATCGAAGTGGTCAAAGCGATCCGACGCCAGCGCGGGTTGATCGTCCGCGACGAGACGCTGGACGAGGGCGAGGTCACCACGGTGGCGGGCATTCGCGTGACCACCCCGGCCCGAACCGCGTTCGACCTTGCCCGCCACCTCCCGCGCGACAAGGCGGTCGAACGATTGGACGCGTTGATGAACGCTCGTCCGTTCGCTCCGGAGGATGTGGTGCTGTTGGGAAACGTCATACGGGTGCGCGTGGTCTGCGGCGGCTGCGGGTGGCGTTGCCGCTCGTCGATGGTGGCGCCGAGTCACCGAGGGAAACCTGGCTACGGCTGCTCTTCATCGATGCCGGGCTGCCCCGCCCCACAACGCAATTCGTGGTATATGACGAGTTCGGCCGCTACGTCCGGCGCATCGACATGTGCTGGGAGGAGTTCAAGGTCGGCGCCGAGTACGACGGAGAACAACACCTCAACAGCCGTCGACAATATGTCTTGGACGTTCAGGTGAACCGGACGCTGCAGCGGCTCCGCTGGCACGTCGTCCACGTCATCAAGGAGGACCGGGCGGCTGACATCGTCGAGCAGGCGCGCACCGCTCTGCTATCGCGGGGCTGGCGGCCGACCAAATGAGCGCCTCGTTCGAAACCGACGCAATGGTCGATTCGGCGGCCGTAAACCAGCCAAAACGTCGGTCTCGGCGCCCGTGACTATTGACCAGAATCGTTTTTTGGTCAACTATTGGACTCGTGAACGCGCGACGGGCACGTGCGGACCGGATCCTCGACACCGCCAAGAACTTGTTGTTGCGCTGGGGTTATCGGCGTATCCGCATTGACGAAGTCGCCAAGCGGTCCGGAGTCGGCAAGGGAACCGTCTACCTGCACTGGCGCACCCGCGGGCAGTTGTTGTCCGCGGTCGGCACGCGAGAAACCGCCGAAATGGTTGACGCGGTCGTGGCCGCAATACGAGCCGATCCGCAACAGGTGATGCCGCATCGACTGATGCGTCGGGTTTTCATGGAGGCGATGCACCGGCCGGTGTTGCGCGCGATCTACACCCAGGACACCGACACGATGGATGCGCTCGTCGCCGACAGCTCGCAAAAAGCGATGGGCGGTGCCAACTTCGCCGGCTGGCGCGAGTACTTGTCGATTCTCGACGAGCATGGCTTGCTTGGTGAGGGCTTGAGGGCGGAGGACATTCACTATCCCCTCACCGCAAGCGTTTTCGGCTTCTTCGCTGCCGAGCCGATGCTGCCCGACGAGCTGGGTCTGAGCCTGGATGATAAAGCCGATCAGCTGGCGAACATGTTGCGGCGGGCTTTCGAACCGACGCGCCCGCCGGCAACCAAGCGAGTACACGCCGCTGCCGACAAGGTCAGCGCCCTCTACGAACGACTCGCCGACGAATTCCGGACGCTGACCTACGGAGGAGATCACGATGACTCGAAGCGATGACGACAGTTGGGATCTGGCGACCAGCGTCGGCACCACCGCTACCGTGGTCGCCGCTCAACGCGCGGTCGCGGCGCGGAATTCGCTGATCGATGATCCGTACGCCGAGCCGCTGGTGCGAGCAGTAAATGCGGATGCTGTCACGCGTCTACTCGACGGCGGCACGCACCAGGAAGTCGGGACCTTCACGGTGCAGCAGGCGGCCGAAGCGATGGCGGTACGCACGCGCTTCTACGACGAGCTGTTCACCAGGGCTGCCACGGCGGGGGTGCGCCAGGCGGTCATCCTGGCCAGCGGGCTCGACACCCGGGCCTACCGTCTGCCATGGCCGGCCGGCACGGTCGTATATGAGCTCGACCAGCCGGCGGTGATCGAGTTCAAGTCCAAGACCCTGGCAGACCTCGCGGTACGCCCCACCGCTGAGCGCCGCGCCATCGGGATCGACCTACGCGAGGACTGGCCGAAAGCGCTGTTGGCCAATGGCTTTGACCCCTCAAAACCGGCGGCCTGGATCGCTGAAGGGCTGACGATATACCTGCCGCCGGAGGCGCAGGACCAGCTGTTCGCCAGCATCACCCGCCTCAGCGCACCGGGCAGCCATGTCGCCACCGAGTATGTCCCCGACGCCGCCGTGTTCACCGACAACCGATCGGAACGGGTCTTGGAGGGCTACCGAAGGTCCGGCCTGGACACCGAGCTGTCCGACCTGGTCTACGCCGGCCGCCGCAGCGACGTGCTCGAGTTTCTGACGGCCCGCGGCTGGGACATGTCGTCGCAGACGCTCGAAGAGGCGTACGCCGCCCACGGCTTTGAACTCCCCGACAACGACATGTTCGCCGCGTTCGCCGAGGCGCGCATCGTCACGGGGATACTCAGTCAGTCAGTCGGTGACCAACGCCGCGTGTGACTTTGCGAACCATCCCCAACGCTCGATTCATCCACAGGTCCACCGAGACGACCGAGCTTGTCGCGTCCCGGTGTCGGTGCCGCAGCGCTCAATGACGGTGTCACCGACGCGCCACCGGGCCGTCGGCAATCAAACAAGTCGAGGGAGATCATCATGTTCGAGACACCGTTCACCATCGTCGGCAACATCGTCACCGACCCGATCCATCGGCGGGTCGGCGATCAGGAGATGGTCCGGTTCCGCGTTGCGAGCAACTCGCGCCGCCGTACCGCCGAGGGAACATGGGAGCCGGGCAATTCGTTGTTCGTCACGGTGAACTGCTGGGGGCGTGTGGTCGCCGGTACCAGTGCAGCTCTGGTCAAGGGTGATCCCGTCATCGTCGTCGGGCACGTCTACACCAGCGAGTACGACGATCGCGACGGCAATCGACGCTCATCGGTCGAAGTGCGCGCGACGTCCGTCGGGCCCGACCTGGCACGGTGTACAGCACGTATCGATCGGATCAAGCAGCAGACCGACCAGCGGTCCACCGAAACAAACGACCACCCGGTGGATCCGGATGATGACGACGACGCGGAGCAGACCGACACGGCGCTGCCCCTGACCGCGTAGCGCGGGTAGACGCCCGGCGCGGCCGCCTCGAGTAGCTCTCTCGGTTGCGCCGGGGCGGCCCCGCCTACGATGGTCCGCGAGCATCACCCGAGATTCGCGATTTCGAAAGGCACATCACGGCATGGCCGAATTCATCTATTCGATGCGGAAGGTCCGCAAGGCGCACGGCGACAAGGTGATCTTGGACGACGTCAGCCTGAACTTTCTTCCGGGCGCGAAGATCGGCGTCGTCGGCCCCAACGGGGCGGGCAAGTCGAGTGTGTTGCGGATCATGGCCGGGCTGGACCAGCCCAACAACGGCGATGCACTACTGCAACCCGGCGCGACAGTGGGCATCCTGCAGCAGGAACCGCCGCTCAACGAGGACAAGACCGTTCGCGAGAACGTCGAAGAGGGCGTGGCGATCAAGGAGAAGCTCAACCGCTACAACGAGGTCGCCGAGCTGATGGCCACGGACTACTCCGACGAGCTGATGGAGGAGATGGGGCGGCTGCAGGAGGAACTCGACGCGGCCGACGCCTGGGACATCGACTCCCAGCTCGAGCAGGCGATGGACGCGCTGCGCTGTCCGCCGCCCGACGAACCGGTGACCCACCTTTCCGGTGGTGAGCGCCGCCGGGTGGCGCTGTGCAAGCTGCTGCTGTCCAAACCCGACCTCCTGCTGCTCGACGAGCCGACCAACCACCTGGACGCCGAGAGCGTGCAGTGGCTCGAACAGCACCTCGCGGAGTACAAGGGCGCGATCCTCGCGGTCACCCACGACCGGTACTTCCTGGACAACGTGGCCGAGTGGATCCTCGAACTCGACCGTGGACGCGCCTACCCGTACGAGGGCAACTACTCGACCTACCTGGAGAAGAAGGCCGAGCGCGTCGCGGTGCAGGGCCGCAAGGACGCCAAGCTGCAGAAGCGGCTTCAGGACGAGCTGGCCTGGGTGCGCTCGGGCGCCAAGGCGCGCCAAGCCAAGAGCAAGGCCCGGCTGCAGCGCTACGAGGAGATGGCCGCGGAGGCCGAGAAGAGCCGCAAGCTCGACTTCGAGGAGATCCAGATCCCGACGCCGCCGCGGCTGGGCAACGACGCCGTCGAGGTCGAGCACCTCGACAAGGGGTTCGGCGGCCGCACCCTCATCAAGGACCTGTCGTTCACGCTGCCGCGCAACGGCATCGTCGGCGTCATCGGGCCCAACGGCGTTGGCAAGACCACGCTGTTCAAGACCATCGTCGGCCTCGAGCAGCCCGACAGCGGCACGGTGAAGGTCGGAGAGACGGTCAAGCTGAGCTACGTCGACCAGAGCCGTGCGGGCATCGACCCGAAGAAGAACGTGTGGGAGGTCGTCTCCGATGGCCTGGACTACATCGAGGTGGGGCAGAACGAGATTCCGTCTCGCGCCTATGTGTCCGCGTTCGGTTTCAAGGGCCCCGATCAGCAGAAGCCGGCCGGGGTGCTCTCGGGCGGTGAACGCAACCGGCTCAACCTGGCGCTGACGCTCAAAGAGGGCGGCAACCTGATCCTGCTCGACGAGCCGACCAACGACCTGGACGTTGAGACGCTGTCATCGCTGGAGAACGCCCTGGAAAGCTTCCCCGGCTGCGCGGTCGTGATTTCCCACGACCGCTGGTTCCTCGATCGCACGTGTACGCACATCCTCGCGTGGGAGGGCGACGAGGACAACGAAGCCAAGTGGTTCTGGTTCGAGGGCAACTTCGGTGCCTACGAGGAGAACAAGGTGGAACGACTCGGGATCGAAGCCGCGCGTCCGCACAGGGTGACCCACCGAAAGCTCACGCGCGACTAAGGTCATGTCGGTGACTCCGGGAGCCGACGGAAGACCGGCCGGCGTGGCCGGGCCGGGTCGTTCACCGGCATTGGACGACCAGACCACGGCGCGGCTCTCGCGTGCCTATCTCGAGACGTACCGCGGCCCGCACGCCGACGCGCCCTCGGCGGACGCCGCGGTGACGATGCCGATGACCGTGACGGTGCACGACATGGTGCCGCCCGGCCTCGTCACCGCACATCACCGGCTGGCCCGCAACAGGCGGACCGGCGACACCCGCGTCGCGGTCTACGCCACCGACGACCCGGCCGGATTCGGGCCCGCGCTGCAGATCGTCACCGAATACACCGCGATGGTCCTCGACTCGGTCACGGTGCTGCTCCACCGCTTCGGTGTCGCCTACACCGCGATCATGAACCCGATCTTCCGGGTCCGCCGAGGACCGGACGGCGAGCTGATCGAGGTGGCGCCGATCGGCGAGGACGGCCGCGACACCCGCGGCGACGAGGTGTGGATACACGTCAAGCTGGCGCCGACGGCGGATATGACGGCCGTCGCCCGGGTGGCGCAGCTCCTGCCCAGCGTGCTGGCCGACGCCCGACAGGTCGCGCGCGACTCCGACGCGCTGACGTCGACGATGCGCTGGCTGGCCCACGAACTCGACGCCGATCCGGGTAACCGGTTCCCCGGCTCGGATCGCGGCGATGTGGCGGCCCTCTTGCGCTGGCTGGCCGACGGACATTTCGTGGTGCTGGGCTACCAGCGCTGTCAGGTCCGCGACGGACGGTCGGCGGTCGACCCGGCCAGCCGGCTGGGGGTGCTGCGGCTGCGCCACGACGCGCTACCGCAACTGACGAACACCGACGAGCTGCTGGTGCTGGCGCAGGCCACCATTCCGAGCTACCTGCGCTATGGCGCCTACCCATACATCGTCGTCGTCCGCGAGAACCAGGGCGCCGCGGCGATCGAGCACCGTTTCGTCGGTTTGTTCACGGTCGCGGCGATGAACGCCAACGTCTTGGACATACCACTGATCTCGCGTCGGGTGAACGAGGCGCTGTCATTGGCAAGGCGTGATCCGAGCCATCCGGGACAGTTGCTGCTCGACATCATGCAGACCATTCCGCGATCCGAGCTGTTCGCGCTGCCAGCCCAGAACCTGCTGGACATGGTGACGGCCGTCGTCGACCTGGGCTCGCGTCGACGCACTTTGCTCTTCCTGCGCGCCGACTCGCTCGCCCATTTCGTGTCATGCCTGGTGTATCTGCCGCGTGACCGCTACACCACCGCGGTTCGCCTGGAGATGCAGGACATCCTCGTTCGCGAACTGGGCGGCGTCAGTATCGAATACACCGCGCGGGTCAGCGAATCGCCCTGGGCGGTCGTGCATTTCTCGGTCCGCATGCCGGACTCGACCAACGCCCGCGACATCGACACCTCCGCCGACAACCGGACGCGGATCCAGAATCTGCTCACCGAGGCTGCCAGGACGTGGGGCGATCGGCTGATCGGCGCGGTCAAGACCGGCTCGATCGACCAGCGCAAGGCGGAACACTATTCGACGGCGTTCGCCGAGTCCTACAAGCAGTCGGTCTCACCGCTAGACGCGATCGACGACATCGCGATCATCGAAGAGCTGCAGGACAATTCGATCAAACCGGTGCTCGTCGACACCGACGAGGAAGGCACCGCACAGCTCACCCTCTACCTCGGCGGCCACTCCGCGTCGCTGTCCGATCTGCTGCCGATGCTGCAGTCGATGGGCGTGGTGGTGCTCGAAGAGCGGCCCTTCACCGTGGTGCGGCCTGACGGGTTGCCGGTGTGGATCTACCAGTTCAAGATCTCGCCGCACAAATCCATCCCCCGCATAGCGCCCGACGAGCGCGACCAGACCGCGGCCCGGTTCGCCGACGCGGTGACCGCGATCTGGCAGGGCCGCGTTGAGGTCGACCGGTTCAACGAGCTGGTGATGCGGGCGGGCCTGAACTGGCAACAGGTGAGCGTGCTGCGCAGTTACGCAAAGTATCTGCGGCAGGCGGGTTTTCCCTACAGTCAGTCCCATATCGAGTCGGTCATCAACGACAACGCCAAGACCGCGCGGTCGCTGGTGGAGCTGTTCGAGGCGCTGTTCTTCCCCGCGGCCGAACGTGATGAGAGCACGCCGAAGCGCCGCGACGCCCAGGCCGCCGCGGCAGCGGTGTCGGCCGACATCGACGCGCTCGTCAGCCTGGACACCGACCGGGTGCTGCGCGCGTTCGCGTCGATGATCCAGGCCACGTTGCGCACCAACTACTTCGTCACCAACCCGCATTCCGCGCGCGCACAGGACGTGCTTTCGTTCAAGCTCAATCCCGCATTGATCGACGAATTGCCGTTGCCCCGCCCCAAATTCGAGATCTTCGTGTACTCGCCGCGGGTGGAGGGCGTCCATCTGCGGTTCGGATACGTCGCCCGCGGCGGCCTGCGCTGGTCGGACCGACGCGAAGACTTCCGCACCGAAATCCTCGGCCTGGTCAAGGCGCAAGCCGTCAAGAACGCGGTGATCGTGCCGGTCGGCGCCAAGGGCGGATTCGTCGTCAAACAACCGCCGACACCCACCGGCGACCCTGCCGCCGATCGCGACGCGCAGCGCAACGCGGGCGTCGCGTGCTACAAGCTGTTCATCGCCGGCCTGCTCGACGTGACCGACAACGTCCACAAGGCCACCGGTGAGGTGGTGCCGCCGCCCGATGTGGTGCGCCGCGACGGTGACGACGCTTATCTCGTCGTCGCCGCCGACAAGGGCACCGCGACCTTCTCCGACATCGCCAACGAGGTCGCGAAGTCCTACGGCTTCTGGCTCGGCGATGCGTTCGCCTCCGGCGGTTCGGTGGGCTATGACCACAAGGCGATGGGCATCACCGCCAAGGGCGCGTGGGAATCGGTCAAGCGCCATTTCCGTGAGATGGGCGTGGACACCCAGTCCGAGGACTTCACCGTCGTCGGCGTCGGCGACATGAGCGGCGACGTGTTCGGCAACGGGATGTTGCTGTCCAAGCACATTCGCCTGCTGGCAGCATTCGACCACCGGCACATCTTCATCGATCCCGACCCGGACGCGGCACGGTCGTGGGAGGAGCGCAAGCGCCTGTTCGATCTGCCCCGGTCCAGTTGGGAGGACTACGACTCGTCACTGATCAGCGAGGGCGGTGGCGTCTACAGCAGAGAGCACAAGTCCATTCGGATCAGTCCGCAGGCCCGCGACGCGCTCGGGATCGACGGCGGCGTCGAAGAACTGACGCCGCCCAACCTGATCAAGGCGATCCTCAAGGCGCCCGCCGACCTGCTGTTCAACGGCGGCATCGGCACGTACATCAAGGCCGAGACGGAGGCCGACGCCGACGTCGGGGACCGGGCCAACGATCCCGTCCGGGTGAACGGAAACCAGGTGCGCGCCAAAGTGATCGGCGAAGGCGGCAATCTCGGTGTCACCGCGCTGGGGCGCATCGAATTCAACCTCAACGGTGGACGCATCAACACCGACGCGCTGGACAACTCCGCGGGCGTCGATTGCTCCGACCACGAGGTCAACATCAAGATCCTGATCGACTCGCTGGTCACCGCCGGCAAGGTCAGCGCCGAAGAGCGCACCGACCTGCTGCTGTCGATGACCGACGAGGTCGGCAGGCTGGTGCTCGAGGACAACGAGGACCAGAACGATTTGATGGGCACCAGCCGCGCCAACGCAGCAAGCCTGTTGCCCGTACACGCGCGGATGATCAAGGAGTTCGTCGCCGACCGCGGGCTCAACCGTGAGCTCGAGGCATTGCCGTCGGAAAAGGAGATCCGGCGCCGCACCGATATCGGAATCGGGCTCACCTCACCGGAACTCGCGACTCTGATGGCACACGTGAAACTGGCGCTCAAAGCCGATGTGCTGGGCAGCGAGCTGCCCGACCAGGAGGCGTTCGCGGCACGCCTGCCCTGGTACTTCCCCGCGAAGCTGCGCGAGCAGTTCAGCAGCGAGATCCGCGCGCATCAACTGCGTCGGGAGATCGTCACCACCATGCTCGTCAACGATCTGGTCGACACCAGCGGCATCACGTATGCCTACCGCATCACCGAGGACGTGGGGGTGGGTCCTGTCGATGCGGTTCGCAGCTATGCCGCCGCCAACGCGATCTTCCGGATCAACGACATCTGGCGCCAGATCCGCGCCGCGAGCACGACCGGGGTGCCGGTGGCGGTGTCGGATCGGATGACGCTGGACCTGCGCCGGCTCGTCGACCGGGCCGGCCGTTGGTTGCTCAACTACCGTCCGCAGCCCCTGGCGGTGGGCGCCGAAACCAACCGGTTCGCCGCGAAGGTCGCCGCGTTGACGCCGCGGATGTCGGAATGGTTGCGCGGCGACGACGAGGCCATCGTCACCAAGGAAGCGGCCGACTTCGCCTCCCAGGGAGTGCCGGAGGATCTGGCGTACCTCATCGCGACGGGACTCTACCGGTTCAGCCTGCTCGACATCATCGACATCGCCGACATCGCCGACCGGGAACCGGACGAAGTGGCCGACACCTACTTCGCTTTGATGGATAACCTCAACACCGATACCCTGCTCACCGCGGTCTCCCGGCTGCAGCGAGAAGATCGGTGGCATTCGTTGGCGCGGTTGGCGATTCGTGACGACATCTACGGCTCGCTGCGGGCGTTGTGCATCGATGTGCTCGCGGTCGGCGAGCCGGAGGAGACCGGTGAGGAGAAGATCGCCGAGTGGGAGACGACGAACGGGTCACGGGTGAGCCGCGCGCGCCGCACGCTCACCGAGATCTACGAGAGCGGCGAGCACGATCTGGCGACGCTCTCGGTGGCGGCCCGCCAGATTCGCAGCATGACCCGGACCAGTGGAACGGGAACTTCTCGGTGACCAACGGTTTCGTCGCGCCCGTGCACGTCCGGTGGTCCGACATCGACATGTACCAGCACATCAACCACGCCACCATGGTGACCATCCTCGAGGAAGCCCGGATTCCTTTTCTGCGTGAACCGTTCGGCCCGGAGATCGAAACCATCGGGCTGCTCATCGCCGAGGTCAACATTTCGTACAAGGCTCAACTGCGACTGGTGGACTCACCGCTGCAGGTGACCATGTGGTCCAAGCGGGTGCGGGCAGTCGACTTCACGATCGGCTACGAAGTGCGCCCGGTGGGTGCCGCCTCCGATGCGAAGCCGGCGGTCATCGCCGACACCCAGTTGGCGGCCGTGCACATCAAAGAGCAGCGGCTGCAGCGGCTTTCCGAGCCGCAACGGGAATACCTGCGGCGCTGGACCCGATGACGCGATCAGAGCGGGGTCTCTGGCTGACGGATACGCCGCACCGCGAGGACCTGGCCGCATTCGCCGAACGCGCGATGCACCTCGACGACGCGGCGGTGATCCGGCTGCGTCAACGGCCGGACGGGCTCGTGGCCGCCTGGGTGGCAACGGGTTTCGACGTGCTCGCCAGCCGGGTGGTCAGCGGCGAGGTCAACCCGCCAGATTTGACCGCCGGTGCCGACACACTGGCCGCGGGCCTGCGCGCGACGGACCCCAGCGGGTATGTCGAGCCGGGTTTCGCGTTGGATTCCGCCTGGCACGGCGCGCTACCGCCGGAGTCCGGCTTCGTCCACCTGGACGATGTGCCCGCCCGCGTCATGCTCGAGCTCGCCGAACGTGGTGGGGCGCTGGCCAAGCAACACTCCAGCAATCATGGCCCGCCGGTGTCGCTGCTGGACCAGGAGGTGGTCGCGGTGAGTTCGGGCGCAGACAGCGTCGGCATCCCGATGCGGTGCGTATTCGCCTTGACGGCAATGGGTTTCCTGCCACAAGCGGGGTCGGCGGTGTCTGCGGAGGAGATCGTGCGGGTGCGGGTTCTCCCGACGTGGCTGCGCATCGACGCACGGTTCGGCTCGGTGTATCGCCGCCGCGGCGACCCGGCCGTCGTCTTGCGGTAGTTTCCTGCTGACGAAGAGGGAGAGCTACACCAGCCAGGCGGCGGTGTCCGGCGGCAGCTCGTCGTCGTCCAACGCTCCGCTGGTGAGCAGGATCTCGCCCTCCGGCAGCGGGATCGATCGGGCTCCGGCGTTGAGCACGCACACCAGCCCGCCGCTGCGGTGGAACACCAGGCTGTCGGCGGGGGAGTCGAGCCACTCGATGGTCGGTCCGTCGAATTCGGAACGGCTACACCGAAATTGGAAGGCCTGGCGAAAGAAAGACAGCGTCGACTCCGGATCCTCGAGTTGCCGCGCCACGGTCAACTGCGCCCACTCCGGCGGAATGGGCAACCAGGTCCCCGGGTTCTCGGAGAACCCGAAGGGGGGAGCTTCGCCCTCCCATGGCATCGGAATCCGGCTGCCGTCGCGCCCGCGGCGGGTGTGCCCGGACCGCTCCCACACCGGATCCCGCAACGCTTCGTCGGGCAGGTCGACGTTCGGCAGCCCGAGTTCCTCGCCGTTGTAGACGAACACCGCTCCGGGCAATGCGAGCATCACCAGTGCCATCGCTCGTGCCCGCGCCAGCCCGACCTGTCCACCGCCGTAACGGGTAGGGACACGGTCGACGTCGTGATTGGCCAATGTCCACGTGGGCACCGCATCCGCCAATTCTGCTGCGGTCAGCGAGTTTTCGATCGCATGCCGAATGTCTACCGCGTCGAATGCCGCTCGCAGCAGACGGAAGTTGAACCCGAGGTGCAACTCGTCGGGACGCACGTAGCGGGCGAACTGTTCGTTGTCGTAGACCCAGACTTCGCCGATCGCAACGGCCTGCGGATAGTCGTCGAACACTCGGCGGATCCGGCGGTGGATCTCGTGCACGCCGTCATTGTTGAAGCGGGGGTCGTCGTCCATTTCGGCCAGCAGCATCTCGCCTTTGACCACCGCCATGTCCGGGAGCCCAGGCGGCTTGGCCATGCCGTGCGCGACGTCGATGCGGAATCCGTCGACGCCGCGGTCGAGCCAGAACCGCAACGTCCGCTCGAGGTCGTCGAACACCTCCGGGTTCTCCCAGTTCAGGTCGGGCTGCGACGCGTCGAACAGGTGCAGGTACCACTGGCCGGGGTTGCCGTCGGCTTCGATCACCCGTGTCCAGGCCGGCCCGCCGAAGATCGACAACCAGTTGTTCGGCGGGTGCTCGCCGTGCGGTCCGGTGCCGTCGCGGAAGATGTACCGCTCGCGCTGGTCGCTGCCGGGGCTCGCGGCGAGCGCCGCCTGAAACCACGGATGTGCCGAGCTGGTGTGGTTGGGCACCAGGTCCATCGTCACCTTCATGCCCAGGTCGTGGGCTGCGGCGGTGAGACGGTCCAGCGCCGCCATGCCGCCGAACAGGGGGTCGACGTCGCGCGGGTCGGCCACGTCGTAGCCGTTGTCGGCCATCGGCGAGACCATCACCGGGTTGAGCCAGATCGCATCGACCCCGAGCGCCTTGAGGTAGTCCAGCCGGGCGGTCACACCGTCGAGATCGCCCACGCCGTCGCCGTCGCTGTCCTGAAACGACCGCGGGTAGACCTGGTAAAACAGCGCGTGCGACCACCAGGGCGTCATCAGAACGGCGAGTTGACCATCGAATCGGCGGCCATCTCGAGGTAGGCCAGCAGCTCTTTGCGATGCTCGTCGTCGAGCGTCTGGGAATCGATCTCGGCGATCGCAATATGCATGCAGCGCAGCCACGCGTCGCGTTCGAGATAGCCGATGCGGAACGGGGCGTGGCGCATCCGCAGCCGCGGATGCCCGCGCTGGTCGGAGTAGGTGCGCGGCCCGCCCCAGTACTGCTCCAGGAACATCCGCAGCCGCACCTCGGCGCCTTCCAAGTCCTCCTCGGGATAGAGCGGACGCAGAATTTCGTCCTCGCGGACAAGCTCGTAGAACCGCCCCACGATCGCGCGGAACGTCTCGTGGCCACCGACTTCGTCGTAGAACGACTGCAGGGGCTGTGTCACGCCACCATTGTTCCCTGTTGCTGGATTGACCAGGTCAGCCGGTCGGGTCACTCGATGTTCACCGGACTGACCTGCGAACACGCAAAGAATTGTCGTGCGATTGTCCGCGATCCGTGGTGAACTGTCGGACGGAGGACGTATGGCGCATCGCAAGAAAGGCCCGTCCAGAAGGGCCGGCCAGCGGAGTCACGGTGCCGCGACCGCCCTAGCCGGGTCGGTGGTACCGGGCGCGCAAGCGCGCGTCCTACGCAGCGTCGACATCCATCCGCCAAGTACCACCGAGGCCTCGATCTGGGGCCGCCGCCGTGTCCTCCTGTTGAACTCCACCTACGAACCGTTGACCGCTCTGCCCATGCGGCGGGCGGTCATCATGCTGATGTGCGGTAAAGCCGACGTGGTTCACGACGACCCCAGCGGCCCGGTGATCCATTCGGCGACCCGCTCGATTGTGGTGCCGTCGGTGATCCGCCTGCGGTCGTACGTGCGGGTGCCGTACCGCGCGCGCATCCCGATGACCCGCGCGGCGTTGATGCACCGTGACCGGTTTCGCTGCGCATATTGCAGTGGCAAGGCCGACACCGTCGACCATGTGGTGCCGCGCAGCCGCGGCGGAGCCCACTCCTGGGAGAACTGCGTGGCGGCCTGTTCGACGTGCAACCACCGCAAAGCCGACCGGCTACTCGGCGAGCTGGGATGGACGCTGCGCACGGTTCCGATTCCCCCGAAGGGACAGCACTGGCGGCTGCTGTCGAGCCTGAAGGAACTCGACCCGGTGTGGGTGCGATATCTAGGCGAAGGCGCGGCGTAATCGCGGCTGGTATACGGTTTGCGACGTGAGCACCGCACTGACACATGCGCTATTGATCTTGGTGCCGCTCGGGCTGACGGCCGTGCTTGCCGCGCTGATCTGGCGCCACAAGGGCCCGCACCCGGCGACCTACAAGATGTCCGAGCCCTGGAAGCACGCCCCGATCCTGTGGGCGTCCGACGAGCCGGCCGATCACGGGCACGGCCACGACACGCATGCGGCGACGATTGGAGGCGGCGCAAGTGGCAAGTGGTGACGTTGCGGTAACCGGCCACCGGGCCGCGGTCGAGCGCACAGATCTCCCGCTGGGATGGGTTGTCACCTCCAGCGGCCGAATCTCCGGCGTCACCCAGCCGGGTGCGCTGTCGGTCGACTACCCGTTCCCGGTCAAAGATCTGGTGGTTCTCGACGACGCGCTCAAGTACGGCTCCCGTGCGGCCAAGGCGCGCTTCGCCGTCTACATCGGCGACCTCGGAGCCGACACCGCGGCGACCGCCCGCGCGATCCTGGCTCAGGTGCCCACGCCCGACAACGCTGTGCTGCTGGCGGTCTCGCCGGACCAGCACGCGATCGAGGTGGTCTATGGCGCGGCCGTCAAGGGTCGCGGCATCGAGGAGTCCGCTCCGTTGGGAGTTTCCGCCGCGGCGGCGTCATTCAAGGACGGCAACCTGATGGACGGGTTGATCAGCGCGGTGCGGGTGATGAGCGCCGGGGTCACCCCGGCGTAGTCAGGGTGCGCTGACTGTCAACGCGGCGCGAATCTGGACGTAGCGCTCGAGGAACCGGCGTTCGTCGAGGCGCTTACGACGCAGCCAGCCGGTCACTTCGTCGTTGCACTTGCTGGTGTTGCAGGAGGCGCAGGCGGGCACGACGTTGTCGATCGTGTAGCGGCCGCCTCTGCTGATCGCCATGACGCAGTCGCGCTGCAGCGGTCGGTCGGTCACACCGCAATAGGCGCAACCACTCCACGCGGCTTTGATGGCCTCCCACTGGGCTGCCGTGAGGTCATGGTCGACGGCGTCGAGCCGGCGCTTCCGTTTGCGGGCAGCCCTCGCGCGACGACTTCTGTTGACCGGCACCTGAAAAGCATGCCCCGCGAGCGACCACCAAATGCACACGAAATGCGGCGTGTCGCTGTACAGACTCGGTCGTCCCCAGCTTGCGCGTGGGCCCTCGCGCGGTAGTTAGGACACGTCGAAGGCGCGAGCCCGCAGCGCGCGCTCAACACCGGCGCGGCCCTCGATGACCAGCCGACGCAGCGGGGGCGGCACGTCGGGATCTGCGAGGAACTTGTCGGCGGCGGCCAAGCCGGCGTCGCTGACATCCCACGACGGATACAACCCGATGACAACGGTCTGGGCGACCTCACTGGACCGGCGTTGCCACACCCCGGAGATCGCCCCGAAGTACTTCGCGCTGAACGGCTTCAGCATCTCCTGCTGGCCCGGCCGCACGAAGCCGCCGATGATCGACCGCGCGGTGATGTTCGGCAGCGTGTCGTCCTCGATCACCTGCTGCCACGCCGCCTCCTTCACCGGTGCCTGAGGCCGGGCCGCCGACGCCGCCGCGGCGTGCCGCTGACCCGCGGCCGTCGGATCCCGCTTCGCCTCGGCGTCGATGAACGGCGTCTCCGGGCTCTCGGCGTCAACGGCGCCGGCCGCCGCCAGCGCGGTGACGATGCGCCACCGCAGATCGGTGTCGACGACCAGCCCGGGCAGCCCCTTGACCGCGGGATCCACCTCCAGCAGTTCCGTCAGAACCTCGATGTGACGCCCGCTGAGCACCGAACTGCACAACGCGTTGACGTAGGCCAGCTGGTGATCAGAGCCTGATTCGGCCTCGCGCCCCAATTCCAGGAGCCTATCTGCGAATTCGGGCCAGCCCTGCTCGTGGGCCCACTGCGGATCGGCGTACGCGCTCAGCGCGGTCTGCGCCTGCAGCAGCAACCGTTGCAGCACCCCGACTTCGGTTTCG
Source organism: Mycobacterium sp. IS-3022 (assembly GCF_001500065.1). GTDB lineage: Bacteria > Actinomycetota > Actinomycetes > Mycobacteriales > Mycobacteriaceae > Mycobacterium. The sequence goes on from NZ_LQIN01000012.1 coordinate 280,209, forward strand.
GCTTGTACGCCGCCGCACACCAGCGACACGAAGTCGCGGGCCTTCAACTCCGCCTCGCGCGTCATCTCCCAGGCCGCCGACCACGCCAACGTGCGCGGTAGCGGATCGGCGATGTCGGCGATTCGCGTCAGCACGGTCTGCAGCGAGTCCTGGTCCAGCCGCAGCGAGCAGTACGTCAGATCGTCGTCGTTGACCAGGATCAGCTTACCGCGCGGAACGCCGTGCAGCGCAGGAACATCGGTGCTCGAGCCCTCGACATCGAGTTCCTCGCGGTGTACGCGCGTCAGCTTGCCGGAACCGTCGTCGTCGTATACTCCGACCGCCAACCGGTGCACCCTGGTTTCGCCGGCGCCCGGGGCGGCGCCGCTCTGGGTGATTGCAAACCGGGTGAACCGCCCGTCGGCGTCGAGATCGAAGTCGGGTCGCAGCGTGTTCAGTCCGGTCGTCTTGAGCCACTGCCTGCCCCAGCCCGACAGGTCGCGTCCCGAGGCCTTCTCCAGCGCGCCGAGCAGATCACCGAACGTGGCATTGGCGAAGGCGTGGTCGCGGAAGTAGTCGCGTAGCCCCGACAGGAACTCCTCGAGCCCGACATAGGCGACCAGTTGCTTGAGCACCGAAGCGCCCTTGGCGTAGGTGATTCCGTCGAAGTTCACCTCGACGGCCGCCAGGTCCGGGATGTCGGCGGCCACCGGATGCGTCGAGGGTAGTTGGTCCTGCCGATACGCCCACGACTTCTCCACGTTGGCGAACGTCGTCCACGCTTGGGTGTACTCGGTGGCCTCGGCCTGGCACAGCACCGAGGCGAACGTCGCGAAAGACTCGTTGAGCCACAGGTCATCCCACCACTGCATGGTGACCAGGTCGCCGAACCACATGTGCGCCATCTCGTGCAGCACGGTCTCGGCGCGGCGCTCGTAGGAGGCGCGCGTGACCTTGCTGCGAAAGACGTAGTCCTCGAGGAACGTCACCGCGCCGGCGTTCTCCATCGCCCCTGCGTTGAACTCCGGAACGAACAACTGGTCGTACTTGCCGAACGCGTAGGGAACGCCGAAGTTGTTGTGGTAGAAGCCGAATCCCTGCTTGGTCTCGGTGAACAGCCGGTCGGCGTCCATGTGCTCGGCCAGCGACCTACGGCAGAACAGCCCCAACGGGATGTCGCCGTGCTCGTCGCTGTAGACGTCGCCCCAGCGCGCGTATGGGCCCGCGATCAGCGCCACCAGGTAGGTGCTCATCCTCGGGGTGGCGGCGAACGTGTGCCGGCGGGCCGGCCCGTCGTCGGTGACGTCGATCGTGGCGCCGTTGGACACCACCTCCCAATGCGACGGCGCGATCACCGTGACGTCGAAGGCCGCCTTGAGGTCGGGTTGGTCAAAGCACGCGAACATCCGCTTGGCGTCGGCGGTTTCGAACTGCGAGTACAGGTACACCTCGCCGTCGACCGGGTCGACGAACCGGTGCAGGCCCTCACCGGTGTTGGAGTAGCGGCAGTCGGCCTCGACGACCACGACGTTGTGCCCGGCCAGCCCGGTCAGCGGGATGCCGGCGGATTCGTCATAGCCCGACACGTCGATGTCGCGCCCGTTGAGGGTGGCGCTGTGAATGGTGTCGGCCGCGATGTCGATATAGGTGTCGGCGCCGGCGAGCGCGTCGAACTCGACGGTCGTCGTCGACCGGAACGTGCGCTCGCCGGGCTTGCCGCCGCCGTCGGTGACGTCGAGAACGATGCGGTAACTGTCGACGGTGACGAGGGCGGCGCGTTCTACGGCTTGGTCGCGGGTCAGGTTCGGAAGTGCCACGCGACCAACTTATCGCCCGCCCGGGTTAGAAGTCCGGTATGGCCCGCGCAGCGGGGAGCCAGTCCAGAACCGTCCCGTTGCCGATCGACGAGATCGCCTGCGGGCAGTACATCGAGATCGCGATGCCGGTGAAGAAGGCGGCTATCTCGGGCGGGACGCCGTTGTCGGCCACCTGCGAGTACACCCGCGCGACGTTCTTGCCGGGTTCGACGAGCATCGGGCACACGGACCTGCCGAGCGCCACGGTGTCCGTCGGGTTGTCGAAGGCGAGCCCCGCGTCGCTCAGCGCGGCGAGGAAGGAGTCGTCGATCGGTTCGGCCTGGGCCGGTGCGGCGACTGTCGTTGCGACCGCCGCCAGACCGACCACAAACGTCAGAGCGCGTGTGTGAAGATCAAAGTGTTTGTTCACTTCGGTAACGATTCTTCACATTGGTCACAGGGGCAACACGGTTCGGTCACCGTTCGCACACTTAAGCGTTTCTTATTCGCGTCCGCCGCCGGACATCGGCTAACGGGCTCATTCCTTGGGGATCGGATCGCCGGTGCCGACTGTGAGGAGGTTCGGAGCGGACGGCCGGCAGCCGCCCATCGCGGCAGCGTCGTTACGGTCGGCCCCGCAGGTGGGAACATCGACCGGGTGGCCGCAGTTGTCACAACTGACGTCTGAACCCCTGCGCTCGAGAGGACTCCCATGCCCGAGAAGTCAGTCGCCGATTTCTGGTTCGACCCGCTGTGCCCGTGGTGCTGGGTCACGTCGCGCTGGATTCTCGAGGTGGAGAAGGTTCGCGACATCGAGGTCAACTTCCGGGTGATGAGCCTCGCGGTGCTCAACGAGGGTCGTGAGCTTCCCGAGCAGTACCAGGAGGCGATGAAGAAGGCGTGGGGCCCGGTGCGCGTGGCCATCGCGGCCGAACGGGCCAAGGGCCGCGAGATCCTCGGACCGCTGTACACCGCGATGGGTACCCGCATCCATAACCGGGGATATGGAGAGTCCGACCCCGATTTCAGTCGAGTCATCGAGGAGTCGCTGGCCGAGGTGGGATTGCCCGCCGAGTTGGCCGATGCCGCCACCACCGACCAGTACGACGAGGCACTGCGCAAGAGCCACCACGAGGGCATGGACGCCGTCGGCGACGATGTGGGGACGCCGACGATCCACGTCAACGGCGTGGCGTTCTTCGGACCGGTGCTGTCGAAGATCCCGCGCGGCGAGGAGGCCGGCAAGCTGTGGGACGCGTCGGTGACGTTCGCGTCGTACCCGCACTTCTGGGAACTCAAGCGCACCCGCAGCGAGCCGCCGCAGTTCGACTGATCGCACGCGGCGGCACCGCGGATCGCGTCTGCCACAATGGCCGCCATGCGCGTCTACCTGGGAGCCGACCACGCCGGCTTCGACCTCAAGCAGGCCATCATCGAGCACCTGCGCGGCACCGGGCATGAACCTGTGGACTGCGGAGCGTTCGTCAATGACCCAGACGATGACTATCCGGCGTTCTGCATCGCCGCCGCCGAGAAGACGGTGGCCGACTCCGGCAGCCTCGGCATAGTGATCGGCGGTTCTGGCAACGGCGAGCAGATCGCGGCCAACAAGGTTCTCGGTGCCCGGTGTGCGTTGGCGTGGAGCGTCGAGACCGCGCAACTGGCGCGCGAACACAACAACGCCCAGCTGATCGGCATCGGCGGGCGGATGCACACCGTGGAGGAGGCGTTGGCCATCGTCGACGCCTTCCTGAGCACGCCGTGGTCGGAAGCCGAACGGCACCAACGCCGCATCGACATCCTCGCCGAGTACGAGCGCACCCGCGTAGCGCCTCCCGTGCCCGGCGCTTAGGGATGCCCGAGGGCCACACGCTGCACCGGCTGGCCCGGTTGCACCAGCGCCGCTTCGGTCGCGCGCCGGTGATGGTGTCCAGTCCGCAGGGCAGGTTCGTCGACGGCGCCGCGGCGGTCAACGGGCGAGTGCTCAAGAAGGCCACCGCGTGGGGTAAGCACCTGTTCCACCACTACGAAGGCGGCCGGGTCGTGCATGTCCACCTCGGTCTGTACGGTACGCTCACCGAAGTGCCTCTCCCGATGCCGCTGCCGGTTGGCCAGGTGCGGATGCGGATGATCGGCGCGGAATACGGTACGGATCTGCGCGGGCCGACGGTGTGCGAGGTGCTGGCCGAACCGGAGATCGCCGACGTGATCGCTCGGCTCGGCCCCGATCCGCTGCGTCGCGATGCCGACCCGTCACTGGCGTGGGCGCGAATTCGTAAGTCCCGCAGGCCGATCGGGGCGCTTCTGATGGACCAGTCGGTGATCGCGGGAGTGGGCAACGTGTACCGCAATGAGCTGCTCTACCGGCACGGCATCGACCCGCACCGGCCAGGTACGAGCATAGAGGAGGAAGAGTTCGACGCACTGTGGACCGACCTCGTCGAGTTGATGCGAATTGGCCTGCGGCGCGGCAAGATTCATACGATCCGCCGGGAGGATGACCACGGGCTGCCGGCGTACGCTCCGGGCCGGGCCCGCACCTATGTGTACCGGCGCGCCGGGGAGCCGTGCCGGGTCTGCGGAACCGCGATCCGCACCGAGGTGATGGAGGGCCGCAACCTGTTCTGGTGCCCGACCGACCAAAGTTAGGCGCTACCTCAGAAGCCGCCGAAATCGCCGAAGCCGCCGCCGCCGCAGTCGCCGCCGCCGTCACCACCGCCGCCCCAGTCACCGCCGTGATCACCGCCGGGGTCCTGCCCCTGATCGAACCCCTGGTCGTAGCCCTGGGCGAAACCTTGCTCGTAGCCGGTTCCGTGCATGCCCGAGAACAACGCGTCGAACAGCAGCACCGAGCCGAGACCCCAGGCGCCGGCCACGAGCGCGGGCTTCCACCACGGCTCGGAGTACCAACCCGCCGGGACGGGACGACCGGCGACGCGGCCGCCGGGGTAGTAGTTGGGCGTGCGTTCGGACGGTGAGGGGGATGCCTCGATCTCGCGCCCTTCGAAGTCGACTTTGCGATCCTCGGTCACCGCGCCCGCGGCCCGCTGACCGGCCAGCGTCTCCAGCTCCGGTCCCGGATCCATGCCCATCGCGATGCGTGCGGCGCGCACGTAGTAGAGGCCCTCGAGCGCGCTCTCCTTGGCGAGCAACGCCTGTTTCGCGGTGTTGGCCTGCTCGATCTGCGAGCCGGCGGCGGTGTAACGCTCGGACGCGTCGGCCAAGGCCTGTTTCGATGCGTCGTCGGTGCCGGTCAGGTTGATGACTTGGCCGCCGAGGCGTTCGATCACGCGACGGGCGTCGGCCTTGGCGTCATCCAGGGACGCGGCCTTGCGCCGATCCGAAGCCTTCATCGCCGCGTACACAACCACGCCCAGAGCGACGATGACCAGGACAACGAGCACGAGCAGAACGCCGTTCATGACGCCAAGCGTACCGAGCACACCGGCCGAAAAACGGGTGCCGACCTCGACCGGAATTACGCCCAGAGCGGAGTCCACGGGGACACGCATGGTCTGCGAGACCGACGTGAGCGTGATCGCGGCGAGAATCGAAATCGCGTCGCTCGTTTGGAAACCGTTTCCGCGGTTACTGTCGAGTAGGGCCATCTGTGAGGAGGTCTGCGATGACCGTTGCAGAAGAAGTCAGCGAGCGACAGGCCAGGGAGTTCGCCGAGCAGGCGCGCGAGGCGCAGTGGCGCCAGCCCAGTTTCGGTAAGGAACTGTTCCTCGGCAGACTGCGGTTGGATCTGGTCCATCCGCATCCCAGCGGCTCGGCGGAATCCACGGAAAAAGGGGAGGCCTTCCTCGCCAAGCTGCGGGAGTTCTGCGAGTCGCAGATCGACGCCGCGGTGATCGAGCGCGACGCGCAGATCCCGGACAAAGTGGTCGCCGGCCTCAAGGAGCTCGGGGCGTTCGGCATGAAGATCGGCACCGAATACGGCGGCCTCGGTCTGTCCCAGGTGTACTACAACAAGGCCCTCATGCTGGTGGGTTCTGTGCACCCGTCGCTGGCCGCGTTGCTCTCGGCGCACCAGTCGATCGGAGTGCCGCAGCCGATCTCGATGTTCGGGACCGACGAGCAGAAGCGAACCTGGCTGCCCCGGTGCGCGCAGGAGATCAGCGCATTTCTGCTCACCGAACCGGACGTCGGCAGCGATCCGGCCCGGCTTCATGCCACCGCTACTCCGGACGGTGACGACTATGTCCTGAACGGGACCAAGCTGTGGACCACCAACGGCGTGATCGCCGACCTGCTCGTCGTGATGGCTCAAGTACCCAAGAGTGAGGGACACCGCGGTGGGATCACCGCGTTCGTCATGGAGGCGGACACACCGGGCATCGTCGTGGAGAACCGCAACGCTTTCATGGGGTTGCGCGGTATCGAGAACGGCCTCACCCGGCTGACCGACGTGCGGATACCGGCGGCGAACCGGATCGGCCGCGAAGGTGACGGGCTGAAGATCGCGCTATCGACGCTCAACGTGGGACGGCTCTCATTGCCGGCCATCTGCGCCGGCTCGGCGAAGTGGTGCCTGAAGATCGCGAGGCAGTGGTCCCGCGAGCGGGTGCAGTGGGGCCGGCCGGTCGGTGAGCACGAAGCGGTGGCCGGCAAGGTCGCGTTCATCGCGGCCAGCGCCTACGGCCTGGAAGCTGTGGTCGAACTGGCTAGTGAATTGGCCGATGCCAAGCAGAACGACATTCGGATCGAGGCGGCGCTGGCCAAGCTCTACGGCTCAGAGATGGCTTGGCTGATCGCCGACGAACTGGTGCAGATTCGCGGCGGGCGCGGCTTCGAGACGGCCGATTCGTTGGCCGCCCGTGGCGAGCGCGGAGTGCCCGCCGAGCAGATGCTGCGGGACATGCGCATCAACCGGATCTTCGAAGGTTCCACCGAGATCATGCACCTGCTGATCGCCCGCGAGGCGGTGGATGCGCACTTGTCGGTGGCCGGCGACGTCATCGACCCCGAGGCCGATCTGTCGCGCAAAGCGAAAGCGGCGGCCAATGCCGGCAAGTTCTACGCCCGGTGGTTGCCCACCTTGGTCACCGGCAAGGGCCAGCTGCCCGCGTCGTTCCGGGAATTCGGGCCGCTGGCCACCCATCTGCGCTATGTCGAGCGGGCCAGCCGCCGACTGGCGCGCAGCACCTTCTACGCGATGTCGCGGTGGCAGGGCAAGCTGGAGCAAAAGCAGCGGTTCCTGGGACGGATCGTGGATATCGGCGCGGAGCTGTTCGCGATGACCGCCGTTTGTGTGCGGGCACAACGTGACCGGGAGGACGACAGCGCCGTCGAACTCGCCGCGGCGTTCTGCGAGCAGGCCCGAATCCGGACGGAGCAACTGTTCGACCAGCTGTGGCGCAACTGCGACGACTCCGACCGGGCACTTGCTCGCGGCGTGCTCGACGACCGCTTCACATGGCTCGAAGAAGGGATTCTGGACCCGTCGATCGACGGGCCGTGGATCGCTCAGGAAGGCGGCGACGAGAAGCCCGACGTCCACCGCGTCATACGGTGATCACGCCGAGGACTCCCAGCTTGGAGCGGGCGACGGGAATCGAACCCGCGTAGCTAGTTTGGAAGACTAGGGCTCTACCATTGAGCTACGCCCGCGTGTACAGCAAGAGCAGATCGTACCGGCGGCACCCGAATCAAATCCAATTGAAGGCTTCGCGTGTCCAGCCCGTAGTATCTCGCGTGGTCGTTTCGTGTTTTGCGGGCAACCACACGGGCACGGGGTGTAGCGCAGCTTGGTAGCGCATCCGCTTTGGGAGCGGAAGGCCGCAGGTTCAAATCCTGTCACCCCGACTGCGACACCGAACCAGCGCCAGACCAACAAGGAGCAGATCGTGAAGAGCACCGTCGAGAAGTTGAGCCCGACCCGGGTTCGCATCAACGTGGAGGTGCCCTTCACCGAGCTCGAACCGGACTTCGACCGCGCGTTCGCACAGTTGGCCAAACAGGTCCGGCTGCCCGGCTTCCGTCCGGGCAAGGCGCCCCGCAAGCTGCTCGAGGCCCGCGTCGGCCGCGAGGCGATGCTCGATCAGGTCGTCAGCGACGCCCTGCCCGGCCGCTACAGCGAAGCGGTCACCACCTCCGAGGTGCAGCCGCTCGGCCAACCCGAGATCGAGATCACCAAGAAGGAGTACGGCGAGGACCTGACCTTCACCGCCGAGGTCGACATCCGCCCGGAGATCGAGATCCCCGACCTGTCCGAGCTGAAGGTCAGCGTCGACCCCATCGAGGTGACCGACGACGAGGTCGATGCCGAACTGCAGACGCTGCGCGCCCGCTTCGGCACGCTCAAGGGAGTGGACCGTGCCGCCGAGACCGGCGACTTCGTCTCCATCGACCTGTCCGCCACGGTCGACGGCCAGGAGCTACCCGACGCCACCACCGAGGGCCTGTCCCATGAGGTCGGCTCGGGCCAGTTGGTGGAGGGCCTCGACGAAGCGATCATCGGGCTCAAGGAGGGCGAGACCCGCGTTTTCACCACCAAGCTGGCGGCGGGTGAGCACGCCGGCGAGGACGCGCAGGTGACCGTCACCGTCAAGTCGGTCAAGGAGCGTGAGCTGCCCGAGCCCGACGACGAGTTCGCGCAACTGGCAAGCGAATTCGACACCGTGGAGGAGCTGAAGAACTCGCTCACCGAGCAGGTGCGTGGGGCCAAGCGTGCCCAGCAGGCCGAGCAGATCCGCGACAAAGCCCTCGAGACATTGCTCGATCAGGTCGACGTGCCGCTGCCGGAGAAGGTGGTGCAGGCGCAGATCGACGACACGCTGCACAACGCGATCCACAGCCTCGATCACGACGAGGCCCGCTTCGCCGAGCTTCTGGAGTCTCAGGGCAGCAGCCGCGAGGAGTTCGACGCCGACACCCGCAGCAACGCGGAGAAGGCCGTCAAGACCCAGCTGCTGGTCGACGCGATCGCCGACAAGCTCGACGTCCAGGTCACCCAGAACGACATCACCGAGCGCCTGATGTTGATGTCGCAGCAGTACGGCCTGCAGCCCCAGCAGCTGGTGCAGGCACTGCAGCAGAACAACCAGATGACGGCGTTGTTCGCCGACGTGCGCCGTGGGCTGACGCTCGCCGCCATCGTCGAGGCCGCGACCGTCACCGACTCCGACGGCACCGTGATCGACACCTCGGAGTTCTTCGGGCGCGCGCAGACCGAGGACGAGGCCGAACAGGCTTCGGGGACCGCCGAAGAGACGACCGAAGCCGCAGCCGACGAGGAATCGGCCGACGCGAAGTGACGCTGTGAGCGAACGCAGCCCGTCTCGGGAGTGCGTGCGCTCGCGGGTTGGTTAGTGTCGGTGAGTATCAAGCTCTTGAAGAAAGCAGGTATCCAGTCGTGACCCACATGCGTGGCGCCTCGCAAGGCCTAAACCTTGTCGACTCGGTCTATGAGCGGTTGCTGGCGGAGCGGATCATCTTCCTGGGCTCACAGGTCGATGACGACATCGCGAACAAGCTGTGCGCGCAGATTCTGCTGCTGTCCGCCGAGGACCCCACCAAGGACATTCACCTCTACATCAACTCGCCCGGCGGCTCCATCAGCGCCGGCATGGCCGTGTACGACACTATGGTGTTGGCGCCGTGCGATGTCGCCACCTATGCGATGGGCATGGCCGCCTCGATGGGTGAGTTCCTGCTCGCCGCCGGCACGAAGGGTAAGCGGTACGCGTTGCCGCACGCGCGGATCCTGATGCACCAGCCGCTGGGCGGCATCACCGGCGGCGCGGCGGACATCGCGATCCAGGCCGAGCAGTTCGCTGTGATCAAAAAGGAGATGTTCCGGTTGAACGCCGAGTTCACCGGGCAACCCATCGAGCGGATCGAGGCGGACTCCGACCGCGACCGCTGGTTCACCGCGCAGGAAGCCCTCGAGTACGGCTTCGTCGACCACATCATCACCAGCGCGAGCATCAACGGCTCGGGACCAGGAGCAGGACTAGACAAATGACCGACCACACTGATCCGCGTCTGGCGCCGCAGGCGCGCTACATCCTGCCGTCGTTCATCGAGCACTCGAGCTTCGGCGTCAAGGAGTCCAATCCGTACAACAAGCTGTTCGAGGAACGCATCATCTTCCTCGGCGTGCAGGTCGACGACGCGTCGGCGAACGACATCATGGCGCAGCTGCTGGTGTTGGAGTCGTTGGATCCGGACCGTGACATCACGATGTACATCAACTCGCCCGGCGGCTCGTTCACCTCGCTGATGGCGATCTACGACACCATGCAGTACGTGCGGGCCGACATTCAAACCGTGTGTCTGGGCCAGGCCGCCTCGGCGGCCGCGGTGCTGCTCGCGGCCGGCACCCCGGGTAAGCGCATGGCGCTGCCGAACGCCCGCGTCCTGATCCATCAGCCCGCGCTGGCCGGTGTCATCCAGGGCCAGTTCTCCGACCTGGAGATCCAGGCGGCCGAGATCGAGCGGATGCGCACGCTGATGGAGGTGACGCTGGCCAACCACACCGGCAAGTCCCCCGAGCAGATCCGCAAGGACACCGACCGCGACAAGATCCTCACCGCCGAAGAGGCCAAGGAATACGGCGTCATCGACACGGTTCTGGAGTACCGCAAGCTGTCGGCGCAGTCCGCCTGACCTTGGGCTGACCCTCACTTTCACCTTGGGCGTCGCGATCGGCGTCGAGGACAGTGCGCTCTCGGTCGAGTAACGTCGGCGACACGCCAAGGACACGGTCGCGGTTTGGAAGGCCCTACGGCGGATTCAAACGATATGTTCTGCGAACACAGTTAAATACCACCGACGCGATTCGGGTTTATCGGTCGCCCCCCAGGTAACCGAACGGGTAGCGTCGAAGCAGACGTTCGACACGGACCGAGACGGATGACGAACAGGAAGTAGGGACCCCACCACCATGGCGCGCATTGGAGACGGCGGTGACCTGCTGAAGTGCTCGTTCTGCGGAAAGAGTCAGAAGCAGGTCAAGAAACTCATCGCCGGCCCCGGCGTATACATCTGTGACGAGTGCATCGACCTCTGCAACGAGATCATCGAAGAGGAACTGGCGGACGCCGACGACGTCAAGCTCGACGAGCTGCCCAAGCCGGCCGAGATCCGCGACTTCCTCGAGGGCTATGTCATCGGACAGGACACTGCGAAGCGCACGCTGGCGGTCGCGGTCTACAACCACTACAAGCGAATCCAGGCGGGGGAGAAGACCCGCGATTCGCGGTCCGAACCGGTCGAGCTCACCAAGTCCAACATCTTGATGCTGGGCCCGACCGGCTGCGGCAAGACGTATCTCGCGCAAACGCTGGCCAAGATGCTCAACGTTCCGTTTGCCATCGCCGACGCCACCGCGCTGACCGAAGCCGGCTACGTCGGCGAGGACGTGGAGAACATTCTGCTCAAGCTGATCCAGGCCGCCGACTATGACGTCAAGCGCGCCGAGACGGGGATCATCTACATCGACGAGGTCGACAAGATCGCCCGCAAGAGCGAGAACCCGTCGATCACCCGCGACGTGTCCGGCGAGGGCGTCCAGCAGGCGCTGCTGAAGATCCTCGAAGGCACCCAGGCGTCGGTGCCGCCGCAGGGCGGTCGCAAGCATCCGCACCAGGAGTTCATCCAGATCGACACCACCAACGTGTTGTTCATCGTCGCAGGCGCTTTCGCGGGTTTGGAGAAGATCGTCTCCGACCGCGTCGGCAAGCGCGGGCTGGGCTTCGGCGCCGAGGTGCACTCCAAGGCCGAGATCGACACCCAGGACCATTTCGCCGAGGTCATGCCCGAAGACCTGATCAAGTTCGGGCTGATTCCGGAGTTCATCGGCCGGCTGCCGATCGTCGCGTCGGTGACGAACCTCGACAAGGACTCGCTCGTGCAGATCCTGTCCACGCCGAAGAACGCGTTGGTGAAGCAGTACACCCGCCTGTTCGAGATGGACGGCGTCGAGTTGGAGTTCACCGATGAGGCCCTGGAAGCGATCGCCGATCAGGCCATCCACCGCGGCACCGGTGCCCGCGGCCTGCGCGCCATCATGGAAGAAGTCCTGCTGCCGGTGATGTACGACATCCCCAGCCGCGACGACGTCGCCAAGGTGGTCGTCACCAAAGAGACGGTCCAGGACAACGTGCTGCCGACCATCGTGCCGCGCAAGCCGTCTCGACCGGAACGCCGCGACAAGAGCGCATAGCGCCGCGGTCGCCAAGCGGCGCCTTTGGTTCGGCGTCGCCGTTTGCGTCAGCGCCAGGTGCCGCGTCTGGAGCCGAGGTGCTCTTGACGGGGAGCGCCGCGCGACTAGGCGAAGACTGGATTTGGCGACACTTGCCGCTTGGCCGCCGATTCGTCATTTTGTAAGAGGCCGACGGATCCGCGCACGCACCCTCGCGCTCGCTCTTGACTTCATCATGAACGCGGCGATTTCAGCACGTCGCTGACAGCGGCGCGCGACGGAAAATGCCGCGTGCGTGGCCACTTCAACTCCGCAGTTGACGTTGGCGAAAGCCTCGCTCGATAAATCAATCGATTGATTGACATTTGGGGAGTCGGCGGGCACGATGAGACGGCATCGGATGAGAGGAAGACAAGATGACCAGTAGCACTAGTGCTATCCCGGATTATCTAACCGGCATATGGGCCCCCGTCCCCGACGAAATCGAGGCTCGCGACCTGCCGGTGACCGGTGCCTTGCCGCCGCAGCTCTCCGGCCGGTACTTCCGCAACGGCTCCAACCCCCGGCCCGGCGAAGATCCCGGCAACTTGTTCATGGGCCACGGCATGGTTCATGGCGTGCGGCTGCGCGACGGGCGGGCGGAGTGGTACCGCAACCGCTGGGTGCGCACGCGCGCGCTCGAAGGCCATCCTTTCGTCCGGCGCGACGGAACTCTCGATTACACTGCGGTCCCGGCCAACACGCACGTGCTCAACCACGGTGGCAAGCTGCTTGCGCTGGCTGAGAACGGGTTTCCGTACGAGATCACCGACGAGTTGGACACGGTCGGCCCACACGATTATGGCGGCAAGCTCCAGATGGCCATGACCGCCCACCCCAAGACCGACCCGGTGACCGGCGACCTGCATGCCTTCGGGTATGGGGCCGTGCCCCCGTTCGTGACCTATTACCGGGTCTCTGCGGAGGGGGAATTGGTGACGAGTATGCCGATCGAGGTGCCCGGACCCACGATGATGCACGACATCGCGATCACCGAACGGTACGTGATCTTCCTTGACCTGCCGATGGTTTTCCAGCCCGACCTCCATGTGCCGTATCGCTGGAGCGACGAGTACGGATCCCGCCTCGGCGTGATGCCGATGGACCGGCCGGGCGAGGTGCGCTGGTTCGAAATCGACCCCTGCTACATATTCCACGTCGGTAACGCCTACGAAGACGAGGCCGGGCGCATCGTGGTCGACAACGCCCACTATGCGCCAGCCGACATGATGGCGCTGTGGGACAACTCAGGGGGTACTCCGCTATCCGCAGCCACTGGGGCTGCTTCGGGGACCGCCCGGATGCACCGCATCACGCTGGATCTCGCGACCGGCGCCGTCCACGAGGAGCAACTCGATGATCGTGGCATCGAGTTCCCGACGGTTGACGATGTCAAGGTCGGCCGGCCCAGCCGGTACGTCTACACCGTCGCGAACTTCTATAAGGACGGCGCCATCATGCGGCACGACTTGCACGACGGCAAGACTGTAACCCATGAGCTCGGGGATGACGTCGTGGCGGGCGAGGCGGTGTTCGTGCCCGACGAATCTCCAGACCGGGCCGAGGACGACGGGTGGTTGATCTCGATAACCACCCGGCGCGACGGAAGCGCGTCACAAATGCTGGTGCTCGACGCGACCGACGTCGGAGGGGAGCCAGTCGCAACGGTCACTTTGCCCAGGGGTGTCCCAGCGGGCTTCCATGGTGTGTGGATCCCCGACGAGGAATCGTGACGTGAGTGTGCATCGATCGCGGTAGCAAGCTTCGAGTTCGGAGAGAACTTCGCAACGAACTGGGCCACCTACCGGGTGGCTGATGATTGTGCGGGAGTCTTATCGATGGTTGGTCTATGCGTTGCCGGCGGGGCTGCGCTGACTGACCTGGTCGCGAAAGCTGTTGACGACCTACTCGAGACAGGCAAGCGCGCGCGGCGGTGGCTTGACGACACAGGTGGATTGGGCACGACCACACCGATACTCAAGCCACCGCCATCCGCACCTTGTCGTGCTTCTTGAATCATCTGCGCAACAAAGGAAGGGTACTACCGTGAATGTGGATGAAGGCGCTCACCTTAAGGCCACCGACGCTGAAGTATTGCGGGAGTCTGGAGTCCACAAGCTGGTCATAACAGACAGCGATGGCCGCTGCTTGGCGTATCTGCTCGCTTGGGCCAGCTTTGGCTACGATCAGCAGACCGACACTTATGTGTGCGTCGCCGACCGTGTCGACGGCGAGCTCATAACGCTGTTCACCGACGGAAATGTCACGGCAGTTCCTGGGACGAATCGTTACACCGTCACAGCGCAAGCTCACGCTCACGGCACATCAAATGGGTTCCGTCCCAATTAATCTCCCAAAATCGCAGCCCGCGCATTCGTTGCGACGATCGACGGCCACGGAGAGTAACTGGGCCACTGTCGACAGTTCTTCTCTGCGTAAGGTCCAGGCCCATTGTTGCGCCGAATACCAGCTTTGGGCACGCTGTAAACGCCAGCTTACCCGATCATGTTGAGCGGCAATAGGTTCAGTATTGTTCTGACCGCACACTGTATGCAATTGTGTGCGCGCCCACCCTGCGACATCTTCGGTATCAGGAGGTGGCGGGCCTATCTCGTGGGAGAGCGCGCTTGAGGATTTTCCCGGTGTTCGTCAGGGGCAGTGAGTCGACGAACTCGATAGTCCGCGGGTATTTGTACGCCGCGAGCCGTTCCCGGGCCCATCCTCGCAGTTCATCCTCCGTCAGCGCGCCGCTGCGGACGACGAATGCTTTGATTTCCTCACCGTGGTCATCGTCGGGGATCCCGATCACGGCGGCCAGCGCCACCGCGGGATGATCGGCCAGAACTTCTTCGACCTCTCGCGGATAGACGTTGTAGCCACCGCGCAGGATTAGGTCTTTCTTCCGGTCGATCAGATAGTACAAGCCGTCCTCGTCACGACGTGCGAGGTCTCCGGTGCGGAACCAGCCGTCCACCAGGGCCTCCGCCGTCTCTGCCCGGCGTCCGCGGTAGCCGTTGAAGACAACTGGGCCGCGGGCAGCGACCTCGCCGACCACGTCCGGTTTCTCGATGGCCGATCCGTCAACATCGATCAGGCGTACCTCGAGACAAGGCAGCGGCAGGCCCACCGAACCTGGCCGCAGACCGGCACCGGCGGGCATGCAACACACCACCCCGCACGTCTCCGAGATGCCGTACCCCTCCAGTACCTCGATTCCGAACTGTTCGTGAAGCCGGCGTTGGACGGCTGCAGGCAGAGAAGCGCCGCCGGACAGCGCTTTCCGCAATTTAGTGCTCACCGCCGTGCTCCCGGTCGAAGGCCCCGCCTGCAGGGCTTCGAGGATGCGCACGTACATGGTGGGCACCCCGTGGAAGACCGTTACGCCATGGCGTGAAAGCAAGTCCAACACGACCTGCTCGTCGAACCGCGGTGTCAGGACGATCGTTCCGCCAAATGTGAAGGCCGTGTTGAGAATACCGGTCTGGGCGAAGACGTGGGAGAGCGGAAGAGCGCACAGGAAAACGTCCGGTTCATTGGGGTCTGCGCCGATCGTCTCGCGGCCAACGAGAGCGCTGAGGCGCATGCCCTCGTGCGTCAGCTCGGCCCCTTTCGGCTGTCCGCTCGTGCCGGAGGTGTAGAGGACCAATGCGACGTCGCGGTCTTCCACGTCGACCGTGTTGAAATGCGAGGGCTGCCGCTCCAGTTCCGTCGCGAGGTCTAGGACGTCGTCCGCTTGGGTATCGCGTGGACCGTCGGCTGCGATGCGGATGAAGTGCGCGCAGGTGCCAGCCTCTCGAAAGCCGCCGAGGGAGGCATCGCCGATCGGCAACTCCGGTGCCCCTTCGAAGGCCACATACGCCTTGGCGCCGGAGTCCTGCAGCTGGTAAGCGATCTCCCTTTTGGTGAGCAGGACGTTGAGCGGAACAACGGTGAGCCCGGCTTTCAGCGCGCCGAAGTAGACGGTGGGAAACTGATGCATGTTGGGGCAGGAGAGCGCGAGGGTGTCACCCTTTCCCAGGCCGAGTGTCACCAAGAGGTTGGCCATCCGGTTCGCGGCGGCATTGACCTCCGCGTAGCTCAGCCGGAGGTCCCCGTCGATCAACGCGACCCGGTCGGGGAACTTCTCCGCAGTCGATTCCAGGACGGTCGCCAGGGACCGCGACATTGTCACGGCTCTCTCCTTTGCATGCGCGCCGATTGGGGTTCCGCCCAACGTTGATTCGGGTGTCATCGGGTACTGCCCTTCGCATCGGCGAAGGTCGACAGGATTGCGCGTATGCGGTCGGAATCCCGATCAGACCAGGAGAAATAGGAGGAGACCCTGTCCAGCCTGCCGGAGTACCGCTCGTGGCACAGGTGCGGCATGTCCTCGGGGGCCCCGACCAGAGCGACTTCGTTCAGCAGAGTGTCGTCGATCCGGTCGCCCATCTCCGCCCACCTGCCCTCGCGCGACAGCGCCTGCAGTTCCGGTTGCAGTTCGCCGTATCCGACGCTCTCCAGCACTGCCCGGTAGGCCGGGGTCGACGCGTAGAAGGCGATATGTTCGCGGGCCTTGCGGCAGTTTTCGGCGAGTTCCTCCTCGGTGTCGCCCATCGCCATCAAAAGCGGCGCATACAGCTGGATGTCCGCGCGGGTTCGGCCAGACGCCGCCAACCCGCGGTCAAGGGCGGGCAGGGTCACCTGGTCCAGGTAGGCCGGCGTGATCATGCTGTGCAGCACGAGGCCGTCGCATAATTCGCCGCCGAGTTGGGTCATTTTAGCGCCGACCGCAGCGATCATCGTCGGGATCTTGTGCTCATGGTGATGCGGGGTGAAGACCGGCGACATGAGTGTGTGCTGATAGTGCGGGCCCCGGTAATCGAGCCGGGCGCCCTCCCGCCAGGCGGTGAAGATCGCGTCGATCGCTTGCAGGTAGTCGCGCATTCGCGCAACGGGTGAACTCCACGGCATCGAGAACCGGCGTTCGATGTGTGCCTGGATTTGGCTGCCGAGGCCGAGTACGAACCGCCCACCCGACATCGCGGCGAGGTCCCAGGCCAGGTAGGCGACGGACATGGGATTGCGCGCGAACGCTACCGCGACGGCCGTACCCACGGTCGCCGCCTTCGTGGAGAGCAGTGCAGCCTGGGATTGCAGGAAGGCGTCGGTGACGCTTTCGCTCGCCCAGACGCCGTCGAAGCCAAGCGATTCGGCATCAGCGGCGATCGGCCCGCAGTTCGCCGCCGATGCACCGATCATTCCAATATCGATCTTCATCGCGTGTCCTTTGGTAGGTGGAGAACCCGTTCTCCCACGGTGTTCTTGAGAATTTCGTCGGTGCCGCCGCCCACCCGCAAGCCGGGAAGCCCCAGTGTCAATTCCGACCATGAGTACGTGCCCCAGTCGCCTGTATCGGCAACGTGGGCTGCACCGAGCAGGTCGGCGGCGGTATCGCTCATGCTGCCCAGCACATCAGTTGCGAGTAGCTTGCAGATGGCAAGCTCCGGACCGGGCGTCCGTCCGCCCTCCAGGAGGCGTGCAGTGGTGAGGCGTGCCGCCCACGCGCGGACGACTACTTGGGCGACCGCGTCCCGGGCTCGGTCGTCCAGCGGCGCGCCCACGTGCCGCGCGAGGTCCAGAAGGCGTTCGACCAAGGCCTCGTCGACTCCGGCCTCTGTGCCGATCACCGACCTCTCGGTGAGCAGCGAGGTCACCACGACCGACCATCCCTCGTCGACGGCGCCGATCCGTCGGTCGTCGCCGACGTAGACGTCGGTGAGGAAGACCTCATCGAACGACGCTCCGCCGGTCAACTGCCTGATCGGCCGGATCTCGACCCCGGGGCTGTCGAGGTCGATCAGGAAGGTCGTCAGACCGGCGTGCTTGGGCTTGTCGGGTGAGGTTCGCGCGATGCATAGGGCCACGTCGCTGTAGTGCGCTCCCGAGCTCCAGACCTTCTGTCCGGTGATTCGCCAGCCGTCGCCGTCCTGCACCGCCCGGGTGGAGAGTCCGGCGAGGTCGGAGCCCGCGCCCGGTTCGGAGTAGAGCTGGCAGGCGATCAGGTCCGCAGAATTCAGGCGGCGCAGCCACGCTTCTTTCTGAGCGTCGGTGCCATGCGACAGCAGCGTCGGGGTGAGGGTCGAGATGCTGAAGCGAAGGTATGCGTTGTCGGGCAGGTCGTATTGCGACTCCACCTCTCGGAATATGTCGGCGTAGGTCGAGGTGAGTCCCCGCCCGCCGAAGGCGCGGGGGCCGTCCACCCAGCTCAGCCCATGCTCGGCGAGGTGCCTGCGGTAGCGGCGCAGTTCGGCCAGCCGCTCCGACTCGCGGTCCGAGGGCTCGCCGATCACGGAGACGCGGTCGTCACCTTCGCCCCATCGGGTAGCCCCGGGGCCACGACGGGGCGCAAAGGCCGCAAGGACTGCGGCCGCCTCCCGCCGAAACTCGTCGAGTCCGGGTGAGTCGGCGTCGTTGGTCATGAACTCTCCTGGGTGGGCTCGACGGCGGCCCGCGTCGGCGTGAGCGAATTCCGCGACAGTTGCGTTGCCGGATGGCGGTGCCTATATTATCAAATCAAACGCTTGATCAAAAGCTCTGCGATCCCGCCGAGCGGAACGGAGGTTGGGTGGTCGGCATCCAGTCCTATGCCGTCTACGTCCCGAGGGGTCGTCTGGACAAGGCGGCCATCGCCAAAACGCTCGCTTCCGGCCGGCGCCAGGGCGTGCGCCCCGTCGCTTCCCACGACGAAGACAGCACGACGCTGGCCGTAGCGGCGGTACGGCAAGCGCTCGGGTCACACACGTTTCACGGCTCGCTGTGGTTCGCTACCTCCAGGCCCGTCTACCTGGAGAAGTCCAACGCGGCCACGGTCGCCGCGGCAAGCGGGCTTCCTCCTGTTTGCGCGGCCTATGACATCGGGGGTGCGTTGCGTGGCGGTACCGGCGCGTTGCGGGCCGGACTGGCCGAGCGCAGTGCGGTCGTGGTGTCGGCCGATCTGCGCTTCGCGCTGCCGGGCTCAGCCGATGAGGCAGAAGGAGCGGATGCGTCGGCGGCGTTCATGGTCGGGCCGGATGCGGTCGCCGAACTGGTCGGCAGCGCTTCGCTGACCAGGGAATTCCTCGAGCGCTGGTGTGCGCCCGGTGAGGTGCGAATCCACACGTGGGAGGACCGGTTCGGGGTAGAGGAATACGTGCCCCTCGGGGAACAGGTCATCGCAGACGTCCTCGAGCGTTGTCGGCTCGAGCGGTCGGATCTGGAACGGGTTGTGATCAGCACGCCGCACTCGCGGGCACGCGCCTCGCTGGCCAAGGGATTCACCGCCGAGCAATGCGACCTGGGCTTGGCAGCGGGGATGGGATATGCCGGCGCGGCCGACTTCGGGGTCGGCCTCGCTGCTGCGTTCGAAACCGCAGGACCGGGTGCGCTAGTTCTCGCAGTCGGCCTCGCCGACGGTGCGGACGCGTTCGTTTTTCGGATGACCGAACGGCACCGGCCAGGCGCCGGTGGGCTGGCGACGTTCCGCGAACCGGCGATCGAGGTCGCCTACGCTGATTTCCTCACATGGCGGGGCATGCTGCCGCGCGAGCCGGCGCGACGTCCTGAGATGAAGCCGCCGGTGCCGCCCGCCTCCAGGCGTACCAGCCAGTGGAAGTTCGGCTTCGTCGCCGCCGGATGCCGAAAATGCGGCTACCGCAACCTGCCACCGCGACGGACTTGCGTGCAATGCAACGCGCGCGATTCCTTCGATCCGGTGCCGATGGCCGATGTCCCGGCCACTGTTACGACGTTCACCGACGACTGGCTCTCGGAGTCCGTTCAGCTCCCGGCAAGGGTCGTGGCGGTCGACTTCGAAGGCGGCGGCCGATTCGAGTGCGAGATCGCTGATGCCGCCAGCAACGCCGTGGGCATCGGCGACCGGGTCATGCCCACCTTCCGGCTCGCAGGCGTCGCGTCCAACGGGGTGCGCAATTACGTCTGGAAGGTGCGGCCATATTGGGAGGAGAACAGCTGATGGGCGTGCATGCACTGAGAAACCCGGTCGCCATCGTGGGAATGGCCTGCACACGCTTCGGCGAGCTGTGGGACCGATCGGTGGACGACCTTCTCATCGAGGCTACCTACGAGGCTGTGGCCAGTGTGCCCGGGCTCGAGCTGGATCTCGTCGACGCGTTCGTGCTGGGGACCATGATGTCGGGGGTCTCCGGTCTCACGCTGACCCGCCCGTTGGGGATGGCCCATAAGCCGGTCACGCGGGTCGAGAACATGTGCGCGACCGGATCCGACGCCTTCCGAAATGCTTGTTTCGCGGTCGCCTCCGGGGCCTACGACGTGGTGATGGCCGTCGGCGGGGAAAAACTCAAGGACGCGGGCTATTCCGGATTGGAACTGCCGAGCATGCCCAACGACGGGACGCCGCCGGTACTCAGCGCGCCGGCGATGTATTCGATGATCGTGCCCGCCTACGCGCGCCGACACGGCGTCTCGACTGACGAGATCAAGGACGCGATGACGCACATCGCCTGGAAGAACCACGCAAACGGCGCGCTGAATCCTCGAGCGCAGTTCCGCACCGTGATCACAAAGGACGCCATCGCGTCCGCTCCTGCGCTGGCTGGCAATCTCAGCGTCTTCGATTGCTCCGGCGTCGCCGATGGTGCTGCGGCCGCAGTGATCGTGCGGGCCGACGATGCCCTGAAATACACCGATACGCCGCTCTACGTACACGGGCTCGCGTTGGAGGCCGGTGCGGGCACCGGACGTCACGACAGCCGCTATGACTACTCCACCCTCTCCGAGGCTGGGGCGTCAGCGCGCACGGCGTACGCACAGGCAGGGATCAGCAATCCGGCCACCGAGATCTCCCTTGCAGAGGTCCATGACTGTTTCACTCCGACGGAGCTCGTGCTCATGGAAGAGCTCGGCTTCTCGCAATCAGGCAAGGCGTGGCGCGACATCCAAGACGGCCGCTACGACCGCGCCGGTGCACTCCCGGTCAATGTGGACGGTGGTCTGAAGAGCTTCGGCCATCCCATCGGTGCCAGCGGTTTGCGGATGCTCTTCGAGATGTGGTTGCAGTTCCGTGGCGAGGCCGGGGAGAGGCAGATCCCGGGTCCGAGGTTCGGGTTGGTGCAGAATCAGGGGGGAAGCCCTGGTGACCTCGTCAGCGCGGTAACGATCGTCTCGTCGCGGGCGCCCGGGCGGTGAGTGGTCGTCGCTGGGCCGCGGCGCAGCCGTCTTACCCTCGCTGGCGTCAGGACGCCGCTGTGTCACCATGTCGGACCATGCCGGAGGTGAGGAACAAGTGAGTACGTCACGACGTCGTTCGACCGGATCGCCGACCGGGCTAGCGCGCAAGGAAATCATGATGCGCGCGGCCGCCAAGGTGTTTGCGGAGAAAGGTTTCTCAAGCGCGACTGTGCGTGACGTCGCGGACGAGGCAGAAGTGCTCTCGGGCAACTTGTATTACTACTTCGAGTCCAAGGAGGCGATCGTCGAAGAGGTGCTGTGCGGCTACCTCGATCTGACTGTAACCGGGTACCGGCGCGCCGCCGAGGAACCGGAGGATGCGGTCACCGCTCTCACCGGCTTGATGTCCGTTGCGCTACGCGGCCTTGCGCACCACCGCTATGAGCTGATGATCCTGCAGAACGACTGGCACTATGTCGGGCCGATGGAACGCGTTGCGAAGTATATGGACGAAATCGAAAAGATTTGGCTGGCAACGATCGATCGAGGTGTAGCGGAGGGAGCGTTCCGCGCCGACATCGACGTCCGGATGGCCTACCGCACGATCATGGGGGCGATCCAGTCGGCCGTCCGCTGGTTCGACACGCTCGGCAAGCTCAGCGTGGACGATCTGATTTCGGTGCAGTCCTCGATTTTGCTCGACGGATTGCGTGCCGCACCTTGAGCACGCGGGCGGCATGCGTTTATAAGGCTGGCCAGTTCGCTCGATCGAAGGGGAAGTCGTGCTTGAGCCGTTCGTGCTGAGTGCCGAGTTCGGCCCAGTTATCGCGCGGTATCTGGATCAGAAGAGTTCGGTCGAGGACAGCAGGGGCAACGGCCCGTGGCTGCCCGAGCTGTGGCCGGGCCTGGTGTCGGAGATCGGCGTGGCGGGCCTTACTGTCCCCGATGCGTACGGCGGGCAGGGAGCTGGGCTTCTCGAGCTCGGCGCCGCGGTCCATGAGGCTGGTGCACACGGGTGGTCGGGACCAGTGGTCGCCGTCTCTGGCGTTGCCGTGGCGTTGCTGCGGGTCCTCGACCCCGAGGACAGCAGTGGGCTCCAGCGCGACATCGCCGAAGTCGGACGGGTCGTGGTACCGGCCTTTCATGAGGATTCGGTGGGGGAGAGTGTTGCGAGCACCGCGGTCCTCCGAGAGGGCTGTGTCACGGGCCGTCGCCTGTTCGTCGACAGTGGCATGCACGCTACGGATCTCCTCCTGGTAGCCCACGATGGGGAAGAACCTGCGCTTGTCATGGTCGCGGCCGATGCCGAAGGCCTTACCGTGCGCACGCAGGACGCGGTCGATCCGGGCCGTGGTGTCGCGGCGGCGAGCCTGGCCGGGGTTCCGGCGCGCGAGATCGCCCGTGGCGCCGCGGTGCCACGGGCCGTGCGCGATGCCTGGACGATCGGGGCACTCCTGATCGCCACCGACGCGGTCGGTGCCGCCGGCCGTGCTTTCGAGCTTGCCTGCGAATACGCGATCACCCGAAGGCAATTCGGCCGGACGATCGGCTCTTTCCAGGCCGTCAAGCACAAACTCGTGGACATGTACGCAGAGTTGGAGATGGCGCGCAGCGCGATACGGGAGGCCCTGCGGCTCGCCGCTACCGCCGAGCCGGGCTGGCAGACAGCATCATCGGCCGCGAAGTCGGTGGCGGGTGACGCGACGACGTGGATCCTCCGCGAGGCCATCCATGTGCACGGTGGAATCGGTTTCACCTGGGAGCATGAGCTTTCGCACCACTTCCGGCGGGTAATGGCATGTCGGGCGTTGTACGGTGCGCCGGTGCTACACCGGCGCCTGGTGGCTGCGGATCGGGGGTTGGCCTGAGCGCTATCGCGCAGGGATAGCGACGGGCCGATCAGGCCCGGCGGCGTGCGGCGCGTCGAAACGCGGTGTCATTTCCGTGCTTTGGCGGCATCCTCGGGGGCGAAGCGCACCAGTGCGGCGCGCACCGCTTTGCAGACCAGCACCCCATCCTGGTTGAGCGCGCGGTGCTCCAACGTCACGATCCCCTGGCCTGCGCGGCTCGCAGAGGGGCGCTTCTGCCCGATCTCGGTCTCGCAGTAGAGCGTGTCGCCGATGAAGACGGGGGCAGGAAAGGAGATCTGCTGGAAGCCCAGATTGGCGATTGTGGTCTTCTGGGTGAGATCCGGAACGCCTATGCCGCAGACGATTCCGAGCGTAAGCAGACTGTTAACCAGCCGCTCGCCGAATTCGGTGTTTGCTGATTTCGCCGCGTCGAGATGCAAAGTCTGACTGTTCATCGTGATGCTGCAGAACAACAGGTTGTCGGCTTCGGTAATGGTCCGTCCCGGCTCGTGCTCGAACACGTCGCCGGTGATCATCTCCTCGTAGAAACGGCCGCGGCTGGTGTGGATGGTCATGAGTTCTCCGATCGTTGTCGGGGCCGGCGCGAGCAACGCAGCCCGGGGGTCAGGGTGGGAAAGTAGCGATGCTCAAATAATAAAGCAAATGTTTGATTTAACTATTGACCACCGCCGTGCGGGTGGCTAGCGTGAAGTCCATTGGGCGCGACCGGTTTTGGCTGGTTTCCGGGCTAACACGGAGCCTCGTCGTGCAGCGCCTGTCTGTGTGGCGGCGTGCTGAGCGCTGGCGACATCGGTGAGTGCTTCGCGGCCGAATGCGCCGTTCGAACTGGCTGGCGAACTGCCGGCCCTTATTGACAGGAGCATCATGAGCGAAATCAGGCTCGACGGCCGGGTGGCAGTCGTGACGGGTGCCGGGCGCGGCCTGGGTCGAACGCACGCGCTGCTGCTGGCCGCGCGGGGCGCCCAGGTCGTGGTCAACGATTTCGGTGGTGCAGAGGACACCGACGGCTCTCCCGCGCACCAGGTGGTCGAAGATATCCGTGCTGCGGGCGGCACCGCGGTCGCCGACGGGACCGATGTCAGCACGCTCGAAGGAGCATCGAGGATCGCCGACCTTGCCGTCTCGACGTATGGCAGGCTCGACGTCCTCGTGAACAACGCGGGGATTCTGCGGGATCGTACGCTCAAGAAAATCTCCCCGGATGAGGTCGACGCGGTCCTGGCGGTACACCTCGGCGGAACGATTTGGATGTCCAAAGCGGTCTGGCCGGTGATGACTGCGCAGGGCTACGGGCGGATCATCAATACGACGTCGGCGGCGGGGCTGTTCGGCAACTTCGGGCAGACGAACTACGCTGCGGCGAAGGCCGGCATCGTGGGTGTCACCAAGACGCTGGCGCTCGAGGGGGCGCGCGACGGGATCAAGGTCAACGCTATCGAGCCCGCAGCCCGCACGCGCATGACGGAGAACTTGCCCGGAAGCCTGGTCGCGAGCTTGGATCCGGCATTGGTCGCGCCCCTCGTGCTGTGGTTGAGTGCGGAGGAGTGCCCGGCGACGGGGGACGTCTACAACGTCGGGGGTGGGCGCGTCGCAAAAGTGTTCGTCGCACAGGCGCCGGGCTACTTCGCCCCCGACCTGTCCGCGGAGCAGATCCGAGACGAATGGGCCGAGATAACTAATCCTGCTAGGGCAGTCGTCATCGACGATTTCGCCGACGAGCTCGATCTGCTGGCCGAGCTGCTCAACCCGGATTCTTCGCGGTTTGTCGCTTGGGGTGGCATGTAAATACGCGAAAGTGCCTGTCCTGCAGGGAATAATCGGACTTATCTAAGGTTCAGATTGTTCCCACGGGACGGTGCCTCGCACGTGACGGATATTGCGGTCGCTTCGCGGGTGAAAAGTCTCTGGCGATGCGCCGCCGGCGTCGCTTCCGCTGCCGGGCGATGGTGCACATTGACATCTGTCGCAGCCGATCACCCAAACCCCGTCGAAAAATCGAGGCTCAACGCGTGAGCATGCCACGGGGCACTTGGCTTGTATGAATCAAGCATTTGCTTTACATTGGTAACAGTTCCTCACCCCGATACCAAGGACGGCTATGGCATCCATCGTGTTCCCCCCGGCGCCTGACGCCGGGGGCGATCAAGGATCGGAGGTCGCCGGTGGCTGAGCACCGCGACCCGGATCATCATCTGATCGCCGCGACGATCAGACGGCGGCTGGCTGATTTCGGCGACGACTACTGGCTGGCCTGCGATCGCGACCACCGCTTCCCCGAGGAGTTCTTCGCCGCGATGGCGAAGGACGGCTGGGTAGGTATCGCGGTGCCCGAGGAGTACGGCGGGGGCGGTCGTGGTATCGCCGAGGCAGCCATCCTGTTGCGTGAGGTCGCGGCGTCCGGGGCAGCCTTGAACGGGTGTACGGCGCTGCACATGAACGTGTTCGGCCTCCAACCGGTGATCAAATTCGGCAACCATCGCCTCAAGGAGACCTTCCTGCCGCGGGCGGCATCCGGTGAGTTGCACGTTGCCTTCGCGGTCACCGAACCCGATGCTGGTACGGACACCTCGCGGATCAGCACCAAGGCTGTCCGTGACGGGGATAACTGGCGCATCTCGGGGCAGAAGATCTGGACGAGCAAAGCGCTGGAGTCCTCGGTGGCGCTCCTGCTGGCGCGTACCTCGCCTGCGCCGGACGACGAAGCGGGGCGGTTCGATGGGCTGAGTCTTTTCCTCGTCGACCTCGATCGCAGCCATGTCGACATCCGCCCCATCCCGAAGGCCGGCCGCAACGCGGTCGCAACGTGTGAGACCTTCTACGACGACCTACCGGTCGAGGGGTGGCGGTTGGTGGGGGAGCAGGGTAAAGGCTTCAAGCACCTGCTCTCCGGGCTCAACCCCGAGCGGGTGCTCATCGCGGCGGAGGCAGTCGGCATCGGGCAGGCGGCACTGCGCAGGGCGGTCGACTACGCCAAGGTGCGCCGGGTCTTCGACCGTGCGATCGGCAGCAACCAAGCTCTGAGTCATCCCCTCGCTGATTCCTACGGCCGGCTCGAAGCCGCCTGGGAGATGACGTTGATCGCCGCCGCCCGATATGACGCTGGACTGTCGTGTGGCGCCGAGGCCAATATCGCCAAGTATCTTGCCGCCGATGCTGGCTACGAGGCAGCGGACCGAGCGGTACAAACCCACGGTGGTCTGGGCTACGCCCAGGAGTACCACGTGGAGCGTTATTGGCGGGAATCGCGCATCATGCGGCTGGCGCCGGTGAGCCAGGAAATGACGCTGAATTTCATCGCCCAGCAGGTTCTCGGCCTTCCCCGGAGCTACTGACATGCGCAGGTTCGAAGGTCAAGTCGCCTACGTACTAGGCGGCGGAAGTGACGGGCCGGTCCGGCGAGGCGAAGAGCTACCGATGGGCAACGGCCGGGCCATCGCAATGAGGCTCTCTGCAGAAGGTGCTCGAGTCGTTGTCGCGGACAAGGACCTAGACCGTGCACGGGAGACCGTCGTACACCTGGCCACCCCCGGCGTCGCAGTCCAGGTTGATGCAACCGATCCGGAGGCCTGTGTGGCGGGGGTCGCGGACGCGGCGCAGTACGGTGACGGTCGTCTCGACGTCGTGGTGTGCAACGTCGGCATCTCGGGACGTGAGCCGGTCAAGGTGCAGTCCCTGGCGGACTGGGACTTGGCCAGTGCGGTGAACGTGCGTTCGCACTGGGTGACGGCGCAAGCAGCGCTCCAGACGATGCTCGCCAACGAGCGCGGCGTCTTCGTCTTCGTCGGCTCGGCTGCCGGCGTGCTGAGCAGCCGGCGCTCGCTGTCCTACGAGGCGACGAAGGCCGCACTGCTGGGCGTGATGCGCCACGTCGCGGTGCGGTACGCGGGACGCGGCATCCGTTCCAACGCGGTCCTTCCCGGCAACATCGATTCCGCTCTCGTGCGGCGCGAGTTCGGCGGTGCCGGCACGGCACGGGCGGCCGTGACGCCGATGGGACGTGAGGGCACCCCAGAGGAAGTGGCCGCTGTGACCGCCTTCCTCGCCAGCGACGACGCGGGCTATGTGACCGGCCAGAGCCTGCTCGTCGACGGCGGTGTCAGCGCCGCCTGGCCGACACCAACTGTCGGAAAGGACTGAGGAAACGTGGCGGAGACGCCGGCAATCAGCGGAGTGGGGATGAGCCCCTTCGGTAAGTTCCTGAACACCTCGATGAAGGTATTGGGCAAGGTGGCCGTGGAGGCTGCCCTTGGCGACGCGGGCATCGGCGTGCAGGACATCCAGGCGATGTTCTTTGCCAATGCGTTCGCCGGTCTGATCACCGGCCAGGAATGCATCCGGGGTGAGGTGATCGGCTACCCGCTGGGACTTGCGGGCATCCCGATCCACAATGTCGAGAACGCCTGCGCTTCCGGCGGCAATGCCCTTCATCTGGCGTGGATGGCCGTCGCGTCCGGGATGTACGACACCGTGCTGGCGCTAGGCGTGGAAAAGGCGAACCATCCCGATCGCCGACGAACTTTCAGCGCATATGCCGCAGCTGCGGATGTCGAGCAGATGTTCTCCACCGGCGCCGGGGCCGGAGAAGACCGCAGCCCGTTCATCGATCGGCAGGCCAAGCTTGCCAACGCGCTCATCGAAGAGCGCGGCGTGACGGTCGATGGCCTCGCCCGCATCGGCTCGCGCTCACTGCAGAGCGCCCGGTTGAACCCGTTTGCGCACCGCAGGTTCGGAGCGACCCCCGCGGACGTGTTGGCTGCACGCACCGTGGTGGAACCGCTCACCGTATTGATGAGCTCACCTGTCAGCGACGGCGCGGCCGCCGTGGTGGTCACCAGCAGACCCGAGGCGGCTGCTTCGGACCGGGCGGTGCGGATCCTGGCTTCCCAGCTGGCGACGCGCCCACCGCAGGATCGAGCGGATGCGTCCAACGCGGTTGCGGCGTCCGCGCGTGCGGCCTTCGAACAGGCGGGGCTGGGGCCGGCCGAGATGGACCTCGCCGAGGTGCACGACGCCTCTGTCGCATACGAGTTGATGGCATGGACCGACCTCGGGCTGTGCTCATTCGGCGAGGAAGAAGGATGGATCGCCGACGGAGTGACCGAGGCGGACGGCAGGATGCCGGTCAACCGCTCCGGTGGTCTTGTCGGACGCGGCCATGCGCTGGGTGCCAGCGGGCTGGCGCAGGTGCACGACGTGGTGGCCCAGCTCCGCGGCGAGGCGGGCGAGCTGCAGCTCGACACCGCGCCGCGCCGCGCCGTCGTTCAAATCGGCGGCGGTGTGGTGGATTGGCTGACCGCTGCCTCGACCGTGCATGTGCTGGGAAGGGGTTGAGTGGCGGGGATGTCCGACATCGTGATCGACGCGCACCTGCATGTCTGGGACGCCAAATGGCTGCCGGAGGGGTTGCGTCGGGCCTGGGCGCGCCAGGGTGCCGGACGGCGCCTGCCGGAGCGGGACCCCGAGATGCTGATGGGGCACGTGGCGGTCGGGCGGAGCGATCCCGATGCCGCCCTGACCGTGGCTGCGTTCGACCGGGCCGGGGTTGCGGCGGGCTTGGTGCCGGTCGTCGACTGGACGATCGTGGGGGCGCCTGCGGGACAGCACCTGCCCATCCGCCAGCTCAACGCCCGATATGAACAGCTGGCCGCCCGGCACGAGGGCAGGCTCTACTTTTGTGCCGGCCTGGATCCCCGCCATGCAGACGCGCAGGAGCTGTTTTTCGCGGCAGTCGAGCACCCGCACTGCAAAGGGATCAAGCTCTACCCGGCCGCGGGGTGGGATCTACGTGATCCGGCGCACGCATGGTTGTTCGCGGAGCTCGAAGCCCGCGAGCTGCCGGTCATGATCCACACCAGCCCGCTGGGCGGAGACCCGCTGCAAGTCTCCCGCAGCCGTCCATCCGAGGTCGCGTCGCTGCTCGCCGGGTATCCGCGGTTGCGTATGGTCTTCGCGCACGCAGGATTTGAAGCCTGGTGGGCAGAAGCGCTTGACTGCGCGACCGGATGGCAGCATGCCTATCTCGACCTGTCCCTTTGGCACCGCTGTGCCGAGACGGACTACCCTGAGTTCCGGCGGCGAATGCGCACGATGTGCAGGCAGATCGGTGCGCACCGGCTCATCTTCGGCTCCGACATCATCCGCGGTCCACGCGAGGATCCGCGCGGAGATCACCTCGCGAAATGGATCTCGATGGTGCGTGACCTCGCGTCGTCGTATGCCGGTGCCCCTGCCGTGCTGAGCGACGAGGAACTCGGACTCTTCCTGGCGGCGAATGCCGTTCGGCTGTACGACCTGGGGGAGTGCAGATGACCCAGGAGACGCTGGGAGATCTCTTCGGTAGGGCGGGTCGACGATTCGCCGGTAACATCGCCGTCACCGCCGTGGGGAAAGAGCGCACGTTCGCCGAGGTGGTCGACAACGGCTGGCGTCTGGCACGCGCGCTGCGCGACCGCGGTCTGGAACCCGGCGCTACGGTCGCCGCGATGCTGGGCAACAGGGTCGAGTCGCTGGAGGTCTACGTCGGGCTGGCGCTCGGCGGTTACATCGCCGTCCACGTCAACGACCGGCTCGCCGCGCCCGAGGTGGACTACGTGCTGAGTGACTCCGGCGCCTCGGCCATGATCCACACCGACGGATTGAGTTCCGTCGCCGCCGAACTCTCTTCCGTCGAAGGACTTGCCGCCTGGTTCGCCATCGATGCGTCGCCACCCGATGGTGCGACGGCCTACGACGAAGCGCTGGCTGCAGCCGACGCGACTCCGATGGCGATCGACCGGTCCTCAGGGGACATCGCACTGATCGGATACACCAGCGGAACCACCGGATTCCCAAAAGGAGTGCTGGTCAGCCATCGCGCCGTGGTCAATTGCATCAGACTCGTTCCGTACGCCTACCAGTTGCCGCTCCAGGGCCACGCCGCCTACCCGGGCGGCTGGTCTTTCGTCTCGTGCTTGTGGGGCGTGATCTTCCCGCACTTCTACACCGGTGGAACCGTCGCCTTCATGCCGGGCGCCACTGCCGACGAGTGGGGCAGGCACATGGTCGAGCATGAGTCCACCTTCACGCTCGCGCTGACCCAGCTGATCCCGCGGCTGCTCGCGGCCCTGAAGGCGCATCCCGAGGCGCTGAGGTTCCTCCAGACGGTGCTGCACTCCGGCGGTCCACTTCCGCGTGAACTCGCGGAGCGGTTGGTCGGCGCGGTCGGGGACCGATTCGTGGAGACGTGGGGCATGACCGAGGTGGTAGCGCCGATAACCATCGCCAACCGCAGTGACTGGACCGGGCGGTCCGATGCGCGCGACATCTTGGCCTCGGTGGGGCGACCGTTGCCGACTGCCTCGGTACGCGTCGTCGACAGCGGCGGATCGCCTGTGCCAGACGGACATGTGGGCGAACTCGTCATAGAGGCCGACACGATGTTCTCGGGTTATCACAACCAGCCGGAGAAGACCGCGAGTGTTCTGCGTGACGGCGAGTACTACACGGGCGATCTGGGATACCGCGACGAAGCCGGCTACTTCTACGTGACCGGCCGCGCCCAGGACCTCATCATCAGCGGCGGCGCCAACGTCTACCCGGCCGAGGTCGAACGCATCTTGCTACTGATGGATGAAATAGCCGATGTCGCTGTCTTCGGCCTGACCGACGACCGTTGGGGCGAAGCGGTTTCGGCGGCGGTGGTGCGTTCCCCGGGCGCCGACATCGACGCCGACGCCGTGCGCGACTTCGCCTGTCGGTGGCTTGCCGGCTACAAGAAGCCGGTGAACGTGTTCTTCGTCGATGAGTTGCCGCTCAACGCAAGCATGAAAGTGATGAAGCACGTCCTCGAGAAGCGGTTCGGACAGCTCACGCATGCGGGTGCGAATGGAGCCTCGCGATGACGAAACTCGGCTGCCCTCGAGTGAGGTGGCGCCGCGCCCGGAGTCCATCCCAGGCGGGCGCCGAGAGCATCTGGGTCTGAGCGGCGATCACCTCGCGTGACTTCGGGGTGCAAACGGCGTTTCTCAAAGCAAGCGCTTGATCTGATTGGAGTGGTAGTGAAAACATCAGCCGACCAGGAACGGTTGGGGGTCGATGTCGACTATCTGATCATCGGTGCCGGTGTGTGCGGTCTCTATCAGCTCCATGAACTGCTGGAACTCGGTGCAGACGTGCGGGTGGTCGACGCGAACGCAGGTCTCGGCGGTACCTGGTACATGAACCGGTACCCCGGGTGCCGATTCGATTCGGAGTCCTACACCTACCAGTACTCGTTCTCGCAGGAGCTCCTCGACGAGTGGGATTGGCAGGAGAAGTTCGCCGCGCAGCCGGAGACTCTGGCCTACCTCGAGTACGTGGCCGACAAGTTCGACCTGCGGCGCCACATCACCTTCAACGCACGCGTCGTCCGTGCCGAGTGGTCCGAGGAGAATTGGCACTGGCTGCTGACGTTCGAGGACGGTCAGCAGCTCCGGGCCAAGTTCGTGCTCTGTGCGATGGGATTGTTGTCCGTCCCGACCTATCCGCGCTTCCCGGGCCGCGGGACCTTCAGTGGTCTGGAGACCCACACCTTCGACTGGCCGGACGGATTCGATGTCACGGACAAGCGGGTTGCGGTCATCGGTACCGGTGCCAGTGGTGTGCAGGTCATCACCGCGATCGCGGACAAGGTGGAGTCCCTGTACGTGCTGCAGCGGGACGCCAATTGGTGCGCGCCCCTGGGCAATGCGCCGATCACCGCTGAGGAAATGCAGCAACTCCGGGCTTCCTACGCGGAGATTTTCGAATGGTGCCGCCAAACGCCGGCCGGTTTCATCCACCGGCCTGATCGGACGCTGTCCACCGATGTGTCCCGCGAGGAACGGCTGGCCCACTGGGAAAAGCTCTATCACGGGCAGGGAGCCGGCATGTATATGGGCAACTACCGCGATTGCATCATGGAGCCGGAGCCCAACCGGGAGCTATCCGAGTTCGTTGCGAACAAGATTCGCGAGCGCGTGAAGGACCCCGAGGTTGCGGAGCTGCTGATCCCGAAGACCCACGGCTTCGGCACCAAACGGGTCGGTGGGGAGTCCGGTTTCTACGAGGTCTTCAACCAGCCGAACGTGGAGCTGGTGGACCTGCGGGCACATCCGATCCTGGAGATCACAGAGTCCGGCATCCGGCTCGCTCTGGGCGGGGAAGATGTCCGCAACCTCGAGCTTGACGTGATCGTTTATGCAACCGGTTTCGACGCGGTGACCGGTCCGTTCGACCGGATCGAGATCATCGGCACAGATGGTGTGCGGCTTCGGGACCGCTGGGCCGACGGTCCACTGACGTGCCTGGGAGTCCAGGTGTCGTCGTTTCCCAACATGTTCATTCTCGTTGGTCCCCAGTCGGGCTCGGCGACGGCGAACTTCCCGCGCGGGATCGAAGACGTGGTGAACTGGATGACCGAGACCGCCCGCTACATCGAAGAACACGGAATCGGCAGGTTCGAGGGCCGCCGCAGCGCGGAATCGCGGTGGCTCGAGCACGTGTGCGAAATGAACGCGAAGCTGCTGATGTCGCGGACACAGTCGTGGTTCAACGGCCACAACACGAATTTGGACCGCGACGCCAAACCCAGGGCCATGGTCTACCTCGGCGGCGCTCCGCGTTACCGCAGGTTTCTCACCGAGGAGGCCGAGGCCGGTTACCCCAGCTTTCGGTTGGAGCCTGAGCGTTCGCCGAGCGTGACGTAGTCGATCCGGTCGCGGTGAAAGCGAGGACTGACGTGCGCGACGTCATATTAATCAAGCGATTGCTTGACTTGATGGTCGAGTGCTCGTAGGTTTCTGGTTAAAGACAGTGGAAGGAGATCGCGGTGGATCGAATCGTTCTGTGGGCGCATGTCGGTGGTGGTGGTCGATGACCGAGACCCAGTCCGAGACCCCGTTCTTCCTGGCCGGCAACTACGGACCTGTTGCCGACGAGCTCACCGTCCATGACCTGCCTGTTACGGGGGCGATCCCGCCCGAGCTCAGCGGTCGGTACCTGCACAACGGGCCGAACCCGCCGAGCGGGATGGAGGGGCACTGGTTCTTCGGCGACGGGATGGTCCACGGTGTCCGGCTCGACGGCGGTCGTGCCGAGTGGTACCGGAACCGTTTCGTGCGCACCGCAAAGCTCGAACGTGGCATGCCGGCCGATCCGATGCAGATGATGCCCGACCCAACAGCGAGCGCGGCCAACACCCATGTGATCGCCCACGCCGGCCGCATCTGGGCGTTGGAGGAGGCCCACCTGCCCTATGAGCTGACACCGGAGCTCGACACGATCGGCCTCTATGATTTCGGCGGGCGGCTCACCACGCCGTTCACCGCGCACCCGAGGCTGTGCCCGCAGACCGGCGAGCTGCACTTCTTCGGCAGCAGTCCGTTCCCGCCGTACCTGACCTACCACGTCCTCGACGCCGGCGGCCAGCTCGTTCACTCCGCGCCGATTACGTTGCCTGGGCCGGCGTGGATGCACGACTTCATGATCACCCGAGAGCACGCCATCTTCATGGACCTGCCCGTCCTGTTCAACCTCGAGGGGGCCATGCGGGGCGAACCCTCGATTGCGTGGAGCGACGGCTACGGCGCACGTGTCGGGATCGTGCCCCGCTTCGGGACCGATGCCGACGTGCGCTGGTTCGAGGTCGAGCCGTGCTTCGTCTTCCACCCGTTGAACGCTTTCATCGACGGCGACACCGTGGTGTGCGATGTCGGGCGCCATGAGTCGATGTGGCGCGACTCGATGGACCAGTTCTCCCCGTCGTACCTGCATCGGTGGAGGTTCAACCTCACCACGGGGGAGGTGCAGGAGCAACAGCTCGACGATGTGTGGCACGGTTTTCCCCGCGTTGCCGACGACGTCGTCGGGCTGCCCAACCGCTATGGCTGGGCAAACGGACCGCGTGACGCCGCTGGACAGCTCGGCGGTCCGGGTGTCGTCGTCAAGTACGACCTCGAGACGGGACGTTCTGATCGCTTCGACCTCGGGCCGACCGCCTATCCTGACGAGTTCGTGTTCGTGCCCGGCGGATCGTCCGGAGCCGAGGACGACGGATACGCAATGGGTTTCGTCTACGACGCGACCATCGACCGCTCGGATCTGGTGATCCTCGACGCCACCGACCCGCGCGCTGAGCCGGTGGCCCGGGTGCACCTGCCCAGCCGCGTACCGCACGGCTTCCACGGCAGCTGGGTCAGCGACGCAGCCTTGACCCGCTGACCCGCACACCATCGCGATGGTTCGGGGTTCGGACCCCACGGTCCGAACCCCGAAGCATCCGTTCCCGGGGTGGCCGCCGCCGGCCCACCGGTGGTCGCGATCACGGGTGAGCAAGCTGCGGCCATCGGCGGCCTGTCAGCAATTCAGGGCGCGCACACCTCTACCGAGAAGGAATTCATCGCCATGATCGAGACCGTAATGCTGGACGCCGCAGCCGCCACAGGAGCGGCGATGCAGCAAGCCGTCGCGATCTTCATGCTGCATCCGGAGACCTTCGAGGAGAGCGTCGCCGCTGGGTACCAGAACCCGTTGGCAGGGTCTGTCGCCGGATGCGGCGGAGTGCTGAGCGAAGCCAGCGGCGCCACAGTCGGCGCGGTGTTCGTCGTGTTCGAACCCTTCGGGTTATCGGCGACGTGGGACGGAGGCATCGCGATACGCGGTGCTGCCGGTGCGGCGCACCAGTATTGGGGCCAGACCGCCGACTTCGGGCGCAAGTATCTCGCGGATGCCCAGGGACTCGATCGTATTGCTTCGCTGGGGGAGAAACTGATCGCCGCAACACCGATCGCGGGGTTGCCGCTGTTCGCCGGCTGGCGTGAGATGCCGTTGGCCGACGATGCGCCGGCCCGGGCGCTGCAGGTGATGTTCGTGCTGCGGGAGCTGCGCGCGGGCGTGCACTTCAACGCGCTCACCATCTCCGGGATCACCCGATCGAGGCGCACATGCTCAACAAGGGACATCAGTACGCGACGATGTTCGGCTGGCCCGAACCGTTCGCCGACGGCGCAGACAAAAAGGACCGCTACGCCGAGGTCGAGCTGGCCACCAACCGGCGGATGGCCGAAATCTTCGCGGCCGCACTTGTTTCCGCCGAAGCCGAGGAGCTTGCCCGGCTGAGCACCGCTGCGCTGGCAGCGTTGGGAGCCAACGTCCCGAGCTGAACAGGGCGCCGGCCTACGAGATCCTGCCCCACACCCGTAAACCAACTTCTCGACCGGTGGATCCAGCGAACTCGTCGAAATGTTGTTGCACCAGGGTCTGAGCGAACCAGACGCGCTAGAGCGCCAACGGCGGTGCGTCGTCACGTTCGGGCCAGGATCATCCAAACGCGTGCGGCAAATAGACTGGCGTGGTCGCACGCCGAGGGTGGAATCGACTCGTCTTTGCCACGCTGGCGCCGGCGCGAAGGAGTAGTCGCGAAGCCCTGGGAATCCTCGAACGGCTGAACGTCGAATTCGGATGCAGCCGTGCAACATCGGCGCACAAGTCTGATGTCGTGCATCAGTTCGCAAGACCAGCCGCGCGCCTTGCCGCCTGTACGGCGTCAGTTCGCGTACCGGGTCGGCGTGTCTTCGAGGATCACGGTCTTGGTTTCGAGGTAGGGAAGCAAACCTTCCCGGCCGCCTTCCCGACCGATCCCGGACTGCTTGAAGCCGCCGAAAGCGATGCCGAGGTCCATTCGGATATCGTTGTGACCCACCGTCCCCGATCGCAGCTTGCGTGCAACGGCGGTGGCCTTGTCGACATCTTCGGTGAAGACCGAGGCATTGAGGCCGAATATCGTGTCATTGGCGATACGCACTGCGTCGGTTTCGTTTTCGGCCGGTATCACACACAGCACCGGCCCGAATATCTCCTCGCGGGCGATGGTCGAGGAGTTGTCGACGCGGCTGAACACCGTCGGTTCCACGTACCAACCGCGGTCGAGGTCCGCCGGCCGGCCACCGCCTGCCGCTAGCAGCGCGCCTTGGTCCTTGCCTTTGGCGATGTAGCCCAGCACCCGGTCGCGTTGCCGTTCAGTGGCCAACGGGCCCATCTGGGTGGCCGCATCGAATGGGTCGCCGACCCGAACATTCGAGAAGGAGGCCGAGATCGCGTCTACCAGCTCGTCGTGTCGTTTGCGGCTCACCACGATCCTGGTCAGTGCCGCACAGATCTGGCCGGAGAGTAGGCATTGGGCGTCGACGAGCTTCGTCGCGGTCGCGGCGGTGTCGGCGTCATCCAGGACGACCGCGGCCGATTTACCGCCGAGTTCCAATGTGTAGCGGGCTATCCGCTCACCGCACAGGGAGGCGATTCGCCGTCCCGCTGCGGTGGATCCGGTGAAGGTGATCTTGTCGACCCGTGAGTCACGCACCAGCGCTTCGGACGCCGCGCGGTCGGCCGTCACCACATTCAAGACGCCGGCCGGCAGGCCGACGGACTCCGCGATCTCCGCTATGAGGTAGGCGCTGCCCGGCGCCTCGGGCGAGGCCTTGAGTATCACCGTGCACCCCGCGAGAAGTGCGGGAGCGATCTTGTAGGCCATCAACGTAATCGGCGCGTTCCATGGAACGATCGCGGCGACGACGCCCACCGGCTCGCGCACGAGCAGGCCGAACTCGCCGCCGGCGGTCGGTGTCCTCGGCTCCTCGAACGGAAAGCTATCCGCGAGATCGGCGTAGTAGTCGTACACGCCTGGGATGGTGCTTGCCACCGTCGCGGCGACGTCGTGCACAATTCCGGATTCACGGCTCCAGATCTGCGCTGCCTCATCGATCCGGTTGCGCAGCCCGCCGGCGATGGCGCGCAAGTACTGCGCCCGCTCCCGATGCGACAGTGAGGGCCATGGGCCGTTGTCGAATGTGTTGCGGGCAGCGGCAATCGCTCGCGAGACATCCTCCTCGCGCGCTTCAGCAACTCGGAGGAACAGCTCCTCCGTCGCCGAGTCGAGGACATCGAACGTGGCCCGCGAGGACGGATCGACCCACTCGCCGCCGACGAAGAATTGTCCCGCATGGCGCAGCGAAACATCGGTCCGGCGGTTCTCACCCGCTGTTGTCATGGCCGCTTTTTCCTCTCGTCGCTTGTTCGGAGTGCACTCTCGAGTCTTTGTGAGCGACCAGCTGCGCGACCACTCTGCCGTTCCAGACGACCTCAACCTTTTCGCCCGCCGCAACGCGATCGAAGCATTGACCCGCGCGCCTTCTGAGATCGTCGAGCCGGATTCGGTGGCCAACCCCTCGCACCGCCACATCGACTGAGCCCAAGACTGGGCAGCCACGCGCGCCGCCGGCGGCTGGCTGGATGAGCGCCACCACCTTGCCCCGACGAATCACTTCGATCGTCTCGCCGGTCACGACCCGCTCGAGATAACCACAAGTGTGGCCGCGCAACTGACCGAGGCCGATCGGCGATTTCACGTCGTCCGCCGTTGCACAGCTCATCGGCGCTCACCAGGTTCAAATGCGGATGCCCGAGGCTCGATGCCTTGTGCACCGAGGTGCTCGAGCAATTTCGACGGCGTTTCCACGCCAGAATGATGACTGTACGTACGGTCAGTGTCAAGACGCTGATAGAGTCCTCTCACGCGCGATGACGCGCCGATGTGCCACTATAGAAGACCGTTCGTACGGTTAATGCGGCCGCATGGAGGTGAGGGTGCCTAAATCAGGGCGGCGTACTGAGATCCTCGACGCCTTCGTCCGTTATGTCGCTGATCGGGGCTACGACCGAACCAACATGGGCGACATCGCGGACGAACTCGGCATCTCGAAGGGCACCATCGTTCATCACTTCGGCACCAAGGCGCAGATGTTGCGCGAGACCGAAGAAAGTCACTTGCATCGCCACCGTGCAGCCGTGCAGATGGTGTGGAATCGCCTGGTCACGCCTCAAGAACGCGTCGCGGCATTCATCTTCATCTCAGCGCTGCTGCAGGTTCTGGCCCGCGACGCGGCAATTGCCAGCCAGCGCGAGGTCGTCCAGCTGACCGAGGACCCTGCCATGGAGGAAGTGCGCAGCCTCCGTCGTGAGTTGCGCGATTTCGCCATCGACGAGATCCGCAACGGAATCGACGCTGGCGTGTTCCGCGACGTGGATGCCGAAATTGCAGGGCTGCAACTGTGGGGATCGACCCAGTGGATGTGGGTGTGGTTCGACCCGGCCGGCCCACGAACGCCTGAAGAAGTTGGCGGCGCCTTCGTCGATGTTTTTCTTGGCGGCTTGTTGCTGGACCGTCTAGGAATGGGCCGGTGGGCTGATCCGACCGGTCCTATTGTTACGGTGGTGCGGGAATGCCTTGCTGCCGTGGATGATCCGATCCAAGGCTAACGCGGACAACGCCGCGTCCGCGTTGTCCAGTTTTCCCGAACGCTTCCTTGCCAATGAGTAAGCACTAGCCGTTGGCGGCGGTCAGATACTGACCGTACGGACGGTTTGTAAGGCGCCGGGACTGCATCAATCGTCATCTACTGACTGAGCTCGGGTTATTTTCGACGCAACTATTGACTGTACGTACAGTCATAGCGATAGTGATGGCGTGCAGCAAGACAGCAGGCGGCGACGGTTGCCGAGGTGTGGCCGAGGAGCATGGGCCGATGTCTACGGACGCCAAGTGCCCAAGGTGAACCGGTGACGACGCAGGCTCGCTTGACCGATTACGTCCGTGACCAGACCGCGCCTGGTCTCGAAGCGGTCGGCGGCTTCTTCCGGATGTCCTTGCTGACCGCCAAAGCGCTGTTCCGGCGGCCGTTTCAGTGGCGCGAGTTCATCTTGATGTGCTGGTTCGTCATGCGGGTCGCGATCCTGCCGACCATCGCGGTCGCCATTCCGTTGACGGTGCTGTTGGCGTTCACGCTGAACGTATTGCTTGTGCAGATCGGCGCCGCCGATATCTCGGGTGCGGGCGCGGCTCTCGGCGGGGTCACCCAACTGGGTCCGCTGGTGACGGTGCTTGTGGTGGCAGGCGCGGGCTCGACGGCCATTTGCGCCGATCTGGGCGCCCGCACCATGCGGGAAGAGATCGCGGCGATGGAGGTGCTCGGTATCGATCCGATCCAACGGCTGGTGGCGCCCCGGGTACTTGCCGCCACCGTGGTGGCCACCCTGCTCAACGGCTTGGTAGTCGTCGTCGCCCTGGTGGGCGGCTTTATTTTCGGTGTGTACCTGCAGAACGTGTCGGGTGGCGCGTACATAGCCAGCCTGACCCTGATCACCGGCCTCCCCGAGGTGATCATCGCGACTATAAAGGCCGCGACGTTCGGTCTCCTCGCCGGCCTGGTCGGGTGCTACCGCGGGCTGATGGTCAAGGGCGGCTCGAAGGGCTTGGGCGTCGCGGTGAACGAGACCGTTGTGTTGTGTGTGCTCGCGCTCTTCGCGGTCAACGTGGTGCTGACGACGATCGGCGTGCGGTTCGGGACGGGGAGCTGACATGTCGACCGCCGTCGTTCTTCGATCCCGTTACCCGCGGGCAGCCGCCAACTTGAGCCGTTATGTCGGGGCCATTGGTCGCGGGCTCACCGAGAGCGGACGCCTCGCCTGCTTCACCGCGAACGCCACCGGCGGGCTGGCGTGGGCAGCCACGCGCTATCGCAAAGAGGCGATCCGGCTCATCGCCGAGATCGGCATGGGCACCGGTGCGATGGCGGTCGTGGGCGGCACCGCCGCGATCGTTGGATTCGTGACGCTGTCGGGCACCTCGCTGATCGCCATCCAGGGTGTGGCATCGCTGGGCCAGGTCGGCATCGAGGCGTTCACCGGGTTCTTCGCCGCGCTGATCAATGTGCGCATGACGGCCGCAGTTGTCACCGGTATCGCATTGGCCGCCACGGTCGGCGCGGGCGCCACCGCCGAGTTGGGCGCCATGCGCATCAACGAGGAGGTTGACGCGCTGGAGGTGATGGGCATCAAGTCGATCGCGTACCTGGTGTCCACCCGCGTCTTGGCCGGGCTGGTGGTGATCATCCCGCTGTACGCGCTGGCGATGCTCGTGTCATTCGTGTCACCGCAAGTTGTCACCACCGTGCTGTACGGGCAGCCGTCGGGCACGTACGACCACTACTTCCGCACGTTCCTGCGTGTGGATGACGTCTTCTGGTCGTTCGGCCAAGCCATCATCATCGCGGTGATCGTGTTGGTCACGCACTGCTACTACGGCTACAACGCCAGCGGCGGCCCCGTCGGCGTCGGGGACGCCGTCGGCCGATCCATGCGTTTTTCGCTGGTATCTGTGCAGGTCGTTGTCTTGTTCGCGGCGTTGGCGCTCTACGGCGTCGACCCGAACTTCAACCTGACGATGTGAGTGCCATGAACACGCCGATGAAGCACAACGCGCTGCGCACACCGCCGCACATGATCGCGGGGATAGTCCTGTGGTTGGTCGTCGCACTGATCACTGCGCTGGTGTTCCTGCACTTCCGTGGTCATTTCGTACCGAAGGTGCAGTTGACGATGCTGTCCGGCCGTGCCGGGTTGGTGATGGATCCCGGTTCGCCGGTGACCTTCAACGGGGTGCACATCGGCCGGGTGGCGACCATCGAGCAGGCACAACGCGACGGCGAGCAGGCGGCGAAGTTCACTTTGAATGTCGACCCGAAATACATCCGTCTGATCCCGGCCAATGTGGACGCGGAGATCAAGACGACCACGGCGTTCGGCAACAAGTATGTGTCGTTCTCCTCACCGGAAGACCCACTACCTCAACGCGTTTCCAGCGACGACGTAATCGATGCAACGCATGTCACCACCGAGATGAACACGTTGTTTGAGACGGTGATGAACCTGACCGAACACGTGGATCCGGTCAAGTTGAACCAGACGCTCACCGCCACCGCCCAGGCGCTGGATGGTTTCGGGAATCGATTGGGCGACTCGATCGAACACGGCAACGCGATCCTCGATGATCTGAATCCGCAGATGCCGCGCATCCGCGAGGACATCGGCTTGCTCGCCGATATGGGTGAGGTATACGCCGCTGCGGCGCCGGACTTGTTCGACGGATTGGACCACGCGACGACCACCGTCGCCACCCTGAATGAGCTGCGCGGCAGTCTAGATGAGGCGTTGATGGCCGCCATCGGGTTCGGCCACACCGGAGCCGACGTGTTCGAGCGCGGCGGCCCTTTCATGGTGCGCACCATCGAGGATCTGATTCCCACCTCGGCCCTGCTGGACGAGTACAGCCCTTCACTCTTCTGCGCCATCCGCAACTATCACGATGTGGCACCCAGGTACGCGAGGGCATGGGGCGGCAACGGCTACTCGATCCACACCACCAACGAGATGGTGGGTGCGGGCAATCCATACGTGTACCCGGACAACTTGCCGCGACTGAATGCCTCGGGTGGTCCGGAAGGCCGGCCCGGTTGCTGGCAACCGATCACCAAGGACCTGTGGCCGGCGCCGTACCTAGTGGTGGACACCGGGGCCTCCAACGCGCCCTATAACCACTTCGAACTCGGTCAACCGTTCGCTATCGAACACATCTGGGGTCGCCAGGTGGGGGAGTACACGATCAACCCATGAAGATCACCGGCACCGTCATCAAGCTCGTCGCATTCTCGCTGGTACTGATGTCGTTCGCCGTGATGATCGTCGTGGTGTTCGGTCAGGTTCGGTTCGACCGCACGACCGGATATACGGCTATCTTCAGTAGCGCCAGCGGTTTACGCTCCGGCCAGTTCGTTCGCGCATCCGGGGTCGAGGTCGGCAAGGTCTCCAACGTGGAATTGATGGGCGCCGGAAATCAGGTGAGGGTCGACTTCAGCGTCGACCGTTCGCTGCCGTTGTTCGACAGCACCACCGCCTCGATCCGTTACCTGAACCTGACGGGCGACCGCTATGTGGATCTCGAGCGCGGCGACAGCGATGAGCGGTTGCCGGCTGGCGGCGTCATCCCGATCGAGCAAACCGAGCCGGCGCTGGACCTCGACGCATTGAT
Source organism: Mycobacterium sp. IS-3022 (assembly GCF_001500065.1). GTDB lineage: Bacteria > Actinomycetota > Actinomycetes > Mycobacteriales > Mycobacteriaceae > Mycobacterium. The sequence goes on from NZ_LQIN01000012.1 coordinate 322,125, forward strand.
CGGCGGGTTCCGGCCGGTGTTCCAGGCGCTTGATCCGGACAAGGTCAACAACATTGCCCAGTCGATCGTGACGGTTTTTCAGGGGCAGGGGGGCACCATCAACGACATCCTCGATCAGACGGCGTCGCTCACCTCGACACTGGCCGAACGGGATCAGGTAATAGGTGAGGTGATTACGAACCTCAACACGGTGTTGGACACCACGGTCAAGCATCAGAAGCAGTTCGACGAGACAGTGAACAACTTCGAGGTGCTCATCACCGGCCTGAAGAACCGGGCCGATTCGATCGCAGGTTCCGCGGTCTCGATCAGTGACGCGGTCGGTACGCTGGCGGATCTGCTGTCCGATAACCGGCCGCTGTTGAAGGACACCGTCGGCTATTTCGAAGCCATCCAAGCACCGCTGGTCGACCAGCAGGCCGAGCTCGATTCGTTCCTCAAAGAGGTGCCGGGCGCTTACCGCGCTGTCAGCCGAGTGGTCGGCTCCTATGCCGATGGCATGAACTTCTACATCTGCGATTTGTCGTTGAAGCTCAACGGCTTGCAGCCTGGCGGCCCTGTCCGCACGGTCAAGATCACGGGTCAACCGTCAGGCCGGTGCACGCCCCAATGAGAACCTTGACCGAAACCAGCCGGATCCGCGTCGGGTTGATGGGGATCCTTGTCGTTTTACTCGTCGTCGGGGTGGGGCAGAGCTTCGCAAGCGTGCCCATGTTGAATGCGCAGCCGATCTATTACGCACAGTTCGCAGATACCGCCGGGCTGAGCACAGGTGACAAGGTGCGCATTGCCGGTGTGGACGTCGGCCGGGTGCGCTCGATCCAGATCGACGGCGACAGCGTTTCGATCGGCTACACGCTCGGCGGCACCCGAATCGGTAGAGACAGCACCGCCGCCATTCGTACGGACACCTTGCTTGGCCGTAGGAACATCGAGATCACGCCGAACGGCTCGGAGGTGTTACGGCCCGGCGGCGTGCTGCCAGTGGGCCAGACCACCACGCCGTATCAGATCTATGACGTGTTCTCCGATGCAACGACGGCGGTCTCGGGTTGGGACACCCAGATGGTCAAGCGGTCGATGAATGTCTTGTCGGAAACCGTCGATCAGATCTCTCCTCATCTCAGTGCGGCGTTGAAGGGTATGGGCCGGTTCTCGGACATCATCGGCAAGCGCGACGAGCAGATCAACCAGCTGCTGGCCAATGCCAACGCGATTGCGGGTGTCCTCGGGGATCGCAGCGAGCAGGTCAACGCGCTGCTCGTCAACGCGCGGACGCTGCTCGCCGCGGTCAACGAACGCGGTAAGGCAATCAGCCTGTTGCTGGAACGGGTGTCGGCGGTATCGGAACAGATAAAGGGTTTCATCAACGACAACCCGAACCTCAACAAGGTGCTCGAGCAGCTACGCATCGTCAGCGACATCCTGGTCGAGCGCAAGCATGAACTCAATGAGACCCTGGTACTAATCGGCAAGTATCAGCCCGCGCTAGGGGAAGTCGGCGCTTCCGGACCGTACCTCAAGGGGGTCATTTCCAACCTGGTGCCGCCGCAGATCTTGCAGCCGTTCATCGATGCGGCATTCAAGGACCGCGGTATCGACCCACAGAAGTTCTGGAGCGATGCCGGCTTGCCGGCGTTCCAGTTCCCCGACCCAAACGGTTCGCGCTTCGCCAACGGGGCACCGCCGCCCGCGCCAACACCGTTGGAGGGCACCCCGGAACATCCCGGACCCGCGGTACCCCCGGGGTCACCGTGCTCGTACGTGCCGGGCCCCGACGCACTTCCGACGCCCGAGAACCCGCTGCCGTGCGCCCATGCCACCGTGGGTCCGTTCGGTGACAACCCGCACGGCACAAACTACGGACCGCCGGACGTGGCGACATCGGCACCCAACCCGGGCGGGCCGCCACCGGCCCCCGGCGTCTCGAGTTCCGCTATCCCGGGTCAGGTCGCGCCGGTTGCCCCCGGCGCCCCGGTGCCGATCGCGCCTGACCCGCCGGGCGCCCGTCGTGACCCTCCGGGACCGTTCCCCGTGGCGACGCCGCCGGACAACCCGCCTTTCCTCCAGCCCGAGTCACAAGAGCGGTAGGCCCAATCATGTCAACGATCTTCGACATCCGAAACATCAAGTTGCCGATCATGTCTCGGGCTGCGGTGACCGCCGGGACGCTTCTCGTGATTCTGGCGCTGGTGGGCGGCTACGCCGGTTGGCAGCTCTACGAGAAGCTGACCAACACCAGCGTTGTCGCCTACTTCGCGCAGACGCTCGCACTGTATCCGGGCGACAAGGTGCAGATCATGGGCGTCCAGGTCGGTGCCATCGATTCGATCGAGCCGGCCGGCGACAAGATGAAGGTGACCTTCCACTTCGCCAACAAACATCGGGTGCCGGCGGACGCCACCGCGTCGATTATCAATCCGGGCCTGGTGGCGTCGCGCAATATCCAGTTGTCGCCGCCTTACACGGGCGGACCGGTCATGCGCGACGGCGCGGTGATCCCGCTCGAACGCACCCAGGCGCCGGTGGAGTACAACGACTTCATCGATTCGGTCCATCGGATCCTTGGTGAGTTGGGCCCAACGCCAGAGCAACCCAAAGGGCCACTCGGCGACGTCATCGAATCGGTCGCCGACGGTCTGGAGGGAAAGGGACAGCAGCTCAACAAAACCTTGAACGGTCTGTCGGATGCATTGACCGTGCTGAACCGCAGTCGCGGTGACTTCTTCGGCACGGTGAAGAGCTTGGCGTTATTCGTCAACGCGCTGCACCAGAGCGATCAGCAGTTCGTTGCGCTCAACGATGAGATCGCTCAGTTGACCAATTCGTTCACCAACACCGATCAGGAGCTCGCCAACGCGGTCAAGGATCTCGACGACGTGCTCGCGGTCACCCGGACGTTCCTCGACGACAACGCCGAGGTGCTGGCACACGATATCGACAACTTCGCCGATGCGACCACAGCGATACTCCAACAAGAGGCCCGTGACGGTCTGGAAACCGGCCTCCACACGTTCCCGAACGTCGCCGCGAACGCCACCAATTTCTATTCTCCGGTCGGCGGTGGTCCCTTGATGGCTCCGTCGGCCCTCGCGCCGATCACCAACTTCGCCAACCCGCTGCAAGTCCTCTGCAGCATGGTCCAGGCCGGCAGCCGACTGGGCTACCAGGATTCCGCCGAACTATGTGCGCAATACCTGGCGCCGATCCTGGATGCAGTCAAGTTCAATTACATGCCGTTCGGCATGAATCCGATGAGCACCGCCATGGTGCTGCCCAAGATGGTTGCTTATTCGGATCCGCGGCTTCGGCCCCCACCCGGCTACAAAGACACCACGGTGCCCGGGATTTGGGCGCGGGACACGCTGTTCTCCCACGGGAACCACGAGCCCGGCTGGGTCGTCGCGCCCGGTATGCAGGGCGTGGACGTGCAGCCATTGACCGCGAACATGCTGACCCCCGAGTCCCTCGCGGAGCTGATGGGGGGACCGGATATAGCGCCGCCGGTTGCCCCGCCCGCGGCCGGTGTGCCCAGCGGCGGGAACCTACCAGGACCGCCGAATGCCTACGACGAGCGCAACCCTCTGCCGCCGCCGTGGTATCCCCAGCCCGGGCCCCCGCCCCTACCCGCACCGGGGGTGCACGCTGCCGATCCGCTCGGGGTCATCGCCCCGGCCGCTCCGGCTGCACCGCCGTTGCCCGCTGAAGCGGGAGCACCGTAATGCGCAAGTTCAGGATCTTCGGCGCAGCCCGCGTGCGCTATCGGATTGCACGCCGGATCACGGCGCTCGGCGTGGCCGCGATGGTGCTCACGTCGTGCGGCTGGCGGGGTGTCGCCAATCTGCCCTTGCCGGGCGGTCCGGGCTCCGGTGCCGGAAAGGTCACCGTTTATGTGCAGATGCCAGATACTTTGGCGCTCAACGTCAATAGTCGCGTGCGAGTGGCCGACCTGTGGGTGGGCCAAGTGCGTTCCATCGAGCTGAAGAACTGGATCCCGACGCTCACTGTGGAGCTGGAACCTGGGTTGAAGCTGTCGGCGAATACTCGGGCCAAGATCGGACAAACCAGCCTTCTCGGGTCGCAGCATCTAGAGCTGATTTCGCCGCCGGATCCGTCGCCGGAGTCGCTACGAAATGGCGACACCATTCCGCTGGCCAACTCGTCGGCGTATCCCACCGTCGAACGGGTGCTGGCCAGCGTGGGGGCCATCCTGACGGGTGGTGGTATTTCGAATCTCGAGGTGATCCAGACCGAGGTCGACAATTTGCTGACCGGTCGCGCGCCTCAGATACGGGATCTCCTGGGCAAGCTCGACGTGTTCACCGACGAAATGAATCAACAGAGCCAGGACATCACCCGGGCGATCGATTCCACCAACGACCTGCTGAAGATCGTCGCGAATCGCAACAGCACGCTGGACCGAGTGTTCACCGAGTTTCCCCCGCTCGCACAACATTTCGCGGAATCGAAGGATCTGTTCGCCGACGCGGTGGTGGCCCTGGGCCGGCTCAGCGAGGTGGCTGACGAGACGTTGTCGCAGTCGAAGGACAACCTCCACACCAACCTGGATCACCTGCAGAGCCCGCTCAAGGAACTGGCCAGATCCTCGCCATATTTGGTCGACGCAGGAAAGTTCATCGTGATGGGAGGGATGCCTATCGAGAACATCCCCAAAGTTTTCCGGGGCGACTACGCCAATTCCTCTCTCGTCATGGATCTCACGCTCAGCGCGATCGACAACGGGAATTTGTCCGGCACCGGTCTATCGGGTGCACTGCGCGCACTCGAACAGTCCTGGGGCCGCGATCCAGCCACCATGATCCCGGATGTGCGGTTCACCCCGAACCCGCACAGCGCGCCGGGCGGCCCGCTGGTCGAAAGGGGGGAGTGAGCCGTGGCCCGCACCGTCAAATTGCAGATGATCGCGTTCGTGATCATTACCCTGATCGCATTGATCGGGTTGGGTTGGTACTACCTGAGGATTCCGTCACTGCTCGGCGTCGGACAGTACACGCTGCACGTCGAACTGCCGCGCTCCGGCGGTCTGTACGAGACGTCCAACGTCACCTACCGAGGCATCGAGATCGGCAAAGTCACCGCCGTGGAACCGACCGAACAGGGCGCGCTCGCCACTATGAGGATCGACAGCCGGTACCGAATTCCGATCGACGCCGCCGCAAATGTGCGCTCCGTGTCGGCGGTCGGTGAGCAGTACGTGAACCTGGTATCGACCGGGAACCCGGGCGAGTATCTACAGCCAGGACAGACGATCGCCCAGAGCACAGTGCCCACCGAGATCGCTCCGGTTCTCGACGCCACATACCGGGCGTTGGAGGTGGTTCCGGCCGAGAAGATCGACACGCTGCTCAACGAAACCGCGCAGGGCGTTGCCGGATTGGGCCCACCGCTGCAGCGGCTGGTCGACTCCACCACGAACATGGTCAGTGACTTCAAGGCAAACCTGGCTCCAGTCAACGACATCATCACAAACGTGACGCCAATACTGGGCAGCCAGGTGCAATCGCGTGACGCGATCGAACAGTGGTCGCGAAACCTCAACACCATGACCACCCAGGCCTCGCAGCAAGACGCGGCGCTGCGCAGCATGCTGCAACAGGCCGCCCCTACCACCGCTCAGATCAACACCATGTTCAGCGATGTGGGTGACTCGCTGCCACAGACGCTGGCGAACATGGCGATCATCACCGACCTGTTGAAGCGCTACAACAAGGGGCTCGAGCAGGTGTTGGTCCTCCTTCCGCAGTCCGCCTCGATTGCGCAGAGCGCAACGATTTTCGACGACACGTCGTTGTTTCACTTCGGGGCCAACTTCGGTATGCCACCGATCTGCCTCACCGGCTTCCTGCCGGCTTCCGAGTGGCGGTCGCCGGCGGACACCTCCCCGAGGGACATACCGGCGGGTCAGTACTGCAAGATCCCAAAGGATTTTCAGGGCAACGCGGTCCGTGGCGCACGCAACAACCCGTGCATGGACGTACCGGGGAAGCGGGCGGCGACACCACAGGAGTGCCGCAGCGACGAGCCGTACACCCCGATGGGCACCAACCCGTGGTACGGCGACCCGAACCAGATCCGCAGTTGCCCAGCGCCGGGCGCCCGCTGCGATCAGCCGGTCCTGCCGGGTCGGGTGATCCCAGCGCCGTCGGTCAACAACGGGTTGAACCCGCTGCCGGCCGACCAGCTGCCGCAGACGTCGTCTCCGGCACCCACAAGTGATCCATTGACCGCGCCCGGCCAGGGAACCGTCAGGTGCAACGGACAACAACCCAACCCGTGCGGCTTTACCCCGGAAGCAGGTGCTTCCGCCATTTACAGCCCGTCCAGCGGCGAGGTGGTCGGACCCGACGGCGTGAAGTACTCCGTCAGCAATTCGAGCGAGCTAGGGGACAACGGATGGAAGGAGATGCTGGTCCCGGCCGGCTGAACCCTGCCGATGCTGATGGAATGCCGGACACTTCGGTCGCTGGACCCGCCGAACAACTACCGAAGCAGGTCGAAGACGTAGTTGAGACGCCCGCGAATGAGAAACCTCGGCGTCGGCAGTCACGGCTGGGGCGAAGCTGGGCGATCGGGGTCTGCACGACGTTGATGGTGGCGGCCATCGCGGCTGTATTGGGCGGTTGGTTCGCGTTCCGTCATGGACTGTGTGACGGCGACTCAGGCACCGAACATCGACGCAATAGCCATCAGTCAGACCAAGATTATCGAGTGTTCGACCGGTGACTTCGGTGTGTAGGCGACCTTGTTCAGCAGTGTGCTGGTTGACGCGTACAGGGCTGCCGACGCCAAGGTTGAAGTGTCGGAAATGCGCGCGGTTGTGGAGAAGCACAACGACGACGGGTCGATGGATCTATTGGTCGCAATGCGGGTTACGGTCACGAACTCGCAGGCCGCCGATCAGGAACAGGGCTACCGGCTCCGGGTTCAGATGGTGCCCGTCGACGGAACCTATATGGTCGCCAGCCTCGACCAGGTCGGCTCGTGACGGCCGTACCGGATCCCATTCCGGACGCCTCGGTCCCCGACGTGCGGGCGACAGAGGTATTCGCGTCGCGGCTTGGACGCCTCGGCGCCTTCGCGATCGACGTGCTCTTGGGCGTCGCAGTGGTCGCGACGTTCGCCTTAGTCGGTTTGACAAGCCCGCCTCGGGGATGGTTGTGGTGGCTTTGCACCGCCGCCGCGGCGCTCACCGTGGTGGCGATGGCGATCAATCGGTGGTTGTTGCCGACCATGGCCAGGTGGAGCATCGGGCGGGCTCTGTTCGGTGTCCGGGTGGTTCGACGCGACGGTGCCGACGCAGGAGTGTCGCAGCTGCTGATCCGGGACATTCTGCATCTTCTTGACACCGCAGCGCTGTTCGTCGGGTGGCTGTGGCCATTGTGGGGACAGGTGCCGTCGGACCTTCGCCGACCTGCTACTGCGTACTGAGGCGCGATCGGTCGAGGGGCCGCAGCGAGACGTGAAGCGGCCGACCGCGGTCGTGCTGGTGACCGCGGCTGTGTTGAGTACGGCCGCGGCCGGGCTGGGTTATTTGGCTGTGTACCGGCATGAACGCGTCGACGCGGCGCACGCAGAGATCGCCGAGCAGGGACCACGGATCGTCGAGCAGATGCTGAGCTACAGCAAAGATACTCTGGCGCAAGATCTTTTGCGTGGCCAGTCGCTGACCACCGATGGTTACCTCCTACAGTTGACTGCTCAGCAGAAGGCCGTGCGGAAGGCAAGTCCGGCCAACAACGAGTATTGGGCGGTCGGCAGTGCGGTGCTGTCAGCGTCGGAGGATCAGGCGTCGATGTTGCTGGCCATGCAGGGCCAACGCGGCACCGATGAGAAGGATCTGAAGTTCATCACCGCGACGGTGCGAGTGGACTTCCAGAAGTGCTCGGACGGGCGGTGGCTAGTCGCAAACCTGGCGGTGCTGAAGAAGCCGCAGATGCACGCGGTCGGTCAATGAGCCCGAGGAGGCGCGTCGAAGGCGACGAGTGTGACTTCTACAAGGTGGAATCCAAACCGCCGCGGCGCTGGGGCCTGCCGGTGCTCGCTGGTATGGCAACGCTGTTGATCGCTGCGGCGATCGCGGCGAGCACGCTTATGGTGGTCCGCCACGAAACCGATCGGCGCACCGAGATCCGTAACGCGGCGGCGTTGGGGTATGTGCGGGACTTCATGACCGCCTACACCACGCTGGACCCGTTTAATGCCAACGCCTACGCCGACCGCATCCTGGGGCAGGGTACCGGTACCTTCGCCAAGACGTTCAAAGGACAGATGAATGCGATCGTTGTCGAGGTCGCCCGGGCCGAACCCACCAAGGGATACGTTCTGGAGGCCGGTGTGCAACGGTGGCTCGACAATGGTGGCGCCGAGGTTCTGATCGCGACCAAGATCATCACCAAGTCTGCGGACGGAAAGTCGACGATCGAGCGCGGAAACCGTTGGATCGCAACGGCTATTCAGGAAGGACAGCAGTGGAAAATCAGCAACCTGATTCAGGTGGTTTGACCACAGACACCTCCGACAGCGCCACGGCCGAGCCAACTGTGAATGTGAAGCCTGCGCCGCGGGTCCCTCTTGGGAAAGCACATCGGGCTACCAGTGCATTGGAGGCTATCGAAGTCGCCGAGGATGAATCTGGCGGTCACGCAAGGGCATCCGATACGACGATAGCCACTGAACAGGAACCGGTGGAGTTGGTTCCGCATCAGCCAGCGTGTAAGCGACTGCAGAAGCCAGCGTGTAAGCGACTGCAGATCACGGCGGCCGCCGTGGCGGCCTCGTTTGTCGCCGCCGGCGCTTGGGCCGGTACGACACTGCAGCCCTATCTGGCCGGCCGCGCACTCGTCGATACCAAACTCGTCATCGCCCAAACCGCCGCGAACGCCATCACCACGTTGTGGACCTACAGTCCCGAGAACATGGAATCGCTGGCGAAGCGGTCAGCCGAGTTCCTTGCCGGCGATTTCGCCAGCGAATACCGAGGCTACATCGACGTCATCGCCGCCGCCAACAAGCAAGCGCAAGTCTCCAACAACACGCAGGTGATGGGGACTGCGGTGGAATCAGTCACTTCATCGGAAGCGACCGTGATCGTCTACACCAACTCAGTCTCGACAAGTCCGGTGTCCAGGAACATACCTTCGTAAACGTACCTGTCATACCGATTGACGATGAAACGCCACGACGTCGACTGGTTGATCACCACAATGAACGCCATCACAAAGATCGATTTGACGCCGCAGCTTTAGACACCTGGGTAGCGTGGCAGGGTCCCGCGACCGGGCGCCCGTGTCGGCGGGTCACCGGCGTGCCTTTGTGCTTCCGATTGCCTAGACTCCCTGGCCTCACGCGCTCGCTGGCTTGCAAGAACCGCATCGAGTAGCGCACGCTGGCTGTAATGGGAACCATGTGCATCTCCGCCGTATCCTCTCGCCGGGATTGCTACCTGTGGGCGCCGGCGCGGTATAGGTCGAGCGCCTGATCCTCGATCCAGTGGCCACTTATCAGACACGAAACGCGGTGTTGACGCGTATAATTGGCCACGTGAAGCGGTTTCAGCGCACGATGCGGTCGGGCCGGGTGTAGACGTTCATCGACTCGCCGCGCAGAAATGCGACCAGCGTCAGCCCGGACTGGCTGGCCAAGTCCACCGCCAGCGAGGACGGCGCCGACACCGCCGCCAGCACCGGAACGCCCGCCATCACTGCCTTCTGGGTCAATTCGAACGACGCTCGTCCGCTGACCAGCAGCACCGTGCCGGCCAGTGGAACTCGGCCGTGTTCCACCGCCCATCCGATGACCTTGTCGACGGCGTTGTGCCGGCCGACGTCTTCGCGTACAGCGAGCATGGTGCCGTCGGCCGCGAACACGGCGGCGCCGTGCAGGCCGCCGGTACTGGCGAACACCTTCTGCGCCTTGCGCAATCGTGCCGGCAGTGCCGAGAGCGTGTCGGCGGTGACCGTGGTCGGATCGTCACCAGGACCGTGGCGGCTGCTCAACCGCACCGCCTCCAGCGACGCCTTGCCGCAGACCCCGCAGGACGAGGTGGTGTAGAAGTTGCGCGTCACATCGACGTCGGGTGCCGGAACATGCTCCGCCAGCCGCACATCGAGCACGTTGTACGTGTTGAGATTGTCGGGGCCGGCCCCCTTGCAGTAGCGCGCCGCGAGCACGTCGTCGCGGCCACCGATGACCCCTTCGGTGAGCAGAAAGCCCTGCGCGAGTTCGACATCCGAACCCGGGGTGCGCATCGTCACGGTGATCGGCGCACCGTTGACGCGGATCTCCATCGGCTCCTCGACCACCAGGGTTTCGGGCCGCGCGACCGCGGTGTCAGCGGTCATGTGCTGTGCCCGACGCCTGGCTGTGACCCGACCCATAGGCCCACCCTATGACCTGCGGGTGCGGGCGAGCGTTCCATTGCCGTTCACCCCTCTGGCACGCGCGCCGGGCGGCGGTATCGCCGAAGAGACGGCACAATGTCAGGCGTGCACAACGATCTCGAACCGAAGCGCCATTCGCCGGCCTGGCGTGATCCGCTGTCGGCTGGATTCCGCGCGCACCAGCATCTGCTGTTGTTGAAGCTGCGCTGGCACGAACGCCGAGCGGAACCCCCGGCCGGCCCCGCCGACAGCTGACGCGTCGATCCTGCTAGCTGTCAGCTACTGATCGGTAACCATTTCCTTAGAAAACGTTGTCTCGTGAACGTGACGAACAACACAGTTCTGTCTCATCGGTACCGTCAACACACCGCATGAGCTGTGTGTTCACCTCCACGGAAGCGACGCGCCATCCGCGAGTCCGATGAAGGGCTGCCTAAGAGAAGTGCAATAATCGGTACTGGCAGTGACATAAAAACTTTGGTGGCGTTTTCCGGCGGCGCGTCGGCCCGACTGCGACTCGGAGGGCATCGCCAAGACAGCGTGGGAGGCAGGCTTCGTGGCAGCGAAAGACAACGCCGTCAGCCCCGGGACTGCGGGACCCCGGCAGAAGCTCGAGAAGGTCGTCATCCGCTTCGCCGGCGACTCGGGCGACGGCATGCAGCTCACCGGTGACCGGTTCACGTCCGAGGCCGCGTTGTTCGGCAACGACCTGGCCACACAGCCCAACTACCCCGCCGAGATCCGCGCGCCGCAGGGCACGCTGCCCGGGGTGTCGTCGTTCCAGATCCAGATCGCCGACTACGACATCCTCACCGCCGGGGACCGGCCCGACGTGCTCGTTGCGATGAATCCCGCCGCGCTGAAGGCAAACGTCTCGGATCTGCCCCGAGGCGGCCTGATCATCGCCAACTCCGACGAGTTCACCAAGCGCAACCTCGCCAAGGTCGGGTACGAGGGCAACCCGCTGGAGAGCGACGAGCTGTCCGACTACGTCGTACAGGCCGTCCCGATGACCACGTTGACGCTGGGCGCGGTCGAGTCGATCGGCGCCTCGAAGAAGGACGGTCAGCGCGCGAAGAACATGTTCGCGCTCGGTCTGCTGTCGTGGATGTACGGCCGCGAACTGCGGCACAGCGAGGCGTTCATCCGGGAGAAGTTCGCCCGCAAACCTGACGTCGCCGAGGCGAACGTGCTGGCACTCAAGGCCGGCTGGAACTACGGCGAAACCACCGAGGCGTTCGCCAGCACCTACGAGGTCGCGCCCGCCAAACTGAAAACCGGTGAGTACCGCCAGATTTCCGGCAACACCGCGCTGGCCTACGGCATCGTCACCGCCGGGCAGCTGGCTGATCTGCAGGTCGTGCTCGGGACCTACCCGATCACCCCCGCGTCGGACATCCTGCACGAGCTGTCCAAGCACAAGAACTTCAACGTGCTGACCTTCCAGGCCGAGGACGAGATCGCCGGCATCGGCGCGGCCATCGGCGCCTCCTACGGTGGGGCACTGGGCGTCACCAGCACCTCTGGCCCCGGTATCTCGCTGAAGTCCGAGGCGATCGGGCTGGCCGTGATGACCGAGCTGCCGCTGATCATCATCGACGTCCAGCGCGGCGGCCCGTCGACGGGCCTGCCCACCAAGACCGAGCAGGCCGACCTGCTTCAAGTGATGTACGGCCGCAACGGCGAGTCGCCGGTTGCGGTGGTCGCGCCCCGGTCGCCTTCGGACTGCTTCGACGTGGCTGTCGAGGCTGCCCGCATTGCGGTGAACTACCACACGCCGGTGGTCATCCTGTCCGACGGCGCGATCGCCAACGGCTCTGAGCCATGGCGCATTCCGGACGTCAGCGGCTATGAGCCCATCGAGCACACCTTCGCCAGCCCCGACGAGCCCTTCCAGCCCTACGCCCGCGACCCGGAGACCCTGGCCCGGCAGTTCGCCATCCCCGGCACGCCCGGCCTGGAGCACCGAATCGGCGGGCTCGAAGCGGCCAACGGTTCGGGCAACATCTCCTACGAGCCGAAGAACCACGATCTGATGGTCCGGTTGCGGCAGGCCAAGATCGACGGCGTCGCGGTTCCCGACCTCGAAGTCGACGACCCGACCGGTGACGCGGAGTTGCTGATGATCGGCTGGGGCAGCAGCTTCGGGCCGATCGGCGAGGCGTGCCGGCGCGCGCGGCGCAAGGGCATCAAGGTCGCCCAGGCGCATCTGCGCAACCTCAACCCGTTCCCGGCGAACCTCGGCGAGGTGCTGCGGCGCTATCCGAACGTCGTGTGTCCGGAGATGAACCTCGGCCAGCTCGCGCTGCTGCTGCGCGGCCGGTACCTGGTCGACGTGCAGTCAGTGACCAAAGTGGAAGGTATGGCGTTCCTGGCCGACGAGGTCGAAGGCATCATCGACGCCGCGTTGGACGGGACGTTGGGTGAGAAGGAAAGTGACAAGGCCAAGTTCGCACGGTTGGCGGCGGCGACCGTCGAGATCGGTGCGACTGGTGTGGGAGCAAGCGCATGACTGACCTGATCGGTAGTGATCTCGGGTTGACGGCAGGCACCAGCCGGGTGCCGACCACCGACCAGCCGCAGAAGTCCAAGGACTTCACCAGCGACCAGGAGGTCCGGTGGTGCCCGGGCTGCGGCGACTACGTCATCCTCAACACCATCCGTAACTTCCTGCCCGAACTGGGGCTGCGGCGCGAGAACATCGCGTTCGTCAGCGGCATCGGGTGCTCGAGCCGTTTCCCCTACTACCTGGAGACCTACGGGTTTCACTCCATCCACGGTCGGGCCCCGACGATCGCCACCGGTCTGGCGCTGGCGCGTGAGGACCTGTCGGTGTGGGTCGTCACCGGTGACGGCGACGCGCTCTCGATCGGCGGCAACCACCTGATCCACGCGCTGCGCCGCAACATCAACATCACGATCCTGCTGTTCAACAACCGGATCTACGGGCTGACCAAGGGTCAGTACTCACCGACCTCCGAGGTCGGCAAGGTCACCAAGTCGACCCCGATGGGCTCACTGGACTACCCGTTCAACCCGGTGTCGCTGGCGCTCGGCGCCGACGCGACGTTCGTCGGCCGGGCGCTGGACTCCGACCGCAAGGGCCTGTCCGAGGTGTTGCGCGCGGCGGCCGCGCACCGCGGCGCCGCGCTCGTCGAGATCCTGCAGGACTGCCCGATCTTCAACGACGGCTCCTTCGACGCGCTGCGCAAGGAAGGCGCCGAGGAGCGGCTGATCAGCCTCACGCACGGCGAGCCGATCACCTTCGGCGCCGACGGCGAGTACTGCGTGGTGAAGTCCGGCTACGGCCTGGAAATCGCCAAGACCGCCGATGTGTCGGCCGAGGAGATCGTGGTTCACGACGCCAATCTCGAGGACCCGGCGTACGCGTTCGCGCTGTCGCGGTTGAGCGAGCAGAACCTCGAGCACATGGTGATGGGCATCTTCCGCCAGGTGAGCAAGCCGACCTACGACGACGCCGCGCGCCAGCAGGTTGCCGCGGCGCGTAACGAGAAGGCGCACGACACGACCGCGCTTCAGTCACTGCTTCGCGGCAAAGACACCTGGACTGTCGACTAACGTCACGGTCATGACGACCGACGTTCCGTTGGCCGCGGTGATCCTGGCGGGCGGGGCTTCCCGCCGCATGGGCCGCGACAAAGCCACGCTGCCGTACGAAGGAAGCACGCTCGTCGAGCGGATGGTCGACATTCTCAAGCCGCGCTGTGCGCCGGTCTTCGTCATCGCGGCGCCCGGGCAGGCACTGCCCGCGCTCGATGCCGAGGTTCTGCGCGACGAGGTGCGTGGGGTGGGGCCACTGTTGGCCACCGGGCGAGGGCTGCGGGCAGCCGCCGAGGCAGGTTCGGCGCTGGCGTTCGTCGCCGCAGTCGACATGCCGCTGTTGACCGTCGAGTTGATCGACGAACTCGCCGGACCGGCGGAGCGTCTCGGCGCGGACGTGGTGCTGCCGTGGGACGGTCGCGACCACTACCTGGCCGGCGTCTACCGGACTGCGCTGGCCGGCCGCGTCGCGGAGTTGGTGGCCGCGGGTGAGCGCAGCATGCGTGCACTGGTCGAGACGGTCGACACGCAGCGGATCGTGATGCCCGAACAAGCGGCGCTGACCAACGTCAACACGGCCGCCGACCTCGCCGCCATGCGCAGCCCGAAAATTGCTTAGCAAATTCAAAATATTAATTGCGCATGATTTCGAAATTCACGGGCGGAATTCCTGGCAGTGAATTACTCGGGATTCGGCCGTGATATACGGCGCGTTACGCACGGATACCCGGGGCGAAGAACCCAGCCAGGTGCGTTACGAATAGCTGTGTCCGGGAAGTACTTTCATGCAGGGCTATGGGCATTGACGCCCAATTTGAAGCGACTTAAGGGCCGTTGTGCCGCGCCGATAGCCCATAAGGGGATTCGACGCCCCGCATGTAGGCGCTGGCCATGGTTCCACATATGGCGCCGTGGCGAACAGGTGCACCGCACCGAGGCGGTACCCTCGCGCGTATGTAAGCGAAAAGCTAAGCGGCACAGCCTAATCAGGAACGACCCGAACGGATGCGCGACATCTAGCGACTGGGTGGTTGCAAACGAGCGGCATCGAGAGCACATGGAGTACATGGCTTTTCGGTGACCTCGGCGCTGGGCCGGCCAGCGAACCGGTCCGCCAACACCGCCATTCAACAGCAGGTCAGCACGATTTGTGCGTTCGCACTGAGCGTTTCGGCTACTCCAGCACCGTCGTGAAGGTGGTCCAGCTCACAATTAACCCGTGAGATGGCTCACGCGCAGTTGCAGTGAGCGGTGCTCGGCAGCGTCGGCAAAGCCCTGTATGACCTGGGATAACGAAAAGTTGGCGTCGTCGTGATCAGTCCGTGATCTGCCCGCGACACGATCGCCGCCAATATGACTTTCGCCGGATCGGTTTGTACGGTCCCAAACGGCTCTACCCGGAGCAAATAATTTCAAAACCACGAACCTGCGTGTGAGTGGGGCTGTCGGAGGCGTCGTGACCTCCAGCAGCCGCCGGCGCTGAGGCCCGGCGAGGCTCTTCTGGCCTCCCACTGTCGCACCTGACCGAGACGGTGCGGCCCAACTCCCTGCCTGGCTGCCAGGCATGTCCACCCGTGCGCTTTGCGCGGGTGTGTTGGTGCGCGCGTGGCGAAAGGATTGACGTTGAAGAACATCCGCAAGACATTTGGCCTGGCGACCTTTGCCGGTGCGCTCGCGTTGGCGCCGATGGCTCTGGCCACGGGCACTGCCAATGCGGACAGCGGTGTGGACTGGGACGCCATCGCGGCGTGCGAGTCGGGTGGCAATTGGTCCATCAACACCGGTAATGGCTACTACGGCGGCCTGCAGTTCACCATGGGGACCTGGCGGGCCAACGGCGGCAGCGGCTCTCCTCACAACGCGAGCCGTGAGGAGCAGATTCGCGTCGCCGAGAACGTGCTGCAGTCGCAGGGGATCGGCGCTTGGCCGTCCTGCGGCGGCAACGGCTGACCAGCCGATCGTCGACAAGAACAGGCGGTGCCGGGACCTCCCGGCACCGCCTCTTCTTTCTCAGAGGGCTCTTACACCAGATAAGTAACGATTAAAACTTTCGACCCTTCCGTAACACGTGACGTTCATCACCCGACAGACCGGATGACCGCAGCGGAGATCGAGGGGTTCTCAGATGCGGGCCTTGTGTCAAACGGTCGGGGAAGGACCGCAGTGATGAACATTCGTACCGCAGCAATCAAGGGCCTGTGGGCCACCGCGATCTCGGGTGCCCTCGCGGTCGTGCCGATGGCGCTGTCAGAGGCTTCTCTGGCCACCGCCGGCGCGGATTCGGTGAACTGGGACGCGATCGCCCAGTGCGAATCCGGCGGGAACTGGGCGATCAACACCGGTAACGGTCACTACGGCGGCCTGCAGTTCAAGCAGGCGACGTGGAATGCCAACGGTGGCGTCGGCAACCCGGCGCGCGCGTCGCGGGCCGAGCAGATCCGCGTCGCGGAGAACGTCCTGCGGACCCAGGGGCTCAAGGCGTGGCCCAAGTGCGGCCCTCGCGGCGCGACACCCGCGGTCTGGACCGGCCCGTCGGCGCCGACCGCACGGACCACGCCGGCCGCGTCGACCGGCTGCGCGTCGATGCCGTCCAGTGGCCTGTTCGGGTTCGTCAACCCGCGTCAGATGTGCTCGGCGCTGCTCAACCCGATCGGCGCGTTCGCCCGCTGAACCGGGGGGTCAGGCCCCAGCCAGATCGCGGTCGGTCGGCAGCGTGAACGCCGACCGCGCCGCCACGGCGGCCAGATGCCGGGCCACCAGCGCCTCGGGTCCCAGCACCGTCGCGCGGGCGGCCAGCTCGCTGAACAACGGCGGCAGGTTCATCACACGGCCGATGAATCGCGACTCGCGCACCAGCGACCGGACCCGCGGACGGCGGAACGCCACGAACCGTGCGAATGCCGACGCGGTGTCGTCGTCGCCGTCGAGGAACCTCGCGAGGATCGCGGCGTCCTCCAGGCCTTGGCAGCCGCCCTGTCCGAGATGCGGCCGCATGGGATGCGCGGCGTCACCGACCGCCACGATCGGACCCCGTGCCCACTGTCGTGCCTCGTCGCGGTCATACAGGTCATTGCGCAACACGGCGGCGGGCTCCGTGGTGGCCAGAATCTCGGGGATCGGCTGAGCCCAGGAGGCGAACCGCTCCCGAAGATGAGCCAACTCACCCTGTGGCGCGGTGTGTCCCTCGGGCAGACGTTCGGTGGCGAACCAGTACGTGTTCTGCGCGCCGAGGGGCACGTGACCGAACTCGACCGCGGCGCCGAGCGTCTCGCCGGCGAGGTCGGGGTCGATCCGGCACTGTGCCACGCCGCGCCACGCCGTGTAGCCGATGTACCTGTTGTGCAGAGGGCCGTTGAGGTGGCGGGCCACCATCGAATGGGTCCCGTCCGCCCCGACGACCGCGTCGGCCTCCAGCACCGTGTTGTCCGCCAGGGTCACCCGGACCCCGGCGGCGGTCACCGCCAGCGCGTCCGCAGCCAGTCCGGCGCGCAGCGTGCCCTCGGTCAGCGCGGCCGCGAGGATCGAGGTCAACGCCGACCGCCGGATCACCACCAGCGGCTCGCCGAGCGCTGTGACGATGCGGGCCGGCGCGGGCCGTCGCAGCCAGGTGCCGTCCCGCCAGCGCGCTGCGCCCGCGGTCACGCTGCCACCGGCCTCACGCACCGGGTCGCCGAGGCCGAGGTCGTCGAGTGCCGCCAACGCATTCGGCCAGATGCTGATCCCGGCACCCGACGACGTGTCGGTGCGCTCCTCGATCAACGTGACGTCGTGCCCGCGCTGTTGCAGCGCGACGGCGGTCGCCAGTCCGGCGATGCCCGCCCCGATCACCACGATTCGCTTCGGCATTCGTCGAACGTAACCTGTGCCGCGGTCGTGGCCGCTGCGACGACTGCCCCCAGCCGGTGTGCTACGAACGGTGAATGACCGCGACGACCGTCGGCGCCACGGCCTCCCCGTTCTCCACCCCCTTCGACGACCTCGACGAGTACGTCGGCCTGCCGCGGGTGTCGGGGCTGGCGCTCTCACCCGACGGGTCTCGGCTCGTGACCACCGTCGCGGAACTCAACGACAAGAGAACCGAATACGTAAGCGCCGTATGGGAGATCGACCCGGCGGGTGTGCAACCGGCGCGCCGGTTGACGCGCGGGACCAAGGGCGAATCGGCGCCGGCCTTCACCGCCGACGGCGATCTGCTGTTCGTCGCCGTGCGCCCGACGGCCGACGACGACAAGCCGCCTGCCGCACTGTGGCGGCTACCGGCCGCCGGCGGCGAGGCGGTGGAGGCGCTGTCGCTGCCCGGTGGTGTCGAGGCGGTGCGCCCCGCCCGTGAGGCCGACGTCGCCGTGGTGCGGTCACCGCTGATGCCCTCCGCGCGTACCGTCGGCGACGACCGCCGGTTGCGGGATCTACGCAAGGACAACAAGATCACCGCGATCCTGCACACCGGTTATCCGATCCGGCACTGGGACTCCGATCTCGGGCCGGCAGAACCGCACCTGCTCGGCGTCGAGCTGGCCGGCGACCCCGCGGGTGATCACGTGCGCGATCTGACCGCCGCCCCGGGTGGCGCGCTGCGGGACTCGGACTTCGACGTCAGTTCCGACGGCCGCTTCCTGGTCACGACGTGGCAGCGGCCGGCGCCGGGAGCGTCTCGGCACTCGGTGCTCGTGCGTATCGACCTGGACAGTGGTGAGCGCACTGTGCTGGTGGACGAGCCCGACGCAGACGCGTGGCGCCCTGCGGTGTCACCGGACGGTTCGACGGTCGTCTATCTTCGCGAGACGTTTTCCACACCCGAGACAGCACCGCGAATCACGTTGGGCTGCCTGCGCTTCGGCGGTGAACCCGGCGTGCTCGCGGCCGATTGGGACCGGTGGCCGGCGTCGGTGACATGGTCGCGTGATGGCTCGACGGTGATCGTGACCGCCGATCAGGACGGGCGCTCGCCGGTGTTTCGCGTCGACGTCGCCGACGGTGCGGTGACGCAGCTGACGTTCGACGACTATTGCTACTCCGACGTGGTGACCGCGCCGGATGGCGTGCTGTTCGCGTTGCGAAGCTCCTACGCCGCGCCGCCGCACCCCGTGCGTATCGATCCCGACGGTGCGGTCACCGAACTGCCCTGCGTGACGTTGCCGTCGCTGCCGGGCACGCTGAGCGAGCTCGAGGCGACGGCCGACGACGGCACCCGGCTGCGCTCGTGGCTGGTGCTGCCCCCGGCGACGGCAAGGCGCCGTTGCTGCTGTGGATTCACGGCGGCCCGCTGAGCAGCTGGAACGCGTGGTCATGGCGATGGAACCCGTGGCTGCTCGCCGCTCGGGGATACGCGGTGCTGCTGCCCGATCCCGGGCTGTCCACCGGGTACGGCCAGCGGTTCATCCAACGCGGCTGGGGAGCATGGGGCGGCGCCCCGTTCGACGACCTGATGGCGGCGACCGACGCGGCGTGCGCGCATCCGCGCATCGACGCCGACCGCACGGCGGCGATGGGCGGATCCTTCGGCGGCTACATGGCCAACTGGGTGGCCGGTCACACCGACAGGTTCGACGCGATCGTCACCCACGCCAGCCTCTGGGCGCTGGATCAGTTCGGCGCCACCACCGACTCGTCGTACTACTGGCTGCGCGAGATGACCCGGGAGATGGCGCAGAAGAACTCGCCGCACCACCATGTCGCAGAAATTCGCACGCCGATGCTGGTAATCCACGGCGACAAGGACTATCGCGTACCGATCGGTGAAGCGCTGCGGCTGTGGTACGAGTTGCTGACCCACTCCGCGCTGCCGGCCGACGACGACGGCGACAGCCCGCACCGATTCCTGTACTTCCCGTCGGAGAACCACTGGGTGCTCAGCCCGCAACACGCCAAGATCTGGTATCAGGTGGTGACCGGGTTCCTGGCCCGCCATGTGCTGGGTGAGGACGTTGAGGTGCCCGAGACACTCGGATAGCCCGTCTTCGAGGTTCGTTTTCTGTCCAGCCCGAAGATCGTGGTTGGCAACGAGTTGCGGCTGTCCGCGCGTCAATATTGTGCTTGCGCAACGGGTTCGACCTGCAAAGATGACACTTCGGGCCGATCTGTGCACTGTAGCGGTACGCCGTCGTTCCACTACGTCGTTACCGAGCAGCACCGCAAACGTAGGGCCCACAACGGAATTGGTTGCCGTTACGGTCGGGCGCCATGACGAAACACAACCCCAACAACTGTGACCGGAGCCCGCACGAATCGACCACTCGCCCGGCACCGTATGGCCGGTATGCCGGCCGACTGGGGGCGTTCGCAATCGCGATGGGCGTCGGGGCCGCCGTCGCCGCGACGCCATGGGTGGCATCCGCCGAACCCTCGGACACCGGTTCGGCCAAGGGACCTGATGTCAGCGTCTCGACCAATGGCGAAACACGAGTGCAGAAAGGCACTGCGACCGCCACATCCGACGGGACGGGATCGGTGGCGATCGCACACGGCGACGACAGCTCCGCCACCGCGGTCGGCGGAAACCGCAACAGGGCAATTGTCAACGGCGACAACAGCTCCGCAAGCACATCCAGGGATGGCGTCAGTTACGGCGACGGCAACACCGCACGCGTCGTCGGTGACGACAGTAGCGCTCTGGCCGGTCTGGGTGATGGCAACACCGCGACGGTGAACGGCGATAGGGGAGTGGCCCAGGCTGGCTTGGGTGACGGCAACACCGCGACCGTGGTCGGCGACGACGGATTGGCCGTGGCCGGTGAAGGCGACGGAAACACCACCACGGTGATCGGCGATGGCAGCGCCGCCGGCGCCGGTGAAGGTGACAACAACACCGCCACCGTCAAGGGTGATGGAAGCAGTGCCGGCGTCGGCGATGGTGACAACAACACCGTCGCCGTCCACGGAGATGGCAGCACGGCCGGGGCCGGCGAAGGTGACAACAACACCGCCATCACCCGCGGTGATGGCAGTGCGTCCGGGGCGGGCGAGGGCGACAACAACACCTCGACGGTGAATGGTGACGGCAGCGTGGCCAGCTCCGGCGAGGGCGACAACAACACCGCGACCGTCAACGGCGATGGCCTCACCGCCGTTGCGACCGAGGGGGATGGCATCACCGTCGAGGCTCCGTGAGGCGCCTTGGCCGAGGAACCTGTATCGGCCGGCGGCCCCGCTGATGTCGGGGCCGCTGGTCGCTCCCGTTCCCGCGTGTCGGTAGCGTCGCGCACATGAGCACATCGGAGCGGGAATTCGACATCGTCCTCTACGGCGCAACGGGCTATGTCGGAAAGCTGACCGCTCAGTATTTGGCGAAGGCGGGTGCGAACGCGCGTATCGCGCTGGCCGGCCGGTCACCCGAAAAGCTGCTCGCGGTGCGCGGGACACTGGGCGAATCCGCACAATCCTGGGAGCTGATCGCGGCCGACGCGTCGCAGCCCTCGACCTTGAGCGCGATGGCGGCACGGACGCAGGTGGTGGTGACGACCGTCGGCCCCTACGCGAAGTATGGGCTGCCGCTGGTGGGCGCGTGCGCGGCCGCGGGCACCGACTACGCCGACCTGACCGGAGAGGCGAACTTCATTCGCGACAGCATCCGCCTGTACCACGAACAGGCGATCGACACCGGCGCCCGGATCGTGCACTCGTGTGGATTCGACTCCGTCCCTTCGGATCTCAGCGTGTTCGCATTGTATCGGCAGGCGGAAAAGGACAATGCCGGCGAGCTGACCGACACCAATTTCGTCGTGCGGGAGTTCGTCGGCGGCGTCTCGGGCGGCACCCTGGCGTCGATAATCGAAGTGATGCGCGTTGCCTCGACCGACCCCGAGGTGCGGCGGGCGTTGGACGATCCGTACACCCTGACACCCAATCGAAGTGCCGAACCTGAACTCGGTGCACAGCCCGACGTGCGGTGGCGGCGTGGCCGCGAGGTCGCGCCCGAGCTCGACGGATACTGGCTCGGCCCGTTCATCATGGCGCCGGTGAACACTCGGATCGTCAGACGCAGCAACGCTTTACTGGACTACGCGTACGGACGCCGGCTGGAGTACGGCGAGCAGCAGAGCGTGGGTCGCTCGGTGCTCGCGCCGGTGGCCGCGGCGCTGGCCGCCGGTGGCAACGCCGCAACGCTGGCGCTGGGCAACCGGTTCTTCGACAAGGTGCCGAACAAACTCGTCGAACGCATCTTGCCGAAGCCGGGCACGGGGCCCAGCGAACAATCCCGCGAACAGGGCCACTACACCGTCGAGACGTACACCACCACGACCGCCGGCGCACGCTACCGGGCCACCATGTCGCAACAGGGCGACCCGGCATACAAGTCGACTTCGGTCATGCTGGGCGAGAGCGGGCTGGCCCTCGCGCTCGACAGGGATCGCCTTTCGGATCTGCGCGGGGTACTGACCCCGGCGTCGGCGATGGGCGACGCATTGTTGGCTCGATTCCCTGGGGCCGGAGTGATATTCGAGACCACCCGGCTCAACTGATCGGGACGACCCGAACCGCTGTCAATCATGATCCACTGCATTAGTGTCGTCACCGCGGTTGTGCAATTCCCGGCGACATCCCAGCAACGAAGGTGGACATGCAATGGCTGGACTCGACGAACTGTTCGCTCAAATTCCGGTGCAGGACATCGCGAAGAAGGTCGGCGCCGACGAAGGCGAAGTGAACAACGCGATTCGCACGCTGGTACCGGCGCTCGTCGGCGGTGTGGCGGAGAACGTCCAAGCCAACGAGATCGACTCCGGCGACCTCGAGTCAGCTGTTGCTCAGGAGGGCAGCAGCGACCTGCTTGACGGCGGGGTCAACGTCGACGCGGTCGACGCCAGCCGGGGCGACCAGTACGTCGCGAAGATCTTCGGCGGCAACGACAGCAATGCGGTCGCGTCGGCGCTGGCCGGCGGCGGCGCAGGCAACAGCGACCTGATGCAGAAGCTGCTGCCGATCCTGGCCCCGATCGTGCTTGCCTACATCGGTAAGAAACTGTCCGGCGGTTCCACCCCGGCCCAGTCTCAGACGCAGGAACCCGCGGGCGGCGGCCTGGCCGACGTGCTCGGCAGCATCCTCGGTGGCGCCGGCGGAGCGGGCGGCGGGAACAATCCGCTCGGCAGCATTCTGGGCAGCGTGCTCGGCGGTGGCGGCGGCAAGGGTGGTGGTGGTGGACTCGGCGACATCCTCGGCGGGTTACTGAGCGGCAAGAGGTAGGCAGTTCACACCGCGTGAGCTCGACCTCGCGCCGCCTCCCTAGAATTGCGGGGTGACCGCCAGCGCTCGTTCCGATTCCGGCACCTCGCCGGTGACCGCGCTGCCCAAGTCCTGGAACCCGGGCGAGGTGGAGAGCGACATCTACGAGGGCTGGGTCAGGGCCGGCTACTTTACCGCCGACGCGGCCAGCAGCAAGCCCGCCTACTCCATCGTGCTGCCCCCGCCGAACGTGACCGGCAATCTGCACATGGGGCACGCGCTGGACCACACGCTGATGGACGCGCTGACCCGGCGCAAGCGGATGCAGGGCTACGAGGTGCTGTGGCTGCCGGGCATGGACCACGCCGGCATCGCCACCCAGACGGTGGTGGAGAAGCAACTCGCCGTCGACGGCAAGACCAAGGAGGATTTCGGCCGCGAGCTGTTCGTCGACAAGGTCTGGGACTGGAAGCGGGAATCCGGCGGCACGATCGGCGCGCAGATGCGCCGCCTCGGCGACGGCGTCGACTGGAGCCGCGACCGGTTCACCATGGACGATGGTCTGTCGCGCGCGGTGCGCACCATCTTCAAGCGCCTCTACGACGCCGGCCTCATCTACCAGGCTGAGCGACTGGTCAACTGGTCGCCGGTGCTTCAGACCGCGATCTCCGACCTCGAGGTCAAATACGAAGACATCGAGGGCGAGCTGGTGTCGTTCCGCTACGGCTCTCTCGACGACGACGAACCGCACATCGTGGTCGCCACCACCCGCGTCGAGACGATGCTGGGTGACACCGCCATCGCTGTGCACCCCGACGACGAGCGCTACCGCGACCTGGTCGGCAAGACGTTGCCACACCCGTTCATCGACCGCGAGATCGCGATCGTCGCCGACGAGCACGTCGACCCCGAATTCGGCACCGGCGCCGTCAAGGTCACCCCCGCGCACGACCCGAACGACTTCGAGATCGGCCTGCGGCATGCGCTGCCGATGCCGTCGATCATGGACACCAAGGGCCGAATCACCGGCACCGGAACGGATTTCGACGGCCAGGACCGCTTCGAGGCGCGCGTCAAGGTGCGCGAAGCGCTGGCGCGTGAGGGCCGCATTGTCGCCGAGAAGAGGCCGTACGTGCACAGCGTCGGGCACTCCGAGCGCAGTGGTGAGCCGATCGAGCCCCGGCTGTCGCTGCAGTGGTGGGTCAAGGTCGAAGCGCTGGCCAAGGCGGCGGGCGACGCAGTTCGCAACGGCGACACCGTGATCCACCCGCCCAGCCTCGAACCGCGCTGGTTCGCGTGGGTCGACAACATGCACGACTGGTGCATCTCCCGGCAGTTGTGGTGGGGCCACCGCATCCCGATCTGGCACGGACCCAACGGCGAGACGGTGTGCGTCGGCCCGGACGAGACACCGCCGCAGGGCTGGGAACAGGACCCCGACGTGCTCGACACCTGGTTCAGCTCGGCGCTGTGGCCGTTCTCCACGATGGGGTGGCCCGAGCACACGGCCGACCTCGCCAAGTTCTATCCGACCACCGTCCTGGTGACCGGCTACGACATCCTGTTCTTCTGGGTGGCGCGGATGATGATGTTCGGAACATTCGTTTCCGACGATCCGGCGATCACGCTGAACGGTCAGCGTGGCCCGCAGGTCCCGTTCCAGAACGTCTTCCTGCACGGCCTGATCCGCGACGAGCATGGCCGCAAGATGAGCAAATCGCGCGGCAACGGCATCGACCCTCTGGACTGGGTGGAGCTCTTCGGCGCCGACGCGTTGCGGTTCACCTTGGCGCGGGGCGCCAGCCCCGGCGGCGACCTCTCCATCGGCGAGGACCACGCCCGCGCATCGCGCAACTTCGCCACCAAGCTGTTCAACGCGACCCGGTTCGCTCTGATGAACGGCGCCGCGCCCGCACCCTTGCCGGACGCCCGCGAACTCACCGACGCCGACCGGTGGATCCTCGGCCGGATGGAACAGGTTCGCACCGAAGTGGATTCGGCGTTCGACGCCTACGAGTTCAACCGCGCATGCGAGTCGCTCTACCACTTCGCCTGGGACGAGTTCTGCGACTGGTACGTGGAGCTGGCCAAGGTGCAGCTGGCTTCCCAGCAAGAAAGCAGTGTCGACCATACGACCGCGGTGCTGGCGGCCGTGCTCGACACCCTGCTCAAACTGCTGCATCCGGTGATGCCGTTCGTCACCGAGGTGCTGTGGAAGACCCTGACCGGCGGTGAGTCGCTGGTCATCGCCGACTGGCCGAAACCTTCCGGTTTCGAGCTGGATTCAGTTGCCGGGCAACGGATCGACGATATGCAGAAGCTGATCACCGAGGTGCGTCGCTTCCGCAGCGACCAGGGCCTGGGCGACCGGCAGAAGGTGCCGGCGCGGTTGTCCGACATCGCCGGCGCGGATCTGCGGGCGCAGGTGCCCGCGGTCCGGTCGCTTGCCTGGCTGACCGCTGATGGTGATGGTTTCCACCCGACCGCCGCGATCGAGGTGCGGCTGTCCCGGGGCACCGTGACCGTCGAGGTGGACACGTCGGGAACGGTGGACCTGGCCGCCGAGCGGCGTCGGCTCGAGAAGGATTTGGCGGCCGCGCAGAAGGAATTGGCCAGCACCACAGGCAAACTCGGCAACGAGGCGTTCCTCGCCAAGGCGCCCGCCGACGTCGTCGAGAAGATCCGCGGCCGTCAGCAGCTGGCGCGAGAAGAGGTCGACCGCATCACGGCTCGGCTGGCCGGCCTCGCATGACCGAGCCGGTTCCGACGCCGGACGAGATCGCAGCGCTTCTCCAGGTCGAGCACCTGCTCGACCAGCGCTGGCCCGAAACCAAACTCGAGCCCAGCACGACGCGCATCTCGGCGCTGCTGGAACTGCTCGGCTCGCCGCAGCGCGGCTACCCGTCCATCCACATCGCGGGCACCAACGGCAAGACCTCGGTGGCACGGATGGTCGACGCCCTGCTGACCGCGCTGCACCGCCGCACCGGCCGGACCACCAGCCCGCACCTGCAGTCCGCCGTCGAACGCATCTCGATCGACGGCAAGCCGATCACCCCGGCGCTGTACGTGCAGACCTACCGCGAGATCGAACCGTTCGTGCAACTGGTCGATCAACAGTCCGAAGCTGGGCTTCTCGGAGGGGAAGGCCCGCCATTGAGCAAGTTCGAAGTGGTGACCGCGATGGCGTTCGCCGCGTTCGCCGACGCGCCGATCGACGTCGCCGTCGTCGAGGTCGGCCTCGGTGGGCGCTGGGACGCCACCAACGTCGTCAACGCGCCCGTCGCGGTCATCACCCCGATCGGGGTGGACCATGCCGAATACCTCGGCGACACCATCGCCGAGATCGCCGCGGAGAAGGCCGGAATCATCACCAAGCAGGACGACGACCTCGTTCCGACCGACACTGTCGCGGTGATCGGGCGTCAGGCGCCTGAAGCGATGGAGGTGCTGCTGGCCCAGGCGGTGCGCGCAGACGCGGCCGTCGCACGCGAGGACTCCGAGTTCGCGGTGCTGGGCAGGCAGGTCGCTGTCGGCGGACAGCTGCTCGAAATGCAAGGGCTCGGCGGCCGCTACTCCGACGTCTTCCTGCCGCTGCACGGCGAACACCAGGCGCACAACGCGGTCCTGGCGCTGGCGGCCGTCGAGGCGTTCTTCGGCGCCGGCGCACAACGCCAACTCGACGTCGACGCGGTGCGGGCGGGCTTCGCCGCGGTGACCAGTCCGGGGCGGCTGGAGCGGATGCGCAGCGCACCAACGGTTTTCATCGATGCCGCCCATAACCCGGCGGGCGCCGCGGCGCTGGCGCAGGCGCTTCAGCAGGAGTTCGACTTCCGCTTCCTCGTCGGCGTCGTTTCGGTGATGGGCGACAAGGACGTCGACGGCATCCTGGCCGCGCTGGAGCCGGTGTTCGACCAGATCGTCATCACCCACAACGGATCTCCGCGCGCGCTCGACGTCGAGGCGCTGGCGTTGCGGGCCGAGGAGAGGTTCGGGCCCGAACGGGTGGTCACCGCCGCCACGCTGCCCGACGCGATCGAGACCGCCACCGCGATCGTCGAGGAATCCAGTGACGAGGGCGAGCTGTTCGGCGGCGCCGGGATGGTGATCACCGGTTCGGTGGTCACCGCCGGAGCGGCGCGCACGCTGTTCGGAAAGGACCCGCAGTGACCGAACCTGCGCCGCAGCAGCAACCCGATCCGAACGCCGCCGGCTCCGCGGCTCCGGACCCGTGGCGAAGCTTCCGGGGCGTGATGGCGGGCACGCTGATTCTGGAAGCCATCGTGGTGCTGCTGGCACTGCCGGTGGTCGGACGGGTCGGCGGCGGCCTGACCGCGGTCAGCGGCGGCTACCTGGTCGGGCTGGCGGTGGTGTTGGTGTTGCTGGCCGGTGTGCAGGGCAGGCCGTGGGCGATCTGGGTGAACCTGTTCATGCAGGTGGTGCTGATCGCCGGCGTGGTCGTGCACGGCGCGATCGGCTTCATCGGCGTGGTCTTCCTGGTGGTCTGGCTCGTGATCGCGTATCTGCGCGCCGAGGTGTTGCGCAGGCAGAAGCGTGGCCTCCTGCCGGGACAGCAGCAGCGTCCTCCCGAGTAGTGTTCGGCGGTTATTCTGTCGGCCGTGACTGAGCCGACTGAGCGGACCCTCGTGTTGATCAAGCCCGACGGCGTCAAGCGACGCCTCGTCGGGGAGATTCTGGGCCGAATCGAACGCAAGGGCCTGTCCATCGCGGCGCTGCAGCTCGTGACCGTCAGCGACGACCTTGCCCGCCGGCATTACGCCGAGCACGAGGGCAAGCCGTTCTTCGGGTCGCTGCTCGACTTCATCACCTCCGGCCCCGTCGTGGCGGCGATCGTCGAGGGGCCGCGCGCGATCGCGGCGTTCCGGCAGATCGCCGGCGGAACCGATCCGGTGGAGAAGGCCACGCCGGGCACCATCCGCGGTGATCTGGCCCTGATCACCCAGGACAACCTGGTGCACGGCTCGGATTCGGCGGAGTCGGCGGTCCGCGAGATCGACCTCTGGTTCCCCGGCACGTAACGAGACGGGGCCCAGCTCGCCCAGCCTGGTCAGGCGGGTTGGCGTGATGTGGGATACTTGGCTCGGGTAGCCGGCCATCAACCGGGGCCGGACGCCCGAATGAAGACTTAGACGTGCGCGACCATCGCCACGCGTGATGCGGCGCCGACCGTCCAGCCATCATTCAGACCGGCACCGGGATGGTTCACCAGTGGACCGCCCGGAGCGAGACCACAACAAGCCCGGGCGAAGTTACCCGGGTCAATAGCGGAAGCCCTCGCGTGGCCGCGTCGAACGAGACGCGCCCGGGGGCTTAAGGAGACTACGTGGCCGAAGATGCCCCAACCGAAGACCTTTCAGAAGACACGCGACACGCGGAGGACACCCAGCCGGAGGAGTCGGCGACCGAAACCGCCGACGCGGCCGGGCCGCCTTCCGACGGTGACCAGCCCGACTCCCGACTGAGCTCGGAAGATTCCGCGGCGAGCCCCCAGGAGCACGCCGACTACCTTCCGCTGTTCGTGGCGCCGCAACCCGTCCGGTTCGACTACGACGCTGACACCGCCGACGACGATGACGAGGACGACGACAGCGACGACGGCCAGGACACCGACGATGACCAGTCCGAACGGCCATCCGGGCGGCGCCGCCGCCGAGGCCGGCGCGGACGGGGCCGCGGCCGGGGTGAGCAGAACGGCGACGACGCCGACTCCGACGGCGACAACGACCAGGGCGGCGAGCAGGACAGCGACGACTCGGACGACTCCGATGACGAGTCCGGCGACGACGAGAACGCCGGCGCCGACGGAGCCACCCGGCGCCGCCGTCGTCGCCGTCGCCGTAAATCGGGCTCAGGAGACGACAGCGACGGAGGCACGTCGCCCGACGACCCGCCCAACACCGTCGTCCACGAGCGGGAGCCGCGGAAGTCCGCGAGAGCCGACAAGTCCGCCCAAGGCGGCGACGGCGAGATCCAGGGCATCAGCGGATCGACCCGGCTGGAGGCCAAGCGCCAGCGCAGGCGCGACGGCCGCGATGCCGGCAGGCGCCGCCCGCCGATCCTGAGCGAAGCCGAGTTCCTGGCCCGGCGCGAGGCCGTCGAGCGGATGATGGTGGTCCGCGACAAGGTCCGCACCGAACCACCTCACGAAGGCGCCCGCTACACCCAGATCGCCGTGCTCGAGGACGGCGTCGTCGTTGAGCACTTCGTCACTTCGGCGGCCTCGGCCAGCCTGGTCGGCAACATCTACCTCGGCATCGTGCAGAATGTGCTGCCGTCGATGGAGGCGGCGTTCGTCGACATCGGCCGCGGTCGCAACGGTGTGCTGTACGCCGGCGAGGTGAACTGGGAGGCCGCGGGCCTCGGCGGGCAGAACCGCAAGATCGAGCAGGCCCTCAAGCCGGGCGACTACGTCGTCGTGCAGGTCAGCAAGGACCCGGTCGGGCACAAGGGCGCCCGGTTGACGACGCAGGTGTCACTGGCCGGCCGCTATCTGGTCTACGTGCCGGGAGCCTCGTCGACCGGTATCAGCCGCAAGCTGCCCGACACCGAGCGTCAGCGGCTCAAGGAGATTCTGCGGGAGGTCGTGCCGCCCGACGCCGGGGTGATCATCCGCACCGCGTCGGAGGGTGTGAAGGAAGAAGACATCCGCAACGACGTCGAGCGCCTCGCCAAGCGGTGGGCGGAGATCGAGGCCAAGGCCGCCGAGATCACCGCGAAGAAGGCCGGCGCGGCGGTCGCGCTCTATGAAGAGCCCGACGTGCTGGTCAAGGTGATCCGCGACCTGTTCAACGAGGACTTCACCGGCCTGACAGTGTCCGGCGACGAGGCCTGGAACACCATCAACGAATACGTGAATTCCGTTGCACCTGAACTGCTTCCGCGCCTGACGAAGTACGAGCCCGCGTCCCCCGACGGTCCCGACGTGTTCGCGGTGCACCGCATCGACGAGCAGCTGACCAAGGCGATGGACCGCAAGGTGTGGCTGCCGTCGGGCGGCACGCTGGTCATCGACCGCACGGAGGCGATGACCGTCATCGACGTCAACACCGGCAAGTTCACCGGCTCCGGCGGCAACCTCGAGCAGACCGTCACTCGCAACAACCTCGAGGCGGCCGAGGAGATCGTGCGCCAACTGCGGTTGCGCGACATCGGCGGCATCGTCGTCATCGACTTCATCGACATGGTGCTCGAGTCGAACCGCGACCTGGTGCTGCGCAGGCTGACCGAAGCGCTGGCACGGGATCGCACCCGACACCAGGTCTCCGAGGTGACTTCACTGGGCCTCGTGCAGTTGACGCGCAAGCGGCTCGGCACCGGTCTGGTGGAGGCGTTCTCCACCTCGTGCACCCACTGCGGCGGGCGGGGGATCGTGCTGCACGGCGACCCCGTCGACTCGATGTCGAGCGCCGGACGCAAGTCCGACAGCGGTGGCGGTCGGCGAGGTAAGCGGGGTAAGCGCGGCGGGAAGTCCGACGACGTCGCGGTCGCCAAGGTGCCGCCGCATCCCGCAGGCGAACACCCGATGTTCAAGGCGATGGCGGCCGCCAACGGTCGTCACGACGACGACGAGGACGAGACCGAGGAGCAGAAGCCCGCCGAGGAGGTCGCTGAGGCCGATTCGGAGGCCATCCGCGCCGCGGTGACCGAGACCGTCGACGAGGACGAGGACGAGGATTACGACGACTCGGACGAGGACTCCGACGACGATTCGGACGACGATTCGGACGAGGACTCCGACGACGACGAGATCGATCTGGACTCCGACGACGATGAGGACGACATCGACGACGACATCGAGGTCATCGACGAAGACTCCGACGACTCGGACGACGACTCGGACGACGACTCGGACGACGACTCGGACGACGACTCGGACGACGACGACGAGGATGACGACGATTCGGACGACGACTCGCAGGGGTACGGCGCGAACGGGGGCCCGTCGGCGGTAAAGGTCTCCGGTGGGCGGCATCGGCGCCGGGCGGCCGCTCGGCCCGCGGGCCCGCCGGCCCACGAGGGTTGACCGGTGGCGTTCGCCGCCCACGACGCGTGACCTGCGGTGATTTGACCCTCGTGCGGCGACTCAAGTAGCCTTGAGCAGTTGTCGCCAGGCTCTGGACCAAGTGGAGTCGGTGACACTCCGAGATCCGGAAACCCAGACATGCGCAGCCGCAAGTCGCGCGCGCCCAGTGAACGACGTAGGAGTAGCAGCACGATGGCCACGTACGCAATCGTCAAGACCGGCGGCAAGCAGTACAAGGTCGCCGTCGGCGACGTGGTGAAGGTCGAGAAGCTCGATACCGAGCCCGGCTCCAACGTCTCGCTGCCCGTCGCGCTGGTCGTCGACGGGGCGAAGGTCACCGCGGACGCCAAGGCGCTGGAGAAGGTCGCCGTCACCGGCGAGGTGCTCGAGCACACCAAGGGCCCGAAGATCCGCATCCACAAGTTCAAGAACAAGACCGGCTATCACAAGCGGCAGGGACACCGTCAGCAGCTGACGGTCCTCAAGGTCACCGGGATCAAGTAGGAGCGACGACGACATGGCACACAAGAAGGGCGCTTCCAGCTCGCGTAACGGTCGCGACTCCGCCGCACAGCGGCTCGGCGTCAAGCGGTTCGGCGGCCAGATCGTCAAGGCCGGCGAGATCATCGTGCGCCAGCGGGGTACTCATTTCCATCCCGGCACCAACGTCGGGCGTGGCGGTGACGACACGCTGTTCGCCACTGCTCCCGGCGCTGTCACCTTCGGCAGCAAGCGCGGCCGCAAGACGGTCAGCGTTCTCCGACCAGAGGCTTAAGCTCGCGAAGGTAACGCTGCGGCGGTCTCGCGAGCTGACGGTCCGCCATGGCGTTTCTTCGAAGGAGTGATCACCGATGCCTCGGTTCGTCGACCGCGTCGTGATCCACGCGCGGGCCGGCAACGGCGGTAACGGCTGCGCCTCGGTCCACCGCGAGAAGTTCAAACCGCTCGGCGGCCCCGACGGGGGCAACGGCGGCCGCGGCGGCAGCGTGATGCTGGTCGTCGATCCGCAGGTGCACACGCTGCTCGACTTCCATTTCCACCCGCATGTCGTGGCGCCGTCCGGCAAGCAAGGCGCGGGCGGCAACCGGGACGGGGCCGCAGGTGCGGACCTCGAGGTCAAGGTCCCCGACGGCACGGTCGTGCTCGATGAGGACGGTCGACTGCTCGCCGATCTGGTCGGTGCCGGCACCCGCTTCGAAGCCGCCGCCGGCGGTCGCGGTGGCCTGGGCAACGCCGCGCTGGCGTCGCGCGCCCGCAAAGCCCCCGGGTTTGCGCTTCTCGGCGAAAAGGGGCAGGTCCGCGACCTCACGCTGGAACTCAAGACGGTGGCCGACGTCGGACTGGTCGGCTTTCCGTCCGCGGGCAAGTCGTCGCTGGTGTCGGTCATCTCGGCGGCCAAACCGAAAATCGCGGACTACCCCTTCACCACGCTGGCGCCCAACCTCGGCGTGGTGTCGGCCGGCGAGAACACCTTCACCGTCGCCGACGTGCCCGGCCTGATCCCCGGTGCTTCGCAGGGCCGCGGTCTCGGCCTGGACTTCCTGCGGCACATCGAGCGCTGCGCGGTGCTGGTCCATGTGGTGGACTGCGCAACGCTGGAGCCTGGACGCGACCCGGTGTCCGACATCGACGCCCTGGAAGCCGAATTGGCCGCCTACACCCCGACGCTGAAGGGCGATGCGGCGCTGGGTGATCTAGCGGAGCGCCCACGAGCGGTGGTGCTCAACAAGATCGACGTGCCCGAGGCTCGGGAGCTGGCCGACTTCGTGCGTGACGAGCTCGCGCGCCGATACGGCTGGCCGGTCTTCGAGGTCTCCACCGTGACCCGGGAAGGGTTGCGGCCGTTGACCTTCGCGCTGTGGGAGATGGTGTCGGCCTATCGCGAATCGCAACCCGCGGTGGTGCCGCGTCGGCCCGTCATCCGGCCCGTCGCCGTCGACGAGAGCGGGTTCACTGTCGAGCCGGACGGGCACGGCGGCTTCGTCGTCCGCGGCACCCGGCCCGAACGGTGGGTTGCCCAAACCGATTTCGACAACGACGAGGCGGTCGGCTATCTGGGTGACCGGCTGGCGCGCCTGGGCGTCGAGGAGGAGCTGTTCAAGCTCGGCGCTCGCCCCGGCTGCGCCGTCACCATCGGAGAAGTCACCTTCGACTGGGAGCCGCAGACCCCCGCGGGGGTGGACGTGCCGATGTCGGGGCGCGGCACCGATCAGCGACTGGAGCAGACCGATCGGGTCGGCGCCGCCGAACGCAAGGCCGCCCGACGGGAGCGGCGACGGCCGGGCGGGGAACCCGGATGAGCGCACCGCTGAGCACCCGCGACGCGATCCGCACCGCGCGCAGCATCGTCGTCAAGGTCGGCACCACCGCACTCACCACGCCGTCGGGGGTGTTCGACGGGCGACGGGTGGCCACGATGGTCGATGCGATCGAGAAGCGCATGCAGGCCGGCTCGGATGTGGTGATCGTGTCCTCGGGTGCGATCGCGGCGGGCATTGAACCGCTCAAACTGTCCAGGCGACCGACGGATCTGGCCACCAAGCAGGCCGCGGCCAGCGTCGGGCAGGTGGCGCTGGTGAACTCGTGGAGCGCGGCGTTCGATCGCTACGACCGCGTCGTCGGGCAGGTGTTGCTGACCGCGCACGACATCGCGATGCGGGTGCAGCACACCAACGCCCAGCGCACACTCGACAGGTTGCGCGCGCTGCACGCGGTCGCGATCGTCAACGAGAACGACACGGTGGCCACCAACGAGATCCGGTTCGGCGACAACGACCGGCTCTCGGCGCTGGTGGCGCATCTGGTGGGCGCCGACGCGCTGGTACTGCTGTCCGACATCGACGGGCTCTACGACTCGGATCCTCGAAAGGGCAACGCCCGCTTCATATCCGAGGTGACACGACCGGAGGATCTGGACGGTGTGGTCGCCGGCCGCGGCAGTCATCTGGGCACCGGTGGCATGGCGTCAAAGCTGTCGTCCGCGCTGCTGGCGGCCGACGCGGGCGTGCCGGTGCTGCTGGCCGGGGCGTCGGACGCCGCCACGGCGCTCACCGACGCGTCGGTGGGCACGGTCTTCGCGCCACGGCCCGAACGGATGTCGGCGCGCCGGTTCTGGGTGCGCTACGCCGCCGAGGTCGCGGGCGCTTTGACGCTCGACGACGGTGCGGTGCAGGCGGTGGTGCGTCAGCGGCGGTCGCTGCTGCCGGCGGGGATCACCGCGGTGTCGGGCCGCTTCTACGGCGGCGACGTCGTCGAGTTGCGGTCCCAGGACGCGACGATGGTGGCTCGCGGCGTGGTGGCCTACGACCACAGCGAACTTGCCACCATGTTGGGCCGGTCGACGTCGGATCTACCGCCGGAGCTGCGCCGTCCCGCAGTACACGCCGACGACCTGGTCGCCGTCTAATTGGCGATTTCGGTGTATCTGGTTGCGCAGGGCGCATCTAACTACGCCGAATTCGCGCCGAAATCCCCTCGAGCATCGACCTGATCTGCTCGGCGCGCTCGTCGGCGTCCTCCATGACGTCGTCCTCGGCGGGCGTCACCGACACCGCGTGGGCCTTGGCGGTCGCCTCGAAGCACTGGCGGACGGCGGGATCGGCGAGGATCACCGCGGCGAGCATTCCCGGAGCGAGTTCGCGGGTCCGCAACAGTCCGTCGTAGCGCACCTCGGCGGGGATCCGGATCTCCAGCGCACCGCCTTCCAGCTGCTGCTTGGCCGCGGCCAGAAGCAGCGTCAATGCGGCACGGGAGATCGCGCCGAGCACCTTGCGACGGAACGGGAACCACGGCAGCGGCAGCTTGTCGACCTGCTTGTCGACGCCGCCGGTGAACAGGTACTCGATCAGGCTGCGGGTGCGGATCTCCTCCACCTTCGCCCACTCGACGGTGTCGCCGTCGAATTCGATCGCGTCCTCGCTGATGGCGACCCCGCCGAAGTGGTTGAGCTTGCGGACCAAGCAGCGCAACTTGGCCGGCGTCAGCGAGTGCTCGGCGATCATGTCCCCGACGCCCAGCGCCCACCGGCCGTTGACCGGCCCCGGTTCGGGCCGCCGTCGTTCCAGCAGCGCACGCAGCCACGAGGCGTCATCGTCGGTGGTTTCCGTCACGCCGTCATTCAAGCCGAAGTGGCGACCTCGGGCAGCTCGTCGGCCAACAACGCCAGCATGGCGGAGCACCCGTTGTCGATCTTCACGGTCGCGAGGTCGTCGCCACGCGTCTGTCCGCGGTTGACGATCGCGATCGGCATGCCCGTCGCCGCGGCATGCCGCACGAACCGGTAACCCGAATACACCGTCAGCGAGGATCCCGCCACCAGCAGCGCATCCGCCGCGTCGACCAAAGAATATGCCTGCGCGACAAGGTGTTTGGGCACACTTTCACCGAAGTAGACAATGTCGGGTTTGAGCATCCCGCCACAGTCGGGGCAGTCCACGATGCGGAACGACGCGGTGTCGTGGACGACGGCGTCGGCGTCGGGAGCGACAGCGATGCCACCGACGGATTGAGCGGCCCGCCGGGCGAATCCCGGATTGGCGACCTCCAGCAGATCGGCCAGCACGGCCCGCGGCATCGTGTGCCCGCGGTCCAGACAGATCACCTGCGCGTAGGTGCCGTGCAGGTTGACGACGTTGCGGCTGCCCGCCTTGGTGTGCAGCAGGTCGACGTTCTGGGTGACCACCCCCGACACCACGCCCGCGGCTTCCAGCGCGGCGAGGGCTCGATGGCCGGCGTTGGGCAGCGTGGCGTCCATGTGGCGCCAGCCGAGGTGGTTACGGGCCCAGTAGCGCTGGCGGAACACCGGGTCGCCGGTGAACTGCCGGATGGTCATCGGATTGCTCGGCGGCGAGTCCGGGCCGCGGTAGTCGGGGATGCCCGAGTCGGTGGAGATGCCCGCCCCGGTGAGCACGGCGACCCGGCGGCCACGCAACAGGGCGACGAGTTCGGGTGCTTCCACGTGATCGAGAGTAGGCGCTTGTCGGTTCGTCGAGGCGCCGAGTCAGTTCATCAGCGCCTGCGGCGACAGCTCCTTGAGCATCGCATTGGCCCAGCGCATCTGCCGCAGCGCCTGCGGATGGCACCGCTGGGTCAGCTTCAGCAGCCGGTCGTCCTTGGCGGCCTGCGCCCCCTGCGCCAGCAGCTCCCAGTCGAGGGAAACACCGGCCGCCAGGCGGTGCAGCCGCCGCAGATCGGCGAGCAACAGCAGCGCGGGTTCGGGGCGGCGGCCGACGCGGTCGCTGATCCACTGCTGCGCGGACTCGGTGATCGCCGAGGTGCGGGGGTGAGCGCGCAGTCGAACACCGTAGCGCCGGCCGGTTTCGGCGATCAGCTCCAGATGCTCGCGTGACCAGCCGGCAAGTCCGAGCGCCACATAGTAGATCGCTTGGTCGTTGTGGTGCCGCGCGGCGGCCGCGTCCAGCGAGCGGGCCAGCCGCAGTTCCGACCGGTGCAACTCCCGCAGCGCCATGCCGAGTTTCATGGTGTCTCCGAAGATGTCAGGGATTCAGTCGCGTCAGCGGTGGCGCCTCCGCTTGTCGCATCGACGTCGTCGGAAACGGGTGCCGAGGCGGCGGTGGTCGGCGCTGGAGCGGGTGACGTCGAACCGGCTACCCGGCGCAACTTCGCCGCCGCGGTCTTGTAGACGGGCTGTTTGGACACCGGGTCCCAGTCCGTGATGGTCAGCTCGTTGGCGGCGCGGTGATGGCCGCCGTCGACGTCGACATCCCAATAGCCGTAGTGGAACGGCAGGAACAGCACGCCGGTGCGGATCCCGCAGATGCGGGCCTTGGCGGTGACCGAGCCCCGCGGCGTGCCGATCTCGACGACGTCGCCCTCTGCGATGGTCAACCGCTGGGCGTCGGCCTTCGACACCTCCACCCACACCTCCGGGGCGGCGGCCTGCAGTTGCGGCGCCCGGCCGGTTTTGGTGCGGGTGTGGAAATGGTAGAGGGTCCGGCCGGTGATCAACGCGAACGGATACTCGGGCCGCGGCGGCTCGTGCGGTGAAATGTATTCGGCGGCTTTGATTATCGCCTTGCCCGACGGATTCATCGCGCGGTACTCGGTGGGCTCCAGTGGTGCACCGGTGATCAGGTCCTTGCCGTAGGCCTCGCAGTAGTCGGGTGAGGCCCAGAACCGGCCGTTGGCGTACAGTCGCTCCGTGCCGTCGGGATTGTCTGCGTTGCAAGGCCATTGGATGCCGGCCGAGCCGCGGAGCTTGTCGTAGCTCAGGCCGGTGTAGTCGCACGGGCGGCCGGCGCTGCAGCGTTTCCATGCTTCGAACGCCGATTCGGCGTCGGTCCACGACGGCAGCGGCGCGCCGTCGTTGTCGCGGAAGTCCATCCGGTGCGCGTAGTCGAGGAAGATGTCCAGGTCAGGCCGAGCCGCACCGGGCGGATCGACGGCTTTCTCCGAAAGGTGAACGGTGCGGTCGGCGTTGGTGAAGGTGCCGGTCTTCTCGCCCCACGCCGCTGCGGGCAGGACCACATCGGCGAGTTCGGTCGTCTCGGTGCGGAAGATGTCCTGAACGATCACAAACAGCCGGTCCTGGCCCAGAATGCCTCGAATACGTCGCAGCTCGGGAAGCGATACGGCGGGGTTGGTGGCGCTGATCCACAGCAGCCGCAGCGTGCCCTGCTCGGCGTAGCGGAACATCTGCATCGCGTGCGTCGGCGGCGCGTAG
Organism: Mycobacterium sp. IS-3022; assembly: GCF_001500065.1. Lineage (GTDB taxonomy): Bacteria > Actinomycetota > Actinomycetes > Mycobacteriales > Mycobacteriaceae > Mycobacterium. Next base: position 359,971 of record NZ_LQIN01000012.1, read on the forward strand.
TGCGGGATCTGCAGTGCGTCGATGTTCCACAGCCGGGCCAGCTCTTCGATGTGGGAGTCGTTGGACCAGTTGCGGAATCCCGCCAGGTCACCGTCCGCGCCACATTCGCGGGTGTTCTCGGCCGTGGGTTGGCCGTTCATCTGCAGGATCCCGCAGCCCGGCTTGCCCAGCATTCCGCGGACGATGTGAATGTTGTTGACCTGCACCGACGCCGCCGTCGCCTGATGGGACTGGTAGAAGCCCTGCAGGACCGTCGAGAGCAGCCTTTGCGCGGTACCGAGCAGCCGTGCGGCCTTTCTGATGTCCTCGGCGGGCACGTCGCAGATCTTCGCGGCGCGCTCGGCCGGGAACTCGGCCACCCGCTTTCGCAGTTCGTCGAAGCCGACCGCGTTGGCTTCGACGTAGTCATGGTCCACCCAGTCGTTGCGCAGGATCTCGTGCAGCAGTCCGTTCATCAAGGCCACGTTGGTCCCCGGCAGCGGCGCGAGATGCACTGTGGCGTGCTGGGCGACGGGAGTCGGCCGCGGGTCGACGCACACGATGGCGGGCGGGCCGTCACCGGCCAGTCGGTCCAGCATCCGCATCCACAACACGGTTTGGGTTTCGGCCACGTTGTGCCCGAAAAGGGCGATCACGTCGGCGTGGTCGACGTCGGTGTACGAGCCGGGCTGGCCGTCGCACCCGAACGATTCCTTGAGCGCCTCGGCGGCGGTTGCGGTGCACAACCGGGTGTTGCCGTCGACGTGGTTGGTGCCGATCGCACCGTGGGCGATCACGCCCTGTGTGTAGTACTCCTCGAGAAACAGCTGACCGCTGGTATAGAACCCGAATGCGCTCGGACCCAGCGTTTCGAGCAGCTCCTTGCTGCGGCGGACGATCCGGTTCATCGCTGTGTCCCAGTCGGTTTCGACCAGCTTGCCGTTCTCGCGCACCAACGGCGTGGTGAGCCGCTCGGTGGACGCGTTGGCGTGCCACCCGAAGAGGTCCTTGGTGTCGACCCGGCCGCGGTTTACCCGATCAACGGACCGGCCCCGGATGCCGACGATGCGGCCGTCTTTGACCGCGATGTCGAGGCCGTCACCGTTGGAATGCAGCACTGACGCCGACTGCACCCATCGGTCGACCGCGTCGGGGGTCAGCCCGTCGGCCAGGTGCATGTCGACGCGTTCCGGCCAGTGTTCGCCCTTTCCGTAAGGCGTCCGCGTGCCCCACGGTTCGGCGATCCGATCGCGCTTGGTGTTGATCATCGGTTTGGTCGGGCTACCCGCGAACCACTACGTCAAACGCGTTAGCGGAAACACTCTGCGACCGGGGTGATGTCGGCGCTCATATTGCTCTTCATCATCGTCAGCGCGGCGTCGCTGAGTTCCGGGTCGATGTGGGCGACTGCATCCGGCGGGACGACGACCGGAAAATGCCGGACGTAGGCGTCCAGCGCGGTGTAGAGGATGCACTGCTCGGTGACCTGGCCGGTGAGAATCACCCGCTCGGGTTTCAGTTGGCTCAGCAGGTACGCCAGCGCGGTGGCGTAGAAGGCGCTGTGGCGCACCTTGGTGAGCATCCGGCAACCCTTGCGGGGCACGATCGGCTCGACCAGATCGGGGTGCTCACCTCGCAGCGCCGACTGCACGATATCGCCGAACTCCGCGCTGAAATCGCCGTAGTTGTCGTTGACGTAGATGAGGTCCACGTCGTCGCGATCGTGGGCCTCGTCGACGAGCCGGGCCAGCGGGTCGATGATCTCAGCGACGTGCGGAGCCAACTTTTCGGCGTCGGGATGACGGTAGGTGTTCATCATGTCGATGACCAGCACAGCGGTCGCACTCATGGGGACTTGCATACCCCGTTCCGTTTTCGGGCAACAATGAGGCATGGATTTCTACTCGGCGTACCGGCACGGCTTAGTCCGCGTCGCCGCCTGTACGCACCACACGGCGCTCGCCGACCCGCGGGCCAACGCCGAGTCCGTGCTGCGGATGGCGCGCGACTGCCACGACGACAGCGTGGCGCTCGCGGTCTTTCCGGAGCTGACGCTGTCCGGGTATTCGATCGAGGACATCGTGATGCAGGACGCGCTGCTCGATGCGGTCGAAGACGCGGTGCTCGACATCGTCGTGGCCTCGGCCGATCTGATGCCCGTGCTGGTGGTCGGCGCCCCACTGCGCTACCGGCACCGGGTGTACAACACCGCCGTGGTGATCCACCGCGGGCGGGTGCTCGGCGTGGCGCCGAAGTCCTACCTGCCGACGTACCGTGAGTTCTACGAGCGGCGCCAGATGGCGCCCGGCGACGACGTGCGCGGGGCGATCCGGATGGGGCGCGGAGACCACTGGGCCGATGTACCGTTCGGTCCCGACCTGTTGTTCACCGCGACCGACATGCCGGGTTTCGTGCTGCACGTCGAGATCTGCGAGGACATGTTCGTGCCGATTCCGCCGAGCGCGTCGGCGGCATTGGCCGGTGCAACGGTGTTGGCGAACCTGTCGGGCAGCCCGATCACGATCGGCCGGTCCGAGGACCGCTGCCTGCTGGCCCGCTCCGCGTCGGCACGCTGCCTGGCCGCATACGTCTATTCCGCGGCGGGCCCGGGGGAGTCGACCACCGACCTCGCCTGGGACGGCCAGACGATGATCTGGGAGAACGGCGAGTGCCTGGCGCAATCCGAGCGGTTCCCGAAAGGCGAACAACGCTCGATCGCCGACGTCGACCTGGAACGGCTGCGCTCCGAACGCATCCGGATGGGCACCTTCGACGACAACCGGCGTCACCACGATACGTCGACAGACTCCTACCGGCGGGTGGAGTTCCAGCTCGATCCGCCATCCGGTGACATCGGGCTGCTTCGGCACGTCGAACGCTTCCCGTTCGTTCCGTCGGATCCGCAACGGCTGGAACAAGATTGCTACGAGGCTTACAACATCCAGGTGGCCGGGCTCGAGCAGCGGTTGCGTGCGCTCGACTACCCCAAGGTGGTGCTGGGGCTGTCCGGTGGCCTGGACTCGACGCACGCGCTGATCGTCGCGGCGCGGGCGATGGATCGCGAACAACGGCCGCGCAGCGACATTCTCGCGTTCACCATGCCGGGGTTCGCGACGGGCGACCGCACCAAAGGCAATGCCGTGCGGTTGGCCGAGGCGTTGGGCGTGACGTTCGACGAACTCGACATCAAGTCGACCGCGGAACTGATGCTCAAGAACATGGACCATCCGTTCGGGCGCGGCGAGGAGGTCTACGACGTCACCTTCGAAAACGTGCAGGCCGGCCTGCGCACTGACTACCTGTTCCGGCTGGCCAATCAGCGCGGCGGCATCGTGCTGGGCACCGGCGACCTGTCCGAACTCGCGCTGGGGTGGTCGACCTACGGCGTCGGCGACCAGATGTCGCACTACAACGTCAACGGCGGCGTGCCGAAGACGTTGATTCAGCACCTGATTCGCTGGGTGATCACCTCCAAGCAGTTCGATGAGACCGTCAACGAGGTACTGCAGTCGGTGCTCGACACCGAGATCTCCCCGGAACTGGTGCCGGCCGGTGAGGACGAGGAGATCCAGAGCAGCGAATCCAAGGTCGGACCCTATGTGCTGCAGGACTTCTCGCTGTTTCAGGTGCTGCGCTTCGGGTTCCGGCCCTCGAAGGTAGCGTTTCTCGCCTGGCACGCCTGGAGCGATCCGGCGCGCGGCGACTGGCCAACCGGCTATCCCGAGGACAAACGGCCGGCCTACTCGTTGAAGGAGATTCGGCACTGGCTGCAGGTGTTCGCGCAGCGCTACTACTCGTTCGCGCAGTTCAAGCGGTCGGCGCTGCCCAACGGCCCGAAGGTGTCGCACGGCGGCTCGCTTTCGCCGCGCGGTGACTGGCGGGCGCCGTCGGACATGTCTGCGCGCACCTGGCTCGACGAGATCGAGCGGGAGATCCCTGAGGAGTGACTGTGATTTCGGTGTCGTTGGGTGCGGTCAGCGCAACCAGCTACACCGAAATCACGCCTATGCCGGGCACGAACCGTCCGACGGTGGCGAGATAGTCGCGGTAACTGTCGCCGTGCGTCGCGAGCAGATACGGCTCTTCGACGACGCGCACCTGCGCCTCGATCGTCGCGACCAGAAGCGCGAAGCCGACCATCGCTACGAGATTCGGTGTGATGAGAGCGATTCCGAAGCCGAAAACCATCATCGCGGTGAAGATCGGGTTACGCACCCGGGCGAACACCCCGCTGCGGATCAAAGTCGTGGTCTCGCTTGCGTCGACGCCGATCCGCCAGGAGTCGCCCATGTCGAACTGCGCGTAGAGCGTTGCGCCGATGCCCGCCACCGCGAGCGCGATGCCGATGACGTTCAGCCACGGCCGGTCGAGAACCTCCAACGGCGCGACCACGCCGGCGAGCTGCAGGATCGGCGCGAACACGGCGGCGGCCATCGCGACGACGAATCCCACCCCGGCGAACCACTCGAGCGACAGCGGCCGCCCGCTGATGCCACGGAACCCGGTCGATCCGGTCCGGCGCCGTTGACGCCAACTGCGCCAACCGAATCCGAGCGCGGCGAACAACACGAACAGGACGAGTGCGACGATCGGCATGCTGACTCCTTCTAGATGTTCACGCGCAGCAGGGATCGCCGCGCCAGGCGTCGACGCCTTCGCGAACCGCAATCACCGCGATACCCAGCGCCGCGACGGGATCGGCCCACGACCAGCCGAAGAGGCCGTTGAGTACCAGGCCTGCCAGCAGGATCGCCGACAGGTAGGTGCACAACAGCGTCTGCTTGGAGTCGGCGACGGCCGACGTCGAGCCGAATTCACGGCCGGCGCGCCGCTGCGCCAGCGACAGCACGGGCATGATCGCCAGGCTCAGCGCGGCGAGCACGATCCCGACCAGCGACGGCGCAGCCTCGCCGCGGCCGGTCAGCGCGAGCACCGCGTCGACGCTGACGTACGCCGCGAGCGCGAAGAAGGAGAACGCGATGAAGCGCAGCGCGGCCTTCTCCCGCGTCTCCGGGTCGCGCGCCGAGAACTGCCAGGCGACGGCCGCCGCGGAGGCGACTTCGACAACCGAATCCAGCCCGAAACCGATCAGCGCCGACGACGACACCCGGGTGCCCTCGGCCAGCGCGACGGTCGCCTCGATGACGTTGTAGGTGATCGTGGCGGCCACCAACCATCGGATGCGACGGGCAAGCACTTCGCGCCGGGTGGTGGCGGGCATCAGCAGCAATCGTCGGCGACCGCGTTCGGGCAGCAGGCCGGATCGACGTCGAGCACCAGGCCGACCAGGTCGTCGAGTGCGTGGGCGATTCGCTCATCGGCGAGTTCGTAGCGGCTGCGGCGGCCCTCGGGCTGCGCGAGCACCAGGCCGCAGCCCCGTAGGCAGGCCAGGTGGTTGGACAGAATCTGGCGGGAGACGCCGATCTTGTCGGCGAGTTCCGAGGGATAGCCGGGCCCGTCGCGCAGCATCAACAGGATCTCGGCGCGGGTCGGGTCCGACAGTGCGCAACCGAACCGCGACAGCGCATCGCTGTGGGAGACCGTCTGCATGACGCAGACAGTACATCACTATCTGTATTCAGCCAACCCTGAACTATCCACGGGCGATTTCGGTGTAGTTGGTCGCGTTCAGCGCCACCAACTACACCGAAATCGCCATGTCAGAGGCGGCCGTCGACTCGCAGCTCGGGGTGCACCCAGTCCGGCGAGCGGCGCTCCTTGAACGACCGGAAGCCCTCCATCGCCTCGGCCGAGGAGTAGCTGGCCTGCATCCCGATGCGGTCGAACAGCCCCAGATAGTTGTCCAGACTCGACTTGACCACGCCGCGGGCGCCGGGAGCGGTCCGACAGCACTGGCCGAGCACTTCGCGCGCCGCGTCGAGCAGAGCGTCGTGGGGCACCACGCGCGTCACCATGCCCCACTCCAGCGCCTCCTGCGCGGTCAGTGTCCGGCCGGTGAACATCAGATCGCGCGTCCGCACGGGACCGATCAGCCGGGCCAGCATCTGGCTGTAGTACGTGTCGGCGATACCGCGCAGCAGTTCGGGCACCCGGAACGTGGCCCGCTCACTGACCACCGTCATGTCGCTGCACAGCGCGATCTGCAAGCCCCCGCCCTGACACAGCCCGTTGACCGCCGACACCACCGGCTTGACCGACTGCCGCAGGGTCTCGAACGGGGTCACGTCCATGCCGAGCGCCGACCCGAATGTCAGCCAGTTGTCGCTGCCGTCGCCCCCACCCATGTCACCGCCGGGCGCGAAGACGTCGCCGGTGCCGGTGATCAGCAGTCCGGCCAGGTCCGGATCGGCGTCGACGTGGCGCACCGCGTAGCGAATCCCGAAGTACATCGCGGGCGTCATCGCGTTGCGAGCCTCCGGCCGGTCGAGCCTGCACACCCCGAACGGTCCCTCGCGGGTGAACTTCAGGTACGGGGTGCCGAGCCAGTCGCCCTCGGGTGGCCGCGGGCCGCTCGTGGTGCTCGGCTGGGTGCTCGTCATAACTGCCTTTCTGTCGCTCGGTTGGATACCGCGTCGTCGATGGCTTCGGCGTACGGCGCGCAGTCGCCGGCTCCCGGAACGAGCGTGGACAAGGCCGCGGCGGCACACGCCCGGCGCAGCGCGGTCTCGTGGCCGTCGAGCCAGTGCGCGGCGAGCACACCGGCGAACACGTCGCCTGCGCCGGTGGTGTCCACGGCCCGCACCGCGGGGACGGGGACGACGAAGCGCTCGCCGTCGCCCAGATAACTCGCACCGCGCGGACCCCGGGTGATCACCAGATGCGGGACGGGCCAGTGCCATTCGCCGGCCTCGGTCTCGTTGACCACGACGACGTCCGCCGACTCGGACAGGGCGAGCAGCTCGTGTGGCGGGGCACCGGGCGGTGAGGCGTTGACGATGACGACCGCACCGGCCGCACGCGCCACCCGGGCGGCGGCGATCGCGGTCGGAAGGGGAATCTCCAATTGCAGCAGCATCACGTCGCAGTCGGCGATGACGCCGCGCATCTCCGCGGAGTCCACGTTGAGCGCGGCGTTCGCCCCCGCGGCGACCACGATCGTGTTCTCCGCCGACGAGTCGACCAGGATCACCGCCGATCCGCTCGGTCCGGGCACTGTGACGACGCCGTCCAGACCGACGCCGTTGGCGCTGAGGTGACCCCGCAGCGCCTCTGCCGCCGCGTCGCTGCCGAGCGCGGCGACGAGCCGCACCGCCGCGCCCGCTCGCGCCGCGGCCACCGCCTGGTTGCCGCCCTTACCGCCCGGTGAGGTCGACAGGCCGGACGCCAGCACGGTCTGGCCCGGGCGGGGCAGGGCGCTCACCGTGAACGTGAGGTCGGCGTTGACACTGCCGACCACACATACCCGGCTGCAGACCCGCGCCACCATGACCCCCAACGCTAATGCAGCACCGCTACCTGACACGTGTCGAACTCCCAAAGCCCGTTCGATACGCTGGTTTGATGAGTGTGCAGGTCCCCTTGGCCGCTGACGCCGCCGATCTGCGTGGTCAGGTACACGACGCCGCCCGCCGAGCCCGCGTGGCGGCGCGTGCGCTGGCCACTCTCAGCTCGGAAACCAAGAACCGCGCGCTGAACACCGCCGCCGACCACGTGCTGATGTCGACGCGGCAGATCCTCGAGGCCAACGACCAGGACCTCGCCACCGCCCGCGCCGCGGGCACGCCCGACGCGATGCTCGACCGGCTCAAGTTGAACCCGGACCGGATCGACGGCATCGCCGACGGGCTGCGCCAGGTGTCGCGGTTGCCGGACCCGCTGGGCGAGGTGCTGCAGGGCCGCACGCTGCCCAACGGTCTGCAACTGCGGCAACTGCGTGTCCCGCTCGGTGTCGTCGGCATCGTCTACGAGGGCAGGCCGAACGTCACCGTCGACGCATTCGGGTTGACGCTGAAGTCCGGCAACGCGGTGCTGCTTCGCGGCAGCTCCTCGGCGGCCAACTCCAACGCCGCGCTGGTGAACGCGTTGCGCGCCGCGCTGGCCACCGAACTGCTCGACGTCGACGCGGTGCAGTTGCTGCCCAGCTCCGACCGCGCCAGCGTCACCCACCTGATCCAGGCGCGCGGGCTGGTCGACGTCGTCATCCCGCGCGGCGGCGCAGGTCTGATCGATGCGGTCGTCCGGGACGCGACGGTGCCGACGATCGAGACCGGCGTGGGCAATTGCCATGTGTACGTGCATGAGTCGGCCGACCTCGACGTCGCCGAACGCATCCTGCTCAACGCCAAGACACGCAGGCCCAGCGTCTGCAACGCGGCCGAATCGGTTCTGGTCGACGCCGCGATCGCCGATCGCGCGGTGCCGCGGCTGACGCGCGCGCTGAAGGACGCCGGTGTGACGGTGCACGACAACCCGTCCGAAGAGGAGTTGCGTGCCGAGTTCCTCTCGATGGACATCGCGTTGGCGGTGGTCGACGGTGTCGACGCGGCGATCGACCACGTCAACGAATTCGGCACCGGGCACACCGAAGCGATCGTCGCCACGGATCTCGCTGCGGCGCAACGATTCACCGAGCGGGTCGACGCGGCCGCGGTGATGGTGAACGCGTCGACGGCGTTCACCGACGGTGAGCAGTTCGGGTTCGGTGCCGAGATCGGAATCTCCACCCAGAAGCTGCACGCCCGCGGCCCCATGGGCCTGCCCGAACTGACGTCAACCAAGTGGATTGTGTGGGGAGACGGCCACACCCGCCCGGCCTGATATAGGAGCCCTATCCGTGAGTGTCCCCGCGCGCCCAGCGCCGCTGTTCGCCGACATCGAGGATGTCGGCAGGCGGCTGGCCGAGACCGGCTACCTACCCGACACCGCAACCGCGACAGCGGTTTTCCTGGCCGACCGGCTGGGCAAGCCGTTGTTGGTGGAAGGACCGGCGGGTGTCGGAAAGACCGAACTGGCGCGCGCAGTCGCGCAGTCGACCGGATCGGGTCTGGTGCGGCTGCAGTGCTACGAGGGCGTCGACGAGGCCCGCGCGCTCTACGAGTGGAACCACGCCAAGCAGATCCTGCGAATCCAGGCCGGACACGGCGATTGGGACTCCACCCGCGACGACGTGTTCAGCGAGGAGTTCCTGCTGTCGCGCCCGCTGCTGACCGCGATCCGGCGCACCGAGCCGACCGTGCTGCTGATCGACGAGACCGACAAGGCCGACATCGAGATCGAAGGGCTGCTGCTGGAGGTGCTGTCCGACTTCGCGGTTACCGTGCCGGAACTGGGCACGATCAGCGCGGAGCGCGCGCCGTTCGTCGTCCTGACCTCCAACGCCACCCGCGAGCTGTCCGAGGCGCTCAAGCGCCGCTGTCTGTTCCTGCACATCGACTTTCCCGATCCCGATCTCGAGCGGCGCATCCTGCTGTCCCGAGTGCCGGAGCTGCCCGAACGGCTCGCCGACGAGCTGGTCAAGATCATCGGCGTGCTGCGCGGAATGCAGCTCAAGAAGCTGCCGTCGGTGGCCGAGACCATCGACTGGGGCCGCACGCTTCTGGCCCTGGGGCTGGACACCATCGACGACGCGACGATCGCGGCCACCCTGGGTGTGGTGCTCAAACACCAGTCCGACCAGATCAAGGCCTCCGGCGAGCTGAGGCTGAACTGAGATGGCCGTCCGCCGGACCCGACCGTCGCAGCCGTTGGCGCCGCACGGCCTGCCTGGCCACCTCGTCGGGTTCGTCGAAGCGCTACGGGCACAAGGAATTTCGGTAGGACCCTCGGAGACCGTCGACGCCGGACAGGTCGTCTCCGTGCTGGGCTTGACCGATCGGGAGGCATTGCGCGAGGGCATCGCGTGCGCGGTGCTGCGCCGCCCCGACCACCGTGACACCTACGACGCGATGTTCGACCTGTGGTTCCCGGCCGCGCTGGGCGCGCGCACGGTTCTGGTGGACGACGACGGTGAAGCGGACGACGGCGACCCGGGTCTGCCACCCGAGGACGTCGAGGCGATGCGGTCGGCGCTGCTGGACATGCTGGCCGACAACCCAGACCTCGCCAATCTCGACGAACGACTGGCCATGATGATCGCCCAGATCGTCGAGCAGTACGGCCGCTACAACTCCAGTCGAGGGCCGTCGTACTCGTCGTACCAGGCCCTCAAGGCGATGAATCTCGACGACCTCGAGGGCCGGTTGCTCGCCGGACTGCTGGCGCCGTACGGCGAGGAACCCACGCCGACGCAGGAGCAGATCGCCAAAGCCCTTGCCGCGCAGCGCATCAACCAGCTGCGCAAGATGGTCGAGGCGGAGACCAAACGCCGCACCGCCGAGCAACTCGGCCGCGACCACGTACAGATGTACGGTGTGCCGCAGCTCGCCGAGAACGTGGAGTTCCTGCGCGCCTCGGGTGAGCAGTTGCGCCAGATGCGGCGGGTGGTGGCGCCGCTGGCCCGCACGCTGGCGACCCGGCTGGCCGCGCGGCGGCGGCGGTCGCGCGCCGGCGAGATCGACCTGCGCAAGACGCTGCGCAAGTCGATGTCCACCGGCGGGGTACCGATCGACGTGGTGCTGAAGAAGCCGCATCCCGCCCGGCCCGAACTCGTCGTGCTGTGCGATGTGTCGGGCTCGGTCGCCGGGTTCAGCCACTTCACGCTGTTGCTCGTGCATGCGCTGCGCCAGCAGTTCTCCCGCGTGCGCGTCTTCGCCTTCATCGACACCACCGACGAGGTCACCGAACTGTTCGGGCCGGACGCCGACCTCGCGGTGGCGGTGCAGCGCATCACCCGCGAAGCGGGCGTGTACACCCGCGACGGGCACTCCGACTATGGGCATGCGTTCGCGTCGTTCATGGACAGATGGCCCAATGTGCTCTCGCCGCGCAGCGCGCTGCTGATCCTCGGCGACGGCCGCAACAACTACCGCAACCCGGAGATCGAGCTGCTCGCGCACATGGTCAACTCCAGCCGGCATGCGCACTGGCTGAACCCCGAACCCCGGCACCTGTGGGGCAGCGGCGACTCGGCGGTGCCGCGCTATCAGGACGTCATCACCATGCACGAATGCCGGTCGGCCAAGCAGTTGGCGTCGGTCATCGACCGGTTGCTGCCGGTCTGAGCCGGCGAACGTGGCGTATCGCTGACGCAATGTCGCGCTGAGAACGTCGTCGCGGCTATATATGCATGGCGGCGCTCTCAGGCTGACATTGTGATCGCCCAACGGTCGGCCCCGACAAGCTCCCGTAAGCTGGCTATTCGTGGCTCCTCGGCGCAGGCTCGGCGTGATGGGTGGGACGTTCGACCCCATCCACCACGGGCACCTCGTCGCGGCCAGCGAGGTCGCCGAACTGTTCGGACTCGACGAGGTGGTGTTCGTCCCGACCGGGCAGCCGTGGCAGAAGGACCGCCACGTCACCGCCGCGGAAGACCGCTACCTGATGACGGTGATCGCAACCGCCTCCAATCCACGGTTCACCGTGAGCCGAGTGGACATCGATCGGGGCGGACCCACCTACACCAAGGACACGTTGCGCGATCTGCGGGCGCTCAACCCCGACGCCGACCTGTTCTTCATCACCGGGGCCGACGCGCTGGCGTCGATCCTGTCGTGGCAGAACTGGGAGGAGATGTTCGCCATCGCGAGTTTCGTCGGGGTGAGCCGGCCGGGGTACGAGCTCGACGGTAAGCACATCGCTGCGGCGGTCAAGGAACTGCCCGACGACGCGCTGCAGCTCGTCGAGGTGCCCGCGCTGGCGATCTCGTCGACCGACTGTCGTAAGCGCGCCGAGGAGAACCGGCCGATCTGGTATCTGGTGCCCGACGGCGTCGTCCAGTACGTGGCCAAGCGCAAACTCTATGCCGCGCAACCGCTCACCACCCAGGGGAAGCACCGATGAGCGCCTCCGACGAAGCCGTTCGCATGGCGACGGTGGCCGCGCAGGCGGCCGCGGCCAAAGTCGCCGACGACGTCGTGGTGATCGACGTGTCGGGCCAGCTCGTCATCACCGACTGCTTCGTGATCGCCTCGGCGTCCAACGAACGACAGGTCAACGCCATCGTCGACGAGGTCGAGGAGAAGATGCGCCTCGCCGGCTACAAACCGGCCCGCCGCGAAGGTGCCCGTGAGGGCCGCTGGACCCTGCTCGACTATGTCGACATCGTGGTGCACATCCAGCACGAGGACGAGCGCAACTTCTATGCGCTGGACCGGTTGTGGCGGGACTGCCCGACGATCCCGGTCGATATCGATGAGCAACACGGGCGAAACGCGACGGACGAGGACGGCCGGCCGTGAGACGGGTGCGACGCCTGGTCATGCTGCGGCACGGGCAGACCGAGTACAACGCGGTCAGCAGGATGCAGGGTCAGCTGGACACGGACCTGACCGATCTGGGGCGGGAGCAGGCGGTCGCGGCGGCAGAGGTGCTGGCTAAGCGGCAGCCGTTGGCGATCGTGTCCTCGGATCTGCGGCGGGCGTTCGACACCGCGGTGGTGCTCGGCCACCGCGCCGGCGTGCCCGTGACGGCCGACGTCCGGTTGCGGGAGACGCACCTCGGCGAGTGGCAGGGGCTGACCCACCTCGAGGTCGACGCCGCGGCGCCCGGTGCGCGGCTGGCGTGGCGGGACAACTCGCGATGGGCGCCGCCGGGAGGGGAGAGCCGCGTCGACGTCGCCGCGCGCAGCATGCCGCTGGTCGATGAGCTGATCGCCGGACAGCCGGAGTGGGGTTTGCACCAGCCCGGTGGGGATCCGGAGCGGCCGGTCGTGCTGGTCGCTCACGGCGGGCTGATCGCGGCGCTGACCTCGGCGCTGCTGAGGCTGCCGGTCGACAACTGGCCGATCCTCGGCGGCATGGGCAACGCCAGCTGGGTGCAGCTGTCCGGCCACAGTGCGGTCGACGCGGCGCCCGAGGCCGTTCGGTGGCGGCTCGACGTGTGGAACGCTTCGGCACAGGTAGCCAACGATGTCTTGTGAGCGTCCGACCCTGCTGGTCTTCTGCGACTCGCTGTCGTACTACGGTCCCAGCGGTGGGCTGCCGGCCGACGATCCGCGGATCTGGCCCAATATCGTTGCCGCCCAGCTTGGTTGGGACGTCGAGCTGATCGGCCGGATCGGGTGGACGTGTCGCGACGTGTGGTGGGCGGCGACGCAGGACCCGCGGGCGTGGGCGGCGTTGCCGCGGGCCGGCGCGGTGGTGTTCGCGACGGGCGGCATGGATTCCCTGCCGTCGCCGCTGCCCACCGCTGCGCGCGAACTGATCCGCTACGTTCGCCCGCCATGGCTGCGGCGCTGGGTGCGCGATGGCTACTGCTGGGTGCAGCCGCGGCTCTCACCGGTGGCGCGCGCTGCGCTGCCGCCACATCTTTCCGCCGAGTATCTCGAGATGACCCGTGGCGCCATCGATTTCAACCGGCCCGGGATCCCCGTCGTCGCCTGTCTGCCCTCGGTGCACATCGCCGACACGTACGGCAGGGCGCATCATGGCCGCGACGGCACCGTCAGAGCGCTCACCGAATGGGCTGAGCAGCATGATATTCCGCTCGTCGACCTGAAGGCGGCGGTCGGGGAGTACGTCATGAACGGCCACGGCAATCCCGACGGCATCCACTGGAACTTCGAAGCTCATCAAGCAGTGGCGGACTTGATGCTCAAGGCGCTCGCCGAGGCCGGCGTGCCGTGTCCGTAGTCGTGGTGACCGACTCGTCGTCGCGCCTGACGCCCGACGAGTTGAAGCAGTGGGACATCCGGCAGGCGCCGTTGCATGTGCTGGTCGACCTGATCGACCTGCGCGACGGTGTCGACGAGGTGCCTTACGACGTGCACGAGGTGCCGCGCGCGAGCACCGCTGGCGCGACACCCGCCGACCTCGCGGAGATGTACCGCCAGGCGCTGCGGGACAGCGACGGCGACGGCGTTGTCGCCGTGCACCTGTCGGCGGCGCTGTCGAGTTCGTACAGTTCTGCGGTGCAGGCCGCTCGCGAGTTCGGGCCATCGGTACGGGTCGTCAATTCCCGCTCGGCGGCGATGGGCGTGGGGTTCACCGCGCTCGCCACCGCGCGCGCCGCCGGCGGCGGCTTGGACCTGGATTCGGTTGAGGCCGTTGCGCGTTCGGCGGTGCAACGCACGCACGCGTTCATCGTGGTGCACCGGCTGGACAACCTGCGGCGCAGCGGGCGGATCGGAACTGCGGCATCCTGGTTGGGCACCGCGTTGTCGCTCAAGCCTCTGCTGTGCCTCGACGTCGACGGCCGACTCGTGCTCGACCAACGGATCCGGACGATCAGCAAGGCGCACGCGACGATGGTGGACCGCGTCGCCGATCTCGTCGGTGACCGCCAGGCGTCGATCGCGGTACACCACGTCGACAACCACGACGGCGCCGACGAGGTCGGCGCCGCGCTGACGGACCGGCTCCCTCAGCTCGAAGCGCTCACGGTGAGGGACATGGGTCCGGTGCTGTCGATCCATGTCGGGACGGGCGCGATCGGGGTGGTCGTCCAGCTCGCCGACTGATCCGGACGTTGCCCGCGGCTTTGGTAAGTGATAACTTACGGTTCGTGCCGACTTACCAAGATGCCGATGCGTGGGTGGCGATGGCGGACCGCACCCGGCGGTCGATCGTCGAACGTCTCGCGCACCGGCCGATGGCGGTCGGGGAGCTGGCCCGCGACCTCCCGGTCAGCAGGCCCGCGGTGTCCCAGCACCTCAAGGTGCTCAAACGCGCCGGGCTGGTCTGCGACCGCGCCGACGGGACCCGGCGCGTCTATCAGCTCGACCCGGCGGGGCTGGCCGCCATGCGGGCCGAGCTCGACCGCTTCTGGGGGCAGGCGCTGGCCGGCTTCAAGGAAATAACCGAACGCGAAGGAGAGCAACGATGACCTCTGCCCAATCCGCGGTCGTCCGCCACGACATCACCGTCAACGCGCCGCTCGAACGGGCGTTTCGGGTGTTCACCGAGCGGTTCGGCGACTTCAAGCCGCGCGAGCACAACCTGTTGGGCACGCCGATCGTCGAGACGGTCTTCGAGCCGCATGTCGGCGGGCGCATCTACGACCGCGGTGAGGACGGCAGTGTGTGCGCGTGGGCGCGGGTGCTCGTCGTCGAGCCGCCGCACCGCATCGTCTTCTCGTGGGACATCGGCCCGACGTGGCAGCTCGAACCCGATCCCGGGCGGTGCAGTGAGGTCGAGGTCGTGTTCACCGCCGAGGGCGATGGGTGCACGCGCGTCATTCTCGAGCACCGCCACCTCGAACGGCATGGCGACGGTTGGGATTCCGTCGCCACGGGCGTCGGCGGTGATGCCGGCTGGCCCTTGTATCTGCGCCGCTACGGCGACCTGTTGGACCGCGAGACGCCGTGATGCCCGTCGACGCCGAACCGAGCCTCAAGGAGTTGGCCCGCGCAGAGCGCGCCGACCTGGCGGCGTTTCTGGCCGAGCTGACGCCCGAGCAATGGCACCACCCGACCCTCTGCACCAGATGGACCGTCAAAGACGTTGTCGCGCATGTGGTCAGCTATGAGGAACTCGGCGTCGGCGGTCTGCTGAAGCGGTTCGCCAAGGGGTGGGTGGTCAACGCTAACCAGGTCGGAGTCGACGAGTTCGCGGCTCTCTCGCCCGATGAACTGCTCGCGTATCTGAACCGGCACCTGTATCCGCGCGGCTTGACCGCCGGTTTCGGCGGCATGATCGGTTTCGTCGACGCCACGGTGCACCACCAGGACATCCGCCGCGCGCTCAACCGGCCGCGCACCATCCCCGCCGATCGCCTCGCGCGCATCCTGCCGTTGATCCCCGGCAATCCACGGTTGGGGGCGGGCCGGCGGATCCGGGGGCTGCGCCTTCGCGCCACCGACGTCGACTGGACACACGGGCACGGCGCCGAGGTGACCGGTCCCGGTGAGGCGCTGATGATGGTGATGACGGGCCGCCGGGCTGCGCTCGCGGATCTCGACGGGGCCGGTAAAAGCACTCTCGCGCAACGCCTCTAGGCACACCGAGCGCACACTCGGGTACAGAAAAGTCGAGAAACCGTACGCCGTAGTGCGTTCGGCGGTGGGTCACACCGCGGCGCGGCCGGTGACCGGAGGCAGGTCCTTGAGCGTCACGATGCCGGGCGGGGCCGCGACCACCGCGGGCACGGCGTTGGTCACCGGCAGCGCGGTGTAGATCATGCCCAGACCCATGAAACCGGGTTCGGTCCAGTCCTTCGGCGGCAGGCAGTGCAGCACGGTGCGCATGTTCGGAAGCCCGAATACCTGAATGACATGGCCGTGTTCCAGCGGCTTCGGCGGGGTGACGTGGTCGCCCATGATCCAGTTGAATCCGACGCTGACGACGTTCTTCTCGCCCACCCAGCCGCGGTGATAACCGTGGACGCCGGCGACGGTGCCTTCAGGGATCTGCATGAACCCGAGATCGGAATCTCCGGTCGCCGCCGTGAATGTGACGTCGAAGGTCATCCTGTCGAGTTCGGCGCCGATCGCGTCGGCCATCATCGCGGCGGACTCGGCGAACACCTCGCTTTCCCGCCGCACGCTCTCAGTCAGGCCGGGAGTGTCCGGATCTTGTGAGAAGCCCATCGCGGTCTGCGTTCCGGCCGATTCGTACGTCGAACAGTCCACCGACTCGGTGATGCGGATCTCGTCGACCCGTTCACAGGCGCCGGAGAGCACCATGCCCACCATGTTGCTCATTCCGGGGTGCGCTCCGCTTCCGAAGATCGTCGAATTCCCTGTCGCGCAGGCTTTCCGGATTCTGTCGAGGTCCGTCGGTGACTGCTTGCCGCCGGTGATCCACGCCGCGCTCGAACAGACGTTGACACCGGCCTCGAGCAGCCGGCACAGCTCGTCGACGTCGGGCCACAGCGGGTTGTAGCAGCAGGCGTCGGGGCGCTGCGCCAGCAGTGCCTCGATGTCGTTGGTGGCCGCGACTCCGGTGGGTTCGGGCCAGCCCGCCAGTTCTGCCGCGTCGACGCCGACTTTGTCCCGGCTGTGAGCGTAGACGCCGACCAGCTCCATGTCGTCGCGTCCGATGATCGCGTGCAGCGACCGACGGCCGATGTTGCCGGTGGTCCACTGGATGACGCGAAGTGGCCGATCGGGTGTGGTCACGAAATCTCCTCGGGTCAGGATGACTACATGTGGGTGCCGCCGTCGATGCGGACCTCCGCGCCGGTGACGAAGTAAGCTTCCGGCGCCGCGAGCATCGCGACAACGGCCGCCACCGCGTCGGGCTTGGCGAACATGGCGTCGCCGTCGATAGCGAGCGTCGGCATGATCTTGCCGAACAACGTATAGTCCGCATCTGCCGGCAGTCCAGGTCCGGCGCTCTGCCCGGATTGCCCTGAGCCGTCGGTCATTCCAGAGGAGATCGACCCCGGCTGTACACAGTTGAATCGGATGCCTGCCTTGCTGAACTCCAACGCCAATGTGTGCGTCATGGCCTGGATCCCGCCCTTGGAGGCGGCGTACGCCGCCATGTACGGGTGCGCGAAGTTCGCTGAGGTGGAACTGAAGTTGACGACCGCGGGTGCGGTGCCGTCGCGCAGTGCGGGTAGCGCCTCGCGGGTGACGAGAAACGTACCGATGAGGTTGATCCGCAGCACGTGCTCGAAGTCGGCGAGGGTGGTGTCGGCGAAGTGCGACGACCGAAGGATGCCCGCCGCGTTGACGAGGGCGTCCAGACCGTTCATCATCGCTACGGCGCGAGACACCCCAGCGGACACCGATTCCTCGCTGCCGACGTCGACCACCACGGTGGTGAGGCGGTCGCCGGCCCCGTCCGCCTTGGCCGCGGTGTCGGCCAACCCGGTCTCGCTGACATCGGCGGCGACGACCGTGCCGCCCTCGTCGAGGATCCGCAGGACCGTCGCCTGGCCGATGCCCGATCCGGCGCCGGTGATCAGCACGCGGCGGTCGGTGTATCGCTGCAACGTCGTCACCGGAGGAATGCTAGTGGCTACGTCCGGTTCGGCCGACTATTCCGGGTCCGGTTCGGTGTTCTCGACCGCATCAGGCTCGGCCGATTCGTCGGCTCGCTCGGCGAGCGCCTCGGTTTCGGCGGGCAGGGACAGCGCCACGCCGAGCGCCAGGAAGAACAGGATGAACAGCGGCCCGCCGAGGTAGAGGTTCATCGGTCCGCCCGGCGAGATGAAGCTTCCCGGCGGTCCGATGATCGTGATCGTCTCGATGAGCTGCTCGACGGCGAAGGCGGCGGCGCCGATTCCAAGCCACCGTGGAAAACGACCTTCGTTGGCCGCCAACAAAATCGGTGCGGCAACCATGATGTCGGCCACGGTGAGCATGGGTCCCCACATCGTGACGATGTCGGTGATCGTCCGCGCGGTCCCGGAGCCCAGCTCGCCGGGATGCAAGGCCAACCCGGAGGTGAACCAGGTGGCGATGCTGATCTGCACGAGAATCACGGCGGAGCCGATCGTGAACATGAAGGCATACGGCCCCGCCAACCGGTCGCGCGCGTGGCCGAGGACCACCACCAGTGCCAGCGAGCCGAACGCCACCAACAGCGCCTGAGTGCGCATCGCACCGGAGTTCTGCTGGATGTGGGTGACGATGTCGAGGCCCGGCTTGTCGATGCCCGGGAGCGCCGGAACCATCAGCAGCGCAACGGTATACAGAACGGCGAACGCGATGGCCGCGACCATCGGGACTCGACGATCCACAGCAACACTGTAGACCGCCGTTATCCCCAACGCTCATTTCATCCACAGGGCGCGTCGTCGACCGTCACCGACGGGCCTTGCGGGCGGCGTGCGCGCCTATCTTCGGCACCATGCGAACCGAACTGGCCGCCGAGCGCCTGCAGCGCCGGCTGGGCGCAGAAGTAGAGGCCGACACCGACGTCGAGGAGCGCCAACCGGACACGTCGCTGACCCGCTGGCTGCCGGAAACCACCGGAAACGGTGCAGCGGGTTGGATCGCTGCGGTGCGCGCCGATCCCGGTCGCGCCGGTGTCCTTGCGCTCGCCGGGGTAGGGGTCGTCGCGGTGCTGATCACGGTGTTCGTGCTGGTGCGTGACGACACTCCGGCGGTGACAGCGGCCAAACTCCCGCCCGTGCAGATGGTTTCATCGGCGAGCCCGACTGCGGATGCGGCGAGCTCGACGTCGGATGAGCCCGTGGTCGTCAGTGTCGTGGGCCTGGTGCACAAGCCGGGATTGGTCACGCTCGAGGCGGGCGCCCGGATCGCCGACGCGCTCGCCGCGGCGGGCGGGCCGCTGGAGGGCGCAGACATGGTGGGACTCAACATGGCCAGACGGGTCACCGACGGCGAGCAGATCGTCGTCGGTATCGCGGCGCCACCGGGCGAGCCGGCCGCCATGGGAAGCGCGGTCAGTCTGGATGCGGCGGCGACCGCATCGGCGGACGCACCGTCGCCCGGGACCGGCGACAAACCGCCGGGCGAAAAGGTGAACCTGAACACCGCGACCGTCGAACAACTCGACACGCTGCCCGGCATCGGTCCGGTGACCGCCGCCGCGATCGTGGCGTGGCGCGACGCGAATGGCCGGTTCACCAGCGTCGATCAGCTCGGTGACGTGGACGGTATCGGACCGGCGCGGCTGGACAAGCTACGCAACCTCGTCCATGTCTGACGACGGTGGCGGAGGCCGTTGCGACCACGCTCGATCTACGGCTCGTACCGGCGGCGCTCACCAGCTGGGCGGTGACCGGCGCCGGGATCGTCTGGCACGTCGACGGGGCGGTTGCCGCCGCTGTCGGGGCGGTGGCGACGACTGCGGCGCTGGGATGGTGGGGTGGGCGTGGTAGCCGCCGAGCGCAGGCCGACGGAACGGCCGCCGGCGCGGGTGTCGTCGCGGTTGCAGTGGTGGCCGCCGCGTTCGCGATCGCGATCGGTTTGCAGGTCGGACAGCTGCGCGACCACCCGGTCGCGCAGCGCTACGGCACGGCCGCCGCCGTCGTCGTCACGCCGACGGAGAGCCCGCGAGCGCTCGGCGGCAACCGGACGGTGTTCCGCGGCTCGCTGCTGAGGTTGGACGGTCGCGAAATGTCGGGCCGGGTGGTGGTATTCGCGTCGACCTCCGGCGTCGCCGACCTGACGGCCGGCACACCCGTGGCATTCCGGGCCCGAATCGGCCGGCCGACCCGGCGCGACCTCAGCGTGGCGGTGCTGTCGGCGACCGGTGAGCCCACCTACGGCGAGGCGGCCGCCGTCCACCGTGCCGCCCACGAAATCCGCGCAACATTCGCTGACGCGGCACGGCGGTCACTGCCTCCTGACCAGGCCACGATGCTGCCCGCGCTGGTGCTCGGCGACACCTCGGGGGTGCCGAAACAGACGACGGCCGACTTCCGCGCCGCCGGCCTGACGCATCTGACCGCGGTCTCCGGCGCCAACGTGACGATCGTGTGCGGGGCGGTGCTGTTGACGGCTGGACTGGTCGGCCCGCGGGCGGCAGTCGGTTTCGCCGCGGTCGCGTTGCTCGCGTTCGTCGTCGTCGTGCAGCCGACGGCGAGTGTGCTGCGCGCCGCCGTGATGGGCGCGATCACCTTGTTGGCGGTGCTGACCCATCGGCGCCGGCAGGCGATTCCGGCGTTGTCGGCCAGCGTGTTGGTGTTGTTGATCGCATCCCCCGAACTGGCGGTCGACGTCGGTTTCGCGTTGTCGGTGTCGGCGACCGCGGCCCTCGTCGTACTCGCGCCGGTGTGGTCGCGGCGACTCGTCGACCGCGGCTGGCCCAAGCCGGCCGCCGACGCGGTCAGCGTGGCCACCGCCGCGCAACTGGTCACCGCTCCGCTCGTCGCCGGGATGGCGGGCACGTTCAGCATCGTGTCGGTCGCCGCCAATGTCGCCGTCGCGCCGGTGATTCCGCCGATCACCGTTGTCGGCACCGCCGCGGCCGCACTGGGCCGCGTCTGGCCCGCCGGTGCCGACCTGCTGATTCGCTTCACCGGTCCGGAACTGTGGTGGCTGCTGCACGTCGCCCGCTGGGCGGCCGGCGTTCCCGGATCCTCGGTGCCGGTGCCGTCGGGGCTGCCGGGGGTGGTACTGTGCGCCGCCGCGGGTTTCGCGGCGGTGGTGGCCTGGCGCTCGCGGTGGGTGCGCGCCGGCGCGAGCGTCGCTGCGGTGTGCCTGCTGGCGTGGACGGTGGCGGGGCTGCTGTCGGGCGGCCGTGACACGATCGTGGGGTGAGCGAAGCGTCGCGATTGCATCTGGTGCTCGGAGACGAGGAGTTGCTGGTCGAACGCGCGGTCGCGGCGGTTCTGCGGGACGCGCGCAAGCAGGCAGGCAGTCACGACATCCCGGTTGACCGGCTGCGTGCCGGCGACGTCAGCACAAGCGAACTCGCCGAACTGCTGAGCCCGTCGTTGTTCGCCGACGAGCGGGTCGTGGTTCTGGAGTCGGCGGCGGAGGCGGGCAAAGACGCGGTCGCGCTGATCTCCGACGCCGCAGCCGATCTACCGCCCGGCACCGTGCTCGTCGTCGTGCACTCCGGTGGCGGGCGCGCCAAGGTGCTCGCCGATCAACTCAAGAAGCTGGGCGCGCAGGTGCATCCCTGCGCGCGGATCGCCAAGGCCGCCGAGCGCGCCGACTTCGTCCGGCGTGAGTTCCGTGCCCTGAAGGTCAAGGTCGGCGACGACACGGTCACCGCAGTGCTCGACGCGATCGGCTCAGACATCCGGGAGCTGGCGGCGGCGTGTTCGCAGTTGGTCACCGACACCGGCGGCGTGGTCGACGCGGCGGCGGTGCGCCGCTACCACTCGGGCAAGGCGGAGGTAAAGGGGTTCGACATCGCCGACAAGGCCGTCATCGGCGACGTCGCGGGAGCCGCCGAAGCGCTGCGGTGGGCGATGATGCGCGGCGAACCGCATGTCGTGCTGGCCGATGCGCTGGCCGAAGCCGTGCACACCATCGCCCGGGTGCGGCCGTTGTCGGGTGACCCCTACCGGCTGGCCTCAGAGTTGGGCATGCCGCCGTGGCGGGTGCAGAAGGCGCAGAAGCAGGCGCGGCGGTGGTCGAACACCTCGGTCGCCGAGGCGATGCGGTTGGTGGCCGCGCTCAATGCGGATGTCAAGGGCGCAGCGGCCGACCCGGAATTCGCGTTGGAGGCAACCGTCAGGAGGGTCGCCGAACTCGTCGCGGACTGAGCGGGTTGATTGCGTCGAGTGCACGCCTCACGTACCGAGCCTCGCGATTCGCGTACCCCAGGCGTGCACTCGGCGATAAAGGTCAGAGCTTGTTGAACGCCGAGGCCAGAGCCGATTTGCGGTTCGCGGCCTGGTTCTTGTGGATGACGCCCTTGCTGGCGGCCTTGTCGAGCTGGCGGCTGGTCGACGCCAGCAGTTCGCGAGCCTTGTCCTTGTCGCCGGCCTCCACGGCCTCCCGGAATCCGCGGACCGCCGTGTGAAGCGACGACTTGACCGACTTGTTGCGCAGCCTGCGGCGCTCGTTGGTCTTGATCCGCTTTTCCTGCGACTTGATGTTGGCCACGCGTGTAGTCCTTCGTAAATCCCGTTGGAGTTTCCCAAAGTCTGGTAGGCGCCCGGCGCGCGGGCAGCGAGGGTTCAGGTTACCAGCGTAAAGGGCAAATGCCCAAAGCGAGCCCGCCGGCCGTCGCCCTGAGCGGGCCGGCGGTCGCCCTCAGCCGGCCGGCTTCGCGCCGACTCCGGGATGTACTTCGACGCGATGCAGGTCGTCGCCGACTTCGATCTGCCGGTCGAACACCGACGCGGCCAGCGCGCGCCAATCGTCTTCCTGTCCGGCCTCGATGGCCGGCACGTAGTGCGTCAGGATGAGGATGCCGACCCCCGCGCGCGCCGCGGTCGTCGCCGCCTCCTCGACCGAGGAGTGGTAATCGCAGATGTCGCGGATGCGCTGCATGGGCATCTTGTCGACCACGTCCTTGCGAATGACGGTGTGCACCAACGCCCCCGCGCCGGCCGCCAGCTCGTCGAGGCTCTCGCACGGCACCGTGTCGCCGGCCAGGACAACCGACGCGTCGGCGTGCTCGACACGAAAGCCGATCGTCGGTGCGACGGGCCGGTGGTCGGTCGGCGCGACCCGGATCGTCACCCCGTCGCTGTTCCACACTTCACCGTCGGTGTACTCGTGTACCTGCACCGGAGGCGGCGACGTCAGATCGGCGTGGTGGGCGATGCGGTATCCGATGTCGAAGCCGAACGCCTTGAGCGTGGCGTCGACCACCTCGGCGGTGCCCGGGGGCCCGATGATCTGCAGCGGGGCCGGATCGGGTGTGAAGGTGGACACCCAACGGGTGATGATCACGTCGCCCAGATCCGCGATGTGGTCGCTGTGCAGGTGGGTCAACAGCAGCGCCGACAACCCGTTGGCGGCGGCGCCCGCGGCGGTCAGGCGTTGTTGTACGCCGCGTCCGCAGTCGACCAGAAACGTCTGCCCGCCCGCACGCACCAGCGTCGACGGGCCGGCCCGTCGGGCGTCGGGGATGGGGCTTCCGGTGCCGAGCAGCGTCACCTCGATCATGGCCCACATATACCTGACGGACGCGTCGAAAACTCGCCATTGACGGCCCGCCGCCGCGCAGAGCAGCGTTGCGCAGGCGTGACCCGCTTGCAACCGTGCAAACCCTTCCGCGGCGACCCGCGCGCACCTAGCCTGTGAGGTACATCACGAGCGGAGGCAAGGATGCGGATCGCGGACGTGTTGCGGAGCAAGGGCGCCGCGGTGGCCACGATTACCCCGGAGACTTCGGTTGCGGGGTTGCTCACCGAGTTGGCCGTGCACAACATCGGCGCGATGGTGGTGGTGTCGCCCGACGGTGTGGTGGGCATCGTCTCCGAGCGCGACGTCGTGCGCGCACTGCACGCGCACGGCGCCGACCTGCTGCGACGGCCGGTGTCGGAGATCATGACCAGCTTCGTGGCGACCTGCGCACCGGACGATTCGGTCGACAGCCTGAGCGCGTTGATGACGACGAACAGGGTCCGGCACGTGCCCGTCATGGAGAACGGCCGGCTGGCGGGCATCGTCAGCATCGGCGATGTGGTCAAGACGCGGATGGAAGAGCTCGAAACGCAGCAGGAGCAGTTGCAGGCCTACATCACCCGTGGCTGACGTCGAGGTTGCGCCCGCCCGGCGGCGCGATGTCCGCACGCTGTCGGAGGTCCTGGGCCGCGCGTTCTACCAGGATCCGGTGATGATGTGGATGCTGCCTGACGACGCCGCACGGGCTCGCGGCCTCGCGCGGATGTTCGCGACCATGACCCGACATCACTTCCTGCGAACCGACGCCGTCGAGGTGGCCGGTGGCCGACGGATCGGCGCCGCGGCGCTGTGGGCTCCGCCGGGGCAGTGGAAGCAGGGGCGCCTCGAGGAGCTGTTGATGATGCCCGGCTTCATCCGGGCGTTCGGCTCGCGGGTCAGACGCGGTCAGCAGGTATCCGAGCTGATGAAGAAACATCATCCGGAGGAGCCGCACTGGTATCTCGCGGTGATCGGCAGCGATCCGACCGTCCGCGGCACCGGCTTCGGCCAGGCCCTGATGCGCTCGCGACTCGATCGATGCGACGCCGAGTACGCGCCGGCCTATCTCGAGTCCAGCAACCCCGACAACATCCCGTACTACCAGCGCTTCGGGTTCGACGTCACCGGCGAGATCAAGTTGCCCGACGGCGGGCCCAGCATGTGGTCGATGTGGCGGGAGCCGCGGTAGTACATCGGCCGTGAGCGACCGCGAAATGTACGCGCGCAACGGCGTGTCGGCGTACAGACACGGCCGCTCGCCGTACCGAGACCTAGCTCCAGGAGTATTCGGCGCGAAGACGGGTCGCGACCGCTTCGAACCTCTCGCGGGTGAGGATCGCGCCTTCGCGGCGGATGCCGGCCTCGGGCACGTCGAGCACCCGGTCCAGCCGCACCCAGCTCTGCCGACCCTCGTAGTCCCAGGTGCCGCTGCCGATGCCGACCCAGTTCGGATCCTGGCGATGGTGGTCCTGGCTGGACAGCATCAGGCCGAGCAACGTCGAGCGGTCCCGCCCGACGACCAGCACGGGACGGTCCTTGCCCTGCGTCGGATCGTCCTCGTAGACCACCCACGTCCACACGATCTCGCCGGGGTCGGCGCGGCCGTCCAGGTTGGGCGCGTACACGACCTTGCGGGCGCGGTGTGCGGTCGGCACGAAGTTGCGGCTGACCGGCCGTCCCGCGGTGATCGCCGGGGCCTCCTCTTTCGAGGTGCCGGCGATCGCGTCCAGGCCGATCTTGATGCCCTGCTGGATACCGCGCTGCACGGTGTCGGACTGGCCGATCTGACGGATGAACTTCGGCGCCTCGTTGAACACCAAATTCTCCGCGAACTTCTGGAATGTTCTCCACGGCGGAGCCATGACCCGAGCATAAGCGAGGGTCCGCCCGCACGATTGTGTGCTCAGGCCGTGCCCTCGATACGCTGTTGGCACCCCCAGGACCGTCCTACCAGGAGATTTCCAATCAGCAATTTCGCCGATCAGACGTTCACGGCGCCGGCGCAGATCCGGAACTTCTGCATCATCGCCCATATCGATCACGGCAAGTCGACGCTGGCCGATCGGATGCTGCAACTCACCGGTGTCGTCGCCGATCGGGACATGCGCGCGCAATACCTCGACCGGATGGACATCGAGCGCGAACGCGGCATCACGATCAAGGCGCAGAACGTCCGGCTGCCGTGGCGCATCGGGGACGACGAATACGTGCTGCACCTGATCGACACCCCCGGCCACGTCGACTTCACCTACGAGGTCTCGCGGGCGCTGGAGGCCTGCGAAGGCGCAGTGCTGCTCGTCGACGCCGCCCAGGGCATCGAGGCGCAGACGCTGGCGAACCTGTACCTGGCACTGGATCGCGACCTGCAGATCATCCCGGTGCTCAACAAGATCGACCTGCCCGCGGCCGACCCGGACCGCTACGCCGCCGAACTCGCCCACATCATCGGTTGTGAGCCCACCGACGTGCTGCGGGTCTCGGGCAAGACCGGTGCCGGGGTGGCCGACCTGCTCGACCACGTCGTTCGGGAGGTGCCGCCGCCGACCGGTGAGGCCGACGCGCCCGCCCGCGCCATGATCTTCGACTCCGTGTACGACACCTACCGCGGTGTGGTCACCTACGTGCGCGTCGTCGACGGCAAGATCGTCCCGCGCGAGCGCATCAAGATGATGTCCACCGGAGCCACCCACGAACTGCTCGAGGTCGGCATCGTCTCGCCGGAACCGAAAGCCTCGGCGGGCCTGGGTGTTGGGGAGGTCGGCTACCTCATCACCGGTGTGAAGGACGTGCGGCAGTCCAAGGTCGGTGACACCGTGACGACGGCGCGCCACGGCGCGGCCGAACCGCTCACCGGATACCGCGAGCCGCGGCCGATGGTGTACTCGGGGCTGTATCCCGTTGACGGCTCGGATTATCCGGTGCTGCGTGATGCGCTGGACAAGCTGCAACTCAACGACGCCGCGCTGACCTACGAACCGGAGACGTCGGTGGCGCTCGGGTTCGGCTTCCGCAGCGGCTTTCTCGGCCTGCTGCACATGGAGATCACCCGCGAGCGCCTCGAGCGCGAGTTCAACCTCGACCTGATCTCGACGTCGCCGAACGTCGTGTATCGCGTTGTGCAAGAAGATGGTTCGGAAGTAGTCGTCACCAATCCGTCGGACTGGCCGGACGGCAAGATCCGCACGGTCTACGAGCCGGTGGTCAAGACGACGATCATCGCGCCGAGCGAGTTCATCGGCACGATCATGGAGTTGTGCCAGTCGCGGCGAGGTGAACTCGGCGGCATGGACTACCTGTCGCCGGAGCGGGTGGAGTTGCGCTACACGATGCCGTTGGGCGAGATCATCTTCGACTTCTTCGACGCGTTGAAGTCGCGCACCCGCGGCTACGCCAGCCTCGATTACGAGGAGGCCGGCGAGCAGGAGGCCGAACTCGTCAAGGTCGACATCCTGCTGCAGGGCGAGCCGGTCGACGCGTTCAGTGCGATCGTCCACAAGGAGTCGGCGTACGCCTACGGCAACAAGATGACCACCAAGCTCAAGGAGCTGATCCCGCGTCAGCAGTTCGAGGTTCCGGTGCAGGCGGCGATCGGATCGAAGATCATCGCTCGCGAAAACATCCGCGCGATCCGCAAAGACGTGCTATCGAAGTGTTACGGCGGCGACATCACGCGCAAGCGCAAGCTGCTGGAGAAGCAGAAGGAAGGCAAGAAGCGGATGAAGACCATCGGCCGGGTCGAGGTGCCACAGGAGGCGTTCGTCGCCGCCCTGTCCACCGACTCGTCCGCCGACAAGGCCAAGAAGTAGCGGCGATGCGCAGGGCGGCGATGGCGGCGGCGCTGGGCGCGATCGCGATACTCGCCGGCTGTTCGGCGCCGCCGGCCAAGGCGCCGGTCGTGCACATAGCCGAGGCCGCCAAGCCATCCCCGCACCGGGCGCTGGACCGGGTGCTGCCGACCGCCGAGGAACTGGCCACCACGCTGGGCGCCAGCGGCTTCATGGGCCAACTGGTCACCGGCGGCGCCGACATGCTGTTGCAGGGTGTGCGGGAGGCCGAGGCGACCCCGGTCGACTGTGTGAGCACCGGGTATCGGTTGGAGAAGGTGGTGTACCAGGCCAGCCCGGTGCGTTCGGTGGCCAGCCGGTCTTGGGCCGGCGGCGACGTCAACGGCCCGACCGCCACCGGTTTCTTCGGGGTGGTCGAGTTCGGCGATGCCGGTGCCGCGCAAGCCTTCTTCGCCGCTTCGGCCGACAAGTGGCACGGCTGCAACGGGCGGACGCTGGTGCTGCAACAGCCCGAGCGTGGTTCGCAGGCCACCAGCCGGATCACCGAAGTGGGCATCGACAACCGGATCGTGTCGGCGGTGGTGATGCAGGACGCCGGGTCGACGATTCAGCGCGCTCTCGGCGTCGCCGGCGACTGCATCGTGGACGTGGAAATCACCGACGTGGCCGGACCCAGCGCCACCGGCGCCCGGGATGCCGCCGCGGTCGCGGCCTTGATGCTCCAGAAAATCGGTGTCTAGGGACGCCTCGCGACCGAATTGACGGCCGCGCCACGAAGGTGCCCTGAGTCGGTCACAATAACGCGGTGACTCGATTCACGGCGACCCGGCTTGGCGCCGCTGTCTTCCTGGTGGCATCCGTCTCGCTGGGCGGCTGTGTGAGCACCGTTTCGGGAACCGCGGTGCGCGGGCAGGACGCCCGCCTCCACGTGCCGCCGCTGGACGAGTCCGACCTCGAGAACGTGTTGCTGTCCATCGGTGAACTGAACGGGATCATGGGCACCACGACGATGAAGGTCACGAGCGAACTCGACGAGATGACCGACCATTCCGAGCAGGTTTCCGACCTCGAGTGCCTGGGCGCCATCTATGGCGCCGAGGATCCGGTGTATGCGGGCAGCGGGTGGACGGACGTACGTGACCAGGTGGCGCGCGAACCCGACGAGGACAACGACCACTGGGTCGAGCAGACCGCGGTGCTCTACCCGTCGGCCGAAAAGGCGCAGCGGTTCTTCGACAAGTCCAGGTCGACATGGGAAGGCTGCGCCGATTCGTCTGTCGCAGTGGAAGATACGGGAACCTCGTACCTGTGGGAGGTGGGTGAGCTGAGCGCCGAGGACAACTTGGTCACTCAGCTCACCACGCAACAGGACGCCGGTGGCTGGGCCTGCCAGCACGCCCTGTCGGTGGTGGCGAACCTGACCGTCGAGGCGTGGGCATGCAGCTACTCGATCGGCGACGAGGCCGCCACCATCGCCACCGACATGGTCGCCAACGCCGCGAAGAGGTAGCCAACCGTAGCTTCAGCAGTTCCGCCGCTGAATGTTCTGAATCGTCTTCTGGTACACCGACTGCCAATATCGCGCATTTCCGTTGTCGCCCTGACGAAAATAGTGGTCGGCGTTGGCTTTGGCGTGGCTGGCCGCATTCTGCAGCGCGGCGCAGCTTCCGTCGCGGGGCCTGGCCTCCGCCACGTCGGCTCCGAAGCCGGCGAGTGCGGTGGACATTGCGACTGCCGCGATCGACTTACCGAGAATTGTACGAATCTCCACGGTGAACTTCCTTCGTGATTGCCCGCAAGGCCGATTGCCCAGCGGTATTCACATCTACTGACGCGTTCCGTCGAGAAAGACGCACGATCACATCGGCCGGTGCGTCCGTAGACACACGCATGCGTCAGAACAGGCGTCAAGTACTTCCCCTGAAAGGACCCACCGTGGCCACCACACGAATCCAGCTCGCGCTGAACGTCGATGACGTTTCGGCGGCGACCGTGTTCTACGAGAAGATGTTTGGCGTACCGCCGCACAAGGTGCGTGATGGCTACGCCAATTTCGTGATCGACGACCCGCCGTTGAAGCTGGTGCTGATCGAAAAACCCGGCGCGGACGAGACCCTCAACCATCTCGGCGTCGAAGCCGACACAGCCGAGCAGGTCACCGCGGCGCAGGAGCGCTTCAGAGCTGTCGGCCTCGAGATCGCCGTCGCCGAGCACGATGTCTGTTGTCACGCAACACAAGACAAGGTGTTCGTCACCGCTCCCGATGTGCCGCTCGGCTGGTGGGAGTTCTACACTGTCACCGACGACAATCCGGCGAACCCCGACGCCGCACCCTCGTCCGTATGCGAGGCCAGCTGCGCGGCAATCGATTCCGTCGAAAGCACCTGCTGCGCCTGAAAGAAGCCGAGTCGGGCTGCGGAGTCAGCGCCCAGCGCATTCGCAGCCCGGTGGCGGCTCGTAGTCCATCGGCATGCCCCGAGCGTCGAGCGTCAGTGCGCAGCACTGCCCGAGCAGCTCCGCGAGCCGTCGGCGCCCGCGCTGCACGCGTGACTTCATCCCCGACAGGGAGACCTCGGCTCGCTGTGCTGCTTCGGCTTGGCTCACCCCGTCGAGGTCGATCATCTCCACCGCCATCCGCTGCTCCACCGGCAGCCCGGCGAGAAGCGGCCGCAGGCAAGCGGACAGC
This sequence comes from Mycobacterium sp. IS-3022, assembly GCF_001500065.1. Taxonomy (GTDB): domain Bacteria; phylum Actinomycetota; class Actinomycetes; order Mycobacteriales; family Mycobacteriaceae; genus Mycobacterium. Next base: position 389,846 of record NZ_LQIN01000012.1, read on the forward strand.
TCGTGAAGCGCGGCGGGCTCGTCGTCGTCGGTGAGCGCGGGGTCGGACCGTTCGGACAAGGTCGACACCGGATGTTCCCGGTTCCGGCCTGCTCGTCGGTACTCGTCGACGATCGCGTTTCGGGCGATCCGCAAGGCCCAGTTCGGCAGCTTCTCCTCGTCGTTGAGCGCGCCCACATTCTGGTGGATGCGAAGCAGAATGTCGGCCAGGAGATCGTCGGCCCGGTTGGGGTCCGCGATCCGCCGGCGCACGAAGGTCTGCAGTTGGGGCAATATGTCGCGCCACATCTGGTCGGTGGGTTGATGTAGCGCCGCCGCAGGCGTGGTCTTGATGCCGTCGATGCTCATGGCCGTCATCCTCTTGGCACCCGCGCGGGCGCCCCACAGTACTGACGACGGTAGCCCTCCAAGGACGCAACAAGTTGCGGATTCGGCTCACATCGGGGCGTTGGCGGGCACGAAAACGCCGGAGCTGTCGGCCTCCTCCTCGGCCCGGATAACGTGCACCACCGCGTTGATCAACGCCAGATGCGTGAACGCCTGCGGGAAATTGCCGAGGTGCCGGCCGGTGCGCGGCTCGATCTCCTCGGCGTACAGGTGCAGCGGGCTGGCGAACGACAGCAGCCGCTCGCACAGGTGCTTGGCGCGGCTCACCTCGCCGATCTCGACCAGCGCCGACACCAACCAGAACGAGCAGATCGTGAAGGTGCCCTCCTCGCCGGACAGCCCGTCGTCGGTCTCCTCGACGCGGTAGCGCAGCACCAGGCCTTCCTCGGTGAGTTCGTCGGCGATCGCCAGCACGGTGGCCCGCACCCGCGGGTCGTCGGGCGGAAGGAACCGGGTCAGCACCGCCAGCAGCAGTGAGGCGTCGAGCGCGTCGTCGCCGTAGCGCTGCGTCAGCACACCGCGGGAGTCGACGCCGTTCTTGAGCACGTCGGCCTTGATCTCCTCGGCGATCGCCCGCCACTGCTGGGCATAGGACTTCTCACCTTGCAGTTCGGCCAGTTTGGAGCCGCGGTCCAGCGCCACCCAGCACATGATCTTGCTCGAGGTGAAGTGCTGCGGCTCGCCACGCACCTCCCAGATCCCGCGGTCCGGCTGCTTCCAATGCTTGATCGCCTCTTCGACCTGCTGCTTGAGCACCGGCCACAGTGTGTCGGAGATCTGCTCGCGCGACTTGGCGTGCAGGTACACCGAATCGAGCATGGTGCCCCAGATGTCGTGCTGCATCTGGTTATAGGCCCCGTTGCCGATGCGCACGGGCCGCGCGCCGTCGTAACCGGACAGGTGGTGCAGCTCCTCCTCGACCAGCGTGCGCTCCCCGCCGACGGCGTACATCACCTGAAGCGGGTGGCGCTCACCGTTGTTCGCGCCGGACACGTCGGCGATGAACGCGAAGAAATCGTCGGCCTCGCGGTCCAGGCCCAGCGTGTAGAGGCCCCACAACGCGAACGTCGAGTCGCGCACCCACGCGTAGCGGTAGTCCCAGTTACGTTCGCCCCGAGGCGTTTCCGGCAAGGATGTGGTGGGAGCCGCCAACAGCGCACCGGTCGGGGAGTAGGTCAACCCCTTGAGCGTCAGCGCGCTGCGCTGCAGGTAGGACCGCCACGGATGGTCGGGGAAGTCGCCGACGTTGATCCACTGCCGCCAAGCCTCGCTGGTCTGCCACATCCGGTCGGCGGCCTCGTCGTAGGTCTGCGGCACCGGATGTTTGGACCAGGACAGCGCGACGTAGACGTTGTCACCCTCCTTCATCCGGGTGCGTGCCCGCGCCTCGTGGCCTTCCAGGCCGAGCCGCAGGTTCGTGGTGAGCCGCAGGGTCGGGTGCGCGTCGGCGTCGCGGGTGGCCCGAGCGATCGCCTCGCCGTAGGCCTGGGCCGAGTACTCCCACGTCGCGGGGACGCGGTGGTAGTCGAACGCCGGCTCGCAGTTCATCACCAACTCGACGGTGCCGCTCACACATCGCACGGTGCGCAGCAGGATGTGCTCGGCGTCCCAGTCCATGGGGGTGCGGCGATGGGTGCGCGACCGTGCCTCCAGGTCGTGCCAGGGGCCCATCACCAGCGCGTCGCGCACGATCAGCCAGCCGGTGTGGGTCTGCCACGTCGTCTCGAGGATCAGGCTGCCGGGCAGATAGCGGCGGGCCGAAGGCACCGACACCCCGTAGGGACCGAGCCGGAAGTGGCCGGCGCCGCGGTCCAGGATCGCGCCGAACACGCTGGGCGAGTCGGGCCGCGGCACGCACAGCCACTCGACGGACCCGGCCGAGGAGATCAGACAGGTGTTCTCGCAGTCGGACAAGAACGCGTAGTCGGCGATCGGCGGAAACGGGTTCCGCAACGCCCCGCCCGGCGCGTAGGGCGTCGGGGCGGTCACCGTCAGCGGGGTGTCCGCCACCACGGCGTGCGCGGGTTTCGCCCCGTTTTCGGTCTCCGTGGACCCGTCCGACGGCCCGGTTTGTTGCAGAACCATGCCGACATCATCGACTGCCGATGTGTCCGGCGTCTACTCATCGGCCGGGTGTGCCGGGCGCCTCGCGCCGTCACCGGCGGGCAAAGGCCGGGATGCGTTCGGGCAGGGGCCCGATCGCGACGCCGTAGGCGGCAACCCTCCGCAGCAACGGCAGCCTGGCGGCGGCGCGCACCAGCAGGGGCGGATCGGCGGGTCCGGTTGCCGTGACGGCGACCGCGATGACGCGCCGGTGGATCAGCTTCTGCACCGACTGGATCAGCGCCGTCGGCAGCCACCGCCGGGCCTGCACCCGCGCCAGATGCCTGGTGGACAGCGTTCCCGAGCGCAACGGGCCGGCCAGGATCCGCCCCGCCGCGACGGCGTCGGCCACCGCGAGGTTGATCCCGACGCCGCCCACCGGCGACATCGCATGGGCAGCGTCGCCGATCAGCAGCAAACCATCGGTGTACCAGCGCGGGAGCCGGTTGAGTTGCACATCGAGCAGTTTCACGTCGTCGAACGATGTCACCGCGCCGACGCGGTCGGCCAGCCACGGCACCAGGGCCACCACACCGCGGTGCAGCGACTCGATGCCCTTTGCGCGTAGCTGCTGGTCGCGGCCCTTGGGGATGACATACGCGCATTGGAAATAGTCGCCGCGGTCGATGACGATCTGGGCGTGCCCCGCACCGAGCACGCCGGCGAGCCCGTGCGGATCGTCGGCGTCGCGGGGCACCCGGAACCACCAGACGTCCATCGGCACGCCGAAGTTCTTCGGCGTGAGACCCATCGCGGTGCGCATCGTCGAAGACCGCCCGTCGCAGGCGACGGTCAGCGCCGCACGCATCTCGCGGATCCCACCGTCGGCACCTCGGTAACGGACGCCGGCAACGACACCGTCCTCGAAGACCGGCCCCAGCACCTCGGTGCTGCGCAGCAGCGTGAAGGACGGCTCCCGTTCGGCGGCCGACGCCAGCAGTTCGAGGAAGTCCCACTGCGGGACCAGCGCAATGTGCTTGTGCGGGCCGGGAATACGTCGCAGGTCCATCGCAAACCGCATGCCTTGCACCGTCATCGCCAACGTGTCGATCTCGCGGTGCGGCACTGCGGCGAACTCGTCGGACAGCCCCAACTCGTCGAGCAGTCGCAGCGTGCTGGCGTGCACCGTGTCACCGCGGAAGTCGCGAAGGAAATCGGCGTGCTTCTCCATCACCGTGACCTCGACGCCGGCGCGGGCGAGCAACAGCCCGAGCATCACGCCCGCCGGGCCGCCGCCGACCACGACACAGGTGGTGTCCCCGGCCCGGCGGGCGGGGCCCCAGTCGGCTGCCACGAGCCCATCTTCGCATCGCCTAGGCTGGCCGTGTGGGTGGCTTCCTCAGTTGGTGGGACGGCGTCGAGCTGTGGCTCTCCGGCCTGCCGTTCGTCGCCCAGACCGCGGTGGTGATGCCGGTGGTGCTCGCGCTGGCCTACGGCGTCGCGGTCGTGCTCGACGGCGCGCTGGGCAACGGGATCAGGTTGGTGCGTCACATTCGCCACGACGATGGCGACGTCGACCGGTGAGCGGCGGGATGCCCCGTTCGCGGGTGACGCTGGTGCTCGTCATCCTGGTGATCCTGGTGCTCGTCATGTGGCTGGTCACCCGGTGACACCTGCGAATCCGTTGCCGGGCAGGTTACGCCAACTCTGTTAGGCTTCGCGCCATGCAAACAGCGTCCGGCAACAAGAGCGGCCATGTGTTGGCCCTCATTGCCGTGGGTTCGAGCGCTGTCGCCGATGTCTGTTGTTGTTGCTGACTCCCTACCCGTCCGCGGTTCGGTGTCGGTGACGGCTGTGGCATGGCGCCCTCGTGCCGATCCATCGCCTTTCCGTCGGAACGGATTCCGCCGAAATCCCGTAACGAAAGGTCACCGATGGGCAACATCCGCACCTCCTGGCGCGCCGCCGCGGCGCTCGCGACCACCGCGACCCTGCTCGCCGCGTGCGGAGGCGGGTCGAGCGATGTGCCGGGCGGCGACCGGCAGGGCGGCGACGCCGAAACCACCCTGACGCTCGTCGCCTACGCGGTGCCCGAACCCGGCTGGAGAGAGATCCTGCCGGCATTCGCGGCCAGCGAGGAAGGTGACGGCGTGGCGGTCACGACGTCCTACGGTGCGTCTGGTGATCAGTCGCGCGCGGTGGTCGACGGCAAACCCGCCGACGTCGTGAACTTCTCGGTCGAACCCGACATCACCCGCCTGGTGGAGGCGGGCAAGGTCGCCGAGGACTGGAACGCCGGCGTCACGAAGGGCATCCCGTTCGGGTCGGTGGTCTCCCTGGTTGTCCGCGAGGGCAACCCGAAGAACATCAAGGACTGGGACGACCTTCTGCAACCCGGGCTCGAAGTGGTCAGCCCCAGCCCGTTGAGTTCCGGTTCGGCAAAGTGGAACCTGTTGGCGCCGTACGCCGCCAAGAGCAACGGCGGCCAGAACCCGCAGGCAGGCCTCGAGTTCGTGAACCAGCTCGTCACCGAACACATCAAGACCAGGCCGACGTCGGGCCGCGAGGCCAGCGACCTGTTCCTGCAGGGCACCGGCGACGTGCTGCTCAGCTATGAGAACGAGGCGATCAACATAGAGCGGCAGGGCAAGCCCGTCGAACACGTCAACCCACCGCAGACGTTCAAGATCGAGAATCCCGTCGCGGTGGTGACCTCCAGCGCGCATCAGGACAAGGCGAATGCGCTGAAGAACTTCCTCTACACCCCGGAGGCCCAGAAGATCTGGGCGCAGGCCGGTTTCCGGCCGGTCGATCCGGCGGTCGCCGAGGACTTCGCGGCCGACTTCCCGGCCCCGCAGAAACTGTGGACGATCGCCGACCTGGGTGGCTGGAGCGCCGTCGATCCGGCATTGTTCGACAAGGACAACGGCTCGATCACAAAGATTTACAAACAGGCGACGGGATGACAGCTGCGCTCGACCCCGGCATCTTTGCCGGCCGGTACGGCAGCACTCGGCTGCGTGTCGGCGTCGCGACGACGTGGCTGTCGGTGATCGTGCTGCTGCCACTGGCCGCGATCGTCTGGCAGTCCGCGGGCGGCGGGTGGGCTGCGTTCTGGGAGGCGGTGACGTCCAACGCGGCGCTGCAATCGTTTCGCGTGACGTTGACGATCTCGACGGTCGTCGCGGTGGTGAACCTGTTCTTCGGTCTGCTGGTCGCCTGGGTGCTCACCCGCGACGACTTCCCCGGAAAGCGGCTGGTCGACGCGATCATCGACCTGCCGTTCGCGTTGCCCACCATCGTCGCCAGCCTGGTGATGCTCGCGCTCTACGGCCCGAACAGCCCGGTCGGAGTGCACATCCAGCACACGAAGTGGGGAGTGGCCACCGCGCTACTGTTCGTCACGCTGCCGTTCGTGGTGCGCTCGGTGCAGCCGGTGCTGCTCGAGTTGGACCGGGAGGTGGAGGAGGCCGCGGCGTCATTGGGCGCCGACAACTTCACCATCTTCCGGCTGGTGATCCTGCCCGCGCTGCTGCCGTCGCTGCTGTCGGGGACCGGTCTGGCGTTCTCCCGCGCGATCGGCGAGTACGGCTCCGTCGTGCTGATCGGCGGAGCGGTGCCGGGGGAGACCGAGGTGTCCTCCCAGTACATCCGGACCCTCATCGAATTCGACGACCGGACCGGGGCCGCCGCGGTTTCCATTGTGCTGCTGTCGTTTTCCTTTGTCGTGTTGTTCATCCTGCGCACCGTCGGGGCCCGGGCCGCCAAGCGTCAGGAGCTCGAGACGTGACCCCCTCGCCCGCGGCCCGATACGTTCTGCGCTTCGTCGCGCTCGGCTACCTGCTGGTCCTGCTGGTCGTGCCCGTCGGGCTCATCCTGTGGCGCACGTTGGCTCCCGGCATCGGCACCTTCGTCGAGTCGATCACCACACCGGCGGCGATCTCGGCGCTGCAGCTCTCGCTGCTGGTGGTCGCGATCGTGGTCCCGCTCAACGTGTTCTTCGGGGTGCCGACGGCACTGGTGCTGGCGCGCAACCGGTTCCGCGGCAAGAGCCTGCTTCAGGCGGTCATCGACCTGCCGTTCGCGGTATCTCCGGTGGTGGTCGGTGTCGCGTTGATCCTGTTGTGGGGCAGCGCCGGAGCGTTCGGCTTCGTCGAGAACAACCTCGGGCTCAAGATCATCTTCGGCTTGCCGGGCATCGTGCTGGCGAGCATCTTCGTCACGGTCCCGTACGTCATCCGCGAGGTCGAACCCGTCCTGCATGAGCTGGGCACCGACCAGGAAGAGGCGGCGTCGACGCTGGGGTCCAGTTCGTGGCAGACGTTCTGGCGGGTCACCCTGCCCTCGATCAAGTGGGGCCTGATGTACGGCGTGGTGCTGACGGTCGCCCGTACCCTCGGCGAGTACGGCGCGGTGATCATGGTGTCGTCGAACCTGCCGGGCACCTCGCAGACGCTGACCCTGCTGGTGTCGGATCGCCATGCGCGCGGCGCGGAATACGGTGCCTACGCGATCTCGACGCTGCTGATGGCGGTGGCGGTGATCGTGTTGATCGCCCAGGTGATTCTCGACGCCCGCCGCCAGAAGACGACCGAGTAGAACAGGAGACGACGGCTGTGCCGAACGCGATCACCGTACAGGGCGCCAACAAGCGCTACGGCGACTTCGCCGCGCTCGATAACGTCGACTTCGACGTGCCCGCCGGCTCGCTCACCGCGCTGCTGGGGCCCAGCGGCTCGGGCAAGTCCACCCTGCTGCGCGCGATCGCCGGGCTGGATCAGCCCGACAGTGGCACGATCACGATCAACGGCCGTGACGTGACCAAGATTCCGCCGCAGCGACGCGGTATCGGTTTCGTCTTCCAGCATTATGCCGCGTTCAAGCACCTCACCGTCCGCGACAACGTCGCGTTCGGACTCAAGATCCGCAAGCGGCCGAAGGCCGAGATCGCCGAAAAGGTCGACAACCTCCTGGAAGTTGTTGGGCTGGCGGGTTTTCAGACCCGCTACCCGAACCAGCTCTCCGGCGGTCAGCGGCAGCGCATGGCGCTTGCCCGCGCGCTCGCGGTGGACCCGCAGGTGTTGCTGCTCGACGAGCCGTTCGGCGCGTTGGATGCCAAGGTGCGCGAGGATCTGCGGGCGTGGCTACGGCGTCTGCACGACGAGGTGCACGTGACGACGGTGCTGGTCACCCACGACCAGTCCGAGGCCCTCGACGTCGCCGACCGGATCGCGGTGCTCAACAAGGGCCGTATCGAGCAGATCGGTTCGCCGACACAGGTTTACGACGAGCCGGCGAATGCGTTCGTGATGTCGTTCCTCGGCGCGGTGTCGTCGTTGAACGGAGCCCTGGTGCGCCCGCACGACATCCGGGTGGGACGCAATCCCGAGATGGCGATCGCCTCGACCGACGACTCGGTGCAGAGCGCCGGCGTGGTGCGCGCGGTCATCGACCGGATCGTCATGCTGGGCTTCGAAGTTCGCGTCGAATTGACCAACGCCGCAACGCAGACGCCGTTCACCGCACAGATCACCCGCGGCGACGCCGAGGCGCTCGGACTGCGCGAAGGCGACACCGTATACGTGCGCGCCACCCGCGTGCCGGCGATTCCCGCCGACACCGAACTGCCCGTGGCCGACACGCCGCCGCCGACGACGAGTCGCTGAGCGGCTACGCCGCGACGAGGTCCTCGGCGACCACCGCGTCGAAGCGGTCCAGCACCGTCGCGGCGACCAGGTTGTGCGAGCCCAGCGGTTCGGCCATCGCCATGCCGTTCGCGGCGGCGTACGCCCTCACCCGGTCGGTGATGCGGCCGTGCGCCAAAAACCAGGGGGCGATGACGAGGCGCTCGGCGCCGTCGGCGCGCAGCCGCTCCGCGGCGTCGGCGACGCCGGGGTAGGCACCGGTGGCGAAGGCGATCTGAGTTCCGCGCCAACGAGTTCCGGCGCCGAGGGTGTGCGCCACTGTGGCGGTGCGCGCGTTGGCGGCTTCCCTGGAGGTGCCGACCGCGACGACGATCACACCGAGGCCGTCGTCGTCGGGGGATACCCCGGCCTCGGCGAGGCGCCGGCGGAACACCGTCATCAGGGCCGGGTCCTCGCCGAGAACCTCGGCCCGGTCCACCACGGCACCGGACTCCTCGATGACAGTGGGAATGTCGATACGCGCGTGGTAGGCGTCGGCGAGCAGGAACGGGACGACGACACCGGGGCCATCCAGCTCACGCAACGTGTCAGTCAGGTAAGGCCCGTTCTGTTCGAGGAACGCCGCACGGACGTCGAGCCACGGCCGCAGCCGTCGAATGCGGCCCGCGACCGCATGTGTCACCGCCGCCGACCGGGGATCGGCGCTGCCGTGGGCCGTCAGCACCAGAGCGCGACGGGCTGGTGCAAGCACCGTCACGACGCGTGCAGCCCGCATTCGATCTTGCCGGTGCCCGCCCACCGGCCGCTGCGCGGATCGGCGCCCTCGACCGGCTTCGCCGTGCACGGCGCGCAGCCGATCGACGGATAGCCTTCGTCCACAAGGGGATTGACGAGCACGCCGTTGGCCTCGATGTAGGCCTGCATGTCCTCATCGGTCCAGGCCGCCAACGGGTTGATCTTGACCAGGCCGAATGCCTTATCCCAGCTGATCAGTGGGGCGTTGGCACGCGTGGGTGCCTCGACCCGGCGGATGCCGGTCACCCATGCGGAGTATCCGCGCAGCGCCGCCGACAGCGGCTCCACCTTGCGCATCCGGCAGCATTCGTTGGGCTCGCGGGCGAACAGGTCCTTGCCGAACAACTCGTCCTGCTCGGCCACGCTGTTCTCCGGTCTGACATTGACGACGTTGACGTCGTAGACAGCCTCGACGGCGTCGCGGGTGCCGATGGTCTCCACGAAGTGGTATCCGGTGTCGAGAAACAGGACGTCGACACCGGGGCGCACCTTGGCGGCCAGGTCGACGAGCACCGCATCCTGCATGTTCGACGCCACGATGTAGTTGCCGCCGAAATTCTCATCGGTCCAGCGCAGCAGGTCGAGCGCGCTGGCCCCGTCGAGTTCGGCCGCACCGCGCTCGGCCAATGCCTGCAGGTCGTCCTCTGTCATCAACTCCGTCACCTCAGGTCCGCCTCGTCTGCTCGTAGTGCCCACGTAGCGAAACGCTCACCATGCTCGCGTTGTTTCACGAAGTTCCGGACGACGCGGTCGATGTAGTCGCCGAGTTCAGAGGACAGCACCTTGTGCTGGCGCAGCTTGCGGCCGAAACCGCTGTCCAGACCGAGGCTGCCGCCCAGGTGCACCTGGAAACCCTCGACCGAACCGCCGTTGCCGTCGTCGACCATCTGGCCCTTGAACCCGATGTCGGCGACCTGGATGCGCGCGCACGAGTTCGGGCAGCCGTTGATGTTGATCGTGATCGGCACGTCGAGCTGGGCGTTGATGTCCTCGAGCCGCTTCTCCAGCTCGGGAACCAGCCCCTGGGCCCGGGTACGCGTCTCGGTGAACGACAGCTTGCAGAACTCGATGCCGGTGCAGGCCATCAGGTTCTTGCGCCAGTGCGACGGCTGCGGCGGCAACCCGAGCGCCTCGAGACCGGCCGCCAGTTCGTCGACCTTGTCGTCGGGCACATCGAGGATGATCAACTTCTGGTAGGGCGTGAAGCGGATCCGGTCCGAGCCCGCCGCTTCGGCGAGATCGGCGACCTTGCTCAGGATCGTGCCGGAGACGCGGCCCGCGACCGGCGCGACACCGACGGCGTTGTGTCCGTTCTTGAGCTTCTGGATGCCGACATGGTCGATCGGGTGCTTGACCGGTTCGGGGGCGGGCCCGTCGATGAGCTTGCGCCCCAGGTACTCGTCCTCGAGCACCTGGCGGAATTTCTCCACGCCCCAGTCCTTGATCAGGAACTTCAGCCTTGCCTTGGACCGCAGCCGCCGGTAGCCGTAGTCGCGGAACACCGCGGTGACGGCCTCCCACACGTCGGGCACCTCGTCGAGCGGAACCCACGCGCCGAGTCGCTGCGCCAGCATCGGGTTGGTGGACAGGCCGCCGCCCACCCACAGATCGAGCCCCGGGCCGTGTTCGGGATGGTCGACCCCGATGAACGAGACGTCGTTGACCTCGTGGGCGACGTCCTGCAATCCGGAGATCGCGGTCTTGTACTTGCGTGGCAGGTTCGAGTACTCGGGATTGCCGATGTAGCGACGCACGATCTCGTCGAGCGCAGGCGTCGGATCGAGGACCTCGTCGAGCGACAACCCCGCCAGCGGCGAGCCCAGCATGCCGCGCGGGCAGTCCCCGCAGGCCTCGGTGGTCTGCAGCCCGTGTGCGGCCAGCCGCTCCCAGATCTCGGGCACGTTCTCGATCTCGAGCCAGTGATACTGCAGGTTCATCCGATCGGAGATGTCGGCGGTGTCGCGGGCGAACTCGGTGGAGATCTCGCCGAGCGTGCGCAGTGCGGCGGCGGTGAGCGCCTTGCCGTCGCAGCGCACCCGCATCATGAAGTACTTGGCCTCGAGCAGGTCGGCGTTCTCGTCACCGGTCCAGGTACCGTCATAGCCCTGCTCACGCTGGGTGTACAGGCCCATCCAGCGGAAGCGGCCGCGCAGATCGGTCTTGTCGATGCCGTCGAAGCCGGTCTTGGAATAGACGTCGACGATGCGGGCCCGCACGTTGAGCGCGTCATCGTCCTTCTTCAACTGCTCGTTGGCGTTGAGCGGTTCGCGGTAGCCGAGTTTCCACTGGCCCTCGGCGCGGGGGCGTTTGGCGGGCTTGGCCTTGGATTCCGCTGTGGTCATGGTCGTGGCTCCTCTGTGGAGCCGGATCGCGCGTCATCACCGGGGCTGTCCGGCGGCGCAGATCCGGCGGCCAGCTGAAATACAGGTGGGCAGGTCTACGGCGTCAGGGCAGACAACAACAGCTACAGACGCGCTTGAAATCGACATGCCGCCGCGCCACCAGGGCTACACGCTGGGGGAAGCTGCGGACGGCGGTCACGTGCCCAATTGTGCCACGGACACCGACATATGCCCTAACCGGGCAGAATATACGGTCACGGTGAGCAGAAACCGCGTATCGAGGCCGCGATCACGCAGCAGAGTACGAGTAGGCGCCTGCGTGGCTGCGATCTCGCGCCCAGGCGGACAATCGTTGGCATGACCCGAACCGCCCCGGCTGAGTTGCCGGCCGTCGCGCCCACGCCGGGGCGGCCGTTCGGCGTCTACATCCACGTGCCGTTCTGCGCCACCCGCTGCGGTTACTGCGACTTCAACACCTACACCCCCGCCGAGCTGGGCGGCGCCGACCCCGCCCAGTGGCTGGTCGCGCTGCGTGCCGAGCTGCCGTCGGCGGCACAGCGGCTGGGCAGCGCGCCGCAGGTCGACACCGTGTTCGTCGGCGGCGGCACGCCATCCCTGCTGGGCGGCGCGGGCCTGGCCGCGGTGCTCGACGCCGTGCGCACGCATTTCCCGCTGGCGCCCGACGCCGAGGTCACCACCGAGGCCAACCCCGAGTCGACCTCGCCGCTGCTGTTCGACCAGCTGCGCGAGGCCGGATACACGCGGGTCTCGCTGGGGATGCAGTCGGCGGCGCCCCATGTGCTGGCGGTGCTGGACCGCACCCATTCACCGGGCCGCGCGCTCGGCGCGGCGCGGGAAGCCCGGGCGGCCGGGTTCGAGCACGTCAACCTCGACCTCATCTACGGCACACCGGGGGAGTCCGACGACGACCTGCTGCGCTCGGTCGACACCGTCATCGAGGCCGGGGTCGATCACGTCTCGGCCTACGCGCTGGTCGTCGAGGACGGCACCGCGATGGCCCGTCGGGTCCGCCGCGGCGAGCTCGCACCGCCCGACGACGACGTGCTGGCCCGCCGCTACGAGCTGCTCGACGCACGCCTGACGGCGGCTGGTTTCGACTGGTACGAGGTCTCCAACTGGAGCCGCCCGAGCGGTGAATGCCTGCACAACATCGGCTACTGGAACGGCGGCCAATGGTGGGGCGCAGGGCCCGGGGCGCACGGCTTCGTCGGCGGGGTCCGATGGTGGAACGTCAAGCATCCCAACACGTATGCGCAAATGCTGGCCGACGGCCGGCTACCGGTGGCCGACTGTGAGCAGCTCGACGCCGAGACCATGCACATCGAGGATGTGATGCTGCGGGTGCGGCTGCGCGACGGGCTGCCGACGAGCTTGCTGACCGAATCCGAACGGCGGCGGGCCGACAGCGCCGTCGCCGACGGGCTGCTGACCCCGGTGGCCGACCGGCTGGTGCTCACCGGTCGCGGCCGCCTGCTGGCCGACGCCGTGGTCCGCGATCTGCTCGATTAGATGCGGCGAGTGCCCGCAACGTGACCGGCACCACCTCCGAGCGGTCCGCGTAGATCCCAAAAACCAGCCCGGATATGCCAGTATTGCGGCCATGGCGTGTGGATTCTTAGGCAAGGCTATCCAGAGTCCGGGACTCACCTGACGTGACCCACACCGACGCCTCGACCGCCGACTCCACACGACCCGAGCCGATCGCGATCATCGGGATGGGCTGCCGGGTGGCCGGTTCGATCGGAACGCCCGAACAGTTCTGGAACTTCCTGCTCGACGGCGGCAGCGACGTCCGCGAGGTGCCGGACGAACGCTGGGAGCCCTACCGGCGCCGCGACCCGCGCAACGCCGCGGTGCTCAAGGACGTCACGCGATGGGGGACGTTCCTCGACGACCTGTCCGGCTTCGACGCCGAGTTCTTCGGGGTCTCACCGCGCGAGGCGGAGCTGATGGACCCCCAGCAGCGGCTGGCGCTGGAAGTGAGCTGGGAGGCGCTCGAACACGCCGGGGTTTCGCCGAAGTCGTTGGCGGGCAGCGACACCGCCGTGCTGATGGGTGTCAACTCCGACGACTACGGCAAGCTCATCATGGAGGACCTGCCCGGGATCGAAGCGTGGACCGGGATCGGCACGTCGCTGTGCGGCATCGCCAACCGGGTGTCACACCTGCTCGACTTGCGCGGCCCCAGTGTGGCTCTCGACGCCGCATGCGCGGCTTCGCTGGTCGCCGTGCACCAGGCGTGCCAGATGCTCAACGCCGGTGAGACGTCGCTGGCGCTGGCGGGTGGGGTCAGCGCGTTGATCGGGCCGGGGCTGACCCGCGTGCTCGACGTAGCGGGTGCGACGGCCCCCGACGGCCGCTGCAAGACCTTCGACGCCGCCGCCGACGGCTACGGGCGCGGTGAAGGCGCGGGTGTGGTGGTGCTCAAGCGTCTCGCCGACGCAATCCGCGACGGCGACCACGTGTACGCGGTCGTGCGGGGTGGCGCCGTCGCGCAGGACGGTCGCACCGTCGGCATCATGTCGCCCAACGGCGAGGCGCAGGCCGAGATGTTCCGACGCGCTTGCCAATTCGCCGGCATCGCACCCGCGAGCGTCGGCTTCGTCGAGGCGCACGGCACCGGCACACCGTCCGGCGACCCCACCGAGGTGCGGGCACTCGCATCGGTCTACGGAGTGGACAGACCCGCCGACGAGAAGTGCCGCATCGGGTCGGTCAAGCCCAACGTCGGCCACCTCGAAGGTGGCGCCGGGGTAATCGGGCTCATCAAGGCCGCGCTGACGCTGCATCACCGGACCATTCCGCCGACGGCGGGCCTCACCTCGCTGACACCCGCGGTGGACTGGGCCGAGAGCGGGTTGCGGGTGCCGACGCAGGTCGAGTCGTGGGACCGTGTCGGCGATGCGCCCAGGCGCGCCGCGGTCTGCAGTTACGGCTACGGCGGCACCATCGCGCACGTACTCCTCGAGGAGGCGCCGGCCAGCCGAGCGGCCGCTGAACCCGCTCGAAACCCGCAGTGTTCCATGATCATCCCGGTCTCGGCCCGCAGCACGGCCCGCTTGCGCAGCCAGGCGGGTGCGCTCGCGGAGTACCTGCGAAGCGATCCGCCACCGCTGGCCGAGGTCGCGGCCACCCTGTGGACGCGCCGCTCGCACGAGCCGGTCCGCGCCGCGGTGGTCGCCGACGATGCGGACGACGTGGCCGGGGTGGCTGCGAGCTTGGCCGCCTTGGCCGAAGACGAACCGGATGCCGCTGTGGTGACCGGGACGGCGCTGCCCGCCGCGGCCGCCGGCGCCGTCTGGGTGTTCTCCGGCCACGGCTCGCACTGGGCCGGTATGGGTCGCGAATTGCTCGCCACAGCACCGGAATTCGCTGATGTAGTGGACACCGTCGACCCGGTGTTCACCGCCGAGCTGGGGTTCTCGGCGCGGGAAGCGCTGACCACCGGGCACCTCGGTGGTACGGACCGGGTGCAGGCGTTGACCTTCGCGATGCAGGTGGGCCTGGCCACGATGCTGCGGGCCCGCGGTGTCACACCGGCGGCGGTGATCGGTCACTCGGTCGGGGAGGTCGCCGCGTGCGTCACCGCGGGCGTGTTCGACCTGACCGTCGGCGCTGCGGTGGCGTGTTACCGCGCCCGGGGCTTCCGGTCGGTGATGGGTCAGGGCGCCATGGCGCTGGTGCGCCTTCCGTTCGGCGAGGCCGATCGGCGGCTGGCCGGACGAACCGATGTGGTGGCCGCGATCAGCGCATCGCCGGAGTCGACGGTGATCTCCGGCATGACCGGCGCGGTCGATGACGTCTGCCAGGAGTGGACCGATCAGGGCGTGATGGTGCGGCGGGTCAACACCGATGTCGCGTTCCACAGCCCCGCGATGGACGCGCTCACCGGCGAGCTCGGAAGCCTCACCGCCCAGTTGCCCCCGCCGCGGCAACCCGAAACCCGGCTTTACACAACGGCATTGGCCGACCCGCGGTCTGCGGCACGCCGGGACCAGCACTACTGGGTGGCGAACCTGCGCGACCGGGTGCGGTTCGCCGAAGCGGTCTCGGCCGCGATCGAGGACGGGCACCGGCTGTTCCTCGAGGTTTCGGCGCATCCGGTGGTGGCGCACTCGATCGCCGAGACACTAACCGCTGCTGGGGCCGACCAGCACGCCGTCGTCCCGCTGCTGCGCCGGGAGCGGCCCGAAATGCGTTCTGTGGCAACGGCGGTCGCTGCGTTGCACTGCTACGGCGCGCCGGTCGATCCCGGCCTGCCGGCTGCACCGTGGGCGGCTGACCTGCCGGTGACCCAGTGGCAGCACCGGCGGTTCTGGCGCACCCCGACGCCACCGCCGGGTGGCCGCGGCGTGCACGACGTCGACAGCCACACTCTGCTCGGTGGCCGGACAGAGGTGACCGGCGCGGTGGCGTCGAAGATGTGGCAGACGCGGGTCGACCTGGACACCCGCCCGTACCCGGGCAACCATCCGGTGAAAGGCACCGAGATCGTGCCGGCGGCGGTCATCGTCAACACCTTCCTGGGCGCGGCCGCAGAGTTGGACGTGCGTTGCGACCGCGCAGGCGCAGATCTCGTCGACGTCCGGCTGCGTACCCCGGTGGCGCCGGGGCGGGCGCGCGACGTGCAGGTGGTCCTGCAGGACCGCGGGCTGAGCCTGGCCACGCGCCTGGTCGACAACGACGAGGACGCCGACGATGGCGGCTGGCTCACCCACAGCAGCGCGGTGGCCGCCGCCGACGACGACATCGAAGACCTCCTCGGCGAGGTGCTCGACGAGCCCGCCGCCCGCGAGCGGTGTCGCGACCGGCTGCCGTCGAGTCACGTCATCGATACCCTCGCGACGCTCGGCGTCGCCGCGATGGGATTCGACTGGGACATCCTCGAATTGGACGGTGGCGACGGCGAACTGCTCGCCAAAGTCGCCGCCCGCGCTGACCGCGCAGTACCGGACACCTGGGCCCCGCTGCTGGACGCCGCGACGTCCGCGGCCTCCACGGTTTTCGACGGCCCGCCCCGGTTGCGGATGCCCGCCCGCATCGACCGGGTCCGGGTGCACGGCCGACCGCCCGCCGTTGCGCTGCTGCATGTTCGACGCAGGCCGGGCACCACCTCGACCGACGTGCTGCTCGCCGAGGACTCCGGCAAGGTGCTCGCCTCACTGACCGGGATGTCCTTCGAACAACTCGAGAACCCCTCCGGCAGCGATGTGTCCCGGATGCTGCATCACGTGTCGTGGCAACCGGTGTCATGGCGACCGGACGACCGGCCGGGGGCCGTCGTGGTGGTCGGCGGCGACGCCGCCACCCGCGAGTTCGTTACGCGGGACCTGTCCGAAGCAGAGGTGCCGTACGCGCTGCACGACGGCGCGGCTCAACTCGCCAGTGCCGCAGAGTCATTGGACCGCGATGCCGTGGTACTGGTGCTTCCGCGCAGCCACGACTCGCCGGAGCGTTCGGTCGGCCTGGTGACGCAGACGCTGCGGGCGCTGCTCGACCACGGCGCCAGGGCGCGGATGTGGGTGCTCACCCGCGGCGTGCACGAGGGCGCGAACGTGGCGCATGCGCCGCTGTGGGGGTTGGCCAGGGTCGCCGCCGCCGAACACCCGAAAGTCTTCGGCGGGGTGCTCGACGTGGCCGACGATCGGCTTCCGGTCGGCGTGCTGGCCTCCGTGCACGGCCATCCCGTCGTGGTGCTGCGCGACGGCGTCGCACAGACGGCACGCCTCGCGCATGCGGGTCGGGGGTCCGGTGCGCCGCTGCAGTGCTCGGCCGGCGGCACCTATGTGATCACCGGCGGCACCGGGGTGCTCGGATTGCGGATGGCGCAGCGGCTGGCCGACATCGGCGCGCGCCGGCTGGTGTTGCTGTCGCGTCGCGGCATGCCGGACCGCTCGCAGTGGCAAGCGGATTCGGAGTTGGTGCGCACCGTCGCCGCGCTCGAGGAGCGGGGTGTCTCCGTGCGCGTGGTCGCGATGGACATCGCAGCGCCCGGCGCGGCCGACACACTGCGCGCCGCGCTACGCGACCTGCCGCCGGTGCGCGGAGTGATCCACGCAGCCGGTGTCGAGGCGGGCGCGCTGCTGGTCAACACCACGCCCGACGACTTCACCGCGGCGATGCGCCCCAAGGTCGACGGCACGCTGACCCTGCACGAGGTGTTCCCACCCGAACAGCTGGACTGGCTGGTGCTCTTCTCGTCGTGTGGCTACCTGGCGGGGTTCCCGGGTCAGGGCGCGTATGCGTGCGCGAACTCGTTCCTCGACGTGATGGCGCGGCACCGACGCAATCTCGGCGACCGCACCGTCAGCATCGCCTGGACCGCGTGGCGAGGCTTGGGTATGGGTTCGACGTCCGGCTTCGTCGCCGCGCAACTCGATGCGTTGGGCATGGACACCGTCGGGGCGGACGAGGCGATGCGTGCACTGGACCTCGCGATGCGGCATGACGAGCCGAACGTCGTTGTGCTGCCGCTGCTTCCGGCCGCCGCCTCGGTGCCGATGCTCGCCGACGTGGCGCCGACGGACAGCGACGACTCCGGTAGCGAGGGACCACCGCCGGCCGGCCTGGTCGACGCCGACCCGACGCGTGTCGCGCAGGTCGTCGCCGCCGCGGTCGCCGCGCAGTTGGGCGTGTCGGAAGGCGACGTCGACACCGCTCTGCCGTTGGTGGAGTTGGGCGTCGACTCGATCATGACGGTCGGGCTGCTGCGTCAGCTGGAGAAGCAGACCGGCCTGTCGTTGCCGCCGACGCTGCTGTGGGAATACCCGACCGCAGCGGCCGTCAGCGAACGGATCGTCGAACTGCTCGCGGCCCCCGAGCCCGCCGAGCAGGTCCAGGTGTCCTGACCGGACACATCGCGTTCTGACCCCCGGCCAGACTGAAGTCATGCACGAAAAGACGCCGGCGGAATCTGCTGCACAACTTCAGTTTCGGCAGCCCAAGGTGAGATGACCCGCCTCAGGACACCAACTGCGAGACCACCTTCTTCTTGTCGACCTTGCCGACCGCCGTCTTGGGCAGCGACGGCAGCGGCGCCAGCACGTCGGGCCTGCAGTGCGCCGAAACGCCGCGCTCGTCGAGGTACTTGTTCAGCTCGGCGAGCGTGATCGGCGTTCCCTTGAAAACAACTGCTGCGCAGATCTTCTCGCCGAGGTACTCGTCGGGCAGGGCGACCGCGGCCGCGGCGTAGACCGCCGGGTGCGCGAACAGGTGCTCCTCGAGATCCGACGCCGACACCGTCTCACCGCCACGGTGGATGACATCCTTGATACGACCGGTCACCTCGACGTAGCCGGCCCGCGGACCGTCGGCGAAGATCCGCACCCGGTCACCGCTGCGGTAGAAGCCGTCGGGAGTGAACGACCGCGCGTTCGCCTCGTCGGCGCGGTAATAGCCGTTCAGCGTGTAGGGCCCCCGGACCAGCAGCTCGCCTTCCTGTCCGGGTGCCACCTCAGCGCCGGACTCGTCGACCACGCGCATCTCGTCGTGCGGCGACATCGGCCTGCCCTGCGTGTTGACCACGACGTCGACCGGATCACCGGGCCGGGTGAAGTTCAACATTCCCTCGGCCATCCCGAAGATCTGCTGCAGTCCCGGCGTGAGCCCGGACAGGATGTACTCGGCCTCCTGCGGCGTCATCCGGGACCCGCCGACTTGCACCAGGCGCAGCGACGTCGGCAGCACGGGTTCCCACTCGCAGGCCTGGGTCCACACTTTGGCCAGCGCGTTGACCAGGGCAGTGACCGTCACCTTGTGGCGGTCGATCAACGCGAACGCGGCTTCGGGGCTGGCGTCGGTGGTGAAAACCGAGGTGGCGCCGACGGTCATCGAACCCAACAGGCCGGGGCACGCCAACGGGAAGTTGTGCCCGGCGGGCAACACGACGAGATAGACGTCGTCACCGGTCAGGTGGCACTCCTGTGCGCTCGTCCTGGCGGTGTAGAGGTAGTCGTTGTGCGTGCGGGCGATGAGTTTCGGCAGACCCGTCGTGCCGCCCGACACCAACAGCAAGGCGGGCACATCGGGGTCGACGGGCCCGCGCTCGGGCAGTGGGCCCTCGAAATCGGCCAGCGCGGACCAGGATTGGAACCGGCCCGGCTCGCCGTCGACGAATACGTGGCGCAGCTGCGGGTTGTCCCGGACCAGGTCCTCGGCCAGTTCGCGGTAGTCGAAGCCGGCGATCGAGTCGGGCACGATGAGGCCGACGGCACCGCTGACCATGGCGAAGTGATTCAGTTCGGCGGACCGGTGCCCCGGCAGGCACATGACCGGTACGACGCCGGCGCGCAGCACGCCGAACAGCGTGACGGCGAACTCGCAGGTGTTCGGCAGCTGCAGAAGCATCCGATCGCCGGGGGCGATGCCGCGGTCGGCCAGCGCCGCCGCGATGCGGTCGGCCCGCGCGTCCAGGTCGGCAAACGTATAGCTGACGTCGGGGTCGATGACCGCGGTGCGCGCCGGCCACGCCGCGGCGGCGTCGCGCAGGATCGAGTCGAGCGGCTCACCGGTCCAGTAGCCGGCCCGTCGGTACTCCTCGGCGCGGTCGGGCGGGAACGGCACGAACCCCGTCATGAGGTCGCCGGAATCGCTGTGTCCAAGCGGCCGATCTCCTGGTGCGCGCTGCTCGAAACCGGTGCTCATGGCGGATGCGGCCCCTCGGGGTAGGTGTGTTTGGTGCCTCGAATATAAGGTAGCGTTCCCGGGGTTAGTTAGGGCAGCCTGTACTAATCTGGAGGATCGCGTGGGTGTTGGTGAGACGGGTTCGGCGTCGACGGAAAACGCCGCCTCTCCGGGACCGGCCGACCGCACCGTCCGCGAGGAGGTCGCCGAACTCCTCGGCGTGAATCCCGACGACGTCGACCCCGAGGCCGACCTGATCGCGTCTGGCCTCGATTCGATTCGCATGATGTCGCTGTCCGGGCGCTGGCGCAAACAGGGCATCGACGTCAACTTCGCCGCGCTCGCCGAGAACCCGACCGTCGCAGCATGGTCGGCGCTGGTGTCCGACCGATCCAGCCACGGTGGCCCGGATCGGGTGGTCGAAGCCGCGCCCGCCGGCGACGAGGACGAACCGTTCCCATTGGCGC
Source organism: Mycobacterium sp. IS-3022 (assembly GCF_001500065.1). Taxonomy (GTDB): domain Bacteria; phylum Actinomycetota; class Actinomycetes; order Mycobacteriales; family Mycobacteriaceae; genus Mycobacterium. Next base: position 410,167 of record NZ_LQIN01000012.1, read on the forward strand.
CCATGCAGCATGCGATGTGGTTGGGCCGCAACGACGATCAGCAGCTCGGCGGCGTGGCCGCGCACCTGTACGTCGAGTTCGACGGCGCCGGGGTCGACCCGCAGCGGTTACGGTGCGCGGCGACGAAACTCGTTGCCCGCCATCCGATGTTGCGCGTCGAGATCCTCCCGGACGGCACGCAGCGGATCGGCGAGCGCGGCCTGCCCGTGACAGTCCACGACCTGCGCGACCTGGAGCCCGAGGCGGCCGAGCAGCGCCTCGAGGCCATCCGGCATGAGAAGTCGCATCAGATCCTCGACGGCGATGTCCTCGAGTTGAGCCTGTCGCTGCGCCCGGACGGACGGACGCGGCTGCACGTCGACATGGACATGAACGCCGCGGACGCGGTGAGCTACCGCAAGTTCATGGCCGACCTCGCGGTGTTCTACCGCGGAGGCGACCTGCCCGACCTCGGTTACACCTACCGTGAATACCGGACCGCGCTGACCGCTGCGGATCCGGGACCGTCCGCAGACGACCTGCAGTGGTGGGCCGAGCGGATACCAGAGCTACCCGAATCGCCTGCGCTGCCGCTCATTCCGCCCGCCGAACAGCAGGACCCACGGCGCAGCGTGCGGCTCTGGCACATCTTCGACGTCGGGACCCGCGACGCCCTGTTCGCCGCCGCGCACCGCCGTGGGATCACACCCGCGATGGCCGTCGCGGCCTCGTACGCCAACGCGCTGGCCCGGTGGTCGAGCGGTCCGCGGTTCCTGCTCAACCTGCCGATGTTCGGCCGTGAGCCGTTCCATCCCGACGTCGAGAAGCTGGTCGGCTGCTTCACGTCGTCGCTGATGCTCGACATCGACCTCGCCAACACGCGCACACCCGCGCAGCGGGCCCGGGCGGTGCAGGAGACGCTGCACAACACCGCGCGGCACTCCAGCTACTCGGGGCTGTCGGTGCTGCGCGACCTCGGCCGTCACCGGGGCAACCAGGTGTTGGCGCCGATCGTCTACACCAGTGCCCTCGGCCTCGGCGACCTGTTCGCCGGGGAGGTCACCGACCAGTTCGGCGCTCCGGTGTGGACGATTTCGCAAGGGCCGCAGGTGCTCATCGACGCGCAGGCGACACCGCTCGTAGACGGTCTGATGATCAACTGGGACGTGCGCGTCGACGCGTTCCGGCCGGGCGTCGCGGACGCGATGTTCGCTTACCATCTCGCGGAGCTGACCCGGCTCGCCACCGACGATGCGGCCTGGGACGCGCCGGATCCGCCCGCCGTGCCGGAGGCGCAACGGGCCGTGCGACAGGCGGTGAACGGCACGACAGCGCCCAGCGGTGAGGCGATCCACGACGGCTTCTTCCGCAACGCGCTGGTCGGGCCCGACGCGCCCGCGGTGTTGAGCCGGGACGGCGAGCTGACCTACGGCGAACTGCGCGACCGCGCGCTGGGCGTCACCGCAGCGTTGCGCGACAACGGCGTTGCGCCCGGTGACCTGGTCGCGCTGGTCGGCCCGAAGTGCGCCGAGCAGATTCCCGCGGTGCTCGGCATCCTGGCGGCCGGAGCCGCCTACCTGCCGATCGGCGCGGACCAGCCCGCGGAGCGCACCGCGCGGATCCTCGACGCGAGTGCGGTGTCGGCGGTGCTGCTGTGCGGCGGCGCCGATGCGGTGCGCGCCGACGTGCCGGTCCTCACCGTCGCCGAGGCCACCGCCCGTGACACCGACCGGCAGCCCGCCGATGTCGACCCGAATGCGCTTGCCTACGTGCTGTTCACGTCGGGCTCGACCGGCGAACCGAAGGGTGTGGAACTGACCCACGACGCGGTGATGAACACCATCGAGTTCGTCACCGACCACTTCGGCATCGACACGGGCGACCGCAGCCTGGCGCTGGCGTCGCTGGAAGCCGACATGTCGGTGCTGGAGATCTTCGCGATCCTGCGCGCGGGCGGTGCGGTCGTCGTGGTCGACGAGGATCAGCGTCGTGACCCCGACGCCTGGGCGCGGCTGATCCAGCAGCACGGCGTGACGTTTCTGAACTGGATGCCCGGGTGGCTCGACATGCTGCTCGAGGCCGGCGCAGACCGGCTGGCAGGACTTCGGGTGGTGCTGCTCGGCGGCGACTGGGTGCGCCCGGAACTCGTTCGGGCGCTGCGCGAGTCGGCGCCGAAAGTGCGCGTCGCGGGTCTCGGCGGCGCGACCGAGACGGCCGTGCACGGGACCATCTGCGAGGTCGACGACCCGCCCGCGCACTGGACTTCGGTGCCCTACGGCACACCGTTGCCGAACAACGCCTGCCGCGTGGTGGCCGCCGACGGCAGCGACTGCCCCGACTGGGTGCCCGGCGAGTTGTGGTTCACCGGACGCGGCATCGCCCGCGGATACCGCGGGCGGCCCGATCTGACCGCCGAGAAGTTCGTCGAACACGAGGGCCGAACCTGGTACCGCACCGGTGATCTCGTGCGTTACCTGCCCGACGGCGCACTCGAGTTCGTCGGTCGCGTCGATCACCGGGTGAAGATCAGCGGTTACCGCATCGAACCCGGCGAGGTGGAGGCCGCGCTGAAGCGGGTCGGGGGAGTCGACGCGGCGGTCGCCGCGGTCATCCCCGGTGATCGCGATGTGCTGGCTGCGGTGGTGCGCACCGACGACCAGGCCGTCGACGCGCGAGCCGTCACGGCGGCGATGGCCGAACTGGTTCCGGCGCACATGATCCCGAAGGTCATCGTGGTGGCCGACCGGATCCCGTTCACCGTCAACGGCAAGATCGACCGGAAGGCCGTCGCGCGTCTGCTCGCCAACGCCGAACCGCCTGCGGCACAAGCTTATCGAGCGCCGGCCAGCCCGCTCGAGTCCGCTCTGGTGGCGATCGTGGCCGAGGTACTCGACATCGAGGCCGACAAGGTCGGCGCCGACGACGACTTCTTCTCCCTCGGCGGGGATTCCGTGCTGGCGACCCAGGTGATCGCCCGCGTCCGGGACTGGCTCGACACCCCGACCGTGTTGGTCACCGACATGTTCGCCGCCCGATGTGTGGCGAAGTTGGCCGAGCGACTGCTGGCCCGGGAAGCCGACAGTGAGCGCCTCGACGCCGTCGCCGAGGTGTACCTCGAGGTGGCCGAGATGGACAGCGCGGCCGTGCTGTCCGAACTCGAATCCTCAGCGTAAGGCGGCGGCCAGACGGCGCCACTGATCGCGCGGGAACTCCCGCGGATCGGCGGTGAGCACCTGCACGCAGACGTGGTCGGCGCCGGCGTCGTGGTGCTCACGTACCCGCTCGAGCACCGTCTCCTCGTCGCCCCAGGCGATGATCGCATCGAACAACCGGTCGCTGACCGAGGCCACGTCCTCTTCGGTGAATCCCGACCGCAACAGGTTGTTGGCGTAGTTCGGCAACGCCAGATACGAACGCAGCCAATCGGTTCCGAGCGCATGCGCCTCGTCGGCGTCGGTGGTGAGCAGCACGGTCTGCTCCGGCAGCAGCAGCGGGCCCTCGCCGAGTTGTTCACGGGCGTAGCGGGTGTGGTCGGGGGTGACCAGATACGGGTGCGCACCCCGGGACCGGGTCGCGGCCAGCTCGAGCATCTTGGGGCCGAGTGCGGCGAGCACCCGGTTGCCCACCGGTACCGGTTGCGGTGTCGCGTCGATGTCGTCGAGGTACTTGCGGGTCGCGGCCAGCGGCTTGCGGTAGAGGCCCGGCTCCCGGGAGTCGATCAGCGGCGCGTGGCTCACGCCGATGCCCAGCAGGAACCGTTCGCCGTGCGTCTCGGTGAGCGACGCGTAGCGGGCGGCCACGTCGGCGGGCTCGTGCATCCAGAGGTTCAGGATGCCGGTGGCGATCGCCACCTGCTTGGTCGATGACAGCAGGTGCTCCACCGAATCGAGGACCGGACCACCGACGTCGGGAATCCACAGCGCCGTGAACCCGAGGTCCTCGAGCTCCGCGGCGGCCTCGGCGGCTTCGCCCTGGTCGCCGTACCGCAGTTGCGAACTCCACACACCGACGCCTGCCAGGTCCATACCGGTCCTTTCCTGAGTAACTACCGCCCACGTTACGTAGCGACCGGCACCCGTCACACGACCGGTAGGGTTAGGCGACCCTTACCCAAGATCAGGAGGGCGCATGACCGCTGTGCAATCCGCACCCGACGTCGAACCGGTCGCGCCGGAAGCGGCGCCGGACGCCGCCAAGCGGGCCGCCACCTACGACAAGCTCGCACTGCAGCAGCTGCTCGCCCCGACGCGGGCCCGCACATCGCGCGCGACGCGCTACCAACTGCTGGCGTCGGCCGCCACCATCGTCCCCTTCATCGGCATCGTGGAGATCGGCCGCGAGCTGCTCGCCGCCGGCCCGCCGGATCCGACCAGGGTGTGGATCGTCGTCGCGGTGGTGATCGTCGCGCTGCTGGTGCGCACTCTCGCCGGCGGCGCCGCGCTGACCATCACGCATTTCGCCGACGTGGACCTGCAGCGGTCACTGCGGCTGCGGATCGTCGACAAGTTGGGCCGGTTGCCGCTGGGCTGGTTCGGCACCCGGTCGTCGGGCGAGGTGCAAAAGGCCGTGCAGAACGACGTCGGCGAATTGCACTTCCTGGTCGCCCATTCGGCGGTGGAGAACACCGGCGCGCTGGCCACTCCGCTGTTCGGGCTGATCTACTGCTTCTACCTGGACTGGCGGCTGGGCCTGTTGGCGATGGCCACCGTGCCGTTCTACATCGGCGTGTACGTCGCGTTGGGCCGCGACTCCCGAACGCAGATGGAACGCCTGGACAGGGGAGTCGAACGGATCAGCGCCACCATCGTCGAGTTCATCGCCGGCGTGTCGGTGGTCAAGACGTTCGGCGAAGCGGGTAAGGCGCACAAGCGCTTCGCCGACGCCGCGGACGAGTTCAACGACAGCTTCGCCGGCTGGGTGGGGCCGCTGGTGCGGGTCAAGGCGGTGTCGTCGATCTTCATCGACACGCCCGTGCTGCTGCTGGCCAACCTCGCCGGTGGCTACTGGTTCGTCCGCAGTGGCTGGGTGACGCCGGTCGAGGTGCTGGGCTCGACGTTGGTCGCGGTGACGATTCCAGCGGCCGTGCTGACCGTCGGCTATTCGACGCACATCAAGCGGCAGGCCGCCGCCGCGGCGGGGCGCCTCAAGCGCCTGCTCGACACGCCCGTGCTGCCCGTCGCCCGCGATCCGCAGACGCCGCGGGACAACTCGGTCCAGTTCGAGGACGTGCAGTTCTCTTACGACGGTCGTAACACCGTCCTGCACGACATCTCGCTCACAATGCCGGCCGGGACCATCACCGCGCTGGTCGGACCGTCGGGCAGCGGCAAGTCGACGCTGGCGACGCTGGTGCCGCGCTTCCACGATGTCACTGCGGGCACGGTGCGCGTCGGCGGCGTCGACGTCCGCGAGATCGCCCCCGCCGAGTTGTACCGGCACGTCGGGTTCGTGCTGCAGGACGTGCAACTTCTCGGCATCAGCGTCGCCGACAACATTCGGCTCGGCCGGGCCGACGCCAGCGACGAAGAGGTCGTCGCCGCGGCGCAGGCGGCCCGCATCCACGACCGAATCTTGCAGTTGCCCAAGGGCTATGAGTCCGTGGTCGACGAGGACGCGCACTTCTCCGGCGGCGAGGCGCAACGCGTCAGCATCGCGCGCGCACTACTGGCCGACACGCCGATCCTGGTGCTCGACGAGGCCACCGCGTTCGCCGACCCGGATTCGGAAGCCCAGATCCAGGAAGCGCTTTCGCGGCTCATCGTCGGGCGCACCGTGCTGGTGATCGCGCACCGGCTGGGCTCGATCGTGTCCGCGGACAACATCGTCGTGCTCGACCGCGGGCGCATCGTCGAACAGGGCCGACACGACGACCTGCTCGCCGCCGGCGGGCAGTACTCGCGGATGTGGCAGTCGTACACCGCGGGTCATGCCCGCGAATGGGAGGTGGCCAGATGATCCGGGGCTTTCTGCAGATCCTCGGCCCGCAGCGGGGCCGGATGTTCAGCTTCCTTGCGGTGGTGACGGTCTACGGCATCCTGCACGGCGTCGTGATGCTGTTGCTGGTGCCCATCACGGTGACGATGTTCGACGGCGACTATGCCGCCACCGCACGATGGTTGGCGCTGATGGCCGTCACGGTCCTCGTCGCGTCGGTGCTCAACTACATCGGAGCGAAGCTGGCGATCCGTATGGCGCTGACCACGATGCGCCTGCTGCACCATCGGCTCGGGGACCACATGGTCACCCTTCCGCTGGGCTGGTTCACTCGCGAGACCGTCGGCAAGGTGTCCCAGATCGCGGTCAAGGGAACGGTTTTCGTCGGCACCAGCGGTGGCAACCTGGTCACCCCGCTGGTGGTGAACACGGTCAGCGCAGCCACCGTGGTGGCCGGCCTGTTCATCTTCGACTGGCGCATCGGGCTCGTCGCCTTGGTCGGCGGTGTGCTGCTGGTGCTGTGCGGGCGGTTCGCCGCCCGGCTGATCGCGACCGCGGAGGTGCGCACCCACGATTCGGCGACCGACGTCAACAACCGCGTGATCGAGTTCGCGCGGTACCAGCCGGTGCTGCGGGCGTTCGGCCGTACCGGCGCCGACTACCAACCACTCGGCGACGCACTGGAAGCCCAGCATCGGGCCGGGCGCGCCGCGTTAAGGCAGTCGGTGGCCGGGTTGATGTTGAACGGCGTCGCCGTGCAGGCGGTGTTCTCGGTGCTGATCGCGGTGGGGGCCTGGCTCGCGGTGCGCGGCGACATCAATCCCATCACGCTGGTGGCCATCCTCGGGCTCGCCGCCCGGTTCGCCTCACCGCTGTCACAGCTGGCCGAACTCGGCTCCGCGATGAGGCTGGCGACCGCGGAACTGCAGCGCATCACGTCGATCCTCGACACCGCGGCGCTCTCGGAGCCGGCCACCGCCAACCCCGCCGCGGTGCCGGGCCGGGTCGAACTCGACCGCGTCACGTTCGGGTACTCGGACCGCATGGTGCTGTCGGACGTGAGCTTCGCCGCCGAGCCGGGCACCATGACCGCGCTGGTCGGTCCGTCCGGATCGGGCAAGTCGACGATCACCAAGCTGATCGCCCGCTTCTACGACGTCGACTCCGGCGTGGTCCGGGTCGGCGGCCACGACGTGCGCGACCAACTCACTGCTGACTTGATGGCCCAACTGTCGCTGGTGTTCCAGGACGTGTACCTGTTCGACGACACGCTGTGGGAGAACATCCGCATCGGGCGGTCGGACGCCAGCGACGAGGACATCGTCGAGGCGGCCCGCACCGCCGGCCTGCTTTCCATCGTCGAGCGGCTGCCCAACGGTTGGCAGACCCGCGTCGGCGAGGGCGGCTCGGCGCTGTCGGGCGGGGAGCGTCAGCGCGTGTCGATCGCGCGGGCGCTGGTCAAGAACGCGCCGATCGTGCTGTTCGACGAGGCGACCAGCGCGCTCGACCCCGAGAACGAGCACCACGTCGCCGAATCCATCCGAACCCTCGCGCAGCGCAGCACGGTCATCGTGATCGCCCACAAGCTGTCCACGGTCACCGCCGCAGACAACATCGTGGTGCTCTCCCCGACCGGCGCAGTCGAGGAGCAGGGCACCCACACAGAGCTGATGCAGCGCGGCGGCCGGTACGCGCAGTTCTGGAGCCGGCGCGTGGCCGCGACGGGCTGGGTGATGGCCGCAGGCGACTAGCTGGGCGGAATTGCGTGGTCGGTACCGCGCGTAGGCCTCGGCCGGCCGCGAAGGATAGGGTAACCTCACTTCCGACTTAGGACAGCCTGCGCTAAATCAACGGAGGAGCTCATGGGGGTATTTCTCGCGGACGCGCAGACTTCGCCCCGGACTCTTCGCCGAAGCCTCGACACGACCTCGACACGATGATCGAACAAAGCCAACTGGCCTTCGCGCCCTGGATCAAACGGTCCGCCGGGAGGACCACCGGCGGCGCGACCGTCGTCTTTCCCCACGCGGGCGGGGCGGCGGCGGCCTACCGGCCGTTCGCGTCGGCCTTGGCCGGCGGCGGAGACGACGCGTACGTCGTCCAGTACCCGCAGCGTGCGGATCGGCTGTCCCATCCCGCCCCGGATACCGTGGAGGGATTGGCCGCCGATCTGTTCGCCGCGGGCGACTGGTCCCGGCTCGGCCCGCTGCGACTGTTCGGGCATTGCATGGGCGCGGTGATCGCGTTCGAATTCGGCCGGGTTGCCGAGCGTCACGGGGTTTCCGTTCGGCAGCTGTGGGTTTCGGCGAGCCAGGCACCTTCCACGATCGCCGGTTCACCGCGGTTGCCCACCGCGGAGGCGGAAATCGTCGCCAACATGGTCGATCTCGGCGGTACGGATCCGCGACTGGTCGAGGATGAGGAGTTCATCGAGTTGCTCGTCCGGGCGGTGCGGGCGGACTATCTGGCGTTCAACCGCTACGCCTGCGAGCCGGGCGCCCGGTTGGCCGCCGACATCCACACCCTCGGTGGCAGCGACGACCACCGGATCAGCCAGGACATGTTGCGGGGCTGGGAAACTCATACCGAAGGCGCGTTCACACTGTCGCTGTTCGACGGTGGGCACTTCTACATCAACGACCACATCGACGCGGTTGCGGAGTTGGTCAATGCCGGTTAGCGGGCCGGATCACGCTGTCGACGATCCGATCGTCATCGTGGGGATGGCGATCGAGGCGCCGGGAGATGTCGACACCGCCGACGCCTACTGGGACCTGCTGGTCGCACAGCGCGAAGGTCTGTGCCCGTTTCCGCGGGACCGCGGGTGGTCGGTGCGCGACGTGCTCGACGGGTCGCAGCGCGACGGGTTCAAACGCATCCACGACCTCGGCGGGTTCCTCTCGGGTGCTGGGGCTTTCGACCCGGAGTTCTTCGGAATCTCGCCGCGGGAAGCGGTCGCGATGGATCCGCAGCAGCGGGTCGCGCTGCGGGTGGCGTGGCGGGCGCTGGAGAACAGCGGCATCAACCCCGACGACCTCGCGGGCCACGACACCGGCTGCTATGTTGGCGCCTCGACGATGGGATACGGTCCCGACCTCGCCGAGTTCTCCAATCTCACCGGACATCTGATGTCGGGAACCGCGCTGGGAGTGATCTCCGGGCGGATCGCCTACACGCTCGGTCTCGCCGGGCCCGCGCTGACCATCGACACCTCGTGTTCGTCGACGCTGACCGCGATCCACACCGCGACGCAGTCGCTGCGATCGGGGGACTGCGACCTCGCGCTGGCCGGTGGCGTCTGCGTGATGGGTTCGCCCGGCTTCTTCGTCGAGTTCTCCAAACAACACGCGCTGTCCGACGACGGGCACTGCCGGCCGTACAGCGCGCAGGCCAGCGGCACCGTATGGGCCGAGGGCGCAGCGATGTTCGTGTTACAGCGCCGATCGAGAGCCGTGAGCGACGGTCGTCGGATACTCGCCGAGTTGCGGGCCACCTGCCTGAACCAGGACGGCCGCTCCGTCGGCCTCACCGCACCGAGCGGGCAGGCGCAGGCGCGGTTGTTCGCGCGCGCACTGGAGCACAGCGGGGTGCGGCCCGAAGACATCGGGATGATCGAGGGCCACGGCACCGGCACCCGACTCGGGGACCGCACCGAGCTGATGTCGCTCGCCCAGACGTACGGCGCCACCGCGCCCGGCGAAGGCGGCCTGCTCGGCTCGGTCAAGTCGAACCTCGGCCATTCGCAGGCAGCGGCGGGCGGACTCGGCCTGGCCAAGGTGCTGATCGCCGCCGAGCACGGCGCGATCCCGGCCACCTTGCACACCGACGAAGCCAGCCGCGAAATCGACTGGGACAGCCAAGGTCTGCGGCTGGCCACCCAGCTGACGCCCTGGCCGGCGGTCGACGGCAGGCGTCTCGCGGCGGTGACCGCATTCGGTATGAGCGGCACCAACGCCCACATCGTGGTGTCGATGCCTGCGACCGAATCAGAGGCGGCATGATGGCGGCCACCGGTCTGCCCGACGGCCGGATCCCGGTCGTGTTGAGCGCGCACGCCGAAGAACTCGTTGCCGCCGACGCCGAGGCGATACTGCGCTACCTCGACCACGACCCGGACGTGCGGGCGGTCGCCGCGACCCTGCTGCGCACCCGCCGGCTGCGCAGGCACCGTGCGGTCGTGCGCGCCGCCGACACCGCCGAACTGGCCGACGGGCTGCGCGCCGTCATCGCGGGAACCGATCACCCGCTCGTCGTCCGCTCATCGGAAACAGGCACCGGGCGAGTGGCTTTCGTCTTCCCCGGACAAGGCAACCAGTGGCCGTCCATGGGCGCACAGGCATACCGGCAGTCCGCCGTGTATCGGGCGCACGCGGACCGCTGCGCCGAGGCATTCGTCGCCGCCGGCGAGTCGTCGCCGCTGCCGTACCTGACCGCGGAGTCCACTGGCGGACAGTGGTCACAGACACAGATCCAGGCCGCGCAGTTCACCCACGCCGTCGGCCTGGCCCACATCTGGCGATCATGCGGAATCGAGCCCGACGTCGTCGTCGGGCACAGCCTCGGCGAGGTCGCCGCCGCATACATCGCCGGCAGCACGGCGCTGCCCGCCGCCGTCGGTGTGGTCATCGCACGCGCCAGGGCGGTGGACCGCCTGTCCGGCGACTATCGCATGGCGGCGCTGGGGGTCTCGCTCGCCGACGCCGAACGGCTGATGTCGACGATCCCCGGTTGGCTCGAGGTGTCCGCGGTCAACGCCGGCGCTTCGGTGGCGGTGTCCGGGCAGCGCGCCGCCATCGCCGCGCTCGTGGCCGCCGCGACCGAGCAGGGCCTGTTCGCCCGCGAGCTCGACGTGAACTATCCCGGCCACACCAGCGCGCTGGAACGGGTACGAGACGATCTGCGCGAGATGCTCCCGGATGCCGAATTCACCGCTACTCCGGTAGGTTTCATCGGATCGACGACCGCGGACGTGGTGCCCGCGGGCACCGGCTTCACCGACTACTGGTACGACAACCTACGTAACACCGTGCGGTTCGACCGCGCCGTCGCAGCCGCGAGGCGCCGCGGCGCGGAAGCGTTCATCGAGATATCGGCGCATCCGGCCCTGCTGTTCGCATTGGGTGACCTGCTGGCCGATCAGACCGACGAGCCACTCGTCGTCGGATCGGGACACCGCGACGCGTCGCCCATGGAAGCGTTGTCGGCCAACATTTCCGCCGTGGCGGTGGCGAACTCCGGCTACCGGTGGGCCGACGTCGTCGACGTCACCGTTCAGCCACCATTGCGCGGCTTTCCGAACGCGCCGATGCGCGCCGTGCGGCTGTGGGCCGAACCGCAGCCGCTGGCACCGGTCTACGGCGTGACCGTCGCCCGCGAAAAATGGGACCTCACCACGCCACCGGCAACCGTGGCGCGGCGCGTCGCGGTAGTCGAGCTCACCGGACCCGGCGGGACACTCGGCGATCGGCTGCGGACAGCGCTGCGCCGCAGCGGATCTGAACTCGTCGAGGCCCGCACCGCCGACCTCGTCGTCGCGGTGGCCCCCGAGCTGGACCATCCCGACGCCGAACGCGCGGCCCGGGAAATCTCCGTATTGATCGGCGCAGGCTTGCTCGACTACGTCGACGGCGCCGGACCCGACACCCGGGCGGTGTGTCTGGTCACCGTCGGCGGTGAGCACGTCCGGCCGGGCGAGCCCACGGCGTTGCCCGCGCAGGCCGCGCTGGCGGCGATGCACCGCAGTATCGGCTTCGAACGTCCCGAGCAGTCGTTCCGGCATCTCGACCTGCCGTCGTGGGAACCCGACGACACCGTGGCGGCCGCCGCGGCGGGTGCGCTGCTGGCCGGCGCCGACGAAACCGCCATACGCGACGACGGCTCGGGCCCAGAGGTTTTCGTACGCACCGTGGCCGAATCGGTCGAACCCGCGCCGTCCTGGCGGCTGGATGGGAACACGCTCGCCGACGTCGTGATCACCGGTGGCAACGGCGCGGTGGGACTGCACTTCGCCCGGTACCTGGCCGCCCACGGTGCCCGTCGCATCGTGCTGCTCAGCCGCAGCGGCGTCGACGACGCGATCGTCGCCGAACTGGCGGCAGCGCAGGTCGACGTGGTCGCGCCCCGCTGCGACGTCACCTCCGCCGAGCAGGTCGCCGCGGTGGCCGGACAGTTCGGCGGGGCCGGTGCCTCGTTGCTCATCCACGCCGCAGGCGCGGCGTCCTTCACGGACCGAGACGCGATCACGCCCGGCGCGTTCGCAGACACCGCGGCGGCCAAGATCGGCGGCCTGGCCCGGATGACCGAGCTGTGGCCGATGCGCCCGGACGCGCGAATCGTGTTGTGTTCGTCGTTGTCCGGCGTGTGGGGCGGGCACGGACACGCCGCGTATTCGGCCGCCAACCGGATGCTCGACGTGATGGCCGGCCAACTGCGGGCCAAGGGCCAGCACTGCCTGGCGGCCAGGTACGGGCTGTGGCGCGGCAGCGGCATCGCCGGCGCCGGGGAAGTGGCCCGGATCGAACGGTCGGGCCTGTTGCCGATGACGCCCGACGCGGCAGTCGAAGCCACCCTGCGTGATCACGGCGAGGACCCGCTGTTGCTGAGCGCCGATCAGGGCCGGCTGCGAATGTTCCTGGACAGCCGCAGCGCAGATGTCATCGAAACCCCTTCGGCCACAAGCGAACCCGATGCCGACACCACCGCGCGGGTGCGGACCGAACTCGCCGCGGTGCTCAACCTCGAGCCGGCCTCGATCGACCTCGACATGTCCCTGCTCGACATGGGCGTCGACTCGCTGCTGGCCCTGGACCTACGCAAACGGCTGCTGCGGACGACCGGCCGGAAAGTGCCCCTGGCCACCCTGCTCGGCGGCATCACCGGCGGCGAGCTCGTCGCCGACCTCGACAGCACAGAACGATCAGAGAAGGTGGACAACGCGTGACTGACACGGTCGATACCCGCGAGCGGGTCGAGGACCGCCGGCTGGAGCTGCTCCGCCGCAAGTTGGCCGAGCGGGGACTGCGCACGGAGAACCCATCGACCGCCGAGGCGGGCGGGCTGTCCGACGGGCAGCGTCGCATGTGGTTCGTCCAGACGGCCGATCCGACCGGCGCGATCCTGAACATCTGCCTCTCCTACCGGATCACCGGCGAGCTCGACGTCGCCCGACTGCACGACGCCGTCAACGCCGTCGCCGCGCGGCATGCGGTGTTGCGCACCACCTATGAGGCCGACGATGACGGCGAACCGCAACCGACCGTGCACGAGGAGCTGAGGCCCGGCTGGGCGGTGCACGATCTGACCGACCTCTCCGAGCACGCGCGCCGACTCCGACTGGAAGTGCTGGCCCAGCGCGAGTTCGGCGCATCGTTCGACCTCGCCACCGATTCGCCGCTGCGGCTCACCGCCGTGCGCACCGCCGCCGACGAGCACGTCCTGCTGTTGGTCGCGCACCACATCGCCTGGGACGACGGCTGCTGGCAGGTGTTCTTCGGCGACCTCACCCGGGCGTATGTTGGTGAACCGCTCGCACCCGCCGTCACCGCGCCGACGCACACGCTCGGTTCGGTCGACGAAGACCTCGACTACTGGCGCACGGTGCTGGCCGATCCACCCGAGCCGCTGGAGCTGCCGGGCCCGAACGGCTCTGCGGTGCCGACGAACTGGCGGTCACAGCGCCTCACCCTGCAACTGCCGGACGCGACGGTTGACCGGATCGCGGCGCTGGCGAAGGAGTCGGGCGCGACGCCGTACATGGTGCTGCTGGCGGCCTTCGGGGTGCTGATGCGCCGCTACACCCACGCCGAGGACTTCCTGGTCGCCACGCCCGTGCTGAACCGCAGCGCCGAGGTCGAGGACGTGATCGGCTACTACGGCAACACGGTCGCCCTGCGGCTGCGACCCGCCGCCCGGCAGAGCTTCCGCGACGTCGTCGCGCACGCACGTGACACCGCGGTCGGCGCGTTCGCGCATCAACGCGTCAACCTGGACCGGGTGGTGCGTGAGCTGAACCCGGATCGCCGGCACGGCGTCGAGCGGATGACCCGGGTGACCTTCGGCGCCCGTGGCGCTGACGGCGAGAGCTTCAACCCGCCCGGGATCACCTGCAGCCGAGCGGAATTGCGTAGCCATCTGACCCAGCTGCCACTGGGCTTCATGGTGGAGTTCGACGCCCCGGAGGCGCGGGTCGTCGTCGAGGCCGAATATCTCGTCGAGATCCTCGACGCGGCACTGGTCCGCCAGCTGCTCGAGCACTACGCGGTACTGCTCGACGATGCGCTGCAACGCCCCGATAACTCCATCGCCGAGCTCGAGGTGATGGGCGCCGCCGACGCCGAATGGCTGCACCGGGTGGCGGCCGGGGAGGTGTTCGTCACCGCCCCCTCGACGATGACGGCGCTCGTCGAAGCCCAGGTGGCGCGCACACCCGACGCGGTCGCCGTCGTCTACGAGGGGCGCCACTACACCTACCGCGAGCTCAACGAGTCGGCGAACCGGGTGGCGCACTGGCTGATCGGGCAGGGCATCGGCACCGAGGACCGGGTGGCGGTGCTGCTGGACCGCTCACCGGAACTGGTGATCACCGCGCTCGGGGTGATCAAGGCCGGCGCGGTGTACCAGCCGGTCGACCCGACCTACCCCGAGGACCGGCTGACGTTCATCCTGTCCGACTCCGACCCGAAACTGATCATCCGCGAACCGATCACCGGCCTCGACGGCTACCGCACCACCGACCCCACCGACGCCGACCGGGTTCGCGGGCTGGATCCGGACAACACCGCGTACCTCATCTACACCTCGGGTTCGACCGGTCTGCCCAAGGGTGTCCCGGTCCCGCACCGGCCGGTCGCCGAGTACTTCGTCTGGTTCAAGGGCGACTACGGGATCGACGACACAGAGCGGCTCCTGCAGGTCGCATCGCCGAGTTTCGACGTCTCGATCGCCGAGATCTTCGGCATGCTCGCCTGCGGCGGCCGACTCGTGATTCCCCGGCCGGACGGCCTTCGCGACGTGGGTTACCTCACCGAGTTGTTGCACGACGAAGGCATCACCTCGATGCACTTCGTGCCCTCGCTGCTCGGGTTGTTTCTGTCGCTGCCCGGGGTCAACCAGTGGCGCACGCTGCAGCGGGTGCCCATCGGCGGCGAAGCGCTGCCCGGCGAGCTGGCCGACAAGTTCCACGCCACCTTCGATGCGCTGCTGCACAACTTCTACGGGCCGACCGAAACGGTGATCAACGCGAGCCGCTACAAGGTCGAGGGCAAGCAGGGCACCCGGATCGTGCCGATCGGCAAGCCCAAGATCAACACCCAGATCCACCTGCTCGACGATGCGCTGCGGCCGGTTCCGGTCGGGGTGATCGGCGAGATCTACATCGGCGGAACACATGTCGCCCACGGCTACCACCGTCGGGCGGCGCTGACCGCCGAGCGGTTCGTCGCCGACCCGTTCAATCCCGGTGGCCGGCTGTACCGATCGGGAGATCTGGCCCGCCGTAATGCCGACGGCGACATCGAGTTCGTCGGCCGCGCCGACGAGCAGGTCAAGATCCGTGGCTTCCGCATCGAACTCGGTGAAGTCGCGGCCGCGATCTCCGTCGACCCCAGCGTCGGCCAGGCGGTGGTGGTGGTCAGCGACCTGCCCGGTGTCGGCAAGAGCCTCGTCGGATACGTCACCCCGGCCGAAACCGTCGAGGACGTGAACGTCGAGCGCATCCGCAACCGCGTCGCGGCCGCGCTGCCGGAGTACATGACGCCGGCGGCCTACGTCGTCGTCGACGAGATCCCGATCACCGCGCACGGCAAGATCGACCGCGCGGCGCTGCCGGATCCCGACATCGACTCGGGCGCGGCCTACCGCGAACCCGTCGAGGGAACCGAGCGGCGGCTCGCCGACCTGTTCGCCGAACTGCTCGAACGCGACCAGATCGGTGCCGACGACTCGTTCTTCGACCTCGGCGGACACTCGCTGCTGGCGACGAAACTCGTCGCCGCAGTGCGGGCCGCGTTCAGCGTCGACATCGGTGTGCGCGAAGTCTTCGAACTCGGCACCGTGGCGGCGCTGGCGCAGCGGATCGACTCGGCCCCATCCTCGGAGGCCACCGCGGCCGTCCGGCCCCGACTGGTCCCCGTTCCGCACGACGGGCCTCTGCTCATGTCGGCCTCGCAGTTGCGGATGTGGTTCCAGTACCGCATCGACGGGCCCAGCCCGGTCAACAACATTCCGTTCGCCGCCCGCATCAGCGGACCGTGCGACACGGACGCGTTCGTGCAGGCGGTGCGCGACGTGGTGGCCCGGCACGAGGTACTCCGGACCACCTACCGCGAAATCGACGGGGCCCCATATCAAATCGTCAACGACGGCCTCGAGGTCGCGGTGCGCCGCGCTCGGGGCGACGACGACGCCTGGCTGGACACCGAACTGCACGCCGAGCGCAGACACGTCTTCGACCTCGAAAGCGATCCGCCGGTGCGGGCCGCTGTGCTGGCGACGCCGGACGCGCACGTGGTCTCGCTGGTGGTGCACCACATCGCCGCCGATCACTGGTCGGCAATGGTGTTGTTCACCGACCTGCTGACGGCATACCGGGCCAGGCGCGCCGGCCACGCACCCGGGTTCGCGCCGCTACAGGTCCAGTACGCCGACTACGCGGCGTGGCAGGCCGCGCTGCTCGGCCAGACCGACGGCCCCGTCGCGGCCCAGCGTGACTACTGGCGCAGGCAATTGGCCGGCCTGCACGAGGATCCGGGTCTGGCGCCGGACTTTTCGCGTCCGCCGGTGTTGAGCGGGGAAGGCGACGCCGTCTCGTTCGGCATCGATGCCGCCACCCGGGCGAAGTTCGCCGAACTGAGCTCCGAACTCGGGGTCACGGAATTCATGCTGCTGCAGGCGGCGGTGGCGGTCGCGTTGCACAAAGCCGGTGAGCGCCCGGACATTCCGCTGGGCACACCGGTCGCCGGCCGCACCGAAACCGAACTCGACCAGCTCGTCGGGTTCTTCATCAACATCGTGGTGCTGCGCAACGACCTGACCGACAACCCGACGTTGCGCGAGGTGCTGCGCCGGGCCCGCGAAACGGCGCTGGAGGCGTACGCCCATCAAGACCTGCCGTTCGACCAGGTGGTCGACGCGGTGCGGCCGGCGCGGTCGCTGTCGCGTAACCCGCTGTTCGGGGTCGTCGTGCATGTGCGCGATGCCCTGCCCGCCGATCAGGTCATCGAATCGGGGCCGAACGGCGACACCACGTTCACCGCGCTCGAGCCGCCCTTCGACGTCGCGCACGCCGACCTGTCGGTCAACTTCTTCGGCGGCGAGGACGGTTACCGCGGGCACGTCATCTACCGGACCGACCTGTACCGGCGCAGCACCGCCGAACGGTTCGTCGGGTGGTTGTCTCGCGTGCTGACCGCGTTCGCCGACGATCCCGGCCAACGAGTACGCGACGTGCAGATCGCCGACCGCGAGGAGCGCCGCGTGGTGCACCGGTTCAGCGCGTCGGCGTCGGCCAGCGTGCTCGACGGCTGGCGGGACCCGGTCGCGATCGGCGTGGTGGGCGACGTGTTCGAGCATGTCGTCGACGAAACGGGCGCCGATCTGCGCGCCACCGGTAGGCGCGGGCGGTGGACGGCCGATGGTCAGCTCGAGTTCGTCGAGGCCGCCGACGCGCGCCGCCCGTCGACACCCGCGGGTCCGGCCGAACCGGCACGCACCGAGACCGAACGGGCGCTCGCCGCACTCCTGGCCGAGGTCGTCAACGTGGCCGAGGTCAACCGCACCGACAACTTCTTCGAGTTGGGTGGCGATTCAATTCTCGCGGTGCAGCTGGCGGCGAGGGCGCGGGATGCCGGTTTGGCGGTCACGGCGCGAATGGTGTTCGAGCACTCCACACTTCACGAGCTCGCGAGCGTGGTCGACGAGGCCGGCTCGGGAACCGATACGCCCGACACCCATCACGAGCCGATGGCAGCGTCCGGGCTGTCGGCGGACGAGTTGGCGGCGGTCACGTCGATGTGGTCGGCGTCGCAAGACGGTGCCCCGTGACTTCAACCCAACCCAAGGCCGAATCGAAGCCCGCCATCGAGGACGTGATGGCGCTCAGCCCGCTGCAACAGGGGTTGTTCTCGCTGGCGCAGTTGAGCACCGGTGAGGACGGTGGCGAGGACCCGTACGTCATCGCGATGGTCGCCGAAGTGACCGGCGACCTCGACACCGCCCTGCTGCGCGAGTGCGCCGCGGCGATGCTGGCCCGCCACCCCAACCTGCGCGCCAGTTTCCTGCGCGCCCAGAGCAAACCGGTTCAGGTGGTGCCCACCCGCGTCGACCTGCCGTGGCGGCACATCACCGCGGCGGCCGACGAGGTCGACGCGCTCGAGGCCGACGAACGGGGCCGGCCGTTCAACCTCGAACGCGGTCCCGCGATCCGGTTCGTGTTGATCGAAACACCCGGTCCGCGTTGGCGGTTCATCGTCGTCGCCCACCACATCATCATCGACGGCTGGTCGCTGCCGTTGTTCGTCGGCGAGCTGATCTCGTTGTACCGCTCGGGCGGCGACCCTGCCGCGTTGCCGCCGCCGCCGCGGCCATACCGCGACTACATCGGCTGGCTGGCACACCGGGATCAGGAGAGCAGCCGCAACCTGTGGCGCGAACACCTCGCCGACCTCGGCGGGCCGACACTCGTCACGCCGGCGCTGGCCTCCGGCGAGCCGCCCGCCGGAGAACCGCGCCGCACCGAGATCAACCTGGATCGCGCCGCGTCGCTCCGCCTGGCCGAAGCCGCGAGGTCGCGCGGCGTCACGGTCAACACCCTGATGCAAATGGCTTGGGCCGCAGTGGTGTCCGCGTTCACCGACCGCTCCGACGTGGTGTTCGGCGTAACGGTTTCGGGTCGTCCCGGCGAGCTCGCCGGCGTCGAGACCATGGTCGGGCTGTTCATCAACACCGTGCCGTTGCGGGTCCGACTTGACCCGGTGGCGCCCGTCGGCGCGCAATGCGTTGCCCTGCAACGGGAAGCGGCCAAGCTGCGTGACCACAGCTATCTGCCCCACAACGAACTGCGTTCGCTGGGCGGCATCGGCGAGATGTTCGACACCCTGCTGGTCTACGAGAACTTCCCACCCGGCGGTCTGGTCGGCGGCGGCGACTTCGTCGCCAACAGCGCCACGTTCCGTCCCGCGGCGCTGGAGAGCGTGTCGCACTTCCCGATCACGATCGCCGCGCACATGATCGACGACGAGCTCACCGTGCTGGTCGAGGTGATCGACGGTGCGCTCGGCCAGATGAGCCCGGAATCGCTCGGGCGCCGCGTGCTCACCACCGCTCAACGGCTGATCACCCACTGGGACAACCCGTTACGCGCCGTCAGTGTCCTGCTCGACGGTGAGGCCGAGGTTCCGGCGGCCGGGCTGGCGCCCGCCCCCGCGCATCTCGGCGTGCACACCGCGTTCACCGACACCGCGAGCAGCAGGCTCGGCTCGCCGGCGCTGAGTTGGGCGGGCGGCGAACTCACCTACCGGCAACTCGACGAGGCGGCCGACCGGCTGGCCTCTGCATTGGCCAAGCGCGGCGTACACACCGAAACACCCGTGGCGATCCGTCTTTCGCGTGGACCGCAGTACGTCATCGCGATGTTCGCGGTCCTGAAGGCCGGTGGCGTCATCGTGCCGCTGGACCCCGGTATGCCCGCGGAGCGGATCGCCGACATCCTCGGCCAGTGCGGCGCGACGGTCGTCGTGGACGACGAGCTGCTCGCCGCGGCGGCCGAAGCGGTCGAGGAGTTCCGAGCCGTACCCGCTGCGCCGGGCCAGGCCGCGTACATGGTGTTCACCTCCGGCACCACGGGCCGACCGAAAGGGGTCGTCGGCACCCATCAGGCCCTGCTGGCCTACGCCGACGACCACGCCCGAAACGTGCTGCGGCCGGCGGCCGCTCGGCTGCAGCACCCGCTGCGGGTCGCCCACGCCTGGTCGTTCACCTTCGACGCCGCATGGCAGCCGTTGGCCGCCCTGCTCGACGGGCATGCGGTACACATCGTCGACGACGCCGTGCAACGGGACGCCGAGGCGCTGGTCGAGACCATCGGCCGGTACGGGATCGACCTGATCGACACCACGCCGTCGATGTTCGCGCAACTGCGCGCGGTCGGACTGCTGACCACGGTGCCGCTCGGCGTGCTGGCGCTCGGCGGCGAGGCCGTCGGGATTCCGGCGTGGAACATGATCCGCGACGAGTGCGCGCGCACCGGGATGACGGCCTACAACTGTTACGGCCCAACCGAAACCACCGTGGAAGCCGTCGTGGCCGCGATCGCCGAGCACGAGGAGCCGACCATCGGGCGCCCGACGTCGCCGAGCCGGGCCTACGTGCTGGACTCGTGGCTGCGCCCGGTGCCCGACGGAGTGCCGGGCGAGTTGTATCTGGCGGGTCGTCAGCTGACGCGTGGTTACCTCGGCAGGCAGGGCGAGACCGCGGCCCGCTTCGTCGCCGATCCCTTCGCGCCCGGCGAGCGGATGTACCGCACCGGGGACGTCGTGCGCCGCCGACCGGACGCCGCGCTGGAGTTCCTCGGCCGCTCGGATGCCCAGGTGAAGATCCGCGGCTTCCGCGTCGAGCCGGCCGAGATCTCGGCGGTTCTGCACACCCATCCCGCGGTGCGCCACGCCCACGTGGCAGTGCGCGAACAACGGTGGGGCCCCCAGTTGGTCGCCTTCGTCGCTGCGGCGCCGGCGCCGGACGTGTCGGAGCTGCGCACGCTGGTCTCAAAGCGCCTGCCTCGCTACATGATTCCGCACTCCATCGTGGTGGTCGAGCAGATGCCGTTGACGGCGCACGGCAAGGTCGACGAAGCCGCCCTCGCCGAAATCGCCGTCGCCGACGGGCCGTCGGCCACCCCGGAGACCGAGACGGAGGCGGCGCTCGCGGCGGTGTTGGCCGAGGTGTTGAACGGCACCGACAGCGACGACATCGACGTCGCCGCCGACTTCCTTGCGCTCGGCCTGGACAGCATCGTGGCGCTGTCGGTGGTGCAGGCGGCGCGCAGGCGCGGCATCCCGTTACGCGCGCGGTTGATGCTCGAGTGCGCGACGCTGCGCGAGCTCGCCGCGGCCGTCGACAGCGAATCGGCGGTCGCCCGCCACGGCGACGATCTGCAGGGACCCGTGCCCGTGCTGCCCAACGCGCACTGGCTCTACGAGCACGGTGATCCGCGACGGCTGGCGCAGACCGAGGCCATCGCGTTGCCCGACGGCATCACCGGTGCACAGCTCGAGCGGTTGCTGCGCGCAGTCGTCGACGGCCATGAGGTGCTGCGCAGCCGGTTGGACCGGCAGACGATGACGTTCGTCGAGCACCCGGCGCAGGATCTGCTGACGGAGGTGCGGATCGGCGGCGGCGCCCAAACCCTGGCCGACGCCGTCGCCGAACACGCCCGGCGGTCGGTCGAACGCCTTGACCCGCAACAGGGCTCGATGTTCGTCGCGGTGTGGCTGCGGCCGCCCCGCGGCGGTGGTGTGCTGCTGCTGACCGCCCACGTGCTGGCGATGGACCCGGCGTCCTGGCGGATCGTGCTGTCCGAACTCGACGCGGCGTGGCATACCGTCGCGTCCGGTCGCGATCCGGCGCCGACACCTGAACACACCAGCTACCGCCGCTGGTCGCGACTGCTCAGCGAGCGGGCGTACGCGCTTGACACGGCCGACTTCTGGGCCGCCCAACTGGACGGCGAAGACCCCGCCCTCGGTGCGCGCAGGCTGCGGCCCCAGACCGACCGAGTCGGCGACGTCGTCGTCTCGATGGCGGTGACCGATACCGACCTGACGCTGCGTTTGCTCAACGGCTCCGAACCCACGCCGCACCTGCTGGCTGAAGCCGCCGCGCGCACCGTCACCCGCTGGCGGCTGCACCGGGGGCAGGAGACACCGCCGCCGCTGCTGGCCCTGGAAACCCACGGCCGCGCGGACGGCGTCATCGACGGCGCCGACACCTCCGACACCGTCGGGCTGCTCACCGCGATCTACCCGCTGCGGGTGCGCTCGGCGCGCGACGTCGCCCAGATACCCGGCGACGCCATCGATTACGGGCTGCTGCGCTATCTGCGGCCGGACACCGCCGAACGCCTCGCCGCCTACCGGCAGCCGCAGCTGCTGCTGAACTTCCTGGGCCGCGTGCACGTAGGCATCGACGGCGGCGAGCTTCGGCCGGACCGTGCGCTGCTCGCCGGGGTGTCGCCGCTTCCCGAGCCGCTGCTGGCCGTTCGGCACGAGTTGACCGTGCTGGCGGCGGTGCTCGGCGATACCGACGCACCGGTGCTGGGCACCCAGTGGCGCACGCTGCCCGACATCCTGACCGCCGATGACGTCACCACGCTGCAGGCGATGTGGCAGGAATCGCTACGAGAGGTCGTCTCATGAGCCGCACACTCGCGGTGGTCGGCGCGGGCGCCAAAGCCGTCGCCGTGGCCGCCAAGGCCGCCGAACTGCGCGACATGGGCCTCGACGTGCCCGACGTCGTCGCGGTTGAGAAGACCGGTGTCGCCGCCAATTGGCAGGCCGACGGCGGCTGGACCGACGGCCAGCACCGGCTGGGCACCAGCCCCGAGAAGGACGTCGGCTTCCCCTACCGCTCGGCGCTGGTGCCACGTCGCAACGCCGAACTCGACGAGCGCATGACCCGGCACAGCTGGCAGCAGTACCTGATCTCGACCGGCCAGTTCTCCGAGTGGATCGACCGCGGCAGGCCCGCACCCACCCACCGCCGGTGGAGCCAGTACCTGCGCTGGGTCGCGGCCAACATCGAGATGACCGTGATCAGCGGTGAGGTGCAAGCCATTTCGGTCGACACCGACTCCGGCGGGCCGCGGTGGGCACTGCGCACGCCGGACCGCACCGTGACGGCCGACGGCCTGATGATCACCGGACCCGGGCAGCCCGAGCGTTCGATCCTGCCCGGCAATCCGCGGGTGCTCTCGATCGCGCAGTTCTGGCATCGCGCCGCGCAGCACGAGGTGATCCGCGCCGAACGGGTCGCCGTCATCGGCGGTGGCGAGACCGCGGCGTCGATACTCAATGAGCTTTTCCGCCACCGGGTTTCGACGATCACGGTGATTTCACCCCAGGTGACTTTGTTCACCCGCGGCGAGGGATTCTTCGAGAACACGCTGTTCTCCGATCCCACCGGCTGGACCAGCCTCACGATGGGGGAGCGGCGTGACGCGTTGATGCGCACCGACCGCGGGGTGTTCTCCGCGCGGGTGCAGGAGGCCCTGCTCGCCGACGACCGGATTCGCCACCTGCGCGGCCGGGTCGCGCACGCGGTCGCCCGCGACAGCCGAATCCGGTTGACGCTGAGCACCACTGCGGGCGGGGAGTCGCTGGAGACCGTCCACGGTTTCGATCTGGTCATCGACGGCTCGGGCGCCGACGCCATGTGGTTCGTGCCGCTGCTCGGCCAGGACGCGTTGGATCTGCTGGAACTGGGCCTCGGCGCACCGCTGACTCCGGATGCGTTGCAGGAGTCCATCGGCGACGACCTCGCCGTCACCGGCGTGGCGCCGAAGCTGTTCCTGCCGGGCCTGTCCGGGCTAACGCAGGGGCCCGGTTTCCCGAACCTGTCGTGCCTCGGGTTGTTGTCCGACCGCATCCTGGGCGCCGACCTGGCCTCGACCACAGCCGGCGACGACAGCGCGCTGCCCGCTGCGCGGCGCGGCTAAGCCTGTTGCGCTTGGGCCCACGCGTCGGCTCGCGACGGCACATCCATGTCGAACACTCGCGCATGTAACACCGTGCGGTTGCGCAGCGCGGCGCGCACCGCCCGGTGCAACCCGTCCTCCAGATAGACGATGCCCTTCCATCGCACTGCGTGCGGGAAGAGGTCGCCGTAGAACGTCGAGTCCTCCGAAAGCAACCGGTCCAGCGCGAGCACCGTGGTGGTGGTGACCAGTTCGTCGAGGCGGATCTGCCGCGGCGGGATCTGTGCCCACTGGCGATGTGACAAGCCGTGGTCGGGATACGGCCTGCCCTCTCTGACTCCCTTGAAAATCATCCGGCGAACGTCCTTCGCGTCGTACACCCCCGGGCTGCGGCGTCACGCCGGCATCAGGTGTAAAGGCTAATGCAATGGGCCCGCGGGCGATACGAACAGTGCTGGGGCGCTGTCTGCGCTGTTGGTGCCCTTAAAATGGGTGCTGACGTGACTCGAGGGGTAGGTGATCAGACATGGGTAGCGCCGACGACCGCCGGTTCGAGGTGCTGCGCGCGATCGTCGCCGACTTCGTGGCCACCAAGGAGCCGATCGGATCGAAGACACTCGTCGAGCGGCACAACCTCGGTGTGTCGAGTGCGACCGTGCGCAACGACATGGCGGTGCTGGAAGCCGAGGGCTACATCACCCAGCCGCACACCAGCTCCGGCCGGGTTCCCACCGAGAAGGGCTATCGCGAGTTCGTCGACCGGATCGACGAGGTCAAGCCGCTGTCGTCGCCGGAACGACGCGCGATCCTGGCATTCCTTGAATCCGGTGTGGACCTCGACGACGTGCTACGCCGCGCGGTGCGCCTGCTCGCCCAGCTCACGCGTCAGGTCGCGATCGTTCAGTACCCGACGCTGTCGACGTCGATGGTCCGGCATCTGGAGGTGGTTGCGCTCACCCCGGCCAAGCTGCTGCTGGTGGTGATCACCGACACCGGCCGGGTGGACCAGCGGATCGTCGAACTCGGGGACGCCCTCGACGAGCATGACGTGGTCAAGCTGCGCGACCTGCTCGGGCAGGCGCTCGAGGGGAAGCCGCTGGCTGCCGCGTCGGTAGCGGTGTCGGATCTGGCGTCGCAGCTCAACGGGCGGGGCGGCCTCGCCGACGCGGTCGGGCGGTCGGCGACCGTGCTGGTCGAGACGCTCGTCGAGCACAGCGAGGAGCGCTTGCTGCTGGGCGGCACCGCCAACCTCACCCGCAACACCGCCGACTTCGGCGGCTCGCTGCGGTCGGTCCTCGAGGCGCTCGAGGAGCAGGTGGTGGTGCTGCGGTTGCTGGCGGCGCAGCAGGAGGCCGGCAAGGTGACCGTGCGCATCGGCCACGAAACCGAGGCCGAGGAGATGGCGGGCACCTCGGTGGTCACCACGGCATACGGTAGTTCGGGCAAGGTGTACGGCGGTATGGGGGTGTTGGGCCCCACCCGAATGGACTATCCGGGAACTATCGCTAATGTCGCTGCGGTTGCTCTCTATATCGGGGAAGTCTTAGGCAGCCGGTAGCGGCCGGCACGGTTAACCAGGAAGACAGGCAAGGTCAGCGTGGCACGCGACTATTACGGGCTGCTCGGAGTGAGCAAGGGTGCGTCGGATGCGGAGATCAAGCGCGCCTATCGCAAGCTGGCGCGCGAACTGCATCCCGACATCAACCCGGACGAAGAGGCACAGGCGCGGTTCAAGGAGATCAGCGTCGCCTATGAGGTGCTCAGCGATCCGGAGAAGCGCCGCATCGTCGACCTCGGCGGCGACCCGCTGGCAACGGCGGGCGCCGCGGGTGGCAACGGGTTCGCCGGGTTCGGCGGTCTCGGCGACGTGTTCGAGGCGTTCTTCGGCGGGGGCGCCACCTCGCGTGGTCCGGTCGGCCGGGTGCGCCCGGGTTCGGATTCGCTGCTGCGGATGCGGCTGGACCTCGAGGAGTGCGCGACCGGCGTGACCAAGCAGGTGACCGTCGACACCGCGGTGCTGTGCGACCTCTGCCACGGCAAGGGCACCCACGGTAAGTCCAGCCCGGTCACGTGCGACACCTGCGGCGGGCGCGGCGAGATCCAGACCGTGCAGCGTTCTCTGCTCGGCCAGGTCATGACGTCACGTCCGTGCCCGGTGTGCGGCGGCGTCGGCGAGGTCATCCCGGATCCGTGCCACCGCTGCGGCGGCGATGGTCGGGTGCGCGCCCGCCGGGAGATCAGCGTCAAGATCCCGGCCGGTGTCGGCGACGGGATGCGGGTGCGGTTGGCGGCCCAGGGCGAGGTCGGCCCCGGCGGCGGGCCCGCTGGCGACCTGTATGTCGAGGTGCACGAGCAGCCGCATCCGACCTTCCTGCGCGACGGCGACGACCTGCACTGCACGATCTCCGTGCCGATGGTCGACGCGGCGCTGGGGACCACGGTCACCGTCGACGCGATCCTCGACGGACCCACCGAGGTCAGCATCCCGTCGGGCACCCAGCCGGGTTCGGTGGTTTCGCTGCGTGGGCACGGCATGCCGCATCTGCGCTCGGGAGTGCGCGGTGATCTGCACGCGCACATCGACGTCGTGGTGCCGTCGCGGCTGGACAACGACGACGTCGAACTGCTGCGAAAACTCAAGGACAGGCGGGCCCGCGACGTCGCCGAGGTGCGCTCCACGCAGGCGGCCGCCACCGGTGGCGGCTTGTTCAGTCGGCTGCGTGAGACGTTCAGCGGCCGCTGACGTGTAAACGCCGTTGTCCGCCGCGCTGTTCTACGTCGACGCCTTGCCTGAAGTCGGTGAGCGCGCGGTCGTCGACGGTGACGAGGGTTTCCACGCCGCCAACGTTCGTCGCATCCGGTCCGGTGAGCGGGTGGACCTCAGCGACGGCGCCGGAGAGTTGGCGCATTGCGAGGTCGACGAGGTCGCCAAGGGCAGGCTGACGGCGCGGGTGCTCGATCGGCGCTTCGTGCCGCCCCCATCGCCGACCGTCACTGTCGTTCAGGCGCTGCCCAAGTCCGACCGCTCGGAGTTCGCCATCGAACTGGCCACCGAGGCGGGAGCGGACGGCTTCGTGGCGTGGCAGGCGGCGCGATGCGTGGCGCGATGGGAGACGGCTGCGAAGGTCGACAAGGGGCTGCGCCGGTGGCGCGCAGTAGCCCGGTCGGCTGCCCGGCAGTCGCGGCGGGCCCGCATCCCCGAGGTCAACGGTGTGGTGTCGACGGCGGAGGTGGTCGACGGGCTCGGCGGCGGTTCCGTCGCGCTGGTGTTGCACGAATCGGCGACGCAGCGGCTCACGGACGTGCCGCTGGCCTCGGCCGACTCGCTGATCCTGGTCGTCGGACCGGAAGGCGGCATCACCGACGACGAGCTCGCCGCGCTGTCCGATGCGGGTGCGACGGCGGTGCGGTTAGGGCCGAATGTGCTACGGACGTCGACGGCCGCTGCCGTCGCGCTGGGGGCGCTGGGCGTGCTGACGGACCGCTGGCGTCCTTAACCATTGGGACTGGTCAGTGCCCAGCGGTAAACTGTGAGCACAGCAACGGCCAAGCCCTTCACACAGAAAGTAGGCACTGAACCCTCTTGACGCCCCGCGAGACGACCGCTGACTCTGATCAGTCTTCTGAGTCGGTACGCAGCAGCATCAATGTTCCGCCCGACCTCATCGTGGGCCTACTGGGTTCCGCCGACGAGAATCTGCGCGCGCTCGAACGCGCCCTTTCCGCCGATATCCATGCACGCGGCAATGAGGTCACGCTCTCCGGTGAACCCGCCGACGTCGCGTTGGCCGAGCGGGTGATCTCCGAGTTGATCGCGATCGTCGCCAACGGCCAGTCGTTGACCCCGGAAGTCGTGCGGCACAGCGTCGCGATGCTCACCGGCACCGGCAACGAGTCGCCCGCCGAGGTGCTCACCCTCGACATCCTGTCGCGGCGCGGCAAGACGATCCGGCCGAAGACGTTGAACCAGAAGCGTTATGTCGACGCGATCGACGCGCACACCATCGTGTTCGGCATCGGGCCGGCCGGCACCGGTAAGACGTATCTGGCGATGGCCAAGGCGGTCAACGCATTACAGTCCAAGCAGGTCTCGCGGATCATCCTCACCCGTCCCGCCGTGGAAGCCGGTGAGCGCCTTGGCTTTCTGCCGGGCACGCTGAGCGAGAAGATCGACCCGTATCTGCGACCGCTTTACGACGCGCTGCACGACATGATGGACCCCGAGCTGATCCCAAAACTGATGAGCGCGGGCGTTATCGAGGTTGCGCCGTTGGCATACATGCGTGGCAGAACGATCTCAGATGCGTTCATCATCCTCGACGAGGCGCAGAATACCACCGCCGAGCAGATGAAGATGTTCTTGACCCGGCTCGGCTTCAACTCGAAAATCGTTGTGACGGGCGACATCACGCAGGTCGACCTGCCCGGCGGGGCCGCGTCGGGTCTGCGCGCCGCGATGCGCATCCTCGAGGGCATCGACGACATCCACTTCGCCGAACTCACCAGCGCCGACGTCGTGCGCCACCGGCTGGTGTCGGAGATCGTCGACGCCTACGCCAGACACGACGAGCCGGCCCAGTTGAACCGGGCGCAGCGACGCGCCTCCGGCGGCGGCCGGCCGCGACGGTAGCGGGCCACCATGAGCATCGAGGTGTCCAACGAGTCGGGCATCGACGTCTCCGAAGAGGAACTGATCAGCGTCGCCCGGTTCGTCATCCGCAAGATGAACGTCAACCCCGCCGCCGAGCTGTCGATGGTCCTGCTCGACGCCGCGGCGATGGCCGACCTGCACATGCGGTGGATGGACCTGCCAGGGCCCACCGACGTGATGAGCTTCCCGATGGACGAGTTGGAGCCCGGCGGGCGGCCCGACGCGCCCGAACCCGGCCCGGCCATGTTGGGTGACATCGCGCTGTGCCCGCAGTTCGCCGCCGAACAGGCCACCGCGGCCGGCCACTCGCTGGGCCAGGAACTGGCGCTGCTCACCGTGCACGGAGTGCTGCACCTGCTGGGCTACGACCACGCCGAGCCCGCTGAGGAAAAAGAGATGTTCACCCTGCAGCGCCAACTGCTCGAAGAGTGGGTGGCCGACCAGGTCGAGGCGTATCACCAGGACCGCCAGACCGAGAAGGAACGCCGGCTCCTCGACAACTCCCGATTCTTCGACGAACTGTGACCGGTGTCGGACAGCTGATCTTCGCGATCGTGCTCGTCGCCTTCGGCGGGCTCTTCGCGGCGATCGACGCGGCGCTGAGCACCGTGTCGATGGCGCGCGTCGAGGAACTCGTCCGCGACGAGCGACCGGGAGCGGTGCGGCTGGCCAAGGTGGTGGCCGAACGCCCGCGCTACATCAACCTGATCGTATTGCTGCGCATCGCCTGCGAAGTCGGCGCGACCGTGCTGCTCGCCGCCTACCTCGACGGGCATCTCGGCGTCACATGGGGACTGTTCGTGGCCGCCTCGATCATGGTCGTGGTCAGCTTCGTGGCTATCGGCGTGGGGCCGCGCACCTTGGGCAGGCAACACGCGTACACGATCGCGTTGCTGGCCGCGCTCCCGCTGCAAGTGCTTTCGGTGCTGCTGACACCGATCAGCCGGCTGCTGGTGTTGATCGGTAACGCGTTGACCCCGGGCCGCGGATTCCGTAACGGCCCGTTCGCCTCCGAGATCGAGCTCCGTGAAGTCGTGGATTTGGCGCAGCAGCGCGGTGTGGTGGCTGACGACGAGCGGCGGATGATCCAGTCGGTGTTCGAACTCGGCGACACCCCGGCGCGCGAGGTGATGGTGCCGCGTACCGAGATGGTGTGGATCGAGAGCGACAAGACAGCGGGGCAGGCGACCTCGCTCGCGGTGCGCAGCGGCCACTCCCGCATACCGGTCATCGGCGAGAACGTCGACGACGTGGTCGGCGTCGTGTATCTCAAAGACCTTGTCCAGCGGACGTATTACTCGACCGACGGCGGTCGCGGCACCAAGGTCTCCGACGTCATGCGCCGCGCGGCGTTCGTGCCGGACTCCAAGCCGCTGGACGAGCTGCTGCGCGAGATGCAACGCGATCGCGTCCACATGGTCCTGCTGGTTGACGAGTACGGTGCCATCGCCGGTCTGGTCACCATCGAGGACGTGCTCGAGGAGATCGTCGGCGAGATCGTCGACGAGTACGACGCCGGCGAAGTGGTGCCCGTAGAAGAGTTGGGCGACAACCGCTATCGCGTGTCGGCCCGACTGCCGATCGAGGACCTCGGTGAGCTCTACGACATCGAGTTCGACGACGATCTCGACGTGGACACCGTCGGCGGCCTCGTCGCACTGGAACTCGGCAGGGTGCCGCTGCCCGGCGCCGAGGTGACCTGGGATGGGTTGCGACTGCGGGCCGAGGGCGGACCGGACCACCGCGGGCGGGTGCGCATCGGCACTGTTCTGGTCAGCCGTACCGAAACTCCCGAAGGAGACGACGATGAGTGAGCTCGACGCCGAGGACGCCAAGCTGGTGACGCTGGCCCGCGGCGCGATGGGCCGCGCCGCGGCGAGCAGCGGCGCCGCCGTGCGCGACGTCGAAGGCCGCACCTACGCCGGTGCCCCGGTGGGGTTGAAGTCATTGCAACTCACCGCACTTCAGGCCGCCGTCGCTGCGGCGGTCGCCAGCGGCGCAACCGGTCTGGAGGCCGCGGTGCTCGTCGGCGGCTCTCGCGACGACGCGGGGGTGGCCGCGGTCCGTGAACTGTCGGCGGACGCCGACGTCATCGTCACCGACCGAGCCGGCACGGTGATCCCATGACCGTCGAAACTGCGCAGAGATCGCGTTTCCGGCGGATTTCGCGATCTCCCCGCAGTCTCGGCGCGAAATGAGCAGCGAATTCCGCTCCGGCTTCGTCTGTTTCGTCGGGCGGCCGAACACCGGCAAGTCCACGCTGACCAATGCGCTGGTCGGTGCGAAAGTGGCGATCACGTCCAACCGGCCGCAGACCACCCGGCACACCATCCGCGGCATCGTGCACCGCGAGAACTTCCAGATCATCCTCGTCGACACGCCGGGACTGCACCGGCCGCGCACCTTGCTGGGGCAGCGGCTCAACGATCTGGTCAAGGACACCTACTCCGAGGTCGACGTCATCGGGTGGTGCATCCCGGCCGACGAGAAGATCGGGCCGGGGGACCGGTGGATCCACGACCAGATCCGCGCCGTCGCGCCCAAGACCACGCTGGTCGCCGTCGTCACCAAGATCGACAAGGTGCCCAAGGACCGCATCGCCGCACAACTGGTCGCGGTCAGCGAGCTGGTCGGCCCCGACGTGGAGATCGTTCCGGTGTCGGCGACCGCCGCGGACAATCTCGACGTGCTCGTCGATGTGCTGGCCGCCAAGCTGCCACCGGGGCCGGCGTTCTACCCCGACGGGGAGCTCACCGACGAGCCCGAGGAAACCCTGATGGCCGAGCTGATCCGCGAGGCCGCGCTCGAGGGTGTACGTGACGAGCTGCCGCACTCGCTGGCCGTCGTCATTGAGGAGGTCACGCCGCGGGAGGACCGCGACGACCTGATCGACGTGCACGCCATCCTCTACGTCGAACGCGACAGCCAAAAAGGCATCGTGATCGGCAAGGGCGGCGCCAGGCTGCGCGAGGTCGGCACCGCGGCCCGCACACAGATCGAGAAGCTGCTGGGCACCAAGGTGTTCCTCGACCTGCGGGTCAAGGTCGCCAAGAACTGGCAGCGCGACCCGAAACAGCTGGGCCGCTTGGGCTTTTAGCTCTGGGCGCCCGAGCCCGGCTCGCCGAACGGCCGGCCCGGCCCGTGCGCCGGCGGCGCCACATCGCCCTTGCCGTACACCGCGACCACCACGCTGCGGTCGAGTGAGTTCGCCGACCACACGCCGATGTCGACGTTGGAGCAGTCGCTCATGATCGCGTGGTAGTCCGGCCGGTGGTACCACTGGTTGATCAACTCGATGCCGCTGATCGCCAACGCTGGGTTGATCGCCACCGTTTCGGCGACGCCGCCCGCGTAGCCCGCCTTACGCGCACGGTCGGCGACGGTCGACCCGTCCGAGCCGGTGTCGCCGTTCAGCGCCCGGTTGTTGAGCACGTCGTTGGTGTGCCACTCGGCGGCCAGGCGCAGCTTCGGGTTGATCTTGATGTCGGTGTCGCAGCCGGCCTGACGTTGCATCGTGTAGACGTTGGCCACCACGCCGTCGTTGAGCCGTTTGTTGTCAGCGGCGGCTCCCGGAGCGCCCGCGACGGCGCCACCCACCAGGCCGCCCATCAGGGCCAGCACCGGAACCGCACGGGCGTAGCGCAGTGCTCTCATTCCGGGAGACTTTACGCGACCTCGTCGGAGACGTGCTCGTGTTCTGGCCGGTCGGGGCCCGTTATGGGCACGTCGGATGCCGCCGGCTCGGGATCGGGCGCCGGTTCGGGAAGCCACCAGGGCTCCGGCTGCTTCATCGCCCAGCCGTTGATCGCCTCCAACTCCGCTGCCAGCGAGATCAGCAGCGGCTCGCTGTTCGCCGGCCCCATCAGCTGCACGCCGATCGGCAGGCCGTCGCTGGTGAACCCGGCGGGCACATTGATCGACGGCCAGCCCAGCAGGTTCCACGGCCAGGTGACCGGGCACGCCTTGATCATCGTGCGGTCGGTCGACAGCCCGCCGAGGCGGTCGAACTCGTGCACCTTGGGCGGCGGTTGCGCGGTGGTCGGCGCCAACACCACGTCGGTGATGTTGAAGAGGTAGCCGATCCGGCGGTGCGCGCGGGCTTCGCGAGCGCGGGCCTTGCGCAGCACGTGCTCCGAGAGCAACCGGCCCATGCGCAAGTTGGCCTTGGTCCGCTTGTCGAGCCTGACGTCGTGGCCGAGCCGGTCGGCCCAGTCCAGCAGTCCCGACGTCGACCTGGACAGGAAGTTCCATGACATGCCGAGCGTGTACTCGGGGTCCGCCGCGACGACGGTGTGCCCGAGTTGCTGCAGTTGTTCGGCGACGACGTCCATCGCCGCGCGGATCTCCGGATGCAGCGTGGCCCGGAACACCGTGAACGGAAACTTCGTCGACATCGCGATGCGCAGCGGGCCGGGCGCCTGCGCGACGCACTCCGAAACGTTCACCGGCGGTGGCTGATGGCGATCGCCCGCGACGTTTCCGGACGCGGCGTCGAGCACCAGTGCGGCGTCGGTGACCGTGCGGGCCAGCACGCCGTTGACCGTGATGCCGTTGAACGCCTCGGGCAGCGGCCATGTCGAGATGCGGCCGCGCTGCGGTTTGATGCCGACGAGATGCGTCCACGCCGCGGGGATGCGCACGCTGCCCGCGCCGTCGGAGCCGATCGCGGCGGTCACCAGTCCGGCCGCGACCGCCGCGGCGCTACCGCCCGAGGACCCACCGGGTGTGTGCTCGCGCGACCACGGGTTGCGCGTGTGTCCGAACGCCGGCCCGCTGGTGAACGGCCACTGACCCAGTTCGCAGGTGTTGGTCTTTCCGATGATGATCGCGCCCGCCGCCCGCAGCCGCCGCACCACCTCGGCGTCCTGGGTGGCGGGCCGGACGGTACCGTCGGCGCCGAATCGGGTCGGCACCCCGGCGACGTCGACGTCGTCCTTGACCGCGATCGGGATTCCCAAGAGCGGATGTTTCGAAAGGTCATGGCCCGCGGCACGTTTGCGGTCCGCGCGGACGGCGTCGGCCAGTGCCCGATCGGTGAACACCACGCGGAACGCGTTGAGCGTCGGCTGGCTGGCCGTGATGGCGTCGAGCGAGCGCTGGACCAGTTCCACCGACGTGACCGAGCCGCTCGCGAGCTGGAAGAGCTGTTGAGTCAGGGTGGGAAATCGCGCGTTGTTGACCATCACCTCAGAGGATATCGGCGGTGCGAATCGGAATCTGACGGATGGTGGTGGGAGACTGAACCGATGCGGCTGTATCGGGACCGGGCGGTGGTGGTGCGCCAGCACAAGCTCGGCGAGGCCGACCGGATCGTGACACTTCTGACCCGCGAGCACGGGTTGGTGCGGGCGGTGGCCAAGGGGGTGCGGCGTACCCGCAGCAAGTTCGGCGCCAGGCTGGAGCCGTTCGCGCACATCGACGTTCAGCTGCATCCCGGCCGGAATCTCGACATCGTCACCCAGGTGCAGGCCATCGACGCGTTCGCCTCCGACATCGTCAGTGATTACGGCCGCTACACCTGCGCATGCGCGGTGCTGGAGACCGCCGAACGCCTGGCCGGTGAGGAACGCGCCCCGATGCCCGCGCTGCACCGGCTGACGGTGGCCGCGTTGCGGGCGGTGGCCGACGGTGGCCGACCCCGTGAGCTCGTGCTGGACGCCTACTTGTTGCGGGCCATGGGGATCGCGGGGTGGGCGCCGGCGCTGACCGAATGCGCGCGATGCGCTGCGCCGGGTCCGCACCGGGCCTTCCACGTGGCGGCTGGGGGCAGCGTGTGCGTGCACTGCCGGCCATCGGGGTCGGTGACGCCGCCGCAGGGAGTGCTGGACTTGATGGCCGCGCTGCACGACGGGGACTGGGAGCACGCCCAGACGTCGACGTCGTCGCACCGGAGCCAGGCCAGCGGGCTGGTCGCCGCGCATCTGCAGTGGCATCTGGAGCGCCAACTGCGGACGTTGCCGCTGGTCGAACGGGTGTACCGAGTGGACAGGACCCTGGTCGATCACCGCACCGCGGTGGTGGTCGACCAGCATGTGTCGCTGGTCGGGCAGGATGTGCCCCATGGCAAGCGAACGGGCTGGGCGGAGGAAGGCCCCGGCGATCTACCCACAGCTGCCCCCGGCGCCTGACGACTACCCGACGTTCCCCGACAAGTCGACGTGGCCCGTCGTCTTCCCCGAGATCCCGGCAGGCACCAACGGCCGGTTCGCCCGCCCGCCCCAGCACACCTCCAAGGAGGCCGCGCCCCGGATCCCGGCCGACCAGGTGCCCCGCCACGTCGCCGTCGTCATGGACGGCAACGGTCGCTGGGCCACCCAGCGTGGCCTGCACCGCACCGAGGGGCACAAGATGGGTGAGGCTGTGCTCATCGACATCACCTGCGGCGCAATCGAAATCGGTATCAAGCACCTGACGGTGTACGCGTTCTCCACCGAGAACTGGAACCGCAGCACCGAGGAGGTGCGCTTCCTGATGGGCTTCAACCGGGAAGTGGTGCGTCGGCGCAGGGAGAACCTCAACGACATGGGCGTGCGGATGCGTTGGGTCGGTTCGCGACCGCGGATGTGGCGCAGCGTGATCAAGGAGTTCGACATCGCCGAGCAGATGACCGTCGGCAACGACGTCATCACGATCAACTACTGCGTCAACTACGGCGGCCGCACCGAGATCGTCGAGGCGACCCGCGAGCTCGCGCAGCTGGCGGTCGACGGCAAGATCAAGCCGAATCGCATCAGCGAGGCCACCTTCGCCAAGCACCTGCACCGCTCCGACATCCCCGACGTCGACCTGTTCATCCGGACCTCGGGGGAGCAGCGCGCCAGCAACTTCCTGCTGTGGCAGGCGGCATACGCCGAGTTCGTGTTCCAGGACAAGCTGTGGCCGGACTACGACCGCCGCGATCTGTGGGCCGCCTGCGAGGAGTACGTCAACCGCAACCGACGCTTCGGCAGGGCGTGATGGCGCTACAAGATCGGCTCGGTGAGATCCTCGAGGGGGTGCTGCCCGTCACGCGCGAGGCCGACGGCGCGGTGACCGTCCACCACGACGAGACGTTCGCTTCGCTGCGCACGGTGCCGGTCGCCGAAGGACTCGAGCTGGTGTCGCTCACCCAGATCCTGGCCTGGGACCTGCCGTTGGACGCCAAGCTGCGGGCCAAGGTCGCCGAGCATGCCCACAACACGCTGCTGGGCACGGTGTCGCTGGCGGCCAAGAGCGCGCCCAAGGAGGTCGCCGCGGGGGCCAAGCGCAACTCCAAGAAGGCCGCGGATGTGCTGCTGCGCTACAACTTTCCGGCCGCCGGGTTGACCGACGACGCGCTGCGCACGCTGATCCTCATGGTGCTGGCCACCGGTTCCGAGGTGCGTCGCGCGCTAGTCGGCTGAACCGTTTACGCCGAAACTGAACTTGTGTGCGTTGTCCCGCCGGCGGAACCTCGTGCAGAAGTTCAGTTTCGAGCCCGCGGAGTCTCAGGGCTTCCGGCCGCGCAGGCGCCGCAGACGCCGAAGATCTCGATCGTGTGGCTGACATCGGAGAAGCCGTGTTCGTGGGCGATGTCGGCGGCCCAGGTTTCGACGTCACCGCCCTGAATTTCCACAGTCGACCCGCATACGCGGCACACCAGGTGGTGATGGTGGTCCTCCGAACAGCGCCGGTACACCGACTCGCCGGTGTCGGTGCGCAAAGTGTCGACGACGCCCGCGGCCGCCATCTGCTGCAGGGTGCGGTAGACCGTCGTCAGCCCGATGCCTTCACCGCGGCGCCGCAACTCGTCGTGCAATTCCTGGGCGGAGCGGAACTCGTCGAGGTTGTCCAGCAGCGCCGCGATGGCCGCCCGCTGACGGGTGGCGCGCACTCCCATGCTCACTGGCCGGCCTCGGCCGCGTGCGTCACCGCCGCGACGACGATCTCGGCGAGGTGGTGATCGACGAGGCGGTACATCACTTCGCGTCCGGACCGCTCGCCGGCCACCACACCAGCGGCCTTGAGGATCCGCAGGTGCTGGCTGACCAGCGGTTGGGGTACGGCCAGCGCGTCGACGAGTTCATGCACGCAGCGCGCCGACTCCCGCAGCTGCAGCACGATCGCGATGCGCACCGGCGCGGCCAGTGCGCGCAGCAGGTCGCCGGAAGTGTCGAGCACATCGCGCGACGGCAGCTCGGGAAAGGGTGCGCCGCTGTGGTCATGGGCGGCCTCGTGTCCGTCAGCCCAAGTGGAAACGGTTTTCATTATGACCGCCACAATACATGCGCTTCGACGCATGTCAACGCCGCAACCCGAGCCGCCCCGAGCGCGAGCGGCCGTGTCTGTCCCGAAGTCTGCGGCGTGTCGTGTGCAAATGCGGTCGCTCGCGGGGGATGCGGCGGTCGCTACGCTGTGCAGTCGTGGCTTCATCTTCTTCGATCATCGACACCGTCGCGAACCTGGCCAAGCGGCGCGGCCTGGTCTACCAATCGGGGGAGATCTATGGCGGCACCAGATCGGCATGGGATTACGGTCCGCTCGGGGTGGAGCTGAAGGAGAACATCAAACGCCAGTGGTGGCGCTCGGTGGTCACCAGCCGCGACGACGTCGTCGGCCTCGACTCGGCGATCATCCTGCCGCGCGAGGTGTGGGTGGCCTCCGGGCACGTCGACGTGTTCAACGATCCGCTGGTCGAGTGCCTCAACTGCCACAAGCGCCACCGGCAGGACCACATGCAGGAGGCGTACGCCGAGAAGAAGGGGATCGATGATCCCGACTCCGTGCCGATGAGCGACATCACCTGCCCGGACTGCGGGACCAGGGGCCAGTGGACCGAGCCGCGCGACTTCAACATGATGCTCAAGACCTACCTCGGGCCGATCGAGACCGAGGAGGGGTTGCACTATCTGCGGCCGGAGACCGCGCAGGGCATCTTCGTCAACTTCGCCAATGTCGTTACCACGCAACGCAAGAAGCCACCGTTCGGCATCGCCCAGACGGGTAAGAGCTTCCGCAACGAGATCACCCCGGGCAACTTCATCTTCCGGACTCGCGAGTTCGAGCAGATGGAGATGGAGTTCTTCGTCGAGCCGTCGACCGCCCGCGAGTGGCATCAGTACTGGATCGACGAGCGGCTGCAGTGGTACGTCGAACTCGGCATCGACCGCGACAACCTCCGGCTCTACGAGCACCCCAAGGAGAAGCTGTCGCACTACTCCGACCGCACCGTCGACATCGAGTACAAGTTCGGCTTCGTCGGCAATCCGTGGGGCGAGCTGGAGGGCGTCGCCAACCGCACCGACTTCGACTTGTCCACGCACACAAAGCATTCCGGTGTCGACCTGTCGTACTACGACCAGGCCAACGACACCCGCTATGTGCCGTACGTGATCGAGCCGGCAGCCGGGTTGACGCGGTCGTTCATGGCGTTTCTCGTCGACGCCTACGCCGAGGACGAGGCGCCCAACGCGAAAGGCGGCGTCGACAAGCGCACCGTGCTACGGCTGGATCCGCGGCTCGCACCGGTCAAGGCCGCGGTGCTGCCGCTGTCGCGTAACGAGGCGCTGTCGCCGAAGGCGCGCGACCTCGCTGCCGAACTGCGCAAGAACTGGAACGTCGAGTTCGACGATGCCGGGGCGATCGGCCGCCGCTACCGCCGCCAGGACGAGATCGGCACCCCGTTCTGCGTGACGGTCGATTTCGACTCGCTCGAGGACCAGGCCGTGACGATCCGCGAGCGCGACGCGATGACGCAGGACCGCGTCGCCCTCGACAACGTCAGCGACTACCTCGCCGTTCGCCTCAAGGGCTGCTGAATCTCCCGCGACATATCCCGCGAGCAGGCGCAAATTGCCCTTGAATTGCGGGGCTTTTCGCGGCATTTTGCGTCTGCTCGCGCGGCTCGCGCATCGCGGTTAGAACCGGCCGCCGCCGCCGAACATGCCGCCGCCGCCGCCGGAGCCGCCGAACGACCCGGGACTGAACCCGCCGCCCACGCCGCCGCCGCCGAAGCCGCCGCGCATTCCTCCGCTGAGGATGTTGCCGATCAAGATCCCGCCGATGATCGCGCCCATGTTTCCCCCACCGCCCCCGCCGCCGAATGGACCACCCATATACGAGTGTCGTGCGTTCTGCATATCGGCGTTGGCGAGGGTTTGCGCCTGTGCCGCCAGCATCGCCGCACCGTTGGCGTGCGCGATGGCCCCGGCCGGATCCGTCGACCGCTTCTCCTCGGCCGCGCCGATCTGCCGGACGGCCTCGGCCAGCCGGGTGCGGGCCTCCGGACCGACGATGCCGCGGCGGGTGTCGATGAAATCCGACACCGAGCGAACCCGCGACCGCGCAGTGAACAGCGCCTCGTCCAGCGCCCGGTTGAGTCGCTCGGCCGCTTCCCGTTCCTGTTCGACGGCGGCCAGCAGCCGGTCCAGATCCGCGTCGGCCTTCGTCAGCTCGGTGAAGGAGCCCAGCGGATCAGCCGAATTCGAGCGCTGCGCGGCCGCCACCGCGACCGCCGCCGCGTCGCGGGCCTCGGCCAGTTGAGCGGCTTGCGGCACGTTGCGCTGCTGCAGCAGGGCGCCGGCCTGCTTGATGCCTTTTTGAATGTCTTCGATCGCGGCCGGCAGCGAGGCGGCCGCCCGGCGGATGTCACTGGCAGCGCTGTCCACCGCGTCCAGCAACCCGCGCGCCTGAGCCAAGGCGGCCTCGGCCGCACGGACGCATTCGACGAGTTCAGTCTGGCGCCCCGCCACCGGCCGCTCGGCAAGATCGCGGCCGCGGGCGATGTTCTGGTCGGCGAAGGTCAGCAATTCCTTGGCCGCGTCCACGTTGCCGGCCACCGAACTCAGCGCCGTCGCGTCGAACTCGCCGTGCAGTTGCTCGAGCTTCTCCTGCGACGGGCCCAGCCGGGCGGTGATGTCGACCACCTGCTGGGTCAACGCGTCCAGGCGCGACGGCGCGTTGATCACCAGATTCCGCAAATCTGCGAACGCGTCCCGCTGCGCGTCGAGCTCACGATCGGCCTTGGCGGCGGCGACCACCACGCGAGTCAACAGGTCACGACGCTGCGCCGCGGTCTCCGGAATGGCGTCATCGAGGATCTGCCGGACGTTGAACGCCTGGCCGAGGGTCGTCTTGGCGTTGTTGACCGCACGCGTGAACGGCTCCGTGCGCTCGGCGCCGAATTCCTCTACGGCGAGCTGTAATTCGTGGTCACTGGTGCGCACGGCGTTGTCCACTTCGACCACCATCGCGCGCGACAGGTCATCGAGGGCGTCCAGCGACACCGCCGCCAGCGCATGGGGATCGGTCGGATCCACTCGGCGTGCCGCCGCGAACTCGGCCTCCCGACGCTTGCGCCGCCGACGTCGTCGCCAGAACATCAACAGCACCACCGCAAGCGCGATCACTCCCAGCGCCACCAGCAACCCGAACCAGCTGATCTTCGAACCCGAACCGGTGGACTGAGTCAGACCCTCGGCCGCCGCCACGGCCGCACCGGCCCAATCGCCCTGACGCAGTGCGGGTTCGATGTCGTTGCGCCGCACGCTTTCCACTCGGCTGGAGCTCAGTTCGGTGGCGCTGTTCGGCACCAGGAAGGCATACGCACGATCGACTGTCGCGACGGCGAGCAGTGCGTCGAAATCACCCAGGTCGCTGACCCGCATCGTGTTACGCGCCCACGTCTGCGCCGACTGGCCGGAGAACGACTCGACGTAGACGACCCACAACCGGGTCTTGCGGCTCGCGTATAACTCGTCGATCGCCGAGGTCAGCTGTGCACGGCTGGCCGGGTTCAGCACACCCGCGTTGTCGGTGACGTAACCCGGAAGCCGGAACGGAGTCTCAGCCGAGGCCGCCGGCGCGACAAGCGCACCGGCGGCGATCGTGGCGAGCACGAGGGTCAGCAAGCGGACGAGGCGCATGCCCGTCAATCTAATGCGCGGCACGGTCCGGCCGGTTGGTGCTGGCAGACTATTCGTCGGTGACAGCGAACGAAGATCCCTACGACGAGTTCGACCGCGAGCGACGGGCGGTCGAGCCACCGAAGGGTGCCGCGCTGCCGGGCGCCGACAATCATCACCGCACCGATTTCGCGCGGGACCGGGCCCGGGTGCTGCACTGCGCGGCGCTGCGCCGGCTGGCCGACAAGACGCAGGTGGTCGGGCCGCGCCAAGGCGAGACACCGCGCACGCGGCTGACCCACTCGCTGGAAGTCGCCCAGATCGGCCGCGGAATGGCGATCGGGTTGGGCTGCGACCCCGACCTCGTCGACCTCGCCGGGTTGGCGCACGACATCGGGCATCCGCCCTACGGGCACAACGGCGAGCGCGCGCTGAACGAGATCGCCGCGAACTGCGGCGGCTTCGAGGGCAACGCGCAGAACTTCCGCATCCTGACCCGACTAGAGCCGAAAGTCGTTGCCGCCGACGGTGAAAGCGCGGGCCTGAACCTCACCCGCGCCGCTCTGGACGCCGTCACCAAGTACCCGTGGCGGCGCGGCGCACGGCCGGCCAAGTTCGGTTTCTACGAGGACGACGTGCCCGCCGCCGAGTGGGTGCGCAGCGGGGCGCCCGCCGACAAGCCGTGCTTGGAGGCCCAGGTGATGGACTGGGCCGACGACGTCGCGTACTCCGTGCACGACGTCGAGGACGGCGTGGTGTCCGGTCGCATCGACATGCGGGTGCTGGCCGACAATGACGCGGCCGCCGAGCTGGGCCGGCTGGGGGAGGCGAGCGGGATGGGCGCCGGGCTGCGGTCCGACGATCTGGTGGCCGCGGCGGCGCGGCTGTCTGCCCTGCCGGTCGTGGCCGCCGTCGGCAAATACGACGGAACCTTGTCCGCCTCCGTCGCGCTCAAACGGTTGACCAGCGAATTGGTCGGCAGGTTCGCCTCCGCGGCCATCGCGGCCACCCGCGAGAAATCCGGATCGGGTCCGGTGGTCCGTTACCAGGCCGACCTGCGCGTCCCGGAACTGGTCCGAGCCGAGGTCGCGGTGCTCAAGATCCTCGCGCTGCAGTTCATCATGTCCGACCCTCGGCATCTGGAGCTGCAGGCACAGCAGCGCGAGCGCGTTCACCGGGTGGTGGCCTGGCTGGCCGCGGGCGCACCGGCGACCCTCGACCCGATCTTCGTTCCGGCGTTCAACGCCGCAGGCGACGACGGCGCCCGACTGCGCGTGGTCATCGACCAGGTTGCCTCTTTCACAGAGGGTCGGTTGGAGCGGTTGGAACCGGCGTAAGCGTGATCGCACCCGACGCCGGGCGCTCTAGACTGGCCCGGTGGCCGGCCGCATTCCTGATCGCGACATCGCGGCCATCCGTGACCAGGTTCGCATCGAGGACGTCGTCGGCGACTACGTGCAGCTGCGGCGGGCCGGCGCGGACTCGATGAAGGGTCTGTGCCCGTTTCACGACGAGAAGTCGCCGTCGTTTCATGTGCGGCCGAACCACGGCCACTTTCACTGTTTCGGTTGCGGTGAGGGTGGCGACGTCTACGCGTTCGTCCAGAAGATCGAACACGTTAGCTTCGTCGAATCGGTCGAACTGCTGGCCGACCGCGTCGGCTACACGATCACCTACAGCGGCGCGTCGACCACCAACGTGCAGCGCGACCGCGGCAGCCGCAGCCGGTTGCTGGCGGCCAACGCGGCCGCGCAGGAGTTCTACGCGACGGCGCTGGAGTCCGACGAGGCCGCGCCTGCCCGCCAGTACCTGATCGAACGCAACTTCGACGCCCCGGCGGCCAAGCGGTTCGGCTGCGGCTTCGCCCCTTCGGGCTGGGACACGTTGACAAAGCACCTGCTGCGCAAGGGATTCGAGTTCAAGGAGCTCGAGGCGGCCGGGCTGTCCCGCGAAGGCAAGCGCGGACCGATGGACCGCTTCCACCGCCGGCTACTGTGGCCGATCAGGGCCAGCGGCGGCGAGGTGATCGGTTTCGGCGCGCGGCGCATCTTCGACGACGACCCGATGGAGGCCAAGTACGTCAACACACCCGAGACCGTGCTGTACAAGAAGTCCTCGGTGTTGTTCGGACTGGACCTGGCCAAGCGCGACATCGCCAAGGGGCATCAGGCCGTGGTGGTCGAGGGCTACACCGACGTGATGGCCATGCACCTGTCCGGGGTGACGACGGCGGTCGCGTCGTGCGGAACCGCGTTCGGCGACGAGCATCTGTCGATGCTGCGGCGACTGATGATGGACGACAACTTCTTTCGCGGTGAACTGATCTACGTCTTCGACGGGGACGCCGCGGGGCGCGCCGCGGCGATCAAGGCGTTCGAAGGTGAGCAGAACCTGGCCGGGCAGTCGTTCGTGGCGGTGGCTGACGATGGCATGGACCCGTGCGATCTGCGGCTCAAGTCGGGCGAGGGTGCGCTACGCGACCTGGTGGCGCGACGAACTCCGTTGTTCGAGTTCGCGATTCGCACCGCACTGGCCGAGCACGACCTCGACAGCGCGGAGGGCCGGGTGTCGGCGCTACGCCGGTGCGTACCGATGGTGGCGCGCATCAAGGAGCCGATGTTGCGCGACGAGTACGCCCGGCGGCTGGCGGGCTGGGTCGGCTGGGCCGACGACACGCAGGTGTTGACGCGGGTTCGCGAGGAGGCCCAGAAACGCGGCCTGCCCGACCGCGGCGGTCGGCGGCGCGACGCGACCGAACAGGCGCAGCCGCGCAGACCCCGCCCCCCGGACGCGGGGTCGCGGCCCGATCCCGCCGATCCGACGCTGTGGCCGCAGCGCGAAGCGCTCAAATCCGCGCTGCAGTATCCGGCGCTGGCGGGCCCGGTGTTCGATTCGCTGACCGTCGAGAGCTTCACGCATCCGGGTTACGCCGCCGTGCGGTCGGCCATCGAGGCCGCCGGCGGGACGTCGGCAGGGCGGTCCGGCGCGGAATGGATCGAGACGGTCCGCTCCAAGGTCGCGACGCCCGCGGCGGCGAACCTCGTCAACGAACTCGGGGTGGAGGCCATCAACGTCGACGACGACGAGCGGTTGCCTCGCTACATCGGCGGGGTGCTGGCCCGGCTACAAGAAGTGTGGGTGGGCCGCCAGATCGCCGAGGTGAAGTCCAAGCTGCAGCGCATGTCGCCGGTCGAGCAGGGCGACGAGTATCACGCGCTGTTCGGCGACCTGGTCGCGATGGAGGCGTATCGCCGCAGCCTGCTGGAACAGGCGAGCGGCGACGACATCTCTGCGTAGCCCTCGGTAACGCGATATGGTGGGCGCGCTATAAACCGTCGGGAACGGTCAGGAAGGCGGGCACGTGACATCGACCAACAACCGGGCGCGGCGGCTCGTCGCTGCAGGCGCGTTCGCGGTGGCTGCGGTCGCGGCTCCGTTCGCCGCATCCGTGCTGGGATCGACGGCGTCTGACACCCAGGCAGCCCCGGCTTGCCTGGCATGGTTCGGCAACAAGGAAGACGGCAAGTGCCTGTCGTACTCCAACGGCAACGGCGTCAACGTCGGCACACCCGAGGTCGGCCTCAACGGATCGGACGGGATCGGCATCAACACTTCGCCGATGTTCCCGGGCCAGACCATCAACGATCCGTACCGTTAACGGACCTTCTCTCCTTGCTCGACATCGGGACCGATCACCGTCGTCCCGTTGTCGATCTCCGTCAACGTGACCATGGGCGGGTCCGGCGACACCCGATCGGCGATCTTGCGCCGGCCGGCGTCGATCACGGCTTTGGCCGCCGGGCTCTCGGTGACCGCCTTGTAGGTTCCGGCGATCTGCTCATATCGGCGACGGCCGGCCTTCGAGCCCAGTACATAGCCGACACCCAATACGACGAAATACCCGATCACAGGGTCCCTTCCAGACGACGGTGTGTTCGGTCCCATCCTGCCTCACGTACCTGAGAGCGCGCGGGGTGACGGCGTATTGGCGGGCCCTGCGAGACGTAGGCTAGAGTCAACCCCCGGCCCGCACACTAGCGTGATCGCGGGTGAGCAGTCCCCTGTAGCTCAATTGGCAGAGCATTCGGCTGTTAACCGAAGGGTTGCTGGTTCGAGTCCAGCCGGGGGAGCAGGCACCATCGTCCCGACTTCCCGATCTCCCGACCGTGTCGGCGCCGTCACCGCGCCCGCAGGCAGCGCATGATGGGCGCATGGCCGATGCAGGGTTCTGGATCGCGTGGGGAATTCCCGCGCGCGGACGCGAAGTAAACGCTCTCGAACTCCTCAAACAGTCCACGACGGGCTATCTCGACCGCCTCCGGCGCGACGGGAGAATCGAGCGGTTCGACACCGCGATCCTTCGTCCGCAGAGCGTGGAACTCGGCGGGTTCATCCTGATCCAAGGCTCCCAGGACCAGATCGACGCTCTGCGCCGCGACGGCGAATTCCAGCAGTGGATCACCCAGATCCAACTGGTGGCCGACCGGGTCGGAATGGTCGACGCCTGGGTCAACGACGGCCTGGGCGAGGCGATGGGGCTGTACGACGAAGCGCTGCGCAAGGCCGGCCTGCTCTCTTAACGGGCGTTGCTGGCCCCTGAGCCGGTTGCCA
This sequence comes from Mycobacterium sp. IS-3022, assembly GCF_001500065.1. Classification (GTDB taxonomy): domain Bacteria; phylum Actinomycetota; class Actinomycetes; order Mycobacteriales; family Mycobacteriaceae; genus Mycobacterium. Next base: position 454,886 of record NZ_LQIN01000012.1, read on the forward strand.
AAACCCATACACGATCAGCACCACAGGGACGCTTGTTGCACATGCGACATTTGTCCTTTTTGCTGCGCGGTACCTGGCCGGTGCTATTAAATGGCGCTAATTGACGGGGAGGGGGATTTCTCGTGGAGGGGAAGCGTGGGCGCAGCAAGGTACATCGGTCGCGTCGGGGGATTGGCCGTCGCTCTGGGCGTGGGCAGTGCGATTGCCTCGGGACACGCCGTCGCGGGGGCCGAAACCACCGACTCACAACCAGGTAACTCCGCCAACTCCGAGCAATCCTCGACAGAGCCGTCCGGCGGGTCCGGAACCGGGACCGGCGCCGCGACTTCGGCGACCGGCGCGACCACGGGTTCCACTCGGACGTCGACGGAGACGTCGACAGAGACCGAGACTGAGACCGACGATCCGGGCGACGCGGACGCCGACGAGTCAAAGAACTCCTCGACGACGACAACCACCGTCACCGGTGGTGTGACGGTCAGCGCGCAGACCAACACCGGGTCGGCGCCCGACGCCAAAGCGCCGGAAGTCACCGTCGCCGCGGAGACGGCGGCGACACAAGACCAGCCGAAACCGGAACCAGAACCCGGGCCCACCGCGACGTCAGAGCCCGAACCGACGCAGACGCCGACAGCCGAGCCGACGCAGACGCCCACAGCCGAACCGACCGCGACGCCGACAGCGGAACCGGCGAAGAACTCGGTGGAAACTGCTGCGCGCGAACCGGGTTCATCTCCGTCGTCACAGTCGAAGCTCGACGGGCCCGCCACTGTGGCGGTCGAACAACCGGCCGCCAGCGCTACGGCACGCACGGTGCAGTCGCTCTCGAATCCCGCTGCGGCGGTTCAGGAACCGACCAGGTTCGCAGTATTCGCCGATGCCCGCTCGCTGGCGGCGAAGACGGACGACGTGTCGCCGACGATGGCCGCTTTTCAGACGACGTCGGCGCCTACCCCTACCGCACCGGCGAACCTGTTCACTGCGGTGGCCAATGTCGTGTCCAGCGCGATCAATTGGGTTCTCAACCCGTTGGCCGGCACGGCGCCGACGACGCCCGCACAGCCGCCGCTGATCTGGGGCCTGCTCGCATTCGCTCGCCGCGAGTTCGAGAATTTCTTCTCGGCGTTGACAGGACGGTCCAACTCGACGGCGACGACGCTGGTGGAACCGGCGACCAGACTGGCGCTGGCAGCAGCGGCGGTGCCTACGGGACCGCTCTACTCGCCCTTCCCCAACCCGCAGGTGAGCCCGTCGACACAATTCGTCTCCTGGGTGACGGGCCCCTACAAATATCCCAACGATCCCCTCAGCGGATACTCAGACCTGATGGCCAACACCGTCGACCGCTACCGCGTGGGCGGTACGGACCTCGGCATCATGTGGGACAACGGAATTCCCGACGACCCGAACACGCCGATCAACGAACACCAAGTCCTGATCGCCGTCGGTGACACGTTCGCCGACGGCGACATGTCGGTGGACTGGCGGTCCAACACCATCTTCCGCAGCTCCGATTGGGACCTCGCCAACGGGATCGAAATTCCCAACGGTCAGTGGTACACCGGCAACATGTTCGGCGGCGCGCCGTTGGGACCCGACGGGAACCCGAACCGGGCCAGGCAGGTCATCTTGCCCGAAGGTCTGCCCGCCGGTGTGACGCTCATCCCGACGGCGGGGATCTCGGTGCCCACACCGGGCTCACGGTTCGGAGCGATCCAGTACGTCAGTTTCATGTCGGTGTCCCAGTGGGGGTCGCCGGGTTCCTGGACGACGAACTACTCGGCGATCGCGTGGTCCGACGACAACGGCGAGACCTTCCATGTCGCGCCGCAGACGGTCCGCTACAACCAGCCGTGGAGCGGAAACCAGAACTTCCAGCAGTCGGCGTTCGTCCGGCCCGGCGACGGATACGTCTACATGTACGGCACCCCCAACGGCCGACAGGGCGCCGCGTACCTGTCGCGGGTGCCGGAACAGGACATCCTGGACCTGACCAAGTACGAGTACTGGAACGGCGGAAACGCCGGCTTCTTCGGCTGGGGCGCGACCCCGGCCGGCTGGCGCAAAAACGACCCCGCCGCGGCCACAGCCGTTTTCGGGGTCGACCAGGGTGCGTGCGGCGTCGCCAATCCCGGCAATCAGGTCAGTGAAATGTCTGTCCAGTACAACAAGTCGCTGAAGAAGTACGTGGTGCTCCATGGCGATCAGTTCAACAACATCGTGATGCGGACCTCCGACACCCCGCAGGGCACCTGGTCGAGCGCGAAGGTGCTGATGAGCCAGCAGCCCGGTGGCATCTACGCGCCGATGATGCACCCGTGGTCGCCCTCGACTCAGGGCACCGGTACCGACCTGTACTGGAACCTGTCGTTGTGGGACGACTACAACGTCATGTTGATGCGCACGGACCTGTCCAAGGTGTGACCATGCTTCGACTGACCCTCGTCGGCATTGTGGTCGCACTGGCCAGTGCGCCGGTGGCCTGCGCTGAACCCGGCCCACCGTCAGCAAGCGGCAGCTGCACGGCGGACCTCGAGGGTGCCATGACGCGGCAGCCTGATGCCGACAGCCCGTCGGTGTGCCGGGGCGGCGCATGGCAGCCGGTGACCACGCCACAACCACCCGCGGATCGCTGGGTGAGCTTCGACTCGCCACTGAAACTGCACGGACAGGGCATGCGCAATCCGGACATGGCGTCGGGCAAATGGACTGCGACGCCGAGGGACTCGGCTGCGCAGTGCCGCGTGCAACAGCAGGAAGTGGTCAGCCCCGGACAGCTCAGCGCACCGGCGACCGCCGTTGCAGAGCCGGGCCAGCGGCTGCAGTTCGAGGTGCCGCCCAGGATGTTCTTGATCGAACTGAGCGGCGACTGCCTGTGGGAGCGCGGCTGACCGTTTGCGGGCGCGTCAATTTTTTGGCCGTTTCCCACCCCTTACCTCCTGCAAAGCGGACAATCTGTGCTGGCGGCGAACGGTCTGACTGATCCGGGAGCTGCACCCGTGCGACTCCCTAGACCGGCCACGCTCTCGCGGCCGGATTATCGGATGCGCACGAAGGGTCACGGAAATGTCCGAGCAGGAAAACAAGCAACTCATTCAGCGGGGCTACGAGGCGTTCTCCGCGGGAGACATCGAGACGGTGATGGCCATGTTCGACGACGACGTCGAGTGGGTCCAGCCGGGCGAGAGCGCCGTCAGCGGCACCTATCACGGCAAGACCGAGGTGATGGAGTACCTCGGCCGGCTCGCAGAGAAGTCACTGTCCGTCCGGCTCGACCAGCTGATCGCCGAGGGCGACACGGTCGTCGCGCTCACCGAGATCAGCGTGGAGGGCCAAACCGGCCGCGACGCCGACGTCTTCACGGTTCGCGACGGCAAGACGACCTCCGTGAGGATCCACGGCGACACCATGCTGATGGAGCGGGTGTACGGCAAGAAAGAGCTGGCCGCCGGCTGAGGACGGGGTGCGCACGGGTCCGTCGTCATGTGATGCCGGGCCCGTCGCCCACGCCTCCTACTTCGGCTCGATCGTGCCCGCGCTGATCGCATTCTGCTCGGTGTGCTCGTCGGCGTCGGGTATGCGCTCAGGGTGCAACATCTCGGCGTAACGCAACTGCTCGGGGATGCCGAACCCGTCGACGAGCAGCTCGGCGTACGGCCGCAACGTGCGGCAGCGTTCGTTGATGCCGCGGGTGACGGCCTTGGCGCGCTCGGTGGAGATGTAGCGGTGTTCGATGAACCAGGCCTTGTCCTCTTCGATCACCGACAACGCATACAAATCGCACACCATGTTGAGGACCTTGCGGGCCTCCTCGTCCTCACACGAGTCGATACCCGCGACGAACGCTTCCAAGATGATGCGGTCGATGTGGGCGCGGGCGCTGTGCAGCACATGGTCCTGCACGGCGTTGAACGCGTCGAACTCGCTCATCTCCTTGGACTTGCCCTGCAGCCGGCGGGCCACCGTCGAGATCATGTACTCCTCGCGGTCCTCGAACATCTGGACCTGGGTGCCGCGGTTGAACAGGCTGCCTTCCTCCTCGTTGTCCTGCCGCGTGTCGAGGATGGTCTGCATGATCGTCTCCGCCGCAGTGCGTTTGAGCACGCGCTCGCCGGCGAAGTTGGCGGCGAAGCGCACCCACTCGACCGGGCTCATGCTCTTGATGTCGTCCGCGTAGGCGGTGAGCAGTTCCTTGGCGACCAACTGGGTCAGCACGTGATTGTCGCCCTCGAAGGTGGTGAACACGTCGGTGTCGGCCTTCAATGCGATCAGCCGGTTCTCGGCCATATAGCCTGCGCCGCCGCATGCTTCGCGGGCTTCCTGGATCGCGCGGGTGGCGTGCCAGGTGTTGGCGGCCTTCAGCCCGGCCGCGCGCGCCTCGAGCTCACGCTGCTCCTCCGGGTCGGGATCCTCGGCGCTCTGCAGGTCGTGGCACTTGGCCACGAGTTCGTTCTGGGCGAACTGCAGCGCATAAGATTTCGCGATCAGCGGCAGCAGCCGACGCTGATGGACCAGGTAATCCATGATGAGTACTTCGCCCTCGTCGTCAGGGGCGGTGAACTGTCTGCGCTGCAACGCATATCGGGTGGCGATGTCCAGTGCCACCCGCGCCGCGGCGCCCGCGCTGCCCCCGACGGTGACCCGGCCGCGGATCAACGTGCCCAGCATCGTGAAGAAGCGTCTGCCGGGGTTCTCGATCGGCGACGAATAGGTGCCGTCCGGCGCCACGTCGGCGTACTTGTTGAGCAGGTTCTCGCGCGGGACCCGGACGTGGTCGAATTGGATGCGGCCGTTGTCGACGCCCGGCAGGCCCCCCTTGTAGTGGCAGTCCGACGTGGTCACCCCCGGCAGGTCGTTTCCCTCGTCGTCGCGGATCGGCACCACGAGGCAGTGGACGCCGTGGCCCACCGCGTCGGGCGTGATCAGTTGTGCGAAAACCGCTGCTACCCGGGCGGTTTCGGCGGCGCCGCCGATGTAGTCCTTGCGCGACGTCGGCGTCGGCGAGTCGATGACGAACTCCTCGGTGGCCGGGTCGTAGGTCGCGGTGGTCTCCAGTGATTGCACATCGCTGCCGTGCCCGGTTTCGGTCATCGCAAAGCAGCCGAGCAGCTCGAGGTCGATGATCTTCTTGACGTACTTCTCGTGGTGGCGCTCGGTGCCGAGGTTTTCGATCGCGCCGCCGAACAGGCCCCACTGCACACCGGCCTTGACCATCAGCGACAGATCGGACATCGCGAGCATCTCGATCTGGGTGACCGCCGCGCCGACGTTGCCGTTGCCGCCGTGTTCCTTTTTGAAACCATCCTCGGCCGAACCCTGGGCCGCCATGATCTTCAGCTGCTCCGCCACCTTGGTCCTGGCGATGACGGTGTTCGGGGTGTAGTGCGGCCGGAAGATCTCGTTCGACAATTCCTCGCGCATCCGGTTCTTCACATCGCGCCAACGGCCGTCGAGCGCATTGCACAGATGTTCCGCAGTGGTGGTCATGACTTCGACCGTAGCCTTCCGCGCGGCACCACAAACTGTGATGTCCTAAACCAAGGTGAACCTGAGTCGATCGCCGTTTCGGCGGCCGGAGTTGAATCGAGCCATGAGGAACTCCGACCGGCAGCGTATGCAGTGGCGTCCGCATGATTTCGACCACCGCCACAGTGATGTCAGTGGCGGTTGGCTGCGGGCCGCGACGTTCGGCGCGATGGACGGCCTGGTCTCCAACACCGCGCTGATCGCCGGTGTGGGTGCGACGGCCGCGGCGCACACCGTGGTGCTCAGCGGATTCGCTGGTCTGGCGGCGGGCGCCTTCTCGATGGCGCTCGGCGAATACACCTCGGTGAAGACGGCCAATGAGCAGATCGAGTCCGAAGTCGTTGTCGAGCGTCGCGCATTCCGCATGCATCCGCAGGCCGAGCGTGCCGAACTCGCCGACACGTTGGTGCAGATGGGGATGTCGCCGCAGACGGCGGCGGTGGCCACGGAGGAGATCCATCGCGACGAAAACCGCGCGATCAACTTCCACCTGGTGCAGGAGATCGGCATCGACCCCACCGAGAAGCCGTCGCCAGTCATCGCGGCGGTGTCGTCGTTCCTCACGTTCGCCGTCGGCGCGGTGACGCCGCTGATTCCCTACCTCCTCGGTTTCGAGAACCTGTGGCTCGGGCTGCTGTGCGGCGGGCTCGGATTGATGATCGCCGGTGGCGTGGCATCGCGATTCACCAGAAAGCCGCTGTGGTTCGCATCGGCGCGGCAACTCGTGTTCGGCGCCGCGGCCATCGCCGCGACGTACGTCGTCGGGCTGCTGGTCGGCTCGGTGGTCACCTGAGTTCGGTCGCGAACCGGATCACGTGTCGCTGCCGACGCCGATCGCCGTCGCCTCGCTGAGTTCGTCGAGTTCGGCCTCTTCGACGTCGATGCCGACCAGATGTGACCGGGTGAGCGCGAGGACGCCGGCGCCCAGCAGCACCGCGCCCGCGCCGACCCAGTACGGCATGTGCACGCTGATCTGCTCTCCGAGCACTCCGGCCAGCCATGGCGCCAGCGCGGCACCGGAGAACCGCACGAAGCTGTAGGCCGCCGAAGCCACGCCGCGTTCGACGGGCGCGGCCTTCATCACGGTCTCGGTGATCAGCGTGTTGTTGACGCCGATGAACAGCCCCGCCACCACCACGCACGTCGCGAGCGCAGCCTTGTTCTCGGTCGCGACGGCCATCACGATCAGCGTCGCCGTCATCGCCAGCAGATTGACCAGCAGCACGGGCACGGTGCCGAACCGGCGCTGAAGCCGCGGCGCCACCACCACCGACGTGAACGCCAGCGCGACGCCCCAGCCGAAGAAGATCAGCCCGATCTGGTGTGCGCTCATGTCGAGCGGAAACGGTGTGAAGGCCAGCAGGGTGAAGAACCCGAAGTTGTACAGCAGAGCAGTGATCGCCACACCCAGCAAGCCGCGGTGCCGCAGCGCGCGGAACGGGTCGGCGAGTGTGGTCGCACGTTCGGCGGGCGGGGTGGAGGGCAGCATGACCGCGGTCACCACGAGCGCAAAAGCCATCAGCGCCGACACGCCGAAAAACGGTCCGCGCCACGAGATCGACCCGAGTACGCCGCCGACAAGGGGGCCGACCGCGATGCCCAGGCCCAGCGCCGCCTCGTAGAGGATGATGGCCTGCGCCACCGAACCGCGCGCCGAGCTGACGATGGTGGCCAGGGCGGTGGCGATGAACAGTGCGTTGCCCAGACCCCAAAGTGCCCGCCAGCCAACGATTTCCATCACGGTGTCGGACAGCCCGGCCAGGCCGGCGCCGATGATGATCACGAGCAGACCGACCAGCAGTGTGCGCTTGGGGCCGATCCGGCTCGCCATCACACCGGTGACGAGCATCGCCACGCCCATCACCGCCATGTAGCTGGTGAACAACAGCGAGACCTGAGACGGCGACGCGTCGAGGTTCTCGGCGATCGGCTTGAGGATCGGGTCGACGAGGCCGATGCCCATGAACGCGACGACGCAGGCGAAGGCAACGGCCCAGACAGCTTTGGGTTGACGCCACATACGGGCGGGTGCTCCTTTGTTGGTTACTTGGTGATGGTGTTGGGTGTGGCCGCGTCCGCAAGTAGCCGGCGCAGCACGCGCACCGCGTCGCTGAGCGTTTCGCGGTCGGCGGCGTCGAGCCGCTCCAGGTACGGATCGATCGCCGCACCGCGGTCCATCCGGACTTGGCGTAGCGTGTCCACGCCCTTGGGGGTGATGCGGATCAGCACCGCGCGCGCGTCCTCGGGGTCGACGGTGCGCGACACCATGCCCGCGTCCTCGAGCCGGCGGACCTGGGTCGTCATCGTCGGCTGCGAGCAGTGGTCGAGCGCGGCGAGATCGGAGATGCGGGCCTCGCCCTGGTCTTCGATCGTGGACAGCAACCGTGCCTGGGCATAGCCGAGCGGAAGGCGGACGCGCTGTGTGGCCAGGCGGTTGATCCGGGCGACCACGGACAGCAGATCGGCTCCGAGCGTCGGTGTCATGCACCCAACATACATAGTTTTACTATGTGTTTCAAAGCGACGCGGCATCCGCCGAACGCCGCACCGTGACCGCTGTCAGATTTCGACTGGCAGAATCAGGTAGTGACCGTGACCGGGGGCCGAACTCGACGTAGCGGCCGCTTGCGTCCCGTCGAACTGGCGCAGGCCTCTGTCATGGCGGCGCTGTGTGCGGCAACCGCGATCATCGCGGTGGTGGTCCCGTTCGCGGCCGGACTGTCGCTGCTGGGCACGGTGCCGATGGGCCTGCTGGCGTACCGATACCGGTTGCGGGTTCTGTTCACCGCGACCGTCGCGGGCGGCATCATCGCGTTCCTGATCGCCGGCATGGGCGGGTTCATGACCGTCGTCGACTGCGCCTACATCGGTGGCCTGACCGGCGTCGTCAAGCGCCGCAGCCGTGGTACGCCCACTGTGTTCTTCGCCGCACTGATCGCGGGTTCGGTGTTCGGCGTGGCCGTGGTGGTGGCGCTCGCCATCCTGGCGCGACTGCGCCACCTGATCTTCGAGTCGGTGACGGCCAACATCGAGGGCCTCGCGGCGGTGATCGCCCGCATCCCGGAAATGGCGGGCGTGGCCGAACGACTCAAGCGCGACTTTGCGACCGCGCTGGACTATTGGCCCCTGCTGTTCTTCGCCGGCGGGGTGCTTTCCATCACGTTCGTCAGCCTCGTCGGCTGGTGGGCACTGTCGCGGGTGATCGAGCGACTGGCAGGCATTCCCGATGTGCACAAGCTCGAGTCCTCGAGTGATACGGGTGTGATCGCGCCGGTGCCCACCCGCCTGCACGACGTCCGGTTCCGCTATCCGACCGCCGACCACGACGCTCTGGGCCCGGTCTCGCTGAGCGTGGAACCGGGGGAGCACCTCGCCGTGACCGGCGCCAACGGCTCGGGTAAGACGACGTTGATGCTGATGCTTGCCGGACGGGAACCGACAGCGGGCACCATCGAACGGCCGGGCGCGGTCGGGCTGGGCCGCATCGGCGGCACGGCGGTGATCATGCAGCATCCCGAGAGTCAGGTGCTCGGCACGCGGGTGTCCGACGACGTGGTCTGGGGATTACCGCCCGGCAAGGCCACCGACGTGGAGCAGTTGCTCGCCGAGGTCGGCCTGAGCGGTCTGGCCGAACGCGACACCGGCGGGTTGTCCGGCGGCGAACTGCAGCGGCTCGCCGTGGCGGCGGCGCTTGCGCGTGAGCCGTCGCTGCTGATCGCCGACGAAGTCACCAGCATGGTCGACCAGCAGGGCCGCGACGGACTGATGTCGGTGCTGTCGGGGTTGACCCGGCACCACCGGATGTCGCTGGTGCACATCACCCACTACAACGACGAGGCAGACGCCGCCGATCGTACGGTCAACCTGACCGGAAACGGGGGCGCCGCCGACAACACGGACATGGTGGAATCCGCGGACGCGCCGGCTGCGACCGTACCCCGCGGTGCCGGCAACGCCCCGGTGCTGGAACTGCGAGATGTGAGCCACGAGTACGGCAGCGGCACGCCGTGGGTGGCGACGGCGTTGCGCGACATCACCTTCACCGTGCACGAGGGTGACGGCGTGTTGATCCATGGACTGAACGGGTCGGGTAAGTCGACGCTGGCCTGGATCATGGCGGGCCTCATCGAGCCGACCGCCGGTGCATGCCTGCTCGACGGGGCACCGGCATCCGAACAGGTTGGCGCCGTTGCGATCTCCTTCCAGGCCGCCCGATTGCAGCTGATGCGTGCCCGGGTCGACCTCGAGATCGCATCGGCCGCCGGGTTCTCCCCGCGCGACCGCGCCCGGGTCGCCGAGGCGCTGTCCACCGTCGGGCTGGACCCGACGATGGCAAGCCGGCGCATCGACCAGCTCAGCGGCGGCCAGATGCGCCGCGTGGTCCTGGCCGGGCTGCTCGCGCGCTCGCCGCGCGCGCTCATCCTCGACGAGCCGCTGGCCGGTCTGGACGCCACCAGCCAACGCGGGCTGCTGCGGCTGCTGGAAGACCTGCGCCGCCGCGCCGGGCTCACCGTCGTCGTGATCTCCCACGACTTCGCGGGGCTGGAGGAATTGTGTCCCCGCACATTGCATCTGGCGGGCGGCGTACTGGTGCCGGCGCCGACGGCGGCGGGAGACCGCCCATGACGACGGTGTCGACCGGACGGCGTCAGCGCAGGGGCATCGTGCTGCTGCGGCCGGTGCCGGGCAACAGCGTGGTCCACCAACTCTGGGCGGGCACGAAGCTTCTGCTGGTCGCGGCGATCGGCGTGCTGATGACCTTCTATCCGGGGTGGGTGCCGATCGGCGCGGTCGCCTTGCTGGTGCTGATCGCGGCGTGGCTGGCCGACATTCCGCGCGGCGTGCTGCCGTCGGTACCGCGCTGGCTGTGGATCTTGCTCTTTCTCGGCGGGTTGACGGCCACGTTCGCCGGCGGCAGCCCGGTGATCTCCATGGGCACAGTCGAAATGGGTCTGGGCGGGCTGCTGAACTTCCTGCGCATAACAGCGCTGTCGGTGGTGCTGCTCGGGCTCGGCGCGATGGTGTCGTGGACCACCAACGTCGCCGAGATCGCGCCGGCCGTCGCAACGTTGGGCCGGCCGCTGCGGGCGCTGCGGATCCCTGTCGACGAGTGGGCGGTCGCACTGGCGCTGGCGTTGCGGGCCTTCCCGATGCTGATCGACGAGTTCCGGGTGCTCTACGCGGCACGCAGCCTGCGGCCGAAGCAGATGCCGGTGCGCCGCCGAGGACGGTGGCGCCGATGGTGGCTGGAGGCCATCGACCTGCTCGCGACGGCCATCACCGCCGCGCTGCGACGCGCCGACGAGATGGGTGACGCGATCACCGCGCGAGGCGGTGCCGGGCAGATCTCCGCTGCACCCTCGCGTCCGAAAACCATTGACTGGTGGGCGTTCCTCATCGTGGCGGTGGTGTGCGGGGCGGCGCTGGCGCTGGAGTTGACCGTCGCCGGAACCAGCGCCGTGACGCGTTGACTTCTAGCGTTGCGCGGCGGCGTTCGCGGCCCGCTGAGCCTCCGCCAGCGTGGTACGCACGTCGCGACGGCCGAGGAACATCTCGTCGAAGTAGGGCTTGAGCGCGTCGAAACCCGCGGCGAAGCCTGCTCCGCCGGGAGCGGCGATGCGGGGGCCGTCGAGCACCCTGAAGAATGGGCTGACATCGACGCCACGCGACCGCCAGTAGTCTTCGTAGACGCGTTGCGCGTCGAGCACCGCCGGAATCGCCACGCCGCCCGCACCGAGGTACGCGTTGCCGTGGGTACTTCCCATCCACGCGAGCACCTCACGCACCGCGTCGGGATGCTCGCTCGCCGAGTTACCAGCCGCGGCAATACCGTTCGTCACGCTGACCCGGCCCGCGGGGCCCTCGGGCAGCATCGCGACGCCCCAGCGGAACCGAGCGGCGCCGGCGACTGCCGCCAAGTTGTACGTTCCGGACTGGAACAGCGCCATCCTGCCCTGCAGGAACTGGTTGCGGGAGAAGTCGCCGTTGTCGTTGGTGGCCGACGCGGGCGGCGCGACGTGGTCGGTGTTGACCAGCCGCACCAGGTACTCGAACGCGGACGCGGCCTGCGGATTGTCGAACGCGAACCGGTCGCCGACAGAGAAGACCCCGCCCGCCGAACCGATGTAGTTGAGGTAGATGTTCTGTAAATCGTTGGCGGCGTTGTAACCCCACTGTCGGACACGTTGCGGGTCGAAACCCGGTGTGCCCGCGGCGCGACCGTCGTCGTCGATTGTGAGGCGTGCCAGCAGAGGCCGCAGCGTGTCGGCGGCGGGATCCGGTGACCAGCGCAGCGACCGCAACTCGCCGGCGTCGACTCCCGCGGCGTCAAGCAGGTCGGCGTTGAAGTACACCGCGATGCCAGCGTCGGTCAACTGCGGCACTGCCCACAGTGTGCCGTTACGCGTGAACTGGTCGACGACCGACGGCTCCCATGCTTGGGATGCGCCTTCGCCCAGAGTGTCCCCGATGTTCATCAACCGGCCGCTGTCGGCGTATTCGGCGTAATAGGCGTTGCTGATCCAGAAGATGTCGTCGGCGCCGCCGCCGGCGACGTCGGTGCGCAGAGTGTCGAAGTACGTGGAGTAGGCGACGACGCTCACCCGCACCTCGATGTCGGGGTGCTCGCGGCCGAACTCGGCGAACGACGCGCGGTAGGCTTCGGCGACCTGCTCGTCCCACAGCCGCACGGTCACCACGGTGCGCCCGGCCGAGTCGCCCGACTGTCCGAGCAGCATGGCGGCCACGAGCAACACCACCGCCGCCAGCGCCAATCCCGCCGCGGCGAGCGTCGAAAACCGCGGCCGGAGGCTCATTTCAGCCCCGTCACGACGATCGAGCGCACCATGTGACGGCCCACTGCGGCGAACAGCACCAGCAGCGGCACGATCGCCACCGTCGTCGCGGCCATCACCAACGTCCATTGCGCGTTGTACCGCGATTGCAGACCGGCCGTCGCGACAGTGAGTACCTGCCACTCGCCGCCGCTGGTGATCACCAGCGGCCACATGAAGCTGTTCCATTGCGAGACAACGGTGATCAACGCCAGCGTCGCCAGGATCGGTCTGCTCGCGGGCAGCACGACATGCACAATCACGTCGAGCGTGTTGGCGCCGTCGATGCGGGCCGCGTTGATGAGGTCGCCCGGAATGGTGCGGAAGTACTCACGCAGCAGGAAGATCGCGTACGGCGAACCGAACATGAACGGAAGCACCAGAGCCCAGAAGGTGTTGCGCAGACCCGCCTCGGCCATCATCAGATACAGCGGGACCACGGTCACGGTCGCGGGCACCATGAGCGTCGCAATGTACACCCAGAACAGCGCGTCGCGGCCGGGAAAGCGCAGACGCGCGAACGCATACGCGGCCAACACGGAGAACGTCAATTGGCCGAGCAGGATGACCGCGGTCATCAGCGCGGTCACCACGACCGCCCGGCCGAACCCGGCGTCGGCCAGGTTCGCGTAGTTCTGCAGGGTCGGCGGGGCCGGCAGCGACACCGGCGACTCGCTGTCGAACCGGCGTGGGTCCCGCAGCGAGGTCAGCACGCCGAGCACGAACGGCGCCAACGTGATCAGCGCGCCGGCCACCAGAACGGGGTAGATGACGACGGCGGACGCGAACCGGCTAGATGAGGTCATAGCTGATCCGTCGTCGGAAGTACAGGTGCTGAACGACCGTCACACCGACCAGCAGGACGAACAACACCACCGCCATGACCGCGGCCCGTCCCACCGCCGCGGCACCGAACGCTTCGGCGTAGATGCGGTGCGCCACCAGGTCGGTACGGTTCTGCGGACCGCCGCCGGTCAACGCGTACACGGTGTCGAAAACCTGTGCTGCGCTGATGATCCCGGTAACCAGCACGAAGAACAGCGTCGGCCGCAGCATCGGCAGGGTGATGTGCCGGAACCGCTGCCATGCCGTCGCGCCGTCGGTGCGCGCAGCGTTGTGGACGTCCTCGGGGATGTTGAGGATGCCGGCGAGAAAGAACAGCGTCACGTAACCCACGTTGGTCCATACGATCACCGCCGAAACGACCGGCAGCGCCAGTGTCGGATCGGTGAGCCACCCGATCTGGTGGCCGAGCATCGCGCTGACCGCGCCGTCGGTGGGCGCGAGGATCCAGCGCCACAGCACCGCGATCGCCAGCGGTGCGCAGATCCACGGCAGCACGTACAGCGTCCGGAAGAACCCGCTGCCGGGCAGTCCACGGGCCAGCAGGGCCGCCGCGGCCAGCCCGAGCAGAGTTTGCGCGGGCACCACGAGCGCGATGAACACCAGCGTGACCACCAACGATGTGCCGAAGGTCGGATCAGTCAACACCGATTGCCAATTATGCAGGCCGACATACTGCATCGGGCTCAGCAGGTCCCACCGGTGCAACGACAGCCACATCACCACGAACATCGGCAGCAGCATGAACGCAACGACTCCGAACAGGCTCGGAGCCAGGAGTGCGTACCCGGTTGCGGTCGTGTGGCGGCTTGCTGCCATCCGAGTCATTAAAGCGGGCCGAGAGCGCCACCACTACGGTGGTGGCGTGACAGCCACCCGACGAGTCGATGCCGACTTCCTCGATTTGCCGCGGTATGGGCTGGCCGACGCGGCGATGTCGGCGGCGTTGTCCGCCGGTGCCAGCTACGCGGATCTGCGGATCCACGCGATCACGACGGAGATCGTGCAGTTGCGTGACGGCGAGCTGCAGACCGCGGTCGTCGACCGGGAGATCGGTTTCGCGGTGCGGGTGATCGTCGACGGCACCTGGGGGTTCGCCTCGCACGCCGAGCTCAGCGCCGGCGTCGCGGCCGAGACCGCGCGCCGCGCCGTGCAGGTGGCCAGGACGCTGGCGCCGCTGAACGCCGAGCGCATCGAGCTCGCCGCCGAACCCGTATACGCAGATGCCACTTGGGTTTCGGACTACCGGATCGACCCGTTCAATGTGGGTATCAGCGACAAGCTGGACGTCCTCGGCGAATACTCGGGCCGGCTGCTGGCCGCTGACGGCGTCGACCACGTCTCTGCCGGTTTGCACACCGCGAAGGAGCAGACGTTCTACGCCGACTCGTTCGGCTCGACGATCACCCAGCAACGGGTGCGGGTACAGCCGTCGCTGGATGCGGTCGCCGTCGACGCTGCGGCGGGGACCTTCGAGACGATGCGCACGCTGGCGCCGCCCACCGCCCGGGGCTGGGAGTACGTGAACGGTGACGACGTGTGGGACTGGACCGACGAACTCGCCATGCTGCCGACGTGGCTGGCCGAAAAAGTCAAGGCCCCCTCTGTCGCCGCGGGCCCCACGGACCTGGTCATCGACCCGTCGAACCTGTGGCTGACGATTCACGAATCCGTCGGCCACGCCACCGAATACGACCGGGCGATCGGCTACGAGGCAGCGTATGCGGGCACGTCCTTCGCCACACCCGACAAGCTCGGCAGCATGCGCTACGGCTCACCGGTGATGAACGTGACCGCCGACCGGACCGTCGAATACGGCCTGGCGACTGTCGGATTCGATGACGAAGGGGTGCAGGCACAGAAGTGGGACCTGGTGCGCGACGGCATCTTCGTCGGCTATCAACTGGATAGGGTGTTCGCGCCGCGGCTCGGTGTCGGACGGTCCAACGGCTGTGCGTACGCCGACTCGCCGCATCACGTGCCGATCCAGCGGATGCCCAATGTCTCGCTGGAGCCGGCCGCCGACAATGTGAGCACCGAGGAACTCATCGCCCGCGTGGATGACGGCATCTACATCGTCGGTGACAAAAGTTGGTCGATCGACATGCAGCGCTACAACTTTCAGTTCACCGGTCAGCGGTTCTTCCGGATCCGCGACGGCCGGCTCGACGGCCAGCTACGCGACGTGGCATACCAGGCGACGACAACGGATTTCTGGGGATCGCTGGAGGCCGTCGGCGGGCCGTCGACGTGGCGGCTCGGCGGGGCGTTCAACTGCGGCAAGGCGCAGCCCGGTCAGGTGGCCGCGGTCAGCCACGGCTGCCCGTCGGCGCTGTTTCGAGGGGTGAACGTGCTCAACACCCGGACCGAGGCAGGGCGGTAGTCGATGATCGGCGCACAGCAAGTGGTGGAGATCGCGCTGGCCGAGGCCGACCGGCGGGGCGAAGCCGACGAGACGATCGTGTTGGTGACCGACCGCGCCGACGCGTCGCTGCGGTGGGCGGGCAACTCGATGACCACCAACGGTGAGTCGACGAGTCGCTACACGACGGTGATCTCGGTGGTACGCAACGGCAGCGAGTCGCACGTCGGTTCCATGCGCTCGAGCGAGGTGGACCCGACGACCATCGCGGCGCTGGTGGCGGCGTCGCAGGAGGCCGCGCGTTCGGCGCCCGAGGCCCGCGACAGCGCACCGCTGCTGACGAGTGGTGACGTACCACCCGATTGGGACGCCCCCGTGCCGAGCACCGGCGCGGAGGTCTTCTTGCCGGTGGCGGACGGACTGGCCCGCGGGTTCCGCGGCCGCAACCGGTTGTACGGGTACGCGCGGCACATCCTCGAGACGACATTCGTAGCGACCTCTGGCGGGCTGCGACGGCGCTACACCCAGCCGACGGGTTCGGTGGAGATCAACGCCAAGCGGGACGGCGCCAGCGCCTGGGTCGGCGTCAGTACCGCTGACTTCACCGATGTGCCAACGGATTCCATGCTCGACGAACTGTCGACGCGATTGGGGTGGGCGCAGCGGGCGGTCGAGTTGCCGGCCGGGCGTTACGAGACGATCCTGCCCCCGTCGGCGGTGGCCGACCTGATGATCTACCTGACGTGGGCGATGGACGGCCGGGGTGCGCAGGAGGGCCGCACCGCGTTCTCCGCACCCGGCGGCGGCACGCGGGTGGGGGAGAAGCTCACCGGCCTGCCGCTGACGCTGTACTCCGATCCGTTCGCCGATGGGCTGGCCTGCACGCCGTTCGTCGCGACGCCGGTGTCATCGGAACGGGTTTCGGTTTTCGACAACGGGATGGACGTCAACCGGGTGGACTGGATACGTGACGGCGCCATCAACGCGTTGGCGTACTCACGGGCGGCGGCCGCGGAGTTCGACACGGCCCCGGCGGTGCCGGCGGACAACCTGCTGATGACCGGAGGGCAGGCCGGGCTCGCCGACATGGTCGCGGGCACCGAGCGCGGACTGCTGCTGAGCACGCTGTGGTACATCCGCACGGTCGACCCTTCGGTGCTGCTGCTGACGGGGCTCACTCGCGACGGTGTCTACCTGGTCGAGGACGGCGAAGTGACAGCCGCTGTCAACAATTTTCGGTTCAACGAAAGCCCGCTCGACCTGCTGCGCCGGGCGACGGAGGCCGGCGTCAGCGAGGTCACGCTGCCGCGCGAATGGGGCGACTGGGCGACGCGGGCGGCGATGCCGACGTTGCGGATTCCCGACTTTCACATGTCGTCGGTCAGTCAGGCGCAATAATCCCTGGGTGGGCGCTGATGAGTTGGCCGACCGGATCGCCGGATTGGTCGCGATGTCCTCGGGCGATTGCAGGCAAGACACGCTGATTCGGCTGACGTGCGGGCGGGCGTTGTCGTTGCCGCCGCTGCCGGTGGAAGTCGACGTCGTCGACGAGGCCAGCGAAGCCGGTCGGGTGGTGGCGGCGTTCGCCGAACAGTTCGCGGTCGACGTGTCGGGACTCGGCGACAACCAACGCAAGCGGATGCTGGAGACGTTGAGCGACAAGGCATTTCGAACAGTTGCCGCGATCTTCATCGCCGATTTCGTGCCGCGGGTGTGGGCGGGATGTGAAGCGCTGGGTCTCGGTAGGCCCGGTGACTACAGCGTCGTCGAGTGGGACCACGAGTCGGATCCCGTCGATGCGCTGCTCAACGGATTCGCCCCGGCGGTGGCGCGGTTAGGGGCACTGGATCCGGTGACGACCGAGATCGTCCGCTTGCGCGGGGCGACGCAGCACAACTGCCGGCTGTGCAAGTCGTTGCGCGAGGGCAACGCGTTGGACGTGGGCGGGTCGGAGGAGCTGTACGAGCAGATCGAGCGGTACGAATCCGCCGACGGCCTCAGCGACGCGCACAAGGCGGCGTTGCGATACGTCGACGCGTTGATCTGGTCGCCGGCACGGATCGAGGCGGAGGTGGCCGCGGGCGTACGCCGGCACTTCTCGGAGCAGCAGGCCTGGGAGTTGACGCTGGACGTCATGCGCAACGCGACGAACAAGATCGCGGTGTCGCTGGCGGCCGACGCGCCCCGGATCGCCGAGGGCACCGAGCGGTACCAGATCGGCGCCGACGGGCAGCCGGTGTACGCCGACATCGCTTAGTGGGCGCTGGCTGTCGGGGAACGATGGGCCGGTAGCGACAAATTCGCGGGGAGCGAATCGGTCGCTGGGCGCCGCACAGTGGAGCATGTGGGAACATTGGTGCCGCACAGCGCGCCCGGGGGCGGTAGCTCAGTTGGTTAGAGCCGCGGACTCATAATCCGTTGGTCGCGGGTTCGAGCCCCGCCCGCCCCACTTCTTGGTGTATTACCTCGGCTGATGCTTGACGTTTCTACTTCGGTTGATGGCTGACAGTGTTTCGGCTGATGCTTTACACCTACTTCGGCTGATCCATCGGGCGTCGGTGCGGGCGCAGATGTTTGATCCGAATCTGCGCAGCCCGACAGCAGCACGCAATCGTCGGCCGCGGTCAATCCACGCGGGGAAAGTGTTTCCCGGCTTCTGCGTCAAGCCGCAGCTGCGTTGCCCGAGCCCGCGCCTCGGCGGCTCGGCGGCGGGCTTCGGCGGCTTCTGACGCCGCCCACACCTCGGCGGCGCGGGCTTTGGCTTCGGCGGCTGCTGCCTGCTCCCTCGCCTCGGCCGCGCGGGCTTCAGTTTCGGCGGCATCTGCTTGCGCCTGCAAGTAGGTACTCACTTCGGCGGCGCGGGCTTGGGCTTCGGCGGCCTCTGCTTGTGCCCAGGCCTCGGCGGCGCGGGCTTTGGCTTCGGCGGCTGCTGCCTGCTTCCTCGCCTCGGCCGCGCGGGCTTGGGCTTCGGCGGCCTCTGCTTGTGCCCAGACCTCGGCGGCGCGGGCTTTGGCTTCGGCGGCTGCTGCCTGCTTCCTCGCCTCGGCCGCGCGAGCTTCGGTTTCGGCGGCTTCTGTCCGGGCCCGCGAGTGAGCCTTGGCTTCGGCGGCGCGGGCTTGGGCTTCGGCGGCCTCCGCTTGCGCTTGGGCTTCGGCGGCCAGCGCTTCGGTTTCGGCGGCTAAAGCTTGGGCTTCGGCCGCTTTTGCCTGCGCGGTTGCCTCGGCCGCCAGCGCTTCGGCCTCGGCGGCCACCGCCTCGGCTTCGGCGGCTAGTGCTTGGGCTTGGGTAGCCTCTGCCCGCGTCCGCGTCTCGGCGGCTAGCGCCTGGGCTTCGGCGGCTTCCGCCCGCGCGCGTGCTTCCAACTCTCGCTGCGGCAGATTCGGCTTGGCTTGCCATCCTCGGTCGCCGCGCCGCTTCTGGTGGCGCCCTCCGTCATGCGCGCGGTTCCCGGCGGTTCTCTGCTTGTCCACGAGGAACTCGACGACAACCAGAGTCACGGCGGCCAGCGCCAGTAGCGGCACGAACAGCGATGGGTTCGTGACCACCCCGGCGAAGCCGACGACCGCCAGAGGTACCGCGACCATCATTGCGGCCGACGGATACCGCTCACCTATCCGGACGATTTCGGCCAGCATCTTCAACGCCTGCGCAACCCACGACCTGAGCCCCAGCCCACTAGTGGCCATCCTGGAAGAAGACCCCACGATCCCATCCCTCCGCGGAGATGTTGGCCTCCGTATTGTGACCGACGCGCGGGCGACAGGATAGGAATAACGAATCTTTGTCGGCGCCAAAGTCTACGTCGGACCAAATCGCACGAGTGATCGTCAATACCCTCGGATTACGGCAAGGACCGAACTAGTCGGGCTGCACGAGACTCCGCCAACGACGACGCTCCCGGAATCACCGCGGGCATGCCCTACTTCTTCCAGCCGCCCGCGAGCCCGGCTCCTTTGGCTCTGCTCCTCAAACGCACTGTCGCGAAAGTAGTTTCGGTGGGGTTCGTCGGCCCCATCCGGGCAGAACCCGAATCGCCCCTCGGCTACGGCTGGTCGATGCGCGGGAACTGTATGGTTTCGGCCTCTGCCTCGTCCTTCGCCTCACGCCGCAGCTTCGCTTCGCGCGCACGGGCCTCGGCGGCCACGGCCCGGACTTCGGCGGCTTTCGCCTGTGCCCACAACTCCGTTGCGCGGGCCCGGGCTTCGACGGCTTCTGCTTGCGCGCGCGCTTCCGAACCCAGCGGCGGCAGATTCGGGACGGCATAGGTGCTTGCTGGGCCATGCATTCGCTCAGCTCTGCCAGCAGCGACGTGCGTCTGGTGCTCGGCCTCCTCCTGCTGGGCCGCGCAGACTTCAACGACGATCAGCGCCGCGCTGGCCAACAACAACAGCGGCACGAAAACGTATGGGTAGATGGCCACCCCGGCCAAACCGAGGACGACCAACGGGACGGCGACCACCCCGACGGCCCACGGATACCGCTCGGCGAATTGGAGGACGGTCGCCCGCGTCGCGAGCGCCCGCTCGGCCCATGAGTGGAGATCCGGCCGGCTGAGGACCCTTCTCGAAGACCCCACGATTCCGTCCCTTCGCGGAGACATTGACGCTTCCATTGTGACTGACAGCCCGACGGTCCGATAGATGCCACGCACGTTTGTCGGCAACCAATCAGTCGTCCTCTGCGGGCCACAACAACGAGTGGACGACTCGAGAGCCGTCCAGCCGGAATTCGTGGGCGGGACGCCGCAGCGGCTCGACGGTCATATCCGTGTGTACGACGACGCCGCCACCAGCGGGGATTCCGAGCCCGACGGCCGTTCCCTCCAGCTGCTGAACTGTGCGCGACAGCCGCGCCCACTCCGCTCCTTCGTCGTGCGTGTCGATGACCATGGGGACGAGCGACAGCACATCGAGCAGCCCGCTCGCAGAGGATTCGACGGTGTCGACGATTGCATGGCGTCCGAGTTGGACCGCGCCGGCTGAAATCCCAACCAGGACGGCCCCTTGCGCGTAGCGATCCAGGATCACCTCGTTCATGCCGGTTCTCTTGAACGTGTCCCAGCCGAGACGCACGTCGCCGCCCGCCAGCACGACCAATTGGGCATGCTCCAAGAAAGCGCGATCGTCCGGGCCGAACGACGACTCGATCATGCGACGATCGGTGATGCCGATCGCGTCCACCGCCGCCTCGAAGATGTCGTAGAACTCCGGGCGGTCCCCGTTGGAGGCGCCGATGTAGGCCGCGCTGATCCCTGCATCGTCAACCAATCCATCGAGAACAGCCTCGAGAAGCAATCGATTGTGCCGCTTCCAGAACAGGAGCTGACTGTCTGCCAGCAGATAGAGCGGTTGAAGTTGTGACGCCGCCGAGCAAGCTGACGTCTCGATAGCGGTTGTCGAACGTGCGGGATGCCCATTCGGCCCGGAATCGACCATGGTGTCGCTCCTATCGGCGAGATTCGTTGTGTTGCAGCGCCATCTCCCATGATCGCCTCCTGGAGGAGAAGGCAGACGATACCCCGGCCGCGCCGCGTGCGGATTGGTATGGCCGAGCGGCTGATTCAAGCTCACGAGTGTCTGTGACTTGTCAACGAACCGGGCGGAGTACCACCACTCCGGGCACGTTGCGCAGATAGTCCTGTAACGGGGTGTCGACGACCTTTTCGTCGGCGTCCAGTGATGACGCGTTCCGCACGACGGGGCCGTGCGGGGTATCGATGAAAATGCCCACGTGCGTGACATCGAGGCCGCCGTCTTCGGCGTACGAACCGATGTAGTCGCCGGTACGCAGCTGGCTCAGCACGCCGCCGTCGACCTGTGCGCTCGGAATGTAGGTCACCGTTCGCGGTATGACCGGCAACCCGGGCAGATACACCCCGCCGGAATCCTTCTGGTTCAGGTTCTTCTGCACCTGAACGGCGTTGGGACTCAAGGTCGTCGTAATGTCGGTCGCGATAGCGGGCGTCCCCGCGGCCCAGTCAGTGAAGAAGTGTTTGCGGTTCGGGAAGCTCACGACGCCGTCCCGGTAGCGGACCTCGATGAGTGCGGCGATGAACTCATCGCGGTTTCCAGCCCGCTTCAGCGCCTCGACGTAATCGGCATAGGTGAAACAGTCGACCCTCGACAGTTCAACGACGAGCTTTTCGGGCTCGCTCGCGGAACCGACGAGAGTGTCTGCGCCATAGGGCGTGTCGAGGAACTGCCGCGAAATCGCGTCGGACATCTCGGGCGGGGCGGCGCCGGCCGCACCCTTTTTGACAGTCAGCAACCTCTCGAGTGTCTGCGCGCTCTGCTCGGAGATCTGGACGTCGGGTGACGACTTCGCCGACGACGCAAGGTAGGTCGCGACGGGTATGGGGGAGGTCTCGTTATAGCCGACCGGCAGCAGCACGTCACCGGCCGTTGACAGGTAGTACACCTCCCACCGGTGATAGCCGGCGAACGCGGCGGGATCGGCGGCCAGAACCGCGGCGTAGTCACTGACCGCCCGGACGTAGTTGTTCGAGTTGTTGTACCGGTACAGCGCGTAATCGCGGTCGCCGGCGAACCCGTTGGCGGCGAGGTAGCGGCCGGCCGCCATGATGCTGTCGCGCGGCGAGAGGATATCGCCACCCGCGCCGTAGGCGGCGAATGTCGAGGGCATGAACTGCATCGGACCCTGCGCGCCCGCGGTGCTCACGCCCGCCACCCGTCCGAACGCGGTTTCGATGAGGTTGATCGCCGCCAGGAAGTTCCAGCCGACACCGAACTCGGACTCGGCCTCGCGGTAGTAGCCCATCAGCTCGTCGGCGGGTGTGGGTGGGACGATCCGCCATGCAGGCAGCGTGTCCTTGGGCCGACTCATCACCCCGAGTTCTCGACGCGCGTTGACGTTGTGGTCGTAGATCTGCAGGAACTCCGGCGGAATTCGCGGGCGCACGATCGGATCCCATTCGGGATGCCGTCCCAGCGCCCGGTATGCCGCTTGCTGCCGGTGCGCCGCCGCGGTCATCAGCGCCTCGGACGATGACGGGTCGCGCAGCACGCGTTCGTCGGCGACCAGATCGTCGGCCATGCGCACCGGGTCGGATGCCAACTCGCGGCGCGGGGCCTCGGCTGCCGGTGTCGGCAACGGGGAAGCCGGCGCTGCCGTCGTCGTGGACGAGGCCTCCGGCCTGTCAGGGCTCGAGCAGCCGACCGGCGCGAACAAGATCACCGCGATGCCCGCGGCGGCAACGGTCCTGGCAGCGTCGAGACGGGCATTCATTGCCGTCGGAGTCTAGCGCCGCCAACCGCCTCAGCGGATCACGCTTGCTTGGGCTCCGGGCACAAATACAGGCGCGCACCGGCCACGATGAAGTTCGACAGTGTTTCGTCCTCGGTCGCGATGTCCAACTTCTCGGCCACGGCGGTCGAGTCGGCACCGCGGGCGAGCTGCGCGCACGCATCACGGGCGAGGGTGGTCAGTGTGGAGCAGTCGCCCGTGTATCCCACCGAGGTGATGCTGCGGCAGAGATCGTCCTCGGGCGTTGCGGCAGCCTGCGGTGCGGCCATCAGTAGGCCCACCGCTGCGATCGAAAGCGCTGTGAGCGCACGCGTAGTCATGTCACGTCCTTCCTAGCGCCCGACTACCCGTTTCGGGTCGGGGCACGCAGGATCGGATGCAGATCGAGACTCCGGCGTTACCGAGGCCGGATTGAGGCATCGCGTGGGTGGTGTGGTGACAGACTGCGAGCATGGCGTGGGACTTCAGCACCGAACCGGAATTCCAAGAGAAGCTCGACTGGGTCAAGCAGTTCTGTGAGGAAAAGGTCGAGCCACTCGACCACGTGTTTCCCTACGCGGTGCGATCACCCGATCCGGCGGTCAAGGCCTACGTGCGTGAGCTCCAGCAGGAGGTCAAGGACCAGGGCCTGTGGGCGATCTTCCTCGACAAGGATCTCGGCGGGCCGGGGTTCGGGCAGCTCAAGCTCGGCCTGCTCAACGAGATCATCGGCCGCTACGCCGGCGCCCCGCACATGTTCGGCGCGTCGGCGCCGGACACCGGAAACATGGAGATGCTGGCCGCATACGGAACCGACGAACAGAAGGAACGGTGGCTCAAGCCGCTGCTCAACCAGGACATGTTCTCGGCGTACTCGATGACCGAGCCGCAGGGTGGCAGCGACCCCAACCTGTTCAAGACCCACGCCGTGCGAGACGGCGACGAGTGGGTGATCAACGGCGAGAAGTGGTTCACCTCGGCCGGGCGCGTCGCCGACATCCTGTTCGTGATGTGCACCAACGGCATGTTCGTCGTCCCGCGCAAGACACCCGGCGTGGAGATCATGCCCGAGCCGCGCAACCACAACCACATCATCTACCGAGACGTGCGGGTGCCGCTCGACCATCTCCTGGGCCCGGAGAACGGCGCAAAGGTGTTGGCGCAGCGGCGACTCGGCGGCGGGCGCATCCACCACGCCATGCGCACGATCGCGCAGTGCAAGCTCGCGTTCGACATGATGTGCGAGCGGGCG
The DNA here is from genome assembly GCF_001500065.1 of Mycobacterium sp. IS-3022. Classification (GTDB taxonomy): domain Bacteria; phylum Actinomycetota; class Actinomycetes; order Mycobacteriales; family Mycobacteriaceae; genus Mycobacterium. The sequence goes on from NZ_LQIN01000012.1 coordinate 478,944, forward strand.
CTGAGCCGCGAATCGCACGGCAAGGTCATCGCCGAACATCAGATGGTGCAGGAGAAGATCGCCGAGTCCTACGCGATGATCAAGATGCTGCGTCTGTTCGTCCTGGAGACCGCGTGGAAGATCGACAACACCTCGACCCAGGAAACCCGCACCGAGATCGCCGCCGTCAAGTTCACGATGGCGAAGGCGCTGCGCGAGGTGTCGTTCAACGCGCTGCACGTTCTGGGTTCGCTCGGCACGACCGATCTCACCCCGATCCAGGCGATGTACGCCGGCGCCCCGACGATGGGTATCGCCGACGGCGTCGACGAGGTGCACAAGGCCACGGTCGCGCGGCGCGTGCTGCGCGACTATAAGCCGCATGACGGCGACTTCCCGACCGAATTTCTGCCCTACAAGCGGGAGCAGGCGCGCCAGAAGTTGAAGCCCGTGCTCGACGCCCGCCCGGAATTGGCGGCCGCCGCTGAGGCGTATCAGAAGTACCTGTCGCAGCGGCGCTGAACGTCGCGCCTACTGTGAAGGCATGAGGTTCGCCATCGCCCTGCTCGGTGTGATCGTCGCGCTGTTCGGCCTGCTGTTCACGCTCCAAGGATTCGGTGTGGTCGGCGGCAGCCCGATGAGCAACACCACCACCTGGTCGATCCTCGGACCGATCATCGCGCTGATCGGTATCGCGCTCGCGGTCGGCGGTCTTCGGCGCCGTAAGCCCTGACCTCGCACCCACTTGCTGGGTCCCACAGGCACCACTAGCCACACCGATAGCGCATTTAACTTCTGTTCGCTGTAGACGCCCACCGGCGGCCTTCGATGTGTAACGCCCAAGCCGTCTCAACGATGAATCATCTGAGACCGGAGCGTCGCGGGCGCCTCAGGCGAACCTCCAGTTGCCCAACAAATTCGTAGCGTCGGGGGAGCGGCGGTGAATGCCGCCCATGAGAAGGGAGTCGATGCACGATGGGTGCACCGCTGGATGATGTCCGCAGGCGAGGCATCGCCGCCCTGGCGTCGGGGGTCGTGATCTCCATGACCGCACTGACCGTTGGTGTCGCCCCCGCCATTGCGAAGCCGGACTCCGACGACGTCGTGACGACGGTGGCGCCGGAACCCGAAGTGAGAGCTCCAAAGCACGAGGTGACGGCCGAACAGCCGACGGCGGCACCGGAGCCCGTCGTCCCCGACGTGCCGCGCACCCAGGAGGCACCGCAGACGCAAGCGCCACAGACGCAGGAGCCCGTCGTCATCGAGCCGGAACCCGCACCCGAACCGGAGCCGGAACCCGCACCGCAGCCGGCGCCCGAGCCGACGCTGGCACCCGAGCCGGCGCCCGAGCCGGAGCCGCAAACCGTGGCTCCGCCGACGACCGGCGCGGCGGTGCGGACTGCGGAGCCGACTGAGCCCACCGCGCCGAGCGCCGAGCCGTCGACGACCGTCGAGCGGGCCCCGGAGACGTCGGCCGCGCCGACGACCACCGGCGCTGCTCCGTCGACCGCGCCCGAGGTCAGTAAGTCGGCCGATCCGTCGACGTCCACATCGGCCGCGCTCGCGCCGGCTACGGACAGCGAGACACCGACCAGCGGATCCAAGACCGCCGCGACCGAACAGGAGGGGTCCGAAACCCCGACGGTGTCCATTGAGCAGGCCGCCAAGGAGATCGAGATACTGGCCCCGGAGACACTCGAGGCCCCGGCCGAAAATATCCGGCTCGCCAAGAAAGCCGAACCGATCTTCGAGCCGGAGCCCGCTGCCGCACCCGAGCAGGACGTCAACGCGTTCAAGCAGTCGGTCGACCTGACCCTGGGTCTGAACGGCCTGGAAGCCAGCACCAGCGCGAAGGTCGAGTTGGAGGCCAAGCGCGACCGCGACTTCGAGTTGATCAGCAATGTGCGCCAGTGGCGGCCCGACTGGATCGAGTACGACGAGTACTACCGGCCGGTGCTGATGAACCCGTTCCGGGCGCCGGTGCGCATCGTCTACGTCTACGACATGCGGCCCCGCATCGTGTACATCCCGCCGCTGACGCGGCTCGTGATCGAAGCCGCTCGGTTCGCGGCCTACAGCTTCACGGCGGCTGTGCTCAGTCCCATCAACGTGGCGGCCAATCTCGCGCAGGCGGCGACCAACATCGCGGTCGGCAGCTTCTTCGGCGGTGGTTACTTCCCCGGTGTCGGCCTGCCGTTGCCGCCACCTCCGCCCCCGGTGTTGCGCTATGACAACGTGCCGGTCCTGGTGAACTACTCCAATGCTCGCTATGAGCCGTTCCGGGTTCGCCAGATCGTCGACGTCGGTGTGGACCCCGTCTACGGTGGCCGCAAGGTGCTGCTCGACGGTGCCACGCCGGCTTGGGGCGAGTGGACCCAGACTGCAAGCGGGGAACGCCAATTCGAGGTGCACCGGACTCAGCAGTTCCCCGGTTTGAGCGAACCGGCGGAGGGCCCGCTGCCCGGCGACTACCGGTTGCGACTCGCGTCTGACGAGGCGTCGACCGGCGGCCTCACCGGTAGGGACATCTTCCTGATGGTGGCGGCCGGCGTGATCGGCACGCTCGGCTTCGGCGCGATCGGTCTGGCGTTCTTCCTCGGACGTCGGCGGCCCGAGCACTGAGTTCGCGTGGTTTCGGTGTAGTTGGTCGCGCTGGTCGCAACCAACTACACCGAAATCGCCGCTGGCGCCGGCGCCCGAACACGGGTGCACCGGCGTCAACGAGCGGGCATGATGGAGTGATGCCCGAGGTGCGTGTTGGGCCCCTGCTCCGCCACGTCGGCGAAACGGACGCGACCGTCTGGGTGGAGACCGACGGGCCATGCCGCGTCGAGGTTCTCGGTAACGGCGCCAACACCTTTGAGGTCGAAGGCCACCATTTCGCGATCGTCTGCGTGGCGGACCTGGACCCGGACCGCGAGCATCCCTACGAGGTCCACCTCGATGGCGCCAAGGCGTGGCCACCGGACGACTACGAGTTCCCGCAGCCGCGCATCAGGCTGATGCCGCGCGACGGATCCCTGCGGCTGTTGTTCGGGTCGTGCCGCTGCTCGGCGCCGCACCGTCCGCCCTACACCTATCAACATTGGTGGCATCCCAAGGGCAAGGGCATCGACGTGCTGCGCACCTACGGCATGCGGATGCTGCGACAGCCCTCGGCGCTGTGGCCCGACGCGTTGCTGATGATGGGCGACCAGCTGTACGCCGATCAGGTCAACGACACGATCAGGGATCTCGTCGCCGATCGTGAGGTACACGCCAACGGGCCGGTCGAGGTGCTCGAAGACTTCGAGGAGTACTGCATCGGCTACTGGGACGCCTGGAGCGACCCTGTGGTGCGGTGGATGTTGTCCACGCTGCCGACGTCGATGATGTTCGACGACCACGAAATCAACGACAAGTGGAACACCTCGCAGGCGTGGCTGGAGGAGAAGCGCAAGACCGACTGGTACGAGACCCGGATCATCGGCGGCTTGATGGCCTACTGGATCTACCAGCACTTGGGCAACATGTCGCCGCAGGAGCTCGCCGATGACGAAACCTTCCAGCAGGTCCTGGCCAGCCGTGACGGCACAGAGCCGGTCAGGCTGCTCGCCAAGCGGGCCGAAAGCGACGAGGGCGCTTCCCGATTCAGCATGTGCCGCGACCTCGGCTCGTCGCGGCTCATCGTGGCCGACTCGCGAACCGGCAGGCAACTGCAACCGGGCCGACGCCGCATCATGACCGATGAGGAATGGGAGTGGATCACCGCCAGGGTCGACGGCAACTACGACCACCTGCTGTTCGCGAGCTCGCTGCCGATCCTGTTGCCCTACGGCATGCACCACATCGAGGGCTGGTCCGAGGCGGTCACCGACGGCGCTTGGGGCCGACGGCTGACCGGTCTCGGCGAGAAGGTGCGTATCGCGGCGAACCTCGACCACTGGGCGTGCTTCCACTACAGCTTCCGGCGGTTCGAGGACCTGGTGATCGACGTCGCCACCGGCAGACGAGGTGGGGCTCCGCAGTCGATGGTCATGTTCGGCGGCGACGTCCACCACTGCTGGGTGTCGGAGATCGAGCTACCGCAGGACGCGCCGAACGCGTTGACCAAGATCTGGCAGGTGGTGTGCTCGGGATTGCGCAAGGAGCCGTCGGCGGTGGAGCGAATCGTGTTGCGGCTCGGCCACACTCGGACGGCAGAGATCGTCGGCAAGCTGTTGGTCAAGACCACGGACGTGGGCATGCCGCGACTGCGCTGGCGGCCGGTCACGATGCCACACTTCCGCAACCAGGTCGGCACGCTGGAGATCGCCGGCGGCGAGATGGGGGTGCGGATCGAAAAGATCACCGGCGGGTGGCGTAAACCGCGTCTCACCACGGTGATCGAGCACAAGCTGCTCTGAAATCCCTTCAGCCGGCACCCTTGCCGTTGTCCACGCGGTACACCGCGCCGTGGATCGCGGCGGCGTCGTCGCTGGCCAGAAACGCGATCGCCTTGGCGACGTCGACGGTGTCGGAGAACCCGCGCGGCGACGCGATGCGCATGATCAGATTCCAGTCGGCGTTGTCGGGCGCAGTGAACTCTGTGGTTTGCGCTGTCGGCATCCCGCCCGGGCACACCGCGTTCACCCGGATCTTGTCCTTGGTGTACTCGACGGCCAGTGCACGGGTCAGCCCGACCAGCCCGTGTTTGGCCGCGCAGTATCCGGCCGAGTAGACCTCACCCTCGACTCCGGCGATGGAGGCGACGTTGACGATGTTGCCGCCGCTCTCCAGCAGGTGAGGCAGCGCGGCACGGCACAGGTAGAACGGCCCATTGAGGTTCACCGCGAGGTCGCGGTCCCACTCGTCGTCGGTCACGGTCGTGGTGTGCCGCATCTGGTGGAAACCGGCGACGTTGACCAGCACATCGAGTCGGCCGAACGCGTCGACGCACTGCGCGACGGCGTCGCGGCAGGCCTGCGACGACGCCACGTCCACCGACGCGAAACGGCCGCCGGGCACCGCCTCGAACACCGATGCCATCCGGTCGGCGTCGCGTGCGATGCCGAACACCGTCGCGCCGCGCTGGGCGAACAGCTGCGCGACTGCGGCGCCCAGCCCCGCCGACGCGCCCGTCACCAATGCGACCTTGCCGCTGAGTTGAGTCATGGCAAGACTTTCTCATAACGGCATTTGTTGCCTTGCGCCAACAGACTGCGCGATGTGCGCGCGGACAACTCGTCGACAACCTGGCCCGCCCTATATTCGTCGACACGTCCTACGCGCCAGATTGCACCCACGGTTGTGCGGCACCACCGGCGCACACATCACGACCATGAGTGCAATCTCGACGATAGGATCCGGATCGATATACACCGGTGCGGACGAGCTAGTTGTACTCGGCAGTCAGGTTGGTGACAGTCGGCTGATCGGGGGTTGGCCTCCGATGGCTGAGTGGCGTCGTTGATTGTTGTAGTGCTCGAGCCATGGGGCAAGGGCTGCGCAGCGGGCGTTGTTGGTGGTG
>NZ_LQIN01000013.1 GCF_001500065.1 Mycobacterium sp. IS-3022
GAAAAAGAGGCAGGCAAAAAACAACAACAAACAAAAACCACCAAACACACTATTGAGTTCTCAAACAACACACCCGCACGGCCGCGCGACTAGCCCGCGGCTTTGAAGCCGCGTACTCGTAGTGCGGACGCTCAGGAACCCACCGAAGTGGGATTTCCCTCTGGGAACCGCCGCGCTCTTCGGGCTTGGCCCGTGTCGCAGCGACGAATCAACAAGGTACGTGAGGGAAAACTAGGAGTCAAATGGCCTGATAGAAGGGGTATTTCAACTCGACACCTGTCGCGCGCACCGAGGTGCGTTGACTCCAACCAGAGGGTCTAACGCCCCGGCCCGCTTCGTTGTTCCCGTCTCGGTTGAGAATTCACGCGACCCGTTCGATGCCTGCGATGTTGCGCTTACCGCGGCGCAGCACGAGCCAGCGGCCGTGGAGAAAATCGGCGGGCTGCGGAACCCACTCCTCGCTGTCGACCCTGGCGTTGTTGACGTAGACACCGCCCTCGGCGATCGTCCGCCTGGCGGCCCCCTTGCTCGCGGAGAGCCCACTGACCACCAGGAGGTCGGTGATCGAGTCCGGCTGCCCTGGTTCGAGCCGAGCGACCGCGGCCTCGCGCAGGGCGGCGCCCAGCGTGGGTTCGTCGAGTTCAGCGAGCTCACCGCGACCGAAGAGGGCCTGGCTGGCGTGCTCGACCGAGCGCGTCGCCGCCTCACCGTGTACGAGCGTGGTGAGCTCGCGGGCCAGTCGACGCTGCGCGGCACGTTCGTGCGCTCGTTCCGTCGTCGCCTCCTCGAGCTCGGCGAGCTCAGCGGGGGCCAGAAAAGTAAACCAGCGTAGATAACGGATGACGTCAGCGTCCGCGGTGTTGATGAAGTACTGGTACCAGGCGTACGGGCTGGTCATCTCGGGGTCCAGCCATAGGCTCCCGCCGCCGGTCGACTTGCCGAACTTCTTGCCTTCGGAGTCGGTCACCAACGGAGTCGTCAGGGCGTGCACCGTCGTCCCGTCCTTCTGGCGGACCAACCTCACGCCGGCGATGATGTTGCCCCACTGGTCGGAGCCGCCGATCTGCAACGTGCAGTCGTAGCGCCGGTGCAATTCCACATAATCGTTGGCCTGCAGCAGCATGTAGCTGAACTCGGTGTAGGAGATGCCCTCCCCCTCGAGTCGGCGCCGAACCGTGTCACGGTCGAGCATCACGTTTACCGAGAAGTGCTTTCCGACGTCGCGCAGGAACTCGATCGCCGACAGCGGCCCCGTCCAGGACAGGTTGTTCTCCACCACCGCGCCCGTCGGGGAACCGTCGAACTCGACAAAACGCTCGAGTTGACCGCGAATGCGGTCGGCCCAGTCCGCCACGGTGTCCGCGGTGTTCAGCGTGCGTTCGCCGGTATCGCGGGGGTCGCCGATCATGCCGGTGGCGCCGCCGGCGAGCACAATCGGTCGATGCCCGGCCTGCTGAAAGCGGCGCAGCGTCAGCAGCGGGATGAGGTGGCCCGCGTGCAGGCTGGGAGCGGTCGGGTCGAAACCCGAATACAGGGTCAAAGGTCCGCCGGCCAATGCCGCCGCGAGCGCGTCCTCGTCGGTGGACTGCGCGATCAAACCGCGCCACCGCAGCTCGTCGAGGATGTCCGGGGTGCCCTTAGACGTCACGGTGTCGATCTTCCCGTACCGCGGCCGATCGGCCGCATCCGGTTCGCCCGCAGGCGGTGACCAGGACAAGCGGCCGCCGCGGCAAGCGCGCCGCGTCCTGATCCGCACATTCGGTCGATAGCATGGCGCAGCGCGAACGCTGCTGTGAGGGAGAGTCGAACACCGTATGACAGCGCCCGATCCACTGGAGGTTCGCAAAGGAGCGGCGTTTTACAACGTGCGGGGGCTCCTCATCTACAACCTCTACGTATTGATGTTCAACAACCGATGGCTGTGGCGTTGCCCCCGGGGCCGACTTCTCCAGCACTACGACGAGCACATCCGCTGCAACCACCTCGACATCGGGCCGGGCACGGGGTGGTACCTGCAGCACACCACGTTTCCCTGCCGCGACCCCAAGCTCACACTGCTCGATCTGAGCCCCGACAGCCTCGCGACGGCGGGCAAGCGCCTGCGCAAGCTGTCGCCGAGGCTGCTGCGTTCGGATGTCTTTTCTCCGATCCCTACGCAGGAGAAATTCGACTCCATCGCCGCCAACTATGTGCTCCATTGCATTCCTGGTGACTGGGAAGGCAAATCCTTGGCGATCGAAAACGTCGCCAACGCTCTCGCGCCCGATGGCGTGTTCTTCGGCTCCACGATCCTGGGTGTAGGCGTTCGCCACAACCTGTTGGGTCGGCGAACGATGAACCGATTCAACGCATCCGGCACCTTCCATAACGACACAGACGACCTCGCCGGCCTGCAGAAGGCCCTCGGCGCCTACTTCGAGAAGTTCACGACGACGATGGTCGGGACTGTCGCGCTTTTCACCGCCACCCATCCGCGCATGGCTGCATGACGTCTCGCCCTTAGTCGCTCTCACCCGGCATCGGAGCACGCGGACTGCGCCGGTACATCGACACCTCCGGACGCCCGGCGAGCCACAGCCGCCAGGGCCGATCGGCGGCCTTGCTCACACCGACCCGCGGACCCTCCTCGGCGGCGTGCTGCTCGCCGAGCGTCAGCCTGATCGGGCTCTTCTTGGCGAACACATCAATCCCGTTGTCCTCCATCGTGATTCCCAGAGCCGAGCACAGGTTGCCCGGCCCCCTCGCCAGGGCGACCGGTCGAACCAGCTCCCCGCGCCGCGCGAGCGCCGCATCCAGGCCCGCTTCAATCGCCGCGGCCCTGAGCAGCACGGCCCCCGCGACGCCGTCGGTGGCGCACACGATGTTGGCGCACACATGGATTCCGTGACTGCGATAGGTGTAGAGGCGCCCGGCCGGTCCGAACATCACGGAGTTACGCGGTCCCGGCCCGCGGAAGGAGTGGGCCGCCGCGTCGGGCCACGGGCCGTCGGCCGGCCCGCCGTACGCCTCGACCTCGACGATCATCGCGCTCACCCCCCGCCCGGACAACGTCGCGCCGAGCAGCCGCCGCGCCGCGGTCAAGGGATCCGTGGACAGCAACTCGGCGCTCACCGAAGCGATTCTGCCGGTGCCCTTGACAGGCCCGACGAGCGGGCGCAGTATTCATCGCATGATGACTTCATCGCGTGATGAATTCCCCGGGTCAACGCCCGCGCCGGCCGTCGACATCTCAAATCTGCGGGTCGTCCGCGGTAAGCGCCTGGCTCTCGACGACATCACCGTGCGGATCGCGCAGGGCACGATCACCGGCCTGCTCGGCCCTTCGGGATGTGGCAAGACCACGCTGATGCGCAGCATCGTCGGCACGCAGATCATCACCAGTGGTTCGGTGACGGTGCTGGGCAGGCCCGCCGGATCGGCGGACCTGCGGCACCGGGTCGGTTACGTCACGCAGGATCCCACGGTCTACGACGACCTACGAGTGATCGACAATGTTCGTTACTTCGCCTCGCTGTACGGGACCGACGCTGAGGCCGCCGATGAGGCCGTCGCCGCCGTCGGGCTCGACGACCATCGAACCGCGGTGTGCGCCAATCTGTCCGGCGGCCAGAAGACCCGCGCCTCGTTGGCGTGCGCCCTCGTCTCACACCCGGATCTGCTCGTCCTCGATGAACCGACAGTCGGCCTGGACCCGGTACTGCGGGTGGACCTGTGGGAGCAGTTCCACCGCTTGGCGGGTCAGGGGACGACGCTTCTGGTGTCCAGCCATGTGATGGACGAGGCCGATCACTGCGGTGAGTTGTTGCTGATGCGCGAAGGTCGCCTGCTCACCCACACCACACCGACGAAGCTACGAGAGGACACGAAATGTCAGTCACTGGAGGAAGCGTTTCTGTCCGTCATCAGGCACAGCACCGCGGCCGCCGCAGCCGAAGCAGGTTGAGTCCCCAGGCATATCTCGCCACCACCGGCCGCATCCTGCGCCAACTGGCGGCCGATCACCGCAGCGTCGCGATGATCCTCGTCGTGCCCAGCCTGATCATCACGTTGCTCTACTTCATGTTCGAGGATGCTCCGCACCCGCCCGGAACACCGTCTCCGTTCAACAACGCCTGCTTGATCATGCTCGGCGTGTTCCCGCTCGTGGTGATGTTTCTGATCACGTCGATCACCATGCAGCGCGAACGGGTTTCGGGCACGTTGGAACGGATTCTGACCACTCCCCTGCGCCGCACCGACCTGCTCGCCGCGTACGGCACGGCGTTCTCGATTGCCGCTGCCGCGCAGGCGACGCTCGCGTGCATCGTCTCGTACGCTTTCCTCGGATTCCGTACCGAAGGCAGCCCGGTGTGGGTTTTCACGATCGCGATCATCAACGCCGTACTCGGGGTCGGTCTGGGTCTGCTGTGTAGCGCGTTCGCACGCACCGAATTTCAGGCCGTGCAGTTCATGCCCGTGGTGATCGTCCCGCAGCTTCTGCTGTGCGGAATCATCGTGCCGCGCGACGTGCTGCCGGACTGGCTGCAGTGGATCAGCAACGTGCTGCCTGCAAGCTACGCTCTGGAGGCGCTGCGACAGGTCGGCGCCTATTCGGAGCCGACATTCATCGCGGTGCGAGACATGGCGGTGGTGATCGGCTTCGCGGTTCTGGCGCTGTGCCTTGCGGCGGCCACGCTACGACGAAGGACACCGTGACGACGTTGACCACCAATGCTGAGCGCAAACGCCCCGGCCGGCCGCCCGGACCGTCGGACACCCGGGAACGCATTCTGTCGAGCGCGCGGGAGTTGTTCGCTCGCAACGGTATCGACAAGACGTCGATCCGCGCGATCGCCGCGGCGGCGGAGGTCGATCCCGCGTTGGTGCACCACTACTTCGGGACGAAGACCCAGTTGTTCGCCGCCGCGATCCACATCCCGATCGACCCGATGCAGGTCATCGGCCCGCTGCGGCAGGTTCCGGTGGAGGAGATCGGCCGCGTACTGCCCTCACTTCTGCTGCCGCTGTGGGATTCCGAAATGGGCAAGGGTTTCATCGCGACGCTGCGATCGATGCTCGCGGGCAACGATTCGTCGTTGTTCCGGACATTCCTGCAGGAGGTGATCGTCAAAGAGGTCGGCTCGCGCGTCGACGACCCGCCCGGTAGCGGACCGATCCGCGTGCAATTCGTCGCCTCGCAATTGGTGGGCGTGGTGATGGCCCGCTACATCCTCGAACTCGACCCGTTCAGATCCCTGCCGGTGGAGCAGATCGCGAAGACCATCGCGCCGAACCTGCAGCGCTACCTCACCGGAGAGCTACCCGGCCTCTCCTGACGCACGGTCCACCATCCGCTGGTGCTCGACCTCGTCGGTGACGGCGACGGCCTCGTCGGTCAACAGCACCGGGATGCCGTTGTCGATGCGGTATGCCCGGCGCAGCCGCGGGTTGTAGAGGTATTCCGGCTGATCGGGGTCGACGAGCAGCAGCGGTCCCCGGTCCTGCGGGCAGACCAGGATTTCGAGAAGTTTCGCGTCGAGCGCCACGGCGGATCAGCCGCCCGGGACGGTCATGCCGGGAATGACGGGCACCGGGCCGGCGACAGGTCCGTCGTCCACCACGGCTTGGGCGGCCCGCGCCTGCAGCTTGCGCTGATAGGCGATGGTCTCCTTGAGCGCTTCGACGAGCGGCGTCTGGTTCGGCCGATGCTCGAGCGCGTCCGCCAGCGCCGCTGCGTTCGCGTTCGACGGGCGGTAACCCTGCTGGCGCAGCTTCACCGCGTCGTCGATCAGCTTGGAGATCTGACCGCCGCCGTCGCCCTGCCGGTACTCCTCGTGAATGACGGAAAGCACCTGGTCGGCGTTCACCTTGGGCGCTGCCGCCTCGTCGTCTTTCTTGCAGTCCTCGCCGGTGCAGGGAGTCGGCGGTCCCTCGGCTTGGGGCTCAGGGGCCTCGGTCTCGACGGTCGGTTCCGCGGGCTGCGCTGCCGCGGTCGGCAATGCGACACCGGTCAGCAGGCCGGCGGCCAGCACGCCACCGGCGAGAGTGCCCAGAACGAGGCGACGCCCGACGTCGCGCTGCGTACCGGTTCGCGATGTCATCAATCCTCCAGCTCGGTGGCGCGGCTGCCCGGTCCGGCGACCTGCCGCCAGCGGGAGCGTAACAGCGCCCGGGCCTCGCGGCAGGTCGTGCTATTGGCCGCCGGCGAGCTCGGCGCGCACCGCGACGGTCAACCGCTTGTACCGATTCGTATCGGGGTCCAGATACCAGGCGTTACGCGACGGTTTCGGAATGCCTTCCGCGCGCAGCGGGCTGACCAGCGGGCGGTACGACGCGCTGAACGCCATCTTCGGCACCACGTGAACGATGTCGGGCGGGTCGCCCACCGGCAGCTCGGCCATCGCCTCGGACAGGTCCGCGGACGGGATGCTGCCGCCCGGGCACAGGGCCAGCGCGGTGACGGCGAGCTGGCGATCCTTGGTCTGCACCCCGTAGGTGACGGCGAGGTCGACCGCGCCGAGGCAGCCGACGGCGTCGTTGACCGTCGATGCGAACACGCATCCGCGTCCGGTGTGGATAACCGCGCCGCGGTTGTCGACGAGCCAGTAGTCGCCGTCGGTGTCGCGGCGGAACAGGTACTCCGTCGACACCCAGGTGTCCGCGGGCGCGAAGACGCCCCGTTTCACCGGGGAAGTCGGATCGACAGGTCCCCGCGGGCGGGCGATCAGCACGCCGACCTCGTTGGCCTCGGCCCGGCGTACGAACCCCCGCTCGTCCTCCAGGATCAGGTCTTCTTCGGGGTCGTAGGCCGCCAGCTCGAGGTCCCGACCACCCGGAAGCGGACGGCCCTTACTGCCGATCTTCGCACCGGACACGTTGGCGAGCACGGCTTGTCCGTCGGTGGTCGCGAAGAACTCGACAACGTGTGCCGGCTTGAAGACATCGACCACGCGCTTCCACAGCCCGGTCGGCATACCCGAACCGATGAACAGCCGCACCGGGTGACTGCCGTGCAGGGAGAACGACGGATCATCGATGACCTCGCGCAGCATCGCCCACGTGTAGGTCACCACGGTGACGCCGTACTGGCGGATCTCCTTGACGAACCGGTCGGGCTGCAACCCGCGCGACAGCGCGATCCGCGAACCGCCGACGGCGGCGCCGCCCAGCGCAACCAGCAACCCGGACTGATGGTGCAGCGAGGTCAGGCAGTAGACGGTGTCGCTGCGACTGAGGTTGGCCGCCGACGCGGTGCCGAACGCCGAGATCGCCCAGCGGGCGTTGGTGATCTGCCTGGCGACCAGTTCGCCGCCGATCGAACTGAAGCCGACGAACGCAAGGTCTCGGGCAAGGCCCGGATTCGGTCGGTACCAGCCGGGCAGATCGACGGCGTCGGGGTCGATCTTCTCCATGTCGATGACGTCGGCGTCGCCGGGGACGTCCAGGTCGCGGGACTCACCGCCGCCGAGCACCAGCACGCGCATGTCGAGTTGCCGGGCGGCGTCGAGGTTGCTCGGGTCGGCGATGATGTCCGACACCGAACCGAGCCGCGCAGCGGTGGGCAGGTCGACATCGGGCGGCATCAGCACCGCGACCGCACCGAGCCGCGACAGCGCCGCGATCGCCACCAGCGCGCTGGGGCGGGTCTCCATCAGCACGCCGACGTGCGCACCCTGGCGCACCCCGACCTCGATGAGACCGCGGACGACGTTGTTGATGCGACGGTCCACGGCTTCGTAGGTGTGGACTCGGCCGTCGAACAGCAGGCAGTCGCCGCCGGGAAGGTCGCGGGCCTGCTCGGACAGGATCCGGCCGAACGAGATGCGGGTGTGCTCGTTGATCTGGCCGAGCCGGGCCAGGCGAGGCAGGGTCCGGGCCGTCTCGACGGCCAACGCCCGGGCGGATTTGTTGGCGGTCACGACCGCATCGGCCGCCGAGCGGGCGAGGCTCCATGCCATCTCGGTGGCAGCGGCGGTGCTGTGCGCGACCCGCGAGCTGAACGACACACCCGTCTCGTTGGGTTCGGCCTGCTGCAGGGCCATCGGGTTGACGCCCTCGGGCCGGTCGCCGGTGCCGTCGAGCCACTTGACCCACTGCGCGACGGTCGGCCATGTCTGGCTGGCCGCCTTCGACCCGACGACGAGCCCGAAATGCCCTGAGCGGATGAGGTATTCGTAAACATCAGCCCTGGGGGCGGCGCGTTTGATGCCGCGCACCGAGGCGGGCTGGCCGATGTCGTCGACCTCGCCGATCACCGCCAGCACGGGGCAGTCGATGTCGGAGAGCGTGACCAGGTCACCGTGGATGGAGAAGCCGCCGCTCATCATCCGGTTGTGCGCGATGAACTGTTTGAGCAGTTCGGCGATCGCGGGTCCGGACCACGCGATCCAACCTTCGGAAGCCAGGAAGCGACGCTGCTGCTCGCGCGGCAGCAACGCCTCGCGGTCATGCAACTGGCGCAGGAAGTCGATGCGCGACTGCGCGGTCTTGATCGGGTCGAGCATCTGAAAGCCCGTACGCGCGAGCCATCCCGGGATGTCAATCCGGCTGAAGACGTGATCGGCCATGAAGTCCGCTGCCGCGGGCGCGATGCTGGCCGGCATGTTCATCGGCAGCGCGGCCAGGGTGTCGACCGGCGAGCCGAACGCGATGATGCTCGCGAGGTCCTTCGACCGGCGGTAGGCCCCGACCTGGTAGGCGAACATGCCGCCCTGCGAGTAGCCGGCGAGGTGGACGTCGCGGCCCGTCACCTCTTTGACGGTGTCGATGGCCTCGCTGAGTGCGACCACGTGGTCGGCGAGCGTGCGCTCCATTCCGCCCTCGACCTTGTCTGGTGCGCCGAAGTCGATGACCCACGGGTCGATGCCTGCCTTGTGCAGGATTCCCACGGCGCCGTCCTCGCGGGTGACGTCCCACATGTCGGCCGACATCATCATCGGATGGACCATCAGCACGGGTGGTCCGGGCGGTTTGGCGCCCGGCCTGGTGTCGGGCGGGAAGTAGCGCCGCAGCCGGTACATCGGGACGCTCTGGATGATCTGGAACGGCGAGGGCACGGCACCGGTTTCCAGGCCGCCGTAGCGCAGCACCTCCAGCCCGTTCTGGGCGGTGGCCACCAACCGCCCGACCGGCCTGGTTATCGCCGACAGATCCACACCGCACGCTCCCCTTCAGGCCGATGCCGCTACCCCGCGTTTGCCGACGTCATCATGGCACAGCGCCGGGTCCGAGAGGGCCGACCTATCATCGGCGGCTGATGGCGAATCTGATCAACGTCGAGCGCGCGACGGTCGGCTACGGCACGCGGACGCTTCTCGATGCGGTCAGCCTGGGAATCGACGACGGCGACGCGATCGGCGTCGTCGGGCGCAACGGCGACGGTAAGACCACGCTGTTGCAGATCCTGACGCTCGCCCGCGAGCCGGATTCCGGCCGGGTCACTCACACGTCCGGGTTGTCGGTGGGCTATCTGCGGCAGAGCGACGACTTCGCCGCCGACGCCACGGTGCGCGACGTGATCGTCGGCGGCAGGGCCGACCACGTCTGGGCCGCCGAACCCGACACCCGCGACGTCGTTTCGCACCTGTTGGCCGACGTCGCGCTCGACACAGTGGTCGGTCGGCTGTCCGGTGGTGAGCGGCGCCGGGTGGCATTGTCGGCAGTGCTGATCGCCGGGCACGACGTGCTCGTACTCGACGAGCCGACCAACCATCTCGACGTCGAGGTGATCGGCTGGCTGGCCGAGCACCTGAATCGACGCAGGGGCAAGGCGCTGGTGGTGGTGAGTCACGACCGCTGGTTCCTCGATGCGGTGTGCACGCGGACGTGGGAGGTGCACGACGGCACCATCGACGGGTATGACGGCGGTTACGCGGCCTACGTGCTTGCCCGCGCCGAGCGGATGCGGCTGGCGGCCGGCGCCGAGGCGCGCAGGCAGAACCTGATGCGCAAGGAGCTGGCGTGGCTGCGCCGCGGTCCGCCCGCGCGGACATCGAAACCGAAGTTTCGTATCCAGGCCGCCAACGATCTGATCGCCAACGAACCGCCCCCGCGTGATTCCCTTGTGTTGCAACGCTTTGCGACAACACGCCTGGGCAAGGACGTCTTCGATCTCCACCGCGTCCGCCTGCAGGCGGGCGACAAGGTGATTCTCGACAAGGTCGACTGGTCGATCGGGCCCGGCGCACGCATCGGCCTGGTCGGCGTCAACGGCACAGGCAAGACGACGGTATTGCGGTTGTTGGCCGGTGAAGTTGCGCCGACCGCCGGAACCCTGAAGCGGGGCGCCACGCTCAAGATCGGCTACCTCAGCCAGGCGCTGGCCGAAGTCGACGGCTCCGAGCGTGTACTCGATGCCGTCGAGAACCGTAGGCGCATCACGGAATTGGCGGGCGGCGCGGAGGTGAGCGCCGACACGCTGTTACGCGATTTCGGCTTCACCGGCGACAAGCTGACCGCACGGGTGGCGGAGCTGTCCGGTGGCGAACGGCGCCGGCTGCAGTTCCTGCGACTGCTGCTCGACGAGCCGAACGTGTTGCTGCTCGACGAGCCGACCAACGATCTGGACATCGACACGCTGACCGTCATCGAGGACTACCTGGACGGCTGGCCGGGCACGCTGATCGTCGTCACCCACGACCGCTACTTCCTCGAACGGGTCTCTGACGTGACGTATGCGCTGACCGGCGACGGCCGCTGCGACCTGTTGCCGGGAGGGATCGAGCAGTACCTGGCACACCGCGCGGCCGCGGCGTCTCCGTCGTCGGCTTCCGGACGTGTCGAAGCGCCGCAAGGCGAGACCGCGTCGGCGCGGGAGCGGCGCACCGGCAAGGAGATGGCCCGCATCGAGGGTCAGTTGGAGAAGCTGGAGTCGCGGATCGCAGCGGTGCACGAGGCGATGGCCGAGGCGGCCGCCGACCACGTCCGCGTCGGCGAGCTCAATGCCGAACTGCAGGAACTGCAGGCGCGCAAGGATTCTCTCGAAGAAGCCTGGCTTGCCGCCGCGGACGGGTGATTGACTGGGGCGGTGGGAAGGAGCCCGTCATGGCCGATGTCTCCGCCTTTTCCGACCTGGTTGCCGCCGATCACGGGCTGTGTGTGCTGAGCACGCTGCGTCGCGACGGCAGTATCCAGTCGTCGGTGGTCAACGCCGGGGTCTTGCCGCACCCGGTCACCGGCGATCAAGTGGTGGGGGCGGTCGCCGTCGGCGGCTCCCGCAAGCTGGACAATCTGCGCACCGACCCGCGCGCCACGATCGTGGTCCGCGCCGGCTGGCAGTGGGCGACCGTCGAGGGTGAGGCACAGCTCATCGGTCCTGACGACCCGCATCCGGACGTCGACGAAGCGGGGCTGAAAACCTTGTTGCGCAATGTCTTCAAGGCGGCCGGTGGAACACACGACGACTGGGACACCTACGACAGGGTGATGGCAGAGGAACGTCGCGCCGCGGTGCTCATCAGGCCCGGCCGGATCTACACCAACCCCGCCGGCTAGGTCATCCCCTCAAACGTCGCCCCAGCCGCTCTGCCGTCTCGCGGACGACGCCGAGTTGCTTGGCGACCTGAATCGGCGCCGTGCCGCCGCGGGCGTCACGTGAGTTCACCGAGCCTTCGATGCTGAGCACCTCACGTACCTGCGGCGTCAGTTCAGGGTGGATCGAGGCGAGTTCGGCGTCCTCGAGGTCTTCCAGGCCGACACCACGGGCCTCCGCCGCGCGGACCGCTGCGCCAGCTGCTTCGTGCGCGACCCGAAACGGCACTCCCCTGCGCACCAGCCACTCGGCGACGTCTGTCGCCAATGTGTAGCCCAGCGGGGCGAGTTCGGTCATCCGGTCGACGTCGAAGCGCAACGTCGCCACCAGGCCGGCCATGGCCGGCAGCAGCAGCTCCAATTGGGCGACGGAGTCGAACACCGGCTCCTTGTCCTCCTGAAGGTCCCGGTTGTAAGCCAGCGGTTGCGCCTTCAGCGTGGCCAACAGTCCGGTGAGGTTGCCGATCAGGCGGCCGGACTTGCCGCGAGCCAGTTCGGCGATGTCGGGGTTCTTCTTCTGCGGCATGATCGAGCTGCCGGTCGACCAGGAGTCGTGCAGCGTGACGTAGCCGAATTCCGTTGTGCTCCAGAGGATGATGTCCTCTGCGAGACGGGACAGGTCGACCGCGATCATCGAGAAGACGAATGCGGCCTCGGCCGCGAAGTCGCGGGCTGCCGTCGCATCGACCGAATTGTCGGCAGCTGTGTCGAAGCCCAGGTCCGCGGCGATCGCATCGGGGTCGAGGCCCAGCGACGAGCCCGCCAGTGCGCCGGAACCGTAGGGCGACACCGCCGCTCGCTTGTCGAAGTCGGCCAGTCGGTCGACGTCGCGCAACAGCGGGTGCGCATGTGCGAGCAGGTGGTGCGCGAGCAGTATCGGCTGCGCGGATTGCAGGTGCGTCTTGCCGGGCATGATCGCGGTCGGGTGGGCCGCGGCCTGCGTCGCCAGCGCATCGACGACTTCGAGTGCACCGGCTGCGACGCGCCTGATCGCGTCGCGCAGCCACATCCGAAACAGCGTGGCCACCTGGTCGTTTCGCGACCGGCCGGCCCTCAGGCGGCCGCCAAGTTCCGGGCCGACCCGGTCGATCAGCCCGCGTTCCAGCGCGCCGTGCACATCTTCGTCGGTCGGCAGCGGCGCGAAACTGCCGTCGGCGACATCGGAGGCCAGGCTGTCGAGGCCGGCGAGCAGGCCGTCGCGCTGCTCATCGGTCAGCAGGCCGGCGTTGGACAGCACGTGAGCGTGCGCTTTTGACGCCCGGATGTCGTAGGGCGCAAGCACCCAGTCGAAGTGCGTCGACTTGGACAGCGCCGCGAGCGCGTCCGACGGGCCGCCGGAGAACCGTCCGCCCCACAGCGACCCTTCATTGGTCCTCATATCAGGTCACTCACTTCGGCGCGAATGACCACGTTTGTACGTCCGAATCCGGCGTGTCGAGGGGCAAACACGGTCACTCGCGGTGGGGCTTTCATGTGTCCAAATCCCGTCGCGCTGAGATGCTCGACGACAGGCCGTGGATCTGCACGAAACCCCGGGCTGCGGACTGGTCGAACGTGTCGCCCTCGTCATAGGTCGCGAGGTTGAAGTCGTATAGAGATTCCCGGCTCCGGCGTCCGTTCACCGAGATGTGCCCACCGTGCAACAGCATCCGGATCTCGCCGGTCACGTGTTCCTGGGTCGTGGCGACGAACGACTCGAGCGCGGTTTTCAGCGGCGAGTACCACAGCCCGTCATAGACCAACTCGCCCCACTTCTGGTCGGTGTGGCGCTTGAACCGGCCGAGTTCGCGCTCGAGCGTGACGTGCTCGAGTTCGGTGTGTGCGGTGATCAGCACCATCGCGCCCGGCGCCTCGTAGATCTCGCGGCTCTTGATGCCGACCAACCGGTCCTCGACGACGTCGAGCCTGCCGACGCCCTGCTCGCCGGCGCGACGGTTGAGCTCCTCGATGGCCTGCAGCACGCTCACCGGCCGGCCGTCGATCGAAACTGGAACGCCGCGTTCGAAACCGACGATCACTTCGTCGGGGGTGCTCCAGTTGAGCGTCGGGTCCTCGGTGTAGTCGTAGACGTCCTTGGTGGGGGCGTTCCACAGGTGCTCGAGGAAGCCGGTCTCCACGGCACGGCCCCAGACGTTCTGGTCGATCGAGAACGGTGAACGCTTGGTGACGTTGATCGGGATCGCGTTCTCCTCGGCGAACGCGATCGCCTTCTCCCGCGTCCACGCGTAGTCGCGCACCGGCGCCAGCACTTCGAGATCCGGTGCCAGCGAAGCGAATCCGACCTCGAAGCGGACCTGGTCGTTACCCTTGCCGGTGCACCCGTGCGCGACGATACCGCCGCCGTACTTACGTGCCGCGGTCACCAGGTGCTTGACGATCAGCGGTCGGCTCAGCGCCGAGACCAGCGGATAGCGGTCCATGTACAGGGCGTTGGACTGGATTGCGGGCAGGCAGTATTCGTCGGCGAACTCGTCCT
Organism: Mycobacterium sp. IS-3022; assembly: GCF_001500065.1. Taxonomy (GTDB): domain Bacteria; phylum Actinomycetota; class Actinomycetes; order Mycobacteriales; family Mycobacteriaceae; genus Mycobacterium. Next base: position 13,985 of record NZ_LQIN01000013.1, read on the forward strand.
TGGCGTCGACGACCACGGCCTCCACGGCGCCGCAGTCCAGCGCCCGCTGCCGGATGACCTCCATGTCTTCGCCGCCCTGCCCGAGGTCGATCGCGACGGCGACCACCTCGCGCCCGGTCTCCTTGCCGATCCAGCTGATCGCCACCGAGGTGTCCAGGCCGCCGGAATACGCCAGGATGACGCGTTCGGACATCAGCAAGTCTCCTTCGTTCGAATGCTCTCGAGTTTGGTTGCCAGCTCGGCGCCGGTCATCGGCTCACGCGCGACGACCAGGATGGTGTCATCGCCGGCGACGGTGCCGACGACGAACGGCAGTGCCGCGCGGTCCATCGCGCTGGCCAGGTAGTGCGCCGCGCCCGGCGGGGTGCGCAGGATCGCCAGGTTGCCGCTGGCGTCGGTCGATACCAGCAGTTCGGCCAGCAGCCGCGACATCCGTTCCGTCCCACCGGAAACAGCACGTACCGGGCTGCCGTCCTCGGGGACGACGTATACGCCGACGCCGCCGTCGGCGCCGCGAAGTTTCACCGCTCCGAGTTCCTCCAGGTCACGCGACAGCGTGGCCTGGGTGACCTCGATGCCCTCTTCGGCCAGCAAGGTGGCCAGCTCGGTCTGGCTGTGCACCGACTGCGACGACAGGATCGCCACGATGCGAGCCTGCCGGCCGGCTCGGGTCGCCGCGGAAGTCATGTTCGCTCCAAGAGCCACACCAGCAACGCCTTCTGCACATGCAGCCGGTTCTCCGCCTCGTCCCACACCGCGCTGCGCGGCCCGTCGATCACGTCATCGGTGATCTCTTCGCCGCGGTGCGCCGGAAGGCAGTGCAGCACAACGGCGTTGGTCTCCGCGCGGGACAGCAGGTCGGCGTTGACCTGGAACGGCCGGAACGGCCCCACCCGGTCCAGGCCGTCGTTCTCCTGGCCCATCGACGTCCAGGTGTCGGTGACGAGCACGTCGGCGCCCTCGGCCGCCGCATGCACGTCAGACGTGACGGTGACCGTCGCACCGGTTTCCGATGCACGCTTCTGCGCTGCGTCGACGAAATCCGGATGCGGTTGGAAGCCGGGCGGCGCCGCGACGGTGACGTGCACGCCCGCCGTCACGCCGCCCAGCATCAGCGAGTGCGCCATGTTGTTGGCGCCGTCGCCGAAGTAGGACATCCGCAGGCCGGCCAGCGTGCCCTTGCGCTCGGCGAGCGTCTGCAGGTCCGCGAGCACCTGGCACGGGTGGAACTCGTCGGACAGGGCGTTGACGATCGGGACGCTCGCACCCGCCGCCATCGCGGTCAGCCGGTCCTGGGCGAACGTGCGCCACACGACTGCCTTGACGTAACGCGAGAGCACCCGCCCGGTGTCCTCCAACGTCTCGTCCCTACCGAGCTGAGTGCTGCGACCGTCGACGACAACGGCGTGACCGCCGAGTTGGGCGATGCCGATCTCGAAGGAGAACCGGGTGCGGGTGGAGTTCTTGTCGAAGATGACGGCCACCCCACTCGGGCCCTCCAGCGGGCGGCGGCTGAACGGCCGCGCCTTGAGTTCGGCCGCGAGCGCGAGCACCTCGGCCTGCTCGCCGGGGTTCAGGTCATCGTCACGCAGGAAATGCCTCACGGTCATGACGCGGCGCCTTTGTCGAGCAGGGCGGGCAGCGCGGTGAGGAAGCCGTCGATTTGGGCCTCGGTGATGATCAGCGGCGGAGCCAACCGGATCACGTCCGGCGCCGCGGCGTTGACCAGGAACCCGGAGTCGCGGGCCGCCGCCTCCACGGCCTTGGCGGATTCCGCGGTCAGCACGACACCGAGCAGCAGCCCGCGACCGCGGACATGGTCGATCAGCGGATGGCCGAGCGCGTCGATGCCCGCCGACAGGGTCTTGCCGAGCACCTCGGCGCGGCCGATCAGGTCCTCGTCGGCGAGCACCCGCAGGACCGCCAGCGCGGCAGCGGTGCAGACCGGGTTGCCACCGAAGGTGCTGCCGTGCAACCCCGGGGTCAGCAGGTCGGCGGTGGTGCCGGTCGCGATGCACGCGCCGATCGGCAATCCACCGCCCAGCCCCTTGGCCAGGGTCACGACGTCGGGGGTGATGCCGTCGTGCTGATGGGCGAAAAACGCGCCGGTGCGGCCCATTCCGGTCTGCACCTCGTCGAGCACCAGCAGCGCGCCGTGCTGCGCGGTGATCTCCCGTGCGGCGACGAGGTAGCCCGCCGGCGGGACCACGACACCGCCCTCGCCCATGATCGGTTCGAGGAACACCGCGGCGGTGTCCTGATCGACAGCGCGGGCAAGTTCGTCGACGTCGCCGTACGGCACGTGACTGACCTCGCCGGGCAGCGGCGCGAACGGCTCCTGCTTCGACGGCTGCCCGGTCAGGGCGAGCGAGCCCATCGTGCGGCCGTGGAAAGCTCCCTGCGCCGCAACGAGTTTCGTGCGGCCGGTGAGCCGGGTGATCTTGAAGGCGATCTCGTTCGCCTCGGTGCCCGAGTTGCAGAAGAAGACCCTGGCGCCCTCGGCGCCGAGCAATCCGACCAGGGCTTCGGCCAGGGCGATGCCGGGTTCGGTGGCATACAGGTTCGAGGTGTGTCCGAGCGTATTGAGCTGGCGGGTGACGGCCTCGATCACCGCGGGGTGCCGGTGACCGAGGATGTTGACCGCGATGCCGCCGAGCAGGTCCAGATAGGACTTGCCGTCCGTGTCGGTCACCACGGCGCCGTCACCGCTGGACAGCGCCAGCGGTGGGGTGCCGTAGTTGTTCATCATGACGGCCTGCCAGCGTTCCTGCAGTGTCACGGGCGCACCACCTTCGTACCCGTCCCCTCGTCGGTGAACAGTTCGACCAGCACACAGTGTTCGACCCGGCCGTCGATCACGTGTGCGCTCGGCACCCCGCCCGTGACGGCCCGCAGGCAGGCTTCCATCTTGGGCACCATGCCGGTTTCCAACGTGGGCAACAGCTGAGTCAGTGCCGCCGAGTCGATTTCGCTGACCAGTGAGTCGCGGTCCGGCCAGTCGGTGTACAGGCCCTCGACGTCGGTCAGCATGATCAGCTTCTCCGCGCCGAGACCCTCGGCCAACGCGGCGGCCGCGGTGTCGGCGTTGATGTTGTGCACGACGCCGTCGACGTCGGGGGCGATCGTCGAGACGACCGGGATGCGACCCGCCCCGATCAAGTCGATCAACGCACTCGGATCGACGCGTTCGACATCGCCGACCAGGCCGATGTCGGTCGCCACGCCGTCGACCATGACGTCGCGGCGCACGGCGGTGAACAACTGCGCGTCCTCACCGGTGACGCCGACGGCGTAGGGCCCGTGCGCGTTGATCAGGTTCACCAGTTCGCGCCCGACCTGACCGAACAGCACCATCCGCGCGACGTCGAGCACTTCCGGCGTCGTGACGCGGAATCCGCCCTTGAAGTCGCCCTGGATACCGAGCCTCGTGAGCATTGCGCTGATCTGCGGTCCGCCACCGTGCACGACGACGGGGTGGATGCCGCAGTTGCGCAGGAACACCATGTCGGCTGCGAACGCGGTCTTGAGCACCTCGTCGGTCATCGCGTTGCCGCCGTATTTGATCACGACGATCTTGTCGTGCATCTGTTTCAGCCACGGCAGCGCCGCCGCCAGAACCTGTGCCTTGAACGGGGTTTCGACGGTCATGAGCTGTAAGCCGAGTTCTCTTCGACGTATCCGTGCGACAGGTCGGTGGTGCGGATCGAGGCTTGCCCGGAACCGTCGCCGAGGTCGATGGTGACGGCGATGTCCTCTCCGGACAAGTCGACTTCACGCGCGCCCGGCCGCGGCGCACCGTCCTGCCATACCGGAATCGCGTTGAACGCCACGGTCATCCGCTCCGGATCCACGGGGAACGGGGCCATACCGATGGCGGCGAGCACCCGACCCCAGTTGGGGTCCGATCCGAACAGCGCGGTCTTCACCAGGCTGTCGCGCGCGACGAGCCGGGCACCCAACAGAGCGTCGTCCTCAGACGTCGCGCCCGTCACCGTGACGACGATGCGCTTGGTCACGCCCTCGGCGTCGGCCTGCAGTTGTCCGCAGAGGTCGTCGCACACGCGCAGCACCGCATCGTCGAGTTCGCTCTGGCTGGGTTTGATCGCGCTCGCGCCGGAGGCCAGCAGGAGCACCGAGTCGTTGGTCGAGCAACTGCCGTCGACGTCGAGGCGGTCGAAGGTGCGCGCGGCCGCCCGGCGCAGCGCCTGGTCCAGCGCGGCGGAGTCGGCTACCGCGTCGGTGGTGATGACGCACAGCATGGTGGCCAGCGACGGAGCGATCATGCCCGCGCCCTTGGCCATTCCGCCGACGGTCCAGTTGCCGGCGTGGTGCAGTGCAACCTGTTTGGGCACGGTGTCGGTGGTCATGATGGCCCGCGCGGCTTCCTCGCCGCCGGTGAGCCCGCCGGCCAGCTCGTGGACGACTGCCTCGACGCCGGGCAGCACCTTGTCCATCGGTAGCCGGTCGCCGATCAACCCCGTCGAGCAGACCGCGACCTCGATCGCACCCGTCTCGGTGCCCCAGTCGCTCAGCGCTTCGGCCACGGCCTCGGCGGTGGCATGGGTGTCCTGGAACCCCTGGGGGCCGGTGCAGGCGTTGGCGCCGCCGGAGTTCAGGATGACCGCGCGGAGACGGCCGGTGGTGAGTACCTGCTGACTCCACAGCACCGGAGCCGCCTTGACCTGGTTGCGGGTGAACACGCCCGCGGCGGCATAGTCCGGCCCCTCGTTGAACACCAACGCCAGGTCCAACGCCCCGGACGCCTTGATGCCCGCGGCGATGCCGGTCGCGCGAAAACCCTCGGGCGCGGTCACCCCTTGGCTGCGGATGAGCCGGCTCTCCGTCGCCGCAGCGGCCTGGCCGGCGACATCAGAGCCCGTCACGGCGCCACTCCCACAATCGAAAGCCCTTCGGTCTCCGGCCAGCCGAGCGCCAGGTTCATCGACTGCACCGCGGCGCCGCCGGTGCCCTTCACCAGGTTGTCGATCGCGGCGATGCCGATGAACGTCTGGGCGTCTTCATCCACGGCGACGGCCAGCTGGGCCGCGTTGCTGCCGAGCACCGAACCGGTCTTCGGCAGCTGTCCCTCCGGGAGCAGATGAACGAAAGGTTCGGCGTCGTAAGCTTTTTCGTAGGCGGCACGGATCTCTGACAGCGGCGCGACGGTGCGGGCGGTGCAGGTGGCCAGAATGCCGCGCGAGGTCGGGATCAGCACGGGCGTGAACGACACCGTCACGTCCTTGTCCGTCACGGCGCGCAGCCCCTGCGCGATTTCCGGCGTGTGCCTGTGCCTGCCGCCGACGTTGTAGGCCCGCGCCGAGCCGATCAGCTCGGCGCCGAGCAGGTCGGCTTTGACGGCTCGGCCGGCGCCCGAGGCGCCGCTGACCGAGACCACGGTCACGGCGGGCTCGATGAGGTCCTCGGCGATCGCCGGCCACAGCGCCAACAGCGCCGCGGTCGGATAGCAGCCGGGCACCGCGATCCGCTTCGCGCCGCGCAACCGGTCGCGGGCGCCCGGCAGCTCCGGCAGACCGTACGGCCAGCTGCCGGCGTGCGCCGAACCGTAGAACCGCTCCCACGCCGCGGCGTCGGTGAGCCGGAAGTCAGCGCCGCAGTCGACGATCAGCGTGTCGGCGCCGAGTTGGTCGGCCGGCTCCGCCGAATGCCCGTGCGGCAGTCCCAGGAAGACCACGTCGTGGCCGCTCAACACGTCCTTGTCGGTGCCCTCCAACACCCGGTTGGCCAGCGGCAGCAGATGCGGATGGTGCTCGGCCAGCGGCGTGCCCGCGCTCGCCGCGGCGGTCAGTGCCCCGATCGTCAGCCGCCCGTCGGCGTATGCGGGATGGCCGAGCAGGAGTCGAAGAATCTCGCCGCCGGCATACCCGCTGGCGCCGGCCACCGCCACTGAAACCATGCAGGCAATTCTGCATGGTTATGCAGTCATATGCAAACCCATTAGCCTTGGATCCGCCGAGCAGAGTGAACTGCCCCTTGGCGGCCGTGAAAAGGGGCACTTTGCGCCTGCTCGCGGGGAGAGGTTATCGGCGCTGCTCGGCGCCCACCCGGTCCGCCGCGGCCCGGACGGCCGCTTCGCGGGCGGCGCTGGCCTCGTCCTCGGTCAAAGTGCGATCAGTGGCGCGGAACCGCAGCGCGAATGTGAGCGACTTGCGGCCCTCACCGATCTGCGGGCCGGTGTAGACGTCGAACAACCGCACGTCCTCGAGCAGCGGTCCCGCTCCGGCCCGGACGGCGTCGACCACGCTGGCCGCCGCGACCTCCTCCTCGACGACGAGGCTGATGTCCTGGAACACGGCCGGAAACGGCGACACCGACGGGGCGGGAAGCCGCTCGACGATCGGAACGGCCCCCAGATCCAGTTCGACGGCGCAGGTCCGCTTCGGCAGCCCCGAACGCTCGACGACCGCGGGGTGCAGTTCACCGGCGTGGCCGACGACGACCCCGGTCTCCGGCTCGCCGAGCACCACCTCGGCGCATCGGCCGGGGTGCCACGGCAGGTGCTGCGCCGGACGTAACCGCAGATCGACACCGGAGGCGCGGGCGATGATCTGGACCGCCTCGAAGGCATCGCCGGCCTCCACTTGACGGCCGGGGCCCCACGGTCCCGCGGGCTCACGCTGCCCCGCCAGCACGACCCCGACGTGCTGAGGCTGTCTGGGCAGCGACACGTCGAGCGCCGCGATCTCGTCGTCGCTGGGCCGCCGGTCGGTGGGGATCCGGTCGACGGCGCGGTTCTCCGGCGTGGGCTCGACGACCTGCTGGATCGCGAACAGCGCCACGTCATGGGTACCGCGAGACACGTTGCGGCTCAGGGCTTCCAGCAGGCCGGGTAGAAGCGTGGTGGCCAGCTGCGGCCGGTCGGACTCCAGCGGATTGAGCACGTCGGTCGTCGACCTACGCGGATCGTCGGTCGGCAGGCCCCAGTCGTCGAAAACGCCCGCGGGCAGGAACGGCGTGGGCAGGATCTCCACATAACCGTTGAGTCCCAGCGATTTTCCGATCGCGCGGCGGCGCTTCTGCAGTGGCGTCAGGCCACGTCCGGCGGGCGCGTTCGGCAATACCGACGGGATGACCTCCAGGTCTTCCAGGCGCAGGACCTCTTCGACGAGGTCGGCGGGCTGACGCAAGTCGGGTCGCCAACTCGGTGGAGTGGCGGCCAGTCGTCCGTCTGTGACGGTGACGTGTGCGCCGATCTGGGTGAGCCGCCGCTCGGCGGTGCCCGCGGCGTAGCCGACGCCGGCGGTACGGTCGGGCAGGTCGATCGCCATGCTCACCGGCGGCAGTGACCAGTCTTCCCGCGGCGGCTCGCCGCGCCAGTCGGTCAATGTGGGCTCGATTGTGCCACCGGCGATCTCGGCCAGCAGCGCAGCGCAGCGGTCCAGCGCCGCGACCGAGATCGCCGGGTCGACGGTGCGTTCGTATCGCCGACCGGCCTCGCTGTATAGGTGCAGCCGCCGTTGGGTGCGCGACACCGCGGCCGGGTCCCAGACCGCGGCCTCGAGCAACACATCGGTGGTGTCATCCCGCACCTCGGTGGTGCCTGCACCCATCACGCCGCCGATCGCGGCGGTGGCGACGTCGTCGACGATCAGCACATCGGCCGGGTCGAGACGGCGTTCGACGTCGTCGAGGGTCACCACCGTCTCCCCCGGTTCGGCGAACCGCACCCGGAAACCTCCCGAGACAAGCGCGCGATCGTGGGCGTGCATCGGATGGCCGAGCTCGAGCATCACGTAGTTGGTGACGTCGACCGCGGGCGAAATGGCCCGGATCCCGGACAACAGCAGCCGTCGCTGCAGCCACCACGGCGACACCGCGGCCGGATCGACACCGGTCACGGGCCGCAACCCGAAGCGCAGCACGCCGGTGCCCGGTTCGACGGCGAGCGGCAGCGCCTCGCCCTGCGCGGGCAGGGCCGCCACGTCGGCGGGGTCGACGAAGTCGAGATCGTATGCGGCGGCGATCTCGCGGGCCATGCCGCGCACCGAGAGGCAGTAGCCGCGGTCCGGTGTGATCGCCAGGTGGAACACGACGTCGTCGAGACCGAGCACGTCGGCGGCCGGCGTGCCCGGTTCGGCGGTACCCTGCGGCAGCACCAGGATGCCGGAATGGTCGATGCCCAAATTCATCTCGGCCGTCGAGCAGATCATGCCGTCCGAGGTCCGGCCGTAGGTCTTGCGGCTGGCGATCCTGAAGTCGCCCGGAAGCACCGCGCCGGGCAGCGCCACCACGACCAGATCGCCGACGACGAAATTGGTTGCACCGCAGATGATGTCGCGCAGATCCGCATCGCCGACATCCACCTTGACCGCACGGATCGGCTTCTTGAACTCGGTGAGCTCCTCGATCTCGGCGACCCGGCCGATGGTCAGCGGACCGGTGATCGGCCCGACCGGGATGACCTCCTCGACCTCATGGCCGATGCGGATCAACGTCTGCTCGAGTTCGTCGGGCGCCACGTCCCAATCCGGAGCACCGGCCCGAACGACCTCGCGCAGCCAGCTGTACGGCAGCCGCATCAGGCGCCGACCCCGAACGGCAACGAGAACCGGACGTCACCCTCCACCATGTCCCGCATGTCCGGAATGCCGTTGCGGAACTGAAGTGTGCGCTCCAGGCCCATGCCGAACGCGAAGCCGGAGTACACGTTCGGGTCGATTCCGCAGGCGCGCAACACGTTCGGGTGCACCATGCCGCAGCCGCCCCATTCCACCCAGCCGGGACCGCCCTTCTTGTTCTCGAACCAGATGTCGACCTCGGCCGACGGCTCGGTGAACGGGAAGAAGTGCGGCCGAAACCGGGTGCGGCCCTGCGGGCCGAACTCCGAGCGGGCGAACGCGTCCAACGTGCCGCGCAGGTGCGCCATCGTCAGACCCTTGTCCACCGCCAAGCCCTCGACCTGGTGGAACACCGGCGTGTGGGTGGCGTCGAGTTCGTCGGTCCGGAACGTGCGTCCGATCGAGATGATGTACACCGGCGGCTCGCGCTCGAGCAGCGTGCGGATCTGCACCGGTGAGGTATGCGTGCGCAGCACCTGCCGCGAGCCCTCGGGGGCGATGTGGAAGGTGTCCTGCTCGCTGCGTGCGGGATGGTCGGGCGCGAAGTTCAGCGCATCGAAGTTGAACTGTTCGGTCTCGACCTCCGGACCTTCGGCCAGTTCCCACCCCATCGCGACGAACGTGTCGGCGATGCGCTCGGCCAGGATCGTGATCGGGTGGCGCGCGCCGATCGGTTGGCGCGTCGACGGCAGCGTCACGTCGATGCGCTCGGCCACCAGCACCGCGGCGTCTCGCTCTGCCCGCAGCGTCGCCAACCGTTCGTCGTAGGCGCGCTGCGCCTCCGCGCGGGCGATGTTCACCCGCTTGCCCGCATCTGCCCGGTCGGCCTTGGCCAGCGCTCCGAGCGACTGGCGCGCCGAGGCGATCGGCGATCGGTCACCGAGATGTTCGGTTTTCGCCCGCGCGAGCGCATCCAGATCGGTCGCCAACTCGAACGCATGCCGAGCCGCGCTGACGGCCTTGGTCAGCGCTTCTTCGGACAGGTCTACGGGCTGGTCAGCCACCCGGCGATCATAGCGATGCTTCGAACGCTATTCCGCTGCGGTGTCTTCGGACTCGTCGCCGCCCGCCGGTGACTGACGCCGGGTTCTCAGTCGGTACATGACGAAGTCGGCGGGCACACCGTCCTGCTTGGGTCCGAACACCTGCCTGCGGAGGCGTTTGGCGACCACGCCGAGGGAGTCGAACTCCTCGGCGGGAATGCGCTTGAGGGTGTCCTGTGAGACCACCAGCTCACCTCGGGTGGCGCGTTCCATCACCCGTGCCGCGATGTTGACGTCGACGCCCAGCCAGTCCGATCCGATCCGCTGCGGATGACCGGTGTGCACGCCGACCCGCATCCGCGGCGTGTAGCCGTCGACATCGACGGCCTTCACCGCCTCGCGCGCGGCGATCACGGCGCGCACCGCCGTCGCCGGTTCGGAGAAGACCGCCATCAGCCCGTCGCCCATGCGCTTGACGATGTGTCCACCGGCTTCGAGCAGCGGCGGCTCCACGGCCTGGGATACCCGGCGCAGTAGCCTCAGCGTGGCCTCGTCGCCGGCGTTCAGCGACCACGTCGAGAACCCGACGAGATCGGTGAAGACCAGCGTCGCCTCGCGGTTGGCGGGCTTGCCGGACACGCGCTCGGTGAGGGCCTGCCACACCTGCAACGCGCCGAGGCTCACCTCACGCGACACCGCGTCCCGTTCCAGGATCCGATCGGCGGCCCTGGCGGCCGCGCTGGGACCGCCGACGCCGGAAACCGACAAGGGGTCGCCGAACTCGGGATCACCGGGGAGGGCTCGTCGCGCTCGGCGCAAAAGCGCGATGACAGACGGGCTGTGGTTGGTGTCCTTCAGCCACGCCATCGGCGCCAGCGACCGTCCCGACCGCTGGGCGCGATCCGGTCCTTGTTCGATTTCGCCGATGCCGCCGGATCGTTCATCGAACGACTCGACATCCACAGGGCGAGCCTACGTGCGCTGTGCACCTATGCGCGGGTTCCGAACCGAAGTTGCTGGTTACGAGGCTGTGGCTGGTCGATGGAGGGTCGATAACACTGCGGCGCCACACCCTCCCAGAGCGTAGACAACATACGTTGTCAACATTATCGTGGTGTTCGTCCGGTGAACACCAGGAGCCAGGCAGTGAGGATCCGATGACGGTCGAATCGACATCCAGTGAGGCAGGCGATCCGGGTTCCGATTGCCCCTATCCCCTCGGTCCGGACTCGCTGACGTGGAAGTACTTCGGGGATCTACGCACCGGCCTACTCGGCGTCTGGATCGGCGCGGTCCAGAACATGTATCCACAGTTGGGCGCGGGCGTCGAGGACCACTCGATCCTGCTGCGCGAGCCGCTGCAGCGCGTCGCCCGCTCGGTGTACCCGATCATGGGCGTGGTTTACGACGGCGAGCGCGCCATGACGACCGGAGAGCAGATCAGGAGCTACCACACCACGATCAAGGGCGTCGACTCCGAAGGCCGTCGCTACCACGCGCTCAATCCCGAGACGTTCTATTGGGCGCACGCCACCTTCTTCATGCTGATCATCAAGACCGCCGAATACTTCTGCGGCGGGCTGACCGAAGCCGAGAAGCGCCAACTGTTCGACGAGCACGTGCAGTGGTACCGCATGTACGGCATGAGCATGCGGCCGGTGCCCGACAGCTGGGAGGAGTTCTGCGAGTACTGGGATCGCAAGTGCCGCGAGGAGCTCGAGATCAATCGCGCCACGCTCGACATCTTCTCCATTCGCATCCCCAAACCCTGGTTCGTGTTGATGCCCACCGGCGTGTGGGACCAGATCTTCAAGCCCATGGTCGGCGCGCAGCGCTGGATTGCCGCGGGGTTGTTCGACGAAGCGCTGCGCGAGAAGGCGAACATGCGCTGGACGCCCGGTGACGAGGTCCTGCTGCGCCTCTTCGGGAAGCTGGTCGAGTTCGCGTTCGTCGCGGTACCGGACGAAATCCGGCTGCACCCAAGGGCTTTGACCGCCTACCGGCGCGCAGAGGGTCGGCTCCCCGCGGATGCCCCGCTGGTGGAGGCGCCCGCGTTCATGGCACCGCCGAGTGACCGCCGCGACCTGCCGATGCACTATGTTCCGCCTCGAAGGTCGCTGCTCGACCGGGCCGGCTCTCTGGTGCACACCACCTTCTCTTTGGCGGGCCTGCGTCCGGCCCGCGGACGCCATAAGGCAGCCTGAGGGGCATGCTCGAATGGTCTGATGTCGATCTTGCCGTGCGCGACGCCGTGCGCGAGTTCGTCGACAAGGAAATCCGCCCGCACGTCGACGCGCTGGAAAGCGGCGACATGGAGCCCTACCCCATCGTCCGCAAACTGTTCGCCACATTCGGCATCACCGAGATGGCCCGCGACTCGCTGAACAAGCGGCTGGCCCGATTGCGCGACGGCGGCGAGTCGTCGGACAAACCGTCGAGCGGCGGCATGTTCGGAGACGGAGCCGGCGGCATGGGCTTCGTCGTCGTCAGCGAATTGTGCCGGGTCGCGATGGGCGTGGTCACCGGGATGGGTGTCAGCCTCGGCCTGACGGTGCCGACGATCATGAGCCGCGGCACACTGGCTCAGCAGGAGCGCTGGCTGCCCGATCTGGTCACCTACGACAAGGTGGGCGCATGGGCGATCACCGAACCCGACTCGGGCTCCGACGCGTTCGGCGGGATGAAGTCCTACGTCGTGCGCGACGGTGAGGACTACATCCTCAACGGCCAGAAGACGTTCATCACCAACGGGCCCGACGCCGACGTCGTGGTGGTGTACGCCAAGCTCGACGAACCCGGTGTCGAGAAGCGCGATCGCAAAGTGCTGACCTTCGTGCTGGACCGCGGCATGGAGGGCTTCGTGCAGTCGAAGCCGTTCCGCAAGATGGGGATTCACAGTTCGCGCACCGGGGAGTTGTTCTTCAACAATGTCCGGCTGGGTCGTGATCGACTGCTCGGCGAGACCGAGGACGCAGCCGGCGACGGACGCGCCAGCGCACGGTCGAACTTCTCCGCCGAGCGCATCGGGGTCGCGGCGATGTCGCTGGGCGTCATCGAGGAGTGCCTGCGCTTGTCGGTCGACTATGCGAAGAGCCGAACGCTGTGGGGCCAGGAGATCGCCCAGTTCCAGTTGATCCAGCTCAAGCTGGCCAACATGGAAGTTGCTCGAATGAACGTGCGCAACATCCTGTTCCGGGTCATCGAGGCGGCACAGACCGGCACCGCGATCTCGCTGGCGGAGGCATCGGCGATCAAGTGGTACTGCTCGCAGGCCGCCACGGACGTCGCGATGGAGGCCGTGCAGTTGTTCGGCGGCAACGGTTACATGACCGAGTACCGCGTCGAGCAGCTGGCGCGCGACGCCAAGTCACTGATGATCTACGCCGGCAGCAACGAGGTGCAGATCACCCACGTGGCACGGGGATTGCTGAGTTAGGACCGAGCCCGCGCGCTCTGGTAGAGGCAGATCGCCGCGGCCGAGGCCACGTTGAGGCTCTCGGCGCGGCCCGGCATCGGGATGTGCACCCGGTGATCGGCCATGGTGGCCAATTCGATTGACAGGCCGTGCGCTTCGGGCCCGAACAACCACGCCGTCGACGCGGTGAGGTCCACGTCTTCCAACGACACCTCGCCGTCGACGGTGGTGGCCAGCACCTGCAGACCGGCCTCGCCCAACGCGGCGACGACCCCGCCGGCATCGGCGGCCTCACCCCCGTCGACCACCGGGATCGAGAAGATGCTGCCCGCCGACGCTCTCAGGCACTTGCCGTTGTACGGGTCGACACTGTGGCCGGCGAGCACGACGGCGTCGGCGCCCATCGCGTCGGCGATGCGGATCAGCGTGCCGGCGTTGCCCGGTTCGGAAATGTCCACCGCGACCGCCACCAGTCGCGGAGAACCGGCCAGCACGTCACGCAGCGATGTCTCCGGTGTCGAGCACACCGCGATCAGACCGACTGGAGTCACGGTTTCCGACAACGCTTTTGCCGCCCTTTCGGTGACCAGGTGCACGCGGGCGTCGGCCAGCATGGGACCGAACCGGTCAAGCGCGGCTTCGGTGGCGAACACCTCCGATACGAGTCCGCGCCGCAGCGCTGCCTCGACGAGGTTGGGCCCCTCGGCGAGGAAGCGTGCGGCGCGGCGTCGCCCGACGTGACGGTGCAGCTTGACCGCTGCGGCCACTCGGGCGGAGCGTTCGGTGAGCGTCAGGCAGCCTCGCCGGATTTAGAGGATGTTGACGGCGCGTTCACATCACTGGGCAGCGCACCCTTGGCGACCTCCACCAACGCGGTGAACGCGCCCGGATCACTGACGGCGATCTCGGCGAGGTTCTTGCGGTCCACCTCGACCCCGGCGGCCTTCAGGCCCTGGATCAGCCGGTTGTAGGTGATGTCGTTGGCCCGGGCCGCGGCGTTGATGCGAGAGATCCACAGTTTGCGGAACTCACCCTTGCGGGCGCGGCGGTCGCGGTAGGCGTAGTTGAGCGAATGCAGCTGCTGCTCTTTGGCCTTGCGGTAGAGCCGCGACCGCTGGCCCCGATAGCCCTTGGATGCCTTGAGTATGGTCCGCCGCTTCTTCTGGGCGTTGACTGCGCGCTTGACGCGTGCCATGGGAGTGTTCCTTCGTTCAGGTCGTACGAGATGAGTCGGTCAGCCGTTGAGCATCTTCTTGACGCGGGCGGTGTCGTTGGCCGACACGCCGGTGCGGCCTTCGAGACGCCGGGTCCTGGTGCTCGGCTTGTGCTCGAGCAAGTGGCGACGGTTGGCCTTCTGGCGCACGATCTTGCCGGTCCCGGTGCGCCGGAACCGCTTGGAAGCGCCGCTGTGGGTCTTCGCCTTGGGCATATGTCCTCTGCTCTGTCGTTCTAACTGGTTCTGTCGGGTGCTGGGGCCGGCTCTGCGGAGCCTTCGGCCTGCTGGGCCGCCTTGGCGCGAGTCTTCGCGCCGCGGTGCGGTGCCAGCACCATCGTCATGTTGCGGCCGTCCTGCTTGGCGGACGTCTCGACGAAGCCGTAGTCGGCGACGTCGGCGCCCAGTCGCTGCAGGAGGCGGAAGCCCAACTCGGGCCGCGACTGCTCGCGCCCGCGGAACATGATCGTCACCTTGACCTTCGACCCCGCCTCGAGGAAGCGGATCACGTGACCCTTTTTGGTCTCGTAGTCGTGCGGGTCGATCTTGGGACGGAGCTTCTGTTCCTTGACGACGGTCTGCTGCTGGTTCTTGCGAGACTCGCGTGCCTTCTGAGCCGTCTCGTATTTGAACTTTCCGTAGTCCATGATCTTGCAGACCGGCGGTTTCGCATCCGGTGCTACTTCGACGAGATCGAGATCGGCATCCGCGGCGACGCGGAGTGCATCTTCGATGCGCACGATGCCTACCTGCTCACCGCCCGGTCCGATCAGGCGGACTTCAGGTACGCGGATGCGCTCGTTGACGCGGGTCTCAGTGCTGATGGGGCCTCCTACTGTTGTCCTCTAGGAGTCCACTTCCGTCAGCACTCTGCTCAACCGAACAGAAAAGCCCTGCTCACAGCAGGGCCCGCAGCCGACCAGGACAGGCATAAATGCCTGTGACCGGACCGCTGAGCCTTCGGAAGGTTCCTGTGGCCAGCGGTGGGAGAGGGACTCCACTTGCTGTCCCTGACGTTTGCCGGGACGGTCGCGCATGCCAGTCTAACAGGCGTGACCGATGACTCGAACCCACGCGACCTGGACGGCTCGGCCGTGCGCGACCTGGCCGACATCCCCGCCGTCGAGGTGATCACCCGGTCAGCGGTCATGCTGATGAGCGCCGCCGCGGAGAAGCTGGGCTTGTCGGCCGAGAACCCCGACGACAGTCCGCACCGCGATCTCGACGAGGCGCGCCGGCTGATCACCGCGCTGGCCGGGTTGGTCACCGCGTCCGCCGAGTATCTCGGACCGCACGCCGGACCGGTCCGCGACGGGCTGAAGACGCTGCAGTTGGCGTTCCGCGAAGCCAGCGCTTCGCCGGACGAGCCCGGGCAGGGTCCCGGCGAGAAATACACCGGTCCCGTCTGGTCGTGAGTCACCGCCCATTTCACGTCACAACCGAATAATGTCGCGGCGTATGACCGTCGCCACCCTGCCCAGCACCCGGCGCAGGTCCCGGTATTGGTGGGTGCCCGCAGCGGCCGGTTGGACCGTCGGCGTCATCGCCACGCTGTCGTTGTTGGCGAGCGTCTCGCCGTTCGTGCGATCGGTCATCAGAGTGCCGCGCGAGTTCGTCAACGACTACATCTTCAACTTTCCCGACACGAGCTTCGCGTGGGCGTTCGTGCTGGCGCTGCTGGCCGCCGCCCTGGCGGCGCGCAAGAGCATCGCGTGGTGGATCCTGCTCGGCTACATGGTGGCCGCGATCGGCTGGAACATCGCGGATCTGATGACCGGCGACGAATCGGTCGTGCAGGAGAGCGGGGAGGTGATCGGGCTGATCTTCCACGTCGCCGCGATCCTTTTCCTGCTCTTGGCGCGGCGCGAATTCTGGGCGAAAGTGCGCCGCGGCGCGCTGCTCAAGGCGGCGGGCGTGCTGGTCGCGGGTCTGGCGATCGGCACGGCGATCGGGTGGGGACTGCTCGAATTGTTCCCCGGCTCGCTGGCCAGCGATGACCGATTCTGGTACGCGCTGAACCGGGTCGGCGCGTTCGCGGGCGCGGACTCGTCCAACTTCTCCGGACATCCGCATGTACTCGTCAACGCGCTGCTCGGGCTGTTCGGCGCGGTGGCCCTGATGGTCGCGGCGGTCGTGCTGTTTCAGTCCCAGCGGGCCGATAATGCCCTCACCGGCGAGGACGAATCAGCGCTGCGCGGGCTGCTGGAGTTGTTCGGTAAGAACGACTCGCTCGGCTATTTCGCGACGCGCCGCGACAAGGCGGTGGTATTCGCCCCGACCGCGCGGGCCGCCATCACCTACCGCGTCGAGGTCGGTGTCTGCCTGGCCAGCGGGGACCCCATCGGCGACCCGAAAGCATGGCCCGCGGCAATCGGTGCGTGGTTGGCGCTGTGTCAGACCTACGGCTGGGCGCCTGGTGTGATGGGCGCCAGCTCGGCCGGCGCGGAGGCGTTTCACGCGGCGGGCCTCAACGCGTTGCAACTCGGCGACGAAGCCATCCTCCATCCCGACACATTCCGGCTCTCCGGACCGGACATGCGCGCCGTCCGGCAGGCGGTGACACGGGCCCGTCGCGCGGGCGTCAGCGTGCGCATCCGCAGGCATCGCGATCTGGGCTCCGAGGAGATGGCCGAGGTCATCACCCGGGCGGACGCCTGGCGCGACACCGACGACGAGCGCGGTTTCTCGATGGCACTGGGCAGGCTCGGCGACCCCGCTGACGGCGACTGCCTGCTGGTGGAGGCCGTGCAGCATGATGACGTTGTCGCGATGCTCTCGCTGGTGCCATGGGGCGCCACCGGCGCCTCGCTGGATTTGATGCGCCGTTCACCCCAATCCCCCAACGGCACCATCGAGCTGATGGTCAGCGAACTGTGTATGCAGGCCGAAGGCATCGGCGTCACGAGGATTTCGCTGAACTTCGCGATGTTCCGCTCGGCTTTCGAGCAGGGCGCGCAGCTGGGCGCCGGCCCGGTCGCGCGGCTGTGGCGCGGCCTTCTGGTGTTCTTCTCGCGGTGGTGGCAACTCGAGACGCTGTACCGGTCGAACATGAAATACCAACCGGAATGGGTGCCGCGCTACGCCTGTTACGAAGACGCCCGGCTGGTGCCGCGGGTCGGGGTGGCATCGGTGATCGCCGAGGGTTTTCTCGTGCTGCCGTTCTCGCGGCGCCATGAACAGCCGCACACCGGGCACCACACCGCGGTACCTCGGGAGCTGATAACGACGGGACTGCTGCACCACGACGGCACGGCCCCGGACGTCAGCGGCCTGGCGGCGGACCTACCCGACGGCGACGAGCCGCGGCTGCCCGAACAGGTCCGGGTGCGGATGGCCAAGCTCAAAGCGTTGCAGGACAACGGAATCGATGCCTACCCCGTCGGCAGGGAGCCGTCGCACACGATCGCGGCCGCCTTGGAAACGGACGACAGCCTTCCGGTGACAGTCGCCGGCCGAGTGCTGCGAAGTCGCGACTACGGGGGCGTGCTGTTCGCCCAGCTGCGCGACTGGTCCGGCGAAGTCCAACTGCTCCTGGACAATTCGCTGCTCGAGTCGGGATCCACCGCCGACTTCACCCACGCCATCGACCTGGGCGACCTGATCGAGGTCTCCGGCACGATGGGCTACAGCAAGAAGGGCACCCGCTCGCTGCTGGTGCACGGCTGGCGGCTGATCGGCAAGTGCCTGCGTCCATTGCCCGACAAGTGGAAAGGGTTGACCGATCAGGAGGCCCGGGTCCGCGCGCGCTACGTCGACCTGGCGATCAACACCGATGCCCGCGACCTGATCCGCGCGCGAAGCGGTGTGCTGCACGCGATCCGGGAGACGTTGGTCGGCAAGGGATTCCTGGAGGTCGAGACACCGATCCTGCAGCAGATCCACGGAGGCGCGAACGCCCGCCCGTTCTTGACCCACATCAACGCCTACGACCTCGACCTCTACTTGCGCATCGCCCCCGAGCTCTACCTCAAGCGGCTGTGCGTCGGCGGGGTGGAGCGGGTCTTCGAGCTGGGCCGCGCATTCCGCAACGAGGGCGTGGACTTCAGCCACAACCCCGAATTCACGCTACTGGAGGCGTATCAGGCCCACGCGGACTACAACGTGTGGGTCGACGGTTGCCGCGAGTTGATCCAGAACGCGGCCGAGGCCGCCAACGGCTCGCAGGTGTTCTACCGACCGCGGGACGCCGGCGCGCTCGAACCCGTCGACATCTCGGGGCAGTGGAAGGTCAAGACGGTGCACGGCGCGGTGTCGGACGCGCTCGGCGAGCAGATCTGCCCCGACACCGACCTGGCGACGCTGCGCAAGCTGTGCGACGCCGCCGGAATCCCCTACCTGACGCACTGGGACGCCGGCGCGGTGGTGCTGGAACTCTACGAGCGACTCGTCGAGGACCGCACCGAAGAGCCCACCTTCTACAAGGACTTCCCGACGTCGGTCTCTCCGCTGACCCGGCCGCACCGCAGCGTTCCCGGTGTCGCCGAACGTTGGGACCTGGTCGCCTGGGGCGTCGAACTCGGCACCGCCTACAGCGAGCTCACCGATCCGGTCGAGCAGCGCAGACGGTTGCAGGAGCAGTCGCTGCTGGCCGCGGGCGGCGATCCCGAGGCGATGGAACTCGACGAGGATTTCCTGCACGCGATGGAGTACGCGATGCCACCGACGGGTGGACTCGGCATGGGCGTGGACCGCGTCGTCATGCTGATCACCGGCCGCAGCATCCGAGAGACGCTCCCGTTCCCGTTGGCCAAGCCGCGCTGATGCGGCCGAAATCGACTGCTACGCCGGGCAGTACGACTGGGTCGCAGCCCCGACGAAGAACCCGCTCTGCTCGACGGTCCAATTGGCGGGTTCGCTGATCTCCACGGCCACCTGTTCTGGGGCCTGGCCGGCGGCCACGTAATCGCACACCGCGTGAGCGAGCACGATGGCGTCCTCCGGCGTCGAGAACGGGATGCCCTCGGCTTCGATCACGGAAATGAACACGTCGTCGGTTTCGTCGGCGAGGACCGGTGCGGCGGTGGCAAGCGCCAGGCCGACCGCGACGACCGCTGAAAAGAACGTGGCACCGCGCATGTTGGGCTCCTCTCGCCCGGTTTGCCAACGGCGATACGCTACGCGGCCCGGCAGTGTTCGGCGACGTTTTCACCGAAAACTGTCGCAACTGACATTATTTGCCCGGACGCGCGTGCTGGGCAGCAACGGGTACCGTGAGCGACATGCCGGACGAACCGCCTCCCGACCCGGAACCCGCGGTCGACGCCGAGATCGTCGAGCCCAAACCCGGGGCCACCACGCCCGTCGAACCGGTCGACAGCGGATACACCCCGGGCGGTGTCCCGACGTTCGAATCCGTGCGAGAGAAGATCGAAACCCGGTACGGCACCGCGATCGGCGCATCCGAACTCGCCGAGGAGACACCGGAGGGCCGCAGCGTCGCCGAACAGTACGACGAGCGACAGCGAGCGGCCGCCGAGCGTCTCGATCGAATCCGCGAACAGATGAACAAGGACTCCGACGACTCTCAGTAATCCGATTCCGCGGCCAAAATCTCGGCCAGGAACGCGTCGGCGCCTGGTTGACGCAGCCGGTGCCGCCGGCAATGACTCCCGTACCCGAGCGCGCGTGTCCGCCCCGGCCGCGAGCGCGTAATCGTCACGCCGACTTCTCACCGGTTCCGCGTCCAACGCGACGTCGCTGTCATCAGCGACGTTTCGATACCTCTCGATGAGCGCACTGATTCGCGAATCACCTTCCTGCGCATCAGGATTCAACGCTGCCGATGCCGGGCGAGCAGATGGCTGAGCTCCGAATCGAAGGTGTCGTCGCCGAAGTAGTCGTGCGCGGCGGCGGTCAGCACCGCGACTTCGGCATCCAGGATGGCGCTGTCGAGCACCGGGATCGCGACTCGATTCATCGATCTTCCGTTGCCTTTTGGTGAGCGAATGTGAATGCTTGGCCATTAGGCAGCCTCACCTTGTGGTGCGGCGGTCCCCGTCTGATCCACTGGGTGGCGCGGGGTTGACGTTTCATCGCCTGCAGCGTCGCCCGCTGGCGCGGGATCGGTCTCATGCGTAGCTCCACGTCCTGCCACCGGGCCACTCCCGGCGGGACTTTGTTCACCCGCGTGCACGGGTTCGCCGAGTCGGGCGAGGTTGGTTGCGGCGTTGATATCGCGGTCGATCTTCATACCGCATCCGTCGCAGTGGAAGATGCGATCGACGAGGGTGAGGTTTGGCTTTCGCCTCCCGCACGCAGAACATGTCTTCGTCGACGGATAGAAGCGGTCTGCGGGTACCAGATGACCACCGTACCAACGTGTTTTGTAGTCGAGCATTCGACGGATCTCAGCAAGTGCGGCATCGGCGAGTGCTCTATTGAGTCCTCGTTTGCAGGCGCCGCCAGCTGCGCGCATGCCAGCGACGTTAAGTGTCTCGACAACGACGACCTGGTGCTGTTGGGCCAGCGCTGTCGTGGCCTTGTGCAGCACATCACGGCGTACCGCCGCGGCGCGGTTGTGCGCCTTGCCGATCCGGGCCTGAGTGACGCGCCAACGATGTGACGGTGCGCGTTTGGTCCGGGTCGCCGGATCGTAGGCTCCATGCTGGCGCGCAGCGCGCCGCTGCAACATCGACAGCCGATGTTGCGCGTCGGTCAACGACTTCGGGGCCGGGATCCGATCGATCTCTACACCGCCGGGTGTGGCGACCACCAACAGGCTGTCGGCTTTCACCCCGACGTCAACGCCGACCACCGGGTGCGGCGAGACCCGGGCGTGGGCGGGCCGAGACTTGGCCGCGACCACGCTCTGAAACGAGCAGTGCCAGCGGCCGGCGCTGTCTTGAGCCGCGGTCGCCGATAGTATCCGCGCCGTGCCGGCTTCGAGGCGTCGGGCGAGCTTTCGCATGGATTCATGGGTGCGGATGGCGCCGACCCGTGGCAGGGTCACGTGGTGACGATCAGGCTCGACGCGGATGGTGCCGGTGGTAAACCGCACCGACCGTGACGTCCGGGCAGACTTGAAACGGGGAAATCCCACCGGTGCACCGGCGCGCTGACCACGCCGCGACTTCGACCAGGCGTCCAGCCCGCGAGCCAATCCGTCCAGACCGGTGTTGTAGGCCTCTTTGGAATTCTCTGCCCACCACGGCGCGCACACCGTTTTGTGCTGATTCCACACCTTGCGTAAGGCCGGCAACGACCACCCCACCACCGGGGTCAGCTGCGCCTCGTCTATACCATAACTGCGTTCCGCGGCGCGCTGGTCCATGACTGCTTTCACCACGGCGAGCATGTGATTGTGGGCGAACCGGGCCGCACCAGCATGCGACGCCAACGCCCGCGCCTGGGCCGGTGTCGGGTCCAGCGCGTACCGGTAGGCCTGCACCACCCAACCGTCGGGGACCTCGAACCTAGCCATCGCCGGCCACTCGCTTGGCCGCGGTCATCGCCCGGTTGCACGCGCCACGGCGACCGTAGAGGCGGGCACACATCGATGTGACGACTTCCATCATGTCGGGCACCAGATCATCGGTTCTCTCACCCGGGCAGCTACCACGATCCGGCGGCCCTGCGCCGCCAACGCTGCCTCAAGCTGGCCAACCGCGAAGCGGGCCTGCAAATCCCAATGCTCCACGATCACCACAGTCGCAGACGGGTCCGACAAGACGTGGAGCAGCTTGGACGCTTGCGGTAGGTGTCCGAGCCGACCTCGCACCACCTCGCCCACTCGTACTGATTCGACGTCGCCGCGCGCATACACCACCCGCCAGCGGGCTTCTCCGAAGCAACATCAGCCCAAATCGTCCCCGACTCGCAACGGTCGAGCCGGCACCGGCATCCTGCCCTCTCGAAACCGCCGATACGCCGCTTAAGAGTCCACACCGTCCCCAGCGCCCAGTCAGCGAGCATCACAACGGGAGACAAAGAGACATTCCCCGTCATGGGGCAAGTCAAGGCCGGTCGGGTGGCTACCGATCCCAAACTTTGTCGGCGGCCGAAGGTACGGTTCGCAGGCGATGCGCAGATTCACTGTCGAGGAACGACGTGCCCGGCTCGCCCGTCGGCACTTCCTGTGCGAGCCGGCGGATTCGGTTCGCGACGTCGCGGGCAGCGTCGTGGGGCTGCACACGACCGATCCGGCGACGCCCTACCTGTCGCTGTGGGCGCGAGTGCCGGGCTTCACCGTGGCCGACCTCGACGTGCTGCTCTACGAGCGCCGCACGCTGGTCAAACACCTCGCGATGCGCAGGACGCTGTGGACGGTGCGCTCCGAAGACCTGCCGCTGATCCAGGCGGCGGCCAGCGACCGGGTCGCCGACAACGAGCGCCGTCGCCTCATCTCCGACGCGCAGAAGGCCGGTGTCTGTACAGACGGCGACGCGTGGCTCGACGCGGCGGGTGCGGCGGTGCTGCGCCACCTCGCCGACAACGGGCCGACCAGCGCGAAAGACCTGCGGTCCGCGCTGCCCGAGTTGGCGGGTGCGTGGGACCCGGCTCCGGGCAAGCGCTGGGGCGGCGAGACGCCGCTGGCGCCGCGGATCCTCACCGCGTTGTCGGTGCGCGGTGACATTCTGCGCGGTCCGAATGAGGGGAAGTGGACGACGTCGCGACCGCTCTGGGTGTCCGCCTCGGACTGGCTGGCACCGGCCGATGCGGTCGATCCGGAAACGGCGCGCGCGGTGCTGGTGCGACGGTGGTTGGCCGCCTTCGGTCCGGCGACTCTGACCGACGTCAAGTGGTGGTTCGGCAACACGTTGACGTGGGCGCGGCAGGCGTTGCGCGACATCGGCGCCGTGGAAGTGGATCTCGACGGCGCACCTGGCTTCGCACTGCCCGACGACCTCGACGTCGAACCCGAGCCAGAGCCGTGGTGCGCATTGTTGCCCAGCCTCGACGTCACCACGATGGGCTGGTTCGACCGGGACTGGTACCTGGGGCCGCACCGCAGCCAGGTGTTCGACAGGAACGGCAACGGCGGTCCGACCGCCTGGTGCGACGGCAGGATCGTCGGGGCCTGGGGGCAGGACGACGACGGCCGCGTCGAGGTGCGGCTGCTCGAAGACGTCGGCCGTTCGGCGCACCAGGCGTTGCAGCGCCGCGCCGACGAGTTGACCGAGTGGCTGGACGGCGTGCGGATCAGCCCGCGGTTCCCCTCACCCCTGTCGAAATCCCCAGCTGCGCGTGGGCCCAGCCGGTGAGATTGCGGAATCGCGAAAAACCGCGATCTGTGGGCAGTCTCGGCGCGACGATTGGGCGATGACCGACGTACACCTGCGCGAGGCGGTCATCGACGACGCCGCTGCTTGCGCACGCGTCATGTGGAACGCCTTCGAGTCGCTCGCCACCGCACACAATTTTCCGGTCGAGCCGGCCAGCCCCGAGTTCACGGCCGGTCTGATGCAGGGGATGCTGTCGACCGAGGGCACATTCGGTTTGGTGGCCGAATGCGGCGACGAGATCGTCGGCAGCGCGTTACAGGACGAGCGCGCCACCATAGTCGGGGTTGGACCCGTCAGCGTCAGCCCGACACAACAGCAGGGTCGCGTCGGCCACGCCTTGATGGAGGCGCTGTTGCAACGATCGCGAGAACGTGACGTTGCGGGTGTCCGGCTGGTGCAGACCGCCTACAACTACCGGTCGCTGTCGCTGTACGCGAAACTCGGGTTCGCGGTACGCGAGCCGCTGTCGGTCTTTCAGCGGCCGCTCGATGCTGTCGTCGTGCCGTCGACGATGGTGCGACCGGCGACCCTCGATGACGTCGACGAGTGCGACCACCTCTGCCGCCGAATACACGGCCACGACCGTCATCCTGAGCTGCGGACCGCGATCGCACGCGGCATGGCGAGCGTAGTGCAGCGCCGAGGCCAAATCACCGCGTACACAACGGGATTAGGCTATATCGGTCACGCAGTCGGCGAGACGGATGACGACATCATCGCTCTACTCGGCGCCGCCGAGCAGTTCGTCGGCCTTGGTGTCCTCGTGCCGTCGCGCAATCCGCGGCTGATGACGTGGTGCCTGCACAACGGCCTGCGCCTCGTCCAACAATCGACGCTGATGACGATCGGACTCTACAACGAACCGCAGGGCGCCTGGCTGCCGTCGATCGGCTACTAGGACGCTGGATCAGGCGCTGACCTTGCGGCCGTTGCGGCGCTTGGGGGTTGGTCGCGCGACACCGAGCGCCTCGGCGAGGAAGTGGCCGGTGTAGCTCTCGGGATTGACCGCGACGTCTTCCGGTGTCCCTGTCGCGACGAGCGTGCCACCGCCGGCCCCACCCTCGGGCCCCATGTCGACGATCCAGTCCGAGGTCTTGATCACGTCGAGGTTGTGCTCGATCACGATCACCGTATTGCCTTTGTCCACAAGGCCGTTGATCACCTTGAGCAGCTTGCGGATGTCCTCGAAATGCAGACCGGTGGTCGGCTCGTCGAGGATGTACACGGTGCGGCCCGTCGACCGCTTCTGCAGCTCCGATGCGAGCTTGACGCGCTGCGCCTCGCCGCCGGACAGCGTCGGCGCCGGTTGCCCGAGCCGCACGTAGCCCAGGCCCACGTCGACGAGCGTCTTCAGATACCGGTGGATCGAGGTGATCGGCGCGAAGAACTCCGCGGCCTCCTCGATCGACATGTCCAGCACCTCGGCGATGGTCTTGCCCTTGTAGTGCACCTCGAGCGTCTCGCGGTTGTACCGGGCGCCCTGGCACACCTCGCACGGCACGTACACGTCGGGCAGGAAGTTCATCTCGATCTTGATCGTGCCGTCGCCGGAGCACGCCTCGCAGCGACCGCCCTTGACGTTGAACGAGAACCGGCCCGGTTGGTAGCCGCGCACCTTCGCTTCGGTGGTGGCCGCGAACAGCGTGCGGATCTTGTCGAAGACGCCGGTATACGTCGCCGGGTTGGAGCGCGGCGTCCGGCCGATCGGCGACTGGTCGACCCGGACCAGCTTGTCGAGCTTGTCCAGACCGGTCACCCGCGTGTGGCGGCCCGGTACCTGGCGCGCACCGTTGAGCTTGTTGGCCAGCACCGACGCGAGGATGTCGTTGACGAGTGTGGACTTACCCGACCCCGACACCCCGGTGACCGAGGTGAGGACCCCCAGCGGGAACGTCACGTCGATCTCGCGCAGGTTGTGCTCGCGTGCGCCGACGACCGTCAGCTGCCGCTTCTTGTCGACGGGCCGCCGGATCGCCGGCACCTCGATCTCTTCTTTGCCCGAAAGATATGCTCCGGTAAGCGATTCGGGGTTTTTCAGCAGTTCGTCGTAGGGTCCGCTGTGCACGATCTGCCCGCCGTGCTCACCGGCCGCGGGCCCGATGTCGACGACCCAGTCGGCATGGGCGATGGTGTCGAGGTCGTGCTCGACGACGATCAAGGTGTTGCCCAGGTCCCGCAGCCGGACCAGCGTGTCGATCAGCCGGCGGTTGTCGCGCTGGTGCAGCCCGATCGACGGTTCGTCGAGCACGTACAGCACCCCGACCAGTCCGGAGCCGATCTGGGTGGCCAGCCGGATCCGTTGTGCCTCACCGCCGGACAGCGTGGCGGCGGCGCGTGACAGCGACAGGTAGTCCAGGCCGACGTCGAGCAGGAAGCCCAGCCGCGACTGGATCTCCTTGAGCACCTGCCCGGCGATCGCCTGTTCGCGTGCACCGAGCGTCAACGCGTTGAGGAACTCCGAGCAGTCCGCTATCGACAGTTCGGCAACCTCGGCGATCGACTTCGCGCCGAAGTCCCCCGCCGTCAGCGTCACCGCCAGGATCTCGGGCTTCAGCCGCGTGCCCTCGCACTCGGGGCACGGCACGTCGCGCATGAAGCCTTCGTATCGCTCTTTCATCTGTTCGGAGTCGGTCTGCTCCATGCGGCGCTGCAGGAACGCCATCACGCCCTCGAAATCGGCGTAGTACGAACGGGTTCGGCCGTAGCGGTTCTTGTACCGCACGTGCACCTGCTCGTCGCAGCCCTCGAGGATCGCCTTGCGCGCCTTGGCGGGAAGCTTCTTCCACGGCGTGTCGACGTCGAACCCGAGCGCGTCGCCCAGCCCGGACAGCATCCGGGTGAAGTAGTCGGCGGTCTGGCCCATCGACCACGGCGCGATCGCGCCCTCGGCCAGCGTGAGGTCCGGGTCGGGGACGACGAGTTCGGGGTCGACCTCCTTGCGAATGCCCAGACCCAGGCACTCGGGGCAGGCGCCGTAGGGCGAGTTGAACGAGAACGACCGCGGCTCGAGGTCGTCGACGGCCAACGGATGGCCGTTGGGACAGGCCAGCTTCTCCGAGAAGCGCTGCTCGCGGTGCGGATGGTCGTCCTCGCGATCGACGAACTCGAGCACCACGATGCCGTCGGCAAGGTTCAGCGCCGTTTCCACCGAGTCGGTCAGCCGCTGCTTGGCGGTGGCCTTCACGGTGAGCCGGTCGACGACCACCTCGATGTCGTGCTTCTCCTGCTTCTTGAGCTTGGGCGGATCGGTGAGTGGGTATACGACGCCGTCGACGCGCACGCGGCTGTAGCCCTGGCTGTTGAGCTTGTCGAACAGGTCGGCGAATTCACCCTTGCGGGTGCGCACCACCGGCGCGAGCACCTGGAACCGCAGGCCCTCGTCCATCGCGAGCACCTGGTCGACGATCTGCTGGGGGGTCTGGCGGGCGATGCGTTCACCGCAGACCGGGCAGTGCGGGGTGCCGGCGCGGGCATACAGCAGACGCAGGTAGTCGTAGACCTCGGTGATGGTGCCGACGGTCGAGCGGGGATTGCGGTTGGTCGACTTCTGGTCGATGGACACCGCAGGCGAAAGGCCCTCGATGAAGTCGACGTCCGGTTTGTCCATCTGACCGAGGAACTGACGCGCATAGGCCGACAGCGACTCGACGTAGCGGCGCTGACCCTCGGCGAAGATCGTGTCGAACGCCAGCGACGACTTGCCCGAGCCCGACAAACCAGTGAAGACGATCAGTGCGTCGCGGGGCAGATCAAGATCAACACTGCGCAGGTTGTGCTCGCGCGCACCCTTCACAACAAGGCGGTCAGCCAAGTCAGTCCTTCCGCATCCGCTCCCGCACGACAGAGTTGATGCCCATGCTATGTGTCGCCACCGACAAGCCCGATACCGTGAGGACCATGACCGTCGACGACAACTACACCGGCCATGTCGAGCCCGGAATGGCCGCTCGGCGCACCCTCCCCGGCGCATCGATCGTCAAGGTTTCGGTGGGCCCGATGGACAACAACGCGTACCTCGTCACCTGTTCCCGAACCGGCGAGACGCTGCTCATCGACGCCGCCAACGACGCCTCGGTCCTACTCGAACTGATCGAGAAGCACGCGCCGCAGCTGTCGCTGATCGTCACGAGCCACCAGCACTTCGACCACGTGCAGGCATTGGCTGACGTGGCGAAGGCGACCGGAGCACCGACCGCCGCACACCAGCTCGACGCCGACACCCTGCCGGTCAAACCGGATCGCCTGCTGGCCCATGGTGACACCGTCGAAATCGGCGATCTGTCGTTCGATGTCATCCATCTGCAGGGCCACACGCCCGGCTCGGTGGCCCTCGCGCTTGACGGGGCCGACGACGCGACCCACCTGTTCACCGGCGACTGCCTGTTCCCCGGTGGCGTCGGCAAGACATGGGAGGACGGCGCGTTCGACCAGCTGCTCGGCGACGTGACCCGCCGGGTCTTCGACGTGTACGGCGATTCGACGGTGGTCTATCCCGGCCACGGCGACGACACCACGCTCGGCACCGAGCGCCCGCACCTGGCTGAGTGGAAAGAACGCGGCTGGTAGTTCCGCCTACCTGGGCGCCGCTCCTACGCTGGGGGCATGACCAACAACTCGCCGAAACTGCTGGCGCTGCTGGCGGCCGCCCAGGCTGCCGACGCCGCGATCTGCGTGCAGCCCGTCCCGTATGTCGCGAAATGCCTCGACGACGTCAAGTACCCGCAGCAGAATCGCTGGATCTTCCCCGTTGTCAAGGCCGCCTCGGCAGTGGGACTGCTGGCCGGCACCCGCATGCCGTGGCTGGCCAAACTGACGTTGGTGATGTTGACCGTCTACTTCACGCTGGCGGTGGGTGCGCACATTCGCGCACGAGATTTCGGCCTCAACGCCGCGGCGGCATCCTCGCTGCTGGCGCTCTACGGCGCACTGGCCGCGAGGGAAGTCTCCCAACGCTGATCCGGTGGTCTCCGAACGGCATTCGGCGGTGACGTACCATGCGTTCGTCTGAGGAGGCACGGATGAATGACGACCAGCTAAAGAAGGCGCAGAGCGGCGCGGGCTTCATCGCAGCGCTCGACCAGAGCGGCGGCAGCACGCCGAAGGCGCTGAAGCTCTACGGGATCGCGGAGGATCAGTACTCCGGCGATGAGCAGATGTTCGACCTGGTGCACGAAATGCGGACCCGCATCATCACCAGCCCGGCCTTCGACGGCGACCGCATCATGGGCGCGATCCTGTTCGAGATGACGATGGACCGCGAGATCGAGGGCCGTCCCACCGCCGACTACCTGTGGAACGTCAAGAACATCGTGCCGTTCCTCAAGATCGACAAGGGCCTGGCCGAGGAGAAGGACGGCGCCCAGACGATGAAGCCGATGCCGGGCCTCGACGACCTGCTCGACCGCGCAGTCGCCAAGGGCATCTTCGGCACCAAGGAACGCTCGGTCATCAAGCTGCCGGGCGCGGGCCTGGACGCCGTCGTGACGCAGCAGTTCGAAGTCGCCAAGCAGGTGCTCGCCAAGGGCCTGGTGCCGATCATCGAGCCCGAGGTCGACATCAAGAGTCCGAAGAAGGCCGAGGCGGAGGACCAGCTCAAGGCCGCCCTGCTCGAAGGGGTCAACAACCTGGGCGACCAGAAGGTCATGCTGAAGCTGACGCTGCCCGACACCGACAACCTGTACAAGGAGCTGGTCGATCACCCGAACGTGCTGCGCGTCGTGGCGCTGTCTGGCGGCTACAGCCGCGACGAGGCCAACGAGAAGCTGTCGCGCAACACCGGTGTCATCGCGAGCTTCTCGCGCGCGCTGACCGAGGGCCTCACCGCCCAGCAGAGTGATGAGGAGTTCAACTCCACGCTCGATCAGGCGATCGCGAGCATCGCCAAAGCGTCGGCCACCTGATCTAGTGCTCGGCTACGCGTCGGCGGTGCTCGCCGGCGCGTTGCCTGCGCTCGCTTTTCCGGCGCCCGCGTGGTGCTGGGTGGCCTGGGCCGGGTTGGTTCCGCTGCTCCTCGTCGTTCGCGCCGCGCCGACGGCCGGGCGAGGCGCCGTGCGGGCCTGGCTGGGGATGGCGACGTTCATCTGCGTCACCCAGTACTGGCTGTGGCCGAGCGCCGGTCCCCTGCTGGTGTTGCTCGGGGCCGGACTCGGCGCGTTGTGGTTGCCGTTCGGTTGGGCGGCGCAGCGCCTGCTCGCCGGTGAGCTCACCGGTCGCGGCTTGCTTGCGGCCGTGGCCATACTGCCGTCGCTGTGGATCCTCGCCGAAGCGGTGCGGTCGTGGGACCGGCTCGGCGGTCCGTGGGCCCTGCTCGGCGCGTCGCAGTGGAACCAGCCGGCGACGCTGGCGTCGGCGACGCTGGGCGGCGTCTGGCTCGTCAGCTTCCTCGTGGTGGCGGTCAACACCGCCGCCGTCGGCGCCGTTCTGCTGCGCAGGCCCTGGATGATCGCGCTTCCGGTCGTGCTGCTCGCGATCGGTCCCGCGTGGTTCTGGCTTTCGCCGCCGCCCGTGCCCGGCCCGTCGATG
The DNA here is from genome assembly GCF_001500065.1 of Mycobacterium sp. IS-3022. Classification (GTDB taxonomy): domain Bacteria; phylum Actinomycetota; class Actinomycetes; order Mycobacteriales; family Mycobacteriaceae; genus Mycobacterium. The sequence continues at coordinate 43,915 of NZ_LQIN01000013.1, forward strand.
CGCGTGGCGCTGGTGCAGCCGGGCGACATCGACGATGCGACCGCCCGCCAAGCAGCCAGCGAGCGCCTGACCGACGGCCTGCGCGGTCAGCGGGTCGACCTGGTGGTGTGGGGTGAAAGCAGCGTCGCGGTGGACCTGACCGCACACCCCGACGTCGCGGCCCGGCTGGCCGACCTGTCTCGGCGTGTGGGCGCCGACCTGCTGGTCAACGTCGACGCCCGCGCCCCTTCCGGCGGCATCTACAAGACGTCGGTGCTCATCGGGCCGGACGGGGTGCGCGGCTCATATGCGAAGACCCGCCTCGTGCCGTTCGGCGAGTACGTGCCGCTGCGGGGGCTGCTCGACTGGGCCACCTCCGGGACGGGCGCCGCGGACGAGGATCGTCGCCGCGGCGACGGGCCGGTCGCGCTGCACACCGACCTGCACTCCAACAGCGTCGCGGTGGGGCCGCTGATCAGCTTCGAGACGCTGTTCTCGGACCTGGCCCGGCGCGAGGTGGAGCTCGGCGCTGATCTACTCGCCTACCAGAGCGCGACCTCGTCGTACCAGGGCAGTTGGGCGCAACCCCAGCTGGCGAGCATGCCCGCCGTCCACGCCGTCGAAACAGGTCGTCCCGCTGTGCACGCCGCGCTGTCCGGGGTGAGCTCGGCGTTCGATGCGCAGGGCCGACGGCTGGCGTGGTCACCCGCTTCCGAGCGCGGCGCCACCGTGGTCGACGTCCCGCTCGGGGCGCGCTCCACCGCCTACGTCGGCTGGGGCGACTGGGTGATCGGTGTGGCGCTGGTGGTGGTTACGGCGTGGTGTGCACGATCAGCACGTCGGTCTTGGACCGGCGCGCGACGTTGGCAGGCACCGAACCGAGGAGGCGGCCCGCGATGGTGGACAACCCGACGTTGCCGACCACCAGAAGGTCGGCCTTGATCTCCTCGGCCAACTCCACCAGGGCGTCGACGGGCGCGCCGACGATGGCCTTCTCCTCGACGTTCTGAGCGCCGGCCTGATGGGCCCGCTCCTTGGCCTCACGCAGGATCGCGTAGATCGGTGCGTTGCCGGCCATCTTGTAGCCCTCGTCCTTGAGCACGTCGGCTGCGCGCTGGTCCTCGGCCTGGGGGAAGTACGCCGTCGCGATGACCAGCTTGGCGTCACCGGCGATCTGACCAGCCTTCTCCACCGCGCGCAGCGACGAGTCCGATCCGTCCGTGCCAACCAAGACGGTCTTGTAGGCGCTCATCCATGTCCTCCCGGGGTCGATTCCAACGCCATTCGGAACAGTAGCCCTTCCAATGGCGTTTGCCTGCTATTTCGTCCTACTTGGCAGGCAACGTCACCCCGCGCGGCCCTGCGTGACGCCGCCTACACGGTGGTGCCAAGCGATGTCCGGCGACACCCCGGGCCACGTCGACGTCAATTTGCGGCGGGCAGCGGCAATTCCGCGACCGCCTGGCGAAACAATCAGTGCGGCAACAGAAGTCGCTGGCCGGTTTTGTTCGGTGCCGTGTTCGATGCCGATTCGACGCGCGCGGCGAGTTCGCGCACGCTAGCGTTTTCCCGTTCACCGGACGGGTACGGAGCCGAGCAGACGTGGAACTTTCACTGGGAGCGCAGCGTCTCGCGCGCCTCGAGGGGTCGGAATCCGTGCGGACCGGCCGGTTCGATGCCGCGCTGGTGGCGGTGTTTGCGGTGGCGGTTTCGGCGGCCGGCGCCGCACGGCCGTCGCTGTGGTTCGACGAGGCGGCGACGATCTCGGCCTCGACCCGGTCGATCCCCGAACTGTGGCGCCTGCTGCACAACATCGATGCGGTGCACGGCCTGTACTACCTGCTCATGCACGGGTGGTTCACGGTGTTCCCGGTCACCGAGTTCTACTCCCGGCTGTCGAGTTGTCTGGCCGTCGGTGTGGCGGCGGCCGGCGTCGTCGTCCTGGCGCGCCGGTTCTCGTCTCGCACGCTCGCCGCGTGTGCGGGGATCATGTTCGCGATCCTTCCGCGCATCACGTGGGCCGGCATCGAGGACCGGTCGTATGCGCTGACGGCCGCGGCCGCCGTCTGGGTGACGGTGCTGCTGGTGGTCGCCGTTCACCGCAACTCGAAGCGGCTGTGGGCCTGCTACGGGCTTGCCATGGTGGCTTCCTCGCTCCTCAACGTGTTCACAGTGCTGCTGATGCTCGTTCACGCCGTCGCGCTCACGGCGGTGGCGGCTCACCGCGCGGTGGTGCACCGGTGGATCGCGACGGTCGCCGTGGCGATCACCGCCGTTGTGCCGTTCCTCGTGTTCAGCAGGACGCAGATCGCCCAGGTGCGCTGGATCACCGCCCCGGGGTGGGACACCGTCGCGGAGGTGGTGCAGGAGCAGTACTTCGACCACAGCGCGGCGTTCGCGGTCGCCGCTGCGGTCGTGCTGATTCTGCCTCTGGTGAGGCGGTTCCGGCCCACCGATGCCGGCGTCGGGTCACTGGTGCTCATCAGCCTGGGCTGGATCGCGATCCCGACCGCGGTGCTGCTGCTCTATTCGGTGTGGCTGGAACCCGTGTACTACCCGCGCTACCTCAGCTACACCTCGCCGGCCATGGCGCTGCTCCTGGCGGTCGGCATCACGGCGGTCGCCAGGACACGCGAGACCGTCGCGGCAGTGCTGACTGTTTTCGCGGTGGCGGCGACGCCGAATTATCTGCTCGAACAGCGGGGCCCGTATGCGAAGGAGGGCATGGACTTCAGCCAGGTCGCCGACGTCCTCACCGCGCACGCCTCCCCCGGCGACTGTCTGGTCCTGGACAACACCACCAATTGGGCGCCCGGTCCGATTCGCCCGCTCACGGCCGCGCGTCCAGAGGCTTACGCGCACCTCCTCGACCCCGGCCGCGGCCCGCGTGCGGCGGACCGAAACCGCCTGTGGGACGCCCATCTCGGCATCTGGGGGGTCGCCGACCAGCTTCGGCGGTGCACCGTGCTGTGGACGGTCTCCCAACGCGACACCAGCGTCGCTGATCGCGAGAGCGGGACCGCGCTGGATCCGGGACCGCGCCTTCGTCGTGCGCCCGCATATCGGGTGCCGCAGGCAATGGGCTTCCGTGTCGTGGAGCGATGGCAGTTCAGCTTCGCGCAGGTCGTCAAGTCGACGCGATAGCGCGTGATCGTGGCGGAACCGGGTAATCGCTGTGCATGCCCGCACGGCCCACGCACACCGCCGCGGAGTTCGTTCCGGACACCCGTGATCTCGACGGCCTCGCCGACGCCGCCAACAGCTGCAAGGGGTGCGACCTCTATCTCGACGCCACGCAGACCGTGTTCGGCGGCGGCTCCGCGGACGCCCAGATGATGTTGGTCGGGGAACAGCCCGGCGATCAGGAGGACAAGGCGGGCGCACCGTTCGTCGGCCCCGCGGGCAAGCTGTTGGACAAGGCGCTGGTGCAAGCCGGGATCGACCGTGAACGGGTCTATGTGACCAACGCGGTCAAGCACTTCAAGTTCACACTGCCCGAACGCGGCAAGCGCCGTATCCACAAGACACCGGGCCGCACCGAGGTGGTGGCCTGCCGGCCATGGCTGCTGGCCGAACTGGACGCGATTCGACCTGAAGTGCTGGTTCTGATGGGCGCGACCGCCGCTCAGTCGATGATGGGCAGCGCGTTTCGGCTCACCGCACACCGCGGCGAGGCCTTACGGCTCCCTGAGATCGACGAGATCACGGACCTCGACGTCCACCCCGCCGTGGCGGTCACCGTGCACCCGTCGTCGGTGCTTCGGGGCAGGCCCGAAGACCGCGAGGAGGCGTTTCAGGCCCTGGTGGCGGATCTGCGGTTCGCCGCCGGCCTGCGTTCGGCCAAGACCTGATCAGCGTCGGCTAACAGGCAGCGGGCGGCACCCACATCGACACTGCGGGCGGCACCCACGCGCACGGTCCGCCGTAATGCGGGCCGTTCCAGTAGGCCGGTCCGTCCCAGCGCGGACCACGGCCGCGGTCGTCCCAGTCGTCCCAGTCGTCCCACTTGTCGAGCTTCCACGTCATACCCGGTGTATTCGGTACCGGTTGCTCGGCGTTGGCCACACCCGAACCGACACCCAAGGCGGTGGCGGCCAGTGCGCCGATGAGCGCGGCCTGCATCCCGATCCTCTTCACAACCACAACGAAACTCCTACTACTGCAGCAAATTCATCGATTCCGACCCGGGGTCATTCTATCCCCTCGGTCGGGGAAGCGTTCAATGCCGTTGTGGTGTCGCGGTATTGGGGACGTGTGGCAAACGCGCGCTCCTCGTCGACGCCACCAACCCGAGCGCGGCCAGCACCGCGAAGCCCGCCAACAACCACCGAGCGGGCGTCGCGGTACCCGTCTCGGTCAGGTTCACGACGACACCGGCCAGCCCGGCGCCGAACGCACCGCAAATCAACTGGACGGTGTTGATCGCGGCGGCCGCCGTCGGCCCCTCCGCCGGATCGTCGACCCGGCTCATCGCCCATGCCGACAGGTGCGGCCACGCGATGCCCACCCCGGCGCCCGTCACCACCAGCGCCAGCGCCCAGACCGCAACTGCGGCGGGTGGGGCGTCGTCGCGCATGGTCGCCGCCGCCAGCGCGAGACCGGCGGCCATCACGGCGGGCGCGACCGCGACGGTCCTCCTGATCATCCGCCCGTTGCCCATCGAGGCGCTGCCGATCTCGCCGACGGTCCAACCGAGCGCCAAACCGGCGCCGAGGAAGCCGGCGGCCACGGGCGTCAAGCCCGCCAGGCGCTGCCCGAACAGCGGCACGTACATGTCCGCCATCGTCGCGGCCATCAGCACGCCGAGGGATAGGTAGATCCACTTCAACGGCCCACGACCAAACGTGCTGGGCGGCAACACCGCCGCGGATAGCCGCCGGTCGACGAACAGAAACGCCGCCACCAGAACGGCACCGAGGCCGAGTAGCGCAGCGGTGACCCGCGCGTCCCGAGGAACCCCGGCCGCGCTGACCGCCAACGCCGCGGCGCCCAACAGGATCAGCGACGGCACGGGGATCGGCGTGATCGGGATGTCGGCGCCGGCAACCCGCCGCGCGGGTAACGCCAACGGCACCAGCACGCCGATCGCCGCGGTCAGGATCGCGAGCACTCCGAATGCCCAACGCCACGAACCGAATTGGGAGAAGATCCCGCCGGCGGCCGGACCGAGCAGGGTGCCCACGCCCCACATCGCCGACACCAGCGCCGAGGCCTTGGTCCACAACCGTTCGGGCAGTGCGGTGTTGATCACCGCATAGCCCAACCCGGCCAACAGCCCACCGGCCAGCCCTTGCACCGTGCGGCCGACCAGCAGCGCCTCCATGGTCGGCGCCGCGGCGCAGGCCACGCTGCCGGCGCCGAACACGCTGAGCGCCAGCAGGTATGAGGACCGAGGGCCGAGGCGCATCAGCGTCGAGTGCACGGTGGTGGCCGCGACCACCGAGGCGACCAGGTACACCGTCGTCACCCACGCATACAACCGGTGCCCACCGATGTCGGCGACCGCGCTGGGCATCAGGCTGATGGTGAGGAACTCGTTGGTGGCGTACAGCGCGACCCCGCCGGCGAGCACGGTGCTGGCGCCGAGATACTTCGGCCCCAGCAGGTCACGCCAGCGGCCCGCGGTGGTCGTCGCTGTCTCGGTCACCCGATCACGCTATGAGCTGAACCGCACTTGAGGTCAAGCCGTCCGGGATCACTTCAGGCCCGCGGCGTCCATGCCGCGCAGTTCCTTCTTCAGGTCGGCGATCTCGTCACGAATCCGCGCGGCCAACTCGAACTGCAGGTCGCGGGCCGCGGTCATCATCTGTTCGGTGAGATCTCTGATGAGGTCGGCCAATTCGGCGCGCGGCATGTTCGACGTGTCGCGCCCCTCGATGATCCCGGCGCTGACTGCGCGGCCTGGCTCGCCCTGTGCACGGCGTCCGCGGGAGGCGTTGCGACCGGAGCCGCCGACCTCGACATCGTCGGCCTCGCGGTACACCTGATCGAGGATGTCGGCGATCTTCTTGCGCAACGGCTTCGGGTCGATGCCGTGCTCCTTGTTGTAGGCGATCTGCTTGGCACGACGCCGCTCGGTCTCGTCGATGGCTTCCTTCATCGAATCGGTGATCTTGTCCGCGTACATGTGCACCTCACCGGACACATTGCGCGCGGCGCGTCCGATGGTCTGGATCAGGCTGCGCGGAGACCGCAGGAACCCTTCCTTGTCGGCGTCGAGGATCGCGACCAGCGACACCTCGGGCAGGTCCAACCCCTCGCGCAGCAGGTTGATCCCGACCAGCACGTCGTACTCACCGAGGCGCAACTGCCGGAGCAACTCGACCCGGCGCAGCGTGTCCACCTCGGAGTGCAGGTACCGCACCCGGATGCCCATCTCGAGCAGGTAGTCGGTGAGGTCTTCGGCCATCTTCTTGGTCAACGTGGTGACCAGGACCCGCTCGTCGCGCTCCGTGCGCTTGCGGATCTCCCCGATCAGGTCGTCGATCTGGCCCTTCGTCGGCTTGACCAACACCTGGGGATCGACCAGGCCGGTGGGACGGATGACCTGCTCGACGAATTCCCCGCCGGTCTGACTCATCTCATACGGCCCGGGCGTCGCAGACAGGTACACCGTCTGACCGATCCTGTCGGCGAACTCCTCCCAGGTGAGCGGGCGGTTGTCCACCGCCGAGGGCAGCCGGAAACCGAAGTCGACGAGGTTGCGCTTGCGCGACATGTCGCCCTCGTACATCCCGCCGATCTGCGGCACCGTCACGTGCGACTCGTCGACGACGAGCAGGAAGTCCTCGGGGAAGTAGTCCAGCAGCGTCGCGGGCGCGGATCCGGCCGGCCTGCCGTCGATGTGGCGCGAGTAGTTCTCGATGCCCGAGCAGAAGCCGACCTGGCGCATCATCTCGACGTCGTAGTTCGTGCGCATCCGCAGCCGCTGGGCCTCCAACAGCTTGCCCTGGCCCTCCAACTCGGCCAGCCGCTCCTCGAGTTCCTGCTCGATGGTCGAGATCGCGTGCGCCATCCGCTCCGGCCCCGCGACGTAGTGCGTCGCCGGGAAGATCCGCAGCGAGTCGACCTTGCGCACCACGTCACCGGTCAGCGGATGCAGGTAGTACAGCTCCTCGATCTCGTCCCCGAAGAACTCGATGCGGACGGCCAGCTCCTCGTACGACGGGATGATCTCCACGGTGTCGCCGCGCACCCGGAACGACCCGCGAGTGAACGCCATGTCGTTGCGGGTGTACTGGACGTCGACCAGCAGGCGCAGCAGCGCGTCGCGCGGCACCTCCTGGCCGACTCGCAGCTCCACCGACCGGTCCAGGTACGACTGCGGGGTGCCCAGACCGTAGATGCACGACACCGACGCGACCACGACCACATCGCGGCGCGACAACAGGCTCGACGTCGCGGAGTGCCGCAACCGCTCGACGTCGTCGTTGATCGAGCTGTCCTTCTCGATGTAGGTGTCGGTCTGGGCGATGTAGGCCTCGGGCTGGTAGTAGTCGTAGTACGAGACGAAGTACTCGACTGCGTTGTGCGGCAACATCTCCCGCAACTCGTTGGCCATCTGCGCCGCGAGCGTCTTGTTCGGCTCCATCACCAGAGTCGGCCGCTGCACCCGCTCGATGAGCCACGCCGTCGTGGCGGATTTGCCCGTGCCGGTGGCGCCCAGCAGCACCACATCGTGCTCGCCCGACTTGATCCGGCGCTCCAACTCGTCGATCGCGGCGGGCTGGTCCCCGGCGGGCGCATACGGGCTGACCACCTCGAAGCGGCCGCCGGTGCGCACAATCGAGTCGACCGGGCGGTACTCCGAGTGCGCGAGCACGGGGTGTTCAGTAGCGAAGGCCATAATGCACCAGGTTAAGCGTGCGGACCGACAACTTCATTCCCCGTGGCGGCGGCCGCCCCCACCGACGGCCCGGTGCCCCTATCCTTGACCCATCCACGCTCCCAAGCACGAGACGTTCGACCTGCGCGCCCACACCAACACCGATCCGAAGGGCATCGTGCGGGCCGTCGAGATCTACACGGTCCGGCCCTGGGGCCTCTACATGGCTCGCCCGGCTCCCGGCCGTGCCCAGTTCCACTACCTCGAATCATGGCTGCTGCCGTCGCTACGGCTGCGTGCGACGGTGTTCCACTTCAACCCGGGACACGAACTGGACCAGGACTATTACCTCGATGTCGGGCGCTACACGCCCGGGCGGGACGTCTGGCATTCCGAGGACCACTACCTCGACCTGGTGGTCCGCACCGGCGAGGGGGTCGAACTCTGCGACGTCGACGAACTGCTCACCGCGGTGCGGCACAACCTGCTGACCCCGGAGACCGGCGAGCAGGCGGTACAGGCCGCGGTGTCAGCGATCGACGGGCTGTCGCGGCACGGATACGACCTGAACCGGTGGCTGGCCAGTCAAGGCATGCCGCTGACCTGGAAATGATCATGAATTTGTCCGGATCGCGACGAACGGTAGTCTCTGATCACGTGAATCCCATCCAACGCACGCCTTTCGCCGCCTCGGTCGCTGCGGGGGCCGTGCTGGTGGGCGCCCTGGTGGCCCCAGCGATCGCGTCGGGTCAGCCGGTCGATTCCGACACCGAGGTGGCGCCGCCCGCCCAGCCCAAAATCCTGCACAACGTCATCTACCGCGCGCGGGCCGACGGCACGTCCCGCGGCGCGGTCGTCGCGTACAAGATGGACGACCAGAACGTCAACAGCGCGCAACCCACGCTGCTGCCCGGTCAGACGTTCGAGGTCAACGCGGTGCTGGCGGACCCAAAGCTGGCCGGCATGGAGATTTCGATCGAATGGCCGTACGGGTCGAACCTGCACTGCGAGATCCTCGTCGACGACCAGATCGTCGCCAAGGCCGATCAGTTCATCGCGCCGCGGTTGCTCCGGCCGAAGGACGATCCGATGTACGGAGTGCTGCAATGCGGTGCGCCGCTGAATCTTCCGATGGACGGCGCTCCGGCCGCCGGTGTGAGCGCGCCGCCGCAGGCCTAAGCTCCGCGGACCTCAGGGCCGCCACCCGGTGGCGTCCGCCCACTCCCACGCCCGCCGGTATGCGTCGGGGAACCACGGCTCTTTCGCGTCGGCGTAGGCGCCGACCTCGGTGTGTCCCTGGGCGGCGACCTGCCGCTTCAACATGAGGTAGTCGGCCTGGGCACCTGGATCGGCGCGTAACCAGTCGACGAAGAGCAGCGCGAACTGCTGGCCCGGCCAGCCGTCGACCCGCAGATGGACGTTCGTCGGCCGACCGGGATCGGCCGAGCAATGAAATCGCTTGCGCCACAGCGCTTCATCGCCGGTGTGGTCGAACTCGGCGACCGTGCTGCGGGCGTCCGGCTTGCCGACATCGGCGGTGATCGGCCTGCAGACGTACCCGGCCGTCGTCAACGCCTCGCGCAGTTCGTCGGCGACCTCGAGCGAGCCGACCGTCACCTGCACGTCGATTACGTCCTTGGCGTCCAGTCCGGGTACCGCCGTGGAACCGATGTGGTCGATGCGCGCGGCGCGGTGCCCGCAGGCCGTGTTGAGCCGCGCCAGGATGCGCCGTGCCTGGTCGGGCCATGTCGGGTCGTAGGGCACCAGAACCGGTTCCGCGTGTGCGGGCCGATTCTCGTGCAGGTTGTGCGCGAACGGCAGGATCCGTTCCTGCCACAGCGCTCGCGCCGCGCCGACCAGCTGTGCTGTGCTGCCCGAGTTGTCCAGCCACACGTCAGCAACGGCACGGCGCTGTTCCTCGGTGGCTTGCGCGGCGATCCGGGCCCGGGCGTCTTCTTCGCTGAAGCCGCGGTGCTCGATCAACCGCTTCACCCGCAGATCCTCGTCCGCGTGCACGATCACCACCAACGGAAACATCGGTGCCATACCGGATTCGACAAGCAGCGGGATGTCCTCGACGATCACGGCGTCCTCGGCCGCAGCCGCGATCAACTCCGATCGGCGCTGCGCGACCAGCGGATGGACGATCCCGTTGAGGGTCTTGCGCTTCTCCTCGTCGCTGAACGCGATCGCGGCGAGGGCCGGGCGGTTCAACGCCCCAGCCGACGGTCCGTCGCCGTGCAGGATCTGCTCGCCGAACGCGTCGACCAGCTTGGCCAGCCCCTCTGTCCCCGGCTCGACGACCTCGCGGGCGATCACGTCGCCGTCGACGACGATCCCCCCGAGTTCACTGAACGTCGCGGACACGGTCGATTTCCCGGCGCCGATACCGCCGGAGAGCCCAATGCGCAGCACCGCCCCAGTCTGTCAGGGTGCCGAACGCGTTATGCGTTGCCTGCGAGCTTCTCCCGCAGCGCCGCGAGTTGGGCGTCGCTGGCCAGCGATCCGCCCGACGACTGCTCCTCGCCACGCGACGTTCCGTTCGACGATGAGGATGCCTCCGCGGCGTCTGCCTCAGCAGCGGCGAACTTCTCCATCTGCGCGGTGTGCATCTTGTGCCGGCGCTCGGCCTCGGCGTAGCGGGACTCCCACTCCTCACGCTGCTTCTCGAAACCCTCGAGCCACTCGTTGGTCTCGGAGTCGAAGCCCTCCGGGAAGATGTAGTTGCCCTGCTCGTCGTAGCTGTCGGCCATGCCGTACTTCGACGGGTCGAACTCCTCGGTGTAGTCCTCGTTGGCCTGCTTGAGGCTCAGCGAGATACGGCGCCGCTCCAGGTCGATGTCGATGACCTTGACCATCGCGTCGTCGCCGACCTGCACCACCTGGTCCGGGACCTCGACGTGGCGCTCGGAAAGCTCGGAGATGTGCACCAGACCCTCGATGCCCTCCTCGACGCGGACGAACGCACCGAACGGCACCAGCTTGGTGACCTTGCCCGGCACGATCTGGCCGATCGCGTGGGTGCGGGCGAAGTGCCGCCACGGGTCTTCCTGAGTCGCCTTGAGCGACAACGAAACCCGCTCGCGGTCCATGTCGACGTCGAGTACCTCGACGGTGACCTCGTCGCCCACCTGGACCACCTCGGACGGGTGGTCGATGTGCTTCCAGGACAGCTCGGAGACGTGCACCAGGCCGTCGACACCGCCGAGGTCGACGAACGCGCCGAAGTTGACGATGCTGCTGACCACGCCCTTGCGGATGGCGCCCTTCTGCAGCTGGTTGAGGAACTCGCTGCGCACCTCGGACTGGGTCTGCTCCAGCCAGGCGCGGCGGCTCAGCACCACGTTGTTGCGGTTCTTGTCCAGCTCGATGATCTTGGCCTCGATCTCCTTGCCGATGTACGGCTGCAGATCGCGGACGCGGCGCATCTCGACCAGCGACGCGGGCAGGAAGCCACGCAGGCCGATGTCGAGGATCAGGCCGCCCTTGACGACCTCGATGACGGTGCCCTTGACGGCCTCGTCCTTCTCTTTGAGCTCTTCGATGGTGCCCCAGGCGCGCTCATACTGGGCGCGCTTCTTGGACAGGATCAGGCGGCCTTCCTTGTCCTCCTTGGTGAGGACCAGAGCCTCGACCTCATCGCCCACGGAAACGACCTCGTTGGGGTCGACGTCGTGCTTGATGGAGAGCTCACGGGACGGGATGACGCCTTCGGTCTTGTAACCGATGTCGAGCAGGACTTCGTCACGGTCAACCTTGACGATCGTCCCTTCGACGATGTCGCCATCGTTGAAGTACTTGATGGTCTTGTCGATGGCGGCGAGAAAGTCCTCGCTCGAGCCGATGTCGTTGACGGCTACTTGCGGCGAGGTGACGGAGGGACTTGGCATGTGGTGGGTTGCTCCGGACAGGTTTGATCGTAGGGACAGTTGTTTATTGGTGTTACCCGCCGCAGAAGAATGCAAAAACCACAGACAGGTACCGGTAGAGGTTACTCGACTGGGCACATGCTGGACAAACCCGGTCCCCAGCCTGTTGCGCGGCGCTCGCTACCCTGACTTCTCGTGTCCTACGCCGGCGCGCCCCAGTCCTGGCCGATTCAGCCGCCGTTCCAGCGCAAGGTGCGAAAGGTCGGGGCGCCGCTTGCGGTCCTCATCCTGCTCGGCACCGTGGCGGGGCTGATCATCGTCGGGCTGACCGCCCTCAACCCGGTCGGCGCCGGGATCGGGCTGGTGCTGTCGAGCCTGACCATGGTGCTGGTGCTGCTGGCCTACGTGTGGCTGGACCGCTTCGAGCCGGAGCCGCCGCGGCTGTTGATCTTCGCGTTCTTGTGGGGCGCCTCGGTTGCCGTGGTGCTGTCGGTGCTTCTCGGGCTCTTCTTCGAATCCCTGATCGTGACCGGCGGAACCGATGAGGTCAGCTGGGTATCGGTGGCCGTCATCGCACCGGTGATCGAGGAAGCGGCAAAGGGTACGTTTCTGCTGTTCATGATGACCGGTCGGCGCCGCAACGAACTCAACTCGTTGACCGACTGCCTGGTCTATGCCGGGCTGGTCGGCGCCGGTTTCGCCTGGCTCGAGGACATCCTCTACATCGCCAGCGGCGAATCGCTCGGCGATTCGCTGCTCACCGCGGCATTGCGACTGGTCATGGCGCCGTTCGCGCATTCGCTGTTCACCACGTTTCTCGGGATCGGCGTCTATTTCGCGCTGCACCACCGCAACGCGCTGACCCGGGCGGGTTACATCGGTCTGGGCTACCTGGCCGCGGTCGTCATGCACGGGCTGTGGAACGGCTCGTCGCTGCTGGGCATCGGGTGGTATTTCGCGGTCTACCTGTTCTGGATGGTCCCGATCTTCGCGATGGTGATCGTGCTCGGCGTGCAGGGCCGGCGCCGCGAGCAGACCATTGTCGCGGCCAAGCTGCCCGGCATGGTGGCCGCGGGCCTCGTGACGCCGAACGAGGCCACCTGGCTGGGTTCGTTGCGGCACCGCAAGCAGGCCGTCGCGTTGGCCACCCGCCAGGGCGGACGACCCGCGGGCAAGGCGGTCAAGCGGTTCGCAGCCCAGGTCGTCGAGTTGGCCTTCGTGCGGGATCGCATCGACCGCGGCTTCGGCGACCAGCGGGTGTTCGCGATGCAGACCGAGGAGGCCTACGCCGTGCACGCGGCGCGGGCGGCCGCTCCGATGCTGCAGTGGCTGACCGCTTACCGCGCTTCCTGAAGCTGGGTGCCCTTCAGCGCGCCACCCGCGAGGTGAACGTGCCGTGGTAGCTCATCGGCACATGAAACGGCAGCCATGCTTCGGCGATCGGTCCATCGTCGATATGGGCGGCGTCGAACACCATCAGCCTGCTGCGATGCCGCGCCTCCTGGTAGCCGACGGTCAGCACCCAACCGTCGTCCTCGGCGGTGCTGCCCGGACGAGGCACGAAGGTGGGCTCGACCAGGATGTCGCCTGGTGCGCTGTACACCTGACTCGCCCCGGTCCGGTGATCGATCCGGGCGATGCCCTGGCCGCTGTAGCGCCTCGGGTCCTGCACGGCCACAAAGGAGCAGTCGTGACGCAACGTCGATCGCCGTTGATCGATCTGCGGAAACTCGCATCCGAAGTCGGCGACGGGTTCGCGGCTGACCCGGCCGTTGGCCGCGATGCGAAAGCGCGTCAGGACGACGGCATCGTCCGGGTCGGCTGAGCCGGCGACCTGGGCGACGTCTGATCGGATGTGAGCCGTGTAGCTCTTCACACCGGCCCAGGTCGATGTCGCGAACCGCGGCAACTCCACGACGACGTCGTCGCCGTCGTCGTAGGCGTTGGTGTAGTGCCAGTGGAAGAACGCGTCGGTCTCGACCGTGCGCACCGGGCCGCCGTCGCGCGGCGCCAAGACGAAATACGCCGGCATATCGGTCTTGAAATGCATTGCCTCCCAGAACGATACGTGCCCAGCAAGGGCCATCGGGTTGATCCTCAACGGCGAGACGACGAAGATCGCGTAGCGCGAGGTCAACGCCATGTCGTGCACGATGCCCAGGCCCGGCAGCGGAACGGCACGCACGTACCGGGTGACCCCGCGGGCGTCGGTTTCGTAGAGACGCAATCGCGCCCGCGGGATGAACTCGGCTGCCAATTCGCGCAACCGGCGGCGGCGCTCGTCGCCTTTGGTGCCGCGCAGCGCCCACCCGACGTCAAGGCGCGGAAAGTAGGGGTCGAAGCCGAAGTTGACCTTCGTGTCGGCGATCGGGTCGTAGGTGTAGTGCGCGGAGTAGGCCCGCACCGGTCCCTTGAGCGCACCGCCGAGGTTGCACAGCCCGACCGTGTCGAGAGTGTCGAGATCCAGCTGGTGCGGCGGTCCGCCCTCCCACAGCGCGAGCAGTTGGTCGGCGTTGACCATGACGCTGGTGTTCGCGGTGTTCGCGGGCAGCCGCAGCGCGTTGGCCAGCGGACCGCCCGGCCGTTGCGAGCTGAACCCGCGCGCGACCGGCCCGTCAGCTGCCGTGGTTTTCAGATAGTGCTTGGTGCGGACGAACTTGTTGCGGAAGCGCACAGTGCGGCCGTCAAGGACGAACGCGCTGACCATGCCGTCGGCGTCGTAGACGCTCTCCACGCGTGAGCCGCCGATGTTCCACCTGCCGGAGCCGTTGCGATACAGCGTGCCGACGAGGTCCGCGGGCAACCGGCCCATGATGTCGGTGACTGGGATGTCGAATTCACCTGCAATGTCGTCCCAGTATCGCGATGGTTCCGCCGCGTCGGATTGCGCCTGTGATTCCTCGACCGTCATAAAAGACAGTCTGTCTATTTCATCTGGCCGTTGTCAATACTCTCGATGTCGTCGGCCAAAAACGGCAGGGCCGCGCCGCCGTCCCAACACAGCGTCGTCAGGTGCTCGACGAGGTCGGTTCGCGACATGCTGCCCGTTCTTCGCCACCATTCCGCAGCCGCCACCGCCGAGCCGACGATCGCACGCGACCACGGCGCCGCGGCGGGACCGCGGGTGTCACCGGCGAATGCGGAGACAAGCATCGCCTCGACCGCGGCCGCGAGTTGTTCGAAGACGCCGGAGGCTGGGTCGCCGCTCAATGCCCGGTGTATCTGCGGCTCGGCGGCGATCCAGCCGCAGATGACGTCGAAGAACAACGCCATCCGGTGCCGTAGATCGGTGGAACCCGCTGCACGCCTGGTGATTTCGTTGAGTAGCCGGGCTGCGGTGCGCTCGCTCAGTGCGGCGAGCAACGCCTCCCGGCTGGGGTACATCGCATATACCGCGGACCGTACGAAACCCGCTTCCGCGGCGATGTCGGTCAGCCCGACCGCGGGTCCCTTGGCGCGGATCGCGCGTTCAGCGGCATCCAGCAGGGCGGCCCGCCGCTCGGCGGGATTCACCCGCGAACCGGCCGGACGGCCTCGTCCTCGCTTCTGCGGCTGCACACCGAAAGCGTACGAGGACCGCTAGTGAGCCGCGGCGTCCCAGCTGCGGCCGTACCCGACCGATACCTCGAGCGGGACATCCAACGGATAGGCGTTGCACATCTGGTCGTGCACCACCTTCTCGAGGTCTGCCCGCTCCCCCGGCGCGATCTCGAACAGCAGTTCGTCGTGCACCTGCAGCAGCATCCGCGACGTCAGGCCGGCCTCCTTCAGCGCCTTGTCGACGTTGATCATCGCCACCTTGATGATGTCGGCGGCGCTGCCCTGGATCGGCGCGTTGAGCGCGGCGCGCTCGGCGGCCTCACGCACGTTGCGGTTGCTGCTGTCCAGCTCCGGCAGGTAGCGCCGCCTGCCGAACACCGTCGAGGTGTATCCGTCCTTGCGAGCCTGGTCGACGACGTTGTGCAGGTAATCGCGCACCCCGCCGAACCGGTCGAAGTACTGCTCCATCTGCACTTTGGCTTCCTCGGTGGAGATCTTGAGTTGCGCAGCGAGCCCGTAGGCGCTCAGCCCGTACGCCAGTCCGTAGGACATCGCCTTGACGCGGCGCCGCAGGTCGGCGGTGACCTCGTCGATCGGCACCGAGAACGCCCGCGAAGCGACGAACGAGTGCAGGTCCTCCCCGGTCCGGAACGCCTCGATCAGTCCCTCGTCCTGAGAGAGGTGCGCCATGATGCGCATTTCTATCTGGCTGTAGTCGGCCGTCATCAGCTCGGCATAGCCCTTGCCCACTACGAACGCGTCGCGGATACGCCGGCCGGCGTCGGTGCGGATCGGGATGTTCTGCAGGTTCGGCTCGGTCGACGAGAGCCGACCCGTCGCGGCGATGGTCTGGTTGAAGGTGGTATGAATCCGGCCGTCGGAGGCCACGGACGCCAGCAGCCCGTCGACGGTCACCTTCAACCGCGTCGCGTCGCGGTGGGTGAGCAGATGCTGCAGGAACGGGTGGCCCGTCTTGTCGAACAGCGACTGCAGCGCATCCGCATCGGTCGTGTAGCCGGTCTTGGTGCGCTTGGTCTTCGGCATCTCGAGTTCGTCGAACAGCACGACCTGCAGCTGCTTCGGTGAACCGAGGTTGATCTGCTTGCCGATCACCGCGTAGGCCGCCTCGGCGGCGTCGCGGATCTGGTCGGCGAACTCGCTCTGCAACTGGCCGAGTTGCTCGAGGTCGACGGCGATGCCCGCGGTCTCCATCTCGGCCAACACCCGCTGCACCGGCAACTCCATGTTGTTCAGCAGCGCCAGGGAGTCGATACGGGCGAGCTCCTCGTCGAGCGCGTCGGCGAGATCCATCACGGCGCTGGCCCGCAGGATCACCGTCTGCACGGCCTGACCATCGATGCCGTCACTGTCATCGAGAAGTGAGAGTTGTTGCTGCTCAGGTGTTTCCGCACGAAGTTCGCGCTTCAGGTAGCGCAGCGAGAGATCGTCGAGCGCAAAGCTGCGTTGCCCAGGGCGGACGAGGTACGCCGCCAGGGCGGTGTCCGACGTGACACCGGCGAGCGTCCAGCCGCGGCCCTGCAGATCGTGCATCGCCAGCTTGGCTTCGTGTAGCGCCTTCGGCGGTCCGGGGTCGGCCAGCCAGGACGCCAGCGCGGCCTCGTCATCGGCGCTCAGCGTGGCGGTGTCGATGTAGCGCCCGTCGCCGTCCGCGGCGACGATGGCCAGTGCGGTCGCGTCGGCGTCGAAGGCCAGGTGCGTGCCGACCACCGCCATACCGAACCTCTTACCCGAGCTGTGTTCGGCCAGCCACGCCGCGAGCTCTCCCGGTTCCAGCGCGCGCCCGCGCACGTCGAAACCCTGGTCCACCTCGGGGTCCGCCGACGCCAGCGTTTCGAACAGCCGGTCGCGGAGCACCCGGAATTCCAGGTCGTCGAAGAGCCGGTGGATCTGGTCGCGGTCCCACGGCTGCATGCGCAGGGTGTCCGGCGTCTGCGGGAGCGGTACGTCGCGCACCAGGTCGGTCAGTTCCCGGTTGAGCACGACGCTCGACAGGTTCGCCCGCAACGCATCGCCGACCTTGCCCTTCACAGAGTCGACGTTGTCGACCAGCGCCTGCAGCGAGCCGAATTCGGCGATCCACTTTGTCGCCGTCTTCTCCCCGACGCCCGGGATGCCCGGCAGGTTGTCGCTGGGGTCACCGCGCAGGGCCGCGAAATCCGGGTACTGGTGCGGGGTCAGGCCGTACTTCTCCAGCACCGCCTCAGGGGTGAACCGGGTCAGCTCGCTGACGCCCTTGCGCGGGTAGAGCACCGTGACGTCGTCGCTGACCAGTTGCAGCGAGTCGCGGTCACCGCTGACCACCAGCACGCGATAGCCGCCCGACTCGGCCTGCGTGGCCAGCGTGGCGATGATGTCGTCGGCCTCGAAGCCCGGTTCGGCGAGCACCGTGATCCCCAACGCGCCGAGCACCTCTTTGGTGATGTCGATCTGGCCGCGGAACTCGTCGGGGGTCGTCGACCGGCCGGCCTTGTACTCGGGGTACTTGTCGACGCGGAACGTCTGGCGCGACACGTCGAACGCGGCCGCGATGTGGCTGGGCTGCTCGTCACGCAACAGATTGATCAGCATCGCCGTGAAGCCGTACACCGCGTTGGTGGTGAGCCCGCCCTGCGTCTTGAAGTTCTCGGCGGGCAGCGCGTAGAACGCCCGATACGCCAGCGAATTGCCGTCGAGCAACATCAGTGTCGGCTTCTGTTCCGTGTGCTCGGACGCCGTCTTCTTCCCGGTGGCGGTGGTGGCTGGACTCACGGCCCTACTCTATGCATCGGCGGTGACATGGGAGCCACCGTGGCGCTCGCACCCGCCGCCGCGTCCCGCTCAACTGGAACACGTTTCAGTTTCGCCGGGCGACTCGGTACGCTGACCCGCGTGTCAGCTTCCACTCAACCCGCGATCGAAGGTTGGTTCGCCACCGATGGATCCGGGGAGGCCTATCTGATCGGCGGCAAGTGCCATCAGTGCGGCACCTACGTGTTCCCGCCGCGCGCCAACAACTGTCCGAACCCGGGGTGTGACGGCGACGAGTTGGCCCAGGTGCCGCTGTCGCGGCGCGGGACGCTGTGGAGTTACACCGAGAACCGGTACGCTCCCCCGCCGCCGTATCCGGCCCCGGATCCCTTCAAGCCCTTCGCCGTTGCCGCGGTGGAACTGGCCGAGGAGGGGCTCATCGTGCTGGGCAAGGTCGTCGAGGGAATCTTGGCCGCGGACCTGAAGGTCGGTATGGAGATGGAGCTGACCACGATGCCGTTGTTCGTCGACGACGACGGGGTCGAGCGCGTCGTTCACGCATGGAGGCCTGCGTCATGAGTCCCGAACCGCTGTACATCCTGGGCGCGGGCATGCACCCATGGGGCAAATGGGGCCGCGACTTCACCGAATACGGCGTCGTCGCGGCGCGGGCCGCGCTGGCCGAGGCGGGGTTGGACTGGCGTCAGATCCAGCTCGTCGCGGGCGCCGACACGATCCGCAACGGCTACCCGGGCTTCGTGGCGGGTGCGACGTTCGCGCAGAAGCTGGGCTGGAACGGCGTGCCGGTGTCCTCGAGTTACGCGGCGTGCGCCAGCGGTTCGCAGGCGTTGCAGAGCGCACGCGCCCAGATCCTGGCGGGCTTCTGCGATGTGGCGCTGGTGATCGGTGCGGATACCACTCCGAAGGGGTTCTTCGCCCCGGTCGGCGGCGAACGTCGCAACGATCCCGACTGGCAGCGCTTCCACCTCATCGGCGCCACCAACACCGTGTACTTCGCGCTGCTGGCGCGCCGCCGCATGGACCTGTACGGCGCCACTCTCGAAGACTTCGCCTCGGTGAAGGTCAAGAACGCCAAGCACGGGTTGGACAACCCGAACGCCCGCTACCGCAAGGAAGCCACGATCGACGACGTGCTGGCCAGCCCGGTGGTGTCCGATCCGCTTCGGTTGCTTGACATCTGCGCGACGTCGGACGGCGCGGCCGCGCTGGTGGTGGCGAGCAAGTCGTTCGCGGAGAAGCATCTCGGCTCCCTCGAGGGTGTGCCGTCGGTGCGAGCGGTCAGCACCGTGACGCCGCAGTATCCGCAGCATCTACCGGAATTGCCGGACATCGCAACGGATTCCACCGCGGTGGTGAATGCGCCGGAGCGCGTGTTCAAAGACCAGATTCTCGACGCCGCCTACGCCGAAGCCGGTATCGGACCCGAGGACCTGAGCCTGGCCGAGGTCTACGACCTGTCCACGGCGCTGGAACTCGACTGGTATGAGCACCTCGGCCTGTGCGCGAAAGGCGAGGCGGAGCAACTGCTGCGCAGCGGTGCGACGGCAATCGGCGGAAAGATCCCGGTCAACCCGTCCGGCGGACTGGCCTGCTTCGGCGAAGCCATTCCGGCACAGGCCATCGCGCAGGTCTGCGAACTGACCTGGCAGCTCAAGGGGCAGGCCACCGGCCGGCAGGTCGAGGGCGCCAAAGTGGGAGTCACCGCCAACCAGGGCCTGTTCGGTCACGGCTCCTCGGTGATTGTTGCTCGCTAGGCAGTTCGAGCCATACGGCCCCTCCTACTGGGGCGCCCTCGCGGTGTTCGTCATCGGCGCCGTGTTGCTGGTGTGGTCGGGCCGCCGCCAGACCGAACCGCAGGCAAGAGGTTTGGGCCGCATCCTCGGTGGGCTCACCGCCGCGATCTATGCCGCGATCCTGGTCTACAACTTGACCCCGCCGACACTTGCGGGTTCGGTGCCACTGCAACTCACCGACCTGGCAACCGTCGTCGCCGCGTATGCGCTGTGGACGCAACGACATTGGGCATACGCCCTGACCTACTACTGGGGTCTGGTGCTGAGCGCGCAGGCGCTGATCTCCCCCGTGCTGCGTGGACCCGACTTTCCGCACTACCGGTTCCTCGCCTTCTATGCGATTCATCTGTTGGTCGTGTGGGCCGCCATCTACCTCACGTGGGGCCGCGGCCTGCGACCCGATTGGCGAAGCCTGCGATTCGCGATCCTGGTCACGCTCGTCTGGGCGGCGGTCACCATGGTCTTCAACGCGGTCGCCGGCACCAATTACGGCTTCCTGAACGCAAAACCGTCCACCGCATCGCTGTTGGATGTCCTGGGCCCGTGGCCGGTCTACGTCCTCGTCGGGGGGACTCTGGTCGCCGCGGTTTGGGCGTTGATGACGTGGCCGTGGGTGGCACGGCGGTCTCAGGCCTGAGTCACGCCACCCCGAGATAGGCGGCGCGAATGCTGTCATCGGCCAACAATTCTCGGGCATTGCCTGCGCGCGTGACCTCACCGGTCTCGAGAATGTAGGCGCGGTCCGAACGGCTCAGCGCCTGTTGCGCATTCTGCTCGACCAGCAGCACGGTGGTGCCCTGGGCGTTGATCTCGCCGATGATCCGGAAGATCTGGGAGATCACCATCGGCGCCAGGCCCATGGACGGCTCGTCGAGCAGCAGCACCCGTGGCCGGGCCATCAGCGCCCGACCGATGGCCAACATCTGCTGCTCGCCACCCGAGAGCGTGCCACCCACCTGACTGCGGCGTTCGGCGAGCCGCGGAAACGTTTCCAGAACCCAGTCCAGATGCTTCCGGTGTTCTGAACGCGAGGCGAATTTACGTCCGTAACAACCCATTTCGAGGTTCTCCACGACCGACATCCCGGGGAAGACACCGCGTCCCTCGGGCGCCTGCACCAAGCCCTGGATCACCCGCTGGTGGGCTTTGACGTTGCTGACGTCGGCGCCCTCGAACCAGATCGAACCCGAGGTCAGCGGCAGCAGCCCCGAGATCGCGCGCATGGTGGTCGTCTTGCCGGCTCCGTTGGAACCGAGCAGGGTCACCAGTTCACCTTCGCGAACTGTCAGCGAGATCCCGTGCAGTGCGCGGATCCTCCCGTACTGCACGACGATGTCACGTAGCTCGAGGATGACGGGCCGCTCGGTCCCCGGCGAATCATTCGACTGTGTCATCGGGCACCCCCAAGTACGCCGCGATCACCTTCGGGTCCTCGCGGATCGCCGCGGGCAGGCCGTCGGCGATCTTGCGACCGAACTCCAGCACCACGATGCGATCGGTCACGCCCATCACCAGCCTCATGTCGTGTTCGATCAGCAGAACGGTGTAGCCGTCGTCGCGGATCTTCTGGATCAGCTCGATGAGCGCGGCCTTCTCCCGCGGGTTGAATCCGGCCGCCGGCTCATCCAGGCACAGCAGTTTCGGTTCGGTGGCCAGCGCGCGGGCGATTTCCAGCCGTCGTTGGTCCCCGTAGGACAGGTTCTTCGCCTTCTCCTCGCCGCGGTCCGCGATACCTACGAAATGCAGTAGTGCAGCCGATCTCTCGATCGCCGACCGCTCCTCGCGCCTGTGGCGTGGGGTTCTCACCAGTGCGCCGGGCACCGAGGTGAAGTGCCGCGCGTCGGTGCCCACCATGACGTTCTCCAGGGCGGTCATCTCGCCCCACAACCTGATGTTCTGGAACGTTCGCGCGATTCCGCGGCGGGTGATCTGGTGCCTTTTGACCCGGCCCAGTGGCGCGCCGTCGAACGTGACCGTTCCCGACGTCGGCCGGTACACCCCGGTGATCGCGTTGAAGCAGGTGGTCTTACCGGCGCCGTTCGGGCCGATCATGCCGAGGATCTCGCCGCGACGGATGTCGAACGACACCGAGTCGAGCGCCGTCAACCCGCCGAACTTCACGGTGAGATCGGTTGTCCGCAAAAGGATCTCGCCCTCGGCGGCATGGATGTCGCGGTGGACGCCCGCCAATTCCTCGATCGTCATCGCGCCGATTCCTTTTCCGGCGAGCGCAGCAGGTCGCGTGCGGCCCTGCCGTAGGCGAGAAGTTGCTGGCGCGCCGGGAACAGGCCCTGCGGCCGGAAGATCATCAGCACCACGAGCGCCAGCCCGAAGAACAGGTACTTCAGGTCGCCGAGGTTGATACCGAGGAACTCCACCCCGAGCAGTCGGTTCGGCAGGTAGACGATGATGAACGCACCCACCACCACGCCGAGCTTGTTGCCCTGACCGCCGAGCACCACGGCGCACAGGAACAGCATCGAGTTGATGATGTTGAACGTGGGCGGCGCGACGAACTGCACCTGACCCGCGTACAGCGCGCCGGACAGACCGCCGATCGCCGCGCCGATCACGAACGCCCACAACTTGAACCGGAAAGTGTTGACGCCCAAGACTTCCGCGGCGTCCTCGTCTTCCCGGATCGCGATCCAGGCGCGGCCTACGCGGCTGCGTTCGAGGTTGCCGACAAGCAGCAGGATTCCGACCATCAGCACGATGCCCAGCCAGAACCACCATGTGCCGTAGTTCGCGTCGCCTGCGGAGTTTCCGCTGGAGAACACGCCCTCCGGGACGCGTTCGCTCTCACCGAACCGCGGATAGGCCACCTCGTTGAGGCCGCGCGGGCCGTTGGTCACCTCCGAGAGGTTGTCGGCCAGCAGCCGGATGATCTCGCCGAAACCCAGCGTGACGATCGCGAGGTAGTCACCGCGCAGGCGCAGCGTCGGCGTTCCGAGGATGAGCCCGGTCAGCGCGGTGATGGCCATCGCCAGCGGCACGCAGGCCAGCCACGCCCAGTCCTCGTTGAACCATCCCGTCGCGCCCATCTTGTTCCACGGACTGTTGGGACTGGTCAGCAGCGCGACGGTGTACGCACCCACGGCGTAGAAGCCGACGTAGCCGAGGTCGAGCAGACCGGCCTGGCCCACCACCACGTTGAGCCCGATCGCGATGATGGCGACCATGGCGAATTGCGCCATGGTGCCGCCGAAGCTGATGTTCGGCGTGTTCAAAAACGGCGGCGGGAAGAGCGGCAACAGTGCGAGCAGGCCGAAGGCGAGCACGCCGAAGCCCCACTTCTGCACCCGCGAAAGCCCGTCCCACCAGCGCCGCACCGCGTCGCCGGGCGCCAACACCTTCTCGGACCACATCGATGCGCGATCCGCCTCCGGCTTCTCGCTGGCCCTCATGCCCGTGCCTTTCCGAGGCTCTCGCCGAGTATCCCGGTCGGCCGGAAGAACAGCACCAGAACCAGCAACACGAAGGCCACCACGTCACGCCACTGCGTCCCGAACACCGCCTGCCCGTAGTTCTCCATGATGCCCAGCAGCAGCCCGCCCAGCAGCGCGCCGCGCAGGTTGCCGATGCCGCCGAGGACCGCGGCCGAGAACGCCTTGATGCCGAGCAGGAAGCCGCCGGAGTAGATGATGCCCTGCGGCACCTTCAGCGTGTACAGCAGCGCCGCCGCACCCGCCAGGAGGCCGCCGATCAAGAACGTCAGCATGATGATGCGTTCCCGGGAGACGCCCATCAGCGTCGCGGTGTCGGGATCCTGGGCCACGGCCCGGATTCCGCGTCCGAACTTCGTCCGGTTGATGGTGATGTCCGTCATCAACGCGAGGACCAGCGCCCCGCCCACGATGATCAGCGTGATGTTGGAGACCGCGGCGCCGAACACCGTGAACTGAGTTTCGGGCGAGACGAGCCGGATCGGTTGCTGCGCATTGGATCCGCCGTACCCGTCGATGATCTTCGGCAGGATGAAGTGCACGAACTCCTGCAACACGAACGACATGCCGATCGCGGTGATCAGAAACGACAGCCGCTCGGCCTTGCGTCTGCGCAGCGGTCGGTATGCGACCGCCTCCAGTCCGATCGCGGTGGCGCCGGACACCATCATTGCGAACAGCATCGCGATGCCCAGATACAGCACCGTCAGCGCGATGCCCTTGTCGTACGTGTTACCGCTCGGGGTGAAACCGAGGATCATGTCGAGGCAGAAATACGCGCCGAACATGCCGAACATGAAGACTTCCGAGTGGGCGAAGTTGATCAACTTCAGCACGCCGTAGACCAACGTGTACCCGACCGCAACCAAGGCGTAGATGGCGCCCCACGACAGGCCGTCGATTGTCAACTGCCAGAAGCCGTCTCGCAACCCGTCCAGGTTGAAGCTGATGTTGGCGGCCAGGCAGGTGTACTGGTCGACGCACTCGGGGGGCATCCCGGTCTCTCGATCTGGTCTCCTACTGAACCTTGAAGATCCAGATGAGGGTGGAGGTCAGTTCGCCGTTGGGATCCCACTGGTACTTGCGTCCGATCCCCTGGCCGTTGTAGGTCCGGACGAATTCGAGGAGGTCGGGGCGGGTGGTTCTCCCGGAGTCGATGCCCTTCAGCATGATGGTGCCGAGGTCGTAGCCTTCGACGCTGTACGTACCGGGATCGGCGTTGAACGCCTTCTTGTACTCCTCGGTGAACTCAGCAGGCGCCGGCGTGCACGGGCACGACAGGATCGCGCCCTCTGCCGCGTTGCCGGCCTGCTTGACGAACTCCGGGTCTTTCGTGCCGTCGGCACTGACGAAGGTCCCGGTGTATCCGCCGTCTTTGAGCTGCTGGGCGAACGGCGCGGCCTCGGCGTAGTAGCCGCTGAAGAACACCGAGTCAGGGGTGGCGCCCTTGATCTGGGTAACCGCAGCCGAGAAGTCCTTGTCGCCCTTCTTCACCGAGATGTTGCACGCCGGGTCGGCGACTGCGCCGAGCGTGTTTCGAACCACGGTCGCCAGCCCCAGGCCGTAGTCGGTGCTGTCATCGACCACGCATACTTTTTTGTGGCCCAGCGTGTTCTTCAGGTAATTGCCGACCGCTTGCCCCTGCTGCCCGTCGTTTCCGAGGCCACGGAAGAACGTCTTCCAGCCCTTCTGCGACAGCGTGACGTTGGTGGCGGAGGCAGTCGCGGCAACCAGGCCGGCCTGGTTGTACACGTCTCCGGTGGCCATCGTTTCCCCGGAGAACGCGGGTCCGATCAGGCCGATGATCGACGCGTCGTTGATGATCTGTGGCGCAGTCTGGCTGGCCTTCTGCGGATCGCCCTCGGTGTCGAAGGTCTTCAATTGCACCTTGCAGCCCGGGTTTGCGGCGTTGTGCTGGTCGACCGCCAACTGGATGCCGTTCTTGATGTTGATGCCCAGCGCGGCGTCAGGGCCGTTCAGCGCGCCCGCCATCGCGATCGACACGGGTGGGCACTGCGCCTTGCCGTCGCCGGCGGGGTCAGCCGCCGCGGCAGTGTCCGGCGGGGTGATCTCCGCGCCGTTCTCGTCGATCGGAACCTGCTCGACGATTTTCAGATCGGTCTGCGCCGCACCGCCCTCGCTCGGCTGGGATTGCTGGCAGCCCGCCAGGGACATTGCGCTGCCGAGCACGACCAAACCAGCGCTGCTGATAGCAATTGCTTTTCGTGCTCCGCGACCGCGCACGCTTCACCTCCGGGTCAAAGTTCTAGTCGGCTCCGCGCCTCAACCTGGCTCGGCAGGGCGACGTTCCGGGAAGACCATAGCCAACGCTCGACCCCGGTGCTTGCTCTGCGCGGTCGGAAACGAAGTTTTTACGAACCGCCGGGTCGGCCCGTCAGCCTGATTCCGGTGCCTCGCCGGGCGTGTCGAGGGTTTCGAGCACCACCTCGGCGACTCGTTTCATCGTGGTGCGCCGGTCCATCGCGGCCCGCTGAATCCACTTGAACGCCTCGGGTTCGGTCATGCCTTGCTTGGCCTGCAGCAAACCCTTGGCGCGCTCGACCAACTTGCGGGTCTCCAACCGGTCGGACAGGGTCGCCACTTCCCGCTCCAGGGCGGAGATCTCACCGAACCGGCTCACCGCGACCTCGATGGCCGGGATGAGATCGGTGATGGTGAACGGTTTGACGAGGTAGGCCATCGCGCCGGCATCCCTGGCTCGTTCCACCAGTTCCCGCTGGCTGAAGGCGGTCAGGATCACGATCGGCGCGATGCGTTTGCCGGCGATCTCCGATGCCGCGTCGATGCCGTCGCGACGCGGCATCTTGACGTCCATGATCACGAGGTCGGGTTTCAGGCTCTCGGCGAGATCGACCGCCTCCTGCCCGTCGCCGGCCTCGCCGACGATCTCGTAGCCCTCCTCGCGCAGCATCTCGGCCAGGTCCATGCGGATGAGCGCTTCGTCTTCGGCGACGAGAACGCGGCGTGCCTTCACGGCGTCGGTCGCTGACCCAGGAGCGGATGCCATGGAAGACATTGTGGCGGTAGCAGGCACGTCCAGCGACTGCGGGGCATCATCTATGGTGGTAAGCCGCACGGCGACATGACACAGACCGACGTCTGGCCCTCGTAGCCCAATTGGCAGAGGCACACGACTCAAAATCGTGACAGTGTGAGTTCGAGTCTCACCGAGGGCACCACCGCCGTCGTCCCATCCCCGACAAAGCCCAGGTCGCCGGGACTTCCAGCGTTACGCTCTAGACGTGGAGATGAGACTGCGGCCGGTCTGTGTGCCGGAAGTCGCGCTGGAAAGCCGGATGCCGGCCCGCGTCCGCCACCACGCCGAGAGCGCCGCACGGCACCGCCGGGTGCTCGACGTGACCGCGATGATCAGCGCGGCGATCAGCGCCTTCTTCGGGCTGCAGGGCCTGCTCGTCGGCCTCGAGGTGTGGTGGATCCCGGTGATCAACCTCGTCAGCGCGGCGGCTTTCGCGTTGATCCCGTTGATGTGCCGGTTCGGGGAACTCGTTGCGCCGCTGGTGTTCTTCACGGTCGCCTACACGACGATCACCGTCCAGTGCATTCAGCTGGGCACCGGCTCGGGGCTGCAGTTCTATTTCGTTGTCGCGGCGGCGATCATGGTGCTGGTATTGGGCATCGACCACATCCTGCTGGCGGCGACACTGTCGGCGGTGGGCGCGGTGACGGTGATCCTGCTGGAGTTCCTTGTCCCGAACGACACCGGCATCCAACCGCCGTGGGCGTTCACGACCTCGTTCGTCCTCACCGTGGTGACCGCGTGGATTCTCGTCATCGCCACGCTGTGGTACGCCCTTCGTGAGATACACCGGGCTCGGCTGGCGATGGAGGCCGAGTACGACCGCTCCGAGCGGCTGCTGGCCAACATCCTGCCCGCCCCGATTGCCGAGCGGCTGAAGGATCCGACCCGTGCCGTGATCGCCGACAAGTACGACGACGCGTCGATCCTGTTCGCCGATATCGCCGGCTACACCAAGCGGGCCAGCGACACCACGCCCAGCGATCTCGTGCGCTTCCTGGACCGCCTCTACACCGACCTCGACGCGCTGGTCGACCGGCACGGCTTGGAAAAGGTCAAGACCAGCGGCGACTCCTACATGGTGGTCAGCGGCGTGCCCCAACCGAGACCGGATCACCTCGAGGCGCTGGCCTGTCTCGCGCTCGATATGGCCGACGCAGTGGCCGACCTGCGCGACCCGCACGGACGCGAGGTGCCGTTGCGCATCGGGCTCGCCGCGGGCCCGGTGGTCGCCGGCGTCGTCGGCGCGCGCAAGTTCTTCTACGACGTGTGGGGCGACGCGGTCAACGTCGCATCGCGCATGGAGACCACCGACGTCGAGGGCCGCATCCAGGTGCCGCACGATGTCTACGAACGGCTCAGAAGCACATTCGTCCTGGAACCGCGCGGCGAGGTCGACGTCAAGGGCAAGGGCGTCATGAGGACCTGGTACCTCGTCGGGCGGCGCGACGATTCAGCGGTCCGCGACGCGGTGGAACTCGAACCGCTCAGTCGTCAGAGAGCTCAGTCGGCTTGAGCCGTTCGGCCAGCGCGCCGAGCCGCCACAACGTTTCCCGGTTCCGCGGATAGACCGCGATGTCGGACAACCGGTTCGGCAAGAGCGCGGCCGGTCCGCTGACCGGAAACTCCTGCATCTCGACCCGGCAGCCGTCGGGAATATCGCTTAGCCGCAACACGATTCGCGCGCCGCCGAACGGCCGTCCCTTCGCGTGCAACACCAGCTCCTCCAGTGGCACGCTCTTCTCGACCACGGTGACGTCGTCGAGCAGCAGCGGCCACACCCCGATCGAATGGCGGATCTGCGAGCCGGGCGCCGGCCAGTCCGCGTCGACAGCGCGCATCCGGCTGTTGCCGACGACCCACTGTGAGTACGTCCATCCGTCGGCCATCACGTCCCACACCTGCCGGCGGGAGGCGTGGATGTCTCGAGTCACGGTCACGCCGGTGATATACCCGCATCGCCGGAAACGACGCACGGCCGCGCCAGCAGTTCGAGCAGAGCCGCGGTCACCTCGGCGGGGCGCTCCTCCATGACGTAGTGGTCGGCGCCGGTCAGCCGGGTCAGGGTGGCACCGGGAATGCGGTCCGCCAGCTGCCGGGCGGTCGTGAACGGAATGTAACGGTCGCGGTCGCCCCAGATCACCGCCGTCGGGCAGGTGATGTGCGGGAGGCCCGACGCGAGGTCGGGGATCGCGGGCACGTGGTAGTGGCGGAAGAACTCGACGAATGTCCGGCGGCCGGCGGTCGAGTCCATCCAACCCAGGTACTCGGCTTCCAGCGCATCGTCGAAACAGCCCAGCACGCGATACGGCCGCAACGCCGCGTGGTGCAGTCGGCGCAGCGGCAACCGGCGGACCAGCCCGGGAACGTGGGCCGCCGCCCATCGCTGGGTCAGCGAATAGCGGTAGAACCACGGCCGGAAGGTGTTGTGCGCCCTGGTGTTGAGCAACGCCAACCGCAGGACCCGCCCGGGGCGGCGCAGCGTGTAGCCCAGGCCGAGGAACCCGCCGTAGTCATGCGCGACGAGGTTGAACCGGTCCAGACCGATCGCGTCGGCGAACGCGTCGATGCGATCGACCTCGTTGTCGTAGGTCGGCGGCGTGCCGGGCGGCTCGGACCGGCCGAAACCGGGCCAGTCGGGCGCGATGACCCGGTACTGCTGCGCGAGCGCGGGGATCTGATGCCGCCAGCACGAGGCGCTCTGCGGATAGCCGTGCAGTAGTAGCACGGGTTCGCCGGAACCCTGGTCGACGTGCGACAACCTCATTTTGTTCAAACTAGTATAAAATTCGCGACGTGACCAGAGCAGCGGCCCGTCGCCGCGGTCGGCCGCGTGCCTACGATCCCGAGGTCGCCTTGCGCCGGGCGCGCGAAACGTTCTGGCGCGCCGGCTACGCGGGCACCTCGTTGGACGATCTTGCGGCGGCCATGGGCATGAACCGGCCGAGCATCTATGCCGCGTTCGGTGACAAGCGGGCGCTCTACCGGCGCGCCGCAGCCGACTACGCCGACACCAGCCGGGCCTGGCTGTCAGCGGCGCTGGCGCGGCCACTGCCGTTGCGCGAGGCGCTCGGGGCGGTCTACCGCTACGCCCGCGATTTCTACCTGTCCGGAGACGGCGGGCCGCGCGGCTGCTTTCTGATCGGCACGGCGCTCACCGAGGCGACCGGCGACGCGCAGGCGCGCGCGATCGTCGAGGAGACGATGGCAGCGTTCACCGCGACGTTCGCCGAACGATTCGAGCGCGCCGGCCGCGACGGCGAACTTGCACCGCACGCGCCCGACGCGCTCGCTCAGATCGCGACGGCGACGCTCAACGCGCTGTCGGTTCGCGCCAGGTCCGGCGCGGGCAGGCCCGAGTTGGACGCGCTGATCGATGCCGCGATCGCGGTGATCTGCGCGCCGGTTGACCGGCCCGTTAGACCTTGCGGTTCTCCGACTTGATCAGCCAGGCCAGCTTCTCCAGGCCGTCGATCAGCTGATGCAGGATGTCAGCGGTGCTGGGGTCCTCGGCGTCGACCGCGTCGTGCACCGCTCGCATGGTCCCGACGGCGGCGTAGATCCGGCCCGTGATCAGGTCGACCGCCTCCTGCGTGCTCACCTCGTATGCCGGGAACTGCGGCAGCGTGGTGCCGACGGTGACGGTGTTCGACCGGCCGTCGGGTATGGCGTCGAGGGCGCGCATTCGTTCGGCGACCGTGTCGCTGGCCTCGCGGGCGAACTCGACGAGTTCGTCGAGCTGCAGATGCAGGTCGCGGAAGTTGGTGCCGACGACGTTCCAATGCGCCTGCTTGCCCTGCAGGTGCAACTCGATGAGGTCGACCAGCACCCGCTGCAAGCTGGCGCTGAGTTCGGCCGACGCTTGGAATCCCTGGACTTCTGTTTCGAGACGACGTGTGGTGTTCATGACTCTTTCAACGCCTCCTAATCTAGATTGAGTCCAGTTTAGCGTGTGTCGGCTGTCACGGGCATGTTCTGCTGCTGGTCCTGCTTTTCCAGCAGCCGCGCGTAGCCGGCACCCATGCCCAGCAGTACCAGGCCGACCACGATGAACACCACCACCCGGAAGATGCCGTCCAAGGTGCCCAGATCGAAGAGGAACAGCTTGGCCGTCGCGGCGGCGACCAGCGCCAGCCCCCCGCCGATCGGCAGGGAACGATCGGCGCGCGGACGCCGGGCAGCGTAGCCGAACAACGCGGCGGCCAGCCCGATCCAGCAGATCGTCGCCGCCATGTGGCCCGCGAAGAACCCGCCGTCGGTGCCGCCGACCAACACGCCGGCGGTCACCGCGAACATAGTGATCGCGTATCCCGCCACGGCCGCCGAGACCGCCCACACCGCCGAGCTCCGGCGGGGGAACGCCCACACGATCACGGCCGCACACGCGGTGAGCAGAACGCTGGCGACCAACGTCGAAATACCCGCCGCGACGCTGGTCGCGGTGGCGCGCATCAGTGTTGACGGCGGGGCGTAGCTCAGATAGAACCCCGTACCGATCAGCGCAAAGCCCACGGCGATCACCCTGGCCGTGGCCCGGCGGCGACCGGCCGTCGCCACCACGAGCGCCGTCGCCAGCAGCACGGGGCCCGCGATCCTGCCGTCGAACGCCACCAGCACGCCGATCAGCGCCGACACCGCCGATAGCACCGCCCAGATCCGGCGCACGCTGCGATCCACTCCGGGCAGCTGCTCGCCGACGAGCACGATGGCCAGCAGCGCCGCGGCGAGCGCGGCCGCCATCAGGGCCGCGACGACACGGTCGACGGCCAGCCCGACCGACAGCACGGGCAGGACACCCGCGCCGGTGAGCACGGCCATCACCGGCTTGTTCGCGGTGTGGGGCAGCAGGATGAGCGCGCCGGCGATCGCGAGCAGTGCCGCGATACCGCACGCACCGGCCAGCCACCGATCGCGTCCATCGTCGAAATAGACACCCACGAGTGCGGTCAGCAGCGGCAGCGAGCCCGCCGCGATGCGGGCGGCATGCAGCCAGGGCCAGTCCCTGCCGAGCTGTACGGGCAGCGACGCCGCCGACAGCGCAAGCATGAACGCCACGAGCAGCAGCGTGACACCCCCGACCACCACCGGCGCCAACACCAGCAGCGGCACCAGCACCAGCAGCCCCAGGTGCTCGGAGTTCCAGCGACGCGCCAACGTGAGGCCGCCTCCCCCGATCACCGCGGCGATGAGCAGCGCGGCGGGTGCGGACACCCAGTCATAGATCGTCGTCACCGCGATGACGTCCATGTACGCCGCGGCGGTACCCGTCGCGGCCAGCGCGATTGCGCCGACGCGACCGCCGGGACGGGTGTACAGCCACCGCGCGGCGCCCACGAGTCCGGCGGCCAGCATCGCACCGGCCGCGACCCGGATCTCGGGCCTGAGGACGCCCGCCTGCGCGGCCAGCACCAGCAGGAACACCACTCCGATGAGCGTCACGGCGACGCCGGCGACGGCCAACAGCTTGCCGATCCATCCGTCGTCCCGCGGTGTTCTGGGCGGTGGAGGCGGGGGTACGCATC